>JACKCT010000039.1 GCA_020633895.1 Deltaproteobacteria bacterium | reverse complement strand
CAGAGCCGCGCACGGTAGTAAGCGGTTGAGTTCAACCCGGCACGCCGCATTCGCTGTTTACCAACGAACGCCGATCGCCTGTCGAGGCCAATCGCTCGCTACGGCTCGCGGCTCTGACGGACAGGTGTGAGCCTCTGGTTAGGGCGCGGCGTCCTTGATGCGCGCGAGAGCCGCGTCGGCGGCGAGGCGGACTTCGGGGGAGGAATCGGTGGTGCGTCGTTCGATGGCTTCACGCGTCGCGTCGGTGGTTCGGTCGCCGAATTTTCCCAGGGCGATCACGGCCTCGCGACGCACCCGAGCATCCGAATGGGTGAGGTTATTGACCAGCGGTTCCTGCCCCTTTTCCGCCGCGTCGGGTCCGATGCGTCCCAGCGCCCGCGCCGCCTCGGCCCGCACCAACCAGCGGTGGTCGGCCAGCGCCTTGACCAGCTCGTCCACCGCCCCCGGCTCCGCGTCCTTGCCCACCGACGCCATCGCCGTCGACGCCGCCTGGCGCACCCGTTGATCCGAGTCGCGCAGGCCCCAGATCACCGCCCGCGTCGTGGTCGCGTCCCACAACGCCACCGCCGCCAGCGCCCGCTGGGCCGACGCCCGCACGAGCGGATCGATGTCGTTGGTGAGTTTGGCCAACGCCGGCGCGGCGTGCATCGCTTCGGGACCGATTCGCCGAAGGGCCTCGGCGGCGCCCCGCTTGACGGTCGGATCTTGGGATTCGAGGGCCTTGGTCAGATCCGGCACCGCCTTGATGCCGTGTTCGGCCAGGGCCTTGATCGACGCCTCGTGCCGTTCCGGCCGACGAAGCCCGGCGATCAAGTCGTCGTAAGAGTCGGCGTCGTGCATCCCGGCCAGGGCTTCCTCGGCGGCCACCCGTACGCCCGGATCCGGATCCTTGGTGGCGCGCAGGAGCGTGTCCGTCGCCGGTTTGCCGATGGCCGAAAGCGCCGCCGCCGCGTCCGAACGGGTCAGCGGATCGCGCAGCGACTTGCCCAGCGAAGCCGTCGCACCCTTGGCCTCGGGTCCGTAGGCCGCTAGGGCCTTGACCGCCGCCCGCCGGATGCGCGGATTGGGGTGGGCGCTCAGATTCGCCAACGCCGGGACCACCTCGTCGTGCCAGGGACCGATGGCGCGCATCGCGTCGATGGCGTCCAGGCGATTGGATTCGATTTCCTTCTCGTCCTCGGCCATGACCACCAGCATCGGCAGCGCCCGTCGTGCTTTGTCGCCGGCCATGCCTAACGCCCGGGCCGCCGCGCCCCGCTCGTCCTGATCACCGTCCACCACCAGGCGCAGTTGGGACGGGATGTCGGTGGGCAGGTTTTCCTCGACGTTCGCCGTCGTCTCGGCCTCATTGTCGCCGCGAAACCAATCCTCCTGCTCGGACTGGAGGAACGGCTTGCTTTCCGCGCACGCCCCGAAAACGCTCAACACGCAGGCGAACGCCAACGCCCGCCCGAGACGCCCGAAAGGCGTCACGAACGGCGAATCGGCGAAGATATCGATCACGGGAAGTCGGGGAATCAGGCCGCGCCCGCCGCGGACCGGGACGACTTGCGTTTGGCGGCGGTCGTCTTGCCCTTGCCGGACTTGCGCACGGCGCGGTGCTTCTCGAAGAAAGCCAGAATGCGCGGATAGACCTCGGTCTCGGCGCGCAGGCCGATGGACAGATCGAAGTGGCCGTAATGGTCGCCGCAGCCTTCGTCCGGCCCGGCACACCAGATCTCGTGGTTCTCGTTGGAAAAGGCCTTGTAGGTGCGCTCCAAAATCACGGGGGTGCATTGGCGATCGTAGTCGCCGCCCAGGTGGAACATGGGCGTGGACGCCTCCCGCGCCTTGTTGATCCAAGGCTCGCCGTCCACTCGCCGACGCAGTCCGCCGGGCAGGAACATCTCGGACAACTGCCAGACGACGTTCGACGACACGTCGTTGACCACATTCGCCATCACCGCCCGCGCCGCCTTGCCCGCCACGTTCGGCGGCCACACATTCATCTGCTCGGGCTTGGAGGTGTTGCGCGCGCTGAACAGCGACAGGAACGCCGTCAGCCATCCCAGCGGGACGCGCTCGATGTATTTGGTCAGGCCCGCCGCCGGGGTGATGTAGTCGTAGAACGATCCGCCGTTCGAATAGTCGATGCCCGACCCCAGCGCCACGCCCGAAGCCACCTTGGGCGATCCATGCTCGATGCAGTACGCGAACAGCAAAATGCCGCCCATGGAATGGCCGATCCAATGCAGGTTCTCGTACTCGGACTTGCTCAGGATGTAGTCCACCAGCGCCGGGTCGTCCTGCTCCATATATTCATAGAGCGACCAGCGATAGCGAAATTTGTTGAACCACCGAGGCGTGTCCGACTGCTCCCGGCCGCGCAGGTTGATCGACCAGACGTCGTAGCCCCGGTCGGCCAGCCAATGGGCCAGGGACGGAACGGGCTCGTTGTGGTCGTTCATGCCCAGGTCGAAGGCCAGGTGGCTGGCGGAAAAGCCGTGGTGCAGCATCACCGGCTCGCCGTGGGGGTTGTCCCCGCGCGGCAAATAGCGATGCAGCGATAGGCGCCAGCCGTCCTTCGTGGTCGCGAAGTGGACTTCGTCTTCCGAACTTTTCGCCGCGTAAAAACGCTTGTTGATGTCCACCAACAGGCGCATCGCGAAAAGAACGCCGAGAACGCAGAGGATAAATGTGATCATGGCTTAGGAAGACTTCTTGTTTTTGAACATTTCGTCAAGGGGATTGGCCTTCTTCTCGGCCTTGCCGGACAGCTCGCCGGAGAGTTTGGAGAACAGGTCCTGCTTTTCCGGATCGCGCGCGGGATCTGCCTTGGGGACGCCGCCGTCGAGGGGATTGTCCTTCGCTTCCTTTTGGCCGCCGAGCTTGCCGCGCACCTCGTCGAAAAGCTTGGAGCGCGCCTCGTCCACGAAGTTCTTGTCGAAGCGGTGGCCGATCTGCTGATGGTGTTCGGACTGGGCGGCCTTGCGCTTGGCGGCGGCCTCGTTGACGGAGGGCTCGTCCGCGGGGTCGGGCAAGGTGGCCAGCAGTTCCTCGTCCTCGACGGCGTAGCGGTCGTCGTACGCGGAGGGAATCAGCGAGAGCACGCCGTGGTCGACCAGCTTGTGCAGGGTGAAGAGGGTCAGTTCCATGGACGCGCCGGTCGCCTCGGCCAGATCCTCCGCCGTGGGCGCGCGGCCCTCGTCCTGCTCGAAGATCCCCGCCAATTCCACCAGGCGCGCGGCCCGCTCCTGAAACGACTCGCTCATACGCTCCCCCGTTGCCCACGTGGATAGCGCCGGGGATGCGGGGGTGTCAAGGAGCGGGCTGACGAAAGCGTTCTAGCATACCGGGTGAGTCGCGGCTGTTTCCCCGGCGGTTTTGGGTGCCCCATCCTTCTTCGTTCCGAACAGGACGCGCCACTCTTTCAACTTTTCCTCACGTTGCTTCTCAAGCCGCATTCGCAAATCAGCCTCTGTTTCGTTGCCCCAACCGGCCATGGATTTCGCGGCGACCAGATTGTTCTCTACCGCTTGCCAGTCCTCATCCGCCAGATAGGGATTGGACACGCAAAAGTGCACGGCGTTTTCGGCGGCCTCGACGGCATCCGCCCCACGCTCCTGACGCCGATAGTTCAACGCCAATTCGTTGTAGATTTCCACGAGCTGACTGGACCAAATGATTGTGTCCAGATTGTAAGTCGATAGAACTTCCAGGAACAATTCCTCGCCACTCTTTAAGGAACCGTTGTGGGAGTAGATCTTCGCAAGAGCAACCTGTGCATTTCGCGTCTGCATGTCGTAATGGCCCAACGCGCGCCGGCTTTCGACGATGGCTGCCTCCAAGACAGGTATTGCCTCGTCAATTCGATCCAGGTTCTTGAGCACGAGGCCTTTCTGAACCAGGGTGAGAGCCCGATCGTAGTCATGATTTCCAGAGGAATCGTCGGCCAACGCCAGGGCTTTCTCGCAATACGGTAGCCCGTCCCCCGGCCGGCCGCTGGCATTTGCCGCCGCGCAAGCGCGAACATTGACCCTGATCTCCCAGGTTCGATCAGGATCAGCGGGCTGATCAGGACGAGCGACGTGAGTGGGACGAACGGATTTTGCGAAGAGCGCCTCGGATCGTTCATAGTGCGCGAATGCGGCATCACATCGATGAAATCCGGCTTCGATGACTCCGAAGTGATTTTCATATCTCGCCAACTGGCCGATGTTTTGCGGTTCGGTTATTTGGGAAAGAGCCATCCCCTTTTCGCAATATTTCCGGGCTCCCTCAAAGTCCCACAGGCGATAATGGGCGTAGCACAGATCGTCATAACAGTTCCGACTCATGTAAAAGTGCTCGGACCCGAACGTTTTTTCGTAGATGCGGCAGGCATTTTCGAAATGAGAGAGAGCCATTTTGTATTTACGCCCGTGATCGGCGGCGATGCCCAAATCGCGTTCGTCCCCGGCGCGGCGCGCAGCGGCCTTTTCCTCGGAAGACAGCGCCCGCCATTCGGTGGAGGTCGAATTGCTGTAGATCGCGCAGCCGACGGCCAACGCGGCAGACAGCAACACCAGCGATAAAAAAATCAACGTCAGCCGCGCGCGCATGGGAGCTCCTTTTTTTATCGTTGTTGGAGCACGCAGTTTAGACGATTTTCCTGAGGATAGAGAACAGATATTTTGGAGGGCACTCGGTTCGCGTCGCGCCAACCGGTAAGAAACAGTGCCCTATTCCTCCGACACTCCGCCGACGATATCGCCGTCCATGAGTGCGTCTTCCCGGGCCGATTGCCAGCGGGCGCGTTCGGCGGGCACGTCTTTTTGGCGGCGGCGCTTTTCCAGGGCTTGCAAATAGAGGTCCAGCGTCGCGTTCCATTCCTCCTCGGACAGGGACTTGTCGGCGACGCGATTTGTCAGGGCCTTTTCGGAGTACGTCATCACGTCCGGCCAGAAGTAACTCTCCGCCGCGATGCGGGCCAGGAGGGCATAGGCCTGCCCCAGCACCGGGTCGGGGGCGGGGGCGGTGTTTTCCCGAGCCTCGACCGCCTCCTTCAAGTTCAATTTCGCGGCCGGCAACTCGCCCGTGTCGAACAGCGCTTGGCCGAACATGACCAGGGTGCGTTGGGTGCGATCGTCGGCGACGGTGAGGAACCGGCGCTGTTCGTCAACGGCCGTTGACAGTGTCTCGACCGCCGCCGCCGTCTCGCCCAGGCGCAACTCGGCCTTGCCCTTCTCGGCGTGGGCCAGGTAGCGCTCGTTGGGACGCATTTGCGTGTTGCCTTCGAACAGCGCCGCCGCCCGATCGCAATAAGGCAGCGCCATCTCAAACTGCCCCATCTCGTTGTGCGTGGCGCAGGCGTAATAGGCGGCCAGCGAATGCCAGAAAGGCATGACCGTCTTGTTGCGTTCGATGGTTTCCACCGCGACGCGATAAGACAACGCCGCCTGCTTCAACTGCCCCGCCGCCCGCTGGGCATGCCCGAGGCGCACCAAAAAGATCCCCGCGATGCCCGGTTCGTTGGGCAATTCCTCGGCGGCCAAATGCGCCCCCTCGGTGCATAGGCGCAGGGCGTCTTCGACATGGCCTTGGGAGTTGGCGGTGCGGCACAGATCGTCCAGGGGATATTGAATGACATAGGGGTGGCGCTCGCCGAAATGCTTGGCGGATTCGGCGTAAACTTCGTCATAGATTTCGCGCGCTTTATCGTGCTCACCGCTCTGGCCCAGGGTGAGCGCTTCCTGGCGTTTACCGTCCATCCGTTGAATGAACGCATGGTCGTCCTTGGTCATGACGGACCAAGGCCCGTCGCCCGTGCGCGATCCGGTGCATCCGACCGCGATCGATCCCAGGGTCAAAACCAGCCAGACCGTGAGGCCTCGCACAACGACTCCCCCAAATGTCCGGGAAAAATTGCGACACATGCCGACTCCAAGCGAAAAAAGGAAGTGCCTGACCCTAGAATGAAAAAACCATTCATAGCAAGGGCTTGCGCCTGTTTCGAGCCGATCCCATATGAAATATTGCGGATGACTTTAGTCCGTATCATTGAAACAAAACTTAGATCCCTTTCTTAATCCATTGATATCATGTTATATGAGGAATTCGACAAAGGATGACCGGTCCGAGGAGATTGGATGGTTTCCGAAACGCGCCGGAAAAAGGACGAGGAGCGCAAGGCCCGCACGCGACGGCTGTTGCTGGACGCGGCGGCGCGTGTCTTTGCGCAAAATGGCTACCACGCCCCGCGCATTGCCGACATCGTGGCCGAAGCGAATGTGGGCCAGGGGACCTTCTATCGAAACTTCACCGATAAACGGGATATTTTCGAAACGTTGTTCGATGAATTTCAGGCGGATTTGGTCAACGAGTTCACCGACATGTCGGCGCACCTTCCCTCGAGTGTGGAGGAGTATCGCCGGGCCTCGGCTTCGGCCAGTCGCCGCATGGCCGCGAAGATTGTGGAAAAGCGGGAGCTGGCCTTGGTCTTCGCCCGCGAGGCGCCCACCATCGACCATCGTTTCGCCGAAAAATGGAGCGATCTGCAGGAGCGTTTCGCCCAGCTTGCCCGGTTTTTTCTCGAGCACGCCACGTCCAACGGCTTCGCCCGACCGTGCGACACCAACCTGGTCTCCCGGGCCATCATCGGCTCGGCCATGTACATGAGCCAGCTTTATCTGGCCGGTCAGATCGAAGACGACCCGGACAAACTCATCGACGAGCTTATCGATTTCGCCTTCAGCGGAATCGGACCCGCCTGAGCCATCCCTTCCGCCAATTTTCCTTGGTACGATTTTTCTCTTTTCCTATAATGGCCTCATCAAATCCGTGGGGCATAATCGAACATATCCATGAACTCGACGGGCGACTTGCCCCGTCACGATCACGCGCAGGGGAGGTTTGCGATGAGACTTTGGTGGATGACGGCCGCGCTGGCTCTGACGACCGCGGCGCTGGTTGTCGGAATCGCGTGCGACAGCAGCAGCGACGAGGAAGAGACGCGCTCCTTCGGCGATGACGACGACGACACCGGGACGGGCGCGCCGCCGCCGTCGCCGGCCACTTCGGTGCTGGACGTGCCCGGCGCGGAATACGTCGAGGGAGCCCGCCCGACGGCTGCGGACGAATCGGGGACGCCGACCATTTCGGACATGGCCTTTCCCAAGACGGTCATCAACGGCGGTTCGGCCCGGTACACGTTCAACGCCGACGACCCGGACGGCCGGGACGATATCGAGGACGTCCTGATCGCGGTGCAGGGTTTTGACGGCTATTTCGTCCTGCCGGCGGACGTGGCCGAGGACGGCGAGACAAAGGCGGACATCTTCATCAAGGATTCGGTGGATTTCTCGCCGATGACGGTGTGCGTGATGGTGCGGGACAGCGCCGATCTGATCAGCGAGGATATCTGCAACGAGCACATCGTGGAGATCACCGGCACGGGCGACATCAAGGTGAGCCTGACCTTCGACGCCTCGGAGGATTTGGATCTCTATGTCGTCGAGCCCAGCGGCGAGACCATCAACTTCTCCCATCGCGACTCGTCCTCGGGCGGCTCGCTGGACCTGGACTCCAACCCGGCGTGCTTCATTGACGGCGTGAACAACGAAAATGTCTTCTGGGATTTCGGAGAGGCGCCCACGGGCGAGTATCAGGTGCTGGTGGACTACTTCGAAAACTGCAGCGCCCCGGAGGTCAACTACTTCGTCAACGTCCTGATCGGTGAAGAGTTGCTCAGCTTCGAAGGCACCTTCGTCCCGGCCGACGTGGACAATCTGGAGCCGACGCTGATCACGACGTTCACCTTCCCCTAAGCCGAGCGAACGGACTTCGAGAGGACGACAATCACCCCGCCATGGCGGGGTGATTTTTTGGGTCAGACTTCGTACGCCCAACCTTCGCGAGGCAGCCGACTACCTCGGTGCCTTTTTTGTCGCGGATTTTTTCGGTTTGGCCTTCGCCTCCTTGGGAGGCAGCGTCTTGACGAACGCCAGCCCCTTGGCGACCCAGGCCTTGAGGTCCTTGTCCGCCGCGTAGCCCTCGGGGGACACGTAGATCATCCCCTTCATCGGGCGGCCGGTAAAAAGCATTTCCTTGGCATGGGGATGGGCCAGGCACCGGTCATACTGCTCCGGCCCGACGCGCACCATCAACTCGTCAGAGCCCGTAATGCCGCAGACCATGTGCCCTTCCCACAACAGGCACAACCCGCCGAACATCTTTTTCTCGCTCACGCCCGCGCCATGGCCCATCGCCTTGCGCACGCGTCCCGCCAATTGCTCGTCGAACGCCATCTCAACCTCCGGTGAACAGAGCGACATTCTCCCCCGGCACTGCGGCGGAGGCAAGAAATTCGGCATTCCATCCCACGCCCCATGCCACGCCACGTGCCACGCCCCATGCCACGCCACGTGCCACGCCCCATGGCCCGACGCAGAATTTCATTGACACGCCGAGCCTTCGCGCCCACACTCGCGCGTCACAGAAACGCCATTTTATTGCCATGATTTCGCCTTTAGGCCCCATGGACCGAGGATGCGCCCATGTCCACTTCCACAATGATGCTCTGGTCGATGTTGATGATCGCCGTCGCGGTCCTGCCCGCGGTCGCGGTGGATCAATGCGGCGGCGACGATGATGATGACGACGATGACGACACCGGAGACGATGACGACGACGCCACCGAAGGCGAGTTCGAGCTGATCACCTACAACGTCGCGGGCCTGCTCGACCCCATTTCCGGGTCGACCCCGTCGGTCAACAACCCGCTTATCAGCCCTCTGCTCAACGCGTACGACATGGCGCTGGTGCAGGAGGATTTCTACTATCACGACGAGTTGACCTCGGCGCTGCTGCATCCCTATCAGACGGACCTATCTGAGACTTGGCGCTTCATCCGCCCCGGCGACGGGCTCAATATGTTCCTGTACTACTCCTTTGATATGTTCTACCGGGAGAAATGGGACGCCTGTAACGGCGTGGTCGGCAACGCCAACGACTGCCTGACCGACAAAGGCTTTTCCTTCGGCCAGGTCAAGTTGGCCAACGGCGCGACCGTCGACGTCTATAACCTGCATATGGACGCCGGAGGCGCCGACGAAGACGCGGCCGCCCGTGCCGACAATGTGGACCAACTCGCCGAATTCATTGTCGAAATGTCCGCCGGGCGGGCGGTGATCGTCGCCGGGGACACGAATCTGTCCTACGGCCGCGAGGCCGATCGGGAGAGTCTGGACCGCCTGCTCGACGTCGCCGACCTGGCCGACGCGTGTCGTTATCTGGCTTGCCCGGAAGAGGCGATCGACCGGGTGATGTTCCGCCCCGGTGACGATGTGGACCTGGAGGCGACCGTCTGGCGGCGGCCGACCGAGTTCATCGACGGCGCGGGCAAGGATTTGTCCGATCATCGGCCCGTCGCGGTGCATTTCCATTGGTCGAAGGCGCCGGTCTCGACGCCCTGATCAACCCGGAGATGCAAAACCTGCGTCTTTCCTGACATTTCCCCCCTCCGCGACAAAATGCCGCAGGCCCGGCCGTGGCGTTTTGTGTTAGTTTGCCTCGCTATTTCGGCGGGATATGGGAGCGGCGTGCGTCCGCTCTGACAATCTCGCACCCTGTAACATGGAATCGGCGGGATGACCGCCTCAAGAGGGAGAATGCAATGAAACGTGCGAACTGGTTGATGCTGGTTCTGGCTCTGCTGCTGTCCTTGGCGGCCCTGACGGCTTTCGCCACCGCCTGTGGTGATGACGATGATGACGACGACGATACGTCCGCGGACGATGACGACGACGACACCGACGATGATGACGACGACGACGATCCCTTCGCCGACGCCCAGGTCCATGCCTGCGGCCACTTCGAAGAGACGCCCATCGAGGTGAGCGCCGGGGACGAGCCGGCCGCCGCGGTCGACGTCAACACGCCCCACACGGCGTACGACGTCACCCTGACGACGTATGAAGACGCCATGGGCGGCTATTTGTCCTATACCGTCGCCGAAGACGGCTCCACCATCGACGCGGTCCTCAACGTCGACACCGACATCAAGTTCTGGACCGAGGACCTGACCGAGATCCCCGCCACGACCACGGCCGACGAGTCCGACTGCGAGACGATCCACAAGCTGGCCAAGTTCGAGCTGGACGCCGGGGACTACTACATCACCCTCGGCCCCACGGA
>JACKCT010000038.1 GCA_020633895.1 Deltaproteobacteria bacterium | reverse complement strand
TCCGGCGGCGGCTCGGAGAGCAGCAGTTGGCCGGGCCTATCGGAGATGTCCTGGGTGATGCGCGAGAGGTTGTCAGTGGTGCGACGCAGGTTCGCGAGCGTCGCGGCAACTTCGTTGTCGATGCGTTCCAGCATCTGGTTGAGGTTGCCGGCGGCCAGGCGCAGGTCGCCGAAGGTGCTCTTCAGGTCCGCCTGCTCGATGCTCGTCTTGATGGTCGCCACCAGGCCGCGAAGCTCGGTGAGCGTCTGGGCCAGCTCGACGATGGTCTGCTCCGTCTCGTGCTTATGCACCAGGTAATTCACCCGCTCGGCCGCCCCGGCCAGTTGGGCGATGAGCTTGTCGATGTTCGGGTCCTGGGCGACGGACTCGATCTCGGCCAGGGCCTCCTTGGCGTTTTCGCCGATGCCGGGAAAGTCGGTCTCCATGATCTTGTCGTAGACCTTCTCGATGGCCTCGAAAAGCTGCCCGGTGGCGGATTTTTTCGAAGGGATGATGGGGTGCTCGGTCTTGAAGGGCACGGTCAGGGGCGTGGAGTCGGGATCGCGGGTGATCTCGATGTACTTCATGCCCGTAATGCCGGCCATGGCCAGCGTGGCGCGCATGCCGTCGTCGGCCTCGAAGTCGGCGTCGGTCTCCATGTTGACCTGCACCAGCTTGCCGTCGGGCGCGACCTTGATGTGCTTCACGTTGCCGACGATGACGCCCATGAACTTGACCGACGAGGCCTCCTCCAGGCCCTGCACCGATTCGTCGAAGAATGTCACATATTGGCGCGTCTCCGACAGGAACTTGCTGGCGCCCAACCAGATCAGCGCGCCGCTGCCCAGGATCGCCGCGCCCAGGACGAACAGGCCGACTTTGAACTTGTGGGAATCCTTGGCCATGCTCCCTCCCGGTTAGGCCGATCCGACGCCGTCGGACTGGCGGTTGAAGAAATTGCGGACGAAGGGGTGCGTGCTTTTTTCCTTGAGCTCTCGCGGGTCCCCCGTCGCGATGATGTTCTTGACGGATTTGTCCAGCATAATCACCCGATGCGCGATGGCAAAGATGGAATCGAGTTCGTGCGTGACGACGACAATGGTCAGGCCCAGGGAGCGGTTCAGTTCGATGAGCAGGTGGTCGAGCTCCACCGAACTGATGGGGTCCAGGCCGGCGGACGGCTCGTCGCAAAAGAGAATGTGAGGATCCAGCGCCAGCGCCCGGGCCAGACCGGCGCGTTTCTTCATGCCGCCGGAGATTTCGCTGGGCAGGTGGTTTTCGAATCCGGCCAGGTTGACCAGGTCGAGTTTGAGGCTCACCAGCGTCTGGATCAGGTCCTCGGGCAGGTTGGTGTATTCGCGTAGGGGCAGGGCGATGTTTTCGGCCAGCGTCATCGACCCGAACAGGGCGCCGGATTGGAACAGGGCGCCGATGCGCGTCAGAATGCGCTCCCGGTCCCTGCCTTCGGCGTGGGTGATGTCCTCGCCGTCGATTTTGACGGTGCCTTCCGCGGGGGTCTCCAGACCGATGAGCTGGCGCAGCAGGGTCGACTTGCCGCAGCCCGAACCGCCGAGGATGACAAAGATTTCGCCTTCGTAGACGTCGAAGGACACGCCGTTGAGGATGGTGTTCGGCCCGTAGCGCACGACCACGTCCCGCGCCTCGACGACCGCTTTCTTGCCCGGGTTGTCCAGGACGGCGACGATCTTCTTATACTCCGACGGATGCACGTCCGCGCTGCCCGGATCCTCGCTGTGCGTCGCGTCCTTGGGCGCGTTGCCGGGCTCGGCGTCGGTGACTTTTTCCTCGATGCCGTCCGGCGCCGTCTCGTCGGGCGGCGTCAGCGGGCTTCGGGAAGCGTCCTTCGTTTTGTCGTCGCGATCGGTCATGCCTGGGCTAGAGTCCCCAATATTGAAAGATCAAGGTGAAAACGGAATCGACGATGATCACCAGGAAGATGCTGGTGACGACCGCGCTGGTCGTGTATTGGCCGACGCTGGCCGCGCCGCCGCGCACCTGGAATCCGCGCATGCATCCCACCAGGGCGATGACGATGCCGAACGCCTCGGCCTTCATGAGCCCCTGGCCGATGTCCCACAGGTCCAGGGCCTTGCTCGATTCGGAGATGTAGGCGCTCATGGTCAGGTCGCCCAGGGACATACCGACGATCATGCCGCCGATCAGGCCGAGGAAGTCGGCGTAGAGGGTGAGCAACGGGACCATGGTGACGAGGGCGAGCACCTTGGGCACGACCAGGAAGCGGATCGGGTCGAAGCCCATGGTGGTCAGGGCGTCGACTTCCTCGCTGACCTTCATGGTGCCGATCTCCGCCGCGAACGCCGAGCCCGAGCGCCCCGCCACCAGGATGCACGTCATCAGCGGTCCCAATTCGCGCAGCACCGACAGGCCGACCAGATCGGCGATGTAGATGTTGGCGCCGAACTGGGCGAGTTGCACGACGGCCTGAAAGCCGAGGATGAGGCCCATCAGCAGCGAGATGAGGCCGACGATGGGCAGGGCGTCAGTACCGGCCCGGTCCATGTAAAAAAAAGTGTCGCGCCAGCGGATCTGACGGGGTTTGAGGAAGGCGGCGGCCATGCCGATCGTCGCGGCGCCGACGAACGTCACCATCTGGCGCACGTCGTCCATCATATGAATCGACGCCTCGCCGACTTGCAGGATCAGGCCCGGCGGTTTGGGCGCGGAGGCCAGTTCGAGTTCGGTGAGCTTTTTGCGATCGACCAGGGAGAGCAGCCCGGCCACCGATCCCGTCAGGCCTTCCAGATTAAAGGTCTTGCCGTTTTTGCGGCACCACTTCTCCGCGGCGAGCAAAACGGCCGCGCCGCCGGCGTCGATGTAATGCAGATCGGAAAGGTCGACGACGACCTGTTTGGCGCTGACACGCTTGAGGATCGGGGAGATTTCCTTGTACACGGCCCCGGCGTTGGTCAGCGAAAGGCGGCCGGAGATATGCACGCGCGCGGGGTCGCCGGCTTCCTCCACGCGCAGGTCAAAGCTGCGCGCCGAGTCCGACTCGACCAATACCTTGCGCGATTTCGCCAAAAACGCCGCCTTTCCTCAAGATTCGTCGCGGATTGTCAGGAGGCTTGGAAAATCTTAGGGAAATTCGCGCGGGGCGTAAACGCGAGGGAAAATTCGTTGTTGGAGACGATATCCCGCGCCGTGGTCTTGTCGTGGCGGTCACATTTGAACGGCGACGATTGGCGTTGAGCTACGCGGCGTAGCCGAGAATCGCGCCCCGTTCGCGCAGGGTGTCCAGGCGGGCCAGCAGGGCGTCCCACGGGACGGCGGCGCCGTGGAGTTCGGCGAGGAAGGCGCGGCATTCGGCGAGGGTCTTGCCTTCGGCGGCTTGGGCGAGGGCCTGGGCCGTGACCGGGTCCAGTTCCATCCACGCGGCGTATTCCTCGCCGGTCGGGCGATAGACGAGCACGCAAAAGGGCACGTCGGAGGCTTCCGGCCACGCGGCGTCCTTGAGCGAAATGCGATGGACCGGGTGACGAAACACGCCGAGCCGCGCGCTGGGATGCAGCACCACCTTGCGGTCGTCGGCGGGTTGGTCGTGGATTTCGAGGTTGGACAGATCGACGGCGTTGATCGCGTCCGGATCGTCGGACGGTCCGTCGGGCGCGTTGATCGCCGCCACCTCCACGCACTCCCAATGCATCAGCTCGGGCGCGGCGACCGGCAGATTCAGGTCGGCGAACGCCCCCTCGTCGTACCGCGCCGCAAACCACACCGCGAACTGCAAGGGCAGCTCCCAATACAGGCGCGTCTCGGGCGGGTTTTCGTTCAGCCAGCGATCCAGGATCGCCTCAATCGTCTTTTTGCCCAGGAGTTTGCGCGCGATGGGGATGGCGAGCTTCACGCCGTTCTTGACGGACAGGCGCACTTGGCGGCGGTAGACGCGGTGGCCGCGCTCGGAGAGGCCGGGCACCGTGCCGGCGGGGGTATCGAAAACCATCGAGCGTGTCTGTCGCTCGAGGGCGGCGCGGTCAAAGGGGATGTCGGACATGCGATTTCCTAAGGGCCGGGGCGGGGCCGATTCGCGGATCTATTCGCTGAACTTCTGCCGGGATTTGACCGCCCACTGGCCGTTCTTCTGATGCAGAACGAACAGATCCTTTTTCTTCTGCGTCTGATCTCCGTGGATGTTCGAGGCCGGTCGGGTCAGCGTATATCCGGCGGTGACGAAGAAATCCGTGCCGACCGGAACCACCGACTCCACGTTGATCGTCTGCAGTTGGAAGTCTTTGAGATCGCTCTGCAGACTGGCCCGAATGGCCTGATCGATTTCGGCGTTGGACGGAGGTTGGGGCTTTCCGCAGCCCGCCGCGACCAACGAAAACAAACCGATAGCCAGCAATACGCCAAAGACGCCACGCAACGGCCGAAGTTCCATGGACACCTCGCCTTAAAGAACGGTCGTGTGTGTTTCTCGTGGCAATTCTAGGGCTTCAGTATCCACTTCGTCCATGATTTTTAACAAACGACCCAATTCCGCTTCCAATTCGGCGAGGGGCGGGAAGTTGCCGTCCCGCTCCAACAACACCGGCGGACGCACGGGCAGGCGCCGCCAGGCCTCGCGAAAAAGGTCATAGACCGGATCGGAGATGGGCGCGGCGTGCGTGTCGAGCAGGAGGTCGGGCTCCTCCTCGTAGTACCCCGCCACATGCACTTCGAGCACCTTGTCCAGCGGCAACGTCTCGATGTAGTCGATCGGGTCGAATTCGAAATTGACCGAATTGACGAACACGTTGTTGACGTCCAGCAGCAGGCGGCAGTCCGCCTCCTCCACCACGGCGCGCACGAACTCGGCCTCGCCCATGGTCGAGCCGGGCATGGTGGCGTAGGCCGAGACGTTCTCGACCGCCAGGGGCATTTCGAGGATGTCCTGCACAATGCGGATGCGTTCGGCGGCGCGCTTGACCGAGTCCTCGTTGAAGGGCAGGGCGATCAGTTCATGCAACTGGGCCCCGTCCACATTCGTCAGGCACAGATGGTCCGAGTACCAGCGCGCGCCCATCTGACGCAAAAAGACCTTGAGGCGGTCCATGAAATCCCGATCCAACGGCGCCGACCCGGCCAGGTCGCCGCACAGGCCGTGGCTGATCACCGGCCAGCGCTCTTTCGCGCCGTGCAGCACGCGCGCCCGCCGTCCGCCGACGCCCAGATAATTCTCCGGGGCGATCTCCACGAAGTCGGCCGACGTGGCGGCGGCTTGGAGCATCGCGTCGGCCAGCCCCAGGCGAAAACCCAGGCCCACGCGCAGTTGCTTGTCGTCGGAATGGTCGGCCAAGGTCGGCTCCTCGATCCGGGAAGGATGCCGCCGCGCGGGGTCGGGGCCCGCGCGGCGAATTGTCATCACGATGGATGGGGTCGTGACGCGAAGAATCGCGTCGGGTCGATGAGCTTAGCCCTCGGTGGAGGAACCGCCGTCGTCGCCCTCGTCGGTGTCGCCGCCGCAGGAGCCCTCGCCCCCGCACTTGCCTTCACCGCCGCACTTGCCTTCGCCGTCCTTGTCTTCTTCGGCGAAGAGCATGGGCGTTCCCTGTTGAGCCTGAGCGCTGAGCTCATCGTCGAGCGAATGCGTCGAGGCCAGGCCGGCCGCCGGAGCGCCCAGCAGCAGAGCCGCCGAACCCAAACCGATCAGAAAGTTCGATTTCTTCATGTCTTTCCTCCATTTCTCCTGCCGAAGCGAAGATGTGCTCTGAAAATCGGGGATCCCCCCGCACAAAGACCATACGCTGCCCCAGGCCAAATCGTTTCGTCAATGAAAAATTCCCGGAGCGCGAGTTGATCTTGCGGGGCTCCCGTGCGAAGAGTCAGGGCATGGATTTTGATTTTCGGCCCACGGAAAGAACAACGCCATGACGCCGGCCGATGACCTGCCCCCCTTCGCGGAGCAACGCCCCGACGCCGGGGAAGGGCTGCGCGAAGGGTCCAAATGGTCCTGGTACGCCCGGGACGAGGAGACCTACTTTCGCCGGATGAGCCGTTATCGCTACGAGCGGTTCGGCCCGGCGCTGGAGCGGTTGGCCCGCCTGGGCGTCATGCCCTGGCATATCACGGCGGCCAGCTTCACGGTGCTGCTCGTCGGCTTCCCGATTCTCTTCAGCGCCGGGGAGTACGGCGCGGCGTTTCTGGTGTTGGCGCTGCATATCGTGCTGGATGGATTGGACGGCCCGTTGGCGCGGGTCATCGGTCGCTACGGCCGGGCCCAGGGCGCGCTGTTGGACATGGCCAACGACCTGACGGGCATGGTCATCGTCGTGCTGACCGCCTCCTTTGTCGCCGACGTGCCCGGCGCGCCGAGTATTCCGCCGACGGTGGGGACGATCTATGTGGTGACGTATCTCTACGTCTCCGTATTCGCCGTGGCGCAGAACCTGCTGGAAATTCCGTACACGGCCATCGTCAAAACCAAGTTCACGATCTACGCCCTCCTGCTGCTCAAGTGGCTGACCGGCCTGTCGTGGATCACGCCGCTGATGGTGGTCTTTTCCGTGTACATGGGCGTGTCGGCGTTTTTGGGATTTGTGCGCATCGCGCGGGCGTTGCGGGAACCGGATTAGGTACGATGGCGGCGCGGTGGAATCGGCATTGGTGGTTGGTCGTGCTCGCCCTGGCGGCGGTGCTGGGCGGCGCGTTCGCGGGATGCGACGACGGCGGCGACGACGGGAACGACGCGATTGTCGTGGACGACGACGATGATGACGACGCCACCGGCGACGACGATGACGACAGCCTGACCGGCGAGGAATACCGCCGTTGCCAGGACGCTTTCAATTTCCTCACCGCCGAATGCAACGCCCAGTTCGTCGACGGCTCCGGCAATGTCCTGACGCAAAACCAACTGCTCGCCGAGTGCCCCTCGGATGCCGGGCAATGCGTCGTTTCGTGTTATGAGGAAATCGGCGAGTGCGGTGACGCGATCAAGGCATGCTTGGCCGAGGACTGTCGGCTTTAGCGTCTAATCCCCGTCCAATCCGCAATCATCCACCAGGCAGGAATACATCTCGACGCACGTGTCTTCCGGGTCATAGCAACGCTCGTAGCAGTCCACGGGATTGCGCCCGCAGCCGGAGTAGACCTCCGCGGCGGAAAGGGCATCGCCGCCGGCGTCGCGAAAGGTGACGCATTCGCGCGTCAGGCCCTTGATCGCGTCGACGCAGTCCTGATCGGTGGCGTTGGAGTCGTCGATGATGGACGTGCCGGTAATCTCGTCCCGCTCGTCCTCGCTGTCGTCGGACAGGCACCCGGCGACAAAGACCGACAACACGGCCGCTAACGCCAGGAGCGTCGCGCCGCGCCGAAACCGCCGGAGCGGCGGGGTATGTCGATGCGTTTTCACGGGCGAATTGAATCATGCGCGCGGCGGGGCGTCAATCGACATTGCGGGCGAATCCCGGCGCCCCCACGCTTGGCGGGCAAAACAAAAACGCCGACCGGGTTCGTCGGCGTTGCGGCAAATGCAAAAGAAAGGATTCTTGGGTTACACCCCGCGGATCTTGCGCTCCAACTTGCCGATGGTCGCGTCAAGATCCGGACTCTCGCGCCGGCCGGCGCCGATCTTCCGATGGGCATGCATGATCGTCGTGTGGTCGCGACCGCCGAAGGCCTGGCCGATTTCCGGGAAGGACAGGTCGGTCATCTCCCGGGCCATGTAGCTGGCGATCTGCCGGGGCATGGCGAAAATGCGTTGCTTGCGGGGGCCCAGCAGGTCCGAGAGCTTGATCTTGTAGTGATCGCAGACGGCCTTCTGGATTTGCTCGACCGTCACCGGCGTGTCCGGGTCGCCGATCAGGTTGCGCAGCACGCGCCGGGCCATGTCCACGCTGATGGGCACGCCGTTGAGCGACGAATAGGCCGAGACCCGCACAAAGGCGCCTTCCAACTCCCGGATGTTGGACTGGAAGTGCTCGGCCAGGAACATGGCCGTGTCCGGCGGCAATTCCACGCCCGATTCCTTGGCCCGCTCCCGAAGGATCGCGATGCGCGTTTCGAGCTGAGCGGGTTGCAGGTCGGCGATCAGACCCCAGCTAAAGCGCGTGCGCAGACGCTCTTCCAACTGGGCCAGATGTTTGGGTGCCCGGTCCGAGGTGACGACGATCTGGGCGCCGGCCTCGTAGAGGTCGTTGAAGGTATGGAAGAACTCTTCCTGCGTTCGCTCCTTGCCGGCCAGGAACTGGATGTCGTCGATCAGCAGGGCGTCGATGCGCCGATACTTCTTGCGAAAGGCGTTGATCTGGCCGTGGTGGATGGCGTGGATCAGTTCGTTGGTGAAGCGCTCGGAGGTCATGGACGCGATGTTCATCGGCTTGCCGCCGGAGAGCATGTAGTGGCCGATGGCGTGCAGCAGGTGCGTCTTGCCCAGGCCCGTGTCGCCGTAAAGGAAGACGGGGTTGAAGGTCTTTCCCGGTTTCTTGGCGACCGACAGGCACGCGGCGCAGGCGAACTGGTTGTTGGCGCCGACGACGTAGCGGGAAAAGGTGTACCGGGGATTGAGCCCCTGTCCCTCGGCGACGAAGCTGCGGGAGCGGGCCTGGCGCTTGGAGGCGTCGGCGGCCGAGTCCTCGACGGTGGCGGTGCCGGGAAGGGCGAAGTCGAGCTGTCCCTTGCGTCCCGAGGGATCCAACGCCACCTTGACGCGAAATTCCCGGTCGGTCAGTTCAAAGAGAATGTCGCGAACGAAATGGGCGTAATGCTCGTTGAACCAGTCCTGCACGAACTTGTTGGGAGCGGCCAACTCCAGCTCGTTCGTCTCCCCGTTGGTGGCGCCCCGGGGGATCATCGGCTCGATCCAGGTGGAGAAATCGCGGGCATCGATCCGTTGGGACAGGACCTCCTTGACTTGGGCCCAAGGGTCGTTCCCGTGGTGGATGACCTGGTTATCTTTCATTAAAATAACCTTCCTCTTCGCGAAAAAACGGGTGCCGTCGCTCCGTGGTTATCCTCACGGATTCCACAGGCCCGTCTTAGAAAAATGAGCTAAGAAAGCAAGAGCTTAGACGCCGCTACCGGTCGCAAACGAGAAGAAGTCCACAGGAGAACGTGTCCTATCTTTTCGAGTGGCGACCCCGATAAATAATGCATGAATGTGCTCTAAAACCCGAAGCCAGTATACATACGCCCAACTCGATTGCAAGCCCCTTTTCCCGGGAAAATCGCGCCATCGACCGACTCCAATTCCCCAGCGACCAGGGCGCCTCGTCTAAAGGTGCGGAACGTCCGGTTTTTCGTCGCGCCCCCGCCGGTTTTTTTGAGTTGGAATTTTTTTGCACACAAACGTCACCTCCGGGGGATGCCCTGTGGAAATCTTTCGAGGTGCTGTGGATGAAATTTGTCCCCAGGCCGGTCGGCCCAACAAAAGCGTCCCGAGAATATCGAAAAAAACCTCATGAATCCCGAGACCTCCAACGATGCTCCCGAGACCGACCGGGCTTCAGGCTCGGCGGGAGCCCTTCCAAAAACCCGTGACGGCTTCGTGGCGATCACGGGTCTTTCCCGGACACTGACAGGAGGGACGGGGGAGTTGGACAGCATGTCCGGGAAAGTCCGGTGGCAGGGTCATCCAGGTCGGAAACCGGCGGTCTTAAACGTCTTTGCGACGCAAAATGAACGTCGCCAACAACGCCGCGGCGCCCACGTAAAATCCGATCGCGGCTGTGTGGAAGACGAATTCGCCCCAGGGAAATTCCAACTGTATGAACTCTTGATATTCTTGAATGAATCGATGATAGGTGGGTGATATCAAATAACAAAGTTTTAACAGGAAAACGCCCGGAACCTTAAACCAATCAGGCCTCTGGCTGGCGTTGAGGGTCGTGGCCAGCACGTCCCAGACGTTCTCCTGAGCCAGGAATATCATCAAAAAACCGGCGATGGGTTTAGAAAACACCAGCGACAACACCATCGTCAACGCCAAGACGGCGAAGACGGGGATGAGCATGGAGACTTGCAGCAAGGCGAACGACCCGAGACTGACCGGAATGTCGCGGCCCACGGCGATGACGAATATCAGCAGCGTGTTGACCGCCGTGACCAGGGTCAAATAAAGCGCGCCGCCTCCCATCAAACCCAGGACGACCTCCACGCGCCGCACCGGCTTGGTGAACAGAGTGCGCGCGGTTTGGGCGTTGATTTCGTCGGTGATGCACGACAGGCCGATCCAGATCGCCGCCAGCCACACGAACCAGCGCGAAGCCTTGATCGCCACTTCGAGCGCCGTCATGCGCGCCATGACCGAATCACTGCCTCCCGACCCTCCGAACGCCGCCACCGCCACGAAAAACGACGCGGCCAGCAGCGCCTTGAGATAGTGGGAACGCACCAGCCTCAGCCAGGCATAGTGGGCGACGTGATGGGCGCGCACGTTCACGGACCGACCACCTCCTGATCGCCGACGATCTTGATGAAGTAGTCTTCCAGGCTCTCGCGACGCGTCGTGACCGCCGTGACTGTTCCGCCCCGATCGGCGATTTGGGCCGTGGCTTGGGCCAGCGCGCGCGTGTCGGCAACGTTAAGGCGCCAGTGGCGGTCGCGCTGTTCACTGCCGGGCAAGGGCTCGCCGTCGACGCGATAGTCCACGTCCAGCGACGGATTTTCCGACACCAATTCCCCGGGCGACAGTTCGGTCACGAGGCGCCCCTGGTCGATGATGCCCACGCGGTTGCAGGAGCGTTCGACCTCCGAGAGGGTGTGGGAATTGATGAAAAAGGTCGTGCCGGCGGCGGCGTATTGTTCGATCACGTCCCGGAACCGTCGACGGGAGATCGGGTCCAGGCCGCGCGTCGGCTCATCCAGCACGATCAACTCCGGCTCGGGCAGCAGCGCCTGGGCCAGGCCGATGCGTTGGCGCATGCCCTTGGAGTAGCCGGAAAGGCGCCGGTCCGCCGCCTCGGTCAGGTTCATCAGCGCGAGTGTCTCGTCCACGCGCTTTCGCAGCCGCGCCTCGTCCATGCCGTACATGCGGCCGTAAATGGTCAGCACTTCCCGCCCGGTCAGGCCGGTGAAGACGTTGGACTCTTCCGGGCAGTAGGTCAGGCGCGTGAACAGCACCTCCGGCGGAGGGCTCGCCTCGCCGAAGGCGATCACTTTGCCGTGCGTGACGGGGGTGAGGCCCAACAGGCAGCGGATCGTCGTCGTCTTGCCCGCCCCGTTCTGTCCCAAAAAGCCGTACACATCCCCGCGACGCACTTGCAGGTTGACCTTTTTAAGCGCCTCGACCCGCCGCCGGCGCAGCTTGCCGACCGTGTAGGTCTTGTCCAGATCGCGGCATTCGAGCAGCACCTCGCTCACGGCATCCCTCCCAAACCCGGCGAGACCGAGCGGCCGGGGCCATCCAGCAGGTAGGTGCGCAGCAGCTTGTTGAGCTGTCGGTCGTGGGCGCGCCAGACGCCCCGGTGGCCGCCGCGGATCGTGCGCGACTGGTCGACGATGTAGGAGGTGGGCCAGGTGGTGGCCTTGTAGCGCCGAGCGGTGATGCCGCCCTTGTCGAGCAGGATCATCGCCGCGGAGCCTTCGGCTTTTACGAACTCGTTGATTTCCTCGGCGCTCTGGCCGTTGGCGAGGAAGAGGATGCGCAGGTTTTCGAATTCGCGGTAGTCCTCGGCGATGGTGCGGGCCTCGTTGAGCTGGATGCGGCTGGGCTTGTCGTCGGTGCGTCCGAAGATGATCCACACGACGTTGTCCCGATTGGCCAGGGCGGAGAGGGTCTGCTCGTTGCCGTCCAGGCGAGGCAGTCCGAAGTCCTTGGCCTGATTGTTGAGTTGCAGCAGTTCCCGATCGACGTACAGGCCGGTGCCTTTCGCCGTCCACCAGATCGCCGCCGCCACGCCCAGATATACCGCCGCAATGAGCCGCCGCCGCACCGCCGGTGTGAGCATCGCCATAGCCATGCGCGCAGTGTAGCGGATGGGGCGGGGATGGGGATAGGGGTGGCGTAGCCGCCACGGGCTGACGGCCCGCCGTAGCCTTGGCGAAGGAGGCCTACACGCTGATGCGCGGGCTGAACGGGCCGTGGTGGGACGTCGCGTTGCTCCAGCCGATGCCGAATACAGCACAGACATTTCAGAGCCGCGAACCGTAGTGAGCGGTTGGCGGGGCCCCGGTACGCAACTTGCGGTTACATCGACCAACAAACGTGACATGGCGGCTCACACCTTCCCGCCGACGTTCGTCGCCGTGAAAGTGTGGCACCCACCGTTTTTACTGACTTGAACCAACCCGCTCCCTTACGGTCGCGGCTCTGAAGGGTCGGAAGCGTTACAAACAACGTACGAGAGGTTCCTCGCGTCGCTCGGGATGACAATGATTTTTGAAAGGTTGGAGCGAAGCGACGTCCACCAAGGCACGATCAACAACGCGCCGGCGTGCAGATCCGCTGTAGCCTCGGCGGAGGCGGGCCGTCAGTCCATGCCGGCTACGGCATAAAAAATGGCCGCCCGAAGGCGGCCGGACATCATGAGATGGTGATCGGTTCTCCAGGAGGGAGAGGGTTTACATCTCCATGTCGTCGTCCAT
>JACKCT010000037.1 GCA_020633895.1 Deltaproteobacteria bacterium | reverse complement strand
TATTCGAACGTTGTATGACGACGACCGCGACCCTACAGAGCCGCGACCGTCAGGGAGCGGGTTGCCGAGACGAACCCACCCGCTTACTAACGTGCGCGGCTCTGAAGCGAACGCACGGTTAACCGACAACGCACGAGAGATCCTTCACTTTCCCTCGGAATGACAGAAGCGGAGAACGATCCATGAGCAAATCGTTGGCGGTGATCGTCCTGGCGGCCGGCCAGGGCACCCGTATGAAAAGCGACAAGGCCAAGGTGCTGCACGAGGTGGGCGGGCGGCCGATGATCGCTCATGTGCTCGATCAGGTCGCTCCCTTGCGCCCGGCCAAGGCGGTGTGCGTGATCGGCCATCAAGCCGACGCCGTTCGCGAGGCCGTCGAGGCCGATCCGCCGAAATACGAGGTCGACTTTGCGGTGCAAAAACAGCGCCTGGGCACCGGCCACGCCGTGGCTCAGACCAAGGCCGCGCTACGCGGCTTCGACGGCCCGGTGCTCATTCTCTCCGGCGACGTGCCGCTGCTGCGCCCCGAGACCATCAAGCGCGCCCTGGCCGAACACAACAAAGGCAAGTACACCCTGACCGCCCTGTCGTTTTTCGCCGGCGATCCGACGGGCTACGGCCGCATCCTGCGCGATGCGTCGGGGGATTTTTGCGGCATCGTCGAGCATCGCGACGCCACGCCCGAGCAGCGGGACATCGACGAGGTCAACGGCGGCATCTATCTGGTCGACGCGAAGACGCTCTTTCGCCTGCTGGGCAAGGTGCAAAACGACAACGACCAGGGCGAGTATTACCTCACCGACATCGTGGGCCTCGCCCAGGGCGAAGGGCTGCGCCTTTCCGCCGTGCCGCTGGAGGACGAGGCCGAGGCGATGGGCGTCAACTCGCGGGTGGAATTGGCCCAGGCCGAGGCCGTCCTGCGGGAGCGCATCCTCCTGCGCCACATGCGCGCGGGGGTGACGATCGTCGATCCGTCCGCGACCTACGTCGACGCCCACACGGCCATCGGGGCCGACACGGTCCTGCATCCGGGGGCGACCCTGCGCGGCCGATGCAAAATCGGCGCGGAGTGCGTCATCGAAAACGGCGCCATCCTCACCGACTGCGTCCTGGGCGCCGGGGTTCATGTCGAGCCCTACGCCGTCCTGGAAAATGTGCGGCTCAAGCCCGGCGAGACGGTCGAAGCTTTCCTCCGGTTGAAAAATCCCGCCGCTTTGGCCAAAGTTTCCCGAAAGGCCGTCAAATCCGGCAAACGGCGCGTTTCCCGCGCCCGCCGCTGAAGTTACCTGACAAGGCCACCCGACGAGGAACGAAGATGGTCGCCCGCGAAAAATCCGAGCGCCCCGTGCGGCATTTCCTGTCCATCGCCGATTGGACGACGGACGAGTTGACGGCGTTGCTGCGCCTGGCCGCCGATCTGAAGGCCAAACAGAAACGCGGCGAGCCCCACCGCCTGCTCGAAGGCAAGTCCCTGGCGATGATCTTCGAGAAATCGTCGACGCGCACACGCGTGAGTTTCGAGGTGGGAATTTTCCAATTGGGCGGTCAGGCGATCTTCCTGGCCCCGGCGTACATCCAGATGGGGCGCGGCGAGCCGATCCGGGACACGGCGCGCGTGCTGTCGGCCTATGCCCACGGCGTCATGTGCCGCACCTACGCCCACGACACGCTGCTGGAACTGGCGGAATATTCGAGCATCCCGGTGATCAACGGGCTGTCGGACCTGCTGCATCCCTGCCAGGTGCTGGCGGATGTGATGACGGTCATCGAGCACCTGGGCGACATCCAAGGCAAAACGGTGGCCTGGATCGGCGACGGCAATAACATGGCCAATTCATGGCTCAATGCCTCGCGCATGTTGGGCTTCACGTTGCGCCTCGCGTGCCCCCCCGGTTATCAGCCGGACGAAGCCATCCTCGCCCGCGCCGAGGAGGCGGAGCCGGGAACCCTGCTGACCGAAGATCCCGCCGAAGCCGCCGAAGGGGCCGACGTGGTCACGACGGACGTGTGGGCGTCCATGGGCCAGGAGGACGAGGCCGCCGAACGGCGACGCATTTTCGCGCCGTATCAGGTCAACGCCGAACTCATGGCCCGCGCGTCCGATGGGGCGATCTTCCTGCATTGCCTGCCCGCCCACCGGGGCGAGGAAGTCACCGAAGAGGTCTTCGAATCCCCCGCCTCCAAGGTCTGGGACGAAGCAGAAAATCGGCTGCATCTGCAGAAGGCGATCATGGCGACCATCATGTGTGGGGAAGCCCCCACGGGCTAACGGCCGCCTTCGCTAAAGCTACGGCGGCCTGCACGCTGACGCATTGTCGATCCTGCCTTGATGGACGTCGCTTCGCTCCGGGATTGACGGCAAATCGCGACCAAGCCTGCATAGCCGCGACGTACCAACCCGCTTGTTGACGCGCGCGGCTCTGAACGATTCGGATGAAGTCTCTTTTCTTCCCAACCCCCTCGTGCTAGGTTTTGCGCCCTCGGGAATCAACGCGCCCGAGCGAACACCAACCTGAGGCGAGCAAAAGGGGATTCGCCATGCAATTTTCCGGCATCATTACCGCGTTGGCGACACCGTTTAAGGATGGGCAGTTGGACCTGGACGCCGTGGAGCGCTTGGTCGAACACCAGATCGACAACGGCGTCCACGGCCTGGTGTCCTGCGGGTGCACCGGCGAAGCGGCCACCATGACGATGGGCGAGGATCGTCGCCTTTGGAAGACGGTCATGGACGTCGCGAAAAAACGCGTGCCGGTGATCGCCGGCGCGGGCAGCAACGACACGCAGGCCGCCGTCAAACACGTCAAGGAAGCCGAGGAAGACGGCGCCGACGCGGTCATGTGCATCACGCCCTATTACAACAAGCCGACGCAGGAAGGCCTCTATCAGCACTACAAGGCCATCGCCGAAGGCACGAAGCTGCCGGTGATCCTGTACAACGTGCCCGGCCGCACCGCCTGCGACATGCAGCCCGAAACCGTCGCCCGCCTGTCCGAGATCCCGAACATTGTGGCGGTCAAGGAAGCGTCGGGAACGGTGCACCACAGCGTGTGGGCGCTCAAGTTGTCCCAACCCGATTTCACGGTGCTCTCCGGCGATGACCCGATGTACCTGCCGCTGGCGCCGATGGGCGTCAAAGGCGTCATCTCCGTGGCGTCCAATGTCGTCCCCCGGCAAATGGCCGACATGCACGAAAAGGCCGCGGCCGGGGACTACGCCGGGGCGACGAAGATCTACATGGATCTGCTGCCGCTCTACAAGGCGCTGTTCGTCGAGACAAACCCGATTCCGGTCAAATGCGCCCTCAAGCTGCTGGGGCTGGCCGAGGACGAGGTGCGCCTGCCGCTGACCACCGCGACGGCCGCCACGGTCGAGAATATGCGCAAGGTGCTCACGGATTTGGGGATGTTGTCGTAAAGCGACATCGACGTTTCCGAAGTCGCGAACAATAAGGAGCGGGTTGCCTCGATGGGGGCGGCCCGCTTTTGTCTTTTCAGAGTCCCGGCCGTCAGGGAGGGGTCGCATCCCGGCGAAAATCAAAACCGTCTCCGACAACGAACAAGAGGTCCCTCGCTCCGCTCGGGATGACAAGCATTTCACGAGGGTTGGAACAGTACGGCGTTCCCCTAGGCACCCCCAACAACACGCCGGCGTCCAGGATCGCTTGCGATCCGTCAGCCCGTGGTGGCTACACCACTAGGTGAACCAGTCGTCCAATTTGTTGCCGACGAGGGGATGGAGTCGGGAGATGGGGGCTTCGATGTACCACTGATAGGTGCTTCGGGGGCCGGAGGGTTCAGTGCTGGAGCGGATGGGCCAGGCGCGCACGGCGCCCTCGCCGCCCAGGGAAAACGGCGCGGTGCGAAACGACGTCTCCTGCATGAATTGCTCGGCGCGGGAGAGTTGATGCTCGATGAGTTCGTCGAGTTGAAACAGGCCTTCGTGGGAGCGATCCCAACCGATGAAGACCATCGAATCGGTCACTTCCAGACGCATCCCGCCGTTGAGGTAGCCCACCGGCGCGTCGTTCGAACCGGCCAGCATGAAGCCGCCGTCCACCAGCGAGATGCGCGTCTGGCGCGTCAGGCCGTAGCGATAGACGAAGTCCAGGTGTCCGGCCAGCAGGGCGGCGCGGTCGTAGCCGTCGTCGATCAGGTAGATATCCGCTTCGTTGGTCAGGCGGTTATAAATCCGATGCACTTCGTCGCCCACGGCCTTCACCCGCTCGCCGCGCACGAGAGGCAACTGCATCCGAGCGTTGGCGAATAGGGCCATGACCACGACCAACGACCCGACCAACACCATGGTCCGACCGGGTTTTCGAAACGCCGAGATAATATCCCCCGCGATCCAGGACGCGCACAGCAGCGGCATCAGATAGCCCACCGCCCGTTGGGGGGCGTCGGCGGCCGGGTCCGTCAAGAAGGGCAGCGAGACCATCACCGCCGGCAAAAACAGCATCACCGGCACGAACCGGCGCGGCTCGTCCAGCCCGCGAAACACCGCCACCGACAGCAAGGCGGTGCCCAGGAACGCGCCCATCACCGCCGCGATATCCGCCGTGACCATGGGCAACGTCAGCGCCTTGAGGGCGAAGAGCAGGCCGCGACCGATGGCCATGGGCCGGTTGGCGGCGACGACCAGGTCGATGGGATTTCCTTGGCCGAAAGGCAGCTTGATGGCCTCCAGCGCGATATAGAACATCATCACCGACGTCACGCACGTCAAAATCGCCACCGCGCGCTCGGCGACCCGGGCCCGGCGCAGTTCGGGGGCGACGGCGAAATTGACGCCGATGATCAGCGGGATGGCGAATAAACCGATGGGGTCGGTGCCCACGGCCATGAACACGCATAGCGCGCAGATGAAAAGCTGAGGATAGGCGCGGAATTTGACGAACCGGGCGAATGATCGGCCCGACTGAACGACCCACAAGGTGCAGAGGATCGCGGGGCCGTTGGAAAAGGTCGCGGACAAATCCCCAACCGCCGGATGCAGCGCGAAGACCGCCCCGGCCCACGCACTTTTGCGATCGCCGGTGACGGAAACAACCAGCAACGACACGCAAAACGCCGTGAACAGATGCAAAAGTCCGGCGATGACCATCTGCCATCCGGGGCTCGGGCCGACCAGAAGCTGCATGGCGACGTGGTAGAGCCACACGCCGGGCAGGCTCGTCCCCGAGGTGAACAGGGCCGGGGCGTTGATCATCTTGGCGGTGTCGGTGAAGTCCGGGAACCACTCGGCGATATTGCGCGCGGCGCTGGCGCGGATGACATCGATTTCGGATTGAAAATGGGCGGCGGGAAGCTGGCGATAGGTCCAGAACGCCGCGATCGCGGTGACGACCATGACCATCGCCAGATAGCGACGCGCCCCGGCGGGGTCTTCGGCCACGTTGGGCAACGGTCTAGGAATGCGTTCGTTCAAGTTTGCGCCTGGCGGCGATGCCGCGAAAAAGCCGTTCCAAATCGGAGCGCAGTTCGTCCTTGCCGGCCAGATGGGGGTTGGCCAGCGCCTGGTCGATGACGGCCTGCTCGTCTTCGGACAACGAAACCTCCGCCGGGGTTGCGGGGGGGCCGGGAAGCTGGCCCACGACGAAACGCAGCCGCGTCACCACGCCGTCGCCCACATGCTGGGCCACGCGCCGCAGCAGCTCCGGCTCCATGTAGCGCATGCGGTCCAGCCACGCGGCGTCCTCGCTTTTGATCGTCAACACGCCGCCGCGCAGCCCCGCCGGCCGACACACGCGGGCGTTGGTCTCGCCGACGATCTTGGGCCACAGGGCCACCACCTTCGCCCGGCGAAAAACCACGCCTTTGCGCACCGATTTGAGCGCCGCCTCCAGCGTGTTGTCCATGCTTTTCGTCCGGTTTTTCACCGACGCGTCTCCCCCGATGTGGATCGGCGCCGGAGTATATCAGGAATCGGCTCATGGACGGAAATGGGAAAGCGAAAGGGGGGTTTGTTATGAGGGAACGCACGTCCCGGGTGCCACACTTTCACAAGAACGAAGTTCGAGGGAAGGTGTGCAATTCATTGATTCACACCTTCTCTCCACCTGGCGGTGTCGCGAAAGTGTGGCACCCGAAATCCCGGACTGGTTCGAAATAGAAAAGCCGACGACTTTCGCCGTCGGCTTTTTTCGTGTCTTGTCTTGGTCCGGGTCAGATGCGCAGGGCTTCTTCCAGGTATTTGGCCGTGTTGGGGTGGTCGAGCTTGAAGGCCAACCACTCGGCCTCGGTGATCTCGGCGGGTTCCTTGCCGGTGTACATCTTGATCTGGCGATAGGCCGCGTCGACCATTTCCCGGTTCACATAGGCCATGCCCGCCACGGCGCCGGCGATTTCGCAAACACCGTTGACGAAGTCCACGCCCAAGACCGACTCGATGCCTTGCTCGAACAGGGCGCCGCCCAGGAAACCGATTGTTCCGCCCGCGGCGGTCTTCTTCAGATCAACCATCGATACCTCCCGTTTCGCGTGGGGCCCGTATCAGGGCCATCGGCGAAGCATTTTAGTCGATTCGCCACCATTCGACAATCGGGAATTCGCACAAACCCATAAACAGCTAATATTACATAGGATATTCGCCGTCACCCTCGAACTTCGACGCCCTCCCGCTCGGCCCCGAATCGCCCCCGACATCGGTGAGTTCCGACAAATCCTGACGCTTTGCCTCGTGCATTTCGGATCAACTTTGGTACAATGCGCCGTTATCTTGAACGTAAATTCAAAACGGACGGACCGACGATGAACGTCAAACTGCGCGGGATTTGGCCGAACACGGCAATTTTGATTTTGTTGGCGGCCCTGCTGGCCTTCTCGACCATGGGTTCGAGCTGCGGCGGGGACGATGACGACGACGATACGTCGGACGACGACACCGTCGATGACGACGATACGACCGATGACGACACCGGCGACGACGATACATCGGACGACGACACGACCGATGACGATACGGGCGACGACGATACCGGCGATGACGACGTGGTCGTCGAACCGGCCGACCTGGAAGCCCCGCCCTTCCCCGAATGGGTCTATCGCCATTGGATCTGGGAAGACGAATCCACCGCCACCTCGGTCAACGCCCTGATCGACGGCTACAAGAATCGGGACATCCCGGTCGGCGCGGTCATCATCGATTCGCCCTGGGCCACCGGCTATTCCACCTTCGAATTCGACCCGGCCCGCTTCCCCGACGCCGCCCAGACCATCGCCGGCATCCGCGACCAGGGCGTGCGCGTCTTCCTGTGGAGTGTTTCCAACGTGAACACCGACTCGCCCAACTGGCAGTACGGCTTGGACAACGGCTACTACGTGGAGGACGGCAAGACCTACGAATGGTGGAAGGGCGACGGCGCGTTCATCGACTATTGGAACGCGGACGCCATGGACTGGTGGCACGGCATGATGGACAACGTCCTGGAGATGGGCGTCGACGGCTGGAAGACCGACGGCTCGGAGCCCTCGATGCTGCTGGGCAGCCCCGGCGGCGTGGAAACGGCCGACGGCAAGAAATCCTTCAAGGAATATCAGGAAGCCTACTACCGGGACTTCTTTGAATATTCCCGCGAGAACTACGGCGAGGACCGCGTCATTTCCTCCCGCCCGGTCGACTCCTACGGCATCCCCGTCACGGTGACGTTCTCGCCCCGGGACGTGTGCTTCGCCGGTTGGGTGGGCGACCAGGACGGCACCTTTGCCGGCCTGCGCGCGGCGCTCAACAACCTGATGCGTTCGGGGGAGGAGAATTACGTCAATTTCGGCTCGGACGTGGGCGGCTATCGCAAAGGCGACGAACGCACCGACGAGTTGATGATCCGCTGGACGCAGCTCGGCGCGTTCTCGCCGATCATGGAGCAAGGCAATCCGGAAGACATCTACATCTGGGATTTCGAGGACGACACGGTCGACATCTACCGCGACTTCGTGAAGATCCATCACTCGCTGATTCCCTACCTGTACAGCCAGGGGGCCACGGCCTGGTATGACGGCGGCAGCCTGTGGAAACCGATCGACCGCAAGGGCGGCTTCTACAACCTGGGCGACGCGCTGTTCGTGGCCGCCATGATGGAGGAAGGCACCAAGCGGACGGTCAATTTCCCCGAGGGCGCGAGCTACATCGGCCTGTTCGACGGCCAGGATTACGCCGGAGGCACCGCTCCGGAAATCGACGTGCCCTACACGGAATACCCGGTGTTTCTCAAGGTCGGCGAGATCCTCGTGCGGGATCTGGCCGAGGAGTACACCTTCGGCCTCGGACCCACGACGCCCCACCTGACGGTTACGTTCGCGCCGGACGGCTCGGATTCGTTTGAGTTGTACGAGGAAGGCGGCAGCGGCGCGGTCATCGCCTATGAGCAGACCGGCTCGGGCCTGGACGTCACGATCACCGGCACGGAGCGGACCTTCGACTTCCACGTCCTCAAGGCGGCCCAACCGGCGTCGATTGCCTCGGAAGGCGTGGGCGATTTGACGTCCCATGACACCAAGGGAGCGTACGACGCGGCGGACGCGGGTTACTACTACGACGCGGAAGCCCAGGAGCTTCTCATCAAGCCCGGATCCGCGTCGAAGGGCGTGCGTTTGACGATCACCGACGCGTCCTAAATCTCACTGAGTCCATCGACGCACGCCCATCGTTATGATCCGTTTCGGGGCGTGCGTCGGGTGTTCGACGGCATTCCGATGGGATGCTGATTGAATGCTGTTTCAAATCCGAATCGAATTCGGTATATTACCCGGACGATTTAATCCGCATCGGATTGGGGCCGAGGTCGATTTCGGAGGGCATGCCTCCGACGACGTCGAGTGGACGGATTTCCGCGCGCTTTTTAAGACAAGTTGGAGGGACGAGATGCGTCGTTTGGCGTCGAGCTTCGCAATCTGGGCGATGGCAATTTCGATTTTGGCGGTTCCCACGCTGGCGTCGGCGTTTTCGCTGACCGTGATGGACCCGGATCTGTTGAAATACGAGGTGTTGCCGGACACGACGGTGGGCCTGGTCTTTAACGCCACGCTCAACGGCGCGACGGTCACGACGGACAACGTCTATCTGGAGCCCCGCGACGGCGGCCCGGCGATTCCCGCGTCGGTGCAGCTTGGCACCACCAACCAATCCAACGACACCATCTACATCGTCCCCGACGACGACCTGCCTTGGGGCGTGCCGCTGCGGGTGGTGATCGACTCGGACGTGGAAGACGGCGGCGGCGGCAAATTCGACGGCACTTTTCCCGGCGCGGGCGTGGATTGGTTCACCGTCAATGTCCCCTTCGACCTGGCGCGCCCGGATCCGGACGGCGGCTTCACCGACCTGTTCGTCAACTCCAACGTCCTCATCGGTTTCAACCCCCTGGACCCGGAAGGCACCAACCCCAACAAGCCCTGGCAGATTCCGGGACTCAACGCCACGGGCGCGTGGAAATTCCACACCGGCCGCCCCGAGATCCTGGTGGCCGACATCGATAACGGCCTGAAGAACTATCACGACCCGGAAGTGGCCGATCGGCTGTTTCTCAACATCGGCGAGCTGCCCGAGCCGCGCATCGGCGACGATCCGTGCGGCGACTACGACTGCAACGGCGACGGACGCATTTCCGCCTCCGACTACGCCCAGGACAATCGGGTCAGTGACGGCGGCCTGGGCTACGTGGACCCGGAGCGCCTGATCGACGCCTTCGCCGACGGGAAAGACGACGACAACAACGGTTACGTGGACGACATCTCCGGTTGGGACTTTTTGCGGGACAAGAACCTGCCCTACGGCGTGGACCAATTCCCCGAAGGAACGCACAGCCGCCTGGTCGCCAAGGCCGCCACGGCCCAGGCCGACAACGGCGAGGGTGACAAGCCCGGCGTGTGTCCCGATTGCTCGCTGCTGGTCGTGCGCGTCACCGATTCGGTCATCGGCGACATCGATCTGATCGCCCAGGGCGCCCAATACGCGGTGGACATGGGCGCGAAGGTCATGATGGTGCCCTTGGGCTCGTTCGACAATTCGACCTTCTCCCAGGGCGTGTTCACCGACGCTTATGAGAACGGCACCTTCACCATCGCCGCCTCGGGCGACGAGTGGGGCTTTCACCACCTCTACCCCGGCGCGGCGGACGACGTGACCGCCACGCACGGCGTGCTGCCCATGCCGCCGGTGGAACTCATCGGGCCCATCGGCATCGATGCCATCGGGTTCACCGAATCCTATTGCTCCAACTGGGGCGCCCACGCGGAAGTGACGGTGCCGACCGGCGCCTGCACCTCCGAGTCGACGGGCAACGGCGGCGGCATGGCGGGCCTGCTGTTTTCCTACGGCCTGGAGCTGGGCCTGGACCCGCCCCTGTCGAGCGAGGAAGTGCGTCAGTTGATGATCATGACGGTGGACGACGTGGCCAACCACTGTTTCACCTTCACCGGCGGCGGCTGCCGCAAAGGTTGGGATATCCACTGGGGCTACGGCCGCGTCAACGCCGAACGGGCCCTGATGCGCCTGGGCGTGCCCGAACTGGGCATCCCGGAAACGATCCCCCCGGCGGTGCGCATTGTGACGCCGAAATGGTGGTCCACTTTCAGCCCCGCCGAGGATCCGACCCTGACCGTTTCCGGCCAGATCTCGGCGCGCGGCCGTCCGTTCAAGTATCGCCTGGAAATCGCCCTGTCCGCCGACCCGGACGACAATGACTTTGTCAAAGTCGACAGCGGGTCGAGCAACGGCGCGCCGGTGGACGGCGTGATCGGCTCCTTTGACCTGACGCAGTACTGGAGCATGGAAGACTTGCGCCTGCCGGCGATGGACGCGTGGGACAAGTCGGTGACGGTGCGCGTGCGCGCCTGGTGGGACGGGCCGGACGGCCGCGTCTACGGCGAGCATCGCAAGAGCATCGCGGTGAACCTGGACGACGATCCGGACACGGGCTGGATGCCGGGACTGCCTCGGAACCTGGGCCACGCGGGCCAGGGTTCGGCGGTGCTTTACGACATGGACGGCGACACCGACGGCAAGTTGGAGATGGTCCTGGGCGCGACGACGGGCGTCGTCGAGGTTTACAAGCTCAACGACGATGACGAATGGGAGATGATGACCGGCTTCCCCGTTACGCTGCCCGAGCCTCCCCGGCCCACGGGCCTGGGCGTGGCGCCGCCGGACGGCGTGGCCGGTTCGCCGGCGGTGGCCGACCTGTTCGGCGACGGCGTGCCGATCATTGTGGTCAACACCTTCCAAGGACAGATCGTCGCGATCTGGCCGGACGGCGAGAACCATTCCGGCGGTCCGTTCGTGGACGGTTTCCCCGTCTATTCGGACATGCCCGACAACGACACGTCCTTCCAATTCGGCCACGGCAACTACTTCGCCGCCTCGCCCACCATCGCCGACCTGAACGGCGACGGGCTCAAGGACATCATCGCCGCCAGCTACGACCAGAAGGTCTACGCCTTCCAACCGGTGGACGAAGGCCCCGACGGCTATGCCGACCCGGTGCCCGGTTGGCCGGTGCTGGTGGACGCCGCGCCCGGCAAGGTGCCGCCCGAGAAGGTGTGCGTCAACGGGATTCCCGACCACATCCTGGTCAGCCCGTCGGTGGCGATCCTCGATCCCGACTCGGACGACCCGGACATCGCCGACTACCCCTCGGTGATCGTAGGTAACGCGGAGATGTGCGACGGTTGGGTTTACCTGCACGGCATCTACCACAACGGCAACGACCATAGCGGCAGCCCCTATCTGCCCGGCTGGCCGGCGCTGATCAACGGGCCGTTGTCCGACGCCCTGCCCATCCCGCCGCTGACCGTCGGCGAGACGAGCGCCCCGGCGATCTACGTGCGCGGCGACGGCGCCTACATTTCGGTGGCGCCGATTTTGGCCAAGCCCAACGTCGTTCGTTACAAGGACGGTGAGACGACCGTGACCGAGGTGGGCGCGGGTCTGTCCGCGGGCGTGTCCTCCCACCCGGCGTGGGGACGCATGGAGGCCGACGGCGAACCGTGGCTGCACGCTCCCCTGGGCGCGCTGGCCGCCACGATCGAGGACAACTTCAAACTGCTCAACTTCGCCAATCGCAGTTGGTCCTTCGGCAATTGGGGCGAGGAAGACCTGAGCATCTACCTGGACGACATCCCGCTGTTCTACAACCCGGCGATCGCCGACCTGGACGGCGACGGCCTCAACGAGGTGTTGGCCGGCGGCATGGGATACGTCATCTACGCCCGCAACAAAAACAACGTCACCGCCGCCGGTTGGCCCAAATACACGCAGAACTCCCACCTGGGCACGCCCGCGGTGGCGGACGTGGATAACGACGGCCTGTTCGAGGTGCTGGCGCCGACGCTGGAAGGCAACCTCTTCGGTTGGCAGACGACCGGTCCGGCGTGCGGCGAGGACGGCTACGCGGCCCAGTGGTGGTCGTCCCATCACGACGAACGCAACACCGGCTGGCTGGATCACGACACCCTGCCGCCCTCGGCTCCGGCGGATCTGACCGTGACCCCCGGCGCCCAATCGGGGCAGTGGGAGCTGAGCGTGACCGCGCCCGGCGACGACTGGAAGTGCGGCACGGCGGAAGGCTACGAGGTGCGTTGGTTTAGCGAAACCACGGGCGGACATCTGACGCCGGACGAATTCCTCGAAGGCACCTTGCTCGACCCGCCGACGCTGGTAGAGGGCGGCCAAGAGCTGACATTCACGGTCGACGCGCCGGACGCGGGCTCCTTCGCCATGCGCGCCGTCGACGATGCCGGCAATTACAGCCTCATCAGCCCGAAGGTCTCGACCGTGCCCGGCGACGACGACGATGACGACGACACGGGCGACGACGACACCGGTGATGACGACACGACCGA
>JACKCT010000036.1 GCA_020633895.1 Deltaproteobacteria bacterium | reverse complement strand
GTCGTCATCGGCATCGTCGTCGGTCGCGTCATCGTCACTGTCGTCGTCAGCCGCGTCATCGTCATCAGTGTCGTCATCATCGTCGTCATCGGTCGTCAGAGGCTGCGCCTCGTCGTAGCCGATGTCGTAGGCGTCGTTGTACGGTCGGGTTTCGCCGTCAAAGTCGATATCGGCGTAGAGGGGCGACAGCCAGGTGTTCGGGTCGATGCCCGCGTCGATCGCCGGGCCGGCGGCCTTGGCGAAGTCGTGCTGCAGGTGGTAGTCGCCGCCGCCGACGAACAGCGGATCGCCGGTCAGATTGTCCGCCGCGGTGTCGCAATCCTTCCAGCCGCAGGCGTTGAACGCGGACAGATCCTCGGCGCCGCAGATTTTTTCGCCCGGGTCGAGCGGGTCGGTTATTTGCACGAAGCAGAAATTCGAGTCTCCGTCGAAGAGGTTGTTGTAGGCCCAAACGGCGCGGTCGTCCGGCGCAATGGCGTCTTGCGCGCGGATGCCCAGGTCGGTGGTCGCGCCGTTGGAGACGACGATATTGTCGGCCAGGTAGCTGTTGCCGCGCAGCAGATCGAAGGCCGTGAGGAACGACGAGGGCCCGCCTTCGAGTTTGCCGACGATCATGGTGTTGTTGACGGCGTAGAGCGTCGCCTCGTGGGAATAGTTGTCCACGCCCAGGACGGTCCTGAAATCCAGCAGGAACAGGTTGTTCGCCACCACGTTCGCGCCGCTGCCTTGGATGGTCACGCCCCCCTTGACCGAGCCGGGCGCGTCCGGCGTCGCCGTCACCTCGTTTTGCACAAAGATGCTCAAGACTTCCGGGCGCAGCGTCGCGCCCACCCAGGCGTTCTTAAAGGTGTTGTGGGCGATGTAGATGCGTTGCGTGCCCGACGCCATTTCCAACGGGCGGGTGTCCTCGTCGTTGCATTCAAAGTAGCTGTTGGTGATGGAGGTGATCATGCCGCCGGGCTCGATGCCTCGGGTGAAGGTGCCGCCGTCGCCGGAGATCGAGCGCACGCGGTCGACCCGATAGTGAGCGGTGAGCGAACTGAGCGAGATCGTCTTCGATCCGCCGCTGTCCACGGTGCGTCCCTCGACCGTGACGCCTTGGATGGCGACGGCCGTGCCGCTGGAGCCGTAGATGGTTTTGTCGCCGGTCGCGTCGGCGACGATCTTCGATTCGTTCGCGTCGATGTCGCGGCTCCAACCGTCGGAATCGTCGTATCCGCCGAACAGCGAGCGGTCCAGATTGAAGTGGCCGTCGTAGGTTCCGGCGGCCAGGACGATCACCTCGTCGCCGCCGGCCGCGTCAAGGGCCCCAAGGATGGTCTTTTTGGGCGCGGCTTTCGTGCCCGGGTCGCTGTCGCTGCCGGAGGGCGATACGAAGATCGCGTTGGAGTCGGAGATTTCGAAATCGGCGCCGTCGCAGTTTTCGTCGATGCCGTTATCGGGCAGCTCGGGCGCGCCGTCATGGATGTTGAAGTCGGTGTCGTCGCAGTCGTCGTTGTTCTGCGTCCACCAGAGGGGGCAGGCGTCGGCGAACGTCGTGGTCGAGGCCGCGTCGTCGCCCTGGCCGTCGCCGTCCTGATCGGGATAACAGTCCACCTCCGCCGCGCGGGCGAACGAAGCGCCGCCGAGTACAAGTCCCATCATCATCGCCGCGATCAACGCGACATACCGCCCAGCGCGATGCCGTCCCATTGTTCCCTCCGAATATGCCGTCATGATTGTTCGGCCGATTGTACGCCGATTCTCAACATCCGCACGCACTTTCTTGGTCATTGGAGTACGTGGGCAACGCGGCGATAAACCACGCCGTTGCAATCATCAATGCCGTTGGGAACCAATCTGAAATGGAAACACGGGGGCGAAACGCGCATGGCGTCCTCCACGCGACGCACGCCCCCGATGCGTGCGTCGCGGTGCTGGGGCGCGGGGCGGCTACCGCTTTTTTTTCTTTTTTCCGCCGCCGAACAGGCTGGTGAGAATGGACGAATCCTTCTTGTCCTTGGCCTGCTGTTCTTTCAGCTTGATCAGACGTAGTTCCCGCAGCGCCTCGATGCAGTTCGGATTGCAGATGAGCGCCTTTTCGTACTGCTTCTCGGCAAACTCGGACAGGCCCTGGCGCTTGTAGATCGACCCCAGGAAAAGATACGCCTTTTCCGTGCGCGGGTTGATCGAAATCGCCCGGTTGAGCGCCTCGCGGGCCTCGAATTGCATGTCGGCCATGGAGTCCTTGGGCCGCATCGCCAACTCTTCCTCGTCCGCGTCCTGCTCATAGGGAATGTTGTAGAGCGCCCATCCGTAATAGGCGACGTACTCGGGCTCGTTGGGCGCGACTTCCAACGCCTGCTTGAGGGCCGCGGCGGCGCGGGTGTATCGCTGCTCGCGCAGGAACTGCTGGGCCGCCTGGAATCGCTGCTCGGCGAAGATGACGTTCTTCACGCCCTCCAGGCGCGACTGGCTGGCCTCGGTCTCGCCTTCGCCTTCAAGCTTTTTCTTGTAGACGTTGATCTTTTCCTGCGTGTTGAGGGCGTCGTAGGCGTCGTTGATCGACCGGAAGATCTCCTCGACCTTGGCCTTGATCTCGGCGCTGGTTTTGCCGAAGTAGCGGTCGGGGTGAAATTCCTTGGCCAGCTTGTGATAGCCGATGCGCACTTCGTGCTCGGTGGGCGAATCGGCCACGCCCAACAACTGGAACATATTGTCGGTGCCCAGCTTTTCGTAGAACTGCAACACCCGGGAACGCACCGCGCCGTCTTCCTCGCGGACCGGTTCGGCGGCCTCTTCGCCGTCCTCGCGCTGAGGGATTCCGGTGGCGGGGATGGACGAGCCTTCCACCAGGGATTCGGCGAAGGCCTTGGTGTCGCCCTCGCTGGGGCCCTGGCCGTAGTCGAATCGGGTCTGGGGCTCGGCGGTGGACTCGTGCTGGGGTTCGACCATGCCCGCCACGATCAACGTGTAGAGGATCTGCAGAGTGCGGTCGCGGGCGAGCTCCGAATAACCCAGGATTTCCTCGAAGGTCGCCGTGCCGTCGATGGACGCCAGCAGCTTGGACTCGGTGGGCGTCAGTTCCAGGTCCTGGAAGCGGTAGCGCCGGTTGGAGCCCAGATGCAGGTACATATCCCGATAGCGCTCGGTCAGGCTTTCGAGCTTGGGCAACGAGTAATGGCGGGTGACGCCCATGTTGATGATGTTGGCCACCGACATTTCGACGCTCTGGATGTCACCGGTGACGTTGGTGTCGAAGGTGAACTTGTAGGTGCCGCCCTCCCAGCCGAAGACCTCGAAGAGCTTTTCGCGCACCTGCATGCGCAGGTAGTTGACCACCTGCTGAGGCGTGAGGATGTCCATTTCGATCAGCACGGTGCCCAGAAGGCGTCCGGACTCCTGCATGCGCTTGACGGCCTCGTCGCACTGGTCCTCGGTGATCACATGCTGGCCGACCAGGAAGTTGCCGAAGTATTCCTGGGAGAGGTTGGTCTTGACCGAGACCGGGTAGCCGTCCATGACCGCGACCTCTTTTTTCTTGCCGTCGGTCTCCAGGGTCATGTAGCCCGACTTGCCCATCACATACAGATCGTGCAGCAGTTCGGGGAAGGTGACGGCGGCCAGGTCGCCGGTGATTTCCTTGACCTGCCCCTCCTCGGGGATGGGCGCGGCGTCCTCGGCTTCGACGGCGGCGTCGGGAGCGAAGCTGGCGGCCAGATCCTCGTCGACGGCGTCATCGGTCGCGGCGGCCTGGCCGTTGGGCTTGGCGGCGGCTTCTTCCGCGCCGCCCTCGTCGGCCGTCTCCACCGGCTTGGGACGCTTGGGGGCGTCCGGCTCGCCGATCAGCTCGACGACCATGTCCATCAGGCGCGAGAGCTGGAAGGGTTTTTCGACGAACTGGTCGGCGCCGTAGGTCTCCCGAGCCTCGCGTTGGAGCTTGGGGCTTTTGTAGACGGCGCTCATGAGGATGACCGGCGTCATCTGCCCCTGGGACGTCTCCTTGATAGCCTTGCAGACTTCCCATCCGTTCATCTTGGGCAGCAGGACGTCCAGCAGCACGATATCCGGGACGACTTTCTTGAATTCGCTCAGCGCGTCTTCGCCGTTACGGGCGATGTAGACTTCGTAGCCTTTGGCGGAAAACGACGCGTGGAGGATTTGGCCGATATTGCGATCGTCGTCCACGACCAGAATTTGACCTGCCATCATAGTATCTCCCAACGGGTCGGGGCCGATTCACGCGAAATGGGGACATTCCGCGCACGATAAGCTGATATTGAAGACGCCATTATAGGCAACGCGTCCGACCGAACGCAACACGGCCCTTTGTCGTCGGTCCACGCATTTTTTGAACACAAATGGATGATCGGCGATTTCTCGGATTATCTCAAGACACGCGTGGGGAAAGTCCCGGACGGGGCGGTTTAGTCGGTGATCGGCTCTTCGGCTCCGCCCGAGGCAAACGGCGGGGGCGTTTCCTCCACCTCGCCGGTGCCCAGTTTTTCCCGGGCTTCCATGGCGGCTTGGTGCTTGCGCTCTTCCTCGGCTTTGCGTTTGTCGTATTCGGCCTTGTCGAGCTTGTCCTGGCGGTAATAGACGATCCACCAGCGGCCGTTGCGTTTCTCCAGATTCATGCCCACCGCGTTCCATTCGTGCTCGTCGGCGTCCCGGCGGAAGAACAGGATGGGGAAGTCGCACCGGGCCTTGGTCTCGTCCTTGAGATCCACGCCGCAGTAACTGCGTTCGAAGGGTTTTTCGATCTCGAAGGCCACCATGGGATTGCCCACCTCGGCCAGACGCGTGAGGTTGTTGCGCCATTGGTCCTGCTTGGCCGGATCCAGGAACATGGCCGCGGCCTCGTCGTAGCGCTTGTTGGCGATGTTCTCGAAGAAGGCCATGGCCGTCAGGATGAGGGTGCGTTTCGGGTTGTCGTCGATCGGCTCCGGGGTCGGAGCGGGCGTGGCGGCCGGGTCCGTCGAGGACGCATCGGCCACGGGCAGGGGCGTGTCCGTCGGGCGTTCCCGGCACGAGCGCCACGTCAATCCCACGCACAGCACGAACATCAGCGCCAGCACGCCGTCGAACGCCCATCGCTGCCATCGGTTGTTGATCATTCGTCGCCTCCCGACGAACCGCCGATGATCGGGTTGTCCGAGACGTCCTTATGCAGCGCGCCCTTCAAGGCGTCTTCCAGATCGTCCGAATCGGGCACGGGGGCGATGATCGGCGCCGGGGTGTGCGCCGGAGCGGCCTTGGGCGTCGGTTTGGGGGTCGGCTTCGGCGTGGGCCGAGGCGTCGGCTTGGGCGTCGGTTTCGGTGTGGGCGTGGGCAACGGCGTCGCCTCGGGGGTCTCCTCGGGCGTGGGGGCGATGATGGGCGCCGGGGTGCGCGTGGGCACGGGGGTCGGCGTGGCGGCGAGGTCTTCCTCGACCATGCCGTCGTCCTGCACCTCCGGCTCGTCCGGTTCGGGCTCGCGGGAACAGTCCGGATCGCAGATCGCGAAGACCAGGATGTAGATGAGCATCACCAGGCCCAGGGCCACGCGCACCAGCATGGCCTGATCGCTCATGGGCGGGACGTATTCGTCGTCGTGGCCGATGAGCGAGGAGCGGATGTTGTCCATGGGGCTGTAGGCGCGAACCGGCCGCGCCTCGTGGTCGGCGCCGAAACGCACCGCCTGCACCGCCAGAATGTCCATGGGGTCGCCGCCGGATTCGATGGCGGCGTGGCAGATGTTGTTGCAGGCGTCGGTCAAATCCCCGGCCACCACCTCGTTGCCGATGAACGAGTCCTCCAGCCGACGCACCACCCCCGCCGAGCACAGGATGTAGCTGTCGCCGTCCTTGACCGGCACCGGGCCGTGCGTGGGCACGTCGATGACCGGCCGCTTGCCCAGTGTGCGCAGCAGGACGTCCGAAAACGGGTGGTTTTTCGCCTCGTGGGGTTTGAGCAGGGCCTGGTCGACCATCTGCTGGGCCTGGGTGTGGTCTTGCGTGACCGCCTTGATGATGCCGTCGCGCAGCAGGAACAGGCGGGCGTTACCGATGTGGGCGTAGGTGACGCGCTCGTGGGCGAAATACAGGCACACGACGCTCGCCTCCATCAGGCGGTCGTCCGAGCGGGTCTCGTTGGCGGCGAACAGGGCGGCGTTGGCGTCGGAGAGGGCCCGGGTCAGAAAACGCCGGGGATCGTCCAGCGACAACTCGCCGAACGCCCTTTCCATGCGGTCCTGGATGATGCGGTTGGCTTTGTCACCGTCCTCGCCGATCACCAGCGGGCTGGACACGACAAACAGCAGCCCGTCGCCCGATTGATAGGCGCCGATCGCCGGCATGTCCTCGGTCGCCGCCGATCCGGCGAACTGAAATGCCATCGGCTTGGCCAAGTTCCGCGCCTCCGCGGCAAGGTTGGTGAACACGACAAAAAGCCCGAAAATCGCTGCCTTATGTCAACGACTTTCGATTCAATTCTTAGCCTTATAGCACAGGGGGCCGACAGCGGGAAGTTTCATTCCGGAAGGAAGGAAACCAGTCAGCATTGAAGCCGCGAGCCTGAAGGAGGGCAGGGAAGGACGGCGGCATTGTTATGCAAATAACCAGTTGCAGTGACCGTAGGTCATTGGCCCAATCGAGATAAATCCTAAAATATTCAAGAGTTAGGGGGTGTCCGATCTCGAACAGCGGCAAGCGGAACTTGACGCGCGACGGCGGCATTCTCTAGCGTGGTAGTCGAGATCCTGACCTCGCTTCGGTGATGATATCAAATGTGGCGGCGAGAATTTGACCGCCGAAAGGGACAGCGAGACATGACCTGGAAAATCTGGTGCGTTCTGTTGGTGATGATGCTTGCGGCCGGAATCGGCGGCTTTGCGGCGTGCGGAAGCGGCGACGATGACGACGACTCGGAGTCCGAGTCACCTTCGGGTGACGACGACGCCGACGATGACGACGACAGCGACGGAGACATCGAGCAGATTTACGCCTACATCCAGGGCTCGCCCTATTCGCGTTTGGTGATTGAGTTGGACTACGTCGGCGGCAAGGAGCCGTCGGAAGACGTCATCGCGACCATCGAGTCGACATACGCCGATCTGCTCGACAAGCCGGGCGGCGTGGAGGTGGTCCTGGACGAGGAACTCGACGCCCGGGGCGATGACTACGCTTGGAGCCAGGAGGAGCGCAACGATCTGGCCGACGCGACCTTCGATCTTGCCGTGCCCGACGACACCATCAAGATGCACGCCGTTTTCGTCGACGGACACAGCGCGCGGGACGGCGGCGGCATCAGGATTCTGGGCGTGGCGTTCCACGACGTGCATTTCTTTATTTATCAAGACACGATCGACAGCGGCTGTGACGGCATGGTCAGCGGACTGCTCGGCGGGGGAGAGGCCTGCGAGCTGGCCACCGCGACCATCTCGATGCACGAGATGGGGCACCTGATCGGCCTGGTGGATAACGGCCTGCCCATGGTCGAGGACCACAAGGATCCCGACACGGAGCACGGCGACCACTCGGCCAACAAGAATTCCATCATGTACTGGGCCTACGACACGAATGCCGGGCTGGATCAATTGGTCACGCGCATCACCGGCGGCAAAACCGATCCCCCGCCGTTTGACGAAAACGACCGCCAGGACATCGACGCGGCGAAGGAATGATGGGGTAATCAGTCTGGAGGGGGGCACACTTTCGCGAGGACGGCGAGCGATCAGAGCCCCGAACGGTAGTGAGGGGTCAAACTCGAACGACGCTTGGAAGGGGTTCGACGAAACAGAGCCCGATCAAGCAGAGCCCGATCAAACGGAGCCCGACCAAACAGAGCCGCGAATCGTAGTGAGCGGGTGAAGCGTCCGATGTTCGTCGCGATCCCGGCGATCAGGGTCGTCGAGCGGTTCAATTCGCAAATGACGAATGACTTTCACAAGGGCGTCGCCAACCGCTCACTACGGTTCGCGGCTCTGAAGCGGCGAGACCGTCAGCCCGCGGCATATCACGGCGCAATCCCCACCCGCGCCAGCGACCGCGCCGGCAACGTGAGGTCGATGTCCACCGAGCCGTCCTTCCAATCGAACGCCCCAAGGTCCGTCGGAGCGTCGTCCGACCCGGAGAAGGCGAGGGAGGCGTCGAATGACGTCGTCCCCACGGCGTCGGCGGGATAGCGGTCGCGCGAGAGGCGTAGGATGACGTCATGCGGCGCGTCGTCTGCGTTGGCGACGAACAGCGACAGGACGTCGCCCTCCGCGTCAAGGAACGCGGCGGCGACAATCGGGTCCGCGTCCCATGTTCCGGCATGCTCATAGCCCACACCGGTGATCGACGAATAGAAATCGTAGTCGAACGAAACCGCCCCCGGCCCGCCCTCCACCAACGGCGGCGCGACCATGCGGCCGTGCGTGAGGGTGCCTTGGCCGAGGCGGAGGCGCAGGTCGATCGCGTCTTGCAGAAACGCAATCTTGCCCTCGTCCGCGAAACGCAGCTCGTTGCTCAGTTGCCCGTACCACCCGCGCGGCGTGGATAGGCCGACCGACGACAGATCGTGCCAGCCCGACCAAAACGCGCACGGCCACGCCTTCGGACAATCCACGTCATCCGGGTCGATATCCTCGAACACATCCACCGGCGCGTTGAAATAGATCAACTCCAGCAGGCCGCCCGTCACCGCGTTGTAGGCCGCGACTTGGTACCAGGCGTCGCCGGCTTCTTCGCTGATCTGCACCTTGCCTCCGGTGCGTACCGGGCCGTACTCGTGAGCGAGGTATTCAAACATGGGGATCGGCCGTCCTCGCCCGGTCATCACCACCCGGTCGAAGGGGGCGAACTGGGGGTTGTCGCGGGTACCGTCGGGGAAGGGCTTGCGCGGGCGATAGGGCCCGTCGCCGGAAAGGCCCAGGTGGGAATAGGCGGTTTTGCCGATATAAGCCTCGGTCGCGTTTTCCACGCCGACGCCGAATCCGTCGGCGATTTGCGCGATATCGTCGAGCATGGCCCGCTCGCCGTCCACCAGGAACGACGCGTAGCCCATGGCCTCGTGCGTGTGCTCGGCGGGGCCGAATTGGTCGAAGCACGCCGAGGGCAGCACCGAGCCGGTGATGTCGTGATACAGCCCGTCGATGACGCGCGATCCGCCGTCCGGGCCGCCGTGGGCCAGCACATCCGCGCGCCAGGCGTTGAACTCGCGCACCGGGCCGTCCGCCGGGCAGACGTGGTAGACGTCGCCGGGGACAACCGCCGGGTCCAGGTTCAGCGGCTGGGGCTGGCCGAAGGTGTCGACGATGACGTGCTCTTTCCAGGGCGAGACCGGGTCGAACAGAACCTTCTTATCGAAGCCGTTCCAGTCGGGGAAGCCGCTGTGGACGAAGGTGTCGTAGAAGAACGGAAAGACCAGATCGCCCCGCGCGCGGGCGGTCGCGGCCTGCGTTTCGAAGGCGCCGACGTAGGGCGACCAGAAGTCCGCGTCCCAGCCCGCCTGATAGAACGCGTACAAGTCGCCGCCGAAGGCGTCGCCGCTGGGGTGGGCGTCCCAACTGGTCGTGAACAACACGCCGTCGCCCGCGACAAATCCCGTGAAACGGCGATGGAAGACGTCCATCCACGCGCTCTGATCGACCCGCCCCGACAGGCCGAAGACGGACACGCCCATTTTTTCGGCGATGCGCCGTTCGGCGTCGGAGCGATCGGCCAGACGCGGGCCGAAGGGCACGGAGTCGTCCTCGCCGTTGGCGGATTCGCGGGCGTCGCGGTAGACGTCCATCGCCGCCGCCCAGTCGCCGTGGTCCAGGGCCGCCAGGCGCAGGCCGAAGGTGAGCGCCGTCGCGCCGGGCACGAGCTGCATATCCTCGGTGAAGTTGCGGACGGTCAGCGCGTTGATGTGAAAGGCGTTGCCCGCCGGTTGCAGGCCTTCCAGGTGGAAGCGCCGCTCCATCCACGTCGAGTCGTCGGCATATAGCACGAATCCGCCGTCCGAGTCGGTGGAGTAAAGGGCGAGCAGCGGCAGCGTGAGGCTGTGGCCGTCGGGATATTGCAGATCGGCGAACTCGTTTTCCGCGTTTTCTTCCAGGGCGTTGATGTAGGACAGGGGGTCGTCGATCTCCAACCCCGATTCGATCGGCACGGCCATGCGATCGTTGCGCCGGTCCCCCCCCATCGAACGCACTCCATAGAGCACGGGATATTCCAGCGCGACCACGCCGGACACGCCCGTGGCCAGGTCCGCGTCATGCACCACCGTCGCGTCCAGAAACAACGTCGGCTCTCCTTCGCGCAGCGTCAGATCCACCGCCACCGTGCTGCCGACCAGGCTTTCCTTGAAGACCACGCGGGTGCGTTGGGCGACGGACGAATCGTCCCGGCGGGCCTGGGCGGTCGCGTCGGTGAGGGATTGCAGGCGCACTTTGCCCGCCATCTCCCGCGCCGAATGCAGACTCGTGGCCCCGCCGAAGCGCGTGCCGAAATAGCGGATGACGCCCAGCGGCGCCAGATCGTCGCGGGGCAGTCCCGAATCCAGCAGGCGGATGTCCTTGCGCAGGTCCAGGACGTCGAGGATGTGTCCCGTCTCGTCATCCAGCGTCACGCGCAGCAGGCCGTTGTCGAGAATCGACGGATCCTCGACCAGCGTGTCGTCGTCGGCGGTGTCGTCGTCGGTCCCGCCGTGGGTGTCGTCGTCATCGGTGTCGTTGTCGTCGTCGGAAGGCAGGTCGTCGTCGGACGCGTCGTCATCGTCGCCGCCCCCGCCGCACGCGACGGCGAATGCCAGCGCCAAGGCGAGCAGGAGGACGGCGAGGTATCGGAATGTCGAGGACATCGGCGGTCGGACTCGCGCCCCTAGCGGGCGAGCTGCTGGGGCATCTTGGGACGGATGCCGTATTCCGCGGGCGCGGGCCAGTGGTCGTCATACATGGTCACGTCGCCGCTTTGCACGACGATGCGTCCGCCGGGCGCGTCCCATTCGTATTCGCCCCACGCCGCCAGATATTCCGGATCGAACCGGACGGGGAAGAAGGGCGGATGCTCCACGACAAAGCAGCCGGGCTCGCCCTCGACGGGAACGCCGGTGAGGATGTCGCCGGGCTCGGCGCTGTAGGCCTCCTTGCCGCCCTGCCACCAGGTCTCGGTGTTCTTGGCGACGTGGTAGAAGATTTCATAGTCGGATGTCGGCGTGTTCAGACTGGACGTGACGCCGAAACGCACCCGGTCAGGCGCGGGATAGCCCTCGGATTCGTCGATGCACACTTGCGGGTAGTAGGAGACGTCGGCGCCGTCCGCGACGCGCTCGATCGTCACCGGCCAGCCGCCGAGCTTGGATTCGTCCTCGTCATAGTAGCCGCGTGCAAAAGAATGCACCGCGTTGTTCATGCGGATCTGCACGCCCCGCTCGTCGCCCAGCACGAACGCCAGCGGATTCCAATTCAGGTACGTTTCTTCCTCCGACCCCAGATTCCAGTAATAGCCGTGGTCGAAATCCGCCGGCATGTAGCGAAACACCGGCACGCCCTGGGCCATCGAGGAGAAGACGCGATAGCTGTAGTACTGCGTCGGGTAGGGAAAGATTTCGTCCTGGGAGCCGGTCATCATCAGCGTGGGATTCAGCGGCCCGTGCCCGGCCAGGGCCTGGTTGGCGGGGTCGAAGATGTCGTTGATCTCGCAGAACTTGCACACCTCGATCTGCGTCTCGTCCAGGCTGTCCTGGTCGGCGCACTCCCATCCCAAATCGAAGCAATTGAGGGTGTAGTCTTCGGTGTATTCCTCGTAGCCTTCCAAATGGTCGTTGTGCGTGTGGGGGTACCAGTCGCCGGGGAACAGGCCGAAGAGGTTCCAGCCGCCGTGGAAGATCATGGCGATCGCTCCGGCCAGGCGGTCGTCGTATTCGTTGACCATCATCGTCACCCCGGCGCCGCCGCTCTGGCCCGCCAGATACACCCGATCCGGGTCCACCCAGCCCTTGCCCGACGCGCCGCCCAGGCCCGATTCACTGACCATCAGATTCAGCGCCCGCCTCGCGGCCGAGGCGTTGGCCCAGGAATACGAGCGGCGCTGCTCCACATCCCGATGCAGCGGGTCGCGCTTGCCGGACAGGCCCTGGCGATGGGCCTTGGCGGAGATTTCGAAGCCGTGGCTGATCATCGGCGTCTGATCGACCAGATCGTTGTCGGGGTTGGTGGAGGTCATGCGGCATTCGAAGGAGGTGTAGTCGTATTCCTGGCCGGTGGGGTGGTCCAGGTTGTCGGCGGTGTTGCATTCGTAGCCGCTGCCCGGACTGGTGGGCGACAGGACAAACGACGGCTCCTCGCCGTATTTGTCCAGCACCCGCGCCCAGTAGTACGCCTCGCGGAACTGCCCCTTGAGCGGCAACTCGCCGGTGCCCCGCCGCTCGGCGTAGCCGTGCATGGTGATGTAGCCCAGGCGGTCTTCGACACCGGCCAGATCCGGGTCGTGGCAGTCGACGCCGTCGGTTTTTTTCGTGGCGTAGTAGGCCCAGACGGGGCCTTCGGAGACGTCTTCGTCTTCGAGAGCGGCTTTGGAGTCATAGGTGAGGGCGCCCAGGCAGTAGCCTTCGTAGCGACTGGTGCCCGGTTCGATGTCCACGGCCTCGCCCTGCCAGACGATGCTCCATCCCGAGGGGGCGTCCTCGACCATGTCCTGCGTGAAGTAGGGTTCGTCCTCGTCGGTCCACAAGTCCAAGGGGAAGGGGAAGGCATGGGCGACGGTCGCGAACGCCGCCGAAAAAAGGAAAGCGGCAAAGACGGCCGCGCACGCCCGGCCCGTCCGAACAACATCGAAAATCATCGTCAAATCCATCACATTCGGCATCGAAGGGCCGAATCGGCGCGTTGAAAAATGCACGCGTGTTTTAGCAACGCGGCCGCGAGACTGTCAAAAGAAATGTGCCGTCGTCGGCACGGACTAACGGATACCGGGGGTATCCTTGCACGCGGGCGCGCAGGTTGTGTGTCCCATGGAGGGTCGTCGCTTCGCTCCAGCCGCTTCAGAGCCGTGACCAACGGGGGTGCCACACTTTTGCGAGAACGCAGTTCGAGGAAAGGTGTGGACTTTCAGAATCGCGACCACCGATCAGAA
>JACKCT010000035.1 GCA_020633895.1 Deltaproteobacteria bacterium | reverse complement strand
TCGAGCGGCTCGCGGCGCGGACATCGCATTCACACCTTCTCTCCACCTTTGGTGTCGCGAAAGTGTGGCACCCAGTGGTTTGACCGGTTCGGACCAACCCGCTCCTTAAAGGTCGCGGCTCTGAAAGGGCGGCCGCGGCGACGGCATTAGCCGAAGTCGTCGAAGGCGACGTTTTCGATGTCGACACCCAGCTCGTCGAGCATCTGGAAGACGGCCTTGTTCATCATCGGCGGGCCGCACAGATAGTACTCGATCTCTTCGGGGGCGTCGTGCTTGGCCAGATACTCGTCCCGGGCAACGGCGTGAATGAAGCCGGTGAAGCCGGTCCAATTGTCCTCGGGCTTGGGCTCGGACAGGGCGATGTGGAACTTGAAGTTCGGAAATTCCCGTTCGATGGCGCGGAAGTCCTCTTCGTAGAAAATTTCGCGCAGGGAGCGGGCGCCGTACCAGTAGTTGACCTTGCGGCCGGTCTTGAGGGTACGGAACAGATGCATCAAGTGGCTGCGCAACGGGGCCATACCGGCGCCGCCGCCGATGTAGCACATTTCCCGCTCGGTGGGTTTGATGAAGAACTCACCGAAGGGCCCGGAGATGGTGACTTTGTCGCCGGGTTTTTTCGAGAAGATGTACGAAGAGCCGATGCCCGGCGGCACGTCCGGCAGGTTGGGCGGCGGCGAGGCGATGCGCACGTTGAGCATGACGATGTTGCCTTCGGCCGGGTAGTTGGCCATGGAGTAGGCCCGCTCGATCGTTTCGGTGTTGACCGAACGGAATCGCCACAGATCGTACTTGTCCCAGTCCTCGCGATATTCTTCGCCGATTTCGAAGTTCTTGTAGCTCAGGTCGTAGGGCGGGATCTCGATCTGGATGTAGCCGCCGGATTCGAAGTCCAATTCCTCGCCCGGAGGCAGTTGGACCTTGAACTCCTTGATGAAGCTGGCGACGTTGTCGTTGGAGACGACCTCGCATTCCCACTTTCGGATGGCGAAGATCTCGTCGGGGACGTGGATCTTCATGTCCTGCTTGACCTTGACCTGGCAGGCCAGACGCCAGTGCTCCTTGGCCATGCCCCGGTTGATGTGGCCTTCCTCGGTGGGCAGCAGGTCGCCGCCGCCGTCGTAGACCTGGACCTTGCATTGGGCGCACGTGCCGCCGCCGCCGCACGCCGAGGGGACGAAGACCTTGGCGCCGGCCAGCGTCGAGAGCAGCGTGCCGCCGGTGGGCACGTCGACCGACTTTGCCTCGTCGTCGTTGATCAGGATATGCACTTCGCCCTGGCCCACCAGCGAGCGGCTGGCCAGGAGAAGAATCGCCACCATCGCCAGAACGACGAAGGTGAACATGGCGATGCCCATTGCGACGGTCGTCATAACGCTCCCTCAACCCGCGAAGGTCGGCCCTTTAAGGCCCGCTTCGCCGCGGCCGATTTTTTCGGCCCTAGAGTTGAATTCCCGAGAAGATCATGAATCCCATGGCCATCAGACCGGCCAGGATGAAGGTGATGCCCAGGCCGCGCAGGGCGGGGGGCACGTTGGAGTACTTCATCTTTTCACGAATCGCGGCCAGCGAGATGATCGCCGCGGCCCATCCGGTGCCGGCGCCGAAGCCGAAGGTCAGGGACTCGGCGAAGTCATACTCGCGCTGCACCATGAACAGGGACGCGCCCAGGATGGCGCAGTTCACCGCGATCAGGGGCAGGAACACGCCCAGGGCGCCGTAGAGCTTGGGCGAGTATTTGTCGATGGTCATTTCGACGATCTGCACGACCGCCGCGATGGTGGCGATGTAGGAGATAAAGCCCAGGAAGGACAGGTCCATGGTCGCGAAACTCGGCGAGATCCACGTCAGGGCGCCTTCCTTGAGCAGGTGCATATAGATCAGGTTGTTGAGGGGCGTGGTGAGGGTCAGGACGAAGATGACCGCCGCGCCCAGGCCGATGGCCGTTTCCACCTTCTTGGAGACCGCCAGAAACGAGCACATCCCCAGGAAGAAGGCCAGGGCCATATTCTCCACGAAGATGGATTTGACGGCGAGGTTGAGCAAGGCCTCCATGGGTTACTCCTCCTCGACCATCGACGGGGTGACGGTGCGTTGGATCCAGATGATGAAGCCGATCAGGAAGAACGCCCCGGGAGCCAGCACCATCAGGCCGTTGGGGGTGTACCAACCGCCCATGTTCACCTTTTGGAAGACCGTGAAGCCCAGCAGGGAGCCCGAGCCGAACAGTTCGCGGAAGAAGGCGACAATCAGCAGGATCGCCGAGTAGCCCAGGCCGTTGCCGATGCCGTCAATGAACGACAGGCCCGGCGGGTTGGCCATGGCGAACGCCTCGGCCCGGCCCATCACGATGCAGTTCGTAATAATCAGGCCGACGAAGACCGAAAGCTGCTTGGAGACCGAGTAGATATAGGCCTTCATGAACTGGTCGGCGATGATCACCAGGGAGGCGATGATCGTCAGTTGCACGATGATGCGGATGTTGCCGGGGATGCGGTTGCGCAGGACCGACACGGCGGCGTTGGACATGGCCGTCACAAAGGTGAGGGCGGCGCTCATCACGATGGCCGTCTCCAGCTTGGTCGTGACCGCCAGAGCCGAACAAATCCCCAGCACCTGCAAGGTGATCGGGTTGTTGACGTGGAGCGGATCAAGAAGGATCTTGCGCGTTTTCTTGTCCATAAAAAGCTCCCCGAGGTCCCGCGAAGGCGGGCCGTCAGATCCTCAAACAGCTAGGAGGTTTGCGATTGTTCGCGAAGCCGGGTCAGGTACTTGCCGTAGCCCATGTCACCCAGCCAGAGTTTTAACATATTTGTGACGCCGTTGCTCGTCATCGTGGCGCCGGACAGGCCGTCAACCGAATAGTTGTCATGGGCCTCGCCTTTCACCACGTGAATGGCGACTTCGCCGTCTTTATAGGCCTGCTTGCCTTCCCATTTGGCTTTCCAAATGGGGTTGTCCACCTCGCCGCCCAGACCGGGCGTCTCACCGTGGCTGTAGTAGGTGATGCCCTGGATGGTCTGGTAGTCGTCGCCGATGCTGATGAAGCCCCAGAGGGTCGACCACAGCCCCTTGCCGTGGATGGGCAGGATGAGGCCGGCGTGGCCCTCGGCGTCGAATTTGTACGCCTGGAGATGGTTGGGCAGGCGGGCGACCTGGGCGGCGTTCTTGGGCGCGGCCTTGCTGGTCTTCGGATCCTTGGAGGCCTTTTCCTGATCGAATTCGGCCGGGTTGATGTCCTTGGCCACTTCGCCGGTGCGCCGGTCGATCACGACGGGCTGGATGTATTTGTCGAACATGGCGAAGACTTCTTCGTGCTTGGGCTTTTCGCCGTAGGGGACCAGGCCGGCGACGCGCAGGACGTTGAGCTTCTGCTCGACCAGTTCGTTGGTGGCCTGACGCTCCTTGAGGGCCACGGCCATGGCCGAGACGAGCAGGGCGCAGACCAGGCACACCACGAAGGCGAAGGCGACGACGTAGCTATTGCTGAACCGCAAGGCGCATCTCCCTTCGCTTGGCGTTGGCCTTGACGACGAAGTAGTCGATCAGCGGCGAGAAGAGGTTCATGAACAGGATGGCGAGCATCATGCCTTCCGGGTAAGCCGGATTGAGCACGCGCACCAGCACGCACAACGCGCCGATCAGCGCGCCGTAGATGAACTTTCCTCGGTCGGAGATGGCGGCCGAGACCGGGTCGGTGGCCATGAAGACCGCGCCGAAGGCGAAGCCGCCGCACACCAGATGCCAGTAGAAAGGCACGCCGAAGAACGGGTTGGTGTCCGAGCCGACGATGTTGAGCAGCAGGCTCATGCCGAACAGGCCGCCCAGGCACGAGACCATGATGCGCCACGAACCGATGCCCGAGCCGATGAGGATTGCCGCGCCGATCAGACAGGCGAAAGTGGAGGTCTCACCCATGGATCCGGGAATCGCCCCGATGAAGGCTTGGAACCAGTTCCAGTCGACGACATGGCCGGACGCGGCGAATTGGGACAGGGGCGTGGCGGTGGAAAAACCGTCCACGGCGACCCAGGGCTGCACGCCCGAAATCTGGGCGGGATAAGCGAAGAACAGGAAAGCGCGGGCGGTCAGGGCGGGGTTGAGGATGTTCATGCCCGTGCCGCCGAAGACTTCCTTGCCCAGCACCACGCCGAAAGCCACGCCCAAGGCCACCTGCCACAGCGGAATCGTCGGCGGCAGCACCAGGGGATAGAGCATGCCCGTGACCAGGAAGCCTTCGTTGATCTCGTGCTTGCGGATGATCGAGAAGGTCGCTTCCAAGCCGCCGCCCACGGCCATCGAGACGATGTAGACCGGCAGGAACAGCAAAACGCCGTGCACGACGATCGCGCCGATCGTGCCGGTTTCAAGACCCAGGGCCGCGAGGGCCGAGCCGATCCACGCCGGGTTGGGCGTGCCGCCGTGGGCCGCCAGCCAGCTTTGGGCCTGGTAGCCCGAGTTGAGAATCGCGGCGATCACGCAGGGAATCAGGGCGATGACCACCATGGACATGGTGCGTTTGATGTCCAAGGCGTCCCGGACGTGGGGGCCGTGGTCGCGGGTGCGTTCCCCGGGGGTGTACAGGAAAGTGTCCTGCGCCTCCCAGAGCGGATAGAGCTTTTCGAGCTTCCCGCCCTTTTCGAAAATGTGCGCCTGGGAGTCCAGAATCTTGCGAAGGAGCTTCAACCCAGACCCTCCTTTTCCATCTGCTCGAGGGTGTCGCGAAGCAGTCCGTTGATGTCGATCTTCGACGGGCACACAAACGCGCACAGGGCCATGTCGTCCTCGACCAGTTCCAGGACGCCGAGCTTCTCGCACGTCTCCCAGTCCTTGGAGAGCATGGCCTTGATCAGGAAGGTGGGCAGGATGTCCATCGGCATCACCGATTCGTAGGTGCCGATGGGAACCACCGCCCGCAGGCTGCCGTTGGTGTCCGTGTTGAAGGCGAAGTTCTTTTTGATGAACTTGCCGGCGAAGACGTTGGTGATGGAGTAGGAGTCAAAGCCCGGTCCGGCCCATCCCATGAACCGGCGGGGCGCGGCGTCTTCCAGGACCGTCACCTGGTTGTCGTAGGCGCCCAGGAAGCCGGTCATCGAGTCGGGGTTGGCGGTCTTGCCGGCCAAAACCGAGCCGGAGACGTAGCGGGCCGGGCTGGCGGTGACGCCGCCTTCGCCGAAAAGATCCTCGATGGCGACGCCGCGGCGCGTGCGGACGATGCGCGGCTCGGTCACGCCCGGTCCCACCAGGGCGGCGACGCGCTCGGTCGGGATGCGGGTGGTGCGTAGGAACTGGCCGATGGCGATGACGTCCTGGTAGCCCACGTGCCACACGGCCGTGTTGGCTCCCACCGGGCGCAGCTTATGAATATGCAGTCCCACATTGCCCGCCGGGTGGGGTCCGGCAAAGCGCCAGGACTCGATGTTGCCGGTGGGCAGGTATTCCTCCGCATCGTCCCCGTCCGCGGCGCAGACGTAACAAGTGCCGTCCGTCAGTTTGGCCAGGGCCAGCAGACCGGTGCGGAATTCCTTGCCTTTTTCGGCGATGATCGCCTGGGGCTTGGGGGCGAGGGGATTGGTGTCGACGCACGTCACGAAGATGGCGGCCGGCGTGCCGTTCGAGGGGGCGACCCGGTCGAAGGGACGCTGGCGCAGGCACGCCCAGAGCCCGGAGCGCATGAGCGCTTCCTTGATCTCGTCCCGGGTAGCCGTCTCCGGCGTCACCTTTTTCTGCCGGGCCTGGGTTTCCTTGCCGCCGATCTCGACGACGACCGACATCACCTTGCGTCGGGCGCCTCGGTTGATCGCGACGACCGTACCGCCCGCCGGAGAGGTGAAAAGAACATGCTCGTCCCGGCGATCGCAGAAAAGGGGCGTGCCCAAATCCACCGAATCACCTTCCTTGACGAGCATCTTGACCTTGATTCCCGGATAATCCCGAGGCACCAAGGCCACCCGGCGGACGAAGGGGCCATTGACGATGTTGGAATGGGGCAGAGCCCCACTGATCGGAATGTCCAGGCCCTTCTTGATTTTGATCGTAGCCATGCGATCCTCAAGATTTCGCGGGTGCCGTCGAACATCGAAGAAAAAATTGGGCAAGTAAGGCGGGATTCGAAATCCGCCGATGCACGCGCCGGTTGTTCGGGGAGCGACATTCGGAGCGTCCCGCGGCCCCGCCGGTCGCTGCCTCGGCCAAAGGGCCCATTCTCGCCGCCGACGTGTCGGCAAGGCTTTGAGGGAATCGGTCCCGGCCCGGCGCGCGTGCTTTATAGAACATCGTCCCGGCCGCGTCAATCGCCCGAACGGTCGTTTTTTTCCGTTGGGCCGACCTGTCGTCCAACCGACAAATCACGGCGCCCGTTTCGTCGCTCGGACCGACCGCCGGACGCGTCGGCGGGCCCGATTTCACGGCTTTCTTGACACGTTGAGGCGATCTGCTAACGTAAATTGTTGACCCATCGTCGGCGCGGATTGGCGTTGCTCGAACCGCCCTCGGGAATCATGTCGCAATTTCTCCGGTACTTTGTTGTTGCCATTTTTTTCCTGACGGCCGCATCGGCCTGGGCGGCGCAAGCCCACGCCGCGGAGTCGCTGGTGATTTTCCAGTGGACCGACGACCAGGGCAAAAAGCACTTTACGCAAAACTTCAACTCCATCCCCGTGCCTTTTCGCAAGACCGTGGTCCAGGGCGTGTTCACCCCCGATCCCAAGCCGTCGGAGAACACCAAGCCCCTGTGCGACAACACCGACCTGCAGTCGAGCTATAATTACTCGGTGCAGGACGGGAACATCATCGTCAAAGGCACCGTGAAAAACGGCAATCAGAAGACCCTCTATAATGTGCGGGCCAAGGTGATTTTCCTGGACGCCCAGGGGCGGTACATCAAGGCCGAGTCGGTGTTCGTCGAGCCGCTGGAGCTGTCCCCCTGCGCCAAGGGCACCTTCGAGATCATCACTCCGCTGATCGACAACCTGGACTCCATCAAGGTCGAGTCCACCGCCCAGGGCGAGGGCGGCCCGTGACCCGCTCCCCCCTGATCACCCTGACGACGGATTTCGGCGATTCGGACGGATACGTGGGCGCAATGAAGGGCGTGATCGCCGGACTTTGTCCCGCCGCGCGGGTTTGGGACATCTCCCACTCGGTCCCGCCCCAGGACGTCATCGCCGGGTCGTATATCCTCAGTCAGGCCGCGCCCTACTTCCCCGATGGCGCCATCCACGTGGGCGTCATCGACCCGGGCGTGGGTTCGGACCGCCGATCGTTGATCGTGACCTCCGGGGGGCGATACTACGTGGGCCCGGACAACGGGCTGTTCACCTTCGCTTTCGGGCCCGACGCCACGGCCTATCGTATCGAAACCCCGATGGAGGCCTCGTCCACGTTCCACGGTCGGGACCTCTACGCCCCCACCGCCGCTCGACTGGCCAACGGAGAGACGGCGGCCGATCTGGGCGAGGCGATCGACGACCCGGTGATGCTCGCCATCTGGGAAAAGGAGCGGGAGGGCGGCGAGATCATCGGGCGAGTGATTCACATCGACCGCTTCGGCAACGCGATCACCAACCTCACTCCCGAGGATTTCGAGAAGCCGCCCTTGGGCTTTTCCATCGACCGCCACGGCGTCCCCCGGCAGATCCCCATCAAACGCACCTACGCCGAGGTTGAGATCGGCAATGCGCTGTGGCTGGTCGGCAGCTACGGGCGCTACGAGCTGTCCGTGCGCGAGGGCCACGCCGCCGGACGGTTCGGCGTCGAACGCGGCGATCGGGTGCATGCCCTCCTGGATCAATAAATCCCGGGGAAATTCGCCTTCGCCGCCCCCAGGGCACGGACAAATTTCGCGCGTCCTTGACATTGCCGCGGGCGGACTCCAATATCCCTAACTCACGGTTTTTATGGCCGTCTTAGCGCGGCTATGCTTTGAACGGCTCTTCAAGCGCGCCCGCGTGGGGGGAGTGGATTTGATGGGTGGAGTTCGTGGCTTTCGACTAGCCGCGTTGGTTTTGGCCGGCGTGTTTTTACCGGCGATGGCGGCGGCCGATTCGTTTGAATCGTTGATGGGCGATCCCTACGGCACGGACGGCGCGCCGGCGTTCACCTACGCCACGCCCGACGAGGTCATCAGTCAGGATCCGATCTTCGGTCGTGTGGATCGCCTCGTCTATCCGGTGCAGGGCATGCCGGCCCTGGTGGAACCGGGCGGCGAGATCGAACTGCGCGTTCTGTCCTCCCAGCCCGAATCGTTGCGCAAGCTCTGGGAGTGGCGGGTCAACCTGGCGACCGCCTCCGAGATGGAAGGCTACACCGAGCCGGTCGGCGCCCAGGCGGCCCAGCGCTACACCCTCATCACCACGAACATCCGCTACGACTATAACTTCGGCGGCTATCGCGTCATCGTGCAGGTGCCCGAGGACGTGCCCTACGACACTTACCACCTGGAAGTGGACACGTTCCGCTTCTCGGACGTCCAGCCCAACGCCGTGGGCGTGCGTCCGGCCGATGGCGACACCTTCCGCATGGTGGTCATGTCCGACGCCCAATACGGCGACCCGGACGTGGACGCCGACGCCGCGTGGGTCGGCCGCCGTTCATTCGAATTCGACGACGACACGGTCCAGGCGGAAATGCTCGAACGCCAATGGGCCGACGATCTGCCGTTCCTGTCGCCGGACCTGGTGCTGTCCACCGGCAACCTGATCTACGGCCTGGGACCCAACTCGGAGAACCGGGAGGTGCTCGACCTGCTGGCCAGGTCGCGGGTCAATATGTTTTCCGTTCCCGGCAGCCACGACGGCCAGGCCAATGTGCAGTCGGCGGATACCTGGTCCACCGACGGCCTGGAGTTCTACGCCCAGACCATCGGCCCGCTGTATTACTCCTTCGCCTACCATGGCATGCGCTTCCTGGGCGCCAACTCCATGGACGGCAACCCCTATCGCCGCTCGGCCGAAAAACTGACGGTGCTGGATCTGGGCGGACTGTCGCTGGAAGACGCGATCGCCGCGCTGGTGGACGGCGATTTCGGCGGCCTGATCGACTCGCTGTTCGTCACGCGCAGCCGCGTGGAGAACTCGGGCGGATTCATCGCCGAGGTGCAGCAGGATTGGATGGACGCGGACCTGGCGGCCGGAGACGAATCCGGTCTGCCGACCGTCGTCTTCATGCACCACGACCCGCGCGGGCCGTTCACGCCCAACGAGCCCTACGGACCGTTTTCCGGCGTGGTGGTCGAGGACGAGGAGTCCGCCGCCCTGGCCGACGCGATGGGTCTGGAAAAGGCGACCGGCGATTTTGATAACGACGAGGCCTGGAACTACGAATCCGAGGCCTACGACTCCCGCGACAACGACGGCATCGCCGACGAGACACCGACGGACAACACAGGCCTGGACGTCCTGCGTCGCCTGGTCGAGGCGGATGTGTCCTGGGTCTTCATGGGGCACACGCACCGCGACTCCCACGACGTGTTCGAGTCCGGGCAGGAAATCACCGACGCGGACGGCGTGGGCACCGGCGTGATCGCCGATCAGCAAATGCATTTCGTGCATACCACGACGCTGGCCGGCGAGACGCGGGGCGAGGGCGACTATTTCGGCTATCGTCTGATTGACGTGGTGGACGGCGAGATCACCTCGGTGGACTTCGCCGAGGGCCTGGGCAGCGTTCCCGGCGGCAACATCGACGTGACCGCGGTTAACAACGACGGGACGGACGCCAACGCTTCGGTGACGGTGCGCAACTGGCTTCCCCGGCCGATTCGCGGGCAGATCGTGCTCAACCTGCCGCGCAGCGAAAGCGGCTATCGCATCGTCGGCAACACGGGCGAAGAGATCCCCATCGACCGCATCGGCGTGGGCGCGAACGACGAGACGGTGCTCTACGCCTGGGTGGAGATTCCCGCCGGCGTGAGCCTCGGCGAGTTTCCCTCGGACGACCCCACGCTGCGGACCTTCTCGGCCGAAGTGTTGACCGCCAACTCGGCGCCGACGGCGGATTTCGAGATCGTCGACAACGGCGATCAGACCTACACGTTCGTCGCCCGTGACCTGGACGATCCGGAGGGGGACGAGATCGCTCGCGTCGATTGGCGCGTGAGCGACGGCCAGAACCTGGCCGGGTCGGAAGTATTGTGGCTGTTCTCGTCGGACCTCGAAGAAGAGGTGCGCCTGCTGGTCACGGATTCCCACGGCGCGCGCCGCGTGTATCAGACGACCGCCGGTGAAAACCTGCCGAACATCCTCAACCACAAGGAAAAAGACGACGACGATTGCGAGGGCTGCTCCATGGCCGCCAACGGCGCGGACGCCCGGCCCGATTGGTTCGTCGTCGCGGCACTCATCCTCGCCGCCGGATTGCTGCGACGCAAAACGCGCTGACCGTGTCCGAGGGTGAACCGGTTCCCACCCTTCTGAGCCCCGAACGGCTTGCCTTGTCGTAGCCTTGGCGGAGGAGGGTCGTGAGGGGTCTGTACTTCCTAGTCCGCCAATTGCGCCACCGCCGCCTAATTCACATGCTTGCGGACGTAGCGGCCGTCTTGAATGGTGTCGAATAAAGACTCGACATAGGGATGGTTGATGGGCGCGTCGGAGATGTCCGGTTCCAGATTGCGTTCGGCGACGTAGGTTTCGATGGCGCTGTTGTGGACCAGGACGTGATACCAAGGCCGGTCCTTGGGCGGGCGGGAGCGGGCGACGTTTTCATACCACTCGTCGGTGCCCTGGAAATTTTCGTCCACGCCGATCACGACGCCGCGATACTCGAACATGCGATGGCGGATGATCGCGCCGATTTGAAACTTCGTCGCCATGTGAAAACGCCGACCCTTCTCCGTGGAATTTCACCGATAAGCCATCGTGCCATCGCGGCGACTTTGTCTCAAGAAAAAAACGTGCTTTTCGGTAGCGGTCGGGCCTATTGGGGGTCGGCTTTCAAAGCGGCTTCGAGTCCATTGATCGCCTCGCGCAACGCCGCCGCTTCGGGTCCGCCGGGCAGGGCGCGCAGGTTGGCGCGGGCGAGGATCAGGCAGGTTTGCGCGCCGCTGCGCGCGGCGGCTAACGCGGCGGTCAGATCGGCGTCGGTCGGCGGTTTGACCCAGGTCCGCAACGTCGCCAGCCGTTTCATCACATCCACGCCCAGGCTCGCGATCTCGACGGGAACGCGCGTCGCGACGATGAGCGCTTCGGCGGTTTTGGCCGCCAGTTCGCTGGGGGAGGCGCCCTCCGCCTTGGCCCGGCGTCGTGTGGTGATGACGAGGTTGTAGGCGTCGGCGTCGGCGTCAACAGAGGCGCGGGCGCGACGTTCCAGGTCGGTCAGGGCGTCGATGGCCGTGTCGAGGTCGGCGGAGCCGTCGCGGCGTTTTCGATTCGCGATGCGCGCGACTTTCAAGCCCAGCCCCGCGCCCATCGCGATCTGCATCCCCGCCACGCACCCCCCGGCGGGCATCGGCACCGCCTCGGCGACCCGATCGAGAAACACCTTCGCGCCGCCGACGATCGATTCAGACTCCGCCAGCCGCGCCTTTTCCAGCACGTCGATAATGCGGTTTTCCAAAATACGATGAGGCGAAAATGCGGCGATGCCCAGCCGCGCGTTGGCGGTTTCGTCGAGCACCGCCTGGGGGATCAGGCCGATCAGCTCGCTTTCGAGGATGCCCACGCCGTGCTCTCGGGCCAGGGCGTCGACGCGGTCGAATACGACGTGCAGCGGTGTGCGTTCGTGGTCAACCAAGTTCATCGACACCTGGGCGACGCGCCGTTCGTCGAGCATGACCCCCAGCGCCTTGACCGACGGCAGTCCGCCCGAACTCTCGCGAATCGTCGCGGCGATTTTTTTCGCGACGCCGACGTCGTCCGTGTCCAGGTTGATGTTGTAGGCCAGCAGCACCTTGCGCGCGCCGACGGCCGTGGCTCCGGCGGAAGGGTGGGGCGAGGCGGGTCCGAAGTCGGGACGGTGGGCCGGGTCGTCCATACGCTCGGCCAGGCCTTCGAATCCTCCGCGCCGCACCTGGGCCAGGTTATGCCGATGGTCGTGCTGCGCGGCGTGTTCGTACAGGTACGTCGGCACGCCCAACTCGTCGGCCAGGCGCCGCGCCGTTTCCCGCGCCAACGCGGCGCATTGGTCCATCGTGACGTTGCGAATGGGGATGAAGGGCAGCACGTCCAACGCGCCGATACGCGGGTGACGGCCCGAATGCTCGCGCAGGTCGATCATCTCCACCGCGACTTTCGCCGCTCGAAACGCCGCGTCGCCGACGTGTTCCAACGGCGCGACGAAGGTGACGACGGCGCGGTTATGGTCCGCGTCCTGCGAGGCGTCGAGCACGGCGACGGCGGGGTCGCTCGCGATAGCCTCCACGATGGCGGCCAGCACCTCGGGTCGGCGGCCGTCGCTGAAGTTGGGGACGCATTCGACGATGGTGTTCATGCCCGCCTCCGAGGCGCCCTACTCGCCCACCGCGAAAACGGCGAAGAGCCCGAAGTGATCGGAAGGCAGCACGCCTTCATAGGGCTCGTTGGCGAACAGGCCGGATTCGGCGCGCGTCAAAAACCCTTCCGCGTTGCGAACGAAGATATAGTCCAGGCGCCGGGATTCGCCGATCTGCGTGGCGTGGATGGGTTCTTGGATCACCGGCTCGAAGGTGTTGACCGGCACGAACTCGTCGATGGTGTGGGTGTTGGGATTGCGTTGGTAGTCCCAGGTGTACATCCAGGTCGACTCGTCGTCCTCCACTTCGTCGGTGGACGAATGAAAATGCTGGACGGTCTTGAGCCACATCAGCTCGGGCGCGTCGGGGGAGGCGTTGAAGTCCCCGGCGAAAAGCGTCGGCGCGCTGTCCAGGTCGGCGTCGGTCGCGAGGGTGAGCGTCGCCTTGAGTTCGTCCATGCGTCGCGCGGAGGCATGGTTGATGGTGGCGACGACCTCTTCGCGGCGCTGGTGGGTGATCTTATTTTCGTTCACCAGACGGTCGAGCACTTCGCGCACCTCGCGCGTGACCTCGGGCCCGTGATGCAGATGCGTATTGAGCAGGAGGACCGGCCGACCGTTCACGGTGATCCGCGCGGCGTGGGAATAGCGAAACTCGTGCGTCTGAAACGAGAACCAGCGGGAGGTGATTCCGAAGCCGCCGGAGATTTTCCTGCCGCCCAGATCCTTGAGACCCAGTTCCGGTTTGGCCAGGATCGCCAGACCGGAGAACAGATTGGTCGGCAGGCCGACGGAGCCGATTTTGAGCCCCGAATTGCCGACTTGGTAGACGCGCGTCATGCCCAACTCATCGGCGATGCGTTGGGACAGCGAATGCACCGGATTGACTTCCTGCAGGAAGATCACATGCGGGTCGATCCGTCGCGCGTATTGCAAAAATCCCTGCAGGCGCTTTTCGCGGACCTCCGCCGTTTCGAATTCGCCGAATCGGGTCAGCGACGTGGGGTTGAGGCCGTGCCAGAGGTTGTAGTCGATGACCCGAAGCTCGGTGATCTTTGTCGGCGCGCTCATCGGTTTGTCCTGGGCCTGGTTGTCCCGGGCATACGCGACGCACACCGGCAGGGCGCAAATAACGAGCGCGAACGTCGCAATGGCGAGCAAGGAAATGCGCATGATGTGGAAATCGCCTGCGTCATGGTTCTTGGCGGGGAGCTTAGCCGAAGTGAGGCGATTCGCAAACGCCTCTAGCGCGAATCCTCGGCGTCCAGAGCGCAGCGAAATCCGATGTAGTCGGCCATGGCGGATTCGGCGATATCGGCCGTGACGCCGTAGCGGCGCGTGGTGCGGTAGTAGTCCTGGGGCAAGTCGGCCTCTTCGACGATGCCCGGTATTTCGAAACCGCCGCCGCGGATGTACGCGACGGGCGCGTCTTCATCCTC
>JACKCT010000034.1 GCA_020633895.1 Deltaproteobacteria bacterium | reverse complement strand
TACACCACGCCCAGCAATTCGCAGTTCTCGTCCACTTCGACCTGATGGGGCACGACGCCGTCCTGGAAGTCGTCGCACTGGTTGGTTTCCAGGTCGTCCTCGTCGGTGCGGGGATCGTGGCGGATGTCGCAGGCGTAGTCGTCGATGATCTCTTCGGACAGGCACGGGCCACTCGAAAGGTCCAGCGGGTCGCCCGACTCGGTGTCGTCAAACACCATGGCGACCTCGCAGATACGGATGCATTCGTCGATCGCGTCCGATTCGCCGGACAACTCGTCCCGGCTCTCCACGCTGTCCCCGTCGCCGCTGCACGCCGCGCCCATCGCCAAAATCAGGATCGCGCCCATCGCCGCCGCCATACGCCAATCAAATTTCATCGAATCATTTCCCCAATGCGTGCTGCGCTTCGCGCACCCGCCGATTAAGCTCGCGCACCACCTTCTGCGCCGACTCCAAAAATCCTTGATCGCCCGGCGAATCCACGGCCGAGGTTTGCGTTCCGTCGGTGACGATGAATTTGTTGCCCATGAGGCCCGCCGACGAGGGCACCGGGCGCAGATCGCCCAGGTAATAGATCTGCTTGGCGAAGAATGTCGCGCCGGTGCGCCGGGTCAGCACGAAGACGCGCTTATTGGAGACCAGCACGACTTCCTCGTGGTCGCCGCGCCGTCCGCAGCCGATGGCGATTTCCTCGTTGGGTTCGAGTTGGATCATGCCCAACTCCACCAGCTCGCGGTAGCGCTCCTCGACGGCCCGGTGGCTCATATAGTCCGAATACCCGGCCGAGGGCCCGCCCTGGACGGACGCCGGCGAACCGGCGATCAGCCGCGTGCCCTCGTCGCCGAAAAGGCGAAAGGCCACGATGACCGCCACCACCGCGAGAAACGCGAGCGAAATGAAGAAAAGCATCTGCGTCAAGGCGCCCACTCGACCTTTGATGAAACGGAGGCGATTCTACCGGCCCCACCGGCTCGGCGCAAGTTGACACGGTCGCGAGGCAAGATCCAGTCCGGACGGCCGCCCCACAAAAAAACCGGCCCGATATCGGGCCGGTCTTCACGTTTTGCCGGAATCGGGTTTTCGGCCGCGTTTAGGACTTGGGCCCCTCGGACATGGCGACGATGTAGTTCTCGATGCCGATCTGCTTGATGAGATCGAGCTGCGTTTCGAGGAAGTCGATGTGCTCCTCCTCTTCGGCCAGCAGGCGCTCGAAAATCGCCTTGGAGCCGTTGTCTTTCTTGGCCCCGCAGGTGGCGATGCTCTCGTTATAGAACTTGCGGGCGTCATACTCCAGGTTCAGGTCGAACTCGATGATGCCCTTGACGTCCGCGCCGGGCTTGGCCTCCTGATGGGTCTTCATGGTCGGCCGGCCTTCCAGGAACAGGATGTGCTCGATGAGCCATTCGGCGTGGTGCATCTCGTCGATGGACGCTTTCTTCTCCAAGGCCGCCAGCTTCTTCACGCCCCAATCGGCGAGCATTTCGGCGTGGAGAAAGTAGGCGAAAATCGCGGTGATCTCCATCTGAAGCGCCTGCTCAAGCAAGCCGATGATTTCTTTATCGCCTTTCATGGAATCTCCTCCTTAGATATGGGCGGATTCAATTTTCGCGGAAACGACGGCTAAGGCCCCCGCCGTTTCGGTCCTCTTTGATACCAGAGATCCCCCACGGCGTCCATGTGCGCGCCCACGGTTATTTTGGACTTGACGGTCCTAATCCCGCGCGTTGAACCAGTCGCGGATGACCGGAAAAACCTCGTCGGGAGCGTCGTTGCCGAAGACGATATCGCCGTGGCCGTAGTCGGCCTTGCCCTCGTTTTCCAACGCAAAGTAGCGGTAGGTCTTGTCCTCGCTGCTGACGTGGTCGTAGGCGTATTCCACCGAACGGGGCGAGGCCAGCAGATCCGACTTGGCCGACAGCAGCAGGATGGGCAGCGTCACCCGGTTGAGGTTGGTTTGATAAGGATAGCCGGTGCGCGAACGCACCTCGCGATTTTTCACCCATTCGGAAAACTGCAACAGCAGCCGGACCGGCGTGGTGGACAGCACGTTGCAGGCCACGTAGCGCGTGTCCTCCAGATGCATATTCGCCGCTTCCAACATGGGCCGATGCAGAAGGTCGGGCAGATAGGGCACGACCGGCACGGTCAGGCGGCTGAAGAAACCCACGTCGATCTGGTTGAAGAATTTGAGCAGGTAGTCGCGCTTGGCGATGGCGTCGAAAAAGCCCAGATCGTCGAACGCGGCCGGTGAGGCGATAGCGACACCTCCGGCGATTTTCTTGGCGATGTCGAATTGGGCCATGGCGTAGAGGATCATCCCGCCCATGGAGTGTCCGCACCAAAAAACCTGGTCCGCGCCGGTTTCGGCCAGGACATGCTCGATCACCATGGGGCCGTCCCGGTCGACGTAGTCGTCGAAACACGAGTCGTAACGCTTGGGATGCAGCCAACTGCGGGGCACGCTCATGCCGCAGCCGGTCAGGTCGATGACCCAGACGTCGTAGCCCTCCCGGTTGAGCACCGAGGCGACGCTGTGCCGACCGGGCAGCGCCAGGTTGAAGCGGCTGGCGGACAGGCCGTGGCAGAGGATGACCGGATGTTTGCGGGTCACGCCGCCTTCGGGCTTGAAGCGATGCACCGTCAGGTGGCGCTCGCCGGTGATGGGCAGAAAGTGGATCTCGTCCGGATACCACTCCGCTTGCCAACGCAGCGCGATGAAGTACCAGCCGACCAAAACCAGGACGACCAGCAAGATCCAAAAGAGCATGTTTTCCCACCCCTTGGGCGCAAATTCGAATGGTTCGAGGCCGCCTATCCTACGCCCGAGGCCGACGCGGGGCAAGTCGCGCCCGCTCCCGGACAAGACGCAAAACAACCGCCGGAGAAAGCCCCGGCGGTCGCGTAAAACGGTCGTGATTTGTCGGCATGGCGCCTAGTAGCAATACTCATTGTTGCATTTGCCCATGCACGCTTCCATGTCGCCGTCCGACTCCTCGGTCTCGGTGCATTTGCATCCGCAGTCATAGGCGGCGTCGTAGTCGTCGCACCACTCGGGGTCCTGCTCGGTCCAGTATTTTTCGCACGCGTCCATGGAGCCGTAGAACCCGGCGGCGGTCAGACGCTTGCACAGCACGTCCATGCCGCAGGATTTGTCGTCGTCGTCGTCGTCATCGTCCGCGGTATCGTCGTCATCATCGTCATCGGACGTGTCGTCGTCGCTCGCCGTGTCATCGTCGTCATCATCGGACGTGTCGTCATCGTCGTCGGTCGCATCATCGTCCACGGCATCGTCGTTGTCGTCGTCGTCATCGTCGTCGCCTCCGCAGGCGATCGGGGCCATGGCGAAAAACGCCGTCATCAAAACGAGCACCAAAACCATCATACGTTGGGCTTTCATATCGCCCTCCCTTTCCTCACGCCGGGGCATTCCGGCGCCGTCGGAGGGGATCATGCGCGAACGGCGCCCGATACCGGGTGACACGCGTCACACGGCGGAAAAAGTCGCGGGGCGGCAACGATAATCGGAAGGAATATCAAGAAGATGCGGCGAACTTTCCGAGCAATAAAAAAACGAAACCCAGGCGAAAGCCTGGGTTATCGTCGTGGGATCTCCCCGGAAGGCGTTGGCCGCGTCAACCATCCCACAGGTATGGCGGCCCCCAGGCCGGGGCTATGCTTGTGAAAATTATCGGCTTGGCGTTTGATGATGTCAACTAATAATTCCGCCATGTGAGTTCCGATGCTTTTTGTCGCCGAGAAGGCTCGCGCCTTGTTGAGCAAAGAAACGACACCAAATCAAGCGATATCACATTTCTCCGAAACCGTGGTCGGAACTTGTCGAAACTTTTTCGGCGATTCCATCGTCATTGCACCACGGGAGCAGAACCATATGTTCCAAGGGAAAAATCCGCATTCCGGAACGTTTTTGTTAGCCCGTGCGCGCAGGCTTCCTTGGATCCTCCCCACATTGTCCTCATCGAATGTCGTGAGAATTTCCAATCAAGAGCATCGTGATATCCGGGAATTGTATCTGGCGGAAATCGGCGTTTTTCGCATGAATGCAGGCCGGACGGTCGTCTACCCTGAATACTTCTGCGTCGTCGTTAATCAAACGCGACGCAAGAAGCGAACGGTTAGAAAATTCGTCACGGCATATCCCATTAAGCCGAGCCGATATTTCGACTATCTTGAGAAACTTCCTTCGGCTTATCCAGCGCGGGAATAACCCATGCAATGGCATCGCAATTGTCGATTTCCCCCTACGCGCTCTTCGCCGCCGCCGCCGAACCCGCCAGGGCGCGGCCGATGGCCTGGACGCCGCTGGTGACTTGGCGGAATTGCTCGGGCGTGAGGGCCTGGGGGCCGTCGCAGATGGCCTGATCCGGGTGGGGATGCGTTTCGACGATGATGCCGTCCGCGCCGGCCGCCGCCGCCGCCAGCGCCATGGGCACCACCAGTTCCCGATCCCCCGCCGCGTGGGAGGGATCGACGATGATCGGCAGATGCGTCAGGCGCTTGAGCACCGGAATGGCCTGCAGGTCGAGCGTGTTGCGCGTTGCCGTCTCGAACGTGCGGATGCCCCGCTCGCACAGGATCACTTGGGAATTGCCGCCCGCCAGAATGTACTCCGCGGCCATGAGCAACTCGTCGATGGACGCCATCATCCCGCGCTTGAGCAGGATCGGCCGACGGCAGCGCCCCAGCTCGGAGAGCAGCGAGAAGTTCTGCATATTGCGCGCGCCGATCTGGATGACGTCCGCCTTGGCCGCCACCTTCATCACATCCTGGGGATGCATCACCTCGGTGACGATCGGCAGGCCGTAGGTCTTGCCCGCCTCGACCAGATAGTCGAGCCCCTCGTAACCCATGCCCTGGAACGAGTAGGGCGAGGTACGGGGTTTGAACACGCCGCCGCGCAGCATCACGCCGCCCAGGTCGCGCACCAGCTTGGCCGATTCCATGATCTGCTCGCGGCTCTCCACCGCGCACGGACCGGCGATGACGGTGAACGATCCGTCTCCGAGGACCACGTCGCCCACCTTGATCTCGGTCTTTTCGTCGCCGCTCTCCCTGGCGGCCAGGCGATAGGGTTTGGCCGACTTGGTCTTGGCGGGCTCGGCGGGCGTTTCGCAGAACGCCCCGGCGACCTCTTCCTTCAGGGCCGTGGACTCCACGTCCTCGGCCACCTGCACCGCGTCGAAGCCCTGCGTGCGGATGGGATAGCAGCCGAGCACCTTCAAATAACTGGTGTGGCGCTGAATCTGCTCCAAGGCGTTGGTGACGTTTTGATCGGCGATATGCCCCTCGAAATCCACGTAGAACTGATATTCCCACGGCGTGTGCAGCTTGGGACGGCTCTCGAGCTTGAGCAGGTTCAGGCCGTGCTCATGGAACGGACGCAGGCATTGCAGCAGCGCGCCTTCCTTGTGATTGGTCGCCAGAACCAGAGAGATTTTCGTGTCCAGGCGGGCGTCGTACTCGACGGGATTCTTCGCGCAGACGACGAACTTGGTGTAGTTCTCCTTCTGATCGGCGATATCCCGTTTGAGCACATGCAGGCCGTAGCGCTCGGCGGCGTCCTCGCTGGCGATGGCGGCGTGGGTGATCTCCTGTCGCTCCTTGAGACGACGCACCGCCTCGGCCGTGTCGGTGAACGACTCGACCGTAATGCCCGGCAGGCTCGCCAGGAAGGCGGAGCACTGCAACAGCGCCTGGGGGTGGGAGGCGATGTGCCGGACGCGCCCCAGAGGCACGTTTTCCAGGCCGATCAGGCAATGCTGCACCTGCCAGACTTCCTCGCCGACAATATGCAGCGCCGAGTCTTCCAACAGGCGATAGGTGGCGTTGATGGACCCGCCGATCGTGTTCTCCAACGGCAGAACGACGAAGTCCAGATCGCCCCGCTCGCACGCGCGAAAAGCGTCGCCGAAGGTGGAATACCCGACGAAGGCCGCATTCTCCAGGTCCTTGGCGAAGTGCTTCTGAGCGGCCAGGTGGCTGTAGGCCCCCTCGACACCCTGGAAGCCGATGCGCACCAGGTCCTTGGTCTCGGCCGGATCGCGGCGGGACATGTGGCGCGATTGGTCGTCCAGGGAATACTCGATCAGGTCGTTGAAGATGCGCTTGACGTAGTACGGGTTCAGGCCCTTCTCCCGCGCTTTCTTCGCCAGCTCGGCGAGCATGACGCGCTCGCGTTCCTTGTCGCGCAGCTTCTGCCCCGGCTGGGCCAGCTTGGCGGCCGCGACCTTCTCCACCAACTGCATGCGTTGGGAGATGGTGTCGAGCATCCGCTCGTTAAGGTCGTCGAGTTCCTTGCGGATTTCTTCCAGATTCGGTTTGTCGCTCATGACGCTTTCTTCTTCGCCTTGTCGGCCTTGACGGACTTCGATTTCTCCGTGGACGCCTTCGCCCCGGATCGATGGTGCAAATACAGGCCGTATTCGACGCTCTGTTTGAGCGCCGCCCAACTGGCCGCGATGATATTCGGGCTCACGCCCACCGTGCCCCAGGTGTGCTTGCCGTCGGTGGATTCGATCCAGACCCGGGTGACGGACTTGGTGCCCAGCTTGCCGTCGATGACGCGCACCTTGTAGTCGGTCAACTGGATCTTATTGATAGCCGGGAATTGCCCTTCCAGACATTTGCGCATGGCCGCGTCCAAGGCGTTGACCGGCCCGTTGTGCACGTCGCTGTGGGCCATGACCGGCACGCCGTTCACATTGAGCAGCAGCGTGGCGTCGCACAGGGTGTGCGTCTTGTCGCCGTTGTGGGGCACGTCCTTGGGGAAACGGTGGATGTGCACGTGGTAGCTTTCCACCTGGAAAAATCGCCGCTTCTTGGCGGCCGTGTCCAGGGCCATCAACGCAATGGACCCGTCGGCGTCCTCGAAGGAATACCCCTCGTTCTCCTTGGCCTTGATGGACTCGCTGAACTTGGCGAGTTGCGCGTCGTCAAGTTGGATGTTCAGCGCCTTGAGGCGATTTTGCAGCGTCGCCCGCCCGGCGATTTCGGAGACGACCAGTTTGCGCGTGTTGCCGACCAGGTTCGGGTCGATGTGTTCGTAGGTGCTCGGGTCCTTGCGCACCGCCGAGCCGTGGGCGCCGCCCTTGTGGGAAAACGCCGACTTGCCCACGTAGGGCTGATACGGGTCCGGGCTCATATTCGCCGTCTCGGCCACGAAGTGGGACAGCTCGGACAGGCGCTTGAGCTTGGCCGCGGGCACGGCCTTGTAGCCCATCTTCAGTTGCAGCGACGGGATGATCGCGCACAGGTCCGCGTTGCCGGTGCGTTCACCCAGGCCGTTGACGGTGCCGTGGACCATGATGCATCCGTTGTCCACCGCCACCAGAGAATTGGCGACGCCGCAGCCGGTGTCGTTGTGCGTATGGATGCCCAGGCGAGTGAACCCGGCGCCGACCAGATGGCGGACGATCGTCTCGATTTCGCCGGGCAGGGTGCCCCCGTTGGTGTCGCAAAGGACGATGAAATCCGCACCGGCCGCCTGGGCCGCTTCGAGGGTCTTGACCGTGTATTCCGGGCTGGTCTTGAAGCCGTCGAAGAAGTGCTCGGCGTCGTAGACGACCTCCCGGCCCTTGGACTTCAAGTGGGCCACCGAGTCGCTGATCATCGCCAGGTTCTCTTTGAGGCTCGTGTTGAGCGCGACCTTCACCTGAAACTCGGACGACTTTCCGAAGATGCACACCGCCGGGGTCTTGGCGTCGAGCAGGGCCTTGATACCCGGGTCCTTGGCGACCGGCGTGTTCTTGCGTCGCGTGGCGCCGAAGGCGGTGAGCTTGGAGGTGGCCAGGGGGCGCTTGGCCATCGCCGCGAAGAACTCCATTTCCTTGGGATTGGAGCCCGGATAGCCGCCCTCGATGTAATGCACCCCGAAACGATCCAAGTGCTCGCAGATGAGCACCTTGTCGTTCGTCGAAAAATTCACGCCCTCGCCGGCCATGCCGTCGCGAAGGGTGGTGTCGTAAAGATAGATCTGCTGTTTCGCGGCCATGATTCGAACTTCCTTGCCCGCTCGATGCGACGGCGGGCGATTCGGGCTTGGGTGTTGGGAGCGGCGCGTTGTCCATTCCCCTATCGGCCCGGCCCGAAAAGACCGGTCCGATCAGCCCGACGGTCCCAAGCGGCCCCGCCGGGCCGCCTGAGCAAAACGCAAAGCAGCCCCGCTAGGAGCCGCATTCCGCCGTTAGAGGCGGAAAAACTAACTCTGTATGTACTGAGCGACCTTGTCGCCGACCTCGGACGTGGACATACCCATCTTCCCGGCGGCCAGGCCCTTCATGTCGGTGTTGATGGCCTTGACCATCGCGTCCTCGATGGCGGCCGCCGCGGCCGACTCGTTCAAGTGGTCCAACAGCATCGACGCGGCGCCGATGGCCGCCAGCGGGTTGATGACGCCCTTGCCGGTGTACTTGGGCGCCGAGCCGCCGATGGGCTCGAACATGGCGGTGCCGTCCGGGTCGGCGTTGATGTTGCCGCCGGCCGCCACGCCCATGCCGCCTTGGATCATCGCGCCCAGGTCCGTGATGATGTCGCCGAACATATTGTCCGTGACGATCACGTCGAAGTACTCCGGGTTCTTGACGAACCACATGGTGATGGCGTCGACGTGGTTGTAGTCGGTCTTGATGCCCGGATACTCCGGCGCCACCTCGTTGAACGCCCGCTCCCACAGGTCGAAGGCGTAGGTCAGCACGTTGGTCTTGCCGGCCAGGGTCAGCATGTTGCCCTTGTTGCGTTTCTTCGTGTACTCGAACGCATAGCGGATGCACCGCTCGACGCCCTTGCGGGTGTTGATCGACTCCTGCACCGCCACCTCGTCGGGCGTGCCTTTCTTCAGGAATCCGCCCGCGCCCGCGTAGAGGCCCTCGGTGTTCTCGCGCACCACGACAAAGTCGATGCCCCCGTCGGCCACGTCCTTCAAGGGACAGGGCACGCCCGGATACAATTTCACCGGACGCAGGTTGATGTACAGATCCAGCGTGAAGCGGATGTGCAGCAGGATGCCTTTTTCCAGGATGCCCGGCTTGATGTCCGGGTGGCCGATGGCGCCCAGCAGCGTCGCGTCGAACTGGGCCAGCTCGCGCATGGTCGAGTCGTTGACCAGCTCGCCGGTGGCCTTGTAGTGCTCGCCGCCCAGGGGATAGTCGCTCAGCTTGAGATCAAAGCCGAACTTGTCCGCCGCCGCCTTGAGCGCCTTGACGCCCTCGGCCGCCACCTCCGGCCCGGTGCCGTCCCCGCCGATCACGGCGATGTCGTACGATGCCATGTGTCCTCGTCTCCCTTTGATGCATTCGCGAATTGCGCGCCGGACCCCCGCCGGCCGGTGTTCAAAAATATGAGCGGTGTGCCCGTTGCCCCACCGCTCAAACTCGTCTCGTGTTGATGATCCGACCGCTCCCTTATTTGGAGCCGGCCAGACCCTTGCCCTCCCCGGATACGCCCCGTTCACCGCCGACCGATACGGGTTCGGGATCGGCCTGCATGGGATTGGAACGCATCAGTTCCGAGTTGGTTTTGCTGTCTTTCTTGAGGGCGCGTTTTTGCAGCAGCCGGTTGATGGCGTTCAGATACGCCAACGCGGAGGCCTCGATCACGTCCGCGGCCACCGAGCGGCCGGTCATGGACGATCCGCCCTCGGCCACCATGACGAACACTTCGCCCAGCGAATCGGTGCCTTCGGTGGTGGCGGAGACCTCGTAGCGCGTCAGGCGGCCGTGAAAATCCGTGGCCTTGTTGATCGCGTCGCACAGGGCGTCCACCTGACCGTCGCCGCTGCCGGTCTGCTCAATGAGCTCGTCGCCTTTTTGCACGCGCACCGCCGCCATGGGGATGACGCTGGGCCCGCCGAAGGACTGGAAGCTGACCAGGTGGAACTGGTCGGAAACCGTGCCCTTGTCCAGCAGCACGATCGCCTCGATTTCCTCGTCGGTGACGACCTTCTTCTGGTCCGCCAGATCCTTGAACTTCTTGAACGCGCGGCCCAACTCGTCGGGCGTCAAATCGATGCCCATGCCCTGCAACTTGACCTGGAAGGCATGGCGGCCCGAGTGCTTACCCAGGTAGATGTTGTCCGTCGAATGGCCGACGGTCTCCGGCTTCATGATCTCGTAGGTGGAGCGCTCCTTGAGCACGCCGTCCTGATGGATGCCCGACTCGTGCATGAAGGCGTTCGCCCCCACGATGGCCTTATTGCGAGGCACCCGATAGCCGGTCAGCTTGCTGACCTTGCGGGAGGTGTCGCCGATGTGGCGCAGTTCCAGACCGGTGACGACGCCCAGCAGGTCGCGACGCGTCTCGATGGCCATGACCACCTCTTCGAGCGCCGCGTTGCCCGCCCGCTCGCCGATGCCGTTCATGGCGACTTCCACCTGCCTCGCTCCGGCTTTGACCGCCGAGAGAGTATTGGCCGTCGCCAGGCCCAGATCGTCATGGCAATGCACCGACCAGATCACGTCGTCGCCGCCCGTGACCTTGGCGCGCAGGGTGCGGATCAGTTCCGCGTACTCGTCGGGCATGGTGTAGCCGACCGTGTCGGGCACGTTGAGCGTCGTCGCCCCGGCCTCGACGGCGGCACTGAACAACCGGATCAGGAACTCCACGTCCGAGCGCGTGGCGTCCATGGCGGAAAATTCCACGTCGTCGGTGAAGGCCTTGGCGTGGCGAACCGACTTGACCGCCAACTCCAGCACCTGGGCCTCGTTCATGCGCAACTGATGCTGCATATGCGTCTTGGAACTGGAAATGAAGGTGTGGATGCGCCCGCGCTCGGCGTCCTTGATCGCGTTGCCGCAGGCGACGATATCCGCCTCGTTGGCGCGGGCCAGACCGCAGATGACCGGGCCCTTGACCTTGCGGGCGATGGCCTCCACCGCCTTGAAGTCGCCCTCGGAGGCGATGGGAAAACCGGCCTCGATGATATCGACGCGAAGGCGCGCGAGCTGCTCGGCGATCTCCAGCTTCTCGGAAGCATTGAGATTGATGCCGGGCGACTGCTCGCCGTCCCGCAGCGTCGTATCGAAAAATCGAACTCGGTTTTTCTCGTCCATCGCATCCTCCCTTGCGGGCTGTGCGGGCCTCAACTCTCGCTCAAGGCCGCGCGATCAAATGGGGAACAAATCCCACGGCCTTGTTTTTTCGGCCGCGGGGGCAAAGTCCCGCAGCCGGTAGGGGGCTGCGGCTATTTCTTAAGCCAGCTCATCATGGACCGGAGCTTCTTGCCCACGATCTCGATGGGGTGCTGTTCGTCGCGCTTGAGGCGGGCGGTGTAGCCCGGGCGACCGGCCTGGTTTTCCAGGATCCAGTTGCGGGCGAAGGTGCCGTCCTGGATTTCCTCGAGGATCGTCTGCATCTCCTCGCGGGCGTACTCGTCGATGACGCGCGGGCCGCTCATGATGTCGCCGTACTTGGCCGTCTCGGAGATGGACGAACGCATGCCGGTGATGCCTTGCTCGTAGATTAAATCCACGATCAATTTCAGCTCATGCAGGCACTCGAAGTAGCTGACCTCCGGCTGGTAGCCGGCGGCGGTCAGGGTGTCGAAACCGGCGCGGATCAGCTCGGAAACGCCGCCGCACAGCACCGCCTGCTCGCCGAACAGGTCCGTCTCCGTCTCTTCGGAGAAGGTGGTCTCCAGCAAACCGGCGCGCGCGCAGCCGATGCCGTTGCCGTACGCCAGGGCGATCTTCGTGGCCTTGCCGGTCGCGTCCTGGTAGACCGCGATCAGACCGGGCACGCCCTTGCCCTCTTCGTAAGTGCGTCGGACCATGTGGCCCGGGCTCTTGGGCGCGATCATGCACACGTCCACGTCGGCCGGCGGCACGATCTGGCCGTAGTGAATGTTGAAGCCGTGGGCAAAAAACAGCGCGTCGCCCTTCTTCAGGTTCGGCGCGACGGCCGACTCGTACAGCGCCTTTTGCGCCATGTCGGGCACGAGCATCATGATGAGCTGGGCCTTCTTGGCCGCCTCGGCCGGTTCGGCCACCGCCAGGCCGTGCTTCTTGGCTTCCTTGGCCGAAGCGCTGCCCTTGCGCAGGCCGACGACCACGTCCACGCCCGAGTCCTTCAGATTCAGCGCATGGGCGTGCCCCTGGCTGCCGTAGCCCAAAATCGCCACCGTTTTGCCTTTGAGCGCCGAAAGCGACGCGTCCTTCTCGTAATACACCTTGGCTGCCATAACCCCTCGATCCTCCCTCGTTCATCTTTCGGCGACGCGCACTCGGCGCGTGGTTCAAATAATGGTTCGACTCCATGTGTGCCGCATTTTTACGCCGAGGCACGAGGCGGAAAAGTGTGGATTTCTTTCGTCATTCACACTCAAAGTGACCTGTTTTCCTGATGATCGCGATGGATCCCGCACATTTTTGGGCTCCTTCGGAGTCGCCAAAAATGCGGCACACACGCGACCGCCGTCATTTCCCTCGGGTCATCGCGATTTTGCCCGAGCGGACGACCTCGATGACGCCGTAGGGCTTCATCAGGTCGGCGAAGGCGTCCAGCTTGGAGCTCGATCCGTTGATCTCGGCGACGATCGAGCTTCGCGAGACGTCCACCACCTTGCCCCGAAAGGCGTTGACCAGGTCGAAGATCTCCACCCGTTTGGCCGGCGGGGCGTGCACCTTGATGAGCATCAGCGCCCGGGCCACCGACGTGTGGGGCTCCATGCGATTGATCTTGAGCACGTTGACCAGCTTATGAAGCTGCTTTTCCACCTGCTCGATCGGATGGTCCGCCTCGTTGACGACCACCGTCAACCGCGAGATGTTCGGATCTTCCGTATGGCCCACCGACAGGCTCTCGATGTTGAACCCCCGGCGGGCGAAAAGACCGGAGATGCGCGTGAGCACTCCGGGGATGTTCTCCACGGTCGCCGAGAGCACCAATTGCTTTTTCTCGGTCCCCCAATAATGCAGCGTCATGGTCCGTGACCCTTTATTCGAATCTGTCAAACGACAAAAGTGGCGGCTACAGGTAATCCAAATCTTCCGGATCATCGACCGCCGCGGCGACCGAACTGCCGGGCTTGACCATGGGCGTGACGTTTTCTTCCTCCGTCACCCGGATGTCAAGCACCACCGGCCCGGGGTGGTCGACGGCTTCCTTGAGGACTTCGTCGAGTTTGGCCGGATCGGAGACCCGCAGCCCCCGAATGCCGTAAGCCTCGGCCAGCTTGACGAAATCCGGCGGGGCATCCGGCGGCAGGGAGACCGACGAGTAACGATGGTCGTACATCTGCTCCTGCCATTGCCGAACCATGCCCAGGTAGCCGTTGTTGATGATCACCAGCTTGACCGGCAGCTTTTCGGTCGCGATGACCGCCAGCTCCTGGATGCACATCTGGATCGACCCGTCGCCGGACAGGGACACCACCTGGGCGTCCGGATTGGCGATCTGGGCGCCGATGGCCGCCGGCAGGCCGAAGCCCATGGTCCCGGCCCCCGACGAGGACAGGAATTTGTCCGGATGGGTGAAGCCGAAATACTGGGCCGCCCACATCTGGTGCTGTCCCACGTCCACCGCGACGATCACGTCGTCCTTGCAATGGGCCCGCAGGCGCTGGATGGCCAACTGGGGCTTGAGCTCGTCGTTGACCTCGTAGTCCAGCGGATAGGTGGCCTTGACCTTGGCGATCTGGTCGAACCACTCCTTGCGGTCGTCCTTGATCGGATTTTCCTTGAGCTCGTCGATGAACTGACGCAGCACGTGCTTCACGTCGCCGACGATGGGCACCTTGACCGGCACGTTCTTTTCGATCTCGGCCGGGTCGATGTCGATATGCACGATCTGGGCGTTCTTGCCGAACTCCTTATTGCCCGTGACCCGATCGTCAAAACGCACCCCGATGGCGAAGATCATGTCCGAACGGGTGATCGTCCAGTTGGCGTAGCTGGTGCCGTGCATCCCGAGCATGCCCAGGGAGAGGGGGTCGTTCTCGTCGAAGACACCCAGGCCCATGATCGTCGTGGTGACGGGCATGTTCAGTTCCTTGGCGAGCTGCCGCAGTTCCTGCGCCGCGCCCGAGCGCTGCACGCCGCCGCCGCAGTACATCACCGGCCGTTTGGCCTCGCGGATCACGTCCAGGGCCGCGCGCACCTGCTTGATGTGCCCCTCGACCTTGGGCTGATAGCCGGGCAGGTTGACCTTGGTGGCCGGTTTGTACTCGTGGATCTGTTTGGCCAAATCCGACGGAATGTC
>JACKCT010000033.1 GCA_020633895.1 Deltaproteobacteria bacterium | reverse complement strand
GAGACCCGTGCAGAGAAAAGCGACGGGAATGTAGGGTGATAACAACAGGTTCGCGGATTCTCGGAGGATGATAATTTTTTCCTTTGGCCGGGACAGTGTTTATGTTAACTTTTGCGGCGCGCAACCCGCGCATCGGTGCCATTCCACTTTCTGATGATATGTGAGGTTCGATGATGAGTCGGATGAGGACGCTTATCTTTATGGCGGTGCTGACGGTGTTCGCCGTGGTGTTTTCCATGGCGGTCGCCTGCGGCGGCGGCGACGATGATGACGATGACGACGACGAGGACATCTCGGCGGCGGCGGACGACGATGACGACGCGGACGGCATTTCCCTGGCCGTTACCATCGACGCCACGCCCGACGAGGCCCAGCTCGACGTGGCCGATCTGCAGACGCAGGGCGAGCAGGTCATGGACGCCCGCTTCGTGCGTCTGGATGTCGGTTCGCTGCGCGACGATGTGCGTCTGATCAATGTGGACCTGCCCGGCGAGGCCAACATCGAACTGGAATTGACCAAGGCCTACCACCGGGACAACGGCGTGACCTGGATCGGCCGTCCCCGGGACATCGCCGACTGGGGCCAGGCCATGTTCTCCGAGGTGGACGGCGACGTGGCCGGCCAGATCATCACCTCCAAGGCCCAATATCTGATCAACCCCCTGGGCCGGGGCGTGCACGGCATCTACAAGATCGACCAGTCGAAGTTCCGCGAATGCGGCAACGAGATCGCGGAAAACGGCTTTGAGGAGCACGGCTTCGAGGAACACGGCTCGGTCGAGCCGATGATCAACGACAACGTGGCCCTGGAAGCGGCCGACGACGGCTCGTACATCGACCTGATGGTGGTCTACAACCAGGCCGCCGAGGACGCCTCGGGCAACATCGCGGCCACCATCCAGGCCGCCGTCGACGACGCGAACCTGGTCTACTCCAACTCGGGCATCACCCAGCGCGTGCGCCTGGTGCATTCCCATAAAGTTACTTACACGGACTCGGGCGACCAATGCACCGACCGTAGCCGCATGGGCAATCCGTCCGACGGTTACATGGACGAGATCCACGGCCTGCGCGACACCTACCACGCCGATCTGGTGCCCATGATCGGAGGCACGGGTTACTACTGCGGATGCGCCGACCTGCCCTACACGGTCAGCCCGGGCAACGACAGCTACGCCTTCTCCGCCACGGCGTTTGATTGCGCCATCGGCTACCACTCGTTCGTGCATGAGATGGGCCACAACATGAACGCCCGCCACGACTGGTACGTGGACTCCACGAACAACTCGCCGTTTACCTACAACCACGGCTTCACTTACTCGAGCGCGGCCTGGCGCACGGTGATGGCGTACAACAACGCCTGCACCGCCGTCGGCGTGAACTGCACGCGCCTGCCGTATATGTCCAACCCGAACAACACCTACGGCGGCGTGGCCATGGGCCGGGCCGAGGGTCTGTCCCAGGCGGCCGATAACCGCAAGACGTTGAACAACACGGCGTACACGGTCGCGAACTATCGTCAGGAGGTTTCGTCGACGACCACGACGACGACGACCACCACGACGACCACCACGACAACGACAGCGCCGACCACGACCACAACGACGGCGCCGTCCACGACAACCACGACCGCGCCGTCGACCACCACCACGACGACGCCGGTCACGACGACGACCACGGCGCCGCCGACCACCACCACCACGACCACCGTGCCGACCACCACGTCGACCACCACCACCACGCAGGGCGGCGGCGGCGGCGGATGCGGTTCGGATGAGTGGAGCTATCCGGATCCGGACCTGATGTAAGCCTCGGACGGGTCGACCGGCTTCCGGTCGATCCTCGAATTTCCGAAAAAACGACGCGCCCCCCTCGTGGGGGCGCGTTTGCGTTTGGCCGATGACGATTGTCGCGAAATTCCCCGGGAGGATATGTCGGGAAGTGACATAGATCACGCGGCGGGGCCCCTTTCTATGGGATCGTTGAGGCCGACCGGCGGTCGGATTTTTGTCGACCGGCCGGAAAATCCTGTGATCTTGAGGAGGTGGGACATGCACGCGATTCGGATTCGAACCTACGCGGCGCTGATTGTTTGGATTTTGGGACTCCTACTCGCATCCGTCGCCGGGACGGCGTGCGCGCCGATGGACGGCGATAACTTTGAGCAAGACGAGGCCGAATCGGCCTCCGACGAGAACATCGCGGCGACGCGGGCCAAGGCGGCCGCCGAATTTTCTTCTCCCTATAGCTGGATCGAAGTCGCCTCGCAAAACGGCTCCCTGCTCGGCTCGGACGTGGCCGGCGTGGGGGACGTGAACGGCGACGATTATGATGACGTGCTCATCGGCCAGGCGGGGTATTCCAACGGCCAGGAGGACGAGGGCGCGGCGTATTTGTACCTGGGTTCGATGACCGGACTGCCCGCCGTCGAGGCCTGGTCCGTGGAAGGCAATCTGGCGGCGGCGGCCCTGGGCTGGGCGGTCGCCGGGGCGGGCGACACGAATGACGATACCTACGCCGACATCGTGATCGGCGCGCCGGGCTACAGCGGCGAGGGCGGCGCGTTCGTCTTCCTCGGTTCGCCCACCGGACCGGCGGGTTTTCCCGAATGGTCCTACAACCATCCCCAGACCGACGCCGATTTCGGCTTCGCGGTCGACGGCGGCGGCTCGGTGAACAACGACGACTACGCCGACATCGTGGTCGGCGCGCCGGGCTATCACCACACGTCCAAGACCAACGAAGGGGCGGCGTATCTGTTCCTGGGATCCGGTGACGGCCCCGGCGACGACCCGGCCTGGTCTGTCCAGTTCGATCAGTCCGAGGCCTTCTTCGGTCGCTCGGTGGCCATCGTGGGCGACGTGAACGACGACGGCTACGACGACGTGGTCGTGGGCGCTCCGGGCTACGAGACCAATATCAACGACGATCTGAACAAGGGCCTGGTGAGCCTGTACCTGGGATCGGCGACCGGTCCGTCGACGACGGCGTCATGGAGCGACGTGGGCCCGGCCTTCTCCCAGCTCGGTTGGAGCGTGGCGGCCGCCGGCGACGTGAACGACGACGGTTATGACGACTTCGTCGCCGGGGCGCCGGGATACACCAACGGCCACGGCGAGGAAGGCGCGGTGTTTCTGTACCTGGGCGGCGATCCGACCCCGGCGGCGGACCCGGACTGGACCTACGAAGCCGATCAGGACGGCGCGGTGTTGGGCACCGACGTGGCGGGCCTGGGGGATGTGAACGGCGACGAGTATGACGATTTCGCGGTCGGCGCGCCGTTGTTCAAAGTGACCGCCGACAAGGTGGGCCGGATCTTCGTATTTTACGGGTCGGCCGACGGGCCGGCCGACGATCCGGATTTCACCGCCAAGGGAACGGATGCCGACGGGGAGTTCGGCAAACGCGTGGCCGCCGGATGGGATATCAATCACGACGATGCCTCGGATTTGCTGGTCGGTGCTCCGGCCCACGAAGGCAAGGGCGCGGCGTTCGCCTACTACGGCATCCCGACCACGACGACCACCACGACGACGACCACCACCACGACAACCAGTACGACCACAACGACCGTGGCGACGTCGACGACCACCACAACGGCGGGAACATCGACCACCTCGACCACCGGCGGGAGCACGACGACGACTTCGACCGTGACGACGTCCACCACCACCACAACGGACGCGGGAACAACGACCACCACGTCTTCGTCGACCACCACGACGACCGAAACGTCGACAACGACCACGACCGGCGATGTCACGACGACGACCGATCCGGGCACGACGACCACCACCGTGGAAGGCACCACCACGACGACCACGACGGTTCCGGGCGACGACGATGACGACGACACGGTTGACGACGATGAGGCGACGGACGACGATGCGGTCGATGATGACGATGATGTTTCGATTCCGCCGTCCAGCGACGAGGGCGACGACGACGATTCCGCGCCTCGACGCACCGGCGACGATGATGACGACGACAGCGGGTGCGGCTGCTAAGGCCCGCCCGCGCCGCCGGTTCGCCATGTCCGTCGCACGGGGTCTGATGCGCGTCCTGGCGTGTTTGGTCCTGGCGGCGGCGTGCGTTCCGGCCGGGGCGACGGCCCATGCCGCGGATGACGGCGTCGTGACGGCGACAACCGACGATACGACCACGACAACGACCACGACAACGACCACGACAACGACCGACACGTCGACGACGACCACCACTGAGCCGTCGACCAGCACCACGTCGAGCACCGTCGCCACGACAACGACAACAACTTCGACCACCACGACGACAACGACGTCCGCGTCGACCTCGTCGACATCACCCTCCACCACGACGACCACCACCAGCGTGACGACCACGACCGGCATGACCGGCACCACCGACACGGCGAACGTGGACGTCCCGGCGGCGTCGGCCACGGGTGTGGGCACGGGCGTGGTGGTGGAGCGGTCGCGGGGGACGATCGTGAAGATCGACGCGACCGGCGAGGCGGTGCTCAGCCCGTTTTCGACGGTGGGGCCCGAGGGCGGTTCCATCACCTGCGGCGAGGAATGCCCCATGGCCGAGGCCAAGCGTGGGGCGCTCATCGGCGATTCGGGCTCGGCGGCGGCGGATGGGCCTTGCGTGTTTTATGTGGGGAATGCGTATCTGGGGCTGCCGCCCTGCGACGGCGAGATCGTGCTGCTGGTCAATGACAACACCTATGACAACAACGACGGCGTCTTCCAGGCCCGGGTCGAGCGCTTCGTGCCCGGCGATGATGACGATGACGACGCGGCCGACGACGACGATTTCTTCGACGACGACAACGACGACGGCCTGGGCGGCACGCGGGACGACGACGAGAGCGAGATCCCCTTCATCGACGACGACGAGCCGGACAACGACGATGACGACGACGACGGAGGCTGCGGATTCGGGTAGGAACGCGGAGGTCGCCAGGAACGACCTATGGACAAGATCTATGTGAGGATCTTGCCCACAGGTTTTCCGATAGGCGCGGAATAACAAGCAAGAACGCGACGGCCGTCTTCAGCCGTCGCGTTTTTTCGTCGCGGGAATGAGGCAGGCCGTCGGCGTCAACCGACGACCGGCGATTACATCTTTTCCGTGTCCTCGTCGGCCTTGGCCACGTCGTCGACCTTGTCGCCGCAGGTGCTCTCGTCCGTCGCCATCTTGTCGGCGCATTCGGCCTTGGCCATCTTGGCGTCGGACGCGTCAGCCGAGGCATCCGAACCGGGGCAAGCCGACGCCGCGACGGCGAAGGACATCGTCAACATCAAAACCAGCGCGAAGGCGATCTTCTTCATTTCGAATTCTCCTCGTGTCGGACCGTGGAAGGCGCATCATGCCGCGCGGCGGCGGCCTTGTCGAGCGTTCATCGCCCCGACCCGTGGCGCTCCTCACGCATTCAAGCCCGGCTGACACCGCGACGACGCTCAGTTTTTTATTGACGGTTCAAGGGCGGCGACTTAGGGTGAGCCTCCTGATTTCGCTCCGTTTTTCCGACCGAAACCGAATGCATTTTTCGCGATTGCCTTGGAGCAATGACATGACGCGCCTCGCCCGACGCCTTTCGATCTTCGCCGTGAGTCTCGTCTTGGCCTTGGCCCTGCTGGGGGCCGAGGGCCGGGACTGCAACCCCGCCGCGCCGCCGCCCCTGACCGACGCGGACGGCAACGAGGTCCTGCTGCAAGGCTTCAACTTCGCCGGCATGGAGTACGGCGGCTACCACCACACGCCCGAGGATTTTGAACTGATTGCCGCCCTGGGTTTCAACGCCGTGCGTCTGCCGTTTTCCTGGGCCCAATACGAACCGGTCGAGGGGCAGGTGGACGAGTCCTACCTGACCGACGTCGTCGGCCCGACGGTGCAGGCGGCCCATGACGCCGGATTGCGCGTAGTGCTGGACCTGCATCAGTGGCAGTGGTGTCCGCTGACATCCGGCAACGGCATGCCGTCGTGGACCTGCGAGGATTACGCGGACATGGCCGAGCCCTGGAGCTTTATCGCCGCCGCCGCGGATTTCTGGACCCGCGAGGAATACGTCTCGCGCCTGGTCGAGGTGTGGGAAGATTTCGCCGACTACTTCGCGGGCACGGATCTGATCTTCGCCTACGACATCTTCAACGAGCCCCACGGCGGCTGGCTCACAGTGGGCTCCGATTTCGAAACCGAGATGCTCGCGCCGCTTTACGAAGACATCATCGACGCCATTCGCGCCCGCGACCCGGACCCGTGGATTATTGTCGAGCCCACCTTGCTCTACAGCGTCGGGTTCAAATTCAAGGCACTGGTGGACGCCGAGCGCGTGGCCTTTTCGCCCCATCTCTATCCGGGCGCCAGCGCCCTGGGCAACGGCAACGGCTACAACTTCCCGCCCGAGAAGATCACCAAGGAGTTGGACCGCTACCTGGACGAGGGTGCGCGCATCGGCATGCCGGTGGTGGTCGGCGAATCGGGCATGGTTTACGGCGAGCCGGGCTTTGCCGATTTCGCGGCCGACGTGGCGAGCGGCGTGGACGACGCGGGCCTGAGCCTGCTTTGGTGGGACTACTACGGCGGCGGCGGATTTGATCTGGTGGACTCGGCTCGGAACGTGCGTTGGGAGTATTTGGTCGGGGCGTTGCAGCGGCCCTATCCGGACACCACCTCCGGGCGGCTGATCGAATACGGCTACGATCCGGACACGCGCGTTTTCCACGTGACGTATGAGAACTACGCCGATTCCCGGCCGTGGGTGGAGGTGAAAATCCCCGCCCATGTGTATCCCAACCAGGGCTGGACGGTCGAATCCACCGACAACACCGGCATCGCCTATCCGGTGATCGACTTCCAGCGCGGGACCGTGACCATCTACGGCGATCCGGACGTCACGCAACGCACCGTGACGTTCCGGCCCAAATCCTAGGCTGGTTCCGGTATGACGCGCGCGACCGCGACCATCGTTGTCGCCCTGTGGACGGCCTTGGCCGTCGCCGCCCCCGTGTGGGCGCAGGACGATCCCGCGCCGAGCGCGAACACCGCCCCCATGCCCGACACCCTCGAACGTGCCGATCTGCCCGACGCCTATCCCTGGACGCTGCGTCTGGGAGGCGGCGTGGTGTACGACCCGGATCTGGAATTCGGGTGGCTGCTGCATCTGGACGCGACGGGGCATGTGCTGCGTCGGTCGTGGTTGGAGGCGGGGCTGGAGCTGGAGTTCTTCGGGCGGCCCGAGCGGCTGGTGTCCGACACGACGCGCGCCATCTCCGACGGCACCAAGCAGATACGCGAATACGAGACCGACGGCGGCCTGGCGGCGGGGTTGATCGTCCAGTTCCCCTTCGCATGGGGAGACACCGAACGCACTCCCGGCGCGCCGGCCGAAGGCGAGAGACCTCGATTGACGTGGGAGGTTGCGCCGTTGGTTTCCGGCGGGCTGTTCTTCGACGACACCGGCACGAGGCGCACCACCACGACCCTTCGTCCCGAGGGCGACCAGTCCATCGAAAGGGACGAGGGCGGTGGATCGGAACTCGCCGGCGGTTACGGCCAGATCGGCGTGCGCGCGCGCTATTGGGTTTTCGAAATCGCGGCGACGGGGCAAGTCGCGAATGAACGCCGCCCGCAGGTGCTGGCGTGGGGTGGGGTGTCGATTCCTTGGTGAGTTGTTAGGCGCGTGGCTGCCCGTCCGATCCGAGCCGTGAGCCGTAGCGAGCGGGTGACGGAATGTTTTTGAAAAAGCTCACGCGCCTTCGGAGCCGCGACCGTCAGGGAGCGGGTTCGTCCAACCTGCTTCAAATCGTTGTCATCCCGAACGAAGTGAGGGATCTCTCGGCCGTTGTTTGAAATACGGTACGCCCAATCAGTGCCCCAAGCGTTAGCGCGGGGTCGTCGAGCGGTTTGATTCGGTAAATAACGAACGATTTTCGCTAAGCGCCACCAACCGCTTACTACCGTGCGCGGCTCTGATCGGGCGAAACCATCTCGAAAATCGAGAGCGTCACCCGCTCGCTACGGCTCGCGGCTCCGTTCAGCGCACGCACGCCGCCCCACCGCGCTATTCCGAACTCGTCGGATCCCAGTAGTCCGCCGCTTTTTGCACCACGCCCTCGGCGCCCTTGCCGGCGTGGCGGGGCAGGCCCATGTCGGCGAAGACGCCCTGGCCGACGGCTTCGAACAGGCCCGCCGACTCGACATGGGAAAGCAGCTCGATCGTCTCCTCCATGATGACGATGGGCCGCTTGGCGATCAGGCCTTCGTCGGCGACGGCCAGGCTGTCGGCCAGGTCCTCCGCGGCGTCAAAGGCGAACTGCGTCTGGTGGATGGCCTGCGTGAAGGACGGCGAATCCGGCGGCAGGCCGAGCATCACCGGCGCCCCCCCACCGCCCACGGCCGCGATCAGCGGCATCAGCGCCTGGCGCGATTGGTCCGCGTCCGGATGGCCCGACGAACGGGGGGAAGGCATGACCCGCGCCGGATGCTCGGGGAACGCGGCGCGCATCGCCAGCACATTGGCCAGTTCGTAGGACAGGCTGTCGGGCAACTCCGGGTCGACGGCGGTGGTGTAGGACAGCGCGACCCGCTCGGCCGGCAGCCCCGCCTTACTGCACATCGCCTCGGACAACAGCCACGAGCCCATCAGCAGGCCCGCGCCCGCCACCGGGTCCACGGCTTGCAGCAGTTCGTCTTCGCCCGTGCTCACCGTCACCGCGCCTCGGGCGGCGCATCGGCGGGCGGCGTATTGGTCGACGAACGCGCGCACCGAGTTGAACTGGTGGAACAACGTGCCGGGCCAGGGGTCGCAGAGGATCACGTCGGCGCCTTCCCAAGCGGCGATAGCGGCCATCTCCGGCATGCGCAGGCCGCGCGTGTTCACCGCCAGCGACACGTAGCGTCCCAATTCTTCGCCGACGGCGTCGAAGGCCGCGCGCAAGGTGCGATAGTCGTTGACGGTCACGTCCCCGGCGCGCATGGCGCCGCCTCGGTCGGGTCCGGCCAGCACGGCGATGACGTCCGCCCCCTGCCGGGCCGCCTCCTGGGCTTGCTGCACGCGATAGTCGATGGGCCCGCCGCCGACCACGGCGTAAATCCACGGCCGCGTCGGCTTGCGCAGCTTTTTGCGCAACTCGGCCCGTTCTTCCGAGACCTTTTTCAGATGAGCGTCCGCGTGGGAGCGAAGCTCGGCCGCCAGCGACTCCAACTCGTCGGCCGGGGCGGCATCGCCGGACAGATCCGCTTTGCCCGCGACAATCGCCGCCACCAGCGCGTCCATGCTCCGGGCCCCGGCCTTGAGCATGGCGGTGAGCACCGGTCGCGCCGCGCCGCCGGCGATTTTCGGTCCCAGATGGCGCACCAGCGCCTCCGGCCACGGGATGCCCTGTTCGCTCGCGCCCTGCATTCCGAGCATGCGCAGCACGGCCCGTTCGACCGTTTCGGTGGTGGCCCGGTCGATCACCTCCCGGTGCGCCTCGGCAACGATGTTCACGGCCAGCCCCCGAGCCTCGGCCAGGTTATCGGGCATCTCCAAACGCAGTGTCATACGGCGCGCTCCCAAAGGTATCATTCGAGGGCGGCATCTTCCGGATTTCCCGTCCGTGGCGCAAGGCCGCTCGATGCGCGTGTCGGGAAACACCCGGACAGTTAGTAAACTCGATTCGAGAATTTGCATGAATTGCTGGACGAAGTTCAGCGTTCGAGATTAGTATTATCGGATTAGATAACTTTATGCCGTCCGCAAGCGACGGCAACAACTTGTACATTCGTTCAAATAAACAGCGGATGACATCTGAAGCGGTGACCTGATGCGCCGTTTGAGGACTCCTGATGCGAGGAACCGCGTGAAAGACGACGACCGCCCATTGCCCGACGCGCCGGAGGCCGACGATGTCGCTTGGCCAGAGCAGGCGGGATTGCATCTGTTTTTGGAGCTGACCGGCGACCTGATCTGCGTGCTGGACCGGCAGGGCTGTTTCGTCCGCGTCAACCCGGCGTTCACGCGAATTCTGGGATATGATCCCGACGAGCTGCTGGGCCGTTCGGCCGTCGAATTCGTGCATCCCGATGACTGGGTTTTGACGCGCCGAACGATTTCCGAAAACCAGGCCGCCCAAGTTCCCACCTTTGAATTCGAAAATCGCTTTTTGCACAAGAACGGTCCGCACCGCTGGATGCACTGGCGCTGCGCCCCCGTCGGTTCGGCGGGAATGCTTTTCGCCCACGGTATCGACATCTCCGAGCGGCATATCAAGGAGCAGGTCTTCCCCGGCCGGCGAAGCCTTTTGGAGCAGACGCAACGCCTGGCGCGCATGGGCGGCTGGGAACTGGATCTGTCGACCAATCGTCCCATCTGGACCTCCGAAATCTACCGGATGCACGAGGTCGATCCCGACTACATCCCGACGCTGCAAGAGGCGATCAATTTTTACGAACCCGAATCGCGAGTGATCCTCGGCGACGCCGTCGAGCGGGCCACTCGCACCGGCGAAGGATGGGATCTGGAACTGCGTTTTCGTACGGCGAAAGGCAATCTGTTGTGGGTGCGCACGGTGGGTGAGGTGAGCTTCGACGCCACGGGCAAGCCGACGCGCCTGACCGGCACCTTCGAGGACATCACCCGGCGCAAGCAGGCTCAGTGGGACCGGGAGGAGTTGGATCGGCGCATCCAGCATGCGCAAAAACACGAGAGTCTGGCGTTGCTGGCGGGTGGCGTGGCCCATGATTTCAACAACCTGCTGCTGGGGATCATCGGCAATGCCGACCTGGCGCTGTTGGACGCGGGCGACGACCGGACCCTCCGCACCCGAATGGAGGCGATCCTTCAGACCGCCGGCCAAGCCGGCGAGCTTTGCAAGCAGATCCAGGCCTACGCCGGGCGCGGGGCGATCGCGCTGCGGGCCGTGAATCTGACGACCCTGGTGGAGGAAATGAGCCGCCTGCTGGAGGTCGGCCTTCAGCGGAACACCTCCCTGCGTTTCCGGTTTGCCCTGGACACTTTGCCCGTCGAAGCCGACCCCGCCCAGATTCGCCAGGTGATTTTGAACCTCATGGCCAACGCGGTCGAGGCGATGATCGGCGCCGGGGGCGTGGTGACGATTACGACCGGCATGCTGAAGCTCGACGACTCCGACGCCGAGCGCCTGCACGGGGCGTCGCCGTTGCGTCCGGGTCCGTTTGCCTTCGTCGAGGTGGCCGATACCGGAGTGGGCATGGACGCACCGATGATCGCGCGGATTTTCGATCCGTTTTTCACCACCAAGACCAACGGCCACGGCCTGGGGTTGGCGGCGGCGCAGGGGATCGTGCATCGGCACGGCGGGGCGATTCGCGTGGAAAGCCGTCTGGGCGGCGGCACCAGCGTTCGCGTCTATTTTCCGGCGATCGCCGTGACCGACGAAGACGGCGCCGACGTGGGCGACGCATCCGGAGAGCAACGCGGTTTTCGCGATCTGGGCACGGTGCTGGTCGTCGATGACGAACCGGCCATCGTCCAAACGGCGGGTGAGACGCTCCGGCGCGCGGGGTATCGCGTTTTGACCGCGCCTGACGGGCGGGAAGCGATCCGGTTGGTGGCCCGCGAACAGGGCGGGATCGACCTGGTGCTCCTGGATGTGACCATGCCGGTGCTCGACGGTCGGCAGACGTTACGGCACATCGGCGAGATCGCCCCCGATCTGCCGGTGATTCTTTCCAGCGGCCACGCCCGCCACGACGTTCTGCGCGATTTCGACGGACTGACCGTCGGCGGATTCCTGCAAAAACCCTATCGCGCCACCGACCTGATCGGCTCGGTGCACAAGGCGCTGGAACAATCCCGGTTTCGCCGACAGTCGCCGAGCGGCGCCGGAATGCAATAAATCTTCACCTAAATCTTCACCTTTGACGTCGCGGTTCTCTTTTTCGACAGAGCCCGTCGACGGCGAGTTCGACTGTCCGGGCGATGCCTCTGGAAATCCTGCCCGGACTTTCCCCCCACGCAAATAATGGTAGCCCCGGCGCTCTGCCTGTGGGACAATAAAGCCCTGGGGTTTGGGTAATCTTACCCGATTTTCGACCTGAAGTTGGTCGAGCGTGTGGAGGGAAAAATGATGACACGATCCGAGCGCTTTGGTGTGCGCACTTTCCGGCAACTTCCCGTCATTCTGCTCCTGTTGCTTTCATTCACGTTGTGGGTCGGCTGCGCCGGCGACGACGATGACGACGTCGGCGACGACGACGCATCCAGCCACGTCGATTTGGACGACGATGATGACGGCGGCGACGACGACTACGCGGACGACGACGACTACGCGGACGATGATGACTACGATGACGACGACGATTATCTCGGCGACGACGATGATGACGACGATGCCGGCGGCGACGACGACGACACCAACGGCGACGACGATTTCGAGCCGGGCAAGCTGACCGCCGGCGAGTGGAGCGACCTGGATCACTGGGAGTTCTGGCGCAATCTGTTTACCGACAATCAGGGCGAGGAGAACAACTGGTCGGAGAAGGAAACCGACTGGAACTTCTACACCGAGCGGCGCGTGAGCGTGAACGTCACCGACGGCGGCGATCCGGTGGTGGACGCCAAGGTGGAGCTCTATGAGGACGACGATCTCGTCTGGACCGCCCGCACGGATAACGCGGGCGTCGCCGAGTTGTTCCTCGCTCCCTTCGAGGCGGACGCCAAGGTCGCGGCGGCGGCCTATTCGGTCAAAGTGACCAGCGGCGGCAAGTCCCAGACCTCGCCCGCGACGGTGCCTTCGTGGGAGACTCCGGTGGCCGTCGAACTGGACGGCGCGTCCCCGCCGGACAATCTGGATTTGATGTTCGTGGTGGACACGACCGGGTCCATGAGCGATGAGTTGTCGTTCCTCCAGGTCGAGCTGGCCGATGTGATCGAGCGCGTGGCCGACGAGCAGTCGGATGTGGACATCCGCCTGTCGGTGAATTTCTATCGGGATACCGAGGACGAATATGTGGTGCGTTCGTTCCCGTTTACCGACGACATCGACGACGCCCTGGACGATCTGGACGATCAGCGGGCCTCGGGCGGCGGCGACTATCCGGAGGCGGTGGAGCAGGCGCTGGACGACGGGATCTTTGACCACACCTGGAGCACGTCGGCCCGGGCGCGCCTGCTGTTCCTGGTGCTCGACGCGCCGCCCCATCGCACCAGCCCCATCGTCGAATCGCTGCATCAGTCCATTGAGGCGGCGGCCAAGAAGGGCATCACGATCATCCCGGTGGCCGCCTCCGGCGTGGACAAGACCACCGAGTTCCTGCTGCGTTTCTTCGATATCCTGACCGGCGGGACGTACGTCTTTCTCACCGACGACTCGGGCATCGGCAACCCCCATCTGGAGCCGACGATCGGCGACTACCAGATCGAATATCTCAACGATCTGCTGGTCCGCCTGATCACCGAGGCGGTCGAACTGGCCGACTAACCATTCCCTGACATTTCACGACCGCGCGCGACGGCGCCCTCAAGGGGCGCCGTTTTTCGTCGGGATGCCGCCTTGGGGGCGGGTTTTCGCCGAAGGGCGTCTCGGCAACATTTAGAGAAAAAATCGTCGTCGCTCCGATGAATGATTGACCAATGATTGCCAAAGGGGGTATCGCCTATGGATTGTTTGATCAACAACAAAACGGGGGCGCGGGATGAACCTGGGGAACAAGGCGGCGGCGGAGTTTTTCGGCACGTTCTGGTTGGTGTTCGGCGGGTGCGGCAGCGCGGTGATTTCGGCCGCCTTTCCCGAGGTGGGCATCGGGCTGCTGGGCGTCGCGCTGGCGTTCGGTTTGACGGTGCTGACGATGGCCTTCGCGATCGGCCATATCTCGGGCTGTCACCTCAACCCGGCGGTGTCGGTGGGCCTGGCGGTGGGCAAGCGCTTTAGCTGGTCCGAGCTGCCGGTCTACGTGGCGGCTCAGGTCATCGGCGGCATCGCCGCGGCCGCGGTGCTCTACGTTATCGCCAGCGGCAAGGCCGGTTTCGACGTCTCGGCCGGATTCGCCTCCAACGGCTACGGCGCGCACTCCCCCGGCGGCTACTCCCTGGTGGCGTGCCTGGTGGCCGAGGTGGTGCTCACCTTCATGTTCCTGATGGTCATCCTGGGCTCCACCGACGAGCGAGCCCCGGCCGGGTTTGCGCCTATCGCCATCGGCCTATGCCTCACGCTCATTCACCTGATCGGCATTCCGATCACCAACCTGTCGGTCAACCCGGCGCGCAGCACCGGCCCGGCGATCTTCGTCGGCGGATGGGCGATCGGCCAGCTCTGGCTGTTCTGGGTGGCGCCCATTGTCGGCGCGGCGCTGGCGGGGGTGGTCTATCCCCTCGTGGCGGGCAAGGCGAAATAGTTCGACTTCGATTTCAAGGTTCGAGGACAAACGCAACGACGCCTGAAGGGGCGTCGTTTTTTTCTCGGTGTCACCTGCCCGTCGCGGTTGCGTGACGGCGGGGGAATAAAGCAAGATATGGCATTCATGAAATTTCGCGTCAGCGCGTGCATCGACCGCTGTGCGGGAGGGGAAACAATGGGTCACTTCATCATGGGTCAGGCGACGCGCCTTCGATCGATTATGCCGCTGGGCTTGGTCGCTTTGGGGGTCGTGATTTTCGTGTCGTTGGGCGCGGCCCGCGAGGCTCGGGCCGAAAATCAGCAGGACTACTATATGTATCAATACGGCGGATTCGGCGAGGCCGGCGACCTGACGCTGGAAACCGAAAGCGCCTTCGGCACCCGCGAGACGCGCCTATTGGACGAGGATGCGTTCGAGCAGGCGATCCGCGCCCGCGTGAGCGGCACCCGCTGGTTGTCCATCGAGGGCTGGGCGGGGATGATCTTCCGTTCCGAGGATGACGACGAAGCTGCCGAGGTTGTCGACGCCGAGGACGTGGAAGAAGCCGAGGACGAGGAGTCGAACACCGACGCCGCCTTCGCCGTGGACCTGTACGCCCGCGTGCTCAACCAGGAGCGCCAGGCCGTCAACCTGAGCCTGGGAGCCGGTTATCTCTACGACTACCAGCAGACGTCTATCCCCCGCTTTCATGTGAAGGTGGATCGGGAGTGGGGCAAGCTGGACGCCGCCTTCTCCGTGCTCGGCGAGATTCCCCTGGGAGAAGACGAGGAGGAAGAGGAGGCCGAAGCCCAAGCCGGGGTGAACGGGCTGGAAGAGGAAGACGAAGAGGAGGAAGGCGAGTACGACGAGATCGACCTGGTGCTCTCGGCCGGAGCGTCCTATCAGGTGGCGGACTGGTCGCGCCTGGGCGCCGAGGCGGAGATGGAGGACATGGAAGGCTTCTGGGAAGACGACGAGGCCGAGGGCGGCGCCAAGCTGCTGCTGGGCCCCACGGCGACCTTCGCGTTTCTGGACAACGCTCACGCCCGGGTCAACGTGGCCGGGATCATCCCCCTGACCAGCAACGACCAGACGCGCGTGCCCGGCGACCAGAACACCAACAAGTCGGGCGTCATGGCCCGCGCCGCGTTGGGGTACACCTTCCGCTAGATCGTGAACTATCGGCGAATAACGACGAAGGCGCCCTTCATGGGCGCCTTTCGTTTTTGGCGGAATCCGTCAGGCGACAAGCCAAGCGAAATAGATCAACACCAGCAGAATCAGGAAATGCTTCGTCAGACTGGACATGTCCGCCCCCCTTCCTTGCGGAGTCGATGGGGCCCGGCTCCAATTGTATTTTCCCGCAAAATCATGACGCGCCGTGTCGGTATTTAACCGTGTAAGGAAGTAAAAATTTATAAGGTGTCGGGTCGTTACCCGGATGCATCGCCGTC
>JACKCT010000032.1 GCA_020633895.1 Deltaproteobacteria bacterium | reverse complement strand
GCGGGCGCGATTCCGACGGACACCACTCCAAGCGCGCGAAACCAGAGTCACGATCCCGGCGCCGCCTCGGGCGCGGGTTCGTCGTCGCCTTCCGGCGGCGGGTTGTGCCAACGTTCGAGTTGGTAGCAGCGCTGTCGGCCGTCCGGCAGGTAGAAGCACGAGGGCGACAGGCGGAATTTCGGGTCCGGCTCGGTGCGGGGCGCCCACCCTTTCCAATGGGGCGAGGGATTGGCGGCGGGCCGGAACCCGTCGTCCACCGGCCCGCCGATCTTGATCGGGTGTTCGTGTTCGCCTCGGGCGTGACCGGCGTAGTCGGCCATAACCCAGCACGACGGGCCCACCCGCTCCTGATGATTGGCGATCCGAGCTGCAATATGCGCCGTGCCTCCCCAGAGGGAGAATCGCTGCGCGCCGAAACACGCCGCGTCCCATAGGGTCGCCGTCCATTCGGAGAGACCGCCGATCAGGTCGTACAAACCGGTGCCGTAGTCGCTGCGCCCCGTGGGTCCGCCGGTGACGAACGTCGGGACGGTGACGTTGGGATAGGGCTTGTCGCACCCGGCGAACCAGGATTTTTCCGACTCCTTGCAATCGTACTTGTCGCCCCAGACCCACTTTCGTCCCGCGTCGAATTGCGTCGCGGCGCATTGGAGTTCTTCGTACGTGGGCAATCGCCAGCCCTGCAACTGCACCGCCTCTTCCATGACCGACCGGCTCGCGCCGTACCAAGGCACGACGCCTTTCTTCACCTGGGCGGGGGGCGGCAGTCCGTCGGGGTTCGCGTAGGAGCCTCGGGATTCGGCGGTGGCGTCGGCCTGGGAGGCTTCGAACGCGCCGAGGCAATAGGGAGCAAGGTCAATGGTGTAACGTCGCTCGCCGCCGGGCCAGCGTTCGCCTTCACGCACGACCTCGCACGGACCGCCGTGGACATAGACGAAATTCGGCGGACATATTCGGCCGTCGGCGTGCATCGCGTAGGGTTCGTCGCCCTTGGGGACGATCAGTTCATCGAGTCGTCGTTCATCCGGTTCAACGGGCGTGGGCGAGGCCTCGACGGTCTCGGTCGGCGGGACTTTCTCGCCGGACTTCGAGGGACAACCGACGACCCCGATGCCCGTCGTCGCGATGAGGACCGACAAAAGGGCGCATCGGACGAAACGTCGACATATTCGCGGGACGCGGCTCATGCCGGACAGTGTAGGTCGCGGCGTCCGTGAAAAAAAGAGACCCCCGCCGAAGGGGCGGGGGTCGTCGTTTCAGCGATGGAGGATTGGACTATTCGTCGAAGCCTTCGTCGTCATCCGGGGGCGGGCCGTCGGGACGGCCGGGGCAGTCGGAGCAGAATCCGCCTCCGCCGCGCTTGAGACCCTTGCGGATGCCGATCTTGCCGCGCATCTCCTGCATTTTCTCGCGCAGGGCCTGATGCTGCTCGGCGGTCAGAACCTCGCGGATCTTCACCATCTGCTCGAAGCGCTCGTTGCCGGCCTTGGCATGCAGAGCCTGCATCTTGGCGTGGGCGGAACGGGCGGCGGCGGCGTCAAACGGATCGGCGTCCAGCGCGTCGCGAAGGGCGTCATGCGCCTCTTTCATCTCGTCGCGGCGGGCTTTGCGCGTGTCCTTGCTCTCGTCCAGAATCGCCTTGATCTTCGTAACCTGTTCGTCGGTCACGCCGATTTCCGCGGCCAATTCGGGATCTTCAACCAGGGCCTTGATGCCGTGCATCCCCTTGTCATGGGGTCCGCCGTCGGGACCGCCGCCCCGGCCGCCGGGCCGAGCCATCGCCACGGTCGCCATGCCGAGAATCAAAATCGCTGACAGAAAAATCGTTGCGGTTTTTCGCATAGTTAGGAACTCCTCGATCTGTAAAACCGGGCGGGATGGCCCGGGTGCGTTCTCATCCCTCGATCCTTGGACACGCGCCGGAACGCGCGGGTTAAGCCGGGTCGATTTTTTTCCAGGACCGTGATTCCTCGTTTCCTTTCACCCGCGTCCTAAATTTCCTACGCTACGGCTATGGGGACAACACCTTGTCGCAATTTGTTCTGGGTCCTGCTGATGTCGGCGGTCCTATCGACCGTGGCGCCGGTCGCCCATGCCCGTCCCATCGTCCAGGGCGATGACGTGACGTGGGATCTGAGCGGGTATTTCAAGAATTTCGCGTCGGCGACGTACGTTGACGAGATCTATCGTGATTTGAACCTGCGCAATCAGAACACCTTCTGGGACAACGCCTCCCGCGCCCGCGTGCGATCCGATCTGCGCCTCGGCGATCCGATCGACATCGCCGCCCACTACGAAATCTCCTACACCTACGGCGATACGCGGCGGGCCACGGCGGCGGCGGAAGACCTGGCCGCGCGCCTGCCCGGCGGCGATGCCTTGCTCGAAGCGCTTTTCCCCGAGGCCGCCCCCTCGCGCCTATTCGACCTGTCACGGGAAGACACGGACGACGACTGGATCCTGCGCCACGGCTTCGACCGGCTCTTTATCCGCTATCGCCAGGGCCCCACGGACCTGACGCTCGGCCGCGCGGCGATCACCTGGGGGCCGGGGTATTTCTGGAATCCCACCGACTACTTCGCGCCGTTTTCCCCCACCGAGATCGACAAGGAAGAGAAAGTCGGCGTGGACATGGCGCGCGTGTACCTTTCCCTGCCCCACACGATCAGCCTGGACATGATCGCCGCGCCGGTGCGTCGCGCGGATGGGGTGGACAATATCGACTACGACCGTTCCGGCGCCGCCGCGCGGGCCTCCATCAACGCGATGCAGTTCGATTGGGCTGTCTCCGGCGGGTATCTCTACGACAAGTCGGTGGTGGGTTTCGACATCGCCGGACCGGCGTGGCAGGCGGGCCTTCGCGCCGCCGCGACCTACACCCAACCCGACGACCTGGGCGACAGGTTCGAAACGGACCCGTACGTGCGCGCGGTGGTGAACGTGGACTACGCCTTCGCGTGGCGATGGAATCCGTACGTGCTCGGCGAGTATCACTACAACGGCCTGGGCAAGGACGACCCGGAGGACTACGGCGAACTCCTGCAACAGGAAGCCGTGCAGCGCGCGTCGAGCCGGGGCGAAGTGGTCAACGCCGGGCGCCACTACGCCGCGTTCAACATCACGCTCCAGCCCCACCCCCTGTGGACCACCTCCGACTCCCTCATCGTCAACTTCTCCGACGGCAGCGTCTTCTACCAGACCTTCGCCGCCTGGAGCATCCTGCAAAGCCTCGACCTGCAGTTCGGCGCCAACCTCACCTTCGGCCCCGTCCCCAGCGAATTCGGCGGATACGAACTGCCGCTCAACGGCAAGTCGTACGGCGCGCCGGACTCGGGCTTCGCGTATTTGAAGTATTACTGGTGAGTGCCGCGCAGTAGCCGGGTGCCACATTTTTGCGAGAACGAAGTTCGAGAAAAGGTGTGAACATCTTCGATGAGGAATTCACACCTTCCCAACGCCCACGGCGTTGTGAAAGTGTGGCACCCATGCGCACCTCGACGACGCGTCAGCCCTTCACCGATCCCGCCAGCATGCCGCCGACGAAATATTTGCCCAGGACGATGTAGATCAACAGCGTCGGGACGGACGCGATCAACGCGCCGGCCATCTGCGTGTTCCATTGGGAGATCATCGAGCCGCCGAGGTTTTGCAGCGCGACCGTCACCGGCTGCGTTTCGGGCGACGAGGTCAGCGTGACGGCGAAAAGGAACTCGTTCCAGATGTTCGTGAACTGCCAGATCGCCACGACGATGAAACTCGGCATCGAGATCGGCAGGAAGATGTACCAATAGGTGCGTAGCAGCCCCGCCCCGTCGATGCGCCCGGCCTCGACCAGCTCGTCGGGGATCGTGGCGTAGTAGTTGCGAAAAATGAGCGTCGTGATCGGCAGCCCATACACCACATGCACCAAAATCAGCCCGAACAGGGAGTTGTAGAGCCCGACGGTCTGCATGAATTTGACGAGCGGGATCAAGATGGATTGGTAGGGGATGAACATGCCGAACAGCAGCAGCGTGAACAGCGTGTTCGATCCGCGAAATTTCCATTTGGACAGGCAGTAGCCGTTGATCGATCCGGCCAGGGACGACAGCAGCGTCGCGGGAATCGTGAGCAGCAAGCTGTTGATCAGACCCCGGGACAGGCTGCCGAACGCCGCCCGATAGCCGTCCAGCGACAGCGCCGCCGGCCACGCCCACATGGTCGAGGATTGGGCCTCCTCCAGCGACTTGAGCGAGGTGGCGAGCATGACATACACCGGCATCACGAAGAACAGCGCGAACGTCGCCAGCAGCGCGTAGGCCAGGAAGCGCGGCCAGGCGGCTTCGCCCGGCAAGGCGGCGGCGTTCGCGCTCATGCCGCGTCCATCCTTCGCGAATAAATCAAGTACGGCACGATCAACAGCGCCACCATGGCGAGCATGACGATCGCGATGGCCGCCCCCCGCGCGAAGAAGTCGCCGCGAAAGGTGATCTCGAACATATAGATGCCCGGCATATCCGTCGCCCGGCCCGGTCCGCCCTGCGTCATGACGTAGACGAGGTCGAAGATTTTCAAGCTGATGTGCCCCAGAATCACAATCGCCCCGACCGTCACCGGCCAGAGTTGAGGCAGCAGGATGTGTCGGAAGATTTGCGCCTCGTTCGCCCCGTCGATGCGCGCCGCCTCGCGCAGATCATCGCTGATGCCCTTCAGCCCCGCCAAATACTGGGCCATGGTAAAGCCCGCCATCTGCCAGATCGCCGCCAGCCCCACGCAGACCAGCGCCATGCGTTCATCGGTGATCCAGCCCCAGTCGGCCGTGTCGAATCCCAGAGCGGTGAAGATGCGGTTCAGGCCCGAGTCGGGGTTGAAGATCCACACCCACACGGTGCCCGTCACCACGAACGAGACGGCCATGGGAAACATGAACAGGCTGCGAAAGAACCCCGCGCCACGCAGACGACGGTCAAGCAGCGTGGCGAGGGTCAGGCCGAGGAAGAGGTTGCCCGCCAGAAACATCAGCGTGAACACGCCGGTGTTGACCAGATCCTGACGAAAGCGCGGGTGGTTGAAGAGTTGTTTGTACTGGCCGAAGCCCTTGAGCGCATAGTCGGGCAGCAGCCCGCGCCAATCGGTCAGCGAGATGTACCCCGTCCACGCGATGAACCCGTAGACGAACACCGCCACGCCGATCAGCGACGGGATCAACAACGCCAGGGACAGGCGCGTTTCGGACCCGGCTTGGCGCATATTATTGCACGACGCCCGTGTCGGAGGCCGCCTGCTGCAGCGCGCTCGCGGTCTTGTCCACGTTCTTGCGCGAGAGGAACACGGACAGGGCGTCGTTCATCTCCACGACGAACGCCTCCTTGACCGCCGAGCCGTGGGCCGCGCTGGGTACCAGCGTATCCTTGGCGAAATCGTCCATGGTGCGTTGCGCGATGACGTCGAAGGCGCCGCGCGGCACGTCGGTGCGGGCGGGGATGGAGCCCTTCTTCGGGTTAAAGTTGAGCTGGCCCTCCACCGAGCCGACGACCTTGAGGAACGCCCGCGTCAGGTCCGGATTCGGCGCCTTGGCCGGCAGGCCGAAGGTGTCGGTGACGACAAAGAACACGCCGCCCGTCCCCGGCGTCGGGGCGGCGTCGTATTCCTCGCCCGGCTTCCAACCCTGGGCCGTGTAGTAGCCCTTGGCCCAGTCGCCCATGACGTTCATCGCCGCCTTGCCCTGCTGCACCTGGCCGGACGCCTGATCCCAGGTCAGCGCCGCGTGGTCCTTGTTCACGTATTTGAGCAGCGCCGCCAGATGTTCCAGCGCCGTCTTCACGCGCGCATCCGTCCAAGGCACTTTCCCGGCGAAAAGCTCGCGATAAAAATCGGTGCCCCCCGCCTCGACCAGAAGATTTTCGAACAGATGCAGCACCGGCCATTTGTTGCGCGAGGCCAGCGCGAGGGGCGTGACGCCCGTCGCCTTGATCTTCTCGCAGGCGGCGATCCATTCGTCGAAGTTGGTCGGCACGGCGGCCACGCCCGCCTTGTCGAAGACCGCCTTGTTGTACCAAAGCATGTTGCCGCGATGGACGTTGGAGGGCACGGCGTAGATCTCGCCGTCCTTACTGACCATGTCCACAAGCTGCTCGGGGAAGGCGCTCTTCCAGCCTTCCAGGGCGAAGAGGTTGGTGATCGGCGCCATCAGGCCCGCGTCGACCCATGTCTCGATCAGTTCCGATCCGCCGTGCACCTGGAACGTCCCCGGCGGGTCGCCGCCGAGCATGCGCGTTTTGAGCACGGCCTTGGCGTTCGTGCCCGCGCCCCCGGCCACGGCCGCGTTGACGACCTTCACCTTGGGATATTTTTGCTCAAAGACCTTGATGAGTTCGGCCAGGCCGTCCGCCTCGCCTCCGGCGGTCCACCAGGAGAAGATCGTCAACTCGCCTTCCAACGATTCGGCCGGAGCGGACGGCGCGCCCGCGTTGTCGCCGCCCTGGGGGGCGGGAGCCTTCGCCTCGTCCGACGCGCCCGGCACCGGGGTCGGCACGGCCGGGGGCCCGGCGGGGGCTTTGGACTGTTGGCAGGCGATCAATCCGACGACCATCAAAGCCGCCAGGGCCATCCACGCAACGCGTTTCGCTTTCACCGATTTCTCCTCATTGGTCGATTGTCGGTCGGGACCGCCGACCGACGCCTCACGATATTCGTTCACCCGTCGACGGGTCGAAAAACAGCACCTTGCTCATGTCCACGTACACCGTGCGCGTCACGCCGACGCGGGCGGCGGTGCCCGGCGGGGCGGCAACGGCCATGGGGTGCGGGCCGACCTCGCCGAAAAGAACGACCGACGAGCCCAGCGGCTCAATCAGACGCATCGACACGTCGACGGCATGATCGGGCTTGTCTTCGCGCTGCGTCAGGTGGACATCCTCCGGACGCACGCCCAGCACCACCTGCTTTCCCTCAAACGCCGACAACGCCGCGACGCCCTCGGCCAGCGGCAGCGCCAGCGACTCGTTCTTCGCGAAGAAAAACGACCCGTCGCGTTCAATAGCAACAGGCACGAAGTTCATCCCCGGACTGCCCAGGAACCCGGCGACGAAGCGATTGGCCGGTGCGTCGTACATGGTCTGGGGCGGCGCCACCTGCTGCAACACGCCCTTGTCCATCAACGCGATGCGGTCGGCCAGGGTCATCGCCTCCACCTGGTCGTGCGTGACGTAGATGATGGTCGTCGCCAGGCGCTCGTGCAGGCGCTTGATCTCCAGGCGCATCTGAACGCGCAGTTTCGCGTCCAAGTTGGACAGCGGTTCGTCGAACAAAAACACCTTCGGCTGACGCACGATCGCGCGCCCCATCGCCACACGCTGACGTTGGCCGCCGGAAAGTTGGGAGGGCTTGCGCGCCAGCAGGGGCTCGAGTTCCAACACCCGCGCCGCCTCGCGCACCCGCCGGTCGATGTCGGCCTTGTCGTGGCCGCGCATCTTCAGGCCGAAGGCCATGTTGTCGTAGACACGCATGTGGGGATAGAGGGCGTAGTTCTGAAAGACCATGGCGATGCCCCGGTCCTTGGGGGCGACGTCGTTGACCCGCGCGCCGTCGATGGCGATCTCGCCCTCGGTGGCCGCCTCCAGGCCCGCGATCATGCGCAGCAGGGTCGACTTGCCGCACCCGGACGGGCCGACCAGGACGAGGAATTCCTTGTCCTCGACGGTCAGGTCGCAGCGGTCGATGACCAGGGTGTCCCCGAATCGCTTGACCAGTCGGCGAAGTTCGACGCGCGCCATCCGACGACGCCTAGAACGACAGGCTCATCGACGCCTGCATCGAGCCGATGGGATCCTGGGAGTCGCGATTGATCTCGTTTTGCAACTGGGACGCCGCCTTGCCCGGCAACAGCCCGCCGCCCATCAGCAGGAACGACGCGTGGCCGTCATAGGGCGCGAACTCGACACCCAGATGCCCTTCCCCGCCCAGGAACGTCTCGCCGTCGGTGTTGGCGCCGTCGCGGGTGAATCCGGCGCCCAGGATGGCGAAGCACCGCAGGCTGTCGGCGAAACGCACGGAAAATTCCTCGTCGGCCAGCACCAGCCCGGCCTTTTGCGCGGCGGCGCGCTCGTCCAGATTGTCGTAGCGGTCATACAGCCGGTTTTCCGACAGCAGCATCGTGCGGCTCTTGGACCAGCCCGAGTACTCGAACCCGGTGTCGTTTTGGTCGTAGCGGTCGCCGTCGTCGCCGGAAAAATACAACACCGCCGTGCGCGTGCCGATCACCGGGAAGCGATAGTCCAGGACAAGCTGGGCCGCCCCGGCCATGATGTCCACGTCCCGGTTATCCAGACCCGCGTTTTCGTGCCGGCCGAGTTGCCCGACCACGTCCAGTTCCAGCGTGCCGTGCTCCGCGTGGCGCCAGAAGACGTTCGCCAGCGCGCTGACGACGGTCTTGGGCCGCTCCACCTCCGTCTTATCCCAACGCACAAACACACCGGGGTTGAGCTGCCAGACATGGTCCTGCAAAAGTTCGCCCCACGCGGCGAAGACGAAATCGTCCTGCTCGAAATTGTTATCGTTGCGCGTGTCCGCGTCGTTCGTCGCCGCGAGCCCTTCGTAGATCGTGTCGGGCACCTGCCCGGCCGCCACGCTCACGCGGCCCGTGTTCCACTGCGTGAACAGCGTCACCGCGCCCATGTGGCGATCCAGCACCAGGTGCGTGGGATCGTAGAAATACTGATAGCCCGAGCGGATGCCGAAACGTTCATCCGGCGAGACGACCTGGGCCCACACTTCCTTGTGACGCACCAGCGCCTGCTCCTCGGCGTTGGGGTCGATGTCGTCCAGATCGTTGCGACTCCAGACGTTCTCGCCGATCTCCAAGACGTACCGCAGTGTGATCCCGTCGATCGGCGTGAAGGTCAGGCCCGGGCGGAACGTCGTCGCCAGCACGCCCACCGTCCGGCCGTTGGCGTCGTAGATCGGATCGGTGCGGTCAAAGTCGTTGTCGTTCTGCATCAGAAAATAGCTTTGAAAAAACAGGTCGATCGCCGGATTGAGGTTCGGTCCGCCGGGCTGATTGGTCAGCACCGGCATTGTCCCCGAATCCTGCGCCGATCCCGCGGCGGGGACCGCCATCAGCAACAGGCACCCCATCGCCAGCGCGGCCAGCGCGCGCGTCATCCTCGTCGTCGTCACGGCCGCACCCCCTCGAGAACCTGATCGTCATGGAAGAAATAATTCCAGGCCGCGTCGCCGTCGTCCTCGTAAGGCGGGCGGATGCGGATGTGATGCGTCGCGTCCGGATTGTCGTCGGACGGCCACCAGTAGAGGATGTGCCGCGTATCGTCGAAATCGGCCCGGCCGTCGGAGAGATAGACGTAGAACCCGTCCGTGTAATGCAGCGGCGGCACGAAAATTTCCGTGGGCGCGTCGGTTTCCTTGCCGAGCATTTCCATCTCGAACTCGAGGACCGGTGTGGTCACATCCGGCCGAGGCTCGTAGTACTTGATCGGCGAGTTGAAGTGGAAGCTCGTCAGCCGCCCGCTGGTGAAGCGCGGCATGGTGCGCGAGTAGGCGACCCACGAGCGGGGTTTCAGATCCGGATCGGCGATGGAGAAGTCTTCCTTGTTCCAGCCCTCGCCGTCCTCGTAGCTGTTCTCGCCCGAATAACACCAGAGCATGCGGTGCTGGAGCATGTCGTCCAGGGCTTCGTAGTAGTTCTCCAGGATCACCGACGAGACGATGTAGTCGCTGTCGACCGATTCCTCGATGCCGTTGAAATTGAAGTAGCTGCCGAATTCGCCCACCACCGTCGGCGGATTGCCCAGGCTGAATTTGGACGTCTCGATTTTGCCTTCGATGATCGGCGCGTAGTCGCGGAAACGTTTTTCCTCGACGGTGAATTCCCGAGGCGGCTGGTCGAACCCGATGAAGGGATAGATGTCCGCGTAGGCGTGGGGCGCGTTGACCAGACGGCCGGCGGGAATGCCCTCGGGACGCAGCATCGGCTCGGCCCATTGCCCGGCCAGCCCCCGATCGGGCAGGCCCACCACCTCTTCGATCCAGATCGACGTATCCGGGTCCACTTCCAGGATCCGCTCTCCGACCCGGCCGTAGAAGGGCGCCAGATAGTTGCGGTTGAAATTCGAGTTCAGGCCGATGACCGCGCCCGAATCGGGCCGGAACAGCGGTCCCTTGGCGGCCAGCTTTTCGGCGATCTTGGGATCGGCGCCGGGCACGTCGAATCCGGCCCAGGCCAGGTCGTCCGCGGACTTGGGCAGCAGATCCCAGTTCAGGATCGTCCAGCGCATCAGGTCCAGATTGTCGCGACTCGCGCCCCGGTCGGCCAGGCGATCGAGTTCCCGGTCCAGATAATGCAGCGCCAGGTCATTGATATCCGCGTCCGCCGGCAGGGCCTTGGCGTTGAAGGCGTCGAAGAGCAGGGCGTAGATCGTGTAGACGATGAACAATCCGCCCGGCTCGTTCATGATGTCATAGCCCAGCACGTTGTCGTATTTGCCGACCCGCTTGGCCACTTCCACCCAGGCGTCGGCCAGGGCGTTTTGCAGGTAGTCCTGGATCTGCTCGCCTTCGTAGTAATACTGAGGGTAGACATCGCTCCCGGCGAAGAACGTCGCCCAGCAACGGTTCATATCCACCGACAGAGCCATGTTCAAAAACCAACTCGTCCACGGCAGCACGTCGTTGGTGGCGTTGCGGTCCGTCACCAGCGGGCGCGGCAGGCCCCACTGGGATCCGCCCACATCCCGGTCCGGCAGGCAACGCTGCACCACCCACTCGGGCGCGCCGTCGCCGCCGACCCGGTTGTTGAAGCCGTAGGGCTCGGCCTTGGCGATCTCCCGAGGATCGATGAGCCACTGCTCGTCCGAGCCGTCGTTATAGAGCGTGTACATATGCCGGGAGAACATATCCTGATGCATATCCATCAGGACGTAGATGCCGTAGTCCTCCGCCTTGGCGACGATGGCCTCCAGATAGTCCAGATATTCCTCGTCGTACTCGCCCCGGGCGTAGGGCTCCAAGCCCTCCCAGTTGACCAGCAGGCGGATGGAATTGAAGCCCATATCGCGCAGCAGCTTGAAGTGGCGGTCGGCCTGGTCCAGGGGAAACGGCTTGCCCACGTAGGAGATGGGATCGGCCGTGGTCGGCACCTTGGTCGAGCCGGAGACGTTCACGCCGTGCATGAACAGATAGCGCCCGTGGGCGTCCTTGAAGTAGGTCTGGTCCAGCGTGATGTGCGTCATGGACGCGTCGGACTGGTCGTCCAGATCGAAGTCGTCCTCTTCGCATCCGACCAACGCCAGCAGCATCACGGCCGCCAGCGCCAGCCGACACAGGATGCATCGCATGATGGGCCCCTCGGTATTGGAGTTGAGCAGCGCAATTCTATCAAACGCGGGCGGCCTTGCCCATCGGTGCGGACGGGAAAAAACGCTTCGGGAGGTACCCGCCGGTATCCTTTGGATTCTCGGAGACCCGGTTTAAGCGGCGGGGCGTTTTTTGGGGATGCGGATGGTGAAGGTGGTGCCGATGTCGACCTGGGACCGGACGCCGATGTCGCCGCCGTGCTCCTTGGCGATCTTCTTGGAAACGGCCAGGCCCAGGCCCGTGCCCTTGGCGCCCTTGGTGCTGGAAAAGGCGTCGAACAGCTTGGGCAGGATGTCCTCGGGGATGCCCGTGCCGTCGTCCTCCACGTCCAGGCCCACCGCCTCGATCCCGTCCAGATCCACGACGCGTGAGCGGATGACGATCGTCCCCGGCCGGTCGTCGGGCAAGGCGTCCAGGGCGTTGCTGGCCAGGTTCATCACGCATCGATGGATGCTGATCCCCTCGGCCTCCACCCGCTCGGCGCCGGGCTGAATCTCCAGTTTGACCGTGGTGCTCTTGTCCTTGCCCCGAGCCTCCATGAGATCCCGGACATTGCCCAGCGTGCGCGCCAGGTCCACGTCCTCGTACTGAGGTTTTCGTTCCTTGGAATAATCGAGCATGTTGAGCACGAGCTGGTTGATGTTCTCCTGGCTGTGTTTGACCAGGTCCCAGCCCAGTTCGAGCATGGCCACGTCCTTGTTGCCGATGGCCTGGTCGACCATGTACGCCCCGCCCTTGATGCCGGCCATGATGTTCTTGATGTCGTGGGCCAGACCCGCCATGGAGGTGCCGATGGCCGCCAGGCGTTCGGACTTGACCTTCTCGTCCTGCAGGCGGCTGGTGGCGATGGCGGTGCCGGCGATGTTGCCCAGGATCTTCATCAGGCGCAGATCCCCGGCCGCGAAGGCCGCCTCGCCCGGCGCGTCCACGATCAACGCGCCCAGGATGCCGTCGCCGTGTTGCAGCGGAACGCATAGGGCCGAGCGGATGCCCAACGCCATGATCGACTGGCTGGTTTCCATGTCCGAACCGGCCGACGCGTCTTTCATCAGCAGCGACGCGCCCGTGTCGATGACCTGCCGGACGATGGACTTGGAGAACTGCATCGGCTCGCCGGAGTTGTGCTTGTCCCGACTGGCGGCCAGCGCCAATTCGTCCTTGTCCGGATCCCACAGGATCACCCCCGCCGCCCGGGCGTCGATGACCGTCATGGCCTGTTCCAGGATCTGGTCGAACAACTCGTCCAGGCTCCCGGCGCTGGAGAGCAGGGCCGAGACCTGCAACGCGATGTCGAGCTGCTTTTGAAGGTCGGCCAGGTTCTGTTCGGTCCTGTCGTGGGCGTCCAGGGAGAGCATGACGGTGTAGTCGCCGACGCCCTCGTCGTCGTCATCCGGCCCTCCGGGCATGTCGGCCAAGGGGATGCGCTCGGTCGCCCCCGCTTCCAACACGAAGCGCAACACCACCGCGCCCATCACCACTTCGCAGCCGTCGGTCAGGGGCGCCTCGTCGACCTTGCGGCCGTCGACCTTGGTGCCGTACGTGGATTCGTTATCCCGGATGACGTAGCGATCCGGCCCCAGGCGCATGACCGTGGCGTGGGATCGGGACACCCCCTGGCCCCGAACCTGGATATCCGAGTTGATGCTGCGGCCGATGATCTGCGTCTCGCCCAGGACCTCGAAGGACTGTCCGGCGTTTTCGCCACTTTGAACGATAAAGCGGGCCATCGTATGCCTCGGAATCGAAAGGCTAGCCGTTTTCGGTATAGGGCAGGGCCTTGGCGCTCTGATAGGAGCCCCGCCGCTGCTTCACCCCGTCGAGCATGCGCTCTTCCTGGAAGTGCTTGGAGAAGTAGCCGAAGATGAGCTGAAAGTCCTTCTCGGGGAAATACCGCGTCACCGGGCGCACCACGCCGCCCGATTCCTGATAGTCGAAACGCACCTCGATCACCGCGTCCGCCCCGTCGCCGGGCTCCACGTAGTCCTCGGCCCCTTCCGGCGACCAGGACGACACCGCCGGGTCGGAGACGTTCAGATTGTGCACCCGCTCCATCAAAAAGCGCCACAGCCGGAAAATCTCCAGCGGCACGTAACGCACATCGCCCACGTCCCGGGCCACGTTGCTGGACAGGCGACACTTGACCATCTGGATGGGCTCCATGGAGGCTCCTTCGCGAGTTAGGCCGGTTCTCGATGTGTTGAAATCTAACATACGGCGCGCGCGCCAAGGCCGTCAACGATGTGGTGTCCAAACATTAGACACAACCGCGGCCATGCACTAACCTAAGAGGTCGGCAATCGAGGGGTGGAGTTGGTGGCGTCGCCCAACAAGATCGGACGTTACGAGATCATCGAAGAGCTGGGCCGAGGCGGCATGGGCGTGGTCTACAAGGCCAGCGACACCGCCCTGGGCCGCGTCGTCGCGCTCAAGCGCTTGTTGGCCAAGGACAACAAGATGGTCATCAACCGCTTCCTGGCCGAAGCCAAGTCCATCGCCCGCCTCAACCACCCGAATATTATCCAGATCTATGACATCGGCGAGGACGCCGAAGGCCTGTTTATCACCACCGAGTTCGTCGAGGGCCGGGATCTCTACCGCCTGATCAAGACGCAAAAGCGCCTCTCGGCCCGCCTGGCCTACCGGATCATCCTGCAGGTCTGCGAGGCCATGCAGTACGCCCATTCTCACAGCATCATCCACCGGGACATCAAGCCCGCCAACATCCTGCTGACCAAGGAGGGCGTTCCCAAGGTCGCCGACTTCGGTCTGGCCCGTCACGAGACCATGAAGGAATACGAAATGACGGGCATGGTCATGGGCACGCAGAACTACGCCTCCCCCGAGCAGTTCCAGGACTCCAAGCACGTCGATCATCGCACCGACATCTACTCCATCGGCGCCATGTTCTTCGAGATGCTCTCCGGCCAGAAGCCCCAGTTCATGCGCGAATCCGAGATCCCCCAGCCGTTTCGGCCGATCATCCTCAAGGCCACCGCCGCGGACAAGTCCCTGCGCTATCTGGATCTGTCGCTGATGATCAAGGACCTGCAACAGGTCGCCAAAAAGCGCCCGGCCTCCCCGGCGGCCGACACGCCCAGTTCGGTCTCCGAGGCCGCCCCGCCCCCGTCGGATTTCGGCGCCGACTCGGGCGTGGCCGCCATGCCGACCGCGCCGGCCGGCCGACGCATCGAAACGCCTCCGACCATCCGCGGCATCTTGGGCGAGGAGATGATCCTCATCCCCGAAGGCACCTTCCTGTTCGGCCCCAAGGGCCTGGTGGTGCGTCTGCCGGCGTTTTATATCGACAAATATCCCGTCACCAACGAGATGTACTCAAGGGTCGACCCGAACTTCCGATACCGTCCCGAGGAGGCCCGCCATCCGGTCACGAAGATCACCTGGCTGGCCGCCAACGCCTTCGCCCGCAAGATGAGCAAGCGCCTGCCCACCGAGCAGCAATGGGAGAAGGCCGCGCGAGGCACCAAGGGCCTGATGTTCCCCTGGGGCAACGAGTTTCGCCCCGAGTATTGCAACACGGTCGAGGGCAACATCGGCTCGACCACCGCGGTGGACGCCTACCCGGAAGGCAAAACCCCTTTTGGGGTGATGGACATGGCGGGCAATGTGTGGGAATGGACGGCGACATACCTGGACGATCGGAAAACCGCCCGGGTCTTGAAAGGCGGGGCGTTCAACGGCGAGTCGAAATTCGCCCGCTGTTTCGCCCGATTCGCCTATCCGGAGCAGGGCCTGCTGCCCGCCGCCGGATTCCGGTGCGTCCAGCCGGTGGATTAACGTCGAAATTGCCTCCGCGCCCGCGTGAGATGCGGACGGGCGCGTAAGGATTGCCGCGATGTTTGGCCGCGGTCGGGACAAGGACAAATCCAAAAAAGGCCACGACGGCCCCGTCATCCACGAGAAGGGGCGCGTCGAGTTGGCGGACGGGACTGTCGACACCCCCCGTTCGTCGGACGACCGTCCGCGAATCCGCCCCGCCATCTCCCTGGACGAAGATTCCCCCACGCCTCGCAATTCGGCTTCCCGCAACCCGGCGCCCGAATCCGCCGACGTCGTCGACGAAGCCTGGAACGACGAAGAGGTCATCGTCGCCGAGGAAAAAGGCCCGGATCCGGAAGAGGAATTCAAAAAGCAGTTCAGTTCCCACCGCGTCGTGGAGATGCGCCGCCGTCGCGAAAAGACGCCGGACGACTACCCGGCCTTGGATGATCTCATCGACACCCTCGACGAGCCGGAACCGACGCCCGAGGACTCGGGTGACGATTGGAGCGAACGGGAAGCGGCGGCCCAGATGGCCTCCCTGCTCGACGACACGCGCCGCGCCGCGCCGTCATCCAGTGTCATGTCCCCCGGCGATCCGTTCGGCGACGACGAGGACGAAGATGACGACGAGCCCAAGGACGAGACGACGATCGAATTCGTCGACGGCGGCGAGAGCGACGTGGACCCCTTCGACCACCGACGCACGATGACGTCCATCCGCCTGGGACGTCGACGACCCGAGCCGGATTTCGACGACGAAGATTTGGCCGACATGCGCGCCACGGCGGGCCGCCGACGCGGCGCCGACTTCGCCCGCGAGGACGAGTGGGACGAAGAAGTCGTGGAGGAATCTTCGCACCGAGGACGCAGTTTCGCGGGATTCGCCGTGCTGACGCTGGTCCTGCTGACCGTTGCCTGGTTCGCCGTCACCTGCGCCACGCACTCCACGCCGCCCGAACTGGTCGGCGACTACCTGCGCAAGGTCCGCGCGACTCCGGTCGCCCCCACGCCCCTGCCCGCGCTGCCCATCGGCGGCATGGCGGAGATCCCCGCCGCCGGTGAACCGCCCGTGGCCGTCTTCGACGACGAAACCCGCGACGCCATGCTCAACCTGCCCGCCGGCGGCCCGCGCCCCACGCCCGCCCCGACCGCCGAGGCGACAGCGCCGTAGGGCAACCTTGAAAAA
>JACKCT010000031.1 GCA_020633895.1 Deltaproteobacteria bacterium | reverse complement strand
CCGATCTCCACGAACATGAAGCCGAATCCGATCAGCGCGAAATACGCCAGCGCCGACGCGCTCGGGCGACGATTCGTGACACCTTCCGGCGTAGCGCGATTCGCGAATCGCCACGGGATCGCGACCGTCGCGACGCCCAGGACGAGGGTGACGAGGATGATGGTGAGCAGCGTGAGCGTGGCGATGAGGTTGCCGGCGACGACGCCGGCGGGGGTGCCGAGGTAGGAGGCGATCTCCCACGGGCGCGAGAGGCGCAGCAGGTTGAAGAAAAACGGGCGCGCGTCGGTGGGCGGCGAGATGTCGAGGGGATAGCGCCCGGCGATTTTCGTCAGATCGCGATAGGACGTCGCGGCGGCCAGGGACGCGAGCGTGGGGTCCGTCGGCGGCGCGGCGGGCGTCATGAGGATGTCGAAACGCATCTCGACGCAGTGCGTGCGGAAGGTTTCGATGTCCGCAAGGGAGAACGGTTCGTTGGAGACGAGGATCGTCGCGACCTGATCGTGCGCCGCGAGGAGGATGTGGTCGGACGGCGTCTCGGCGCCGCGTTTGAACAACGTCCCCAACGCGAGGCTCACCAGGCGCGCGGTTTCGTCGACGCGCTCGGGCGCGTACCAGCGCGAGACGGTGAAGATACCGCCCGGCGCGAGGCGGTCCAGGAAGATGCGCCACGCCTGCACGGTGTAGATGGAATTTTCCGAAAGCGTGAACGCTCCGGCCCCGGTCGCGGCCCAGGTGTCGATGAGGCTGGCCTGCACGATGTCATATTGACCGTCGTCGCGCGTCATATAACTACGCGCCTCGTCCGTCTCAATACGCACCTTGGGATGGCCGACAAGGCCCGCCAATTCGCGATAGGGCCCGGAGATCGCGCCGACCAACGCCGGGTTGATTTCCACGCCGAGCACCGAGTTTTGCCCGGTCGCCAAGGCCGTCGCCAGGTCTTTTCCGCCGCCGACACCGATAACGGCCACGTCGCCCTTGCGCATGGCGTAGGCGATGGCGGTCGTGTCCGCGCCGAGGAAGCTCAAATCCTCCGGCGACTTGACCGAACCTAAACCGATGATCTTCGCCCCGGCCAGGCCGTCGATGTTCATCTGAACGTAATCGAACTTCTCCCGATGGCCGCGCACGGTCATGGACGGCGCCCAGAGCAGGTTCGTCGGCGTTTCTTTCGCCGGGCGATAGGCCACGACGCGGGAAAAGCTGTTCCATTTTTCGTAGGCGACGCGGTGGCGCTTTTCCGCCTGCCCTTTGACGATGATCGGGTCCAGGCCGTAAACGGTCCGGGAGTTGGCGTAAGCGACGGCCATCCACAGCGCCGCGACCACGAATGCCCACACCGCCAGCCGCGAGGCCTCGGCGCGCGTTGCGAATAGAACGGCGCCCAGGGCCATGATCGCGCCGCAGGAGAAAACCGCCCCCGGTCCGTCCAGCCACCCGAGCAGCGGAATCACCAGCAGGCATCCCGCCGCCGCGCCGACCAGATCCGCGCCGTAGCTTTTCGCGATGGGAAAGCGCGTGCGCGTCAGGGCGAGCGTCACGCAGATGCCGGAAAAGAAGAAGGGGATGGAGACGGTGATCGCCAGGCGCGTGAAGACTGTGATCGCGCTGGCGGAGAGCACCATCTCGGGCGCGAGGACACTCTGGTCCAAGTAGGCCAATCCCGTCGCCACGCCCGCCCACAGCGCATAGAGCGCCAAATCCCGATCGACCGACGCCGCCGTAAATCGCGTCGGACGCAGGAAGACGGTCAGGGCGCCGAGGGTCATGCCGAACATGGCGACGCTGATGACGAAGAACGCCAGGTGGTACCAGGAGACGACCGACAGCAGGCGCGTCTGGACGATTTCCAGCGCCAGCGTGCCGGCCGTGACCAGGGCCAGGCCGATGTAAAACGAAAGGGCGCGTCGCGGCACGTCGTCGATCCTTTGTCGAAAAATCCCGGGCAAGAAAGTCGCTCGGACGTTACCCGCGCGCTCGATATCAAGTCAACGCACCAAAGCCGCGTTCGGCTCTTGGGCGCGGGGCGGATTCTTGGTAAGATCCCTTTTCGCCAACAGATTCGGGGGACAGCGATGCGTCGCGCGTGGGCGATTAACGGGATCCTGCTCGTGGCCGGCCTGATGGCCTTGGCCGCATGCACCAAAAAGCCGGAGCCGATTCCCGATTATCAAAAAGATCCGGCGTCGGCCGTGCTGGCCCTGATGGACGCGATCGCCCAGTTCAAGGACTCGGACACCACGGCGGTCGCCGACAAGGAAGCGGCGCTGGCGAAGATCAATCTGCTTTTCGGCGAGCGCAAGGAGCAGGCCAAGCCGGTGATCGGCCTGTTCATGCTGGTGAATATGAAGGATGTGGAGGTCGTCAGCGTCGACACCCACGGCGACAGCTCGGACGTGACGGTCAAGCATTCGGTGCGTTCCATCGGCATCGGCGGCAACGAAATGACCTTCGGCGGCGACAACACGAAGGAATCCGTGTTCCAGCTTCGCAACGTCGACGGCCGATGGATCATCTGGGACTTGGGCGGCATTTTGGACAAGCACGGGCGTTAGGGACGGCGTGGATCACCGCGCGTTTCAGAGCCCCGACCTGTAGGGAGGGGTCTGGTGCATCCCCGCACGCCGGGTGCGATGATTCGAACAACATAACCGACGTGCCGGGTTGTCCCAGACCGCTTCCTACCGTGCGCGGCTCTGAAAGGTCGATCTCACCCCCGTGGCGGCTACGCCACAACTCCTTGATACATCGCTTCTTTCTATGTATACGGATTCGCTCTTTCCCGCCCCGGGCGCCTTGGGCCGTCGGGGCGATGCCAGCGAGGCCGAAATGAAGGGTCAAGAAATCCGCCGCGCCTTCCTCGAGTTTTTCGAGTCGAAGGGCCACCGCATTATCAAAAGCTCGCCCCTGGTGCCCCAGGGCGATCCGACGCTCCTGTTCGCCAATTCGGGCATGGTGCAGTTCAAAAACGTCTTCCTGGGACAGGAGGACATCGGCACCAAACGGGCGACGACCAGCCAAAAATGCCTGCGCGTCTCGGGCAAGCACAACGACTTTGAAAACGTCGGCCGCACGCCGCGCCACCACACGTTTTTCGAAATGCTGGGCAACTTCTCGTTCGGCGATTACTTCAAGCAAGACGCCATCAGCTTCGCCTGGGAATTCGTCACCGAGGTCATCAAGCTGCCCAAGGAGCGGCTGTGCGTCTCGGTCTACGAGGAAGACGACGAGGCGTTCGAGCTGTGGCAGAAGATTGCGGGACTGCCTCCGGAGAAGGTGGCGCGCCTGGGAGCCAGCGAGAATTTCTGGGCCATGGGCGACACCGGTCCGTGCGGCCCCTGCACTGAGATCCACTGGGATCTGGACCCCACGCAGCCCGGCGGAATCGAGGAAGACCCCGAGCGGTTCCTCGAAATCTGGAATCTGGTCTTCATGCAGTTCGACCGGGACGCGAGCGGCGAAATGAAGCCCCTGCCCGCCCCGTCGGTGGACACGGGCGCGGGCCTGGAGCGCATGGCCAGCGTACTGCAAGGCGTGCCGACGAACTTCGACACCGACCTGTTCGACCCGATCCGCGCGCGCATCCAGGAGATCTGCGGCAAGACCTACGGCGAGGACCCGGACGCCACCGTCTCCATGCGCGTCATCTGCGACCATTGCCGCTCCACGACATTCCTGGTCGGCGACGCGGTGCTGCCGTCCAACGCCGGTCGGGGCTATGTGCTGCGTCGGATTATGCGCCGCGCGGCGCGCCACGGCGTGCTGCTGGGCATCAAGGAGCCGTTCCTCTACAAACTCGTCGAATCCGTCGCCGAAGCCATGCGCGACAACTACCCCGAACTCGACGAGCGCCGCTCGTACATCGAGAAGGTGGTCAAGGTCGAGGAAGAACGCTTCCTACGCACCCTGGAAAAGGGCCTCAAGCTCCTGGGCGACGAACAGGCCCGTATAAAGGCCGATGGCAAGGACGTGCTGGACGGCGCCTTCGCCTTCAAGCTCTACGACACCTTCGGCTTCCCCCTGGACCTGACCGAGGACATCGGCCGCTCGGAAGGCTTCGCCGTCGACACGGAAGGCTTCAACAAGGCGCTGGAGATCCAGCGGGTGAAAAGCTCCAAGGGCGGCAAGTTCGACGCCGAGGCCGGCCTGGGCGACGCGATCGGCGAACTGGTCTCCCAAGGCGCGTCGACGAAATTCCTGGGCTACGACGCCGTCGAGGCGGACGCGGAGATCATCGGCATCATCAAGCACGGCGAGTTGGTCTCCGAGGCCGGCAGCGGCGACGACGTGGAAATCGTGACCAACCGGACGCCCTTTTACGCCGAAAAAGGCGGTCAGGTCGGCGACACGGGAACCATCAACGGCGCCACCGGCCACGCGATCGTTACCGACACGCAAACCGCCGGCGAAGGCCTATCGCGCCATCACGCCAAGGTGGCCAACGGCTACCTGCGCGTCGGCGACGCGGTGAAGATGGAGGTCTCCGTCGAGCGCCGCGACAACATCCGCAAAAACCACACCGCCACGCACCTGATCCACTACGCGCTGCATCGGGTGATCGGCGAGGACGCCAAGCAGGCCGGTTCCCTGGTCGCGCCCGATCGGCTGCGCTTCGACTTCACGCATTTTAGCGCCATGAGCGACGAAGAAATCGCCGAGGTCGAGCGCATCGCCAATGACCTGGTGATGAACTGCATCCCCGTGCAGACGGACCTGAAGAGCTACGACGAGGCCGTCAAAAGCGGCGCGATGGCGCTGTTCGGCGAAAAATACGGCGACGAGGTGCGCGTCGTCGCCTGCGGACCCAGCGTGGAGCTTTGCGGCGGAACGCACGTGACCAACTCCGGACAGATCGGCCCGATCCTCGTGCTCGGCGAGTCGTCGGTGGCGGCGGGAGTGCGTCGTATTGAGGCGGTCACGGGACCGGGTGCGTACGCCAAGATGCGCGAGGCCCTGGACGCTCAGCACGAGCTGGCCCGGCTGTACAAGGTCTCGGGCGACGAGGTCGTCGAGCGCGTGAAGGCGACGGCCGAGCAGGTTCGCCAAATGGAAAAAGAGATCGCCCGCCTCAAGGAAAAGATGACCGAGTCGGCCAACAAGGACCTGATCGACGCGGTGCAAGATGTGGGCGGCGTGAAGTTGCTGGCCGCCGTGGCCCAGGCCTCGGACGCGGACGCGCTGCGCGCCCAGGCGGCGAAATTGCGCGACAAGATCGGCTCGGGCGTGGTGGTTCTGGGCGCCGACACAGGCGGCAAGGCGATGCTGTGCGTGCTGGTCACGAAGGACCTGACCGACCGCTACCAGGCCGGCAAAATCATCGGACCGTTGGCGAAGATCGTCGGCGGCGGCGGCGGCGGCAAGCCCGACATGGCCCAGGCCGGCGGCCCTAATCCGGCCAAACTGCAAGAGGCCGTCGGCGCGGCGGCATCCCAGCTCTAAACCTCGATTTTCCCGAGACAGCGCCTCCGGTTCGTCCGGGGGCGTTTTACTTTGTCGCGACTTTCCCCCCACAAAAATTCCTGGCGATTCGACATTGATCGCGCCATAATCGGCGCCATCGCGATCAACGGGGCCAAGTTCGACCGCGATTCATGACATGCCAACACATCCGAGGAGATCTCCATGGCGAGAAGAGCAGCGGTCTTCGTCATCGTATTGTTGTTGTTCGGCCTAACGACGGCATGCACGCCGTCCTCACCGCCGTCCGAACCCGTTGCGACACCCGCACCGCCGCCCCCTCCTCCACCCGCGGAAAAATCCGAAGCCGCGCCCGCCGCGACGACCTCGCGCCTGGACAATCTGCATTTGCTCGTTGCGCCGATCCTGCCGGGCAAGATGGAGGCCTACCGCGAATTCGTCGACAAATCCCGTGACCCGGAAATGTACGCCAAATACGCCGAGTCGCGCGCCAACGCCGGAATTACCCGCGAGACCGTCTGGCTGCAAAAGAACCCGGACGGCAGCGCCTTGTCCATCGTCGCCTTGGAAACGCCCGACGTGGCCGCGTCGATGAAGAAATTCGCCGAGCAGGCCAACAATTTCGACAAGCAATTCGTGCCTTGGCTTAAGGAAGTGCATGGCATGGACCCGGCCAATCCGCGGCAGCCCGAGGTTCTGGCCGCGCTCCTTTATGCCGGTGCGGGCTCCGGGACGCAGCAAAAGAGCCATGCTTTCGTCATGCCCATCCCGGCCGACAAGGTGGAATCCGCGACGAAATGGGTGGCCGAACAAGAGTCAAACGATCCGGCGAAATTCAAGGAATTTCGAGAGAAGCTCGGCATCGCGGTGGACAAGGCCGTCTTGTTCAAGACCCCGGACGGCGCCGCCTTGGTCGTTTATCACGAAAGCCCCGACCCGGAGACCGTCCTCGCCAGGGTCCTGGCGTCCGAGGACCCCGTGGTCGTCGAGTTCGTCAACAGCGTGAAGGAAATGAGCGGCATCGACATGACCAAGATGAAGGACACGCCGCCCAACGAAATGGTCGTCAACTATCCCAAGGTCAAGACCGGCTCCGCCGCCGAGGCCGTGCCGCCCGGCCCGCCGACGCCGTAACCACTCCGCCATCCGAAAATCATCGGCAACTCCCGCCGACAAGAAAGCCTCCCCACTCCGGGGAGGCTTCGTTTTTTCCCGGTCGCGGTCTGCGATCAGCCCAGCGCCGGGCAGTAGTCGTGCTCGTCCTCCCGGATGTCGCCGTAGCTGAAGGAGGCGAAATCCTGCGTCAGGATGATGACCGAACCGTAGTTGTTGCCGTCCACGGAATAGTTGGAGCATTCGTAGATGCCCACTCCGACGTGCGTGAAGTCCCGGCCCAGGATATTGGATCGGTGGTTGACCTGGCAGGCGGGCTCGGCCATGAATCCGTCCTCCAAATCGTCCGCGTCGTAGGCTCCCAGGGTGCCGAAAGCGATGTTCTCCCCCGCCGCGACATAGGTGATGCCCGATGCCTCCATGCGGTCAAAGGGCGTCTGGTTATCCGGGTTTTTGTGGTCGAAAAATCCCCGGTCGCACATATCCTTCGAATGGGCCAGCGCCACCGCCGCCAGTTCGGCGCTCCATTTCAGGCGAGGCGCGCAGTCGGATTCTTCCGGATTTTCGAAGCGGTCCCGGTTGATGCGCACGACATTTTGGCACGCTTCCGTGGACAAATCGCAGCCCGGATCGGCGCCGTAGTCGTAGCCGCAGCCGTTGTCGCCGAAGTCGGCCGCCGACGCGTCGTCATCGTCGTCGTCGTCAAAACCGCTCTCCAGGTCGGTGCCCAGCGTGTCGTCTTCCTCGTCCACGTCACCGCAGGCGCTGGCCCAGCCGATGGTCATCAGCGCCGCCAGCACCCCCACTTTCCATAGGGCGGGTCGAGTCATACGTCCTCCCGAACCTTAGGCCCGGCCGCTCGAAATTCGCGGCCTCAAAAGCGTAAAAAATCGCGAACCACCGTTCGCAGTGCCCTCATTTCTACGCACTTTCGACGGCCCCCGCGCTTGACAGGCGACCGTCGGGCATGATCGAACCAACCCATGCAATTCGCGGTCCCAAATTGCCGCCGTCGCCTCCGAACCCCGATCCGGGTTCTCGTCGTCTTCTTGGCCTGGACGACGCTCTTCGGCGCGTGTTCCAAGGGCCCGGCGCCGCCTCCCCCGCCGGTGAAGGCCACCTCCTGCGAGGTGACGCCGGACGGCGACGTCGTCGCCGGGTCCAAGATCGCCTGGCGCATCGCGTGCGAGGTGCCCAAGTCGGGGGTGGCCGTCGGTGGGTCCATGCTCGTCATGTTCCCCCATCCGTACTACAACAACCGGCCGCACAACATGCTGCCTCAGGCGACCGACCCCGCCGCGCCCGGCTATGCCCGCGCCTCGCGCAACGGACAGCCGGTGGAGGCGACAACGGTCGACATCCCGCTGCGTCCGGGCACGGTAAAGATTTCGGCGAAGGAAGTCTGGCGGGCGGGCGACAAAATCGTCGTGACCCTCGGCGAAACACCCCCTGTCGGCGAAGGCGAACCGACCTCGACCTTCGACGCGCCCAAGGCCCTGGCCGAGGACTTCCGCATGGTCGTCCTGTTGGACGCCACCGGCGACGAGCAATATGAACGACTGGCGATCGCCAAAGGGATGCACGTCGTCGCCGACACGGCCGTGCGGGCGGAAGTGGTCGCGCCGTCGACTCTGGGCAAGGACGAGCCTTTTGACGCCACCGTCCGCTTCTTCGACGCCTTCGGCAACATCGCCAAGCCGAATGAGCCGACGACGGTGCGTTTCGCGGAGTATGTGGAACGGCCGATGCTCTCCGCGCCGGACGAAGCCGCCGAACTGTCCCCAACGCCGGAAGCGACTCCCGCCGCCGTCGATGACGATACGGCGACCGACGACGACACCGCCGAGGCCGAGCCCGCGCCCCTACCCGACGCCTTCCAACCCGCCGACGAGGCGACCATCGGCGAGGCCTACGCAAGTGTCCCCGCCGGTCGATTCGCTCTGCCGGGTTATCGCTACATCGTTGCTGAGCTGGGCAACGGTCTGCCGGTCGAAATCTCGAATCCGATCCACGTCACCATCGAACGGCCCCACCGCCGGGTGTATTTCGGCGACATCCACGGCCACTCGGCGTATTCGGACGGCATGAATTCGCCGGAGTTTTTCTACGACACGGCGGCCGGTCCGGCGGCGCTCTCGTTCGCGGCGCTGTCCGATCACGAATGGCAGCTCACCGCGGACGAATGGCGACGCATCCAGGCCCTGTGCGAAGCGCGGGTGCAGCCGGGCAAATTCACGACGCTGCTGGCCTGGGAGTTTTCCTTCGGCGGCCACGGCATCATCTATTACGACAACTGCGACGCGGTGCATCCCCAGCCGCCCGACGGCGGGCCGCGCGAGTTGTGGGAAATCGTCGTCAACGGCGCGCGGCCGTACTCCTGGTCGGCAACCAGCGGCGGCTTCCTGCGCGGTCACGGCGACAAGCGCCTGCTGCCCGACATGCTCCCGCCCGAGGGCGCCATCCTCATCCCCCACACCAGCGCCACGCCGGGCATGGGCGACGAATGGGAGGCCTTCCCCCGAGGTCTCACCCCCAGTGTCGAGGTCTATTCGGGGCACGGCGACAGCGAGTCCGCCGACGCCCCCCGCCCCGTGGAGCCGTTCGTCAAACACGGGTCCGTGTCCCGCGCGTTGGACACCGGGTTCAATATGGGATTCGTCGCCGCTTCCGATTCCCACGACACGCGCCCGGGCATCGCGCGATGGGGTCGCTATCCCGGCGGCCTGACCGCCGTCGAGGTCGGCGCACTGACCCGACGCACCGTCTTCGACGCCATCGCCGGCGGACGCACCTACGCCACCAGCGGCGCGCGCATCCTGCTGTCCGCGGAAATCGACGGCCAGGGCCCGCGACGCAATCCCCTGCTCGTCAAAAAACCCACGATCAAATACGAGGCGGCGGGCACCGCGCCGATTCGCTACATCGATTTCATCAAGAACGGCCAGGTGGTCCACACCGCCGCGCTGCCTTCCCGGGGGCGCATCATCGCGGGCAGTTGGACCGACGATCACTTCGACGAACCCGCCGTGCTCTACCTTCGTCTCACGCAGGCCGACGACCAGATCGCGTGGACGAGCCCATTCTACCTCCAGCATCCGGACTACGCCCGCATCGACGATTTTGACGCCAAGGTCCTGCCCGACGGCGTCGTGGTGTCCTGGAACGCGTCGTCCGGCGCCAACGAAAGCCGCCTGACGCTGCTCAAGCGCATGGGCAACGACGGGGACGGCGACCCGGCCGGGTACGCGGCCGTCGGCCCGGCGGACTACCCCGTCGGCCCGGTGGAGTTTCGCGACAGCCCCGTCGACGGCACCGGCGTGACCGCCTATTACCTGCTGCGCGAGGACGCGACCGAAACGATCCCGAGCAAGAAAAAGGGCGAGGAACCGGAAGTCCGCACGCACACCCGCTACGTCGGCCCGGTCGCGGCGCCGGGTCTCGTGCCCGCGATGCATCGGGAGGACGGGTCGTGGCTGCTGGGCTATTACGTGCCCGAGCGCTCCCACGTGACCGTGACGATTCGCGACACCGAGGGCCGCCTGGTGCGCACCTTCCTCGAGGGCGTGCGGGACGTGGGCTACGGCCAATTGGTCTGGGACGGCAACGACGAGGCGGGCCGCCCGGTCAACGCGCTGACCTTCTACCAGGCCTACATCGGCGCCTACACCAGCCCGCGCGTGGCGATCATGGAGATGCCCGAGGAAGGCCCGATGCCCGCCTCCATGGCCCCCACCCCGGCCCCGACGCCCATTGACGCGCCGCTGCCGACTTCGACGCCGGAACCCACGACGACCTCGTCTTCCACGTCGACGACCTCAACCACGACATCGACCTCGACGTCGACAAGCACCACGACAACGGTAACAACCGCGACCAGCACGTCGACGACGGTCACGACAACGACTACTTCCACGACGATCGAAGAAGCAGTTGTGACCACTTCGACATCGACATCGCGCCCGAGCACATCCACGTCCCGGCCGACGACCACCACAACGCGTCCGCCGACCCCGACGCCGACACCCGAGCCTTCGCCGACGGCCACCCCCGCCTGGACCCCGACGCCGATTCCGGGCGTGGAAACGGCGCCGATCGTCGAGCCCACGCCGACACCGACGGACGACGCCTATCCGTCGTCGGACGATCTGCTGCGAACGCTCTCCGACGCGCTGGAGGAATCGGGCTACGAAGACGCCCCGGCGCCCGGTGACGCTCCGGCCGAGGATCGGGAATAGTGCGCGCGCGCTTTGTCGTGGCGGTCCTGCTGTTGGCAACCGGCGCGTGCTCCATGAACCGGCCCGACGCCGCCACTCCCAATCAAGAGAACGCTTCGGCTTCCGAGGATTTGGCGGTCGAACGGGCCGCCGAGCGCGAGGAAGTGCGGGTGCGCCGCTTACCCGACGGGTCGACGCGCGTCCTGGTTCCCGACTCGACCATCAAGAGCAACCTGCGCGACGCCTACCAAGCGACGCAGACCTTACAAGCGCGGGACATCGAGACACGCATCGTCGACGGCCAGGTATTGGTGCGCGGGCGCGTGGGGTCCATCGCCGAACGCAACCTCGTCCTGGCCGTTACGCGAACCAGTCCGGGCGTGTGGCGGGTTCACGATCAACTTCGTGTCGAAAAGCCGTTGAAAATGACGATGCCTCGGGGCGACACGCGCGGCCTGGCCGACGTAGCCCAGGATCAGGCGATCGCCAAAGAGGTGAAACGCAACATGGCCCAGGTGCCCGGCGTGCGCATGGCGGACCTGGAGGTGGAAGTGCATCTGGGGGTGGTGGTCGTGTCCGGGCCGGTCGAAAGCCTGGAGCAGGCCAAGGCCCTGCGCAAGGAGATTCTCTACATCGACAAGGTCCGCGCGGTGGTCATGAACGTGTGGGAGCGATAAGCGCGGGTGGCACATTCTCGGACGACCAGGTCGGGCGAGGATGTGAAAATCACACCTTCTCTCGAACTGCGTTCTCGCGAAAGTGTGGCACCCGGCGAGGGGCACCCGTCCTCGCACCTTACGACGAAATCCCGTAAATCGGCCCGAACTTCTCCGCCACGTAGGTCATGAAATCGTCCGCCGCGGGCGGCTTGCCGGTGACGTGCTCGACCAGTTCGTCGGGCAGGTAGCGGCGGCCGTGGCGGTGGATATTGGTATGCAGCCATTCCAGGATTTCGCCGAAGTCCCCCGCCTCGATCTTGCCGTCCACGTCGCCGACGTCCTCGCGCAGCTTGGCGAAAAACTGCGCCGCGTTCAGGCTGCCCAGGGCGTAGCTGGGGAAATAGCCCAGGGCCCCGATCGACCAATGCACATCCTGCAGGCACCCTTCCGCGTCGTCTTTCGGCGTGATGCCCAGGTATTCCTCCACCTTCTTATTCCACGCGGCCGGCAAGTCGGATACCGACAGCTCCCCGGAGAGCAGATCCCGCTCGATCTCGAAACGCAGCGCGATGTGCAGGCCGTAGGTCACTTCGTCCGCCTCCACGCGAATCAGCGACGGCTCCACATGGTTGATCGCCGCGTAAAGTTCGTCGATGGACACGCCGGATAGCTGCGTCGGATAGGCTTCCTGCAGACGGGATTCGAAGAACTTGAGAAACGCTCGCGAGCGGCCAATCTCGTTTTCCCACATGCGCGATTGGGACTCGTGAATCGCCATGGTCGACGACCAGCCCAGCGGCGTGCCCAACGCGTCCTCGCGCAGACCCTGCTCGTACAACCCGTGTCCGGCCTCGTGCAGCACGCCGTAAAACGACGCGAACGGCTCATTCTCGAAATAGCGCGTCGTCAGCCGCACATCTCCGCCGGTGCCCGTACAAAACGGATGCACCGCGATGTCCAGGCGTCCGCCGTCCGTGTTGAACCCGATGACCTCCATCGCCGCGCGGGCCAGTTTTTTCTGCTGCTCGATCGGGAAATTCTTCGTCAGAAAATCCCGCCGGGGCGCCGGGGCCGCCGCGATCTTCTCCACCCAAGGCACCAGCTTTTCGCGCAGCTCGCCCAGACGCTTGCCGATGGACGCGGTCGTCGCCCCGGGCTCGTAGGCGTTGAGCAGCGCGTCGTAGGGCGTCTCGGCATAGCCCCAGATTTCGGCGACACGTTTTTTCAACCCGACGATCGTCTCCAGATGGGGCGCGAAAATCGAGAAATCCTTCTGCGCGCGGGACTTGATCCATTCGTTGTGGGCGATGGACGTGGTGCGCGAGATTTCCTGCACCAGATCCGGCGGCAGCTTGGTCGACATTTCGTAGTCGCGCTTGATCTCTCGCAGGACCGCCTTTTGCTCGTCATTCAGTTCGCCCGAGCGCGCCTCCAACTCGGCGATCCAATTGCCGCGACGCGGGTCGGTGGAGCGCTGGTGCATGACGCCGGCGATCAGCGCGACCTGGCGCGAGCGGGCCTCGATGCCCCTGGGCGGCATCATCACCTCCTGATCCCATTCCAGGATCTCGGAAACGTGATGCAGATCGGCGATCTCTTTGGTGTCGGCCATCAGGCCGTCGTAGGTTTCTTCGAGCGTGCGGTCCATGGGGTCTCCGTGGTTTTCGCGGGTTCTTAACGGTCTTCATGCATATCATTGGCGCGTTTTCGAGGGAAGAGCGGAGCGCTTGAGCATCACCCGGGTGCCACACTTTTACATTGCACGAGCAATGGAAAGGTGTGCTTTTCCGATGTTCACACCTTCTCTCGGGCTTCGCCCTCGCTAAAGTGCGGCACCCGACGGAATGCGCCCACTAGGCGAAGTCGATGACGCTTTCGTCTTTCTGATAATTCGGCGCGGGGAGCAGGACGCCGGCGGCGAAGGCGATGGCCATGCTCACGCCGGAGCGCAGGGACGAGCGCATGAGGTTGTACCAGATGCGTCGCGGCCGCAGGTACATGCGCAGCAGGGCGCGGCGTTGCAGCTTGACCAATTCCTCGGGGGAAATGTCGCCGACGTACATGACCGCCCCGCCGTAGCGGCGCATCCGGTCGAGCTGGCCGTCGACGACGCGCAGGTTGCTCTCGCCGGACAAAGCGATGCGACGCAGTTCCGTGCCGGGGTACGGCTGGGCGATGGACAGATAGGGCTGGTCCAGGTTTTTGAGGCCGCCCATGAAGCGGATCGTCGCGTCGATGGTCTCGCGGGTGTCGCCCGGGTTGCCGATCATGGCGGTGCCGCGCGTGTCCAGGCCGAATTTCTTGGCCATGCGAAAGGCCTCGACCACCTTGGGCAGCTTGAGCTTCTTGCGCAGGCCGTCGAGGATTTCCTGGTCGCCGGACTCGATGCCGAAGTTGACGCGGGTGCATCCGGCGCGCGACATGGCGCTCAGAAGTTCCTCGTCCACCGAGTCGGCGCGGGTGTCGCCCTCCCAGGTGATCGGCAAGTCTCTCTTGGCCAGTTCCTCGCACAGCGCCATGATGCGCTTGCGCCGCAGCGTCAGCAGATCGTCGACGAACACAAAGTGGCGCACCGGCGACTCGCGCACGGCCCGCTCCATCTCGTCGACCACCATCGCCTCGGTGCGAAAACGCACGCCACGGCCGGTCAAATTCTCGATGCCGCAAAATACGCATTGGAAGGGGCAGCCGCGACTGGTCATGATGGTCCGCGTGGGCACCTGGCCCTTGCCTTTGACGCTCCAGGGGTAGTTGCGAAAATCGATGCCCGGATAATAGGGCTCGGGCAGCGCGTCCAGATCCGGCGCCAGCGGCAACGTCGCGCCGTTGTCCGGCACCTCGCGCAATAGCGCGCCGGACAGGCCTTCGAGGGATTCGCCGCGGCCCAAAGCCGAGATGATGCGCGCGAAGTTTTCCTCCGCCTCGCCCAGCACGCCGAAATCCGCTTGCGGACATTGCTCCAACGCCTCGCCGCGAACCAGGGAGACGTGGGGCCCGCCGATGACCACCGGCACGCCCAGGCTTTTGATCGCGGCGGCCAGCCGGACGATGATCGGCATCATCGGCGTCGTGACCGTCAGGCCGACCAGATCCGGCTGGTGGTCGTGGATCAGCTTCTTGAGCACATCGATGCGGCGCGGCTCGAATTCCAGATCGCAGATGAACGGGTTGTGCCCCGCGTCCTTGAGAGCGGCGGCCAGGTACGCCAGGTTCAGCGGCGGATTCAGGTTCAGCGACCGCGTCACCGACCGGAATCGACCGTAAATTTCGCCCCAAGGCGGCGCCAGCAATAAAACATTCATCGAATGCGTCCGAACTTTCGCGCGTCTCACGCGCACTCTGAACGATGAACCCTTGATTTCACCGAGGTTTCAAGCCCCGTCAAGGCTTTTCCGATCGCCGGGTCAGCGCCGCTTCCAAATCCACCTCGAAAATCCCCGCCGCCGTGCGCACCACCAGGCGGTCGCCGTCCGGCGTCAAGCTCAGATGTCGGGCCACGGGACCGACCTCGAGTTTCTTGATAACGGCGTCGTCTTTCGGATCGTAAACGATGATTTCGCCGTTGAGATAGCGGGAAATATAGAGCAATCCCCGCTTCGCGTCCCAGGTTCCGTTGCGGATGCCGCTGCCCAAACGCGTGCGACGCACCTCGGCCCACTGCTCCAGGTCGACCGTCACCATCTCGCCGGAAAAACTGCCGAAGACGTACGCCCGGCGCGCCGCCGGATCAACCGCGAAGAACCAACCATGGACGTCCGGCAGCGCGAGGGAGCGCGTCAGGCGCATCGTGTCCAGGTTGCCCTCGAAGATCACATTGCCGTCCAGGCCCATCGCGTTCACGTAAAACCGCCCGCGCACCCCGTCCACATCCGCGTCGAATAGCCGTAGATTCTCCGGGATCGCCTCCGATTCGACCACATCGGTCGGATTGTCCAAATCAAACCGCCACACCGTTCGCCCGCCGTCCTGAGACGCGATCAGTCGCCGCCCGTCCGCGTCCAGCGCTAGGGTGTTGAGCATCCCCGCGCCGACCTCAATCCGATGGACGATGCGGAAAGGATCCGTCGCCAATTTGAACAACGTCCCCCAGCCGCCGACGTAGGCCACGTTGGGATCGGCCGGGTCGTAGACCGCCATGTCCCCCGCCCGCGTCCAGATGTGCTCCCGCTCGACGTTCCACGGCGCGGCCGGGTTCGCGCGCGACAAATAAACGAAATGCTCCTGGGGATCGTGAGGGCCGAGCAGGTAGCCGTCGCCCAATTTGGCGGCGAACATGAAATGGGAGCCGACCTTCCCATCGGCGTCCTCCCGATAGTCATACACCAGACGCACCCCCGGCTGGGCCGTGATCTCGGGGATGCGGTCGGGATAGACGCCCTGGTAGCGGGCATAGAGCGTCGCATAGAGAATCGTCCCGGCGACGAGGAACACCACCGGCAGCCCGCCGACGAACCGCGACACCCGAGGCCACGCGACCGCCCCGCCGATCAGCGAGGCATAGACCACGTACACCGCGCCGACCGTCCACGCCGGAGCCGGGGTGTGCCTGGCGACCAAAAGGAAGACCGGCGCGACCACCAGGATATGGGCCGCCAAGTACCACCGACCCCGCCCCAACCGAATCCACAAGGCCGCCGCCGGCGCCCACGCCATCAACACCCACGGCAGCCACCAATCGAGCACCGCGAGGCCGTAGGTCAAAAACGCCATGTAGACGGCCAGCAGGCCGTAGTAGACCACCTGCCACAAACGCACCGCCACGCGCCCGGCGCTTGAGGCCCGCAGCCGCTGGCGGACCACCAGCGCGCCGACAAAAAGCAACGGAACCAATGGAATTAAATGGGGATTTTGGCGGACAACATGGTTGCCGTACTCGGGCAGGAGGTGCGTTCCCAGCGCGAGAAGGTAGAGGGCCAGCGCCGCGACCCGCTCCCCCGGACGCATCTCCCGCCACGTGGGCGGCGGCGCGGATCGGCGGACGGCGGCGGCGATTTGGGTGGTCATGGCGCTCCCGTGGGACGATGCCCTTGTGTGCCACATTTTTTCGGCGGCGTCATGGGGCGGGGGGCAAGGGCGGGCAATCCAACAGAGCCCCGACCGTAAGGGAGGGGTTGTCGAGCAGTTCGACTTAACGGACGTTTTGGGCCGCTTGCTTACACGCGCGGCTCTGTCATCGCACGACGCCGAATTCGTATCGCCAAGTTGGACCAACCCGCTCCCTGACG
>JACKCT010000030.1 GCA_020633895.1 Deltaproteobacteria bacterium | reverse complement strand
CCATGGGAATTCGTCGCCGCCACGGGCGCCGTCGTCCCCTTCCCCGTGTCCGCAAGAGGAAACCATGAGCATCAATTCCGTGCTTTGCCATGCACTGGCGACCAGCCTGGTGGACCTGTCCACGGCCGACGCGTACCTGGCTTCCCATCCGGATCGCGCCCTGTGGGAGGCCGTGCCCGGCGACGACGAGGACGCGCGAAATCGCGAAAAAGAAAACTACCTCGTCGCCGCCTCCCGCATGATCTCGCGCGCCCCCCTGGCCGCCCCGCCCCTGGGCCGGTCCCTGGGCTGGGAGCCGGTGCAGGCGTTGAACGTGCCCGTGCAGGGCCATCCGTTTCGTGTCGGGACGGTCGCGGCCTATGACGCCGAGGGGCCGACCGTCCCCGTGTCGACGCTGATCGGCGTCGCGGTCGAGGAACTGGCCGGGGGAGCACTGCGTCTTGGCGACACGGGAGAGGTGCTCGGCATCGTCTCGGTCGACGGGGCCACGGGCACGGTCGCGTTGGCGCAGACTCCGACCGCCGCGCCGACCAACGGCACGAGCGTGGTGTTGATCGAACGCCTTGCCGCCGGAGTGATTCAGGCGGTGTGCGAACAGGCGATTTATCTGGTCGGCGATCCGGCGCTGCATCTGCTCAACGATCGGGAGCGGGGCGTGATGTCGACGACGCTGGGCGGCGCCGGGGGCGGCAGCGTGAATATGGACGGGCCGGATGTGATGGGCGAGCTGTGCTTTCCCGCCCGTCGATTGCTCGAGAGCGCCGGTTTGCTTCGCAGCGCCCGATCCCTCGACGTGGGCCGGGGTTAGCCATGCCCCCTGTCGACACGATCATCGTCGCCGACATGCTGACCGCGTTGCGAGGCATTCGGCGAGAGGACGGCTATCACCACGACGTGCGTCGTGTGGTGGAGGGCGCGGTGGGATTTGAGAGCGTCGGCAGCTTTCCCACACTGGCGCTACAGCTTCTGCGCGACCGCGTCGAATCCCAGCCGTCGCATCATAGGCGTCGGACGCTGCGCTTTTCCGTGACCGGGTTCGTTCGGCCGCCTTCGGGAATGGATCGCCACGGCGCGGCGCGGGAGTTGATCGCGGACGTCGATCGGGCTCTGGCCGCCGATCCGACGCGGGGAGGCGCCGCCGTCCTGACCGAGATCACCGACCATACCATCGACACCGCCCGGCACGAATCGGGGGCGCGGGTGCAGTGCGTCGTGCAGGTGGTGGCGCACGATTCGATCGGAATCTGACAAAGATCGAAGGCACGCTTCCAATGCGCCGCTGAAATATCGAACCGACTCTATTTCCATTCCATCGCCGCTGTTTGACGCGACAGGCGTCGCCGCGATTCACCTCGGAGGGCCCGATGGCTCACTTTCCGAATCCCATGTTCGAACAGATCTTCGTCGTGCCCGAAACCAGCTACGGCCAGCCGGTCATTCCGTCGGGCTCCCATGCCATTCGCCATACGCGGGCGGCATTCACGCTGACGCAGGAGCGGGCCGAACGGGAAGACAAACACGGCACGCGGGGCGTGAGCGAGCGGGTGAGTCGGCGTCGGTCGGTGGCGTGGGAAGTCGAGGGCTATTTGACGCCCGGCGCCACACCGGGGGTGGCGCCGGATTCGGCGGATCTCTTGGCGGCTTCAGGCCTGAAGATCCACACGCCGTTGTCCACCACGATCGCGTCTTCGCCGTCGCCGACGACCACGTCGTGCGCCGTGGCCGACGTGAGTTCCTTCGCGGAAATCGACATCGTCGGGTTCGTCATCGACGGGCGGCTGCACACGCGGGCGGTGGTGAACGTTTCCGGAAGCGAGCTTTCGTGGCTGGGCGCTCTGCCCGAGGCTCCTCAGGAGGGAGACACGGTTTACACCGGCGTGCATCTGTCGCCGGATTCCCGGCCGGATCGTTCGGTGACGCTGTGGCGGCATCTGGACGGGGTTGCTTTTGCCTACGGCGGGTGCGTGGGCGGGCAGTGGGAGCTGACGCTTTCGGGCGGCGCGGAGGCGCGGATGCGTCTGAGCGGCGTGGGCGCGGATGAATCGGTCGGCGGCACGGACGCGTTGGCCGAGGACGTGGATGACACGGTCACGACAATTCCGGTCGCTCATCCCGATCGTTTCTTCGAGTCGATGCCGATTCGTGTAGGCGACGAGGTGATGAGCGTGGTGAGCTTGGACGCCGAAACGAGCGCCATCGAGGTGGAGCGCGGCGCGGCGGGTACGACACCGGCGGCTCACGGCAACGGCACGGCGATCATCCCTCATGCGCCGACGAGCGAACTTTCGGGATCTCCGGTCGCGGGTGTCACCGGCCAGGTGCGCCTGGGTGGGGCGACGTTCACGATCACCGAGGCGACGTTGCGTGGCGAAGAAGCGGTGCGTCTGCGGGAGGACTACGGTCGGGAGACGCCCGCGGGTGTGAGCTATCCGGAACGGCGTCGCATCCGTCTGTCGCTGACCGGCTATCTGACCACCGATACCATCGACACCTATCTGCGCGCCAAGCAGTTTGAGCCGATTCCCGTTGAGTTGCAGGCGGGTTTCAAGGCCGGTGGAACGGTGGGCATTTTCATTCCGTCATTCGAGCCGGAGATTCCGGAAATCACCGCCGAGCCGGGGCGCGAAATTCCTCTGACCCTCGAAGGTCCGTGCTTGGAGTTCGAGGGCGACGACGAAATTTCCATCGCGTTTCTCTAGCATCCCGATGCATTCCTTCCCGGCGCGAGCCGATCGAGCAAGCCGATGACCACGACGCACACGCAAGGCTATTTGATTGTCGATGACCTGCCTTGGGACTGCCGGGAATATCTGCGCGGTTCCGAGTCGGTCAACGACGTAGTGATGTTTCGCGAAAGCTTGGAAGGCGTCGAGCGGCGTTTCGCGGCCTTCGCGACGGACGCGGACCTGGTGGTGGCGCGGGTGTACGATGCCGAGGGCGAGGATCATGCCCTCGCCGGGTATGCCACGCTCGACGGCGGGTTCGCCAAGGTCGCGTACGCGGGCGGCTGGTTGTACGCCATTCCGAAATCGAATTCGGCGACGATCTACCGCCTGTCGACCGAGTCCTTGAGCGGGGGAGATTCGACTCCCGCCGGATGGGCGCCGTGGCAGCCGGACCAGGGGCGCGTCTACGCCGATATTCACGGCGAGACCATCGGCGGCGAGGACTATCTGTACGTCGCGATGACGATCGGCGTGTACGATATCCTGGGCGTGATGCGCCTGTCGGACGAAAGCGTTCATTCGACGGTCATGGGCTCGACCGGTGACGACGCGCCCGGCTATTTTCCCTGCGGACAACACGACGGGCGCCTGTATTACGTCCGCGGTTGCCGTTTGTACGTCCTGGAATTTCCCGCTTCACTCACCGAAGACAATTTTGCGTTCGACTATTCGTTCGGCTACGTGGGCGACGACTTTGCCGGCACGCAAGTCAGCGGCCGCAACTGGCGGCTCGCCCGAACGGGCGTGATGGACGTCGGGTTCACCCAAAACGACGGACTGCATTTCGATACGCAGGTATCGGGGCCGGGCGACGCCAAAGCGACCGCCGATTTCCATGCCTACGGGGCCGGTGCGTTCGGCGCGGAGGTGGGCTACCACGTGGATATGTGGCCGTCGCCGGCGGGCGATCAATCGTGCTACTTCGGCTTGGAACTGATCTCGCCGGACGGTCAGACGCGGGTGTCCTATTGGCGATATTACGACGCCGAACTTCCGCCGCGCACACGCCTGGAGGTGGTTGTCGGCGGCGTCCTCTACGATCGATCCGACCAGGGCGGCGTGGTGAATGACGAACGAATCCGTGTGGTGCGCGCGGCGGACGGGGGGGTGTCCTTTGCCGTGCGGTCGAGCGGCCAATCGACGTGGTTTACCGTGCACAATCTCAACGTTCCGGCACTGGTGGGTGTAACACTGCGTCCGCGTCTGGTGGTCTTTACAGACACGGACGACGGCGATTTCAGCGGCGTGTTCGAAGATTTCTCGGCCGCGAGCGACTCGGCGGATGTTTACACCGAACTGCCCGATCAGAATCTGGCGGCGGTGTCGGTGACGGCGGCTCTTGCGGGGGATCGTCGACGCATCGCGCTGGCATACACGGATCGAGGGTTCGCGATCGACGTGGACGAGTCGGCTCCGGGCGCCGGAGGCGGAACGACGCACCTGATCGGGCCGTTGGTCTTCGAAGGATCGGACGAGTCGGGCGCGATGCCGCTATTGGCCGGGTCGGAGCTGACGAGCACATGCGCCTTCGCGACGAGCGCGGACGTTTTTTTCGGCGGCGACGAGGGCGTCACGCAGATCAACATCGACGAGTCCGAAACGCCGATCGTCAAGCGGATCTACAATGCCGACGAAGGCGCGACGCAGCCCCTGGTGTGGGATGACGTGCGTTGCATGGACGGGCTGGCGGGGGCGTTCGCCTACGGCACGGCGACGATCGAAGGGGAGGGGTACGGCTACGGTTACGGCCAATTCGACGGCGGCGGCGCGGGATACATCATTCCCACGTTCGGCGCGCCGGCCGGATCGGACGCGTGGGCCGAGGCGCGGCACGAAGCGGGAATCGCGTCGATCCGCGTGGGGGCGAAGAGCCCCGACCCGGCGCCGCCGGATTATCTGCATGCCCATGCGGAGCGGCGCGTGGACGGCGGAGTCTGGCATCGTCTGACCGATGACGGTTGGACGCTGTATGCGGCCGAGGGTTGGGACGACGAGCAGGACGTGGCGTTCTGGCCGGACGGGTCGCTGGGCGACATGGGTCTGGTGGTGCAGGACGAGAATCTGCCCGACGGCCGGTATGAATATCGGTGGATCTATCAGGACGCCGGCGGCGGGCAAGATGCGTTGCCGTGCGCGACGCTCTATCAGAACGACAAGGAATATCTGGACACGCCGGCTATCACCGCGTTCGTCGCGGAGTCGATCGACGGATCGGGGACGAGCGACGCGCGGGGCGTGACGGCGCGTCTGGTCGCCGACAGCGGCGCGGCGACCGGCCATGAGGCTCATCGCGTCTGGCAGGTGCGTTTCTGGAACGAGGGCGAATCGGAGGCGGCGTCTCCTTGGCGCGGCTATCGGGCGGCGGCGGCGTATCCGTTCACGTTGAGCGCGGGTGACGGCGTCAAGACGGTGCATGCTCGGGTGCGTCATGTCTCCGGGCAGATGTCGGAGGTGGCGTCGGCGTCCGTCGTGCTGGCTGAAGGAGCCCCGGCGCCGGAAGCGCCGCACGAAAATATTGTCCTGTGCTACGGCTCCGCGGGTGAGACGAATTTTACCGGCGACGATCCCTCGCGAATGACAGCCACGTCGGAGGATCCCGATTTTCCCGCGACCAACGTCGCCCACCCGGACCTGGGCGTGGTGTATCGCAGCGCCGATTGGGGCGCGGCGTCCACAATCGAATTCAACGGGCAGATATTCTACGCCCACAATGTGTGGCTCAAATGGGATCTGGGCTTGCCCACGTTGGTCGATACGGTCGCGATCCTGCGTCACAACTTGAGTCATATGGCGCTTCTCAACGAGGTTGCCGGGGCGTCGCTGGGAGTGTTCCTCTACGGATCCAACACATCCGACGAGTTTCCCGTGGACGATTCGCAGGTTTTCGTGCCCCTTTCGGCGCTGACGCAGGAGCGCACGATCATCCATCGGCCGCGAACGGTGCGTCGGTATTGGGCGTTGAATTTCTATTTGTTCATCCCCCAGGCGGCGTACACGATCATGCAGTCGGTGTTGCCGTCGGCCTATGAGATCGGGCGCGTGGTGCTCAGCGAAGCGGCGCTGACGTTTCAGCCGCCCCACAACTACCACGAGCGGGTGGTGCGTCGGATGCGCGATCCGTCGACGGTGGCGATGACGCAGGGCCAGGCGCGGCGAGTCGTGGAGCTATCGCCCTATCGGGAGGTGGAGCTGCTGTTCGCGGACCTGACCGGCGACGAGCGGGCGCCGTTCGAGACAATCTGGGAACGGCAGCGCCAACTGCGTCCGGTCTTCGCGATCCTGGAGCCGGGTGTGGTGTCAACAGGGCTGGACGCGCCCGAAGCGCCCGACCGTCCCGGCGCGCTGCACGCGGCGTCGATTTACGGGTACCTGGGTGAATCGATGCAGGCCGAGGGCGTGGGATACGAACACGCGGATGTGCGTCTGACGATTACCGAGAGCCAGGGCTGAACGAAAACGGGGAGGCGGGCATGAGCGCTCCATCCGCGTTGCTGCGCGGCTACAACATTCTGATGCATATCCACCGGGACGATGACAATTTTGACCGCCGTCTGTTCCGGTTCGCGTTGCGCCATCGCACGCACACCGTGACCGGCGCGTCCGATCCGGACCACAACGGCGTCTGGGTCGGGGCGGTGTCGTTGCCGGCGTTTCGCCTGGACCTGGGGGAATACGGCTCGAACCGTGTGACCGCCCCGGCGGTGACGCTGACGATCGCCCGAGGCGAGCAGGACAACGGCCTGTCCGACCAGGTCGTCGACCGGATTCGCGATTGGGACTACCTGGTGGGCGCCCACGTGGATTTCTATCGGGTGCGGGAAGGCAACACGCGGCCGTCGTCGTCCAACCTCTTCCACCGAGGGCGCATCCAACGGGGCGATCTGGAGATTGGGCGGGACGAGGTGCGCGTGACCTGTCGGGACCGCATGGCTTTCGACGACGTGCCGCTGCCGTCCACGCGCTTCGGCCGGGATTGGCCCATCGAACCGGACGCGCGCAATCGCGTCGTCCCGCTGTTGTTCGGCCCGTGGCATGTAGAGCAATCGGATTATTGGGTGCGGGCGTGGTGCATGGATATGGCCAACACCACGCCGGACACGACGCTCAAGGCCCGCTTCGCCCAGCCCGGATCGGTGGGGCTGGCAGGATACGGATTCAATGCGATCTGGCTGGATTCGGACGGCCGATACAAGCGCGACGAGACGGGATACCGAACGCACCCGATCAAGATCCTGGACACGACCACCGGCTTGTTCGAACTGGAAGGCACCGACTATTCCACGATTGAGCGTCTTTGGGAGGACGGGGATCAGATCTTTGTCCAGGCGCCCAAGGGCGAGCGGGGCGCGGACGGCACATTGATCACTTCGCCGGTGGAGATGATTCGCCACCTGCTCACCGACGGCATGGTCGGCATGGGTTTGTCGGACGGGGATCTCGACGAGGAGTCGTTCCAACTCGCCGCGCAAATCGTGTCCACGAACGGATACGTGTGCCGGGCCTACGTGGACGAGGAGACGACGGCGCTGGAGTTGATCGGGCAGATCGCCGGTGACTTCGGCTTCAAGCTGATGGTGCGTCGGGGGCGGTATGCGCTGGCGTCGGTGGGATTCGACGAGAAGGTGCATGAGGCGACGGCGACGATCGTGCCGGAGCAGGTTCTGTCGTGGACCGAAATCAACGACCAGGATCGGGCCGGGTCGGGGCGGTTCGTGTTGGACTATCGCCGTCATCCCGAGCGGGGCGAGTCGACCCGGCGCCTGAGCGTCGGCGAATCGGACGAAGACGAGACGACCGAACACCGGGTCGACTCGCATTGGATTTTCAGCGACGACACGGCCGAGTTGGTGGCGGCCAATTGGTATCTGGCATTCGGCGGCGTGCTGCGAACGCTGCGGCTGGAACTGGATTTCGACGGCCTGGAATTGGAATTGGGCGAATTCGTCAACGTGATCTGGCCCGAAGGCGAGGGGGTCTTTCAGGTGACGTCGCTCAACGTGAATTTCGATTTGCCCATCCGCTGTGAAGTGGTGATGCAGAGCCTGAACCGACCGTGGCGTACGGGTGTATGGGCGGCCGAGCCGGGCGAAAGCGTTCCCCAGGCGTACGGCGGCGGGACGATGCCCGAAGGCTGGCACGACGCCACGCGCGACCAACTGGAGCGCCTGTCCTTCTGGGTCAGCGAAAGCGAAGTCAACTACGACGGGTCGGCGCCCAAGGTCTGGGGCCGCTAGGAGAGGATGCATCATGGCCTTTTGGTATAACGACGGCTCCCAGCGTTTTCACACCTTGTCCAACCCGGGATTGTGGACGGCGACCAAGCAGAGCTTCGCCGCGTTTCTCAACGAGTCGGTGCAATTCCTGCGAACGGTCAAGGCGGATTATCTGCGCGGCATCTCCGACGCCCAGGTGCAGCAGGAGAACGACGGCGGCTATATGCTGCATGTGGTGGGCACGACGCCCAACGGCTCGACGGGTTATTACCGGACGCTGGCCGATCGGGATCTTTACAGCGGCACGTTGGCCTCGGGGAATTTCCGCCATCGCTACATCACGGTGATGGGGTCGTTCATATTTCTGGAAACGCCGGTCAACGCCATCCCCGGCGGAAGCGCGGAGAGCCTCCTGATCTGCAATCTCCTCAAGGGCGAGGGCAACGACGTCAAACCGATGCTGGGCACGTGGTACACCTCCGGCGGATCGTCCCGGCCCATCGACGGCAGTTCGACGCGCGTCTTCCAACGCACGGGCACGTACGACGACGGGGACCATGACTACGAGCTGTGTCTGTACGCCGGCGCCGACGAAAGCGAGGACGACGGAAAATTGATGCTCTACGAAAACGCCCCTCACGGCGTGGCGTTCAACTTCCTTTTCTTCATTTCGCCCCGCTGCGAACAAGGATAAGCCGATGCATATCGAACGCCTTTCGACGGATCGGACGATCCCCTACATTCCCGAATTCGCCGGCGAGCGGGCCAAGGCGGACGCCGACCCGAACTACCAACCGGTGGTGATGCATCTGCGTCCGATGAGTGTGGCCCAGTTCGAGCGCTCGGGCGAAATTTTCCGCACCGAGAACGACGCGATCGGATTTCGCCTGCGGGAAGATCGGGAGGACGCGGTGTTCGTCGAGCATGTGGCTCGGGTCGAGAATCTGCAATTCGCCGACGGGACGCCGATTGAAAACGGCGAGCAATTCGCCGCGTCACGCAAAGCGGCGACCAGCGCGCTGGCCCCATTGTATCTGGAGGTGTTGGCGGCGATTCGCGATCTGTCGATTCTGCGGGAGGGCGAGCGAAAAAACTCGTAACGGCGGCCCACGCCGTCTTCGGCGGCGCGGCCTGGGCTTGCCGGAACTGCGATCCGAACCTACGTGAATTGCGCAATTGCGACGGCCGCTCGAACCCGGCGTTTCGCGTCGTGGTCGGCGACGAAGTGCTCGACCGCTGTCCCGCCGCCGTGATCACGCCTCTCTCCTGGGCTCTACTCAAACGCTGGCAACGCCGCCGTTTGCCCAGCGCGGTCGATAACTCCAACCCCATCTCCGAACTGGTCGTGCAGGCGATGGAATGCGTCGAGTCGGTGTGGACGAGATATGAACAGGAAGACCTGGAACGCTTGGAACGTTCGCTGACCGCGCCGAAACGCCAAGGAGGTCCGTCATGGCCCTGACCATCGAATACGATATCGCCAACGCCGACGAAGCCGAGGATGCGCTACGCCGGATGGGGCGCGGGCTCGAGGACAATCGTCGCGCGACGCTTAAGCTCGACGAATCCACGCGTCGTCACGGGCAGCTTGCCCAGCAGACCACGGCTCGGATGCTGGCCGCCGATCAGGCCGCCGCATTGCAACGGGACGCGATGACCGCGGCGTCGTTCAACAAATGGATCGGCCATGCCATGGCGGCCAGCGAATGGACGCGAACGGCGTTCGGCGGCACGATCAACGCCATCGGCCGAGGGATCGCCGACGAACTTGTCGACGGAACGCACGACTGGCGCAACGCGATGAAGCAAGTGCTCAAGCAGATGATCGCGGTGACGGCCCAGTTGGTGATTATGCGGACGCTGATGACGGTCGTCACCGGCGGGTCGGGGGGATTTATCGGCCTGTTTCACGCGGGCGGGCAGGTGATGCATCGCGGCGGGCCGGTGCGGGCGCACAGCGGTATGGCGATGCGTCACGACGAAGTGCCGCTGATTGCCCAGCGCGGCGAGTTCGTGCTGCGTCGGCGGGCGGTGGACGCCGTCGGGCTGTCGGCCCTGCAACGCCTTAATCGCGGCACCGCCTCCGGCGCGAGCCTCAACCCGACCTTCCACATCAACGTCACCACCAACGAAAACGCCGACCCCGCCCGCCTGGCCCGCGACCTGGGCCCGGAGATCGTCCGCTACCTGCGTCGCGAGAGCGAACGGGGAATTCGCGTGGTGTAGTGATGAGGTGCCGGCTACGGCGCCTCGTACCAGCAGCCGTCGGCGACGGCCATGAATTCGACGTCTTCGGCGTCGGCCAGGCCGCTGTGGTCCAGGTCGGCGCCGCCGCACCAATCGTTGCCGACGTTGCACGGCGTGTTGGCCGGCGGGCCGTAGGTGGCGTAAGCGCTGTCAAAAATCCCGCCGTCCGTCTCGTCCACCTCGCCCGAGCCGTCCAGGTCCGGCCGCTCGCAACCCAACAGCGCCCACGTGCAGTCCAGCGATTCCGGATGCCGCCAACAGATCGGCATCTCCCGCATCAACTCCGCTCCGAACCACTGGTAGCCCACATTGGGAATGTCGTGGAACTCGCCGTCCGCGCCGATCGCCTCGTACGCGTCGCCCTTGCGTTTGATGGGCGGATTGTTGATGTCCGGATAGGCGGCCCAGTAGCGTTCGACGACCTTCTCGCGCCCTCCGTCCAGGGCGTTGAGGATCGACGTGCGAATCTGCTCGTCGGTTTTGAGGGCGTAGGGCGACGTATCGCCGATCGACAACACCGCGTCGTAGCGATCGCCGTCCTGAATCCCCGGCTCGAAATCTCCCGGATCGAATCCCTCGTCGCCCACGCCGAAGGCATGCACATACGTCGCGAAGTCGTAGATCTCCCGCGTCATCGCGGCGGCCAGGTTCGGGTCGTTGTTATCCTTCTCGGCCCAGTTGCGCAGCACGATTGCGAACTGCCGCCCCACCTCGCTGATGTTGTAGAGCGTCTTCTTCGCCTCCACGAGCAGCGCTTGATTGCCTTGCAACTCGGCGTAATACACCACTGCCGCGGCCGCCCGCTGGGGTTGGTCCAAGCCCTCCACGATATTCTTCACCAGGTCCACGCCCACGTCCGGAATCAGATTGATCAGCAGCGTCATCGCCTGGGGCATCGTCAGGCCGGCGAACTTGCGTTCGTAGAGATCGGACCAGGACAGGCCGAAGTAGCCGTCGTCCAGGCTGTGGCACTCCTTGGTCCATTCGGGGCGGGGAATGCCCAGCAGATCGAACAAGGCATAGATATAGACGATCTCGTACGCGCCCGGCGCCTCGGCGTATTCATCCGCCGAATGCAGCCCGTCCTCGGACAGCGCCTTGGCCATGTAAGACATGATGCAGTTGTTCATGGAGCCCAGCCACTCGGGACCCTCGTCCGTGCCGTCGGGGCGCAATTCGCCGGCGACGATCAGGTCATCGTACGAGTCGCCCCATTCGGTGACGGTCATCAGGTTGTAGTCATAGGCCACCACCGAATCGCCGATGCGCTGTCCCGCGTCCCACGCCCGCTGGCACGAGTCCTTGAGTTCGTCGCTCGCGCTCGGATCATTGATGCAGTCCAGCGCCGTCATGTAGCCCAAGCCGTAGTCGGGGAAGTTGTCGCGGCTGTTGTGGTTGCCCCAGAAATAGCCTTCATACGGCCCGTCGGGCGTGCGCATGAAGGACGAGCAGCAGTTGGAGATGTGCATGTATTTGGGCAGGTAGTGGAAGACCAGCGTCGTGGCGAATTCGGACGGATTTTGCACCGCCTCGGCATTGAAGTAGTAATCGGCCGGATTGGCGAGGAAGGTGTAGACGCCGTCGGCGAAGAACGTGTCGACGATCTCGTCTTCCAGGGCGCTGTCAAACGTCACCGCCGGGGTGATCTCGTCGCCGAAGCGGTCACGGGAAATGTCGCCGGTGAAGCCGTCGATGGTCAGCGTCCAGCCCGGCTGATACTCGCGGCTGGTCATGCCCGAGTGGCCGGTCACTTCCTCGGCCGCCGCCAAACCCTCGAACATGCGGATCAGCGTCAGTTCCAGTTCCCGCGTGTGGTAGAGCTTATACGCCGCCCAGGTGCGCATCGCCGCGTGGCCGATGTCGTTGTTGTCCTTGGGATGCAGCAGCATCGTGTAGTCGTCGCCGTGCTTGTCAATGAAAGCGTGACCCAGCGTCATCGCCGGGACGACGTCATTGACCAGCAGGAAACGGTTGTGTCCCTGCACAATGCGATGCACCCGCTCCTTGTAGAACAGCGGGAAGGCGTCCGCCTTGGCCTCCGGGTTCTCCCACGGCTCGAACGGGTCGTCGATGTCGTCATCCCCGGTGTCATCGTCTCCGGTGTCGTCGTCACCCGTATCGTCATCACCGGTATCGTCGTCACCGGTATCGTCATCACCGGTATCGTCGTCACCGGTGTCGTCATCGCCCGTGTCATCGTCACCGGTGTCGTCGTCCCCAGTGTCGTCGTCTCCCGTGTCATCGTCACCGGTGTCGTCGTCCCCGGTGTCGTCGTCCCCGGTGTCGTCGTCTCCCGTGTCATCATCTCCAGTGTCGTCATCACCGGTGTCATCGTCGCCGGTGTCGTCGTCGCCGGTATCGTCGTCCGAAACGGCGTCATCATCATCATCGTCGTCATCGCCGCCGCACGCCAAGCTCGCGCCTGCCAGTCCGAGCACCAGCAGGATCAACATCAAATAACGCACCGCGAATTCCAGATTGCGACTCATCCCGTCACTCCCTCGCCCCGTTTGAATCTTCATTCGAAAGAGAAATATACCACAGGTCGGGCGACGGGGAGAATGCATTTTCGGGAGGCGCTTCGCGTGGGGGATCAGGGCGTGTCGGCGGCGTCCGGTGATTCGGCGGGCGTAGGTGTCGGCGTGTCCGCGCCGAGTTCCTCGCGCAGCATCTTGAGCGTCTCGGCCTTGCCTTTCATGCCCGAGGCGCAGTCGCGACTCGTCCAGAACAACGTGATCAGCAGCAACCCCATGATCCCCAGGATCACGTAGAAGCTGTATTTCTTCGCGTCGTCTTCGTCGATGTTGAACAGGGGCATGGGCCGCTCCGGGGACGTTTTCCCCCACCGTATCCCTTCAATGCGCCGGAACGCAACGCCCGCCGCCGTCTTGATCCCAACCCTCGCCTGCCCCATCATGCGCCGACACCATCCCCGAAAGGCGCCCTTCGTGACGCAGGCCCTGCTCATCGTCTTTTTCGTCGGATTTCCCGCGCTGGCGGTGCATGGGGCGAAGCATTCCAAGCTGCTCGAGTGGCTCTCGCCGGTCATCCTCTGCTACGGCGCGGGCATCGCCCTGGCCAACTTCCTGCCGTCGGTGATGACGCCGGAAAACAAGGCCCTGGCGGGTTCCTTCACCGAAGGCACCGTCCTGCTCGCCGTGCCCATGCTCCTGTTCAACACCGACGTCATGGCCTGGCTGCGAAGCGCCGGGAGCGCGGTGCTTTCATTCGTATTAGCGGTGATCTCGGTGCTCGTATGCACATGTCTGGCGGCGCTGTTGGTGGGCGGCAAGATCGACCGGCCCTGGGACGTGTCCGGCATGCTCGTGGGCGTCTACACCGGAGGCACCCCCAACATGACCGCCATCGGCAAGGCGCTCGAGGTGCCCGACGAGTTGTTCCTGTTGGTCAATCTGGTCGACGTCGCCTTGAGCGGCGCGATCCTCATCTTCTACTTCTCCGTCGCCAAGCACCTGCTCGCCCTGTTCCTGCCCGAATACCCCGGCGACAAGGGCGAAGAGACCGTCGACCTGGACGACGCGTCCGTCGTCTTCTCCCGCTCCCAACTGCTGACCTTCGCCAAGCTCATCGCCATGTCCCTGGGCATCGCCGGGGCGGGCGTGGGCGTCTCATTGTTGCTGACCGGGCAGATGAGCGTCGCCGTCATCATCCTGACCGTCACCACCGGCGGCCTGGCCCTCTCGTTCATCGACAAGGTCCGCGACATGCCCGGCAGCTTCGAGTTGGGGGAATACATCCTGCTGATTTTTTGCGTCGCGATCGGGACGCTGGCGGATGTGAGCATGCTGGCCGAAGCGGGCGGGCCGCTGGTGCTCTACGGCGCTGTCGCCCTTTACGGCGCCCTCCTGATGCATTTCATCCTCGCCGGGCTGTTCCGCATCGACGTGGACACGGTGATGATCACCTCCACCGCCGCCATCTTCGGACCCGCCTTCGTCGGCCCCATCGCCGGAGTACTGGGCAACCGCAAGATCGTCACCTCCGGTCTGGCGACGGGCCTGGTCGGCTACGCCATCGGCAACTACCTGGGTCTGGCCGTGGCGGCGTTGTTGAAGGCGATGTTGACATAGTCGGACGCCTCCCCGATTCTCGTTCTCCCAAAACCCCCGCAAGGAGTCCGGCACGTGGTCAAGACGATCGAATGGCGCGACGGTAAGGTGGTGATGATCGACCAGCGCGTCCTGCCTCACGAGGAAAGCTACGTCGTCAACGAAACCCCCGAGCAGGTCGCCGAGTCCATCAAGACCATGGTCATCCGCGGGGCCCCGGCCATCGGCATCGCGGCGGCGTACGGTTTGGCCCAGGCCGCCCTCCAAGGCCCGAGCGAACCCCTCGCCGCCAAGAAGCGATTCGCCGACGTGTGCGAATTCATGGCCGCCACGCGCCCGACCGCCGTCAACCTCTTCTGGGCCATCGAACGCATGCGAAAGCTCTTTGACGACAAGCTGCTCGACAGCGTCGCCGCCGCCCGCGAAGCCCTGCTGGCCGAGGCCAAGAAGATCCACGAGGACGACATCGCCTCCTGTCGCGCCATGGGCAAATTCGGCGCCGAACTGGTGCCCGCGTCCGCCAACATCCTCACGCACTGCAACGCCGGGGCCCTGGCGACGGGGGGTTACGGCACGGCGCTGGGGGTGATCCGCGCGGCGCAGGAAGCGGGCAAGAAGGTGCATGTGCTGGCCGACGAGACGCGGCCGTGGCTCCAGGGCGCGCGGCTGACGACCTACGAACTGGCCGCCGACGGCATCGACACGACGCTCATCTGCGACAACATGGCCGGGGCGCTGATGGCCCAGGGCAAGATCGATCTGGTCGTCGTCGGCGCGGACCGCATTGCGGCGAACGGCGACGTGGCGAACAAGATCGGGACGTACACCGTCGCGGTGCTCGCCAAGGAGAACGGGATTCCGTTTTACGTCGCGGCGCCGCTGTCGACCATCGACCGGTCACTTCCCGACGGAACGCACATCGCCATCGAGCAGCGCTCCCCCGAGGAAGTCACCCGCGTCTTCGGCAAGGTCCCCATCGCTCCCGACGGCCTGCCCGCCGCCAACCCGGCCTTCGACGTCACCCCCGCCAGATACATCACCGCCATAATCACGGAAAAAGGCGTGGCGAAGCCGCCGTCGGTGGATTCGGTGGCGGGGCTGTTTGGGTGATTTGACCGAAGGATGCGCTTTGCCTCTCGCTTAGTCGCCGAAAACCGAAAAACGTGTCATCCTGAGTGAAACGAAGGATCTGGGTGCGTGCATGGGTGACCGCGCGTTGAGTCGAACAACGTACGCTTAGTGATACACGCCGCCAGATTCTTCACTGCGTTCAGAATGACACGGGTCGCAAGCTGTTTCGGTTGTCGGACGAGAGATTCCTCACTTCGTTCGGAATGACATTCTCCTCCTTATGCGGGGTTCGCTTCGACACCGACTAGAATACGCCACCTTACGATTGCCCTACCCACGCACGCCAAAACGCGCTAACACAAAAGCATGAGCGCTCCACTCACCATCGGCATCCTCGGGACCGCGGACATCGCGAAGGCGGTGGTGCGGGCGATGGGGGCGAGCGGGGAGTGCGTTTGGGGGGCGGTGGCGAGTCGGGACGAGGCGCGGGCGCGGGCGTTCATTGAGGAATGCGTCGCGGAGGGCGCGGCGACGTTCGACGGCGCGAATCGTCCGACGACCTTCGGCTCCTACGACGCCCTGATCGACTCCGGCGCGGTCGACGCCGTCTACATCCCCCTGCCCAACAGCCTGCACGCCGAGTGGACCAAGCGCGCCCTCGCCGCCGGACTGCATGTGCTGTGCGAAAAGCCGCTGGCCGTGGACGCCCACGAGGCCCGGTCCATCGCCAAAGCCGCGACGCAAGCCGGGCGTGTGTGCGTCGAGGGCTATATGTATCGCTTCCACCCCCAGTGGGCCCGCGTGCGCGAACTGATCGACCAGGGCGCCATCGGACGTGTCGCGACGCTGCAAAGCCGCTTCACCTGGCAAAATTACGACCCTGCCGCCAACGCCACGAGCGCCGAACTCGCCGGGGGCGCGTTGATGGACGTGGGCGGCTATTGCGTGCATTTCTCGCGCCTGATCGCCGGATGCGAGCCGACGCACGCCGCCGCGACCGCCGTCATGGGCGCGGGCGTGGACCAGACGCTCGTCGGCATCCTCCAGTTTCCCGACCGCCTGTTCGCCCACTTCGAATGCAGCATCGACTGCCACGAATTGCACGGCGCGACCATCACCGGCGCGGAAGGGTCCATCCTCCTGGACAAGCCCTGGATCCCCGGCGACGAGCCCGCGCCCATTGTGGTGCGTCGGGAGGGGGAGGAGGCGGTGACGCAACATGTCGGTCCGGCGGATTCGTATCGGCTGATGCTCGACGACTTTGTCGCCCGTTGTCGCGGCGAGATCGACGCGCCCGACCCGCTCGCCGACGCCGTCGCCAACATGACCGCCATGGACGCCCTGAAACTCTCCGCCGCGGAGGAGCGCCTCGTGCGGGTGGACGAGGTGCGATGAGCGGCG
>JACKCT010000003.1 GCA_020633895.1 Deltaproteobacteria bacterium | reverse complement strand
TCGACAGGCGCGACCTGGGCGAATCCGTCCACCGCGCCGTCATCCGTGTCCTGGACCCAGTTCAGGCACTCGTCGCACCACGTGTCGCCCCAGGGGAATCGTCTCCCGCTGATGCCCGACGCGGCCCGTTCCCATTCGATGTCGTTCGGCAGGCGCTTGCCGGCGAAGGTGCAATAGGCCTCGGCCTGCGCGACGTTCAAGCACACGGCGGGCCGGTCGTCCAAGTCGTCCTCGACCGCCGGGAGGCATTCGTTGGCCGGGCACGATCCCGCGTCCACGCACGTCCGATACGCGGACCAGGGCACTTCGGTGGTGTCGATGAAAAACGACGGCAGAAACGCCAGATCCAACTCGGCGTCTTCCTCGCCGCAGCCGGGGTCGAAATTTTTGTTGCATCCGTAGGGTCCGGTCCCGGCGGAAACCAGGCGCATGCCTTCGCGGGTTTCCAGAAAAATCACGCCCTCGATGCTGCTTTCGGAAGTCACGGCCGGCAGACCGCCGTCGTTGTCGTCCACGTCCCGCGCCGGAAGCACGGCGTCATCTTCGTCACAAGCCGAGGCAACGACGAGCAACGCGATCAAGATGACGAGCACGGCGGCGGAAATTCGGCCCATCGGGCACTCCCCGAAACAAGACAAAATCGGACGTTATCGTTTTCGGTCGATCGGCGCAAAAGGTTGATTCGCGGGCGGGTTCCCATTAGGAAAGGGCGTGCATTTTTCCCATGAGGCGACGCCCTTGAACCTACGCGGCAAAAAAGTGCTGCTGACGACCAGTCACCGCAATATCGGCTCGGGCGGCTCGATCCAGATGCTGCTTTTGGCCGAAAGTCTGGTCAAAGCCGGGGCCGTCGTTCACGCCGCGTTCAACTATCGGGACGGCGCGCGCCTGGCCGATTCGAACCTGGATCGCATGGCCGACCTGGGCGTCCCGATCCGCTTTTTCCGCATGAATCGCTGGTACAGCCCGGTGCAGATTTTCCGCCTGCGCCGACTGCTGGTCCGCGAGCGATACGACATCATCCACACGCACAAGGGCGGCGACCTGTCGCTGGTCCTGTTGGCGTCGTTGGGGCAGCGGGTGCCGGTCATCGTCAACACACGGGGCGTGAATTTTCCCCTGGGCGCCAACCGGGTGAAGTACTGGTCGCGGCGGCTGGACCGGGTGATCGTCGTGAGCCGGGATTCGAAGGACGTGATGGTGCAATGCGGCGTGGCCGAGGCCAAGGTGCGCGTCGTTTATGGCGGAGTGGACACGACCCGCTTTCGGCCCCGGCCGGAAAGACGCGGGGAGGTGCGCGCCTCGCTCGGCATCGCGGACGACGCGATCGTTTCGATGATGGTGGCCAACTTGGTGCGGCAAAAGGGCCATGGCGACTATTTGCAGGCGGCGGCGTTGCTCAAGCAAAGTCACCCGGAGGCGCATCACCTCTTTGCCGGCAAAGGCGACCAGACGCAGTGGCGCGAGGAGGCCGAGCGACTCGGCGTCGCCGACCGGGTGCATTTTCTGGGTTTTCGCAAGGACGTGGCGGACCTGTACGCGGCGTGCGATTTTTCGGTGGTGGCGTCGTTCGCGGGCGAAGGCGTCAGCGGTGTACTGCGCGAGTCCATGGCCTGTCGCGTGCCGGTGATCACCACCGACGTGGGCGGCAACGCGGAACTGGTGCGCGACGGCGAGACGGGGCTGGTGGCACCGATCAACGATCCCCCCGCGCTGGCCGAGGCGATGCGCCGCATGATCGAGGACCGCGCCTTCCACGACGCGGCGACCGAGGCGGGCTATCGCGACGTGATCGACCGCCACGGAGCCGACGCCCGGGCAAAGCGGGTTTTCGCGGTCTACAAAGAGGTGATGCGCGAGAAGGGCCTTATCGATTAGCGCCGCTCTTGCCTTGGACCATGCGGTGAATCGCCCGGCGGATCGCCGCCGAAAGAATCAATCCCCCGACAACCAGCAGCGCGATTTCCATCGTCTTCGGCGAGTTTTGCTCCATCGGCGCGTCGGAAAATCCGGCGGTCGGGTCGAACGCGCTTCGCGGCAGAACGATCTCGATGCGCTCGTCGGCCGGGGTGTCGATTTCAAAACGCATCGGGATGACGAGACGATCGCTGCGTGCCGTCAGCGGACCGGGACGGCCGCCGCGAACGCGCACCTCGTTGGCGGTCAGGCCGGGGGGCAGGGCGATCTCGACGTTTTGCGCCAGACGCCGCCCTTGGTCGTCGCTCAAACTCCACGGATAAAGCGGCAGCACGACTTGTCCCGGATTGTGCGCGTCGAGTTGCAGCAGTCCCGCGAAGGCCAGGTCCGATTTGTCGGCAAATTGCGCGTGGGCATTGATCGCCAGGACGCCGCTGACAGGCCAGGGGTTTTGCCGGGAATCGAGTTGCAGGGTCTTCGTCTCACTGTCCGCGGCGAAAAACCAATGGACCATGCCGTCCCGTTCGATACGCACTTCGACACGGGGGGCGTCGGCGGCAAAGCCAAGCCGGGCAAGGGTCAGGAGCACGAAGGCCAGGGCGAGTGCGCCAACCGGCCCGAGCGATGGGCGCGGCCTCATTTCTTGATCAGCTCGGCGTAGACCGAACCCCAGAAGACTTCCGATTCGATCTTGAGCACCAGGTGGGAGGGATCGTCGCTGACCCACATGTAGACCGTGCGCACCGCCTCCACGTTGCTGTCTTCCTTGTCGCCGGTCGAGCGGATGATGCGCGGTTCCACCTTGATCGCGTCGAATTCGCCCAGGCCGATCTTGATGCGCTCCTTGGCCAGGGCCGTCCATCGCAAATCGTGCTCGCGCTTGCCGTCGAAGACGTGAATCGTCTCCACGTCGCCGACGTTCAACGGCCGGCCGCGCATGTACAGGATCGACGAGAGGGGGCCGTAGGTGCCTTCGGCGGGCGCTTTCTTGCCGGTGTAGGGTTTGTTTTTGTCGACGCGAAAACGCGTGGAACGCAGCAGGTGGTCCTGGCGGTCGAGCTTGATCTCGGTATCCAGTTGGAAACCGCCCTCGCGCTGGAGAAAGAGGAAATAGCGCGGCAGGTAATCGGACTTGCCGCAGATGGCGCGGAAGCGGTCCCGCACCTTCCAGAACATGTCCAGATAGCCCTTGCCGGTGAGTTGCACCGCCACGCGATAGCACTGACTGGGATCGTCGCAGGGCGTGGTGTCGATCTTCACCGTGGCGTTGGCCGCGGGGATGCCTTTCCAGCCGAATTCATATTCGACGTTCTCGCCGGAAAAATCCTGGGCGAAGGCGGGCGTGCTCGAAGCAAGGACAGCCGAGACGAGCGCCATCGCCCCCGCGACGACCCAACGGGCGAGGTTCGGGCCTGGTTTTCCTGGTCGCAAGGGATGCCTCATCGATTCCCCCTAGAACCGCTCGTGGAGGCCCTTGCGATAGGCTTGCAGTTTTTCCAGACGGTCGCGGGATTCGGCGGGCCAGGGAGATTTGGTGTCCAGGGTGGGCGCCAGATTCATGTTGCGCTCGTAGGCATCCATGGCCTTGGACAAGACGTTGGAAATTTTCGCCTCCAGGCGGGACATATACTCGTTGACCTCGTCCTCGGTCAGGTCTTCGGGCAGCGGCGCGGTCTTGAGGGCGAAGTAGAAGGTCTCGTAGCCGTAGCCGAGCTTATGCAGGCTTCCGGTCAGGTACGGCTCCGTATGTCCACGCTCGATGCAGTCCAGGTACGCCTTGCGCGCCAGGACCAGCAACTCCGCCTTGGCGATCAGCCGGTCGCGGGAGATACGGCCCATCTCGGCGATGTCCACTTCCTCGTACAGGGAGAAGTAGGTTTCAGCCAGGTAGAAATACGCCTCGGCGACATTCGCCGGATCGGTGGGCATGTCCTGGGCCGCGAGGTTTTCGTATTGCTCGACCACCCAGAGCAGGTGCCCCTTGGCCATCTCACGACGGCCGGTGTGGTAATAGGCCACGGCCAGGCGCATCGTGGAGTCGGTTTGCTTGACGGGTCCGACGGAGAACAGCTCGGACATGCGCTTGAGGATCGGCACCGCCTGATCGTAGCGTTTGAGCTTCTCCAAACATGCGGCCTCTCGATCCAGGATCGGGAAGAGGGCCATTTTGCGTTGGGGGTGGTTTTCCAAGCGCTGGTAAAGCTCGAAGGCCCGCTCGTGGTAGCCCAGATTTTCAAAGCACGCCGACAGATTGAACAGGGCGACGTCAAATTGCTCGGACTGGGGGAAATACTCGACGATGCGTCGGTAGTAGGGGAACGCCTCCCGGTAACGTTCCTGGGCGAACAGGGCGTTGCCTTGCTCGATCAGGTCGCCGGGCGTGCCCATCAGCCCCGTGGTGCGGCCGGTGGGATCGATCTCGATCAGCGTGCCGTCCCGGCTCAGGTCCACGGTGGCCGACGGCTTGGGCCCGGCGGCGCACGACGCGACCAGCATCGCCAGGGCGGCGAGCAAAATCGATATCGGGGCGCGTCGCGGGTTTGGCGTCATTTGCTGTAATAGAATGGGAACTTCACCGTTTTGGCCGGTCCGGAGACAGCCGGGAACTTCATGCGCATCACCCGACGACGCAGGCATTCCTCGGCGGCCGGCGAGGCCAGCGTCGAGGAGGCGACCCGCGCGGAGGAGACGGCGCCGCTGGGTTGAATCGTAAACAGGATCTCGGCCCGACCGGACATGGACGGGTTTTCTTCCAGGCCCTCTTTGAAGCAGTAGTTGATGCGTCCGATGCGCCGATTGATGACCGCGTTGATATCCGCGGCGGTCAGGGCCGATTTGGCGACCGGCGCGGCGGGCGGCGAGGGCGGCGTCGGTTCGGTCACGCCGGCGGGCTTGGGAATGTACGCGTCGTCCTTGCGTCGCAACTCCGCCGTACTGGGGAAAGGCGTGGGCGCTGCGTCGAGGGATTTGGGCGTCTTGATGCCCGACGAGGATTTGCTCGTGGCGGCCTTGTCGGCCTTGGACGCGACCTTGTCCGACTTGGCGCCGGTGTCGGATTCGGCGCCCGTTTCGCCTTCTCCCTCGTCGACAAACGCGCCGCCTTCGCCCTCACCGGCCATGTCCGCGGGCGGGGTGACGGTCTGGGGGACGGGTTCGGTGTCGGGCGCCAGTTCCGTCACCGTGGGCTGCCCCGCCGGACGCAGGGGAGAGCCGGGCACGAAGTACAGGGCCGCCGCGACGATCGCCGCCGAGAGCACGGCCACCATCGCCACCTTGGCGAAGGGGAATTTTTTGCGTCGCGGCAGATAGGCCGAACGGGACAACGGTTCGGGAATCGCCACCTGGGCGCCGGCGGGAGCGGTTTCGGCGATCACGCCGGTCATGCCCATCGCCCCTTGGGCGGCGGTCGCTTCCCGGGCCGCGGCTTCGGCGGCCATGTCTTCTTCCTCGGCCAATTCCTCGGCCAGGTCCTCGCCCAGCGGTTCGACGGCTTCCATCAGCGAGGCGGCGGCGTTCTCGATGCGCGTGATTTGGCCTTCGTCCTCGGTCGCTTCCTCGGCTTCGGCACTTTCGATCTCGGCGCTTTCGAGCAGGGAATCCAGCTCGTCCAGGTCGGAGGGCTCGATCGCGGCTTCGTCCACGGCTTCGTCCACCGCGGCTTCAGCGGCTTCAAAATCGAAAGCATCGCTGTCGACGCCGTCAAACACCGATTCGAGGGCCGCCATGTCGTCGATTTGGGACGCGGCTTCCAGCTCGGCCAGGGCGGCGGCGGTTTCGTCCTCTTCTTCCGGTTCTTCCAGCTCGCTTGCGGCGGCTTCCGGTTCCGACTCTTCGTCCTCGGCAACGGCCGCATCGGGCGCCAGGTCGGCGATATCGAATTCTTCCGCCGAATCCTCGACCGTGTCTTCGTCAAAGCCGCTGCCGGTCGGCGCGTCCACGGCGAACTCATCGGCGTCGATGTCCTCGACGGGGGCGAATTCCTCTTCGGCTCCGGTGTCCAACACCTCGGCGGCCGCTTCACCCAGCGACGCCTCGAAGGCCGAATCCTCGTCGGACGGTGTTGCGTCCAGGCCCAGGTTGACCAGGTCGTCGCTTTCTTCCTCGGGCGCCAGGGCCGCCGATTCGGCGGGCGCGGCTTCGACTTCGTCGGACAATTCGTCCAGGTCGATCCCGATGTCCAAGCCCGCCAATTCGTGCAAGCTCGACTCGCGCAGTTCGTCCGCGTCCTCCTCGGGCGCGAACATCTCGCCGGCGCCGAAAACGTGCTCGCCTTCGATGCCTTCGCCGGGTTCGGGCGCTTCGTGGGAGATTCCCTCGACGTCGTCCAGGCTGTCGACGATCTCCAGCGCTTCGTCATCCTCGATCACCGGTTCGGGCTCGGGCTCCGGTTCGGTTTCTTCCTCGGCCTCGTCGGGTTGGGAATCCAGGGCCGAGCGGAGGGCGTCTTCCAGGGATTCGTCGCTGTCGTCGAAATTGATGTCGACATCTTCCGGCGCGATGTCTTCGTCCTCGAAGATCGGCGGGAGTTCCTCGTCCAGGTCCAACTCGGCAAGGTCCTCGGCATCCGATTCGGGGAACAAGTCGTCCAGCGCGGAGTCGTCCACGTCCTCGGCGGGAAGCTGGTCGTCGTCGAAAGGCGAAACCTCGGCGCGGGCCGTCGAGGCGGGACCGGCGGCGATATCGGCGGACAGGTCGTCCAATGCCGCGGCGGCCGCGGCCACGTCGTCCAATTCGCCCGAAGCGGCGCTTTCGTCCTCGGACACGGAGCGCAGCGACCGGGTCTCTTCGTCGAAGACCTGCACGTCTTCGTCGTCGGCCGCCTTTTGGCTCGAAGGCACCACATGCAGTTGGGGGCGGGGCGTGGGCGCCGCCTGACCGGCGAGAACGGCGTGGTAGCCCTCGGCCAGCATGGCGACGTTTTCGTAGCGCTGATGGGGATTTTCCGCGATGGCGTTGCGGATCAGGTCCGCCATGGCCGGCGGATAGTCGCCGACGATCGGAATGTCGGTCACATCCATCGGCGGTTTTTTCAGCGTCACCAGGTGGTACAGGATCTTGCCCACGCTGTACACGTCGGCCGAGGCGCGCACCTCGCGGCCCATGCGCAACTCGGGCGACATGTACTCCAGGCCGTCCATGATCTGGAAATCATCCGGACGCAGGCCCGGCAGCACGGCGTGCATCAGACCGGCGTCGGCCACCACCAGGCCCTGGGGGCTCACGAAGATGTTCCGAGGCAGCAGGTCCAAATGCGGCCGCTCGTCCCCCACGGCGCCCAAGGCGCCCTTGACGGAGTCGACGATCTGCGTTGTCTGCTTGACGGGGATGCCCGACTTCTGGGCCTTGGGAATCGTGACCTTGAGGGCCTCTTCCAAGGTGCGGCCCTTGAGCAGCGGCAGCACCAGATAGATCAGCCCGGCGGTGCGTCCCGTGTCTTGAATGGACGCCACGTTCGGGTGACGCACGGTCGCCATGTGCTTGGCCAGGTCCAGCAGGTTGCGGGCGGCCTTGGGCTCGTTGCAAAATCGGGCGTAGATCGTCTTGACGGCGAACGGCTTGCCCGTTCCCTGCTCCGTCACCTGATACACGCGCCCGATGTTGCCACGGCCCAAGACCCGTTCGACGCGGAAGCGATCCCCGAGAGTCTCGCCCGCCGCGTACGCGGTCTCGAAAACACTCCCCCGACCCTCGAGCTTATCTTCGATCAGGTCCAGGTTGTGTTCGTTGTTAAGAAAATCGTCCAATACTTCCCCCGTTACGCGACGCCGACGAGAGACCGGCGAAGAGGTCGTGCCAGTCAACCCGACGAAATCAGTCAGTGCGCGCGCGCCGATTTTAGCCATATTTCGCCCAAAAGACCAGGAGGATTTCGATGGTGGGACGTTGTTCACGCGATAGCCCGATGGCGATGGGGATTCGGGGCCTGAGTCATGGCCGTGACTTCGAGTCACGCCGATCGCGCCGAGGGGGTCTCTATCTTACAAACAGTCGATAAGACGCGGACTTCGCCCCGATGTCCCACGTTAAGGTTCTCTATCGGGACATCGGGCCGGTGCCGTCGGTTCTTGAGGTCTTTTTCCGGGAAATTTCGCCGGGTGTCGCCGATCTTTGCCTAGTGGCGAAGGTCGTCGTCGGAATGCGGTTGGGACACTGTCCGGGATCGATCCGGACGGTTTTACAAATTCTCCGACCCGACGGGTCGGTCGGTAATTTCTTTTGCGATTTGATTGGAGTTCGCCTTCCATCGCGCCGATACCATGGGCCAAGGGAATGTGAGGGGTCTTGGTCGAATCGAAACCAAGGGACGGTGGTCGATTCGAGTGAATTCAAAGGAGCATCGATTGAATAAGCCCGCACGATCCATTCAACTCCCGCCCCAATCCCGGACAAGTCAAGGCGCCGAGCGAGCGGTTTACGACGGATACTGGCTGTCGCGACGCAGTGACGTGGTGGCGCGCCACTGCGCCGTGGCGGCGTTGCTCTCGTCCGGGCCGTCCGAAGAGCTGTTGGAGCTTTCGCGCGAAATCAATCGGATGGTGCGCGACAACTACCGCCGCGTGCGGGATCTGGACGAGGCCTGGTACGGACTGCGGGAGAGCGTCGGCGAACAGGACGCCCGCGCGGCCGCCGAGCAGGCCATGGCCCCCATTCGCCACACCCTGGACGAGTTGGACGAATTGCTGGCCCTCGCCGCCCGAACGCAGCGCGAACTGTTCTCGATGGGATGGGATATCCGGGACGTCCCCGACCTGGGCGTGCCGCCTTGGCCCTTTGAAGATGAAGACGTCGAAGGCGAGGACGACGACGAAGCGCCGTAAGTTGCCTTAGTCGGCATGGACTCCACGGGTGCCGAACTTTCACGACGACGAAGTCGGCGAAACGTCATTCTGAGCAACGCGAAGAATCTTGCCGCAACCTGGTATTAGGACAACGTCGAATCATATCGGGGTCGAACCCGGATCCTTCGCTGAAGCTCAGGATGACACGGTCGTTTGCGCCGGTTGGAATCGGAGTTTGAACCGGAACCTGTCCCGACCTAGCTCTTCAACGCCGCCACCGCCAGCAGCACCCACGCGACAATCAGCGCCGTGCCGCCCAGCGGCGTGATCGCCCCCAGCCAGCGCATCCCCGTCAGCACCAGCACGTACAATGTGCCCGAGAAGATCAGGACGCCGACCGCCATCGCGATTGCCGACGCGTTCGCCAAGCCGGACGGGTGGCGCTCCATCCAGAGGGCAACGCCCAGCAGCGCGACCGCGTGGATCTGCTGATAGCGCGCCGCCGTCTCCCAGATTTCCAGCATCTTGGCGTCCGCCATCGAACGCAGTCCATGGGCGCCGAAGGCCCCCAGCGCCACGCCCGTGGCCCCGAGCACCGCCGCGATCGCCATGCAGATTTTCGGCGTCATGCGTCGAGCCCCGCGTGGCGCTTGGCGGAGATGAGGGTGTTTTTCATGAGCATGGTGATCGTCATCGGTCCCACGCCGCCCGGCACCGGCGTGATCGCCCCCGCCACTTCCTTGACCGCCTCGAAGTCCACGTCGCCGGCCAGCTTCGCCTTGCCCGATTCGGTGACGCCGACGCGGTTGGTGCCCACGTCGATGACGACCGCGCCGGGTTTGACCATGTCGGCGGTGACGGAATTGGCGCGCCCGGCGGCAACGATGAGGATGTCGGCGCGGCGGGTGTGGGCGGCCATGTCGCGGGTGCGTGTGTGAACGACGGTTACGGTCGCGTTCGCGCCCTGGGCTTTTTGCATCATCATGATGGCCATCGGCTTGCCGACGATGTTCGACCGGCCGACGACGACCACTTCCGCCCCTTCGGTTTCGGCGCCGGAACGGGCGATGAGTTCCATGATCCCCGCCGGAGTACACGAAGCGAATCCGGGCTGGCCGATGACCAGACGGCCGACGTTGTAGGGATGGAAGCCGTCCACGTCCTTGTCCGGGTCAATAGCGGCGATGACCTTGTTCTCGTCGATGTGGGCGGGAAGGGGAAGCTGCACCAGGATGCCGTGGACCTTCTCGTCCCGGTTGTATTTGTCGACCAGGGCCAGGAGGTCCGCCTCGCTGATATCGGCGCCGTGCGTCTCCTGCACCGAATGGAAACCCAGATCCTTGGCGGTTTTGTTCTTGGCGGTCACATAGCTATGGGAGCCCGGATCTTCGCCGATCAGGATCGTCGCCAGCCCCGGCTGGATGCCCTTTTCGGCCAGCGTCTCCACTTCGGCCCTGATCTGTTCCCGAATGTCGGCGGCGACGTCCTTGCCGCTGATGATTTTCGCGGTCATGGGGGACTCCCGTGTTGGCGTGTGGTTGGTAGCGTCAGAGCCGCGCGCGTCAGCAAGCGGTCCAGGGCGTTCGATAAGTCAACACGCTCGACAAACTGATAAGATGAAGTCGTCTCCTGCCATATTCGAGTTTGACCCCTCACTACCGTTCGGGGCTCTGAAGGATCGGACGTCCCGACTACGGCCCTAGAACAACCCCTTGATTTTGCCCGTTTCCGTATCCACGTCGATGCGGCGGAAGGCCGGGTCCGAGCCGGTGCCGGGCATCAGTTTGATGTCGCCGGCGACGGGGACGGCCAGGCCCGCGCCCGCGTAAATCAGCAGGTCGCGAATGCGCATCGTCCAGCCGGTGGGACGGCCCTTGCGCGCCGGATCGTCGGACAACGACAAGTGCGTCTTCACCATGCACGTCGCCAGATCCTTGGCCACCGGCGAGGCGTCCAGGTCGTCGACCTTGCGTCCCGCCTCGGGCGTGAAGATCACGTCGTCGGCGCCGTAGACCTCCCGCGCCAGCAGTTCGATACGCTCCCGGTGGGGCATCTCGTTGGGGTAGAGGAACTTGAAGTCGGTCTTGTCGTGACAGGCCTCGACGATCGCATCGGCCAGTTCCAGCGCCCCTTCGCCGCCGTAACGCCAATGCTCGCCCACCGCCGCCCGGGCCCCGGCCTCGTCGGCGGCGCGAAGGATCATGTCGTGCTCGGCCTCGGTGTCGGTCGCAAAGGCGTTGACGCACACCACCGGATTGATGCCGGCCTTGCGCACGGTCTCGATGTGAGCGCGAAGGTTGTCCAGCCCCGCCTCCAGGAAATGCAGATTCTCCTTGGTGTAGGCCTCGTCGAGCTTCTTGCCGGGGACCACCGGAGGCCCGCCGCCGTGCATCTTGAGGGCGCGGACCGTGGCGACGATGACGGCGCAGTCGGGCTTGAGGCCCGAAGCGCGGCACTTGATGTTCCAGAATTTTTCGAACCCGATGTCGGCGCCGAAGCCCGATTCGGTGACGTGGTAGTCGGCCAGCTTGAGCGCCAGCCGGTCGGCGACGATGGACGACTGGCCGATGGCGATGTTGGCGAAGGGCCCGGCGTGGACGAAGACCGGCACGCCGCCGATGGTCTGCATCAGGTTGGGTTTGAGAGCGTCGACCATCCACGCGCACATGGCGCCGTCCACTTCCAGGTCCGCGGTGGTGATCGGCCGGCCGGTGCGCGAATAGGCGAGGATCATCTTGCCGATGCGCTCGCGCATTTCCTTGAGGCTCGTGGAAATCGCCAAAATGGCCATGAGTTCGGAGGACACGGCGATGTCGAAGCCGGTTTCCATCATGGCGCCGTCGAGCTTGCCGCCCAGGCCGATGACGATCTTGCGCAGCGATTGGGCGCAAAAGTCGATGACCCACCGCGCCGTCACGTTGCGCGGATCGACGTCCAGCCGCTTGAGGCCGCGCTTGTTCAAAAAGGCGTCGGTGTTGATCGCCTCGTGCTGCATGCGGCTGGTCAGGGCGACCATGCCCAGGTTGTGGGCGTTGATCATCTTGTCGATGTCACCGGTCAGGCCCAGGGAGAACGGCGCCAAGGGCACGCACTGGCTGCGTCCGCCGCCGGCCGCCGAGCCCTTGATGTTGAAGGTCGGCCCGCCGGAGGGTTGGCGAATCGCCGCCGTCACTTTTTTGCCGCGACAGGCCAGGGCGTCGACGATGCCCATGGTCGTGGAGCTTTTGCCTTCGCCCAAGGGGGTCGGGGTGATGGCGGTGACGTCGATGTACTTGCCCTGGGGCTGCTCGGTGGTGCGGGCCAGGACCGAGGCGAAGTCCACCTTGCCGATGTGGTGGCCGTGGGGAAGCAGTTCCTTGTCCTTGAGGCCCAGTTCCTCGGCGAGCTGCTGGATGGATTTCATCGTCGCTTCGGCGGCTTCGGCGATCTGCCAGTCCGCGTAGTCCACCGGGTCCAAATTCACACGATTCACCGTCGGCGCCATGAACGATCTCCCGGGTGTCGTTTGGGTCAAATTGGGGCATGAAAAAGCGCGGCGCGCGCGATGCACGCCGACGCGGGCGGTATGGTCGTTTCCAGTCGGGGGAATGTCAAGGTTCGTCGGGCGGGTCACGGGGCCGGGGGTCCGACTTGGGGGCGAGAGGGATTGGCCGTAGACTGAGCGGGGCCCGTCGACGTGTCCGAATGCGTCGTGCCTGGAAATTTTTCATGGAATCGAAGGGGGCACGAGATGAGTGTCTTTCGCGAAAGTTATCCCTACTACCTGGCCAACAAACCGCAAGCGCCGAATAAAGACCTGGAGGTTGTCGACAAATACACCGGTGAGGTCGCCACCCGCGTGGCGCTGGCCGATGCCAAGGCGATCGACGCCGGAATTGCGGCGGCCCATGAAGCCGTACCGGCCATGCGCGCGCTCAAGGCCTATGAGCGGGCGGCGGTGCTGCACCACTGCGTCGCGCGATTCACCGAACGCAAGGACGAACTGGCCCGATCGTTGTGCGTCGAGGCGGGCAAGCCCATCAAGGACTCTCGGGGCGAGGTCGGGCGCCTGATCGACACCTTTCGCATGGCCGCCGAGGAAGCGGTGCGCATGAACGGTGAAGTCCTCGAACTGGCCGTCACCGAGCGAGCCAAGGATTACATGGGCATGACCAAGCGCGTGCCCATCGGCGCGTGTTCGTTCATCTCGCCCTTCAATTTTCCGCTCAATCTGGTGGCCCACAAGGTCGCCCCGGCGATCGCGGTCGGTTGCCCCTTCGTGCTCAAGCCCGCCAGCCGCACGCCTGTGGGCGCGTTGATCATCGGCGAGATCCTAGCCGAGACGGATCTGCCCGAGGGCGCGTTTTCCATCCTCCCCACGCCCCGCGAGCACGCCGACCAGTTCACCACCGACGAACGGCTCAAGCTGCTTTCCTTCACCGGATCGGCGGAGGCCGGGTGGGAACTCAAGGCCAAGGCGGGGAAGAAGAAGGTGGTGTTGGAATTGGGCGGCAACGCGGCGTGCGTGGTGGACGCGGACGCGAATTTGGACGACGCGGTCTCGCGGATGATCGTCGGCGCGTTCTATCAATCGGGGCAGTCGTGCATCAGCGTGCAGCGGATTTATGTGCATCGCGCGGTGTATGACACGTTCAAGGACAAGTTCGTCGCCGCCTCCGAGAAATTGAAAATGGGCGACCCGTCGGCGGAGGATACGTTCATCGGCCCGATGATCTCGGAAAGCGCGGCCAAGCGGGTTGAGAGTTGGATCGCCTCGGCGGCGAATCGGGGCGCGAAGGTCTTGTGCGGAGGCGATCGCGACGGCGCGATGCTCCCGGCGACGGTGCTGGAAGGGGTACCGGAGGACGAACCGCTCTGCGCCGAGGAGGCCTTCGGACCGGTGGCGCTACTGTATCCCTTCGACGATTTCGACGAGGCGCTCGCCAAAGTCAACGACAGCCGCTTCGGCCTGCAGGCCGGCGTTTTTACCCGCGATCTCTACAAGGCGCACCGGGCGTGGGACGTGCTCGAAGTCGGCGGGGTAGTTATCGGCGACGTGCCGTCCTGGCGCGTGGACCACATGCCCTACGGCGGCGTCAAGGACAGCGGCCACGAGCGCGAAGGCCTCCGCTGGTCCATGCACGACATGAGCGAATTACGGCTGTTGGTGATTCGCACGCCACCTGTGGCGTAGCCGCCACGGGCTAACGGATGCTTCGCATCCTGCACGCTGACGCGTTGTCGAACGGTCCGATGTCATCGTCGCTTCGCTCTGGTCCGTCCGAGCCGCGAGCTGTAGCGAGCGGGTGACGCGTCCGTCATTGGCCAAACGATGCGCTTTTCAGAGCCCAGGCAGGCGATAATAGACGTTGAGCACCGCAACACGCGTGTCATTCTGACCGAAGGGAAGAATCTGGCCTCAACCTGGTATTTGTGCATCGTCGACGTATCGTAAGGCCGGAGCCTGATCCTTCGCGTTGCCCAGGATGACGCGATCCTAACGATCCTGGTTTCCCCCGCCCCGCGTCGCCTCCACCCGCGCCGAATACGCCCCCCGCAATCGCGCCGCGATCTCCGGCTTGTTGTTTTTGATGACGCTCAAGTCCAGCAGGTAGGACACCGGCAGCACCTCGACGTTCGAACTGGTCAGGAAAATCTCATCGGCGGCGTGGATGTCATCCAGCGTCAGGTCGCGCTCGTCGGCGCGGATGGCCGATTCAGCGGCAAGTTCCAGCACGACCTCCCGCGCGATCCCCGGCAGCGGCCCGCGAGACAGCGGCGGTGTCGCGATGCGTCCGTCCTTGGCGACGAAAACATTGCTCGTCGCTCCCTCCACGACGAAACCGTCCTCGTCCACCAGAATCGCCTCGAATGCGCCCTGGGCGACGGCGGCGTCCTTGTGCAACAGCAGGTCGAGGTAGGACAGCGATTTGATTCCGGCACGCGGGTCAAAGCGCCGATTGGGAATGCGCGCGACAACGCATGACACGCCCGATAGATACGTCTCCGGCTTGATCGGCGTGACGGGGCGACACCAGATAACGCGCGTCGGCTCGGCGCTCGAATCCAGCGACAAGCCGCCTTCGGACGGCCCGCGCGAGATCGTGATGCGAAGCGACGCGTCCACCTTCGTCGCGTTCCCGCCGCCGTTGGCCGCCACGCAGTCCTGCACCGCGCGCATCATTTCGCCGGGCGTTTCGGGCAATTCGATGCGCACTCGCTTTGCGCTGTCGTACAACCGCGCGATGTGGCGTTCGAGTTCGAACGGGTGGCCGGCATAGACGCGGATTGTCTCGAACAGGCCGTCGCCCAAAAGGTAGCCTCGGTCATTCGCCGCCAGATGGGCGTGTTCCAGGGGCATCATTTTGCCGTTGAGATAGATCACGCTCACGACGCATCCTCCGACGCCGTCGCGTTGAGCGCCCGCAGCAGGGCGACGGCCTTGTGGTGCGTCTCGTCGAATTCGGCGTCCGGGTCCGAGTCGGCGACGATGCCCGCTCCGGCGTGAAAATACGCCCGCTCGTCCTTGAGCACCATGGTGCGGATCGCGATGTTCAACTCCAGCATCCCCCCCGCGCCCAGATAGCCGACGGACCCGGTATAAGGCCCGCGACGCAGTCCCTCCAATTCCTCGACGATCTGCATCGAGCGGATTTTCGGCGCGCCGGTGATCGACCCGCCGGGAAACGTCGCGCGGAGCAGGTCGCCGTGCGTCGTGCCTTCGCGCAGTTGGCCTTCGATGGTCGAATACGTGTGGAACACCGTCGGTAGCGCGTCGACCACCGCGTGCTCGACCACCTGGACCGTCCCGTATTCGCAAACACGGCCCAAGTCGTTGCGTTCCAGGTCGACGATCATCGACAGTTCGGCCCGGTCCTTGGGATTGGTTGTCAGGTCGCCGCGCGCCCGTTCGTCGGTTTGCAGATCGCCGGTGCGCGGGCGGGTGCCTTTGATGGGGCGCGTGGAGACGAGGAGATCCCGCCGACGCAGAAACGACTCGGGCGAGGCGGACAGGACGTGGTAGTCGTCCAGGTGGAGGTAGGCCGCGAATCGAGCCGGGGTGGCGTCGCGCAGGCGCTCGTAAAGGGCAAACGGCGTGTCGTGCCAATCGGCGGCGAAGCGGCGGGCGAGGTTGACCTGGTAGATGTCGCCGTCGCGAATGTGCGCCAACGCGCGACGAACGGCGTCGGTGTAGGCGGCGCGGTCCATGTTGCACTTCGCCAAAACGGCCGGCGGCGCGGTGGCGGGGCGAGACTCGCGAGGCTCGGCCATCAATTGTTCAACGTCGCGGACGAAATCGGCGATGCCTTCGCCCGAATCGCCGTCTTCCAATCTGGCGGCGAGCCACCAGTGGTGTTTCATCGCGTCGAAGACAAGCACGCGGGAGTAGAAACCCAGGTCGATCAACGGCGCCCCCAAGTCGTCGGCGGCGGTGGCGGGGACGCGTTCAATGGTTCGGCCCAGGTCATAAGAGAGCACGCCGTACGCGCCGGGTCCGTAGGGGAATTTCATGCCCGGCTCGGCGTCGTAGTCGAACTCGTCCAACAGACGATCCAGCAGTTTCAGGGGCGGCTGGCCGCTCGTTTCGGTCACGTCATGGCGTGTCACGTGCGAAGCATTTTCGAAGGCTTGAAAGACGATTTCCGGTTCCCAGGCCAGCACGGAAAACCGGCCCAGCGAATCGCCGGATTGGGCCGAATCCAGGAAGACGAAGCGCCGCCGTTCGGCCAAGCGCCGGGCCAGACGAATCGGCGTCCAATCCCACGTCAGCGGATGGTGCACCACGCGCGCCATGGTCACGACACCCCGCCCACGCGCCCGTCGAGGAAATTGCGCAGCAGGATGCCGCCGACGTGCGTCATGAAGGATTCGGGATGGAACTGCACGCCTTCCAGCGGCCGCGACTTGTGACGCAATCCCATGACCACGCCGTCCCGAGTGCGGGCCGTGACGACCAGCGCTTCGGGGAGTGTCGCCTCGTCGACCACCAGCGAGTGGTAGCGCGCCGCCTCGAACGGGTCGGACAGGCCCCAGTAGACGCCCGCGCCGTCGTGCTCAACGGTCGTCGTCTTGCCGTGCACCAACTCCGGTCCGTGCACCACCGCCGCGCCGAACACATGGCCGATGCACTGATGGCCCAGGCACACGCCGAGGGTCGGGATATCGACGCGGCATTCGATGAGGGCATTGGAGATACCCGCGTCCAAGGGGGTGCCGGGGCCCGGGGAGATGAGCAGGCGGTCGGGCGGGTCGGCGGCGACATCCTCCACCGTGATCGCGTCGTTGCGCGCCACGCGGATTTCGGCGCCCAACCGGCCCAGAAGCTGGACCAGGTTGTAGGTGAACGAGTCGTAGTTGTCGATGACCAGGACTTTCAAACGGGCTCCGGCGTCGCGGGGGATTTTTCGGGTCTTTCCAGGGACTTGTCCGGTGTCGGCCGTGGGATTCCCACACCTTTCCCTCGATTTGTTGGGATTTGTCTTTTCCCCGGCGACGCGTTTGTGTTATAGGCACAAAGCCTGGGTGACGCCAAGCGTCGCCGACATCACCTCTCGTAGTCGAACTGGACCGCAAGGCCGGTATCGGCGAAGGAGTTGCCCTCATGTCTCGTCACGAGATGCCCCGTAAGAAGATCGGGATCGATACCCTCCGCAACAAGAAGCTGGCCGGTGAAAAGATCACTATGCTCACCGCCTACGACTATCCCACCGCCAAGTTGGTCGACGAATGCGAGATCGACTGCATCCTGGTGGGCGACTCGGTCGGCAATGTCCTGTTGGGATACGACGACACCGTCGCGGTGACGATGGACGACATGCTGCATCACGCCAAGGCGGTCTGTCGCGCCAAAACGGCGGCCTTTGTGATCGGCGACATGCCTTTCGGATCGTACAATCTGTCGGCCGACGACGCCGTGCGAAACGCGACGCGATTCCTCAAGGAAGCCGGGTGCGACGGCGTGAAGCTCGAAGGCGGCGCGGCGGTGGCCGAGAAGGTTCGGGCCATTGTCACCGGCGGCATCCCCGTGGTCGGCCACCTGGGCCTCACTCCCCAGACGGCGGCGATGATCGGCGGCTACCGCATGCAGGGCGGCACGTCGGACGCGGCGGGCAAAATTCTCGCCGACGCGTTGCTGTTGGAAGAAGCGGGCGTGTGCATGCTGGTGCTGGAATGCATCCCGACGGAAGTGGCGGCGGAGATTTCCCGTCGGCTCTCCGTGCCGGTCATCGGCATCGGCGCGGGCTCCGGTTGCGACGGGCAAGTGCTCGTCATCAACGACATGCTCGGCATGCAGTCCGGCTTCACGCCTAAATTCGTCAAGCGCTTCCTGAATCTGGACGGCCTCATGCGCGAGGCGGTGCAGGCCTACCGTAAGGAAGTCACCGCCGCGACATTCCCCGCCGCGGAGCAATCCTTCGCCATGAAACCGGAGGAGCACAAGAAATTCGCCGCGGGGACGGACGCGACGTCGGAAGTCGTGTAACGCCGTAACGGGAGCCGAATCGACGGGTGCCACACTTTCACGGAGACGAAATCGCCGGGAAGGTGTGAATTGCCGGGGTTCCGACCAAACAGGGTCCGACCAAACAGAGCCGCGATCAGCTTTCGTGCATTCAGAGCCCCGAACGGTAGTGAGGGGTCAAACTCAAATGACGTTTGAGGGAATCTTGCCCGATCAGAGCCGCGCACGGTAATAAGCGGTTTGGCTCAACCCGGCACGCCGCGCGCAACGCGCTGGACAACGCTCTTTACAGTTTCGTTCCACCCGCCCAACAACGAACGAGAGATCCCTCGCTTTGCTCGGGATGACAACGATTTGTGCGGAGTTGGATCAACCGTTCACTACGGTTCGCGACTCTGTTTGGGCGAAAGCATATCCGACAACGAATCCGTCACCCGCTCGCTACGGCTCGCGGCTCAGAACGACCGGCCCCGCCCCGACTACCACTTCACGGTTTGCTCTTCCTCAATCGGGATCGGGAAGGTGCCGACGGCGGTCTTCAGGTAGACGGTGCCGACGATGCGCACGGGGACCTGGCGTTTGTTGAGCATGTTGGGGTCGACGCCGGCCAGGGCGAAGGTGCTGATGGTGACGGGGATGTCGAAGGATGCCGTGTCGTTGGCCTTGACCAGCATTTCCTTATCGATGGAATCTTCGGTGATCTGCTTGTCCTTGATGAACAGGCGATAGTCGACGCGCTCGACCCGCAGGTCTCGCTTGTTGGGATTGTCGACCTTAAGCTTTACCTCGGTCTTGATCGCCGACACATTCGCCGAACGCAGGCGAATATCCTCGATGGTCACATCCGGCGCCTTGGTCGCGCACGCGCCGACAAACAACGCCAGCACGACGGCGAGAGCCGCCATTCGCCGATTCTTCGAATTCCCGAAATGCATCCAAAAATCTCCTAGTGCTTGCGGCGCGACATCGCGCGGTCGATGTCCCGCTGGGCCTCTTTCTTCTTCATGGTTTCGCGTTTGTCGTACTGGGCCTTGCCTTTGCCCAGGCCGATCTTGATCTTGGCCATGCCGTTGCGGAAATACAGCTTGAGCGGCACGACCGTGTATCCCTTCTCCTTGACGCGGGCGTCCAGGCGTTCGATCTCCCGGCGCTTGAGCAGGAGCTTGCGCCTCCGAAAGGGCTTGTGGTTCGCGTCGGTGCCCAGGGAGTAGGGCGGAATCTGCATGTGGTTGATCCAGGCTTCGCCGTCGTCGTCAAAATCGACATACGCCTCGGCGATGCTGGCCTTGCCTTCGCGCAGGGCCTTCACCTCGGTTCCCTGCAACACCAAACCCGCCTCGACCTGATCTTCGATGAAATAGTCGTGGAACGCCCGCTTGTTGCTGACGATCAGTTTTTCGCCTTCGGACATGGCCGTCCCGATCCCGCCTTACCCGGCGTTGGGATCGTCGTCCGATCCGTCCGAAGCGTCGTTGTCGTTGTCGTGATCGTTGTCGTCGAAATCCGCGTCGCCGTCCGAATCCGGCGCGTCCGCCTCGTCCACCGGAGTGTCGTCAAGCTCTTCAAGGGTCTCGTCCTCGCTCGCCTCGGCCCGTTGTTCGCGCTCCCGATCCAGATCGCGGTTTCGGTCGCGTCCCCGGTCCCGGTCCTTGTCACGGCCTCGGCTTTTGTCGTCCGAAGAGGCGTCGGCTTCGGCACCGTCTTTCTTTTTCGCGTTGGGCGGCGCGGCGCGCTTGATATCGGCGCCCAGGACGATGACCTCCCGGCCGTCCTCGAGCATCACGACCGTTTGGTCGTTCAGCGGATCATGCCGACGCACTCGCCCCATGCCGTCCGGCGTCTCGGCGCGCTTGCCGACCTTGGGCTTGCCTCGCAGGTAGTCGGCGTAGATTTCGTGCTCGAAGACCAGGCAGCACTTGAGCCGTCCGCAAACGCCGGAGAGCTTGGACGGGTTGAGCGAAAGGTTCTGATCCTTGGCCTGCTTGATGGACACCGGCGAGAAGCCGCCCAGGAACATCGTGCAGCACAGCTCCCGTCCGCACACATCCACGCCGCCGATCATCTTGGCCGCGTCCCGAACGCCGATCTGCTTCATTTCGATGCGCGTCTTGTAAATCTGCGCCAGTTCGCGCACCAGGTCGCGAAAGTCGACGCGCGATTCGGCCGTGAAATAAAAGATCAGTTTGGAGCCGTCGAAAAGATACTCGCTGCCGATCATCTTCATCGGCAGGCGGCGCTCCCGCGACAGGCGTTTGGCCGTGCGAAAGGCATCCTCCTCCTGCTCGCGGAATTTCTTCTGGTTGGCCAGGTCTTCCTTGGTGGCCACGCGCATCACGCGGGGAATCGGCGAGCCGGTTTCCTCGTCCAGCGGCACGGCATCCTCGCAAGCCTTGGCCAGCTTGGGCCCCAGCTCGTCCTCGACGACGATGGTTTCGTTCGTTTTGATTTCCAAGCCGCCGGCCTGGAATTCGATCGGGCGGTTGGAGCCCGGGAATTTCGCCTTGACCACATTCATCGTGGCAACCTCGCTGCAAAATCGGTCGCGGCGGGCTCGAGCACATCGAGCATCAGCGCCTCGGCCGTCAGAAGTTTGTTGGCATTGCGTTGGAGCAATCGCTGGGCATAGGTGACGCTGCGAATCTTCGTCGCCAACACCTCGGCGTCGTAGCGCTCGGCAAATCGCCGGGCCTCGTCCGCCAGATCGCGATGCACCAACCGCGTCTCGTTCACCCCGGCCGAAACACGCACGGCGTCGGCCAGGAAGCTTTTCATCAATTCCATGGCGGCTTCCGGGCCGCCGGGCCATTCGTTCAGGGCTTTCGCCATCTCCAGAGCCGCCAGATCCTTGCCGTGACGCAGGCTGAAGAACGCCTCGCCGAACGCCTTGCGTCCCTCGGTGGCGCCGGCTTCGTCCATTTCCAGCGCCTGACCCACCGACCCTTCCGACAATCGGGCCAGGGCCTCGGCCTCGTCCGCGTCGACACCCTGGCCGCGCAAAATCTCCGCCACCGTCGCGGCGGGCAGGGGCGCGAAGGGGATCTTTTGGCAGCGCGAATGGATCGTCGGCAGGATCTGCTGGGGCGCCGAAGTGAGCAGGACGATCACCGTGCGCGACGGCGGCTCCTCGAGCGTCTTGAGCAGGGCGTTGGCCGACGCCGGGTTCATGCGGTGGGCGTCGTGGATGAGAAAGACCTTCCAGTCCGATTCGAACGGCGCGAACTGGCAGCGGCGGATCATCTCGGCCACGGCGTCCTTCTTGATGAATTGACCCTCCGGACGCACTTCCCAAAAATCCGGATGATTGCCGGCCACGAGCTTGCGGCTCGACGCGCTGCTCGGATCGGCCTCGGGCTTGGTGCCGTCCAGCAGTCCCGCCGCGAAGGCCGTCGCGCAACGCCGTTTGCCGACACCGTTCGGCCCGACGAACATATACGCATGGGCCACGCGGTCGTGCTCGATAGCCCGCTGCAGGCGCGCCACGGCGCTCCCGTGGCCACGAATCGTCGAGAACAGAATTTCGTCGGCGTTGATCATTGTCTATTCCGTGTCTATTCCGTCGATTCCATCGCCACTTCGCCGCCGGGGGCCGTGACCTCGCGGTCGATGATGTCGTCGATCAACGGCATCAGGCGCGAAAAGACTTCGTCCGGTTCACCGTCCGCATCCACCACACGCACCCGCGTCGGCTCCCGCTCGGCAATCGCCAGGTAGCCGTCGCGCACCTTCTGGTGGAAGTTCAGCGATTCGCGTTCGAAGCGGTCTTCCTTGTCGCCCACGTCGGCGATCTGGGCCGCCCGGCCGCGCGCCCGCCGCAGCCCCACCTCCACCGGCAGGTCCAGCAGGATCGTCAGGTCGGGACGCAGCCCCTCGGTAGTCTTGTCGGTGACGAAATGGATGAACTCGGGATCGTGACCGCGCCCGGCGCCTTGGTAGGCCTCGGTGGCGTCGGTGAAGCGATCGCACAGCACCACCTCGCCGCGCATCAGGGCGGGGCGGACGACTTCGGCTACGTGCTGCGCCCTGGCGGCGAGATAAAGCAGCAGCTCGGTGCGCTTGTCCATTTCCTTATTGCGCGCGTCCAGCACGATGGCGCGGATCTGGTCGGCGATGGGGCACCCGCCCGGCTCCCGCGTCTTGACGAACCTCACCCCCCGCGCCGCCAACTCCTCGGCCACGCGCGCGATCTGCGTCGTCTTTCCGGTGCCTTCGATGCCTTCGAAGGAGATGAAAACAGCCATTTTTCAAAAGCACGACGATGGTCTCGTCGCGACGTCCATGCGTGAAGTCACTCGTAACCGCTCAGGGTAGGGCAGGCGGCGGGAAGGCGCAAGGTGTCGGCTTGGGTGCCGCACTTTCGCGACACCTCAATCTTTCAGAGCCCCGACCTGTAGGGAGAGGTCTGGTTCAACCTGACACGCACCATTGGGAGACGAAAGTGGCTTGCCGGGTCGTACCAGACCGCTTACTACCGTGCGCGGCTCTGACGTCACATAGAACGCCACGGCAAAGTCGGAGCAACGCGACAACCTTGTTGGACGTCACAACCCCGCGCCAGCGTCCAGGATGCGAAGCATCCGACAGTCCGCCGGGACTACCCGGCTTACCCCACCGCGTGCGTATCCTCGTGGCCGTTGGCCTTTTGCGTGCCGGGAAAGATGGTGACGCCTTTGCGGCGCTGCCACCATTCCATGTAGAGGTTGTTGGCCAGGTTGACCGACCAGATGGCGCCGAGCTTGGGCAGGTTGACGGCGTATTTGTAGGCCTTGCGCTTGCGTCGCAGGCGGGCGCGGATGGCCTCGTCGCCCTCCAAGTCCAACAGCAGCCGCTCGGCCAGCGCATAGTTGCGACGCAGCGTCTGCAACTCGCCTTCCAGATTCGCCGAGTGGCGCGTGACCTTGTCCAGGTCCGCCGTGGCCAGGGCGTAATTTCGCGACGTGGCCGCCAGATCGCCGCTGGCCTTCTTGAGTTGCTCCTGCGTCTTGTGCAGTTCTTTTTGGTTCTCGTTGATGGCCGTGGTCTGGTCGGCGATGCGCTGTTCCAGGCCCTTGAATCGATCCTTGGCCGCCTGCACGAACGCCTCTTTCTCCGAGACGATGCGGTCGATCTCGGTGAACTTGGCCTTGATCTCGGCGTTGAGCTCGTCGTGCTGCTTCTTGAGGGTGTCGATGGCCTCCTGCCGGGCGTCCAACTCGTTGCGGGCGGCGGCCAGCTCTTCCTGCACGGCTCCCGTTCGGGCGGCGGCGGATTCGAGCTCTTTGTCCTTGGCGACCAGCGCCTCCTGGGCCGCCTTGAGTTGTTCGAGCAGCTCGTTTTCCTGCGCCTTCATCGCCTTGGCCTCCTCCTCGCGCGCCTCGATGGCCTTCGCATGCATCTCTTCCATTTTCTCGATGCGCTTTTGCGCCTCTTTCATCGTCTCGTCGATGCGCTCGGCCATCTTGGCGATCTGGGCGTCGCGCTTTTCGATCTCTTTTTCCGCCTTCTTGGCCGCGGCGACGAGTTCCTTCTCGTGCTTGGCGCCCAGGGCCTTGATCTCCTTGGCGTGGTCTTTTTGCGCGGTCTGGGCTTCCCGGTTCACGCGTTTGAGTTCGGTCTGAAGCTCCTTGACCTGATCCTCCCGCGTTTCGGTCTCGCGGGTGAATTTGCGCTGCATCTCCTTGGTCTCGTCGTCGTGCGTCGTGCGCAGACGCAGCACCTCGGCCTCGTGCGTCTTGACCAGTTCGGCGATCTTTTCGTCGGACCTGGTGACGGCCTCGTTCTTCTCCCGATTGACCTGCTTGAGCTCGGCCGCCCATTCCTCCTTGGCCTCGTCGCGTTTGGCGACCTCGTCGGCGAAGCGCTTCTCCAGCTTCTCCGCCCGATCGGCGCCTTCCTTGCGGGCTTCGGCGAGGGCTTTCTCGTGCTTGTCGACCAGGGCCTTGATCTCGTCGATGTGGGCCTTGCGGGTCTTTTCCTGCTCGGTGTTGAGCTTCTTGAGTTCGTCTTCCAGGCGCTTGACAACCGCCCGATGCTCCCGATCCAGATCCTGCAACTTGGCGTCCCGATCCCGCTGCAACTCGTCGATGCGTTCGGATTGGCGACGCAGTTCGGAGCGGTGCTCGGATTGCTGATCCTGGTGTTCCTTGACCATCTGGCGGATCTGCTCGTCGTAATCCGACGCCCGCTTGCGCATATCGGCGGCGAGTGTTTCGTAGCGCTGGTCCTTGGCGGAAAGCTGGCTTTGGTATTCGAGTGAGAGGCCGTGCATCTGCTCGTTGACCTTGGCGACGTCGTCCCGTGCCGCGTCGATGAGCGCCACCGATTCCTTGCGGTAGTAGTCGCGAAAATCGGCGAGCAGGCTGTCGCCCTTGGGACGGGTCTTGGGTTCCTCGATCCACGCGGCCAGGGAGGCCGTGGCGGTTTTGTGGTTGAACAACTCGCTGCCCAGGCGCGAGGCGTTCTCGCTCTTTTTCGCGGCGAGCTTGGCGTCGGCCAGGGCCTCGCGAACGGCCTGGGCGATCGCCTTCTCGTCATTCGCGTCCACGACCCATCCGGCGTCATAGCGCGCCACCGGCTCGGCCAGTTCCATATTCTCCGACGTGATCACCGGCAGGCCCCGGCAGAGGTATTCGACCGTGCGCGTGGAAAAGGCCAGGTCCCGCTCCGGGTTAGGCTTGTAGATGTCCAGCGCCGCCCGGGCCCCCGCGTAGACCTTCATCAATTCGGCGTGGGGGATCAGTTCGTGATACTTGACCGACTTATGCCCCTTGAGCCGGTCCCGATAGTCCCGATGCACTCCCTTATTAATCGCGTAGAGGGGATGGTCCTCGGCCAGCTTCGGCGCGCCGACATAGAGCGACACCTCGGCACCCTTGATCTTGTCGGCGGTCTTCGCGGCGATGGTCAGGCCGGGGAAGGGGTCGATCCAAGGCCAGGTGGCCCCGCCGAACACCAGCCGGGGCGGATCCCCCGCGCGACGCTTGGCGGTGACTTTGTCCATGCTCACCGGCGTGACCATGAAGGGCGGGTTCTTGGGATCGGCGCCGCCGAGCAGCGCCCAGGTGAGGAAGTATTGCTTTTGCGCGCGTCCGGGGACGATGAGCAGATCGGCCTTGGCGAGGGATTCGATCTTGGTGATGGCGTCGGTGCGGAAGTTGCCCGATTCCTTGAAGCTGTTTTCCAGGCTCAAGGGGCCGTGCAGGTCGATAGCCAGCGGGATGTCCATCTTGGGCAGGTAGGTGGCCAGGCCCCACTGCTCGATGATCACCACGTCGGGCATGACGTCGAAGATGACGTCCGCCACTTTCTCCGGCGTGTGGGCGAGGGCCTTGTCGGCCTTGGAGGCGCCCTTTTCGAGCACCTCCTTGGGCATCGAGACCAAGACCTCGTGCCCGTGGGCTTCCAGCCCCTTCGCCAGACCATGCACCCGCAAGGCGCCGCCCGTCACCGGCTGCCCCGGCGTCGGCATGCGCTCGCACGTCACCAACAAGATTTTCCGTTTCATAACGGGGGATTATGCGGGAGAGAGGCGGATTTGGTAAAGGGAGGAGGGTTACAAAGCCGCGCGGCGGGTTTGGGTGCCACACTTTTACGTCGACATCGTCGACGGAAAGGTGTGCCTGGTTTCGATATCTTGGTTCACACCCTTGCCCGACTGCGCCGGGCTAAGAGTGTGGCACCCGACGACCGAATCTTACTTATTTTCACTCCGCGCCCAGCGACTTCTTCTCGCTCATCGCGCCCCATTTTTTCTGGGCCAGGTCGCCCAGGTCGGCGAAGCGTTCCAGGTTGACCTGGATGAACAGGCCCTCGCCGATGGCATGCACGGTGCCGTCGTCGGAGACGATGCGCCCCTCGGTGGCGACCTTGCGGCCGTGCACCGATTCGACCCAGGCCTCCACCGTCACTTCCCGGCCCAGGGGCAGCATCTCCTTGAATTCCAGCGTCAGCCGCGCCGCCACGACCGTATGCCCCGCGATCCACGCCGCGGACCCCATCGCCTCGTCCAGCATCGCCGCCATGGACCCGCCGTGAGCGCAAAGGGGCGGACCCTCCGCGTTCGGCCCGAACCAAACCCGCGCCATAAAGGCGCCGTCGGACTTGCGTCTGAAGTAACGCAGCCGCAGGCCGTCCCCGTCCGGATCTCCCGAAACGAACGATCGTCCTAATCCGATGCTCTTGGGGACGGGAATCGGCTCCCAATCCTCCTTGCCGGCAAGGGGAGTTTCCATGGAAAGCATTTCATTTCGCAATTCGTCAAACACGGCGTCACTCTCCTGAATGGCCATTCAGATTGCCGTCTAGGCTTACACCCGCGCGGCCTCGCGGGCAAGGGGCAATTGCGCTCCGTGCGTTGTGCGCCCCGGCGGATCTTGGTATACACACCCGTTCCCGACGTTTTTGTTTTCCAATTTGTTTTCCACGCCCACCGGCGCGGTCCGGACGGAAGATCACGGTGCCCGACAACGACCACGCGACGCATTCCGTCCCGGCCGATGTTTCGGTCCAAGACGCTTATTGGCGCTACGCGGCGTTGGCGGTGCTGGCTGTCGGTGCGGCGATCCGCCTTTGGGTCTGGTCCTGGCCGTTGGATCGCTTGCTGCCCACTTTCGTTGCCGACGACACCTTTTATTACTCCCAGATCGCCAAGAACCTGCTGGCCGGCCACGGGCTGAGTTTCGACGGCGTTATCGAAACCAACGGCTTCCATCCCCTCTGGATGATCCCGACGCTGCTGGTGACGGCGGTCCTGGGCGACGACCCGACGAGGGTGCTGCGCGGCCTCTTGTTGCTGGAGATCGCCTTCGGAGCGGCGGGAGCATGGCTGCTGTTCACCATCGCCCGGCGTCATGTGGCGCCCGGCGTCGCCTTCGCGCCGGTTTTGGCGGTGCTGTTCTGGGCGCTCAACCCGTTCGTGCTGGGCACGGAGATGATGGGCGTGGAAGCGCCGCTGGCCTTGGTCACGCACCTGACGGCGCTGCTGCTCTACCTGGATTGGCGGACCGAGGCCGATTCCAATCGCCGCCTGATCGCGATCGGCGCGGCGCTGGGTCTGGCGTTCCTGTCGCGAACGGACCACGGCCTGCTGGGCGTGATCGTGCTGTCGTTCATTGTCCTGCGGCCGGTGGAGGGGGCGACGGGCGCGGACGCCTGGCGCCGTCGGTGGCAGCGGGCGTGGCGCGTGGGCGTGACGGCGTGGGCGGTGGTGCTTCCTTGGTTGGCCTTCAATCTGGCGAAGTTCGGCACCATCTGGCAGGACTCGGGCAAGGTTCTCGCCTTTCGCGGCCGGGAGGCGGTCACGGACGAGACCGTGAGCGCCCTGGACAGCCTGACGGCCTCGTTCCGCCAGGGATTTTACGACCAGTTTTTGCGCCTGACGGGCGGTGTTTCGGTCTTCTGGATCGTATTGGGCATCGGCGTCGCGCTGGGTCTGGTGTTCGCCGTGCGCGGGCGGGGGGAAAAAGTCGCCGGGCGGGTGCCTTGGCCGATGGTGCTGTTCGCGACGTTCATCTGGGGTTTCTACAGCCTCTACTTCGGGACGCAGAAGTTCTGGTATTTCCCGCCGATCACGGCCCTGATGGCCCTGCTCATCGCCCGCGTCGGCGCGTTCATCCCCCATGCCTTCACGGGCCGGACCGCCCGGCGCGTCGCGATCGGCGTCACGTTTGTCTTCGTCGGCGCGAATCTGGCGCTCAATATCCCGAAGGTCATCGACCGGGGCTTTCACCCCTGGCAAAACGTCTATCTGCAAGTCAGCCGAGAAGTGGCGAACGGGCAGGCGAATTGGATCGGCCCGGACGATGTGATCGGCGCGTTCAATTCCGGTATCATCGGCGCGTACGCCGGTCGCCGGGTCGTGAACCTGGACGGCGTGGTCAATCCGCGCATCCTGGAGGCGATGAAGGAAAAGCGCTTCGTCCAGGCGCTGCGCGAAATGGGCGTAACGGTCGTCATCGACCACCAGGGCGTGATCGTGCTCTATCAGCAATGGTCCGCCCCCGACGCGTTCAAGGGGTTCAAGTTGCTGCACAAATATGAAACGCCGGTGTCGGCCGGAGACGTGATCGCGGTGCGCGTGCCGCCGGCAAAGGAGGACGCGTCGTGAGCATGGCCGCCGCCCTGGGATGCACCCTCGCGGGAGTCGCGATGATCGCGGCGGGCATCGACCTGTCCCATCGCGTCGGCGGGATTGTCGGCGGCCTCTTGGCGGCGCTGGCGCCGATCGGCGTGCTGGTCGCGGCGGCGGGGGCGGTGAGCCTGTTCGTCCCGGGGTTCTTCTAAACCCATGCTCACCTCGCACCTGCCCCTCATCGCCGAAATCTACGGCGCCGACGTGGCCGGCGATCCGCTGATGCTCATGTTCGTCGCCGGGACGGCCTTCCTGCTCGGCGCGGTGATCGGCAGCTTTTTGAATGTGTGCATCTCGCGCCTGCCGGTCATTTCCATCGTCCAGCAATACAACTCAGGTGACGACACCCTGCGCGCCGAGATCATCGAAGCCCTGGACGAGGACCCCGCCAAGGCCCAGGCCATGATCGACGAGATGCGCCAAGAAAAAGTGACCATTTCCAAACCCCGGTCCCGATGCCCCCAATGCAAAAACCAGATCGCCTGGTTTGACAACATCCCCATCGGCGCGTGGCTCATGCTCGGCGGCAAATGCCGTCATTGCGGCCTGAAGATCAGCCCCATCTATCCGACGGTCGAACTGCTGACGGGCCTGGCGTTCGCGTTTCTCGTGCTCAAGTTCGGCCTGGTGGTCGGCGGGATCTATTCGATCATCTTTGCCTCCCTCGTGGTCATCACCGGCGTGGACATCGCCATCTTCGAGATCCCCGACGAGATCGTCCTGCCGGGTATTCCCCTGGGGCTGCTGGCGACGTGGGTGCTGCCGGTGACGTTCACCGAGGCGGCGATCGGCGTCCTGGTGGGCGGGGGCATCCCGTATCTGGTCGGCAAGGGTTACTACCTGCTGACCAAACGCGAGGGCATGGGATTCGGCGACGTGAAGATGTTGGCGATGCTCGGCGCGTTCTTCGGCTGGAAGGGGGTGATCGCGATCCTGTTGCTGGCGTCATTCGTGGGCGCGACCATCGGCTTGACGCTCGTCGTCCTGCGCCGCCACGAGTCGCGGGCGATGTTGCCCTTCGGCCCCTTCCTCGCCCTGGGCGCCGTGGTGTTCATGGTCGCCGGGCCGGAGTTGGTGAATTGGTATCTGGGGATGGGGGGATAGCGCCTCTTCCCTGTGTCCGTCGTGTGTCCGACAGAGCCGCGCGCGTCAGCAAGCGGTCCAGAGCGTTCGTTGAATCGAAAGGCTCGACAACCCCGCGCTTACGCTTGGGGCTCTGTCCCATCGCAATCCTCTCGAACAACGAACGAGAGATCCCTCACTTCGTTCGGGATGACATTCTCTGAATCGGTGCCACCCCCGTCGCCCCTGTTCCATCGCCGCCCGCGATGCTACGCTACCGACCCTGACGATGACCAAGCGCAACGACCAGGCCCCGGCGGCTTCCGGCATGACTCCCCTGTTGGCGCGACTGCCTCGGGTGGGGCTGCGAACGCAGTTGATCGCGTTCATGATCGCGCTGACGATCGTTTTCATCCTGGCCTTGGGCACCGTCTGGCTCAAGCTCTCCGAACGCAATTTCATCCAGATGAAGTTCATCATGGGCCAGCACATGCTTTCCAATCTCCAGAGCATGCTCACCCTGCAATGGGGCCCCCAACGCACCCTCATCATGGGCGATTCGGACCAGGCTCAACTGGTCAACATGCTTCAGGTCTTCGCCAACAACCACCAACTGCCCAACGTCTTCATCGTCAACGGGAACGGCGAGGTCCTGGCCCACCTGCGGTACGACATGATCGGCCAAACGATGTCCGATCCCGACTTGAGCCTGGTTTTCGACCAAGGGGAGATCGTGCGCCGCTACGTTCCCGCGATGGGCGCGTCCGGATTGGACGAGCGCGACGAGGTCATCGTCATGGGCCCGTTGTTTCTGGGCGACAAGATCGTCGCGGCGGTGCAGTTTTCGCTGGCGATGGACGACGTGATCATGGCCCAGCAGGGGGCCAAGCGCCTGCTGACGCTCTACGCGTTGCTCACCGCGTTGGTGACGGTGCTGGTGGGGTCCATCGTGCTGGTGCGGCTGGTGATTGAGCCGCTGGAAAATCTGACCCGCGCCACCGACCGCATCCGCGAGGGCGACCTGAACTATCGCATCCGCGCCAAGGGCGGCAACGAGATGGCGAAGCTGGCCGCCGCGCTGCATCGGCTGCAGGAGCATCTGGCCAAGTCGAATCTGACGGTCACGCAGCAGCGGCTGTCGTTGCGCAAGACCAGCGAGCAGCTTGAACTGGCCGAGCGCCAGGTCGTCCAGCAGGACCGCTTGGCGTACGTGGGGCGGGTGGCGGCGAGCGTGGCCCACGAGGTCGGCAATCCGTTGGGGGCGATCTACAACTATCTCAACGTGCTCGAATCCTCGATCAAGGACGACCCGGAAGCGGCGGAGATTTTGGAACTGATCCAGTCGGAGATCGCGCGCATCGACCGCATCATGAAGGAGTTGCTGGTGTACTCCCGCCCCGAGCCGCCCCTGGCGCAGCCGGTGGACATCGCGCGTTTCCTGCGCCGATGCGTGGACGTGATGCGCCACCAGAGGCAACTCGACGGCGTTCAGGTCAATGTCGAGACGATCGGCGATTTGCCCACGCTCATGCTCGACGAGGCCCAGTTCAAGCAGGTCCTGCTCAACATCATCGTCAACGCGGTGCATGCGATGGGCGGGGGCGGGCGCATCGACATTTCGGCGCGGGTCGAGTCCTTTGACGAAATGAAGATGCTTGAATACGTGCTGGTCGATTTGGACCACGGGACGGACACCGCGGCGTTTACCGATCTGGCCAGACGTGGTATCGCACTGTCCTCGAAAGCCGAATTTCAAGCGGGGGAACCGGTGCTGGTGGTGCATGTGCGCGACCACGGGCCGGGCCTGTCCAAGGACGCCGTGCAAAAGGTCTTCGAGTTGTTTTTCACCACCAAGGCGCCGGGCAAGGGCACGGGCCTGGGCCTGGCGATCTGCCAAAAGATCGTGGAAGGCTTCGGCGGCATTTTGCGTTTCGAGTCGTTCAAGGGCTCGAGCGCGGCCGCGTCGTCGACGGTGGTGTCGATCTACCTTCCGGTGCAAGGGTTGTCCACCGAGGCGTCCGACCCCGAGTCCCTGCTGGCGGCCATGGAGAACGCATGAGCGACAAAACGCCCGTCGTGCTGATCGTCGACGACGAAAAAAGCATGCGCCATTCGGTGGGCGTCTTGCTCAAGAAGCACGCCTATGACACCGCCGAGGCCGCCGACGCCGAAAAGGCGCTGGAGATGCTGCGCGAGGACGGTCCGTTCGACGTGATCCTGTGCGATATGCGCATGCCCGGCATGGACGGCCAGGAATTCGTGCGTCGGGCCAACCAGATGGGCGTGGAGACGCCGATCGTGGTGATGAGCGCCTACGGGAGCATCGACACCGCGGTGCAGGCCATGCAAAACGGCGCGTTCGACTTCATCTCCAAGCCGTTCAAGGTCGAGGAAGTCATCATCAAGCTCGGCCGGGCGCTGGCCCACCGAACGCTCAAGGATGAGTTGGAGGAACTGCGTCGGGAGCGTCGGGCGGCGTTTCAGTTCGCGGACCTGGTGGGCAAGGACGAAAAGATCCGGGCCGTGTTCGACGCGGTGGAGAAGATCGCCGGCTACAAGACCTCGGTGCTCATCGAGGGAGAGTCGGGGACGGGCAAGGAGCTGGTGGCCAAGTCCATCCACGGCCTGTCCGGGCGCAAGGGCCCGTTCGTCGCCATCAACTGCGGCGCGATTCCGGAAAATCTCCTGGAATCCGAGCTTTTCGGCCACAAAAAAGGGGCGTTCACCGACGCGACGGCGGACAAGGAAGGCCTCTTCGCCCGGGCGGACAAGGGCACGCTGCTGCTCGACGAGATCGGGGAGATGCCCCTGGCGTTGCAGGTCAAACTCCTGCGTGTGCTGCAGGACGAGGAAGTGCGCCCCGTCGGCGGGACGCAGTCCTACAAGTTCGACGTACGCATCATCGCCGCCACGAATCAGAACCTGGAAGAAGCCATCAAGGAAAAGGCTTTTCGCGAGGATCTTTTCTACCGCCTTTCGGTTTTCCCCATTCATGTTCCGCCCTTACGCGATCGGCCGGGAGATATTCCGCTGTTGGTCGAGTATTTTCTGGAGCGCCACCAGGCACGGCTGGGGGTGAAGGTGAAGGGGGTGCGTCAGAAAGCGCTGGCGCTGCTGATGGAGTACCCGTGGCCCGGGAATGTGCGCGAACTGGAAAATGTGCTGGAGCGGGCGAGCGTGCTGGCCGGCGGGGGGTACATCGAGGCGGAGCACCTGCCCGAGAAACTGCGATCTCCGCGCGTGGTGGATATCAAGGTTCCCTCGGAGATGCCGCTGGCCGCCGGAAATCTTTCCGTCAAGCAGAACAGCCGTGTGCTCGAGGAAATCGTCATCCGCAAGGCCCTGGAGAAAACACGCGGCAATCGAACCAATGCCTCGAAATTATTGGAAATATCCCATAGAACTCTGCTCTACAAAATCCAAGAATATGGGATTGATGACTGAGACCGTCAGCCGGTTTTTGGTGCGGTCCGCAACGTTTTCATACTCCAAGCCTCACTACGCAAAAAGATCATAGTCAGCGATCTCATTTCCCCGGAAATTTTCCTTGCTTTGGGGCTCTTTTCCGCTAGAATCGCTAGGTTAGCGAAAGGCCGAAAGTCGAGGAACGGATTTTGCAGCGGTGGTTAACCCGATAAGCTGGAGGCGAACCCATGGGCTCTGAAGATCCCAAAATGACAGGCGAAACGTCGGAATTGGCGAAGGACGAAACGGGCGGCATCCTGGCCGGTTTCACACTGATCGAGCTGATGGTCGTCATCGGTATCATTGCCATTCTGGCGTCGGTGGCGTTCGTCTCGATGCTCCATTACGGCATGATCATCCGGGTGAACGCCTCGGCGCGCGATCTGGGCGGCCATACCCGATTGGCTCGGGCGCAGGCGATTCGCGACGGCAAATCCGTCATGATGCTCTTCAACGTTTCCGGCGCGAGCATCACCGCCGCCACCGATTCGTATTCCTACGGGGTCGACTCGGACGAAAACGGCACCTTCGACGGCTTGTCCAAGACGAACTTCCTGCAGGACGGCATCGTTTTCAACTTCATCGACGGCGCGGTCGCGGTGCCGGGGCATCCGTATCCGATCGCCTGCCCCGTGGATATCGCCGGCTGTTCGCAGTCGTATTTTCATTTTCGCCGTGACGGCACGGCCACTTTCGACGGAGTTTCGTACGTCATTCCGGGCCAGGATCTGGCCGGCACCGGCAAGCGAGACGACCGCATGCGCGCCGTGGACTGGTCCGCCGGTTCGGGTCGTGTGCGCGTCTGGCGATACTACCCGGCGGAAGGCTACATCTGGCGTTAAATTCGCGGGTCGCCTCGACCCTTGTCGGCGGTCGGGGCCCCCGGCCGAAGAGTGCCGCCAAGAATGCTGATGTCGAAGCTGCTGAGGAATTTGCACGATGGGTAAAACACTCCCGACCGTTTCCCGCCCCATGGCGGCGGCTCCTTCGCTCGGCGCGATGTCGGCTCTCCGGCGTCGTCGCGGCGTCGCCGGTTTTTCCATGGTCGAGGTTGTCGTCGCCATCTTCGTGGTGACGATCGGCGTCTCGGCGCTGATTCCGATGTTGGTCTTCAACATCAAGTCCAACTCCATGGCCAACTTCGTGAGCGTCGCCAACTTCCTGGCCGAAGCCCATCTGGAACAGGTCCGCTCCTGGCCCTACTACGAATCCGTGACTGTCGACGGGACGAATCATCCAGGCATCGTGTCCACCAACACCGAGCTTTTCGGCACCTTCAACAACGTCACCATGCCCGGAACGAACATGGAGTTCGATGTGACGGTCGAGCTCTACCACAACGGCTACACCCAGGATTGCAGCGGCGTGCTGTTCGGCTCCAGCGGCGGCAGCGTCAACGTCAACGACAGCATCCTGAACTCGGGTTCGATTCAGGGCGACTGCACCACCGGCGTGCGCGGCGAGGATTTCAAGATCATCCGCGCCACGGTCAACTGGACGGACCGTTTCGGCGCCCAGGAAATCCAACGGCACGCCTACATTTCCCGATTCTAAGGTGAGGATGATGCGCATTTCCAACCTCCGCCAACCCCTGGCGACGGCCAACGCCGGTTACGCCCTGATCGCCTCGTTGCTCATCCTGTTCCTGGTGACGACGATGGGCATCACCGCCATGGTCACCAGCCAGTCCGAGCAGCGCATCGTCACGAATATCGGCGAAGAGAAGCTGATGTTCGGCTTCGGCGAGCAGGGCGTGGATCGCGTTCTGTCCCATCTGCATTACCTGGAAGGGGGCCTGTACGGTTCCGTGGAAGGGGCGGGCCTGACCACCACCAACCCGGTGCAGGTCTTCAATCAGGTGCGCGACCTCTACATCTTCAACATCGGCGGCTCGCCCTCCCAGCACCCCAACTTCCGCATGGACGCCTATCTCAACCCGTTGGACTACGAAGGCGCCTACGACCGGGGCATCTCTCGGCCGATCCGCATTTCCACGGCCGTGAAAAACACGATTACCAACTATCAGATGGGTTTCCGCACCGAGGTGCGTCCGACGAGTGTTTGGGATCTGGCGTATTTCTCCCAGAACCACAACCCGGCCGAACGGTACACGGGCAACGGATGCCTCAACTCGGATCCGTCTCCGCAGACCTGGTACAATTGTCAGGCGGCCTTCCTCAATACCGATCAGATCATCGGCGACACCTACGTTCGCACGGCGAGCACGAATCCCGATTCGACGATCCTGTTTATGCGCGGCGGGCCTCAGTTCTCCGGGCGGGTGATGTGGCGCAACATCAAAGACTACGACTACGGTAACACCTCGCTGAAAAACTCGCCGTTCCAGACCAAGGGCGGCAGCGAGACCACGTCCCTGCCGCTGGCTCGTCAGGGCTTCCTGCCCCAGACCAAGGACATCTCCCTTTTCGATATCGAGTCGCTCACCAGTGGTGCGTCGGGCAACTTCCGCTCCTCGGCGGATATCGTTCTGACCAAACGCGCCGGATACACGTGGAAGATCATTTTCCGCAACGACATCGATACCAACAACAACGGTGTCTACGACCCGGACCGCATCGCCTCGCGCTTGAATCGGCAGACCAACAACGGCGTCGAGGACGGCGACGATCCGGGCGTCATGCTCATCTATTCGGTGCCGATTTCGTTCCCCACCGACTGGACCAACGACCTGAAAACCTACGTCGCCTTCTACGGCGATACCATGCGCCGTCGTCACGACATGATGACCAACAATGACTTCGGCGGCTCTGACACGTCCGAGCTTTGGACGCCGGCCATTTCCTGGGCTTCGAGCGTCAGCGGCTCGGTCTGCTATTCCACGCGCGTCAACAGCCCGACGAGCCCGACCAAGGGCCCCCACAACGAGGAAGACATCGGCGGGAAGTCGGCCGTGGTGGGCGAACAGACCTTCTACTATATCTTCGCGCCCAGCCTCGGTTCGGACCGGTCGACGTGGTCGCCGGGAGCGGGAACCTGCTCGGGGACGTCCGGCGGCATCATCTACGTCGAAGGTGACGTGATGGTCAGCGGCATTCTGGACGGCAAGACGACCATCGTGGCGGCCGGCGACATTATCCTGGACCATGAGGTGCAGTACGAGGAGCATCCTCAGATCGCCATGTTCTCGTACGGCAGCCCGAACGCCATCGACATGTTGGGCTTGTTCGCCACGGGCAATATCGTCATTCCCAATCACATCCAAAGCTCCACCTTCCAGGATCCGGAAGCGAACTTCGCGTCCTTCGTCCGGCCCGCCCACACCGCGGAATCCCATCAGGTGCCCTGGGGCGACGACTGGTCGGACCCGGAAAGCGTCAACCTGACCGACTGGGAACCGACGGCCAAATACGATTTCGTGGACGTGCCCGGCGACGACGGGAACGAGGAGATCCATGCCGTGATGGTCTCGTTCGGCCGAGGCGCCTGTACGTTCAGCGGCTCCACCGCCACGTGCCCGGATCCGACCACGGCGCAGATCCAGGATTTCCAGACCGGCGTTTATGCCCGACCGCGAACCTCCAACGGCGCGGCCTGGGGCGGCGACCCGGCGCCCGCCATCAGCCCCCTGACCCAGTTCCAGACCAACGACTCGGGTCGTTTGTCCATCTGGGGCGCCATCATTCAGGATTATTCGGGCCGCTTGTCTTATGACCACGAGGATTCCACGTGCATCACCGGTTCGGGCAGCACGTGCATCCAGATGGGACATCGGATGCTGCTGACCTACGACCCGCGCTTGAAATACACCATGCCTCCCACGCCCTACCACGTGAACGCCGCTCGGGTGTTGCCCTACGGGCGCGCGGCTTGGGAAATCGTGTCCTGGGAAAAAATCGACGCCGGCGATATTGCGGCCAACGACAACTGGTAGAGATTCGATGCAAGGAAAGCTGACGATGCTGAAATTCCGTCAACCCCGTCATTCGGCCGCCGCGTCCCGGCAAGGTTTTACCTTGGTCGAGCTGTTGGTCGCCGCCGCCTTGGCCCTGATTGTCGTCGGTGTGGTTTACGCCTTGTTCACCGGCTTCCAGAACGCCGTCATCGACGAAGAGCGGCGCGTGGAAATCGCTCAGTCGGGCCGGACGTCCGTGGGGATCCTCAAGGAAGATCTTTCGCTGATCGGCGCCAATACGCGCACCGACCGCAACCAGCCGGCGCTGATCTACGCCGCCCCTTGGGAAATTCTGTTCAACGCGGACCGGGAGACGTCTTATAGCGAGCTGCAGTCCGGCGCGTCCAACAAGATCGAATACGGCCCTTCGGGCGCCTATGAATATTTGGGCCAGGACTACGAGTCCGACGCCGAGACGGTGCATTATTTCATCGACATCAACGGCACCCAGCCCGATTACGAAGACTATTCGACGCACCCCAACGACCGGTCGCTTTATCGCCGGATCAACAAGGATGAAGCGACGGAAGTGGGCTTCGGTATCCGCTACGATGACGGAACCATGGCCTATAAGAACGGCGCCCACGTCTCGCCGATGATGACCTATTGGGGCGATTTCGACTTCGACGATTCGACGCCCCCGAGTCTGTGGGGCGACGCCAGCGGGGACGGCGTGCTGTCCGACTCGGAAAAAGCGGTGCTCATGGCCGGCGGTTACGTTTGGACGTTTCAGGGTCCGACCGGCACCGTTTCGGTCGGCCCGATTCCCGACGGCGCGATCTTCCTTTCCCAAGACAGCGGCGGCGACCTGAGCAACTCGGAAGACACCGACGGCGATGACGAGTTGGACCCGGGTGAGGACCTGAACCATAACGGCCGCCTGGACTACAACCTGCTGGACAGCGTCATCTCCCGCGTGGACGTGACGGTTTCGGTCATCGCGCAAAAAGCCGAGAAGCGCAAAGGGCAGACCCGCGCCTATATCAACGGCGAGCCCTACCGCGAAGTGACCGTTCAGACCTCCGTCAATCCCCGCAACCTGCGCCGGGCCCCTACGCGAGACTGCGGTCTGGCCCCGCCGGCCCCGGGATCAGTCACCCCGGGGTGCCGTAGTTGCGGTCGCGGCATCAACGTGGCCATCGGCCGCTCGGGCGACGACGGCCTGGGCGAAAACGACGTGCTCTGGTACGAAATCTATCGCGCCGACGAAGACGAGACGGGCAACCTGGGCGCCTATCAGTTCCTGACGATCATTCCGGCCACCGGCGCCCAGCTCGTTTACAACTACCTGGACGAGTCGGTCGAAGCGGATACCGAGTATCAATACCGGGTGCATGCCGTCGATTGCGACGACCAGCATTCCGATGCCGAGGACTCCTCGACGATTACCTGCGCCACCGGTTCGGTGCCGCCGCCGACCGGAACCACCCTGTGGGATACGGCGTGTTATCTGAACTCGACCGATCCGTCGAACGGCCGCGGTTCCATCACGGTGGCTTGGACCGAATCCACCGACCCGGACGTTTCCGAATACTGGATCTACCGCACGGACGACGTGGTGACGGGTATCCTGCCCAGCACCCCGCCGATCGCCAAGGTGGAAATTTCCGACGCGAACACGACGTGCGCCATCGGCAGTAATGTGCTCGCCGCCGAAGACACCTGCAAGGACCAAAAGTTCTACAAGGTCGGTAGCAAGTTCGTCTGGCGCGATGAGGAAGGCGCGCCCGGACGCGGAACCTCGTCCGGTCCGCCCAACGGCATGTCCTTCGGTATCGGCGCCCACGATTCGTCGGCCACGTTCAATTCCACCGATTTCGATGCCGGCACGCAGCTCTACGAGGTCGTCGCCTACCGGGATACGGATAGCTGTCTGTCCGATCCGGATACCTACGACTCGGATTGCGGCAACTTCAACGACGCCCAGTCGTTCAACGCGTACGACGATTATTCCGGCCCTCCGGGCCGTTTCTCGCCGCCGTGGGAGATGTTGGTGCAGGACGTGTCGTCCTATAGCTCCGATCCGCTGACCAACGCCTATCGCATGCGCGTTTCCTGGAGTTCGTCGCCCTCCGAGTTCTGCGAGGACACGGTTTCGCCCAACAACGACATCCCGGACCTGACGCAGTACTACGTCTATCGTTCCACCGAAAAGAAGACGGTGGATTCCACCTCCTGCGCCCTGCAGCCGGTCATGCTGGTAACGGACGCGAGCGGATTCCCGACCGGGGAATTCGATTTCGAGGACACGGGAACGCCTAGCGCCAAGGTGATCGCCTACAAGGCGTCGGATTATTCGGCGACGTACGGCGATACATTGGTGGCGACGGGGGCGGTGAGCAACTACCAGTTGACCGACGACTCGGCCAATATGGTCAACAACGCCTACTTTATTGTGCCCGACGGCGGCAGCTATCCCGACCTGCGCATCGACACGACGGCGCCGGTTTCCAGCCTCTACGCCCTGGACGGCTCCGACTACACGTCCACCGCTCCGGGCTGCGCGGGCCAGACGCTCTCGCCGGTGTATGAATACATGGTCGCCGGCGTCACCGCCGACGGCTCGGGCGACCCGGTCGACACCGCGGATCAGCCTTGGTCCTTCGGTGCATCGTGCATCGAGGAGGGGCGCTTCGACTGCGAGTGCCCGACCGCGACCACCGACGAGACGCCCGTGTATTGCGGTCTGGTCGACGATATATCCGACAATACGAACGATGCGATCGGCGTGGCTTGGCGTTGGGCGAGTGCCGTGGACGCGCCTCCGATCGGCACCACCATTACCCTGCTTTATCGCGACACCCTGTCCGGGCCGACCGGGCCTTGGACGGCGTTGGAAGAGGTGATCGACTCGGGCACCGACCCGGCGGCCTGCGGTATCGTCAACGACTGCGTGGGCTACCATAAGTATGAAGACACATGTCCGGGCACGACCTACACCTACGCTCTGCAGATCGAATGCCCCGACGAGGCCAATCCGTCGCAGGTCGGATGTACCCGTATCCACGAACTGGGTGCGGTCACGACCGCCGGATCGCCGTCGCAAGCCGACATCTGCTACGAGGAAGGCACTCCGGACGGCAACGATCCCTGCGGCCTGACCGGCGCGGACTGCGACACCGGTCTGGTCAAGATCGAGATGAGCGAGGTGATGCCCGACTGCGCCACGCAGGTGCTCACCGATCAGGACAACGTCTGGTGGCGTGTAACTCGTTGGAGCACCAATAGCTACAACGGCTCGGGCGATCCCATCTTCCCGACCGAGCCGGATAACGGCACCTATGAGTGCATCAAGTCCGATGGGAGCTGTCCGGGCACCTGCGGCAGCGTGGACAACGCGCCCAGCCAGTGCTACGGCACCTATCACTACACGGGCTATTGGCTCAACCTGGGCCGGGATAACACCGGCAACGCCTATGCCATCCCCAATGCGGGCGACCCGGCGATCACCGACCTGTACAACGGCGGCAACGGGTACACCTATTCGGGCTATTCCTCGTCGGTCAACGTTCTCGAGTTTTCCAACGCGGGCGGCGAGCGGTCCTATATCTTCAGTGAATATGTGGACCCGAACTTTACGTACAAATACGCCTTCGAGCTGATGGTGACTCATCCCGAGGGTTATCAGGCCGGCGTGCGTCCGGCGTGTTCGACCACGGCCGGCAGTTGCGACGACCAGTGTGTGGGCGGTCACGACCACTACACCGCCGAGGAGTACACGGTTATCGTCGACTTCAATATGGATACCCAGTGCTATCCGCCGACGGTGTCCGACAACCCCTCCAGCGACAACACCTCCAAGCCGCCGTATCCGGCCAGCAAGGGCTACCGGGATCCGTTCGGTTGGGAGAACGACGACATCAAGAACAGCGATAAACCGTTCAAGAGCGACAACATCGTCATCATCAGTTGGCAGTTCTGGGGCATCCACTGGTACATCGGCGACCATTTGTTCAAGTACGCCAACAACGAGTTGCAGTCGGATCTCAACGGCCTGTTCGGGACCTTGTTCAACTGGATCGTCCAATTCGCATTCGACGTCGGCTTTGCCGTGTGCGACTACTGCATCGAAGGATGGGGCATCAAGTTCTTCTGTGTCTCCTGGGTGTGGGGAAGTTGCCATCAAGATCTGACGAAGTTGAAGAACAGTTCCTATCTGTGGTCGAACTTCAACTCCGGCGTTTGCGGCAGTAACGGCCCGGGTGAACAGCACCGTATCGACGGGGCCTACTTCGTCCAGGCTCATATGAGAGCCAACGAGCAGAATCGCCGGCTCGACCTCGCGGTCCGCATGCGATACACGCCATGGGATCTGTCCTTCAACGGCTATCTTGTGGAGCTGGATTTCCGAGGGACCAACACGGTCAAGACGCAGGTCTCGTTCGCGAACGCCAACTCCGTGCAGGATGTGCAGAGCGCGACGCACTCCCATTCCGATAGTCTGGACGACGATTGGCATTCGGTCTTCCTGCTGACGTGCAAGAACCGCGTCTCCGGCGCTTCCAACTATTGGGAGACCTATATCTTCGTCTGGCACCGTCCCGATGCGTCGAAAACGTGGGATTACAAAACCGAGACGAGCAACTTCTATTACGAGGCGCCCAAGCTGGCCTTCAGCACAGTCGGCAAGACGGCCTCGACGGGCTTCGGAGCCATTCAGAACGGCGGCCAGTTGTTCGTCCCGCAGGGCTGCACGAGCTATTGCACGGCCAACACCCCGGTGGTGGGTCGTTATACCTGTAGCGCGGGCGCTCCGCTGCGGTGCGTGGATTACCTGCAAGGCAAGTTCGGTTGGTGGATCGACCCGTTCATCGACTGGGACGCCACGAACTACATGATGGACAATCTGCGTATCGATCCGTACTGCGGCCAGTGCCCGCCGGTGGGCCTGGGCAACTGGGCGGCGCAGGCCGACGTGGCGCCCCAGCTCGAGGGCGGCGTCCGGCCCTTCGCCGAATTCTAGTCGACCATCGACCGCCGCGGCGGTCCGGCTCTTTCGAACCTCAAAGCCCTCTCCGACTTCGGAGAGGGCTTTTTATCTTGGTCGTTTTCTTGATCGAACGGTCGCCGGGCGACGGGAATGACCGGCATAGTCAATAGGAATATTTTGAGGTAAAATACTTCCCAGCTTAAAGAAGATCCTCCTGTCTTTGGGGCAACTGGCCGATAAAGCGTCGTTTTTCCGAAAGCTTTACTCGGTCCGAAAAGGAAAATAGGGGTTGACACCCCCTAGGAATTTCGCGATGATGCCCACCGATCAAGCCAATAGGGGCATCATTTAACGGATCCATCGGGAGGTGGGCGGTCGAATGTTTCTGTCAAGGAGCAAGAGCGTCCTTGGCCTGGATATCGGCTCCAGCAGCATCAAGGTGCTGGAACTCAAAGAGACGAAGACAGGCTACCAACTGGTTAACTTCGGCATTGAGCCGTTGCCGCCGGAAACCATTGTCGATTCGACGATTATGAACGCCCCGGCGGTGGTCAGCGCGATCCGTAAGTTGCTCGACTCCAACCAGATCAAGGCCAAGGACGTGGCCACGTCGGTTTCGGGTCATTCGGTGATCATTCGCAAGATCACGCTGCCGCTGATGACGGACGAGGAAATCGCCAGCAATATCCAGTGGGAAGCCGAGCAGTACATCCCGTTCGATATCAACGAGGTCAACATCGACTATCAGCGCCTGGACGCGGTCTCGGAAGACCAGGGCAGCCAGGACGTTCTGCTGGTGGCCGTCAAAAAGGACATGGTCAACGACTATGTGGCGGTCATCAACGAGGCCGGGCTCAACCCGGTCGTCATGGATGTGGACGCCTTTTGCGTTCAGAATATGTACGAGATCAACTACGAGATGCAGCGCGGAAAGGTCATCGCCCTGGTCAACATCGGCGCGGGCGTGATCAACATCAACATCGTGCGCAACGGCAGTTCGGTCTTCACTCGCGACATGTCCATCGGCGGCAACCACTACACCGAAGAGATTCAGAAGCAATTCGGGCTGAGTTTCGAGGAGGCCGAGGCCTTGAAGGTCTCCGGCGATCCGCAGAAACAGAACCAACTCGATGAAATCATGCGCAATCTCCACTCCGCCATCGCCCTGGAGACGCAGCGCAGCTTGGACTTCTTCGTGGCCACTTCGTCGATGGGGCAGATCTCCAAGGTCTTCCTTTCCGGCGGCTGCGCCAAGAACAAGGGCCTGTCCGAGACCATCGAACGTCAGGTGGGCATCCCGGTCGAGGTCGTCAATCCGTTCAACAACATCGAAATTAATCCGAATAAGTTTGATATGGAGTACATCCAGGACGTGGCGCCCATGTGCGGCGTCGTCGTGGGTTTGGCCCTCAGGAGGGCGGACGACAAATGATTCGGGTTAATCTTCTTCCGGAAACCGCGGGCCGAAAAACGGGACGTAAGAAGAAGGCTGCGGCGGCTCCGGTCGGCGCGCCCAGCTTCATCAAGGAAATCCCGATCACCTGGATTTTGATCGGCCTGGTGGCGATTTTGGCGACGTCCGTGGCGATGGCCGCGATCCAACTGACGCTCAACAACAAAGAAGACCAGATTCGCGACAAGATCGTGCAGTTGGACGTGGAGATTAAGTCCCTGGGTGTCGAGATCGCCAAGATCGAGGAATTCAAGAAGAAAAGCGCCGAACTCAAAAGCAAGCTGGAAGTCATCGACAACCTGAAGCTCAAGCAGAAGGGGCCGGTGCATTTGTTGGATCAGCTTGCCAGCGCCGTGCCGCCGCGATTGTGGCTGACGGAAATCGCCGAGAACGGTTCGAGCATCACCATCAACGGAGCGACATTGGACGACGCTCAGATTTCGGCGTTCATGATCAATCTGGACAAATCGCCGTTTTTCTCTCGCGTGGAATTGTCCACGATCATGGCTCAAACCAGCAAGCGCGGCGCCGAGAGCGGCATCATCAAGTCGTTCGCTCTGAACAGCGCCGTGGAATATCCGAAAGACCTTCAATGACGACGTGTAGCCGTGCACGAAAGCGGTCAGGGGATCGTTGATGGAAAATTCCAAGAAAATCCTCATCATCGTCGCGCTGATGGTGGTGGTCTGCGTGATCTACCTCTTCATGTTTTACAACCCGAAGAAAGAGGTGATCAGCGACTTGCAGGCCCAGTTGGAGAAGAAGATCGACGAGGCGCGCGATCGCAAGCGCATCGCCCAGGATATCAAGCGCTTCGAGAAAGAGGCCGAGGAACTCGACCTGCGCCTCAAGGATTCGCTGGCCCAACTGCCCGAAGACAAGAACATCCCCGGGCTGCTGAAGATGCTCGCCAATCTCGCGAACATTTCCGGCATCGAATTGACCAGCTTTACGGTCCTGCCCGAGGCGCCGCGGCCGTTGTACGCCGAGGTGCCCATCGAGCTGCAGATGACCGGAAACTATCATAATATCGCCATCTTCTTCGATAAGATTTCGAAGCAGGATCGCATTATCAATATCTCCAACGTGAAGCTGTCGCAGCCGACCCTGGTGGGTGGCGAGACGCGCGTTAACGCCAGTTGCACGGTGACGGCATTCCGCTTTGTGCCTCAGGCCCAACCGGCGGCCGCCGCGGCGCCGCCGCCGAAGAAGTAATTGTCGTGGGAGAGAGGGATTTGATGCCGATGCATTGCCGATTCGCAAAAGCCTCGACGATGGCGGTCGCGTTGGTTTTGACCTTCGCCTTGATTCTCTCCGCCTGCGGCGGGGGATCGGCTCCCGAGCCCGAACCCGCCCCGGCCGCCCCGGCTGCTCCGGCCGCCGAAGAGGCGAAGCCCGAGGCCGTCGCGACGCCCGCTCCGACTCCGGAAAAAGAGAAGACCGAGGCGGAGATGGCTCAGGAAAAGATGGAGAAGAAATTCGAAAAGCCGGCCGAGGCCGATCTGGCGGCTTTGCAGGAAGCGGAAAAGGAAGAAACGGGAAAGCCGGTCTATTCTTACGATCCGATCAACAAGGTCGATCCGTTTAGTCAGTCGAATATTGGAAGCGGGGACGATGATTTCGGCCCGGACGACGGGACCGTCCTCACGCAGTATGAAATCAAGTATTTCCGTTTGGTGGGCGTCGTGTTCGACGAGGCGTCTCCACGGGCGATTTTTGAAGATCCTCGGGGCAGGGCTTATGTGGTTTCGGTGGGCACTCCCATCGGACGCAACCTCGGCGTCATCGAGCAGATCCTGCCCGAAGCCGTCGTGGTCAGCGAGCAGCGATTCGTCCCGGGCGGTCTCAATGAATTGGAAACCGTGCAAGTGGTGATCAAATTGCATCCCGAGCGCGAATCTGAAGGTTAGAAGGAGGCCCTGGATGTTCATCAAGGCTAACCGCGTCCAAAGCCGGCGGAATCTCGCCATGCTCGGTGCGGCGTTGTTCGTCATGGCGATGGGCCTGACGCATTCTTCGACCGCTTGGGCTCAGGAAGAGGGCTACGTGCCGCTCTCCGGCGAGTTCTCGGAGAAGGCGTATTTCGGCAAAAAGATCACGATGGACTACCAGGAAGCCGACATCAAGTCGGTGCTGCGTGTCCTGTCCGAGGTCTCCGGGATGAACATCATCACCGGCGACGAAGTGGTCGGGAAAATCACCATCAAGCTGCAGAACGTGCCTTGGGACCAGGCGCTCGACGTCATTCTCAAGACCAAGAAGCTGGGCATGGTGCAGAGCGGCAACATTATCCGCATCGCGCCGCTGCAGACCCTGCAGACCGAAAACACGCAGAAGCTGGCCGCCGAACAGGCCGCGCTGATGCTCGAGGATCTGATCCTCGAGATGGTGCCCGTTTCCTACGCGAACGCCAGCGATCTGGTCACGCAGGTCCGCACCGTCCTGTCGAGCCGAGGCGTGGTCTCGGTCGACGAGCGGACCAACGTCATCATCATTCGTGACGTGGCCAAGAACCTGCAGGAAGCCAAGAAACTTATCATCAACCTCGACACGCAGACCCCGCAGGTGCTCATTCGGGCGCGCATCGTCGAGGCGACCACCGACTTCACCCGCGAGCTGGGTGTCAAATGGGGTGGTGTGTACGTGGCCGACGCCGCTCACGGCAACGCCACCGGCCTGACTTTTCCCAACAGCGTGCGCGTCACCGGCGCCAACGCCACCGGCGAGTCGACCGACGCCAACCAGACGCAGAATATCGGTTCCACGTCCCAGGGTTCGCAAATTCCGTCGATCCCCAACGCCAATTATGTCGTCAACCTGCCGGCGCCCATCGGGCCGGGCGCGGGCGGCGGCGTGGGCATCACGCTGGGCTCGATCAACGACGTCGTGACCTTGGACTTGCAGCTTTCGGCCATGGAAAATCGCGGTGAAGGCCGCGTGATCAGCCAGCCGGAAATCATGACCCTCGACAACAAAGAGGCGTCCATCACGCAGGGTACCAGCATCCCGTTCCAGATCCGGCAGCAGGGTGAAACGTCCCTGTCGTTCATCGAAGCGAACCTGAATCTGACGGTGACGCCCCATGTGACCAACGACAAGAGCATCGTTATGGTCATCAAAATCGCGAAGAACGCGCCGAACACGGCTATCCCGACGTCGACCGGCGACCCGGCCATCGACAAGAAGGAGGCTGAGACCGAGACCCTGGTGCGCAACGGCGAAACCACGGTCATCGGCGGCATCTTCACGTCCGAGGAAACCCGTTCCGAACTGGCGGTGCCCTGGCTGTCGCGCATTCCGATCCTGGGATATTTCTTCCGCGATCGGAAGCACGTGTCGGGCCGTTCGGAGCTGTTGATTTTCATCACGCCGCGTATCGTGCAGGACAAGCCGGTCGTTTAATCCGGCCGGGCCGATTGACGGCGCGACGACGATCTTTGACAATTTCATCGTTGAACGGTCCCGAGCCGCCGATCCGGCCGCACGGAGGTTGAGTTGGCGTATCGACGCCTGACATGGCCCGGAGAGCCCTATCCTCATCCGGTCCGCGTCGCCAAAAGTGACGACCCCCAGCTTTGCGCCGGGTATCTGGCCAAGCTGGTGGAGGAGGTTCTTCCCCCCGAGGGGCGGGTGGTGATCGCGGTGAGTCGGAAAGTCGCGCGGCTCTGGGAAAAAGACTTTCTCAAGCCGTTGCGGGATTATCGGCCCGACGCCGTGGTCCTCAAATTGCCCGACGGGGAAGAGCGAAAGAACCTGGACGAACTTCAGGAGATTTATCGCCGACTTCTCCGACACCGCATCGATCGTCGGGGCTTGATTGTCGCCATCGGAGGCGGCGTCCTGACGGACATGGTGGGCTTCGCGGCGGCGACTTATATGCGCGGAATCGCATGGATCAGCGTCCCGACGACGCTCACGGGCCAGGTGGATGCCGGTCTCGGAGGAAAAACCGGGGTCGATTTTTCCGGCGGCAAGAATATGGTCGGCGCGTTCTGGCAGCCCAAGGAAGTTTTCCTGGCGCCGGTGCTGCTGGGCACTCTGCCGATCAAGGAGGTGCGTTCCGGCTTGGCCGAGGTGGTTAAGACGGGCTTGGCTCTGAACCCGGGCATCCTCCGGACGCTACGTCGGACAGGCACCCGCGTGTTGGAAAACGACCACGAGTTGTTGGTCAAAATCGTCTCCATGTGCGCGCGGGAAAAAATGACCGTCGTCGCCGAGGATACGACCGACAAGGGACGACGGGCGGTTTTGAACCTGGGACACACCGTCGGCCACGCCATCGAGGCGAGCGGCGGTTTTCAACGATGGAATCACGGCCAGAGCGTCGCCATGGGCCTCATGGTGATTGTCTCGGTGGCCGAACAACGCGGAAAAATGTCGGCGGAAGAACGCCGCCAAACGGAAGAATTGATCGGCACCCTGGGGTTGTTGCCCAAAACGGCGCCGGACCCGGTCCAAACGGGGCGATATCTGACCTTGGATAAGAAGATGGTCGGAAATCAGCTCTGGGCGATCATTCCCGGTCCGATTGGTCAGACGGAAATTTGTCCGATTGGCGCTGAGGAATTGTTGGACGAAAGGCACTGGGCCTGGCGTCAAAATCTGCGGAGGGTTCGTTGATGAAACGGTTATCCTTGCTCGTCTTAGCCTTCGCCGTGAGCGTGGGTGCGTTTGCGATCGGGTGCGGGGAAACCGACCCGGCCGAGGCGCCCGCCGGAGCGGTGATCGAGCTGATCGGAAAAGACGGGGAAACGTTCACTTACACCTTCACGGCCAACGACGATTTGGATATTCCCCAAAGCTGCTTCGGCACGTTCCAGGAAACCCTGATCAATCAGTGCGTGGCCGATGAAACGGCCAACGGCCTGGAAAACTGCCAAGCGTTCGTCAACGCCGGCGGCTCCCTGGAGCAATGCTGCGGCGACATCTGGTTCCGCCTCTACGTGGACGATCGGAACGAGGCCGGCAACAACATTGCCGACACGCAGGTGGCCGACCGTGTGCGCAACAATCTGCTCTCCAATCCGGGTTCGTGCGGTTACTACGAATTTATCACCACGGCCATCGTCTATCTGGCCGGCAGCAGCACCACCAGCGCGTCCTCGTCGACGAATGTCGATCCGATGAACGATGTGGAAGTGCGTTGGGTGGTGACGTCCGGAGCCGAGCTTTATCAGCTCTCCGACGATTCGTCCTCCGTTCCGCCCCTGGCCAACCCGTACCTGACCGAGACCGACGACCGCGGCCTCTCCGAGGTCAAGGTCCGCGTTCCGCTGCCGACCAAGGCCTCGGACTCGATTTCCTACTTCGTCTCGGCCGACATCGGCATCTCCGCCTCGGAATTCGAGATCAACATGGTCAGCGAGGATCTCACCGAGGACACGACGGACGACGATGACGACGATTCGACGACCTAATCCGTCGCCCCAAATTGACCGCACCGAAAGCGCCTCCCTCCCAGGGGGCGCTTTTGTTATGGCGCGCGGGTTGATAAGTTGTCGGGAACAACTCCGGTAAGGTCGAGGTTCGATGCGTTGGCGGACGGCAATCGCGATCGCGTTTTTCGGCGTTTTCGCGTCGGGGTTGGCGCGTTTGTCGGACAGCCGCTACCACCTGTGGCGACTGGAAGATCGCGGGCAGGGCATCACGCAGCTCGCCGCCGATGGGGATCAACTCGCCGGAATCGGGCTCTACAGCCGACGCGCCTGGATCTTCGACCGACCGACCGGAGCCTTTCGCGTCGAAACGGTGCCCGACCCCTCCCATGACATCGTCCCCGTTCCCGCCACCGGCGGCGGGATGATTGTCATCCCCTATCTTTCGGGACAGGCTCTCTATTTTCCGGCCGACGGCTCGCGCGTTCGTGTGCTCGATCTGTCGATGGCCGATGTTCCGTCACCGGGGTACGCCGTCGGCGATCTGATCCGGGGTCGCGGCGACTGGTATGCCGCCGCGTACGGCATCGCCGCGGACGGCACGGTCAAAAAAGAGTTCCCCCAGTTCGCGCCCGGCTATCTGAATTTTCCGTACGCCTTGCTCAAAGTCGGCGAATTCGACGCGCAACGGATTGCCCTTCGCGACGCCTGGTTTCAAGGCACGTCCCGCTGGCACGAGGAGTCTTTCCACCCCTGGAAATTGGCGCTGACCGAGGACGAGCGCGCGTTGGTGGTTTTGAATACCATGGGCGAAACCCTCGCCGTGCACGACACCCGCGACGCCGAATTGCGTTTCGAGGCGGCCGCGCCGTCCGGGCCCATCGACTTGCTCGTCTTCGACGGCGAAGCGGCGGTCGCCGCGCCCGAGTCGCCCTACGTCCACCTTTTCGATCTCAACAGCGGCGAAGAAAGCGGACGCATCCCGACCGGCCGCGGCGTCGTGGCCCTGGCGCGGGACGATCGCGGACATGTGCTGGCATTGTCGAAATATCGCCGTGCGCTCGTGGTGGCGAGTCGGTCGCGCCATGGGGTCTGGGCGACGCGGGAGATCGCGCTTCCCGGTACGCCCGCGTCGCTGGTGTGGTGGCAGGGCATGGCGATCATCGCCGACTCGGTCGACGGATCGGTGCGTCGGGTGGATGTGGACGCGGGGACCGTCGGCGAGGCGGTGCCGTTTATGGATCTGGCGAACGGCGATCCGTGGAGGGACGCGTCGTGATCGGTGTGCTGAAATTTGCCGCGTTGGCGACGGCGGCTCTGATGGCGCTGTTTGTCGCCCGCGCGTTATGGAATCGCCGCAGCCGCTCGGCGCCTTTGAAGGAAGTCCTCGACGGTGAAGTCGGCGCCGCCGGTTGGCTGCTGATGTTGCCCCTGTCGTTGGCGACCCTCATGGGCGTGCTGGCGGCGTGGTTCCTGTTGTTCGTCGCGTTCGTGTGTTTCTTTTACGCCTTGGGCCTGGCCATGGGCGAAGTGATGTTTCTGTTCGGCGTGTTGCCGCTAACCCCCGGCAACCTTCTCTTCCATACCACCTTTCCCATGCAGATGTTCCTCATGGGATGGCTGATTCTGACGCTCGTCGTCGGCGGATTTCAACTCGTCTTCGGCCCGCTACCCACGCGTGCGTTCCGGGCCCTGCGCATCGACGACGTCGTTACCCTCGTGCGGCGCATGGCCGCGCTGTTGGCGATCATCGCCGTGCTGGAATTGGCGCGGACGGTGATGGTCGGCAGTGTTCTCGCGCCGGAAGGGATGCTGGAATTTTTCGCCCGAGGCACGGACACGCCGCTCACGGACCCGACGGGCCTGGCGCTCCTTGTCGCCGCCACGGCGCTGGGGGCGTTGGTCGTCGTGCTGATCAAGAAAGGGCGCGACTAGAATGGCGACGCTGCGTCGAGCTTTGGCGTTCGCGCTTTTTATCGGAGCAATCTACGCCTTCGCCAAGACGGTGGCGGGTTTCAGCCCGCTGTTCAATTCGGCCTACAGCTTCCGGCTGCATCACGAGGCGGCGACGGCCCTGTGCCGCTTCCTGGTCTGGCCGATCCTCGCGCTGGCGTGCCTCGTCGCCGGGAGTCGCGCCCTCGGCCGCGCGGACCGGCTTCCGCTCAACACCGACGGCGCGGAAATCGCCTTGGTCGCGTTGATCCCGATTCTCATCGGATGCGCCCTGATCTTCGAAAACGAAATCTTCTTCGCGCTCTACGATCCCAAGGGCTTCCCGGTGCATCCGCCGGAGATGATCGCCCATCCTCGCGGCCGGTGGGTCCGCCCGAGCGATCACGCCTTCGTCTGCGTCGCCCTGGCCGTGCTGGGGGCGTTTATTTGGTGGGCGCTTCGGGGAGAGACGACGTCGGCGCCGGACGATTCACCGAGGGGGCGAGACTGAGCGAATACACCTCGAACGGCTTGCCCGCCATTTCGAAATCCCGACGCGCCTCGCGCAAAAAACCTGCACGTTCGTAAACCGCCTTGGCGGCGGACATCGACGGTTGCGTATACAGATGCAGTCGCCGGTCGCCGCGATCTTGCGCTCGTCGAATCGTTTCGGCCACCAACGCCGTTCCCGTTCCACCGCCGCGCGACGATTTCTCAACAGCCAGCAGATGTATCTCCGATTCGCCTTCTGCCGACAACTTCGCGGCGGGATTGGCCCCGTCGACAAGAATCACCACGCCGACCACGCGACCGTCTGATTCGGCGACGATCACTTCGCCACGGTTGCGCAGCGCCGATGGGGTAAACGCGCTGACGATTTGGGGCGAGCTATAGCCCTCGCCGACATAAGTCTGCGTCAGCAGTTCAGTGACGGCGGTTTCGTGGGACAGGGAGAAATCGGCGAGGCGGAGCATGGCGTGGGGCGTCGGCGCTTACGCGTAGACCTTGCGGTACTGCTCCATGAGCCACAGCTCGGGCATCATGCGGAAATAGTTGTTGCGCGCGCGCCAACGGACGACCGAGCCGTAGACCCGCGAGGCCAGGCTCATCATCGGCGAGGCGGCGAAATATTCGGGCATGGTGCGTCCGTCGAGGAAGTAAGTGGACACGCTCATGCGTTCGAGCATTTTTTGCAGATGGGGTTCGATCCACGGCATGTCGATTTCGTGGAAGTCCACCGCCGCCCAGCCGGCCAGCGTTTCCGGCGGCGTCCAGCCGTGGCGCACAGCTTGGTCATAGAGGGGCGTGCCGGGGTAGGGCGCGTAGAGATGCAGCGGCGTGGCCCGGGCGTAGGGGTTCTCCTTGACCAGGTCGAGCATGAGCTTGAGCGTCGCCTGGATGGATTCCCACGTCTCGCCGGGGAAGCCGGACATGAAGGTGAACTTCGTCGCGATCCTCGCGGCCCCCAGGCGGCGGTTGGCCTCCCGGATATTTTCCACGCTGATATCCTTGGCCAGGATGTCCAGGCCGATCTCGGTGCCCGACTCGGCGCCGACGGTCATTTCCTGAAATCCCGTGTCGTAGAGGTGCGTGAGGAAGTCGTGGTCGTAGCTGCGTGAGACGTAGTCGGCCCGGCACTCGGCTCGGACGATCACCTTGACGTTGCGCCGGTTGAGTTCCTCGGCGATGGCCGCGACGCGTTTTTTGCTCACGAAGAAGTTGTCGTCCTTGACCAGGATCGCGTCGATGCCGAACTGCTTGGTGATCAGCTCGATGTGATCGACGACGGCCTCGGCCGGCTGAGAGCGCCAGCGCCGGTTGGCGTACGCCACGTTGTAACAAAAGCTGCATCGGCTGGGACAGCCCCGGCTGGTCATGATCGCCAGATCCCGCTCACCCAGGGTCTGCGTGGTGATGTAATCCGCCACGTCGACCAGATCGTAGTCGGGGATCAGGACGTCCGACAGATCTTTCAGAAACGGTCGCGCCCCGCCGTGCACCGGCTCGCCGTGGCGGTTCATGTAGCTCACGCCGGGGATGCCGACCGGATCGCGGGTGTCCTTGAGCGCGTCGAGCAATTCGATCAGCGACTCCTCGCCTTCGCCCCAGACCACGTAGTCCACCGCCGGGTCGGCGATTGTCTCCATCGGCAACAGCGAGGGATGCACCCCGCCCCAGACGATGGGCACGTCCGGCGCGACATGGCGCACCAATTTGGACGCCTCCAGGCCGCCCTTGATCTGGAAGCCGGTCATGGCCGAGACGCCCACCGCGGCCACGTCGCCGTCGCGCAGATGCTCCTGAAGGGTGCGTTTCCAGTGATGGTCGATGCGCTGGTCGATGATGATCGGCTTATACCCCGCGCGACGCAGGGGCCGACCCAGCAGCATCACGCTCAAGGGCAGGACAACACTGACGTTTTTAACATCCCAGCCCGTGCGGGGATAAAAGAGGAGCACCTTGGACATGCCGTCGAAACTACTTTGGCGCGCCTCGGGGTGTCAACGCAAAGGCGCGGATACAAAGCGTGGCTTACGGTCCGGTGAGTTCGGTCACGGTCGCGGGTGACGAGGGCTATCGAGGTTCGATCAGAAGGGCGGCGGCAGCTTTTCGCCCTCGCGGGGACGGAAGGTTTCGAAGGCTTTTTTGTATTGCTGCTCCGCCCACAGGAGCTTGTCGTCCAGGGCCTGGGCCTTGTAGAGATCGCCGTAGACCCGATAGACGCGCCCGCTACGCACCAGAATGCTCTCGCCGTCGTCGACCATGTCCTTGAGCAGCGCCTCGGCCTCGTCGTACGCGCCGGTTTTGATCAGCAGCCGCGCCCGGGCCAACTGCATCGACCAATATTCTTCCGATCCCTTCTCCGCTCTGTCGATGGCGTCGGCGAACAGGCGCAACGCCGAGTCGAAATCGCCCAATTCGTCGTAGGATTCCGTCACCTGACGCAGCCGATCCGCGCTCAACACCATACCGCGCTTGCGGTCCGCTTCGGCTTTCAAAACATCCTTGATCATCGCCAGGCGCTCGGTCTGAGCGGCGGACGGGTGGGGGATCACCTTGTCGCCGACCTTTTGGTAGATGTCGTAATAATCCTGCCAACTATAGGTCTGAGCGTAGTACCAGATCAGCCGATAAAACCCGATGGCGCGCACGTACTTGTCCTCGGGATACGTCAGGACCAGGCGGCGCAGCAGTTTCACCGATTGCGCGCGCTCGCCGTGCCACAACATCTCATGACGCACCATCAAGGCGCGGGCCCGCATCCGTCGTCCTTCGGCGGAATCGGCGGCTCCGGTGTCGGTGAATTTTTCGAGCCACTCCAACGCTTCGCCGCCCTGGCCGCTGTCGATGGCCAGGATGGCCGCCAACGGGCCGAGTTCGTCGGCGCGACGCAACATGGACTTGGCGAAAAGCAGGCGCGCCGGTTCGGCGAATTGTCCCGTCGCCAAACGCCAAGGGCCGCCTTTCGGGGCGTCGCGTCCGGCGAGGAATCCGTCGGGGAAGATGACCAGGTCGTAGCCCTCGGGGCCGACCAGACGCGCGGCGACGGCGCCTTCCTCGGAGAGAGCGGCGGAGTCCGAGTCGGACAGGTCGTCGATTTTTTCGATGGCGCCGAATCCGCCGGTGACGCTCGTTTGGTCTTTAGGTGTAGCAAGGATTTCCGGGTGCATCGGGTTGAACAGGGCCAGCGACACATCCGACAGGTCGACCGCCAGACGCGGCGCGGTGCCGTCGGCCGACGAGAACAGAATCGGCCGCTCGGGGGCATCGATGGCGCCGGATTCGCACTTTTCTTCGCGGGCGCGGATCTCGGCGGCCAGGCGCAGCAGGGCGGGGACGTCGGTGGTGGCGAGGGCTTTGAGATCGTCGCAGGGCGCGGGGTCGACCGTCAACACGCGACGCACCCCGTCGGCCACGTCCGGCCCGCGCTCCCACGGGCGAAAGTCATGCACGGCGGGCAAACCCGTCGCCCGTCGCTCCAGAATGTCGCCCGGATCGGAGGTCGCCGTCGAGGCGCGGTCGCACGCCGCCAACGCGAGCATGGCGGCGATCAGGGCGGCGGAGATCGAAAGGTAGCGGGTCATTCGGCGGTCTCGCGAGGCATCGAGGGCATTTCAAAGTTGCGGGCGAAAGCGGCGCGCTCGGCCCATTCGGCGGCCAGTTGGCGGTGGCCCACGCTCAGCAGCACCGGCGCCGGAGCGCGAAAATGCAGTTCGGCCTTGGCGTAGGCCCCGCTGTTATACAACGATTGGCCCAACGAAAACCATGCCGCCGTCGCCACGGCCGGATCCGGCAGCCCCCGGCCCCCGTCGTCCATATACAGCGCCCGGCGCAGGTACGTCGTCGCTAGGTCATACGCGCCTCGGTCCTCCAGCTCACGGCCGATGATGTAGTCGGGGATCGGGTTGTCGGGCAGGTCGTCGGCGGCCCCGGCGAGGTAGAGCTGGTCCAGGCGACGGGCGTCGGGATCGACCCAGATCGGACGCAGATATCCCGCCAGGTCCAGCGCCAGGGAGCGCACGCGCGGCTCGATCACTCTCGGGTCGTCGATGGCCGCGACAATGATCGCCGCCTTGCGACGCAGCCCGTCGCTGACGCCGCGATCGCGGATAATGGTGTAGAGCGCCCGCGCCTTCGCATCGTCGCCGCGCAACCAGGCGATGTCCGCCTGCGTGTCGAGGGCTTGCGTGGCGGCGTAGAGATCGCCCGTCGCCAATTGGCCGGGAGGGGGGGATGTGATCAGGTCCGCACCCTCGGCGTCCAGCACCTGCTGCGCGATTTGCCACGCTTCGTCATACTCGCGGGAGGCGACCAGCGTTGACATTTGGTAGCGCAGATAACGCGGATCGCCGCCCGAATAATCGTACGCCTTGGCGAAATCCTCGGTCGCCCGGCGATATCGGCCCTTGGCCGCCGCTTCGAAACCCTCGGCCCGCAGCCGCCCCACGACGCGCGCGCATCGCCCTTCGAACAACGACGGGCGGAAAAATTTGTACGCCGCCGTGCGCAGCAGATCATCCGGCGTCGGAACCGTGTCCAGATACGTCTCCCATTGTCGCGCCAGCGCGGGCAACGTCGCGCCGAACGCCGCCTCGAAATCGCCGTCGCCGTAGACCTGCTTGACCTTCTCCATGCCGAAGTTCTCGACCAGCCACGTCACGAACCCGCCCCACGCCAGGTAACTGCGCGAGCCCGACAGTCGCCAAAAACCCAGCGGCCCGGCGATTTTCGCGATACTCGGCAGGCGCCCGACGCGCTTCATCGCCGCCGCCCACTGGGGGATGGTGTAGTCGTCGCGCCAGCCCTCGGCGGCGACGGCCAGGCCCTCGGTCATGCCCACCACGCGGGAGAAGCCCAGCGACTCAATGCCCCACGGCCCGGCGAGGACATGGATGATCTCGTGCTTGAGCACCTCGTGAGGCGGCGGGATCTCGATGTTCATGTGCATCTCGCGGTTCGAGCAGTCGGCCATCTGCGTGTCGCCCGCGCCCATCAGGCGCTTCTTTTCGTCCGCGTCGCGATAGTAGTAGGCGGTCACGCGCGGCGCGTCGGCGATCCCCAAAAACTTCGACTGCTGCTCGAAGCGAAACTCCAAGTCGATCAATTGGCGTCGCACTTCCGCGTCGGTCAGGTCCTCCGGGTAGTACATCGTCACATGAGGGCCGACGACCTTGCCGCCGAGTTCGTGTTGGATCCGCGCGCGGGACGCCTCGGTGCCGATATCCTCCGCGCCGATCGCCAGAGCAACGCATACAACGGAGGCGAGGGCGGCCGCGGGCATCGTGAGCGGATGGGCGGCGCCCCGCGACGGGTCGCGCCATCGCTGCCAAAGGGACGCCGCCGCCACCAGCACCACCGCCAGCGACAACGCAAACCCGCGCGAGGCGATCAGCGGCGTCGTCACGCTTACCACATCGTCGTAGACGGGGCCGGGGAAGTAGCCGAGCAGGGCGTTGTAGGCGAAGACGACCGGCCGCGACCATACGATCCATAGTTCGTGGAAGACGTTGCCCGCGACGAGGATGGCATAGGCGGCGTAGGTCCAACGCGTGGAGCCGAGAAGGGTGCGCAGGAACGTCGCCCACGCGACGGCGAGGATCGTCGAGACGGCCGGCAGCCAGAGCGTCCACAACAGATTCGTGGGGATCTCGCACGCGCGACGGACGAAGCCGGAGACAAGGAGCATGGCCGTGGCTATGGCCAGCAGCGTCAACGCGGCGGTGAGGCTCGATCCGAATTGCGCGGGGACGGGCAAGGCGACGCCGTCTTTTGCCCGGCGATTGGTCAGGGCGATGGCCAGCGGCCCGGCGACCAGCGCGAAATAGAACGCCTGGATCTGCGCCGCTTCGTAGCCGGGAATGCCGAACAATCCGACGAGGCACTGCGCGACGGTCCCGACGCCCAGCACGGCGGCGGCGACAACGATCGGACGATTCACGCGGCGAGGGCGTTTTTGCATCGGGCTATTGTGTCAAAGGCGGACACAATTGGGGAGGGGGCTTGTCGAATACCCGAACGCTTTACACCAAAATAAACACCGCCAGCGCGCCGATGACCGAGCCGAGCTTGAGGGTGATGATGGCGTAGTTGGATTCGTCGTCGTTGAAGCTGCCGACGAATTTGTACGTGTTGGGCAGGTAGGACCCCCCGCCCTTGTTGTACACGTTGTCATCGAACAGACGCAGGCTCTCGTGCACCTTGACGATCATGGCGAACACGTCCTGCAGGCGCGTGCGATTCAATTCCACCATGGAGGCGACCGCGAATCCCGTCAGGGCGATGACGACGGCGAAGGCCGTTCGGAAGACGAGGGAGTAGAGCCAGCCGCCCGGGTCCACGGTCAGGAATGCGCGGATCAGGAACGCCGACAGGGCGACGGCCGTAATCAGCGTCAGGCCGAGGGTGAGCAGGCGGTCTTCCTTGCCCTTGCGGTACAGGGCTTCCTGGTAGTGCGTCTGGAGGATGTCGCCCAGGACCTGCATCCGGTTGATGTCCACCGGCTCGAACTCGCCCGACTTGGCTTCGGCCACGGCCGCCTTGGAGGCCGCGGCGGCCTGCCGCTTGGCGACGGCTTCGTCGGTGGTGTGGGCGTGCTTGCGATCGGCGCCCGTTCCCGTGCCCGGCTCGACGGTCTTGGCGGCCGCCTTGGGGGCGGGGATATCCTTGGAGCGCGCCGAGTCGTCCTTTTTGGAGACACGCTTGGCCGGCGCTTTCTTCGGCTTGGTCTCGGCGCTCTTATCGGCCTTTTTCTCGTCCGACGTGGGCTCGAAGATGGAGTCGAATTTTTTATCCGTCTTGTTGGCCATGCTCGTGTCCTTCCCCCAGGCGCGCGAGCACCTCTTCGGTGAGCGCCGTGTAATCCTGCGTCCCTTTGCCCGAGGCGGATCGTTCGTGCTCGAAGATCGTCTCCTGGGCCGAGGGCGCGCGGCGATGTTTCGTATTAATCCGGATGCGCGTGTCAAACAAGAGATCGCCGTATTTTTCGACGAGGGTGTTTTCCACCTCGAAGGTGATCTTCTCGCGCTTGTCGTACATGGTCAGCAGATAGCCGAGGATGGTCAGATTCGGCTGGATCTTGGCCTTCACCTTGCCCACCGTTTCCATCAGGAACTTCAAGCCCAGCAGCGGCAGGTATTCGCAGCTCACCGGCACGATCAGGTAGTCGGAGGCGACGAAGGCGTTGATCGTCAGCAGGCCGAGGTAAGGGCCGGTGTCGATGAGGATGTGGTCGTAAACTTTAAGGTCCGGGTGGGACAGCGTGTTTTCCAGGTAGCGCTCGCGGCCCATCAGGCTGGCCAGGTTCAGATCCGCGTTCGCCAGGCTTTCGCCGGCGGGAGCCAGATCGAAATTTTCGACCGAGGTGTTGATGATGATTTCGGAGAGGGGCGTTTCCTCCAGCATCGCCTCGTTCACGCCCCGTTCGTCCTCGGCCAGGCGGCGATACACCGACTGGGTGGCGCTGCATTGGGGGTCCAGATCGACGAGGAGGATCTTCTTGCCGTGGCGCGCCAGACCGGCCGACAGGTTCACCGCCGTGGTGGTTTTGCCGACGCCGCCCTTTTGATTGGAGATGGAAATGACGGCCATGAGATCCCGAAAAAAAGCTGGAAAAATCGACGCGAATCTATCACGCGCCCGCTCGGCCCGTCAACGAACGACGCGCCGTTGTCGGCACGGACCGGCGGATACCGGGGGTATCCTTGCACACTGACGCGCGGGCGGGGAGAGACCGGGGGGGCGTCGCTTCGCTCCGGGCGATTTCGAAGTTTGTAAACCGTGGGTGCCACACTTTCGCGACGCCGAAGGCGGAGAGAAGGTGTGATTTGAGGTGGTTACGCCGCTTGCCGACCGGCCTAGGGCTGCGACGAGATGCATGTTGGGACTCTGATGGGTCTAACGTGGTTTCGAGAATGCCCACCTTCCCGCCGACTGCGTCGTCGTGAACGTGCAGCCCCACGCTCTGAAATACCGTGATCGCGGAGGCAATGGTTGGAGCAACGCGACGACCAGCATGGCACATTCAACGACGCGTCAGCGTGCAGGATGCCCTCGGGCATCCGTTAGTCCGCCGGGACTCCCCGGCTAGTAGCCTTCGTCGACGTGGTCTTCGCCGAGGATGGCGTCCAGGTCTTCGTCCATGCCCACTTCGGCGGCCATTTCTTCAAGCTCTTCGTCGCTCAGATCTTCCATGGCCGACAGGTCCGAGGGGGAGACGGCGGCGCCCCGCGCCATACGGTCGGCGCGTCGAGCCTCGCGGCGTTCGCGCAGATACTCGGCCCGCTCCTCGGCGTTACGGCGGGCGACGGACGAGCCGATGGACGGCGGGATACCGGCGTCGCGGCGCTTCTGGATTTTCTCCTTCAACTCGGCCGCGCGCTCTTCCAGGGCCTTGCGTCGTTCGGGGGTGAGCCGGTTGTTGCCCGACTCTTCGTTGCTTTTGGCCGGGCGGGGCGTCATGCCGCCGGAGACGCCTTTCGCGCGGATTTCCTGACGTCGCTTTCGGGCCTCGGCGGCGGTTTCGCGGGGCGTGTCGCGGCGGACCGGACGGGGGTTGTCGGCCTTGGTCGCGTTGTCTTCGCCGACGGTTTTCACGGCGTTCTGGGCCTCTTTGAGGCGCTGCTCCCGCAGATCCGATTGGCGCTGCTTGCTGGAAGTGGTCACGACGGCGCCGTCGCCGCCATCAAAGACCGCCGGGTCGATGGCGGGCCGTTCCAGGCCGGGGACAGTCGGCGCGGGCGTTCGAAAATAGAGATTCACCGCCACCAGGGCGACAAACGCGCCGACAACGCCGGTGATGATTTTTTTGCGCATCATCTCTCCTTGGCCGCGTCGATTCGGGGGCCGGTATGCGCCCCGTCGCGGCCGCGTGCCTTCGGATGCTAGGTGGCGGGTCGAAAGACTGTCAAGGACGTCTCTTACCGTCCTTTGTCTTGCCCCCTTTAAACGAAAAAACGCGGGTGCGGGAATTGTTCGCCGCACCCGCGGGTGCCATGAGCCCATGATGGAGGGATATCTGGGCTTATTGCGTCTGGACAACGGGCGAGGCGCGCGGGTTTCACCGGCGGATGCAAATGCGATTTCACCGACCAACCAGGGGAAGGGGCGAAATTCGGTGTCGATTTGGAGGCTTAGCGGCGGATCAGAATCTGGGAACTGGGGGACCAGCCGACGCTGCAATCCTGGAGGACGACCTTGGAATAGGCGCCTTCATAGCCGATGATCTTGACCTGCGTGCCGGGCGGAAGCATGCGCGTGCTGAAGCGGTCGTCGGGCGATTGGCGAAACGGAATCCCTCCGCGAGCCTGCAGCACCCCCATGCGCACGGCGAATCCGGGCTGGGCGGCGCCGGTCGGGGCGGAAAAGGGCGTACATTTGGCGGCGGCGACCTTGGCGATCGAATCGAATTCCGGCATGGGCGGCACGGCAAACCGGCGCGCCACGCGGGCTTCGGGAAAATCCTTGTGGGCTCGCTTCAGCTCTTTTTCGAAGTCGCCGATCTTTTGTTTGCCTTCGATGGGCGCTTTGACGAAGTACACCAGCTTGCCGGTGACGGCCTCGAAATAGGCGGCGCTCACGTAAGGCGCTTTGAGGGCCGGGAGATTTTCCGTCGTCGGAGGCAGCCATCCTCCGCCTTTGATCTCCGACTCGATCGGGCGCATCACGCCGGTGATAATCAGCAGTCCCGATGAGCGGTAATTGCCGGCGGTACGGGAGGTCAACTCGGCGGGGAGCGACGCGCTTTGCAGGGCGGCGGGCGATTGGACGACGAGGCGGCCGTAAGCCCGGAACATCCCGTCGACGTCGCTGAGATGAGCCGTCACCCGGGAGACCGAGGGGTCTTCGTGAAAAGGCGGATCCTGCTTGGGCAGGGGCGCGCTCAGGCGCTTGGAGAGGGGCATGGGGGTGTCGGCCAGGGCGCCGACGAAGTACCGGTCATGCACGCCGATTTTGTAACCGGCGTCTTCCAGGGTTTCAACGAGCAGAGCGTCCAACGACCGGCCGGCGGCGATGCTGTCCGCAACCGCAACATATTGGTCGCCCTTGTCGCCCTCGTTGATCACCGTGAAGTCGGTGAAAACGGCGATGCGGTCGAAACCGGCGTTATCCGGCGTGAAGCCGTTGGCCCAAAGAACCTCGGCATCGGCTCGGGCCGAGGATACCGACAGCAGACATACAGCCAGGGCAAACAAAAAGGCCGGCGCGTTACGATGGAACGTCGTTTTCAACATGAGATGAGATTGCCGCCAAAAGTGTGATAACGGCATCTTATCGGGGGCCGGGCTCGTGTCAACGCCGACGAGAAAAAACACGCGGAATTCTCATGGCTTTCGCGCCTTGGGGCCGACGTCGGCCCATTGGTAAAGCGTCGATTGAGCTAATTCAAGCTAAATGCTTGAAGAAAAAAGAAAAAACTCATTTGGGAAATCGCCCCCTGCCTGTCGGTTCGCCTTGACAGAGGCCTGAGGCTTCCCTAAACCTTGAGAAACCATCCGGAGGCATCCCTTGGCCAAGTGCTACCGCCATCCGCGGGAAGACGCGCTCTATGAGTGCGATATGTGCGGCAAGCCCATTTGCGGCGAATGCATGCACTATGTTGATGATCCCGGCGGTGGCGATCCCCAGGTGGTCTGTCCCATGTGCGACATGGGGTCGGCGGCGGCCGTTTCCGCGATTGTCCAGGACAAGCGCGAGACCAAAATCACCGAAGAGACCGCCGAAGACAATCCCCTGACCACCAAGCAGCGCCTGAACGTACGCCTCAACTCCATGATGGTGCTGGCGATTTTCGTCTTGGCCGGCATCTATACCTATCTGGATCAGCAGGTCAGCCTCTCCCAGGAGCCGATTTCGTATTCCAGCGATTTCATTATTGAGCGCGGCAATCCTTCGGCTCAGTTCACCATGCTTCTGGTCGAACTGATGCGCTATCGGGAAGATCACGGCGAGTATCCGGACAAACTCGACGATCTGGTCGGCCGCTATATCGACGGCCCGCCCACCGTCGGCGAATCCAACCAGAAGTTCCAATACGTCAAGGACGTGACCAACGGGTTTGTCCTGAGCCTGCCGGACCCGGAGCGCTACGAGTTCCTCAAACTCTACGTCACCGCGAACGGAGATCTGTCGCTGGAATGATGCTTGCTCGTCCCCATCGTCGCGGAATCGTGATCGCGGATTTGCTGCTGCTGGCGGTGATTGCCGTGCTGGGCGTGCTGACGATCATGAAGTTTTTCGAATACCGCGTCGCGTCGACGCGCGACGCCTGTTACGACAATCAGAAGGCGGCCGACGAGTTCTTCGACAGTGTGCTCAACGAAGAAAAGAAGATCCGGCCTCAGGCCTTCACCGCGTTCATCATCAACCACCACATCGACGGGCCCAGCATGCAGATTATCTTCATGCCCCATCCCTACGATCAGGTGCGTCGCAATTATGCGGTCACGGAGAAGATCGATTTGAAGGACTCGGCCTTTTTCGGGCGTCCGACCTGCCCCCTGCACAAGGATCTGCCCACCGACCAACCGGTGATCGACTACTGGTACGCCGCGGGGCGCTGGTGGTGCCTGTACAACCCCTATCATAATTAGCGGGACGCCGCGCGCGGCTCTGCCGAACAGACTGCCGTCTCCACTCGGAAACGCTCCTTGCAAGCGCAAAAGCAAACCGCGCCCGATTTTTCGGGCGCGGCCGTTGGTTTTCCTAAGGATTTCGAGAGTTTTCTATTCGAAATTATTCCAGAAGGGGTATTGTCCGATCCGGGCCGCGACCACGTAGGGCCAGGGGCTGATGTCAAAACCGGTGGCTTCGAGGATGTCCTCGAACTGCGGCGGAGGCAGGCCGTCCTTGCCGCCCCAGGTGGACGGTTTGAGGGTCACGTACACGGCGCCGCCGGGGATACCCATGTACACGCCGCGCGTCGGCTCGTAGTTGTCCCAGTCATACAGACCGCCCCAGGGATTACGTTTCCACGTATGCCAGTCGATGTACGGTCCGCTCCACTGGCGTTCGTATTCGCTGCGGTTTTCGGTCAGCTTGGCCCAGCGTCCGCCGGAAGAATCACCGGCTTGCCAGCCGTATTTGTCGATCATGCCCGGGTCGATGCCGCGAACCACGTCCGGCGGATAGACACCCAGATCCTGCTCGAAGCGCTGAGCGCCCAGCTTGACCATGCGCATATCCGCCTGGAAAACGGCCACCATGGCGCGGTGGTGCGCCCAGGCGGAGGTCCCCATGTACATCGTCGTCAGAATCGCGACGATCCCGCACATAACGATGACTTCGATCAGCGTGAAGCCGCTTCGGCTTCGCCCGTCCTTGGGCAGCTTTCTTAAGAGAATCATCTTTCGATCCCTCCATTGGAATCCCATTCCGGAAGGAATTAGAGCAACCGGCGTGCCAAACGGAATGTCCGGCAGGGTGTGCAATAAAACTTATATGATTTCATGTATTTATAATTCTCGGCCGTGGCGGGGCGTCCCGGCGGTCGGATTTGTTGCCGTATCCGACAATTACGAATTTACATCAATTTTTTATTTCGTAACTGCTTGGGGGGCGCTTGGGGATCTGCTAGGATGCACGTCATGACGCGCTGCATTTTCGGAAAACACGCGGTCGAGGCCGCGCTCAAGTCGGACCACACCAAGGTGGAAAAGGTGCTGCTGGACAACGAGCGGCCCAAGCTCTCCCAGTGGATCTCCGACGTGGCGATGGGCATCGAATTGAATCTGGAATGGACCGGCCGGCACGTTCTCGACGAGATGACCCGAGGCGGCAACCACCAGGGCGTGGCGGCGGTGCTGGCGCCGTTTCGCTATGCGTATCTGGAAGACTTGATGGTGCGTCCGACGGAGCATGTGGGCGGGCGCGTCGCCGTGTTGCTCGACGGCGTGACCGATCCGCAGAACCTGGGCGCGGTGTTGCGCAGCGCCGGGGCTTTCGGAGCGGACTTTGTCGTGATCCCGCAGGATCGGGCGGCGTCGGTCAACGCGGTGGTCACGCGCATCGCGTCGGGAGCGGCGGACCTGGTGCCGGTGGCGCGGGTTAAGAACATCGCCCGAGCGGTGGAGCAACTGCGCGGGGCGGGCTTTTGGTGCTACGCGCTGGAAGCGGACGGCGACAAGATGGTTTCCGACGTCGACCTGACCGGCGACGTGGCGATCGTGGTCGGCAGCGAGGACCGGGGCCTGCGTCCGCTGGTGAAGAAAAAGACGGACGCCGTGCTGCGCATTCCGGGCGACGGGCCGGTTCCGTCGCTGAATGTCGCCTCCGCCGCCGCCTGCGGACTCTACGAGGTCTTTCGTCAGCGCGGGGCCTCGTCGTAAGATCGAATCGGCGCTCGCCGCGCGCCGTCGCCGACATATACCGACCAAGACCGACCAAGGGGGAGTGCCGTGTCCGACCGCGAGATCGTCCTGATTACCGGATGCTCGTCGGGGATCGGTCGGGCGCTGGCGTTGGAATTCGCTTCCCGAGGGATGCACGTGGTGGCCACCGCGCGTCGGCTGGAGTCGATGCAGGAGTTGGCCGACAAGGGCATGACCACGCGGGCGCTCGATATCAACGACCAGGAAAACGTCGAGCAGGTGGTCGGCGCGATCATCGAAGAATTCGGGCACATCGATTATCTGGTCAACAACGCCGGGATCAATCTGGTGGGTCCGTCCGTCGAGATTCCCATCGATCAAATCCGCAAGCAGATGGAAACCAACGTCATCGCCCAGATCGCCGTCACGCAGGCCGTGGCGCCGTTTATGATGCGTCGGCGCAAGGGGCGCATCGTGAATATCACCAGCGTCATGGCGGTGATGACGGTGCCCTTTTCCGGACCCTACTGCGCCGCCAAGGCCGCGTTCGCGTCGTTCACCGACGCCCTGCGCATGGAGTTGGCGCCGTTCGGCGTGCAGGTGATCGCGGTGCCGGCCGGGGCGGTGCGCTCGTCCATCAGCGCCAACGCCGAGCAGAGCCGCTCCGAATATACCCGCGCCGATTCGTTCTACGCCGCCGCGGAAGAGGGCATCCACAAGCGCGTGCATGCCTCGCAACAACACCCGCTGCCCACCGAGGACTTCGCCCGCATCCTTGTCGAGCGCTCGACGCGACCCCATCCGCCGCGCTACATCCGCATCGGCAACGGCGCCACACGCTGGGCCCTGTTCAAGCGCGCCATCCCTTCGGCGATCCTCGACCGGGTGCTCTCCCGTATCTTCCAACTGGATCGCGTGCGCCCCTAGCGCCATGTCCCTGGTCGAGGCGAACGCCATCGTCGTCAAGCTCATCCCCTTTCGGGAGTCGGATCGTATTGCGTGGCTGGTGACACGGGAGCGAGGGCTCGTTTCCGCCGTCGTGCCCGGCGCGCGACGCAGTCACAAACGTTTCGCCAACGTCTTCGACCTGGCCAATTGCGTGACGCTCAAGCTCAACATGCCTCGTCGCGGAATGGCGCGGGCTGACTCGGGCAAACTGGTCGACGGTTATTGGGCGCTGTCCCAATCGTTCCTGGGGCTTTGCGCCGCGACGCATGTCATTGAGTTGCTGCGCCGTTTCTCGGTGGAGGAACACGAGGACGCGGAGCTGTTCGACGTGGGTGTCGGCGCGTTGCGGGCGTTGGCGCGGGACGGCGTCCAGCCCCGCCTTCTGCGCATCTTCGAGGGGCGCCTGCTGGGCGCGGTGGGGTTGGCGCCGAACCTGGAGTCGTGCATCGCGTGCGGTCGGGACATTCCGGCGGATCGTGACGCGCGGTATTCGTTTGCGAGAAGCGGCGTGGTTTGCGATCGCTGTGTGCCGGGACGGGATTTGTTTCGCCTGGGCGCGGGGTCGAGGGCGGCGCTGGCGCGCGTTCTCGAAGCGCCGATCGGGACGCTCTACGATTTGCCGATGGACAAAGCCGAGGTCGACGGGCTGACGGCCTTGCTGCCTCGCCAGATCGAGCATCACCTGGGCGGGCCGCTGGTGGCGCTGCGTTTTGCCCGGTCGCTGGTCAAGCCGGATCAATGGTCCGCGCCCCCGCCCGACGACCCCGCCGAACACGATGCCAAGGAAGGCGAGGCGCTCGATGCGTCGGGGGAATCGGGCGACTCCGAACGTCCCTGAACGTCGCCGCGATTCAAGATGTAGTGCCGTCCACGATTCCCGACACAAATCAAAACCCGCTGTGACCGCCGTTCGAGGAAAATCCCTTCTGTTTTCGATTGTCCTGGTCGTTCAAACGTGCCTAAATAAGTCGCCGGATAAAAAGGGGCCGCCGACGCGGCAGTCGGCGGCCCTAAAAAATGGACAGAGCGAGGTGAGTGGGTTTTGGGGCCCGCCACCTCCAAGAACCGGCAAGGTTGGATCCGGTCCTTGTGGGGGGCATCGACGGGGTTGAAGCGTCGATGCCCCTTTCCTAATCATGCGTCATCGTTGTCCAACCGAAACGCACGTTATCCTCAATGCACTCCCACCGCGTCCTAGTCGGCCGAGCGACGCAGGAACGTGGGGATGTCGTACTCGTCCAGGTCGGCGTCGTTGCCGCGAGTCCGGCGCGACGCCTTGTCCCGACGATTGAACAGGCCGCGACCTTCGTCCCGATTGATCTGATCGGTCGGGGCCGGGCTGACCACGCCGCGCGGGTCCACCGACGGATCGGTCACGCGGCCCAGGCGAATCACCGGACGCGACGTGGCCGGAGCCTCGTCGACCACTTCACCGGCGTCGAAAAATTCGTCTTCCACCGTCATCGTGCGACGGGGCGCGGCGGCCGTGGCCACCGAACGCAGAATCCGTCCGCCTTCCTGATCGCGACGCACCACGCCCTCGGCGACCGAGTCGAAGCCGGTGGCGATGACGGTGATGCGCATCGAATCACCCATGCGCTCGTCGATGACCGAACCGAAGATGATGTTGGCCGTGTCGGACGCGGCCTCCTGCACCAGCGTGGCCGCTTCGTGCACTTCGGAGAGGGTCATGGCCGAGGAGCCGGTGATGTTGATGAGCACCGCCTGGGCGCCGTGGATCTGCACGTTTTCCAAAAGCGGGCTGCTGATGGCCATGTTCGCCGCCTCGACGGCCCGGTTGGCGCCGGTGGCCACGCCGGTTCCCATCAGGGCCACGCCCATCTCTTTCATCGTCGAACGCACATCGGCGAAATCCAGGTTGATCACGCCGGGCACGGTGATCAAATCCGAGATGGACTGCACCGCGTTGAGCAGCACCTCGTCGGCCTTTTTGAAGGCGTCGAGCATGGTCAGCTCGTTGCCGGCCAGGGCGAGGAGTTTTTGGTTGGGGATGGTGATGAGCGTGTCGACCGCCTCACGCAGGGACTCGATACCCTCGTCGGCCTGACGCCAGCGCTTCTTGCCTTCGAAGACGAAGGGCCGGGTGACGATCGCGACCGTCAACGCGCCCAGGTCCCGAGCGATGCGCGCCACCACCGGCGCCGCGCCGGTGCCCGTGCCGCCGCCCATGCCGGCGGTGATGAACACCATGTGCGCGCCGTCGAGGGCCTCGCGGATGACCTCCTTGGATTCCTCGGCGGACTGGCGGCCGATCTCGGGAATCCCGCCGGCGCCCAGACCCTTGCCGATCTGGACATGGCCTTCGGCCAGGGACGCGTCCAGGGCCTGCTTGTCCGTGTTGCAGCTCAGAAACTGCACGCCCGACAGACCCGTCTGGATCATCGTGTTGATCGCGTTACCGCCGCCGCCGCCGACACCGACCACTTTCAGGACGGCCGCGTTGGGGTTGTTGTGCTCCGCCATTTCGAATTTCAACTTCATGTGCATCTCCTTGTGCCGTGGGGGCCCGGTGGGGGAGCCGGGCGATTTTCCGTTGTCACTTCCAAAGGGTTGATGTTCATCGTCACGTCTATGTCCGCTCCCGACGCGGCTTCACGTCGGGAGAGAGTTGTTACAATCCCGTCCTAGAAAAAATCCTTGATGACCGTCTTCATCTTTTCGATCACCCGTTGGGCGCCGCTGGTCTTGCCTTGGCGCGCTTGGTTCAAACGCATGTCCTCCCGTCCGAAGAGCGTCAGCCCGACGGCCGCCGCGAAGGTCGGATCGTCGACCTGCTCGATGTGCCCGACCAGGTTTTGGGGCAAGACGACCCGCACCGGCGCGTTGAAGATCTTCTCGGCCAGCCGGTCGATGTCGGGCAGGAGCGCGCAGCCGCCGGTGAGCACAAGGCCCGTGCCGGTGACGTCCAAATAACCCGCGTCCTCCAACTCGGCGTGGATCAGGCGCAGGATTTCGTCGGCGCGCTGTTCGATGATTTCGCACAGGATCTGACGGGCGACCCAGCGTGGCTCCCGGCCGAAGGAATCGCCCAGTTCCACCGTTTCGTCCGGGTTCACGTCCGCGGCCATGGCGCATCCGAATTTCTTTTTGAGCGACTCGGCGGTCGGCGTCGCCGGGACCCGCAGGCCGTGGGCGATGTCGTTGGTGATGTGCCCGCCGCCCAGGGCCAGCACGGCCGAGTGCACCAGCGCGCCGTCCCGGAACACGGCGATGTCCGAGGTGCCGCCGCCGATGTCGATGACCGCCGCGCCCAGTTCGCGCTCGTCTTCCGAAAGGATCGCGTAGGCCGAGGCCAACGGTTCGAAGACCACATCGTCCACATGCAGTCCCACCTGATGGCAGCACTTGATGATGTTGGCCGCGCTGGTGGTGGCGCCGGTGATGATGTGGCAGTTGACCTCCAGGCGCACGCCGCTCATGCCCACCGGGTCTTTCACGCCCCGCTGGTCGTCGACGATGTATTCGAAGGGCAGAACGTGCAGGATCTCCCGGTCCTGGGGAATGGCCACCGCGCTGGCCGCCTCCATGACGCGCTCCACGTCCTTGGCCGTCACCTCCTGGCCGCCGATGGCGATCATGCCGTGGCTGTTGAAGCTCTTGATGTGGCCGCCGGAGATGCCGGCGTAGACGCTGGAGATGTGGCAGCCGCTCATCATCTCCGCTTCCTCGATGGCGCGTTTGATGGACTGGACGGTCGTCTCGATATTGATGACCACGCCCTTGCGCAGGCCCTTGGACGCGTGCGTTCCCACGCCCAGGACGTTCAAGTCACCGTCGGTGATCTCTCCGACGATGGCGCAAACCTTGGTGGTTCCGATATCCAGGCCGACGACGATGGGATGACGGGCTTTCATGAGGCACTCTTCTCCCTGAGTCCCTTGACCACGGCGCGCCCCGGCTGGGACAAATCGATGCGGCGCGCCAATTGGGCTTGGGGGCCAAGATGTTCCAGCACGGCGGCCAGCCGCGCGAAGGCGTCGTGATAGGGCGGCAGGCCCACCTGCACCAGCGTCTGAGCGCCGTCCAGGTAGAGGGCAAAGCCGGTGGACTCGTCGAAACGAATTTCGCTGAGGCGCTCCAGGCCGATGCCCGCGTCCCGGCGCAGGTGATTCAACAACGCGACGGCCTGCGTCAGACGGTTGCGATGCAGTTTGCCGGTGTGTTCGTCCAGGAACGAACCGCGCTTGAAGCCGGTGATGATCGGCAGCGGGTAAAGGGCGGCCTCCTCGGAGGTGACTTGCTTGAAGATCTCGCCTCCCGCATCCACGAAGTAGAGGTTGTCGATGGCCTCGCGGCGGGTGGCCTTGGCGATCTGTTCCTCGGTGGGCGCGCTGTCGTCGGCGGTCAGGTAGATCTGGGCGACGGGCACGCGCTCGGTGATGTCGATGCGGATTTTATTGGGCAGAACCCGCTGCACCCGAGCGCCGGCCACCCAAGGATGATCGATCAGCCGCCGGTGCGATTCGCGCAGTTCGACGGTGAAGATGTTCTGCCTCGGGTAGATGTCCAGGTAGCGCTTCACTTCGCTTTGATCCACGTGCCGCGTTTGCGACAGTTGCAGTTTCGTGACGCCGAATAGGGACGAGGCGCAAATGGCGTCAATGGCCCAGAGCGTCGCGGCGATCACGACGGCCAATCCCAGGGCCGGGCGGGCCAGGCCGGACAGACGGGCGAGCTTTTGGCCGATCTCGATCTTGCGATCGACCTTCTTGATGTTGCCGCGCCGTCGACGCAGGCGATTGAACCACACCCAGTTCAAGCTCTAGCTCCCCACATGCAGTCGTGCGTCGTGCAGGATTCGTTCGACCAGTTCGTCGAAGTTCCAGCCCGCGCCGTGATGGGCGGTCATCGGCAAAAGCGACAGCTCGGTCATGCCGGGGATCGTGTTGACCTCCAGCACGAACACACCGCCGTCTTCGTCGAGCATGTAATCGACCCGCGCCTGCCCGGAGACCTGCAACGTTTCGCAGGCGTGCGTGGACAGGGCCATCATCAAATCCCGCGCCTCGGCCGGCAGGTCGGACGGCTCGGCGATGTAGTCGGTCATGCCCTTGGTGTATTTGTGCTTGTAGTCGTAGAAGGTGATCGCTTCGCCCTCGACGGGCTTGGGCCGCACCTCGACCACGCCCAGCGCCCGGCCGGACAGCACGCCCACCGACATCTCCCGGCCTTTGACATAGCGCTCGATGAGCACCCGCGCGTCGGTTTCGAAGGCCAGGTCCAGCGCGTCGTCCACCCGGTGTCCGTCGGTGACGATGGTGACGCCCACGCTGGAGCCGTCGGTGGCCGGTTTGATGACCCAGGGCAGCGGGAACGCGATCAGGTTCGTCTGATCCCGGCCCATGCGCTCGACCAGGGTGAAGTCGGGCGTGGGGACGCCGGCATGCTTGAGCAGCACCTTGGTGAGCACCTTGTCCATGGCCACCGCCGAGCCGGTCACGCCCGCGCCGGTGTAGGGGATGCGCATCATTTCCAGCAGACCCTGCACGCATCCGTCCTCGCCCCATTTGCCGTGCAGCGCGATGAAGGCCACGTCAATTTTTTCGGCGCGAAGGCGCTCGGCCAGGTCGGGCCCCGCGTCGATCTCCGTGACGTCATAACCCCGTCGGCGAAGGGCTTCAGCGCACGCGGCGCCGGAACGCAAGCTCACCTCCCGTTCGGAAGACGGGCCGCCCAGCAGGACCGCGACGCGTTTATCAATCCACGTCATCGTTGCGCTCCTCGGCGTCGTTGCGTTGCAGCATGTGGCCGGCGGACACTTTTTGGGGCGTCCGGTCGTCCTCGCCGACGACGATCACTTCCTGCAGCAAATCCACCCCGTGCACCTCCTTGACCTTCGCCTTGACGATCTCGATGAGTTCGAGAATGTCCCTGGCGGTGGCTTCCTTCTCGTTGACGATGAAGTTGGTGTGCACGTCCGAAACCATGGCGCCGCCCACGCGGGTGCCCTTGAGTCCGGCCTGGTCGATCAGGCGGCCGGCGGGGGCCTCGGGCGGGTTTTTGAAGATCGAACCGGCGCTGGCCATTTCGTAGGGCTGGCGTTCGTAGCGCCAGGCGATCATGTCGTCGATGGATTTGCGAATCGCCGCCTTGTCGCCGTCGCGCAAAACCAGCACGCCGGAGACGATGATGAAGCGGCCGATCTTCACCAGGCCCCGATAGCGGAAGACCAGGTCGCGTCGCTCGTAGTCGGACAGATGGCCGTCGAATTCCACCATCTGCACCGAACGCAGCGATCCGGCGAAATCCCCGTCCCGGGTGCCCGCGTTGCCTTTGATGCCGCCGCCGACGGTGCCGGGAATGCCCGCGCCCCATTCCACACCGGCCAGACCCCGTTCGGCGCAAGCATCCACCATGTCCGCCACGGTGCGGCCCGCGCCGATGAACAGGTGCGTCGTGCCGTCGGGCATGCGGGTGAAGGACATCTCGTCAAAGCCCTGGGACACGTCGATGACTACGCCTCGGATGCCGCCGTCGCGCACGATCAGGTTGCTGCCGCCGGAGAAGATGAAGGTGGGCACGTCGGTCCCGGAGATCAGTCGCATCAGGCGCTGCAATCGCGCGATATGCCGAGGACGCACCAAAATATCCGCCGGGCCGCCCACGCGGAAATTGATGCGCTCGGACATCGGGGCGTTGCGCACGGCGTCCTCGCCGAACTCGTCCTCGATGCGGTTGTAGATCGTCTCCCAGGACACCCGTTTCTCCCGTTCTACTTGCCGTCCGCGGGCTTGGTTTCGTCCGCGTTCTTTTTGAGCGTTTCGAAAAACTTGCGCGAAAACTTCGTGATGTCGCCGGCGCCCAGCGTCATGACCAGATCGCCCGGCTCGGAAAGTTCGGCCATCAGTTCGGGCAGCTTTTCCTTGTCCGGTTCGAAGATGACGTTCTTGTGCCCGCAGGCGCGAATGCCGTCGAATAGTTTTTGCGCCGTCACGCCGTCCAGGGGCTTTTCGTTGGCGGCGTAGATGTCGGTGACGACCAACACGTCCGCCTCGTTGAAGGCGGTGAGGAATTCGTCGTAGCAGTCCCGCGTGCGCGAGTAGCGGTGGGGCTGGAAAAACGCCAGCACCCGTCGGCCGAAGGAAGTCTTGGCGGCGGTGAGGGTCGTTTTGATTTCGGTGGGGTGATGGCCGTAGTCGTCCACCACCAGGATGCCGCCCGCCTCGCCGATTTTTTCGAAACGCCGACCGACGCCGGAGAAGTTGTGGATTGCCGACGCGATCTGGTCGAAGGGCACTTCCATCTCCATGGCCACCGCGATCGCGGCCAGGGAGTTGTAGACATTGTGGACGCCCGGCAGGCCGATCTCGATGCGGCCCAGCACGCCCTGCTCGACGTGTTCGGCGGTGAAGGACGTGGAGAATTCCTTGAAGACCAGGTCCTTGGCCAGCAGGTCCGCCTGACGGGACAGGCCGTAGGTGGTGTAGCGCTTGTGCATGCGGGGCAGGAGCGACTGGACGTGTTCCTGATCGATGCACAGCACCATCAGCCCGTAAAACGGCACCTTGTTCATGAAGATCTCGAAGGTGCTTTTGAGCTGGTCCAGGCCTTTGTAATAGTCCATGTGTTCGGGCTCGATATTCGTCACCACGCCGATGGTGGGCGTGAGCAGCAGGAAGCTGCCGTCCGACTCGTCGGCCTCGGCGACCAGGTATTCGCTGGTGCCCAACTTGGCGTTGGAGCCGATGTGGTCGAGCTTGCCGCCCACCACCACGGTCGGGTCCAGGCCCGCCTTGGACAGCACCGTGGCGATGAGGCTGGTGGTCGTGGTCTTGCCGTGCGTTCCGGCCACGGCGATGCCGAATTTCATGCGCATCAACTCGGCGAGCATCTCGGCGCGGGGGATGACCGGAATGAACGCCGACCGGGCCGCGGCGACTTCCGGGTTGTCCTTGGCGATGATGGAGCTGGTGACGAGCACGTCGGCGCCTTCGATGTTGGCGGCGTGATGACCCACGTAGGTCCGGGCGCCCATGGTGTCCAGGCGGCGGGTCAGGTCGTTTTCCACCAGGTCCGAGCCGGAGACGGTGTAGCCCAGGTTGATGAGCACCTCGGCGATGCCGCTCATGCCGATGCCGCCGATGCCGACGAAGTGGATGTGACGGGCTTTGCGAAACATCAGGCGACGTCCTCCGGGAATTGGGGTCGGGCTTCGCGCTTGGCCAGCGCGATGACGGTTTGGGCGATGTAGTCGGCCGCGTGAGGGCGGCCGAGCATGGCGGCGGCGTGGGCCATGGCCGCGCGCTTGTCCGGATCGGCGGCGAGCGCGTTGGCGATTTCGGCGAGCTTTGCGCCGTTCATATCTTTGTCGTCCACGACGATTGCCGCTCCGGCCTCGGCCAAGTGCTCGGCGTTGGCGCGCTGGTGGTCGTCCGCGGCGAAGGGATAGGGCACCAGCACCGAAGGCAGTCCCACCGCCGCGATTTCGGCGACGCTGCCGCCCGCCCGGGCCAGCACCACGTCCGCCCAGGCGTAGGCGGCGGCCATGTCGTCGGTAAAGGCGAAGTGATCCACCGCCAAGTCGCGCTCTACATAGAACGCATGCACGGCCTCGAACTCGCGGGCGCCGGTTTGGTGGCGGATTTCCACGGCGCGGCCCAGGCCCTCGCCCAACGAGGCGGCGTAGTCGGTGACGGCGTTGTTGAGCGTGCGGGCGCCCTGGCTGCCGCCGAAAACGAACAGGCGCATCGGACCGGTCTCGCGATGCTCGTCGCCGCGCAGTTCGCGCACCCGGTCGATCAACTCGGGACGCACCGGATTGCCCCAGGCGGCGACGCGTTTGGTGGCCAGGTATCGGGCCGCCGAACGCACGGGCACGACGGTCAGGTCGGCGAAGCGGGCCAGCAGGCGGTTGGCGCGGCCGGGCACGGCGTTGGCCTCCACGACGATCAGGGGAATGCGTCGCATCCAGGCGGCCATGCCGGCGGCGAAGCTGGCGTAGCCCCCCGAACCGACCACCGCGTCCGGACGCAAGCGACCGAGCAGGCCGTAGGCCCCCAGAACGCCGAAGACCGCCTGGGCCGCGCCCGCGATTGCCCCGAAAACGCCCGCGCCCTTGATCTGCGCGCCGCGAACGGCGTGGAAGGGATACCCGGCGGCGGGGATCTTCTCGGCTTCCATGCCCGACGCGGTGCCGACGAACTCGATGCGCACCTCCGCGTCCCGCCGACGCAGCGCCTGGGCCACCGCCAGCGCGGGCATCACATGCCCCCCCGTTCCGCCACCGGCAAAGAGGACGTGCATTAGAAGGTCCTCCTGGGTCCGGTGTCGATGTGGCGGCTGACCGACAGGATCACGCCCACCATGGCGAAGCTCACCAGGATCGACGAGCCGCCGTAGGACAGGAACGGCAACGCCAAGCCCTTCGTGGGCAGCAACGCCATCACCACGCCCATGTTCACGACGATCTCCAGCCCCAGCAGGCTCACCATGCCGAAGGCCAGATAGCGTCCGAAGGGATCGGGCGCCCGGCGGGCGACCCACATGCCCCGCAGGATCAGCACGGCGAACAGGGCCATCGTCAGCGCCACGCCGACGAAGCCTCGCTCCTCGGCCACGTTGGAAAAAATGAAGTCGGTGTGGATGGCCGGCAGATGGGAGAGCTTCTGCCGCCCGTCGCCCAAACCGCGACCGAACAGGCCGCCGCTGCCGAAGGCCGTGAGGCTCTGGATGATGTGGTAGCCGGTGCCGTAGGGGTCGGCCCACGGGTCGACGAAGCCCTTGATGCGGCGCATGGCGTGGGGGGCGCTGATGATCGCCACCGTCATGCCCGCCACCAGCACGCCGCCCATCCCGATCAAGTGCGTCAGCCGCGCGCCGCCGACGAAGAGCATGACCACGACCGTGCCGCCGATGATCGCCGCGCTGCCCAGGTCCGGGTGGCCGGCGAGGATGAGCATGACCAGGCCGGGGATAAGCAGATGGGGCACCACGCCGAAGGCGAAGGTCTGCATCTTCTCGTCGCCCTTGCGCGCGATGCTCGCCGCCAAAAACAGCGCCACCGCCGCCTTGGCCAGTTCGGAAGGTTGGAAACCCACGGGCCCCAGGCGGATCCAACGGGCCGCGCCGCCGGCCGTGTAGCCCAACGCGGGGATCTGGGAGATGACGAGCATCACCGTGACCATTGCCAGCAGGCCGTAGGCGAATCGGCGCTCGGCCAGGACGTGATAGTCGATGTGGGCCACCGCGAGCATCACGCCGATGCCCAGGATGGAAAAGATGAACTGCTTTTTCAGATAGCCCGAGTTGAGCGCGGCGACGGCGGCGTCCCGCTCGGCGACGATCATGCTGGCCGAGTAGACCATGATGACGCCCCACACCGCCAGCACGCACGTCGCGCCGATGACCCACGGGTCAGGGCCGTTTTTGGCGAAGAGGGTCGGCCGGGAATCAAAGCGCATGGGCCAGCTCCCGGAAGTGATCGCCGCGATGTTCGAAGTTGGTGTAGGCGTCCTGGCTGGCGCAACCGGGGGACAGCAGAATCGTGTCGCCGTCCTTGGCCTCGCCCACGGCGGTGGCGAAGGCGTCCTCCAGCGTCAGCGTGGGCACCACGTGGCCCAGGTCGGTCAATTGGGACGCGATCAGTTCGGACGCCTCGCCGAAGGTGACGACGAGCTTGACCTTCTGCTCCATCAATTCGATCAGGGATCGAAAATTGCCGCCCTTGTCCTTGCCGCCCAGCAGCAGGATCAGCGGGCCGTCCAGCGATTCCAGCGCCGTGGACACGGCGTCCGGGGAGGTCGCCTTCGAGTCATTCACGAAGCGCACCCCGCCCACGTCGCCCAGGCGCTCCAGGCGGTGGGGCAGGCCGGAGAAGGAGGCGATCGCCTCGGCCATGTCGGCGGTCTTCGCCCCGGCCAGTTGGGCCAGCGCCACGGCGGCGAGCAGGTTTTCCTTGTTGTGCCGGCCGTGCAGGGGGAAGCCCGAGACGTCGATTTCCAGGTCGGAGCCGTCGGCGTCGATATGGATCTCATCGCCCAGCAGACGCACTTGGGCGTCCGAGCTGTCCACCGAAAACCAGCGCGTCCGGCACGGCAGGTCGGTGAGGTTCTCGCGGGAGGCGGTGTTGTCGTAGTTGAGTACCGCCGTGTCCTCGCCGGTCATATTCCGAAAGACGTTTTTCTTCGCCCGCACATACGAGGCGAAGTCGTTGTAGCGGTCCTGATGATCGAAGGACAGATTCGTCACGGCCACAGCGATGGGATGCATCCTGTCGATGGCTTCCAGTTGGAAGCTGGAGAGTTCCACCACGGCCACGTCGAAGGTCTCGTCGGTCATCGGCAGTTCGGACAGGGGGCGCCCGAAGTTGCCGCCGACGAAGGGCCGCTTGCCCGACGAGCGCAGCAGATGGCCGACCAGCGCGGTCACGGTGCTTTTGCCGTTGGTGCCGGTGATGCCGACGATGGGGATATCGATAAACCACGAGGCCAGTTCCACCTCGGAGACGATCGGTACGCCCTTGTCCGCGGCGCGCTGGAAATCCGGCCGCGCCAGGGGCACGCCGGGGGAAACGACGATCAGGTCGGCGTCGGTGTACCAGCCCGGCTCGGAGCGGCCGACGGCGACTTCCTCGGCCAAGGATTGGGCGATTTCCAGCCGTTCACCGAGCACATCGCCGGAGGCCGAGTCGATCACCCGCAGGCGCGCGCCCTTGGCCGACAGCAGACGCAACGCCGCCACGCCCGAACGGGCCAGACCGACGACGAGCACGTTTTTGCCGGACAGTTCCACGCCTACCTCAGCTTCAGGGACGTCAGCGACACCAACGCCAGAATGATCGCGATGATCCAGAACCGGACGATGATCTTCGGCTCCGCCCAGCCCTTGAGTTCGTAGTGATGATGAATCGGCGCCATGGCGAACACGCGCTTGCCGGTGAGCTTGAAGCTGACCACTTGCACGATCACGCTGACGGTCTCCATCACGAAGATGCCGCCGATGACGACGAGCAACAGTTCGTTTTTCGTGATGCACGCCAGGGCGCCCAGCGCGCCGCCCAGGGGCAGGGAACCTACGTCGCCCATGAACACCTGGGCCGGGTAGGTGTTGAACCACAAAAAGCCCAGGCCCGCGCCGATGATCGTGGCCGAGATGATCGACAGATTTCCCGCTCCGGCCACGTAGTGGATCTGCAGATAGTCGGCGATGCGTGCGTGACCGGCCACGTAGGCCAGCAGCGTGAAGGTGCCGGCGGCGATCATCGTCGGGCCGATGGCCAGGCCGTCCAGGCCGTCGGTGAGGTTCACGGCGTTGGACGTACCCACGATGATGAACGCGATCACCGGGATGTAGAGCGCGCCCAACTCGATGGACACGTTCTTAAAGAACGGCACCGTCATCGCGGTGGTGAAGTCTTTCTCGGCGTAGATCATGATCGCCGCCAGGGTGCCGAACAGGATCTGGCCCAGCAGCTTTTGCTTGGCCGTGATGCCCTTTTTGCGCTTGATCTTCAGGTAGTCGTCGATGAAACCCACGGCGGCGAATCCCACGATCACCACGAACACCGCCCAGAAATACAGGCTGGCCAGGTCGCTCCAGAGCAGGGCGGGGATGAGGATCGCCATGACGATCAGGCTGCCGCCCATGGTGGGCGTGCCGGCCTTGGACAGATGGGCCTCCGGGCCGTCGTTGCGGATGGTCTGGCCGACTTTCATGGCCGTCAGGCGGCGGATGAGCGGCGGGCCCAGAATGAAGCTGAGGAACATCGCCGTCAGCGCCGCCAGGGCCGTGCGGAATGTCAGATAGCGCACCACGTTGAAGGCGCTGAACGAGTCGTATTTGGAGAGAGGGACAAGCAGGTGGTAGAGCATCAGTTGCCGCCCTCCCGCAGGCCCTCGACGACTTTTTCCATGCGCGCGCCCCGCGAGCCCTTGATGAGCACCGCGTCTTTATCCGTCAGCTCATCGCGAAGCAGGGCGACGATTTCGTCGTGCGTTTGGGCAATGGTGATTGCCTCTTTGTCCAATCCGGCCTCCTCGGCGCCCTCGGCCACCTGGCCGGCGTACGGTCCAATCACGATCAGTCGATGCACCCCCGCCTCCGCGGCGGCGATGCCCAGGTCGCGGTGAGCCGCGGCGGCTTTGACACCCAGCTCCTTCATCTCGCCGAGCACGGCGACACGGCGCAGGTCGTGGGACAGGTCGGTGAGCGTCGCCAGGGCCGCGCGCATGCTGGACGGGTTGGCGTTGTAGGTGTCGTCGATGACGCACGCGCCGCGCAGGCGCAGCACGCACGAACGCTTGTCGGCGGGACGGAAGCTCTCCAGCCCGGTGACGATCTCGTCCAGGCTCGCACCCACCGTTCGACCGGTCAGGGCGGCGGCCAGGGCGTTGGACACGTTGTGACGCCCCACGATCGACAGACGCACGTCCCGCGTCTCGCCCGACAGATGCAGCGTGAACGAAACGCCTTCCTTGCCGCGCGTTTGGATGTCGGTCGCCCGGCAGTCAGCGCCGTCGGCCAGGCCGAAGGTGCGCACCGCAAAGGGTTTGTTCCGGCCCATCGCCAGGACGCGGGCGTCGTCGGCGTTGAGAATCGCCGTGTGGTTTTCGGTGAAGGCCTCGAGCAGTTCCGCCTTGGCCTCGGCGATCGCATCCGCGTCGGGCAGCACCTCCAGATGCACCTCCGCCACGTTCGTGACGACACCGATCGTCGGCTCGCCGATCCGCGCCAGCTCCCGGATTTCGCCGGGCTCGCTCATGCCCATTTCCAGCACGGCGGCGTCGTGATCCGGCTCCAGGCCGAAGATCGTCAACGGCAGGCCGACCCGGTTGTTGAGATTGCCTTGCGTGACCAGGACGCGCCCGAAGTGAACGCGCAGGATCGCGCCGATCATCTCCTTGGTGGTCGTCTTGCCCATGGATCCGGTGATCGCGACGACGGGGATGTCGTAGTCCCGCCGATGAGCCCGCGCCAGATCGCCCAGGGCCGTCAGCGGGTCGTCCACGCCGATCAGACAGCCGTCGGCCGGTTCGCCTTCGTGTCGGTATTGCTCGCGGACCACCGCCCCCGGCGCGCCCGACGACAGGGCCTGGCCGACGAAGTCGTGGGCGTCGAAATTGGGGCCGGAGAGGGCGACGAATAGTTCGCCCGGTCGCACCTTGCGGGTGTCGGTGGAGACGCCGCGAAACGCGCGGGTGGGGCAGCGGTCGTTGTCGCCTAGGAATCGGCCGGAGACGGCGTCGCAGGCCCATTGGAGATTGCGGGCGATCATAAGTCCGCCCCCGATCGTCCGCCCATCACACGCCGGGCCGCCAGGGCCGCCGCCGCCTCTTCCCGGTCGTCCAGATGGATCTTTTCACGACCGATGATCTGATAATCCTCGTGGCCCTTGCCGGCGATGAGCACCAGGTCGCCCGCCTGGGCCGCGGCGATGGCCATGGCGATGGCCTTGCGTCGATCCGGTTCGACCACAAAGCCGTTGTTGCCCCGGTAGGCAGCCAGCGTCGAGGCATCCAGCCGATCCATGCCCACCAGATTCAGCCCGTTAAGGACGTCCTCGATGATCTCGTCGGCCTTTTCGGTGCGAGGATTGTCCGAGGTGACAACGCAGATATCCGACTCGGTGGCGGCGGCCTTGGCCATCATCGGGCGCTTGCCTCGGTCCCGATCGCCGCCGCAGCCGAAGACGGTGAACAGCCGCCCTTCGGTCAGCGCCCGCGCCGCGCCGACCACGTTGACCAGGGCGTCGGGGGTGTGGGCGTAATCCACCAGCACCGTCACGTCCGGATCGGGTACGGGCTCCATGCGGCCGGGCACGGCGCGGAAGTTCCGGACGGCCTGAACGATCGTGTCCGGCGCGACGCCCAGGTTGAGCGCCGTCGCGGCGGCCGCGGCGATGTTGTAGGCCTGGAAGGGACCCAGCAGCGTGCTGGCGAATTCCAGGTCGCCTTCCGGCGTGGTCAGGCGCAGGCGCACACCCTTGCGGTCGGCCACCGCGTCGACGATGTGAAAGTCGGTGCCTTCGGACATGCCGTAGGTCTGGACGAATTTCCCGCCGGCCGCCCGAAGGACCTCGTTGCAATATTCATCGTCCCAATTGACGACGGCCAGATTGGGGTCGTCGGTCAGATGCTCGGAGAACAGCCGGGCCTTGGCGGTGGCGTAGCGGTCCATGTCCAGGTGAAAGTCGATATGGTCGCGCGTCAGATTGGTGAAAATCGCGGCGTTGAATTCGCAGCCGGTGACGCGGGACAAGGCCAGGGCATGGCTGCTGACTTCCATGACCACCGCCGAGACCTCCGCGTCCTTCATCGCCCAGAGCAGGTCGGCCAGATCCGGCGCCTCGGGGGTCGTGTTGGCGGCGGGGATGACCTTGCCGGCGAAACGATGGGTGACGGTGCCGATGACGCCCACCGAGTGGCCGGCGGCGGTGAGGATCGCTTCCAGCAGATAGGCCAGGCTCGTCTTGCCGTTGGTGCCGGTGATGCCGACGAGCAGCATGTCGTGCGTCGGATGTCCGGTGAGCATGTGGGCGGTTTTCGCCAGGGCCTCGCGCACGTCGTCGACCACCAGAATCGGCCGGCCGTACGTCTCCACTTCCCGCGCGGCCAGCACCGCTTCGGCGCCCGCGTCCAGGGCGTGCTCGATGTAGTGCTCGCCGTTGCGCATGGGGTCGACCACCGCGGCGAACAACGAGCCCGGGCGCACGTTGCGCGAGTCGAGGGTGATCCGTTCGATCTCCACGTCGTGTCCCGCGTAGAGTTGACCGTTCACCAGCGATGCGATTTCACGAAGCTGCATTTTATCCGTTCGGGTCGAAGGTGACGCGAATCTTTCGGTCCTCGCCCAGGGCGTGCCCCGGCGAAGGCTCCTGGCGCACGGCGATGCCCGTGCCGATCATCGACAGTCGCAGATTCTGGCGCCCGGCCAGTTGCACCACGTCGCGAATCGTCAGCCCCACCAGGTTCGGGGCGACTTCCTCGCCGGTGACGCGGGGGGCAACCTCGATCACGGCCGCCGGTTCGGGCGCGTCGGTGCGTTCGGCCATGGCGACCTTGAGGATCTTCTCCAGGCTCGGCTCGGGGCCGGTGGTGGTGCCGCCGGCGTCCAGGTAGTTCATGGTCCGCGAAGCCATCTGGCGGAAGATCGGCGCGGCGGCCACGCCGCCGTATTTCATGTATTGGGGCCCCTGAGGGTCGTCGACCACGATGATGGAGGCGATGCGCGGCTTTTCGGCCGGCACGGCGCCCATGAAGGAGGCAATACGGGCGGTGGGGTGGTAGATCTTGCGGACCGTGTCCACCTTCTGGGCCGTGCCCGTCTTGCCGGCCACCGTGTATCCGGCCAGGGCGGCGCGGGTGCCGGTGCCGCCTTCCTTGGTGACGTCGGCCATCATCTTGGTGATCTCCCAGCTCGTCTCCTTGGCGATGACCTGGCGCAGGATCTGGGGGTTGTGGCGCTCGACGACGATGCCCCCCGAGTCACGCACCTCGGCGACCACGTAGGGGCGCATCAGCTTGCCGCCGTTGACCAGGGCCGACAGGCCCGAGACCATCTGCAAGGGGCTGACCGCGATGCCCTGGCCGAAGGCGACGTTGGAGATGTGGATTTTGCGCCAGTCGCCCGCGTCGGTCAGGATGCCCGGGCTCTCGCCGGGGATCTCGATGCCGGTGCGGTGGCCCATGCCGAAGGACGACAGCCAATCGTGCAGCCGCTCGCCGCCCATCTGGAAGGCGATCTTGGCGGTCCCGATGTTGCTGCTTTTGGAGACCACCTGGGAGACGGTGAGCTGTCCGTAATGATGGGCGTCATGCACGATGTGGGAGCCCACGGCCATGCTGCCGTTCTCGCAAAAGATGGTGTCGTTCGGACGAACCAGACGGTCCTCCAGCGCACCGGCGATCACGAAGGGTTTCATGGTGCTGCCCGGCTCGAAGACCGTTGTCACCGTATGATTGAGACGCACGTCGCTGGGGGCCTTGGGGCCGTTTTCCGGCGCGAAGGACGGCCGCTGGGCCAGCGCCAGGATTTCGCCGGTGTTCGGATCCATGACGATGCCCAGCACCCGCTTGGCGTGCGTGGCGGCGTAACCCTCGTCCAGGGCCTGTTCCAGGAAATATTGGATTTTCGTGTCGATGGTCAGGCGCAACGAGCCGCCCATGGTGGAGTTCACGAACTTCACGCCGTCGGGAAAGAACATATTCCCGTAGGCGTCCCGCTCGCCGTACAGGTGCCCGGCCTCGCCGCGCAGGGCGTCGTCGTATTTGAACTCCAGGCCTTCGAGCCCTTCGGCGTCCATTCCCACGAAGCCCAGGATGTTCGCCGCCAACTCACCGTTGGGGTAGCGGCGGGAGGACTCCTTCACCCGGCCGACGCCCGTCAGGCCCAGGCCGTCGACGCGGGCGCTCTCCTCGGGCGGCACACGACGTTTGACCCACGCGAACCAGCGATCGGTGGAAAGTTTCTCGCGCAGCTTATCCTCGGGCAGGCCCAGCGCCTTGGCCAGCGCCGCCGCCGTGGCCGCGGGGTCCTCGATGCGCTTGGGCTCGGCGTAGATGGAATCCAGGTCGAAAGAGAAGGCCAGGGCCTCGCCGTTGCGGTCCAGGATGGGGCCCCGGCGCAAGGTGAGCAACTCTTCCTTGCCTTGAATCTGTTTGGCCAGCTTGGTCCAGCGCTCGTGGTCGAGGATCTGCAATTGAAACGCACGGCCCAGCAGCACCAGCATCAACAGGACGAAGCCGCCCAACACGAACAGCGTGCGCACCTCGAAGGGGCTGCGCGCCGTGCGGGCCGCAATTCGCCGTCGATTGTTTTTCTTTCGCCACATGGAGGTTTTGCCGCTTGGGTCGAAATTCATCGTCAAGAAAAACCAAGGCGATCCGGGCCGGGTGTCTTGGGCATCGCGGAAGATCGCCGTATCCGCGACGCCCTTTGATCGCTTAGCGTTTGAGGTCCAGGCGCACCTGCTGATCGACCGTCGGGTATTCCAGGCCGTACTGGGGCGCCATCTCGGACAGGCGCTTCATGCCCGACAGGTGCTTGATCTTCTCGCGCAGCTTGTCGCGCTGATCGAGCAGGGCCTGGCGCTGCTCGTGCTGCACGCTGATCTCGTAGCCCAGCTTGACCGTGCGTCCGCTGCTCCACACCGAAAGGAGCGCCGCGCCCAGCAAAAGCAGCAACAGGGCCGCGCCGGCCACCCATTCCTTCCACGACAAGCGCATCGAGGGCGCCTCGCCGCGCCGATAGGGGCGGGTTTGCTGTCGGGGCATGCGTTCGTTGATGGTCAAATAACGGGACATGGGATACCTCCCCAAAAACGGTCGTCACCACCTTGCCCAACGCAAGGCTCGTTAAATCTGGAAATGTCGTTTCGTCGTCGATTCGTCGGGCGCTTTCGCATGAAGCGCCTTGCTGTCCATTTGTCATGCCGCGTCGCCGTCGGGCGCTCGCGCGAAAAGGGGGCGCGAGAGGCGGCCAATGCATTTATTCGGCGGATCCGAGAACCTCGGCGGCTCGCAGCTTGGCGCTACGGGCTCGGGGGTTGGCCTCGATCTCGCCGTCCGAGGGCGTCACCGGCTTTCGCGTCAGCACGCGCACCAGGACAGGGCGCGTCGCGGGGGCCGGGGGGCCTTCGGAGGGGCCGTATTCCGGCTTGGACCAATCGCGAAATCGTCGTTTGACGATGCGGTCTTCCAGGGAGTGGAAGCTGATCACGACAATCCGTCCGCCGGGTCGGCATCGCGTCACCAGGGTGTCCAGGAAGGTTTCGAGTTCCTCCAGTTCCCGATTGATCGCAATGCGCAGGCCCTGAAAGGATCGCGTCGCCGGGTCGATTTTCTGATGCCTCGCCTTGGCGGGCAGGGCCTCGACGATCAGTTGTCGCAGGCTTTGCCCCGTGAAGGGTTCGGCGCCCCGGCGCTGCTCGACGATGCGTTTGGCGATGCGGCGGGAGAAGCGCTCCTCGCCGTATTCGAACAGCACGCGGGCGATTTCGGCCTCCGGCCAGGTCTGCAAAACCCGCCAGGCCGCCTCGCCGCGCGTGGGATCCATGCGCATGTCCAGCGGCTCGTTCCCGGCGAAGGAGAACCCCCGCTCCGGGTTGTCGAGCTGCATGGACGAGACACCCAGGTCCGCCAACGCGCCGTCGACGCGATCCAGTTTGAAATCTTCAAAGATCCGTTCGGCGTCCGAGAAGGGGGCATGCACCAGCCGGACCTTGTCGCCGTAAGGGGCGAGGCGTTCGCCGGCGATGCGCAGCGCCTGTTCGTCCCGATCCAGGGCGATAACCCGGCCGGTCGTCAGGCGCTTGGCAATGGCTTCGGTGTGTCCGCCGGCGCCGCAGGTGGCGTCCAGGTAGACGCCCTCGGGCCGCACATCGAGCCAATGCATCGATTCTTCCAGGAGCACCGATCGATGGGGGACCGACCCCACCGCGCTATCGTGACCCGATCCGCCTTCGCTCATGGGCTAAGAGGACCGGGGCTTGCCGCTCAATTCCGACGCGAGTTTCGACGAGATTTCGTCGAACCGCTGCTTGGCCCGCTCGCTGACGTGTTGCTGCCAGTTGGCCATGGAGAAAATCTGCATCTTGTTGCCCATGCCGGTAATGAGCACGTCCCGATCCAACCCCGCCTCGTCCCGCAGCGTCGCGGGGATGAGGATGCGCGAGGCCTTGTCCAGCGTGACCTCTTGAGCGCCCGAGACGTAGTACGCGCGGAACAGCTCCGCGTCCGGATCGAAGGGATTCAGATCGTCCAACCGGTCTTCCAGGGCGCGCCATTCGTCCTGCGTGTAGACGTCCAGGCTCACCTTGCCGGTCGTCACCACCAACGGTTCCTTGACGGCTTCGCCCATCTGATCGCGCAAGGGAGCGGGGATCGCGACGCGACCTTTCGCATCCATCGTCATGCGATATCGACCACCCAGGCGCATGCATATCCCTCAAGGAAACCAACAAACGATTTTGCCGCTTGGTACGGGCGGATTTGGGATCTATACCCACGTTCACCCACCATTTGACACCAGATGGCCACTTTAATCACAGGATGACGGGAAGTGTCAATAGATTTCTTTCACCACGAATGAAAAAATATCATCGATATTTCAGGCAATTATCCTTCATCCGTGAGAACGCGGGTCAGGAAAGAGCGGGTAATTTGAATTTTCGCGCCAAACTCGATAAATCTATGATATTTAATGAAAAAATATCGGATGCTGAAAAGTGGGAAATTTTGATGAGTTTTGTGGTGATCGGTGGAGCCACGGAAGCGGGGCACGCGGATGATCTCTGTAAAATAACGAAATATCAATTGGTTATAAAATGATGGCGTTGACGGCGCCGACCGTTTGACCAACGCTCGGGGCGGAATTAGTCTTGGGGCCTCGTTAATCCGCGCAAGAATGGTGGGAGAAGGTGGTGCATCCGGCCAATGAGGCGTCCGATGCGGGCCGGACGTTAGCCCGTTTCGCCGACGCGGGCTTGTCCGAGCGGCAGATCGAACACGGAGACGCGAAAAATCTCCGTGATTCCGCTCTGTTCGCCGCCTCCAGCGCCGTCGTATTCGGCGGCTTCCAGTTTCTGTTCGCCGGGGGCTACCTCCCCAACGCCCTCCTGGGAAACCCGAACGAGCCCGCGGACGCCACGCGCGTGGGCCTGTATCTGGGTTTGCTTTGGGTGCTGCTGCAAGTGATTCACGCGCTCCCCGCCCGGTGGATGAAGCCCGCGATCCTGGTGGCCACCCTCGCCACGCTGCCGATGCTCGTCCCGCTGTGGGTGATCGGCGTGCTGCTGGTGTACGGCTACGTCCTCTATTTCGTCGTCCACGCCGACATTCCGGGGCCGATCCGCTGGTCCACGCTGCTGATCATCTGGGCCGGGTTGTACCTGGGGTATATGGACGTGCTCGACCCGCTGGTGCGTTCGCGGGATATGCACGGCTTCGCGGTCCTGCTGTTCGCCGCGTATTTTCTGAAGGACGTCTACTATCTCTTCGAAAAGACCACCGTCTACAAAAGCCGCACCGACCGGGCGCCGTTACGCGACTTCTACATCTTCTTTCTGGCCTCGCCGTTCTTTTTCAATCCGTTTCACATCAAGCCGATCGGCTACACCTATTTCCACGAAAAATTCCTCGATCGCCCGAAAGGCAAGATCGCGCTGGGCGGCGTGGGCCTGTTTGCGTTGGGCGTGTTCTATTTGTTGCTGCATGCGCACGTTTTTTCGCTTTGGTATGAGTGGGGCCGGGCGCCCCGGGCGCTGACGCCGGATCTGATCGAGGCGGCCAAGGCCCAGGCGGCGCTTTCGGGGTTGTCGCCGACGCGTCTGATCTGGGCCGAGTTCGCGTCGATGCCCGGTTGGGAGCTGCTGTTTTTCGTTTATTACAACGTGGTGAAGGTCTTCCTGGCGCTGGCGGGCAATGTTTATTTGATCGTCGGCATCATCCGCATGTTCGGCTTCGACATCAAAGCCGATTTTCATTTCCCGTTCCTGGCCCGCAACCTGCTGGAGCATTGGCGGCGCTGGAATATCTACAACCGGGATTTTGTCGTCGCCCTGATCTTCAATCCCATCGTTTTCACCCTGCGACGCAAGCTCAATCGCTACCTCGTTTTTTTCATCGCGTGCATGCTGACGTTCATCGGCGGCCTGGGCATCCTGGTGCATCTGATTACGACGACGTTCTATGTGGGCGAGGCGCGCTTCTTCATCGGCATCATGTCGCGCACCGTCGTGCTGGGCTTCGCGACGACGATCAACATCTGGATCGAACTGGCCATGAGCCAAAACGGGCGCGGCCGACGCCTGGACGAGTGGTACGCCGCGCGCCCCTACCTCAACTACCCCCGGCATGCGATCAAGATCCTCTTCACCTTCACCCTGGTCGCCACCATCTACTTCATGCAGCAAGGCCTCACGGCGGGACTGTCGTTGGAAGACGTCGGGCGGATGCTGTGGTCGATTGTCGCTTAACTCTCGCCGCTTCATTTGCGATTGCGACCTTGCAGAGCCCCGACCGTCAGGAAGGGGTCGTCGAGCACGCCGGTCAAAACCGAAATCACGTTGTCGGCAAATGGCGGATTCGAAATGCCCGACAACCACGCGCTGACGCTTGCGGCTCTGTATTTTCCCAATCGTTTTGAAAATCGTTGGAGCTGGATCTGAAAGGTAGGTTCACACCTTCTCTCGGGCTTCGCCCTCGCGAAAGTGTGGCACCCGATAGCGGGAAAAGTGTACCCGATCGCGGGTAAAGTGTACCCGATCGCGGACGTTGGGCACCCGATCACGGACGCGGCGCCCCTAGCGGGCTTCGTACAATTTCTTGATGAGTTCCTTGGCTTCGAAGCAATCGGGATTCACTTCGATGGCGCGGACGAAATAGAGCTCGGCCATGCCGTAGTCGCTTTCGGCCATGTAGATCTTGCCGAGAAGCAGGGGCGGCAGGTCCGAGGCGTTGTCGGCCATCAGGGCCTTTTGCACCAAGGAGGCGCCGGCGCCGAAGGGATCGTCAACCGGGGCGTGGTAGCGCGCCCAACCGCCGTAGCAGAGCGCTTCGGTGGATTCGGCGCCGCGATTTTCCAGTTCGTTGTAGGCGTTATTGGCGTCGTCCCAACGGCTCTCGTCGATGGCCTGCTTGAGGGAGGCAAGGATGGAGTCGTTGGAATCGGTGGCCGAGAAGGTGGCGACGGCTTCGCCGCCGATGCCGTATTCGGACAGGCCGTCGAAGTCGTCGACCGGCTGGTCCATCTGCGTGGCGTCTTCGGTGTTGAACTCGCCGAAGCCTTCAAAGCCCGTGTCAAATTCCGCGCCCCGGCCTTCGTCGGCGTCTTCGGCGTGCGTGTGGGCCGCTTCGTCAAAGAAGGTTTCCATTTCCTCGCCTTGGGCGTTCTCGTCTTCGGTCATGTCGAAATCGGTGAAGCCCGCCTCGCTGTTTTCGTCGAAGCCGAAGTCGTCCCCATCGGCGAAGGACAGGTCGTCTTCCAACCCGGGCCCGCCGGTATCGCCCATCTGGCGTTCCAGAATCTCCCGTTGCTCTTTCTTGGCGGCCATGAGGCGATCGAGCCGGGCGCGAAGCTGGGCGGCTTCATCGCCTTCCGCGGCCGCGCCGCCGGAGGTTTGCCGCCGTTGGGCTTCCTCGTGGATGCGGTCCAGGCTGGCCGAGGCTTCGGCAAAGAGCTTTTGGAAGGGGTCGTTGGCGGCTTTGGCGGCGCGGCGCCGCTCGACAACTTTGCGTTTGCGTTGTTCGGTCAGGCCGAAACGCAGCACCCCCATCGTCAGCAAGCCGTAGATCACGCCGATCAGCTCGTGGTTGATGTCCTTGAGATCGTCGAGCAGTTTGCCCAGGGGTCGGCCCGGATCTTTTTTCATTTCGGTAAAGAGCGTCGAGGCGACCGTGTGCCCTTCGAAGGGCTCATGGGACAGGCGGCTTTTCGGGTTGAACTTCAGCGGGCTGTCCATGCGCTTCTTGAGGCGTTCACGCACGTAAAGCGGGTCATACTTTTCGATGACGCCGGACAGGTAGGTCAGCAGCGTGCCCTTCGGGTCGGGCTCGTCCTCGAAGTCCAGATCCTTTTCGTCGAAGATATAGTCGCCCTGTTTCCAGGAAAACAGCCCGGCCACATTGCGGTCGTAAAACGACTTGGCATGTTCGCGGGCGGCGTTTTCGGAAACCAGTTGGGCATCGATCAGCAGTTCGACGGGGTTCTCCCGCTTTTCCTCGGCCCGCTGTTCGTACTTGCCGGCTTCCTTGCGGGTGATGTTGTTCTTGGCGGTCAAATGCCAAAAGAACGACGGGTCGCCGAAGACCGCCTCCGGATCGAAGACGAGACAACCTTCCTTCAAGTAGAGGGTCGTTTCCGACGCTCCATCCTTGAAATGCAGAACTCCACTTTTCTTGGCTTCAAGAAATCCGGCGAGCAATTTCGCCGGATGGACCGCGCGCGATAGCTTGCCTCGGATCATGGAGCCGGAGTCGGCGGCCGCCACGGGCACCTCCAAAACAATTCCACCATCGGGATCTCCCACCCGGGATCCCGCCGAGGAATACTCTGGAACCATTCCGCTCATCGTATCGTCATTTCTCTGTTTTTTGAAGTCGTGAAACGTTAATGTAGAAAAATGCGGAACATCAAGCAATTTGTGAAGGATATCCATTTTTCCGATCGATCCGGTTGGGGAAAGCGGGGGATTCTCTTACTCATTGTGGGGGGATCTCTGGTCTTGGGTGGAATTTCCCCGGCCTGGGCCGATTCGGCGACCATCGACTGCCGTTATCGCTCGGCGGTCGAGATGGCCGAAAAGCTGCGCCCGCTTCTGGGCGAGGGCGCGTCGGTGGGCGTCGACGCGGCGAGTAATCGGGTGATCGTGCGAGGCAACGCGGCGGTGGTGCGGGACGCCCGGCGCATCGTGCGCGAGTTGGACGTGGATCCCCAGCCGATCACGGGATACATCCAACGCGTTGATCCCGACTGGCTGACGGACGTGGGCGTGCCGATCCAATGGACGCACGTCGATCAGCAAGGCCGAATGGGCGTGATGCCCGCGCCGGACGCGGAAGGCGAGTTGCCCGCCGGGCGTGGCGGGCCGGTTCGATGGCATTCGTCGGCGGACGCCGCTCGGCTCAGCTTCGTAACCAGCGCCGGCAACGAAACCAGCTTTTCCTTCTGGTCGCCGGTATCGGTGGCGCGGTTGGACCGTGTGTACGGCACCGAACTGGGCGGCCTGGCGCGCATGAAGGTCGCCGAGGCTCAGTTGATGTTCAACGTTTCGCCGACCGTTCGCGACAACGTCATTTTCGTCGAACTGACGCCCTACCTGTTGGTTTGGGGCGATACGGTGGAGGCGAAGCGCGTCGAACTGACCTCGATGAAACGCAGTGCCCGCGTGCCCTTGGGCGGGGCGTTGGTGTGGGAGGTCGGCTTGGGATCCCACGCGGCGCTGACCGGCCCGCCGAGCGCTAACGCGGCTTCCGACGGCCGCCTCGTGCTGATGATTGCCTTTCCGGCGCATGAAAGCGACGCCGAGCGTCGCGACCGCTGATCCATGAGATTTCCGTCCCCCGCGACCTGGCCTCGGTACGTCTTCCTGCGTCGGCGCAAGGCGGCGTTCGCCGTGTTGGCGGTCGTCGTTTTTTTTGCGTTGGCCGAAGGGGCCACGCGGCTGGTCGGCCTGGGGCGCTTGCCGGAAGAGGCGCTGTTCACCGATGTCTACGACGCCGCCTACCGGATGCGCCCGAACGCGTCCAACCCCTGGACCCCGGTGGAGGAATACCTCAACGACACGGGCTTTCGAGGCGATCTCCTCCCCGTCGAACGCACCCCCGGCGCGATGCGCATCGTCTTTCTCGGCGACTCGATCACTTTCGGCGTGGACGTGCCGCTGGAGACGATCTTCGTCGAAAAATTGGGCCACGGCCTCCGCGACCGGGACATGAATGTGGAGACCCTCAACGCCGGGATGCCGGGCACGAACCTTTGGCAGCAGACGCTTTTGTTCAAAAAGGAACTGGTCCAATACCGGCCCGATCTGGTCGTCGTCTACACCGCGCCGAACGTGCGTTGGGATCTTTATAATCTGCGAAAGACCATGGCCGCCGGACGGTTGGGCTGGAAATTTCGCACCGGCCTGTCCCGGTCCCATTTTTATCGATGGTTGCGTTTTCAGATCCGACCGCCCAAGTTCGAGGAACTCTACAGCCAACACGAGTCGGGTATGACGGACGAGCAGCGGGAGAATCAGGTGATCACCGCGGATCTGGCGCGGGACGGCGTGCGCGTGGATCTGCAACAGCTCAAGAGCCTGTGCGACGGCATCGGGGCGAAGTTGCTGGTCTCCGGCGTGATTCCCCGGGACGCGATTCTGGACGGGCGGCGGCAGCATATGAAGCCGGGCGCCGCCGATTGGCGCGACTTTTACAAACGCAACAACATCGCCCAAATCGTGAACGAGTTGGCCGATGAAGAGGGCATCGCGACCTTTCATCCGGAGGACGATTTCCTGGCTGCCCCGGCCGATCCGCCGTTGTTTCTGGACGACTGCCATTTCACGCCGGACGGACACACGCTGATGGCCAAGACGTTGGAACGGGAAATCTGCGACCGCCGATTGCTGCCCGAGCGATGCCGAAAGGCGAAGGGCGCCGAATCGTGAAACGCACCCGACCTGCCAAAAGGGCGATCTTCGCGCTGCTGATCACCGTCTTCCTTTTCCTCTTCGTCAACGCGATCGTGAGCATGCGCGGCTGGGACAAAGCGCCGGAAGAGGAGTTTTTCACCGACGTCTTTTCCGTCATCACCGAGGTCATCCCCAACGCGCGCATTCCCTTCGCCAACGCCGGAGCCGGGCCCGAGCGCGTCAACAACCTGGGATTTCGCGGACCGGATACGACGTGGGACAAGCCGCCGGGCGTAAAGCGCTTTCTGGTGCTGGGCGACTCGTCGGCCTTCGGCGTCACCGGCGGGCCGGATCTGGTACCGCTGGAACAGACCTTCACCGGGCGCGTCGGCATCCGGCTTCAGGAGCAGGGCCATTGGGAATGGATCAACGCGGGCATTCCCGGCACGAACATCCTCCAGCATCGCCTGCTCTACAACCTGAAGCTCTATCGACTGCATCCGGATGTCGTGCTGGTGTATGTCGTCCCGAACGTGCGGGCGGACATGGATGCGTTGCGTGCCGTGTATGAACACCACGAAGGCAAGGACCGCACCGCCACCGCGGCGATCGCCCGCTGGCTGCGGCGGTGGCCGGTTTATCGCGCGCTCAAGCTGCGCATCCGGGGTTCGGTCAGCACCGAGGTGCGTAACCAGGTCGAGGCGATTTACGACCAGCAACGCACCGACGAGGATCAGCAATATCTCCTGGACGGATTCGCCGACGACTTGAACTCCCTGCGCGCGAAAATCGTCGAGGGTGGGGCGCGGCCGATCTGGGTGTATCACATCAATCGGATGTCGGTGCTGGAATTGGCGGCGTCGGGGATGAGCGCCGACCAGATCGCCCGCAACCCCTTGATGCAGTCCGAGGGTGCGAAGTTTTTCGATTACGTCCGGGACTTCGCGCGGCGTCACGGTGACGTTTTCGTCAATCCGTATCCGGACGTCGTCGAAGCCCAGCGCGCCGGGGTGAAGATGGTGCATGACGACGTCCACCCCACGGCCGAGGGCCACGGGCAGATCGCCAAGGCGATTATCGAGGCTTGGGAAAAGACTTGGGAAACGACAAGGACCGGGGATCCGTAGCCGCGCTTAAGAACCGCGAATCTCCTGCAACTGGTCGGGAGTGACCAGCCCCACCACACGCATCTTATGCACCACCGGCAGCACCAGCCGGTCGATGGGCAGCGACGTTTGCAGCAGCTTGTCCAGCGAGTCGAAGGGCGAGAGGGTATGCACCTCGTGGTCCATGATCGTGAAGACCGGGTCGTCCTGGTGGCCGTGCTCCATGGCGTCCATGAGCGACCAACGCGTCACCACGCCCACCACACTTTCGCCTTCCATGATGGGAAAGTCCTGCTGCTTGTTGCCGCTGGCGTACTTGACCAGGGAGCCGATGCTCGTCATGCGCCCGGCGGTGGCCACGGGCTTGAGCATGGCCTGCCAGGCCTTGGTCCCGGCAAAGCGGCTGAGGATGTTGTCCACCTGCCATTCCCGCTCAGCCGACAGGAAGAAGAACGGCGCCAGAATCAGCAGCCAGAAGTAACCCGTAATCAGTCCCAGGATGCCCATGGCGATGGCGAAACCCTGGCCGATGCGCGCGGCGACCTTGGAGGAACGGTCGCGCAGGGACGTCATCGAAAGCAGGGATTTGAGCACCCGCCCGCCGTCCATGGGCAGCGCCGGAATCAGGTTGAACAGGCCGAGGATGAGGTTCATCTGCGCCAGTTCGAACACGAGCTGCTGGAAAGAAGTGTGGGGCGCCATATCCGGCGAGACGACGACGATGTATGTCCCCAGCAGCATGGCCAGCGTGATGTTCACCGCCGGTCCGGCGAGGGAGACGATGATGTGCTGATGGGGCGGACGCACCACCCGCTCCATGCGCGCGATGCCGCCCAGGGCCCAGATGGTGATGTCCTTGACCTGTATGCGGAACGCCCGGGCCGCGAAGCTGTGACCCAACTCGTGCAGAAACACGGCGACGAAGATCGCCAGAAGCATCAACGCGACGCGGCCGCTGGAATCGGGCATCCGGCTGCTGGACGCGAAAAGGACGTAGCCGAACAGCAGGAAAATCGACAGATGCAGGCGCACGGGAATCCCGAACACCTCGCCCAGTTCCATGATCCACATGGACTTGCGTTGGGGCGCTTCGTCTTCCTCGAACAGATCGTGGTTCTGATCTTCGCTCATCGCGTTTGGTCCTCGGTCCCTTAAGCGGCTTATCGGCCGCAAAAGATTCTAAGCATAGCATAGGTCGTGTCGGGCGCAGATCAAGGGGAAAACGTCGGTGTTGGGACCGATGAAGGGGCGGGATGTATCGACGAGCACCGGACGGACTACGAAAAACGCCCTCCGGAATCGGAGGGCGTCGTCGTTCTGTCTTGGGGTTTCCGGGTTTACGCGGTGTCGGCGCTGGCGGCCTCGGCCTTGCCGGCCTCCATCTTGGCCTTCTTGATGATCTCCTGAGTCAGACGCAGATACGCCTGGGCGACCTCGGCGTTCGGATCCTGCATGATAATCGGCCGGCCGATGGCGAACGCGCTGGAGAACTCTTCGCAGCGGGGGATGACGTTGCGGAAGACCACTTCCTCGGGGAACGTCGCCCACACCTGCTTGGCCACTTCGCGGCTGATGCGATAGTTCTCGTCGTACATGGTCAGCAGCAGGCCTTCCATGATGAGATCCGGGTTCACGTTGCGGCGCACCTTGCGGATGATCTTCAGGATCTGCGTCAACGTCTTGAGCGACAGGGGCTCGGGCTGCATCGGCACCAGGACCGAGTCACAGGCCGACAGGGCATAGATCGTCAGGTCGCCCATGCCCGGCGGGCAGTCGATCAACACGAAGTCGCAGCTCTTGCGAACCGCATCCACATACTTGCGCAGCAGCGGCGCGCTGCCCTTCTGACGCACGAACCGCTCGAACTCGTCGGTCAGGGTGCCTTTGCCGTAGGGGATGACCTTGAGCGTCGGCAGCGGGGTGGAGTGGATGATATCCCGCAGTTTCTTGCGACCCAGAAAGACGTCGTAAATGCCCGATTCCATTTGCTGGCGCGACAGGCCCAGGCCGAAACCGACGGCATTTTGCTCGTCCAGGTCGATCACCAGCGTCCGCTGACGCAACGTGGCCAAGGACGCGGCGATGTTGACGGTGGTGGTGGTTTTTCCCACCCCGCCTTTTTGCGAAGCGATGGCGATAACTTTGCCCATACTCGATCATCCTTTAGCGCAAAGGCGAGGTCGTCATCCGGGCCTGTATCGTCGAAGAACCTTCGCCGACTTTCTTGCCCGTGTCGCCCCGGCCCCCAATGGTGGATGAGTGCGTTTGACCCGATTAGCGATTCATCGTACCCCCACACCCCACGGACCGTCAAGAAGGGAATTTGAATTGACCAAATTGGCCAAATCGGACGGAACCCCCATCCGACCTCCACGCCGTGCCCGTTCGGGCATAGAAATATTCACGCGGAATCAAGGGTTTCAAGCGGCAATTTGAACGGCGGAACGAATTTGCTTGAAAATGACTGACCAGTCAGTCATAATGACGACCATGAAACGGGAACGCCGTAAGGAAGCTCCGGACAAGCGGGAGGAAATCCTCAACGCCGCCCTCTCTGTTTTTGTGGAACACGGGTTCGGAGCATCGCGCATGGACGAGGTCGCCAAGCGGGCGGGCGTGGCGAAGGGGACGATCTATCTCTACTTCCCCAGCAAGGAAGAACTCTTCAAGGGCCTGATCGAAAACGTGGCGTCGCCGCCGTTGGAGGCTCTGCAAACCCTGGTGGACACCAGCGACGCCGACAGCGAGCAGCTTCTTCGCACCATGTTCGCCTTCGTCAAGCGGGAACTGCTGGGCACCGAGCGGCGTCAGGTCATCCACCTCATCCTCACCGAGGTGCATCGGTTTCCCGACGTGGCGCGATTTTACTACGAGAATGTCGTCTCTCGCGCGCTGGGATTTCTGCGCACGATTATGGAGCGGGGCGTCGCCCGAGGCGAATTCCGCGATTGCGACCTGGTGCGATTTCCCCAACTGATGGCGGCGCCGTTGCCGATGGCGGTGTTTTGGAGCGCGATTTTCGAGCCGTTTGCGCCGCTGGACGTCGACCGATTCATGGATACCCATCTGGACCTGCTTCTCACGAAATTGAAGGTCAAATCATGAAACGCATCCTGGTTCCGGCGGTGATTTTGGCGTTGGCGGCGTTGGCCGTGACGATTTCGATTTTGCGCGGCGGAGACGACCTGGACGGACGCTTCCTGGGTTATGTGGAAGCGGAGACGACGCTGGTCGGTCCCAAGACGGCGGGCCGCGTCACGTCCATCGCGGTTCGCAGGGGCGACACCGTCACCGGCGGGCAGGCGCTGTTCAGCCTGGACGCCGAAGCCCAACGCAGCCGCGTCGACGAGGCGAAGGCCGGTCTGGATAACGCGCTGGCCCAACTCGAGGACCGCAAGGCCGCCCAGCAGCGCCCGGAGCAGATCGCCGTGCTCGAAGCGACGCGCAAACGGGCGAAGGCGGCGGTGGAATTGTCCGAGGCCGAGTATCGGCGTCAGAAGGAACTGTTCGACAAGGGCGTCATCTCCCGCTCCGAATTCGACACCGTGCGCGCGGCCAAGGACCGGGACGAGGCGGCGCTGGCCGAGGTGGAACGACAAATCCGGGCGGCGCGGCTGGGATCCCGCGAAGGCATGATCCAGTCGGCCGAAGCGGCGGTGGAGGCGGCCAAGGCGACGTTGGCCCAGGCTCAGTCGGCGCTGGACGACGCGTCGGTTTCGGCGCCGGAAGACGGCCGCGTGATGGACGTCTTTTTCCACGAAGGCGAGGTCGTTACGGCCGGGCAGCCGGTGGTGGAGATCCTTTCGCCCGAATACCTGGACGTGCGTTTTTATGTCCCGGAAACGAGTGTGGCCGGGATTCATCTGGGGGACGAGGTCGCCGTCTCCTGCGACGGATGCCCGGACGATCTGCGCGCCAAGGTTGTCTTCGTGTCGCCGGACGCCGAGTACACACCGCCGGTGCTTTTCACCCGCGAGGCGCGCTCCAAGCTCGTCTTCCAGGTTCGGGCCCATCCGATCGGCGAGGCGCTGGAATTGCTCAAACCCGGCCTGCCCGTGGAGGTCGCCCTGTCGTCCGACGGCGCCCGAGGCTGATCATGAGTCCGACCATGGCCGCCGACGAAAACGAATTCGTCATCGACGCGGAAGGCCTGACCAAATCCTTCGGCAACCGGACCGTTGTGCGCGACCTGACCATTCGCGTGCGGCGCGGGCGCATCTTCGGTTTTCTCGGCGCCAACGGCAGCGGAAAGACGACAACCATCCGCATGCTCGCCGGCCTCTTGCGGCCGGACGCGGGGCGGGGAACCTGCCTGGGTTACGACATCACCACGCAGACCGAAATGCTCAAGCGCCACGTCGGCTACATGACGCAGCATTTTTCCCTCTACACCGATCTGTCCATTCGTCAGAATCTGGAATTCGTCGCGCGCGTTCATGAACTGCCCCACCCGCGTCGGCAGGCGAGGGCGGCCATTGAACGGCTCGGTCTGGCCGGGAGGGAAGACCAGTTGGCCGGGGCGCTGTCCGGCGGATGGAAGCAGCGCCTGGCGCTGAGTGCGTGCATCCTGCCGGGACCGGAACTGTTGCTGCTCGACGAACCCACCGCTGGTGTCGATCCCAAGGCGCGGCGCGACTTTTGGAACAACATTCACGATCTGGCCGCCGAGGGCATGACCGTTCTCGTCTCGACGCACTACATGGACGAGGCGGAGCGGTGTCACGAACTGGCATATCTTTCCGCCGGGCAAATCCTTACTCGCGGCACGGCGCAGGAGGTCATCGAAAACTCCCATCTGACGACCTGGACGGTGAGCGGGCCGGATCTGTCCGAATTGGCCAAGCGGATCAAGACGCTGCCGGGGATCGAATCGGTGACGCCTTTCGGCACGACGCTGCATGTCAGCGGCACCGACGCCGCGCGGATTGAGAAATCCATCTCCGGTTTGCTCGACGGCCCGCAAAAATGGGAACGGGCGGAAGTGACGCTCGAAGACGTCTTCATACACATGATGGGCGTGGCCGGGGACGGCGAGGCATGAAGTTCGGCATGTGGAAACGAACCTGGGCGATGATCGTGAAGGAGTTCATCCAGCTCCGGCGCGACCGCATGAGCCTGGGGTTGATGATCTTCATTCCGCTGCTGCAACTTATCCTCTTCGGCTACGCGATCAATATGAATCCCCACCATCTGCCCACCGCGGTCTTTGCCCGCGATCACGGCACGTACGCGCGGACGTTTTTGTCGGCGATGAAGGCCACGCGCTATTTCGACATCGTGCGCGAAGTGCATAGCGACGAGGAGATCGACGAGCTGATTCTTTCCGGCAAGATCCAGTTCGCGGTGGAGATCCCGGAAAATTTCTCGCGGGATCTGGCCCGGGGACAACGGCCGCAAATGCTGGTCATTGCCGACGCCACCGATCCGGCGACCATCGGCGGGCCGATTTCGGCGCTGCGCGTTCTGGCGGGCACGGCGCTCGCGCGGGATATGGCGGGTCCGCTTCGCGGCGGGCAGGGGTCGCAGGCGCCGTTCGAGCTGGTGGTGCATCAGCGGTATAACCCGGAGGAGATTACGAGCCTGAACATTGTGCCGGGATTGCTGGGCACGATCCTGACGTTGACGATGGTGGTGTTCACGGCGCTGGCGGTGACGCGGGAAACCGAGCGGGGCACGATGGAGAATCTGCTGTCCATGCCCATCCGCCCGGTCGAGGTCATGATGGGCAAAATCGTGCCGTACATCCTCATCGGCGCCGTGCAATTCGCGCTGATCCTGGGGGCGGCGCACTTGCTGTTCAACGTGCCCGTGACAGGCAGCCTGTTGTTGCTGGTCGCGCTCTCGACGCTGTTCATCGTCGCCAATCTGTCCATCGGCTATACCTTTTCGACGGTCGCGCGAAATCAGCTCCAGGCCGTGCAGATGGCGATCATGTTTTTCCTGCCGAGTCTTTTGCTGTCGGGATTTCTCTTTCCTTTTCGCGGCATGCCCGAGTGGGCGCAATACATCGGCTCCGTCCTGCCCTTGACGCATTTCACGCGCATCGTGCGCGGCATCATGCTCAAGGGCGCGACATTCGGCGACATGGTGCAGGAGGTCGTCGCCCTGGGCCTGTTCACGCTGGCGGCTTTGGGCGTCGCGGTCACACGCTTCCGACGCACCCTCGACTGACCTTTCCCCGCCGAGCGGCCCGTCCTTGCGCTGCTTTCTTGCTTTGCTCTTCAGGAGGGGCTAAAGATTCGGCCATGACTCATCACGACCCCGTCATCGAACGCAATTCCCTTTGGCGCGAAATCGGCGCCGAGGCGGTGGGAACATTCGCCTTGGTTTTCGCCGGGTGCGGCGCGGTGATGGTTAACGACATCACCGGCGGGCGCGTCACGCACGCGGGCGTGGCGATGACCTTCGGCCTGGTGATCATGGTGATGATCTACGCCACCGGCCATATTTCCGGCGCCCACTTCAACCCGGTCGTCACCGTCGCCTTTGCGTCGCTGGGACGGTTTCCTTGGCGCCGGGTGCCCGGATATGTCGTCGGGCAGGTGGGCGCGGCGCTTTTCGCGGCCCTGATGTTACGAATGATCTTCGGGACGGCGGCCCATCTGGGCGCGACGCACCCCTCCGGGACGTTATCGGCCAGCATCGGGCTGGAAACGGTGCTGACGTTTTTCCTCATGTTCGTCATCACCGCCGTCGCCACCGACGCTCGCGCCCAGGGGTCGATGGCCGGGGTCGCGATCGGCGGGACGGTGGCGTTGGCCGCTTTGTTCGGCGGGCCGATCAGCGGCGCGTCGATGAATCCCGCCCGATCGCTGGGCCCGGCCTTGGCCGGCGGCGGGCTGGCCGATCAGTGGATCTATTTGATCGCTCCGTTGGCCGGAGCGCTGATGGGAGCGTTCTGCTACCGACTGATCTGTTGTTCGGCCGACGAACGCCGGGGCGGGCACTGCTGACAATGTCCCGGGATTGGCGCACCGCCCGCTGGACGGATCATCCGAAAAACCCGCTGATCGATCCGCCGCCGGGGACATGGCTGATCGCCGATCCGTGCGTGCTCGCGCCCGATGTCACTCCCGACGGCAAATGGCATATGTTCGCCAATGCCGTGAACGTGCTGCATCAGTATGTGTCCGACGACGGCCTGGAATGGCGGTCTTTCGGCGGAGAACTGTTTTCCGGCATCCGGCCGTTTTGCTATGTGCAGGACGGTTTCCATCTCTTCTATGAGCGTTTGACGATTCCCCTGGGCCGCAGTTGCATCTCCTATCGTTTCTCCGACGATCTGGTGCGTTGGACGGACCCGATCGACGTGCTCCAGCCCAGCCTGCCATGGGAAGGCCGGGTGATTCGCACCAACGGCAATCCGTGCCTTGTGGACGCGGGCGGCTACTACCGGCTGTATTTTTCCGCGGCGTATGTGTGGCTGTGGGACTGCCTGTATTGGGAGCCGGTGTACATCGGCGTGGCGGAGGCGGACCGCATCACCGGGCCGTATTACAAATGGCCCAGCCCCCTGATCGGGCCGTCGGAGCGCTACTACTGGCGCTCGCTGGGCGCCGGGTCGATCAAGGTGCGTCCGCCGAAAGGGGGCATGCCGTGGCTGGCCTTCAACAACGGCATCTTCAAGGACGAGGCGGGACGCAGCCGCTCCGAGATCCATCTGCTCGAATCCACCGACGGCCTGGTCTGGGACCCGGTGGGAGATGAGCCGATCCTCGCACCCGAGCCGGGATGGAAAGAGGCGTTCGTCTACGCCATGGACATCGTCGAATACGGCGGTGACGTCCGGTTGTATTACAACGCCCGCGACGGCTGGCTGCGCGGCAAGGAACGCATCGGCCTGGCCCAGCCCCGATGGGACCGGTCGGGATCCGTCGAGACGCAGCCCTAGCGGCGGGGATCGAAAGCCCGCGTGCCATTGGCTATAATGCCTTCCAATGAAGAATTGCGACGCGTGATTGGGCGCGTCGTGCCCTCCGCTTTAAGGAACATTGTATGCGCCGATGGATCTTTGCGTTTGTCGTTCTCACTTTAATCGCATTCGGGTTGCCGTCCTGCGGCGGCGACGACGATGACGACAACGACACTTCGAGTATTGACGATGACGCGTCGGACGACGACACGGACGACGACACGTCGGATGACGACACCGGCGACGATGACGATTCCACCGATGATGACGACACAAGTGACGACGACACGGCGGATGACGACACGACCGACGATGACACGGACGACGGCCTGAAGGTCGAGGCCTTGCTGGAAGGCACGGCGTCGATTTTACCGAACGGCGTGGAGTCCTGCGCCGTCATCGCCCAAACGCAGTGCGTCGGCGGTGTTCTGAAAGAGTGCGCGATCTATGACACGGGCGAGGGGGAATTCGCGGACGACCCTCCGGCGTGGCTTGAGCGCATCTACTATCTGGACCGCTACCACGACCTCTACTACCAAAGCGAAAACAGCGGCCTGAATTTCGAGACGATCACGGGCATCGAGCCGGGCGCCGACGAGGCGGTCTGGTCCGATCCGGCGAATTTCGACGAGCATCAGGACTGGGGCGACGGGGCGTTTTACATGGGTTATCAGCTCATGGCCGCGTCGTTGCGGTACGCCGTGACGGGCACCGACGCCGACTACGCGCGCATGGTCGCGACGCTCGAAAAACAGCTCAACAACTGGCGCGTCACCGGGGTGCCGGGGTACATGGTCCGCGCCACCGCCGCCATGCTCGACCAGGGCGTTTCGATCCCACCCCACCATCCCGAATACAACCTGCGTACCTACAAGGAGCGCAGCAACCACGTCATCTACACCGTCGATCCGGCGCGCTACGAGCTCATCCCCGACTACTACCACGAAGGCGTGACCATCGACGAAACGCCTTACAACACTACGCCCATGATGGAAGGCAGCCCCAGCCTGGACGCCTATTCAGGCGCGCTGATGGGGCAGCAGATGGCGTTCGATTTGTTGCGCGAGGAAGATTCGGCGTTGGCCGACGAGATTGCGCAAAACGTGACATGCTTTTTGAAGCGCCACAAAAAACTGCGCATTACCAATCTGACCGACAGCCCCTTGGGCCGGGCGGCGGTGCAATATCTGACCAACGCGAGCGCGTTCCATCCCGATCCGGACGACATCGATTTGTCCGAGGTGGGTACGCTCATCGGCTATGTGCAGGAGGCCATCCCTCCGCCGGACGCGGACACGGGCTCGTTTATCGAAGGCTGCCCCGACACGCTGCCGACGGAAGTGGACCCGGACTACGACTTGGACGCGTCGGCCAAGGGATTTCTCGGCAAGCTGTTGGCTTTGGGCAATCGCCTGGCCGGTAACGGCGACGCGCCCATCGACTTCATCTACTTCGTTTCCCATCGCGGCGGCGACGTGGGCTTCCTGCTCAACTACGCCCTGTTTGCCTACCACGCGACAGGCGACCAACAATATTTGGACTGGATCGACAGCGCGCTCGTCGACGAAATCGACGGCTTGGCCGTGCTTAACACCGCGGGGTCGTTTTACCTGCCCATCTTCTGCAATTCGTGGATCGGCGGCGATCTGATCCATCCGATTCTCTACGCCGCTCTGGCGCGCGTGGACGACGACGCTTTGGCTCCGGCTCTGCGGCGGACGCTGCTCGAGGAATTTAAAAACAAACTCTTCGCCACGGACAACAACGCCTACTTCGGCCTGACCTACGGCGCCGTGATGGACGCGAGTGTCGACCCGCTCGTCGGCGACTATGTGGATTGGGCGGTGGAGGAATTGTCGGGCTACATCCAGCATCCGGACCATCCCCTCGATCCCAAGCGCAAGTACAGCACCGACTTCATCACGAACCCCCTGCCGGGCTATGAGCCGGAAGGGCCGACGCAGGACGAAATCGACGCGTGCGAGGCGGGCATTGAACTGGGGCCCATCGAGATTCCGGGGCCGGGCGTGGACCCGGATTTCGAGGTCGTCTCGCGGGCGCCGCTGCCGGTGGGCAAGCGCGTTCCCCATGACCTGATCTGGCATTTTTCGCCGCACAATCTCAAGCGGGATTACGGGTCCAACGAAGGGCGGGGGCATTTGATGTTCACGGATCTGACGGTGCCGTTTTGGCTGGGACGTTACTACGACTTCATCGATGACGGGCAGGGCACGGCGCTGGCTTGGCGTGCAACGGGTGCGTCCTGCGACACGGGAGTCGCGCCATGACGTCGCAACGTCCGGATCGCTCGTCGCTCAACGGCGCGGTGGACGCGGCTCTGGCGGCGGTCCACGCGAGGCAGGCGGTGACGGATGGCGTGCGTTTCGTGGATGGGGCGCTGCATGTGGGCGGCGCGGCCTATGACCTGACCGGGTATGAAAACGTCGTGCTCGTCGGCGCGGGCAAGGCGGTGATTCCCATGGCGGCGGCGTTGTCCGAGATGTTCGGCGAGCGCTTGGCGGCGGGTGTCGTGATCGCGCCCAAGGAGAAAGCGGCGGGGGCGAGCGTGGAGCGCGTGCGCGTTTTGCCGGGCGATCATCCGGTGCCGGGGGACGCGTCGTTCGACTCGACAGGCGAGCTGATCGAGTTCGTGCGCGGATACGCCAACGAACGCACCTTCCTGCTGGCGGCGCTGACCGGCGGGGCGTCGGCCCTGATGTCCGCGCCGATCGGCGGCCTGGAGCGGGATCGTAAAAGCGCGATCGTCGACGCCCTGGTGCGCAGTGGAGCGCCGATCGACGCCATCAATGCCGTGCGTCGCGCGTTGTCGCTGGTCAAAGGCGGGGAGCTGGCGCGGCTGGCGGCCCCGGCGCGGGTGGTGACGCTCGCAGTCTCCGACGTGCCCGGCAATCGACCGGAGGATATCGGCTCCGGTCCGACGGTGCTGCATGCCGACTTGGAGAGCGAACTGGACGCGGCCCTGGACGCCCATCCGCGACTGATCGATGTGCTCACCTCCGAGGAGTGGGACGTGGTCCGACGCACCCTGCGCGAGCGGGGAGAGGAGCGGGACGACGAAGACGGCGCGATGCCGCCTCCCGAGGACTTCCACATCCTCGCCGACAACGCGGCGGCGGTTCGGGCCGCGGCGAACGCCCTCGAAGCGCAAGGCGCCGGCGTGCTGGTGATGGATACGCCCTTCGTCGGGTCGGTGGAAGAAGTGGCGGCACGCTTGGGGGCCGTGTGGCGGTTGTGGTCGGAGCAGCATGCGGGGGCTCCGGCGGCGCTGGTGGCCGGAGGGGAATCCACCGTGGCCATTGAGTCCGAGCACGGACAAGGCGGACGCAGTCACGAATTGGCGTTGCGTCTGGCGATGGAACTGGGCGAGGGCGAATGGGCGGCGGCGTGCGTTGGGACGGACGGGGACGACGGCAACTCCGGCGCGATGGGCGCTTTTGCCGGACCCGACACGATTCGTCGTGCGGCCGCCGCGAATCTGGACGCGGACCATATCCTCGCCGCGCACGACACCGCGCGCTTCTTCCGCGACTTGGGCGACCAGATCCCGACGCGCGAGACGGGGACGAATGTCATGGATTTGGTGGTGATCGTCGGCGCGGCGCCCGCTTAGCCGTTCACCACATGGCGCAGGTCCGGCGCCTCGTCGACCAGGCCCGAGGCGATCACGGCGCGGGTGCGGGTGACGAGGGTTTCGACGTCGCATCCGTTGGGATCGATGGGCTCGTGGAAGGTCAGGCGGATTTCGCCCTTGCGGAAGATGTACGTCTTGGCCGGGTGGCAGTGATGCGAGCCGTGGATGCTCACCGGCAGGATCGGGAAGCCGAGCTGCTGGGCGACGTGGAACGCGCCCTTTTTGAACGGCAGCATTTCGGTGGTCAGGCTCCTCGTGCCTTCGGGGAAGACGAGGATCGAGTGCCTTCGCGCCACCAGCTTCTCGCAATCGGTGCGCAATTTGTCGAAATTCGTCGCGCCTTTGTGCCGGTCAATGGGAATGTGTCCGGTCATCGACAAATACCACCCGAACAGCGGAATCTTGAACAGGTTTTCCCGCGCGAAGAAGCGGATCGGCATGGTCGTGGTCTGAATCAGCGCGGTGATATCCAGATGGCTGGCATGGTTGGACAGGATGATGTAGGTGCGCGTCGGGTCGAGGTGTTCGGCGCCGGAGACTTGAATGCGCGCGCCGGCCAGGGCATGGACCGACCGGGTCCAAAGCTGCTCGACACGGTCGTAGGCGTTGGTTTTGCGCAGGAAAATGACGGAGAAAATCGCCGGGATGCACAGCAGGCCGGTCCAGGCGATGAGCACCGGCACCAGGTAGATCGAACGCCAGTTGAAGGTGCGTCGCAGCCGGGATTGGCGCTTGGCCTCCACCTGGGCCTCGACGCGGGAGCGCAGTTTTTTGAGGTTAACCCGTCGCCATTCGGCTCCGGGCGCGTTGTCGATGATGTGGAAGCGGGGCCGCTTGACGCGCTTGCCCCCCGGCTCCTTGGACGCGGTTTTGCCCATATCTAGGCCCCTTTCGCCGTGCCGCGGTAAAAACGAATCCGCCATACCCGATGCAAGCGAGTGCACGAATTTGGAGCACCGTCACGACTCTTTCATAAATCCGTCACTGACCGGCTGTCAACGATAATGACGAAAAAGGCGGATTTTGTCCGCTCGGGCGGACTGGCGAGTCCGTTTCGCTGCGATGCGTCAGAGGCTGCGCCGGGGGCTTTCGGGCGGGGGAGGGTCGTTGACAAGGGCGGGGAATTCCCCTATAACCCCGCGCTCTGTGACGGAGTGACGCCATGAACACGATTGAACTTTTCGAGCGAGCCCACGAAAAACCGGAGATGCCGCAATTCGGCGCCGGCGACACGGTTCGCGTGCATGTGAAGATCAAAGAGGGCGAGAAGACCCGCGTGCAGGTTTTCGAAGGCGTGGTGCTGGGCATCCGCAATCGGGGCCACCGGGGTTCGTTCCGCGTGCGCAAGGTCAGCTACGGCGTGGGCGTGGAGCGCATCTTCCCCTTCTACTCGCCGAATGTGGAGAAGGTGGAGGTCGTCAGCCACGGCCGGGTGCGTCGGGCGAAGATCTACTACCTGCGCAAGCGCCGCGGCAAGGCCGCCCGCATCCGCGAGAAGCGCATGCAATAGCCCGCAAGGCAACAAACGATCAAACGCTAAAAACCGGCCTCAAGGCCGGTTTTTTTGTGGTTGTGCGTAGAAAGAGAGTCTGTCAGAGCCCCGACCAATCCGTCAGAGCCCCGAACGGTAGTGAGGGGTCAAACTCGAATGTTGATCGCAACGATCCCGCCGAAGCAGAGCCCCAAGCTGCCTGTCCGCCGTAGCCTTTGGCGAAGGTGGATCAGCGCGGGATCGTCGAGCAGTTCGACTCATCAAACGATTTGGACCGCTTGCTCACCAGCCTACGCCAAGGCTACGGCATGGCAAGCTGCGCGCGGCTCTGTCGGACACCGGAGTTAGACCTCCTACTAACAACGTCAACGTCACCCGCTCGCTACGGCTCGCGGCTCGGACATCGCGGGAACGTCGTTGTCGTTTTTCATGTCGGACCAACCCGCTCCCTGCAGGTCGCGGCTCTGAAGGGTCGGAGGCGATTCTAAAGTCGGTCGGAGCGAAGCGACTACGCGCCTAGTAGCCGCCGTAGCCGTAGCGGCCTTTGCGTTTGCGGCGGCGTTTTCGTTCGCCGTCGGAGGCATAGTAGTAGTAGGTGGTGTAGTAGCCGTAGTCGTAGCGGTAGCCGGTGGAGATGTTGTTGGTGACGAGGCCGAGCAGCTTGGTGTTGACCTTGCCCAGCAGATCGATGGCGCGGTTGACGACGGACGCGCGGGAGCGGCCGAGTTCGACGACCATCAGCGTGTTTTTCACGTAGCTGGACAGGATCGCCGCGTCGGTGACGGGCACGACGGGCGGCGAGTCGATCAGGATCATGTCGAAATTGGCGCGGAAATCATCGACCAGATCGCGCATGGCCTGGGATTCGAGCAGTTCCGTCGGGTTGGGCGGAATGGGCCCGGAGGGGATGACGAAGAGGTTTTCGATCTGCGTGGGCAGGACGACGTCCTTCCAGGGCTTCTCGCCGGTGACGATCGTCGTCAGGCCCGGATCGCGGCTCAGTTCGAAGAAGTTATGCACGTTGGGTTTGCGCAGGTCGCAGTCGACGATCAGCGTCTTCTTGCCGGTGTTGGCGATGGTCAGCGCCAGGTTGGCGACGATGGTGCTCTTGCCTTCCGAGGGGCTGGCGGAGGTGATGAGGATTTCCGTGGTCGGCTGACCGGGATGGGCGAAATGGATGTTGGTGCGCAGCGTTCGGAACGCCTCGGAGATCGGCGATTTGGGCGAATGGGCGGTGACGAGATTGGCCGACGCGGGTGAGGGCAGGTCGGGATCCTCGATGACCTTCGACTCGGGGATGCGTGGGATGACGCCGTAGATCGGCTGGCGCACGAAGCGCTCGACCTCGTCGGTGGACTTGAGCGAGTCGTCGATGAATTCCAGGAAAAACGCTACCGCGATGCCCAGCAGGATGCCGGCGACGAAACCGAGCATCATGTTCAGGCGGGTGTTGGGCGAGATGGGTTGCAGCGGCAGTTCGGCGTCGTCGATGGTTCGGATGTTGCCGATGGTCGACGCCTCGGTGATGCGCGCCTCTTCGCGTTTTTGCAGCAGGAAGGTGTAGATCTCGCTGTTGACCTGCCGGGCGCGGACCAACTCGGCCAGGTCGCGCTCCTTGTCGGGCAGGCCGCGCAGGGACTCGCCGATTTCATCCAGGACACCGGCCAGTTTCTTCTCGCGGGCCGAGAGGGTGGTGATCGTCGAGGAAAGGACGTCGGCGATCTTGGCCTTGACCTCGTGGATCTGGGCGTCGATGGCCATCACGTCCGGATGGGAAGGCGTCAGGTCGGCGAGCAGTTCCTGGCGCTTGGCCTGTAGCTCCGCGAGGGTCAGGCTCATATTCGAGAGCACGGAGTTTTCCAGATTGATCGAAGGCAGTCCGAAATCCGCCTCGCTTCCGGCTTTGACGGCGGCGAGGATGGAGGCGTAGTGCTGCTTTTCGATCTGGATGTTGGCCTGCTCGACGGCGAATTTGGAGTACTGCTGGATGACCGTCGTCGCCTCTTCGGAGAGGCTCATGATGCCGTGCTCGGCCTTGTAATCCCGCAGATTCCCCTCGGACTCGGAGAGCTTGGACTGCACCAACTCCCTCTGTCCCTCGATGAATTTCAGCGTCTCCCGGGCCTCGCGGGCGTTCTCGTCGATGTTGCGTCGGGTGTAGGTGTTGATGATGGCGTTGACGACTTCCCGCGCGACCTGGGGCTTGGGATGGCGGAAGTAGATGCGTAGGATCTGGGTCTTGTCGCCGACCTGCTGGACGTTCAGACGATTCAGAACATTGAGCACGGCGGCGCGAAAGCGCTGCTGCTGGAAGCGAAACCAGGTGCCGGCCGTGGCGTCGGTGCCGGTGAACAGGAAGCTGACGCGGTTTTTCTCGGACGTGTCGGTGGAGACGAAAGGCTCGTTGAGCTTGCCCCGTCCGATTTCGCCGTCCTTGTTGGTGACGCGGTAGTTGCCGTCGCTGTCGGTGAGCGTGACGGTGAAGACGGCGCCCTTGAGCGCCCGGCCGACCTGCACGTCGGTGAAGTCCCAACCGGGCTGGTAGGGAAAGCCGTTGACGATGGTGTCGAGCTTGAGCTGACGCACCACCTCCTCGGCCAGGGAGCGGCTCTTGAGGATTTCGATTTCCGCGGCGACCGGATTGGTCTGGGACAGGTCCACCAGTTCGGACAGCAGGCTCTTTTTGCTCTGGTCCTTGATCTGGATGGTGCCGTAGGCTTCGTAGATGGGCGTGGCCAGGAAGGTGTGGATCGCCACCGAGACGAAGACGGTCAGAAACGAAAGCAGGGCGACGTAGCGGCGCCGGAACAGGACGCGCAAATAGTCGGAGATATGGACGTCTTCGTTGCGGGGGGTCAGTTCCATCGACGCCTCGTTATCGGGTGATCGAATCCACCGCCGCCGCGTCGACGATGATGCGCGAAAGATTGGGCAGGATCTGCGTCAGCGCCCGATCCCACTTCGCCAGGCCCGTGGCCGGCACGTAGATGATGTCCCCCGGCTCGACGAACAGCCGGTCCGGATCGTCGCCCTTGAGCACTTCCCGGTAGTCCACTTCGATCACCTTGCCCGAGCCCAGGCCGCCGCGAATCACGCGGATGCCGGCCTTGCTGGCGGTGGTCTCGTTGAAGCCCCCGGCTTCGGCGATGGCCTGGGCGATGCTGATCCTGCCCTGGCGCACGGGCACGGCCGTCGGGCGGTTGACCTCACCCAGCACATACACCCGCGTCATGGTCACGTCGGGCACGTAGATCAGGTCGCCGTCGGCCAGCGGGATGTTCTGGGCCATCTCGCCCCGGGTGAACAGGGAGATGAAGTCGATGGGGACGACCTTGCCTTCGCGCACCAGGTACGCGCTGGCCAGGTTGGCGTTGGCGGTGATGCCCCCGGCGACGCTGATGCCTTCGAGCACCGTGGTCGTGCCGGTGATGGGGTAGGCGCCCGGCGCGCGCAACTGGCCGTTGGCGAAGAAGAGCTGGCTGCGATATTCGGAAATTTCCAGGTCAACCTGCGGCGAACGCAGGTACTGGGCCAAGGCCTCGCGGATGGCCTCCTGGGCCTCGGCCACCGACAGCCCCGAAACCGGCACATTGCCCGCCAGCGCGACGAAAAACGTCCCGTCGTCCCGAACCACGCCCTGTTTGGACAGGTCGGGACGTTGCCAGACATTCAGATGGAGGATGTCGTCCGGACCGATAAGATAGGTGTGGCGGTGGCGCCGGGCATCCTCGACGACGTTTTTCACGCTCGCCGACAGTTCGGGATCAACCTTGGCTTCCGGGAGCGCGGAGGCGGTCAGATCCTCGGGAGAGGCCGCCTCGGTGCCGTCCAAACCGGCGTCGGGGGGCGTTTTCGAGGCGCAACCCGGCAGTCCGACGAGAATTGTCGGCACCAACAGGACAAAGAGGCGTAAAATCCAGCGCAAAGACAATGGTTCGCACACACTCGCGATGCAAAAAAACCGTGCGGATCTTAGGCGATCCTCCCCGGTAAAACAAGCGCGCCAAGGCCCGTGGGCGAACGAGCCCGAAGCGCCGCAAATCGGCGAAATCTTCAAAAATCTCGCCGATGTGGGAAAATCGATTTTACCCGAAGCCCCACGCCGGTGTCCTTAAAGCAGGAGGGGCGATTTTCCGGGTCCCGCCGGTAAAGGAGATCAACCGTGACTTCCGAGAGCTTGACCCATCGGCTCGTGACGCACGTGGCGACGCCGATCGTGAGCGCTGTGTTCGTGGTATTGGCCATCAGCGGGCTGATGATGTTCTTTCACGTCGGCGAGCCGCTCATCAAGGAGATGCACGAATGGTTCGGCATCACCTTCGTCGCCGCGTCCAGCCTTCATATCTATCGGAACCGCAAGGCAATCTTCGTCTACTTTAAGAAAGCGCCGCTCCGGGTGGCGTCCGTCGCGACGGCCGTCGCGGCGGCGGGTTTCCTGATCGCGGCGTCGATGGCCGGACCTCCAGGGGCCGGCGCGGGAGCGATGATGCGTCAGGTGGAGCAGGCGACACTCGCCGAATTGGCCCCGATTCTGGACACCACTCCCGGTGCCCTGGTCGACAGCCTGCGGGCGCAGGGGTATCGCGTGGACAGCGCCGACCAATCGCTGGCGACGGTGGCGCGAGCTTCCGGTTTCGAGCCGAGGCAGGCGATCGGCGACTTATTCGGAGGCGGTTCCGGCGAGGCCCGTCGGCAGGGGCGCGGCGGCGGCGAATAGGAATTGACGGCGCGCCCGGAACCGGCGCCGAAATCCCCGTGTCCTAACTTTCATGAACAGCGAGTCGAGGCAACTCGGCGGCGAAAGTTAACTTTCGTTCGCACGGCGACCCGCGTCCTTTTATCGGCCGAAAAGGGACGTCCGCCAAAAAGTTTGCCTCGAAAGTTGTTCTACATTTTGGATATTGACGTTTGGACGCGGTGAGGAACTTAGACCAACCGGGGGCAAGAGAAGGGACCCGAAGAGGATGAAGTGGCCAAGAAAATATTCGCACGCGCAGGACGTGGAGGCGAGAGCGCTCTTGAGATTAACACCGTGGGCTCGAACCGTGATCGGCCTTATGACGACGCTCGCCGTCTGGCTGGCGGTCGCGGGCCTGGCGCACGCCCAGTCGATGATGATTCCCAAGGACCCGACCTTGGCGCCGCTGGCGATCGAGAGCCACCGCGTCTCGGTCAAGATCGATGACCAAGGCGCGATCACGACGGTCGACCAGGTCTTTCGCAACCCCACCGGCCGGGCGCTGGAGGCGACGTACGTCTTCCCGCTGCCCAAGGGCGCGGCTATCGACGACTTTGCGCTCTGGATGAACGGCAAGAAGGTGTCCGGCGAGGTGCTCGACGCGGGCAAGGCCAAGCGGATTTACACCGACATCGTGCGTCGGATGAAGGATCCGGGGTTGTTGGAGTACCTGGGCAACGATCTGTTTCGCGCCTCGGTTTTCCCCATTCCCGCCAACGGCACCCAGAAGGTGCAAATCGTTTATGCCCATGTGGCGCCGTATGAATCGGGCCTTGTGAAATATATCTATCCGCTCAAAACCAGGGGAAAGGCCAACACGACGCTCAAGGACTTCTCGATGGAGGTGCGCCTGCGCGGCACGCGGCCGATCAAGTCGGTCTATTCGCCCAGCCACGGCATCGAGGTGGTGCGCAAGTCGGACCGGGAGGTCGTCGTCGGCCTGGAGCAGAGCGCCGTGAAGCTCGACCGCGATTTCGCGCTTTATTACGACATGTCCGACGACGAGGTGGCGCTGTCGGTGCTGACCTACCGGCCCGATGCGAAGGAAGACGGCTATTTCCTGCTGCTCGCCACGCCGCCGTCGGAACTGGACGACGTCGAGGGGCTGGCCAAGGACATCGTGTTCGTTCTGGATAGTTCGAGCAGCATGGCCGCGCTGAAAATGCAGCGGGCGAAAAAGGCCCTGCTCTATTGCCTCGACCACCTGGGCGAAGACGACCGGTTCAACATCGTGCGTTTTTCCACATCCGTTTCCACCTACGCCGACGACCTGGTCCCGGCCGACGCGGACAACATTGCCGAGGCCAAAACCTTTGTCGAAAACATCAAAGCGCAGGGAGGCACCGCCATTCATGACGCGCTGATGACGGCGCTCAAGAACCGGCCCGCCGGCGACCGGCCGCGAATGGTCGTCTTCCTGACCGACGGGCTGCCGACCATCGGCGAAACCAGCGAGAAAATCATCGCCGAGGACGTGCGTTCAGCCAATAAAGGCGGGTATCGGCTCTTCGTCTTCGGCGTGGGGTCGGATGTGAACACCCTGCTGCTCGACCGCTTGGCCAAGGACGGCAAGGGGTATCCCACCTATGTGCGCGACGACGGCGATTTGGAAACGGAGCTGTCGGCGTTTTACGACAAGATCGCCGTGCCGGTGATGCGCGATGTGGAGCTGCGCATTCCGGGGGTGAAGACTGGCGAACTGATGCCCGTCGAGTTGCCCGACATTTTCGCCGGGACGCAACTGACGCTGCTCGGCCGCTACTCGGGCCACGGGTCCAGCCGCGTCGAGATGAGCGGCCTGAAGGGCGAAGAGGAAGTACGTTTCGTGGATGAGGCGAGCTTTCCCCGGCAAAGCGACGAGTCGGCGTTCATCGCCAAGCTTTGGGCGACGCGCAAGGTGGGCTATCTGCTCGAACAGATCCGCCTGAACGGCGAGAACGGCGAGCTGGTCGACGAGATCAAGCGCCTGGGCACCGAATTCGGCATCGTCACGCCTTACACGAGCTATCTGGTCGTGGAGGACGACAACGCGCCCACGCCGATTCCGATGCCGATGCCGATGCTGATTCGGCGGGCTCCCGGCGAGCCGGAGCCGGAGATGAGAATCGACGCGTCGGTTATTGCGGGGGGCTCGGCGAGGGGTTCGGCTCGAAGCGAAGCGCTGGACAAGCTGCGCGGGTTCAAATCCGAGACGGGCGCCAGGGCCGTGGACGCCGCCCGGCGGGTGCAGCAGATGAAGGACGAAGACCGCGCGGAAGAGACGCTGCTGTCCAAGACCGTCGACGGCCGGACCTTCGTCCTGATGATGGACGGCGCCTATACCGACACTCGGGCCACCGGCAAGGAAAAGATCCTGGAAATCAAAGCCATGTCCGCGGCGTACTTCCGCCTGCTGGAACTCAAGCCCGAACTGGGCAAGTTCTTCGCGCTGGGCGGCCGGGTGCTGGTCGTGACCAAGGACGGCTACGGGATTCGCGTGGGCGATGACCGGGGCCGGGAAAATGTTTCGGACGAGGAACTACGCCGGTACTGGTGATGTCCTCCTGCATGCGACACATCGCCCGGGATCGAGAGTGCCCCTTTGGACCCGGGCGACCCTCCCGCCGGCGCCGGCCCCACCAACCGGCATCGGCGACGCGTCCTCCTCATGATCGCGGTCCTTCGGGACCACAACGCCGGGAGTGCCCCTCCCGGCGTTTTCTATTTGTCGCCGTTCACGCCTAGGCTCTCGCCGCGAATGCGTCTAAGGTATCGCCCATGGTATCGCTTCCCTTCCAACGCACCGCCGAGTTGGCGGACGGCGTGTCCCTGGTGCCGTCCACGACGGAGCACATCGCGCCCATCGTCGATATCATGCTCGTCTCCGAGCCCTGGCTCGGCTACGGCTTCGAGCGGCATTTTTTGGAGCGATTCGTCTCCGGCAGCGTGCAGGCACACATTATGCGCACGGTGATGGTCGATGCCGACAATCCGGACGAGGCCATGGTCGCCGGGGCGGTGAGCCTGCATCCGGGGTTTTTGGGCGGGCGGTATATCGAGGTGCTGCTCCTGGCGCCGCGCCTTCGGGGCAAGGGCCTGGGCCGACGCATCATCGAAACGCTCTGCGAGGAAATGCCGTCGTCCCTGCGCGATTTGTACTTGCTCGTCTCCGAATCCAACGCCCCCGCCGTCGGTTTCTATCGCCGCCTGGGATTTCGCGAGGTCGGCCCGTTGCCGGATCTGATGGTGCCGGGCAAGACCGAGATTTTGCTGTGGCTGCGTTTCCGCTAGGCAGGCTCGCCGGGCGTCGTCGCTGGATCGCGGCGGCGGTCGTCGCCGGGGTCCTGGTCGCCGCCGCGCTTACGTTGCCGGTGGAGGACGCGTTCTTCGCCGGGGTGGAGTGGATGCGCGCCCATCCGGTCGCCGGGGTCGTTCTCTATGTGGCGATCTACGGCCTGGCCTGCGCCGCCATGGTCCCGGCCACTCCCCTCACGCTGGCCGGAGCGTATATCTTCCCGTCGCCGTGGGACTATCTGCTCGTCCCGACCGGGGCCGCCGTCGGCGGAATCGGGGGACTGGCCGTGGGGCGCTATCTGGCGCGAGGATGGGTCCGGCGAAAGATCGAGGGCCACGCGGGATTCGCGGCCGTCGACGCGGCGGTCGGGCAGAAGGGTTTCACCATTGTCTTCCTGGCGCGCCTGGTGCCCGTGTTGCCGTTCGGGCTGCTCAACTACGCCTTCGGCCTGACGAGCGTCCCCATCGGCCGCTACGCCGTGGCGACGTTCTTCGGGGTCATGCCCATCAGCGCGCTGCTGGTCTACACCGCCAATCTGATCACCTCCTTGGCCCAGCTTCGGGAGGGCGATTTCACCACCCCGGGACACACCGTTTTGCTGGTCGGCGGATTTTTTGCGCTGCTTCTTCTCATTACGTACGTGACGCGCGTGGCGACGCGGGCCTACCGGCAGGCCCTGGAATCGCCGATGGATCAAGCCGAGCGGGCATGACGCCAGGTCAGTGGAAACCGATGGAAGAGTCGATGTCAAATCCACGAATTTGCAACGTTATTTGTTGACAACGGACGCAAAACCCGATTCGATATCGGATACCTTCTTTCGATTTGCATTGAGCTCGGGAACTTGGACATATTGCCGGTGAGAAAACACGTAGCGCTTGAAACTGACCGGATGACCGGTCTTGGGAGTTTGGCCGGATGGCGACGATCCTGACGGAAAACGATCGGTCGACGCTTACCCAGCGGCTCAAGATGATGCTGGCCGAGGGGCCGCATACGCTCAAAGTGTTCACGCAGGCCGGGGAATTGGTCGACGCCCTGAACGGCTCCACCCGACGCAACGCGGTGCTCATCGACGCCCGGCAGGACATCGGCAAGGCGTTGGAGCGGGCGCAGGAGTTGCAGGACCGCCATCCCCTCGCGCTGCCGGTTCTGGTGGTCTCCAACGAAAACGAAATTCCGTCGTTTCCCGCTCAAGCGCTTCTGGGAGTGCGTTGGTTGCGGGAGAGTTTTAACCAGGACGAACTGGACGCCCTTCTCGACAACGCGGAGGAGCACGCGGGGTATTCCTGGGAAGCGGAACTGCGCAGCGGCACGCCCACGCCCGAGGGCGAACGGGGTCCGGCCGAGTTCAAGGAAGACGCCAAGCGCATGGAGGCGTTGGGGCGCGTGGCCATGGGCGCGGTGCACGATCTGAACAACATCCTCACCATCATCATGACGCATTGCGATTTCGTCGCCGACGCGGCGCCCGAATCCGCGGCGATCGCCAACGAGGTGGAGGGCATCAAGTCCGCCGCCCGCCGGGCCGCCGCCTTGACGACGCAACTGCTCGCCCTCTCCAGACGAAACAAGCCCCGCCCGCGCCGCTTGGACGTCAACGAGGTGTTGGCGTCCATGGAAAAGATGCTGCGTCGGCTGATCCACGAGAATGTGGAGTTGCTCTTCGAATTCGACCCGGAGGCCGGGTCCATCGTCGCCGACCAGAGCCAGTTCGAGCAGGTGGTGCTCAATCTGGCGATCAACGCCCAGGACGCCATGTGGGACGGCGGCACGCTCAAGATCCGCACGAGCCTGGAGGAGTCGGCCGGGAATGCCGTGAACGGCCGCGCGCCCGCGTCGGGCCGGTATGTGAAGCTGTCGGTGATCGACTCGGGCGTGGGCATGAGCGAAGAGACGCGGCGGCAGATCTTCGAGCCGTTTTTCACCACCAAGGCGCGGGGAGCGGGCACGGGCCTGGGGCTCTCGACGGTGCGGGACATCATCTACGGTTTCGGCGGGACCATCACCGCCGAGAGCGCGCCGGGCCAGGGCACCAGCTTCCACATTCTGCTGCCTTGGGTGGACAGCCGGGCCGAGGACGAAGCGCCCGAGGAGGCCGGGCGGCCCAAGTCGCTGCACGGCAACGAGACGATCCTGCTGGTCGAGGACGAGCCGTCGGTGCTCAATCTGGCGTCGCGGATTCTGCGTCAATATGGGTATTCGGTGCTGACGGCGCGGGACGGCCGGGAGGCGCTGGCTCTGAGCCGGGAGCAAAAGGGCCCGATCGCGCTGATGATTACCGACGTCATCATGCCCCGCATGAGCGGCTACAAGCTCTCCGCCGCCCTGCAGGCCGAGCGCCCGGAGATGCGCACCATGTTCGTCTCCGGCCACGCCGACGACGTCGTCGCCCACATCATCCCCACGCACCACGTCGACCAATTCCTCCGCAAACCCTTCACCCCCGAACAACTTGTCGAGAAGGTCCGGCATTTGATTGATCGGGAGTTGGCGAGCGCGTAGCTCTCCGGCGGACCGAGATTCCGGCGAACCAAAACGATGGGTGCCACATTTTCGCGAGACCGAAGGTCGAGAGAAGATGTGCAGGAGATATCCGAGCCGCGCCCTTGCCCGTCAGAGCCCCGAACGGCTTGCCTCGCCGTAGCCTTGGCGAAGGCGGGTCGTGAGGGTCCAAGTCGTTCGGGATGACAACGATTAGTGCTGGATTAGACCACCCCACTTCTGAGACATTTGCTACGCGTCGAATAGCGCAATGCACACCCTTGTCCGCCTGGCGGCGGACTAAGAGTGTGGCACCCGAGTTATTCCGATCTAAGCGATTTGAGAATGCCTACGGGCTCGCGCCGCGCACGGCGCCGAGGGAGGCGATGGAGGCGATGTCGTTGTCGTTGAAGTAGAGTCCGGCGCCGACGAAGTAGCGCGGGTCGTCGTAGCGGTTGACGAAGTCGTCGACACCGGCGGTGATCAGGAAGTGATCGAACACGAACCCGGTTGCGTAAGCCTTGAGAATCGGGTTGTTGTCGTCGGAGAAGTCCCGCGCCTCGAAGGACAGCGCCAGGTGGTCGTCGAACAGGAAGTACTCGACGCCCACGCCTCCCTTGTTCTCGATAATGCCCGCCCGGAACTGGAAGTCGTACCAGCGTTTGGCGAACTGGGCCGAGAAGAGCAACTCGTCGGTCCGTACTTCCTTGACCTCGCGCTTGGTGGACTGGTCCTCGTCCGCCGCGCCCGGATCGCGGGTGGTCTCGGTCACGGTCGTCACCTCGCGGGAGCGGCCCACCGGCGAGTCGACCAGCGAGAACATATACGTCTTGTCGAAATTCGGCTTGAGGTTGAGGCTGAAGATGCTCTTCACCTCGCCCTGCTCGATGTGATACTCGCCGCGATAACGCACCTCGGCCTGCAGGCGGCGCAGCTTCTGGACATAGTCGTTGATGCCCTCGACGGCCTCGTTGATCGACTCGATGGTCGAATCCTCGTTGACCAGCTTGCCCAGGGTGCCTTCGCCCTCGTCGATTTTCTGAGCGATGCTCGCCACCGCTTCCAGGCTTTCCGACAGATTCGCCGACACACCCACCAGATTCTCCAGCGTGGCCGAAATCTCGTCGTTGTTGCGGTCCATCACGTCGGCCAGATTGCCGGAAATGGACTTCAGATTTTCCGCGATGGCGGGAAAGGTCGCCAGGGCATCCGAGATGTCCTGCCGGTTCTTGTTGGAAATGTAGGCCATGTCGGTGGTGAACTTGTTCAGGTTCCCCATGATCTGGTCCATGTTGCGTTCGTTGGCTTCCAGCGTGCTGGCCAGCGACGTGGTGATCGCGTTGAACGCCTCGAAGATCTCCTGCATGGACTGCTGGGCGTCGGGGGTTCCCATCACGGCGCGCAGGTTGCCGGTGACGGCTTTGATGTCCTCGCTGATGTGCCCCAGGTTGGCGGTGAGCTGGGAGATGTCCTGGGCGTCTTCGACGTTATAGAAGTGCTCGCCGTCGTCCATCGTGCGGTTGGACGAGCCGGGCATGATCTCCAGGTAGCGCTGGCCCAGGAAGCCGAAGGTCTGAATGGAGACCTGGGAATCTTCCGGGATCTTCACCGAGGAGCGGATCGTGAAAATGATGCGCGCCCGAGGGCCGTCCAGCTCGATATCCTTGACGACGCCGATCTTGATGCCGGCCAGGTTGACCTTGGTGCCTTCCGAGACGCCGGCGGCCGTGTTGAAGGTCGCCGACAAGGTCATGGCCCGGGCTTCCTCGAAGCCGTAATCCCCCAGTTTGGTCGAAATCCACGCGATGAGGCCGAAAACGACCACAAAGAAGGCGCCGACCTTGGCTTCGGTGCTGAAATTACGCATGGACTTACAACGGGCCCCATCTTGATCGCGAACGGAATTTGAGCGTCGGGACGTTCTACAATCCGATGGCGGAAAACGCAAGACGGCACGGTGTGCCGGATTTTCAGAAATGGCGGAAATTGCTTGGTTAACCGGCGGAGACGTCCGTGTTGGGGGACCGGCGGCGCATCGACACGTCCCACGACGGCGCAAGGGGTGATCGAGCGAAAATCTTTTCCGGAAAGTTCAAAAATCACTTTCCAATTCGCCCATTTGACCCGAAACAAAGGAAGGAGCGACGTATCCGTCCGCCGTTGATGGGTGTCGGGGCAGTCCTTCCCCGCCTGTCGGGAGCGGCGAAGATCCGTGGGTTTTCTCGAAAAATCCGAGATTTACGTTGCGTCGCGTCATTTGGGTTCTATAATGATCGGGCTTTCGAGCAGGTCGGATTCGCCTTTTGAGAGGCGACGCAAAGGAGGCACATTCGTGGCCAAGAAAGTGGTATTCGCGGTCCCGCGCGAAGAAGATCCGGTGGTCTTCACCTTCGCGCCTTTGGCGGTTTTGAGCCTGGCCAAGCAGGTCGAGCAGGCGGGCTATGAGCCGGTGATCCTGGACGCCAAGCAGCTCGAGGACGACTTTCTGCCTCGGGTGCGCAAGGCGCTGAGCGACGACGCGGCCATGCTGTGGCTCTCGGGCAAGACCGGTCGCCAGCTAAAGGATCTGTGCGATGCCGGCCGGGCGGCCAAGGAAGTGGACCCGAACCTGCCGGTCGCTTTCGGCGGCTGGCACGCCACCATGGACACGCCCACGACCCTCAACACCCCCTGGGTGGACTACGTGGTGCGCAACCAGGGCGAGTACACGCTGCCCGAACTGCTCCTGGCCCTGGACGCCGGAAGCGACGTCACGCAGATCGCCGGTTTGGCCGGGCGGGATGACGACGGGCGCATCTGGTACGCGCCGGAGCGGCCCTGGGAACGCAACATGGACAAGTTCGGGCCGTTGCCGTGGCACATGATCGACATGGAGTTCTACATCACCGGCAATCACGGCCGTTGCCAGCCCATGGTCACGAACGGCCGTCGGACCATCAACTACACGTACTCCCGCGGCTGTCACGGCATGTGCTCGTTCTGCCACATTACGGCGCTGTGGCAACGGGCCTGGTTCTCCCAGACCCCCGAGTTCGTGCTGGACCAGATGGAGCACCTGATCAAGGAATACAAGGTCGACGGCATCGACTTCCACGATTCGAACTTCTTCACCGGCCTGCCGCGCGCCCGCCAGATCGTGCGGGGCATGATCGACCGGGGCTTTGACATCCGTTGGAAGTGCTCGGTGCGCGCTGACCAGGTCAACGCCTTCGACGACGAGTTGATGGAAGACATCGTCAAGGCCGGCGGCCTGGACTTTGCCATCGGCGCCGAGGGCGGCACCAACCGGGTCATGGGCCTGGTCGCCAAGGAGATCGTGCCCAACGACGTGATCGCCTGTTCGAAGAAATGCGCCAAGTACGGCATCCTGCCCGAGTATTCGTTCATGGTCGGCTTCCCCGACGAGAAGAACTGGGAGGACACCAAGGCGACGCTGGCCTTCATGGCGCGACTGCGTCAGATCAGCCCGAACGCGTTGGCCGAGTATTTCTACTACACGCCGTTCCCGGGCACGCCCCTGTTCCAGGATTACGCCCAGAAGTACATGCCGCGCCATGAGACCATCGAGGACTATGTGCGCTTCTCCACCTACACGGCCAACATGCCCTGGGTGGACAAGAAGCTGCCCAGGATCCTCACCATGGCCACCAGCTTCTACTTCAAGTTCGCCATTCCCAACGACAGCATGAAAGCGAAGATGGCCAAGAACAATCCCCTGGGCATCGCCTTGCGCATCATGAACAAGGTCGCGGACTGGCGCGTGCGGCACCGCCGCTACGAGTTCCCGATCGAGTACAAGCTCGCCCGTCTGATCAAGGACCTCATCGGGCTGCGCTTCGGTTCCCTTCGTCGATTGCAGGAAGCGATGTGATGCAACACGGGCTCGTGTTCGAGCTCATCACCGACGACGCTGCCTTCGACGCTCTTCAAAGCGAGTGGGACGACCTGTTGTCCCGCTCGTCGGCCGATCCGCTCTTTTGCGGGTTCGTCTGGATGCGCGCCTGGTGGCGTCATTTCGGCGATCGCTTCGGGCTTCGTATCCTGACCGCCCGCGAAAACGGCGCGCTGGTCGGCATCGCTCCCCTCTATTTGGCCAAACGCAGCGCCCGCGACCTGGAACAGGCGCTGATCGGTGAAGTGCGCGTCCTGTGGAGCGCCGAGGGCGGGGACGTGCGCGTGCTCTCGCCGATCGGCTACGACGAGCCGGTGTGCGCTGATCTGTTGTCCATGATCGCGCCGAGCGACCGGGTTGATGAAATCACGACCGCTTTGTATGGTGCGTGCCGAACCGTCATTGACGATTACGACGTGTTTTATTGGCCGTACATCGAAGAGGCATCGTTGGGGTACCAAGCGCTCAAGGATTCGGTGAGCCGTTCCCGTCACTGGCGGGAAGGGGAAAGTGCCCGCGCCCCCTACGCCTCGCTGCCCGGCGACTACGAAGCCTATCTGAACACCCTGTCGAAAAAGAGCCGCTACAACGCCCGCAAGAAGATCAAGCAGATCCGCGTCTATCACGAGCTCGAACACAAATTCCACGACGATCCGGCCACACTGCAAAGCGCGTTCGACATCTTCCTGGCGCTGCACAAGGAGCGCTGGGAGGCCGAGGGACAGGGCGGGGCGTTCGAGGATCCGGCGATGGAGGCGCTGCATCGGGACTTCGCGGCCCAAGCGCTGGAACGCGGCTGGCTGCGTCTGGGGATGATGAGCCTGGATGGGCGGATCGTGTTCTCCACGTACGGATTCATGATCGGCGACCGCTATTACCTCTACCAGCAGGGCGGCACGACCGACTTTGCCCAGTTCAATCTGGGCTACGCAGCGCTGACATTCTGCCTGGAAGACGCCTGCGAAAACGGGGCGACGAGCTTCGAGTTTTTGCGGGGCGAGGCCGACTATAAACTCCACTGGGCCAAGGAACGCCGCCACCTGTCCTACCTGATGGCCGGACGCACCCTGGCCGCCACGCGCTTTTTCGTCCGCTCGTTCATCAACACCGACCCGCGGGTTCGCAACACCGTCAAGAAGATCATCGGACGAGGCCAGGTTTGACCCGACCGCTGCGCAGCATGGTGGCCACCTTCGTCATGGCCTCGGCGGTGTTGTCCACCGAAATCATCCTGACACGCGTGTTCTCGGTGCTGATGTGGTACCACTTCGCGTTCATGGCGGTGTGCATCTGCCTGTTCGGACTCGGCGTGGGCTCCCTGCTGCTCCACATCTTCGGGCGCAACCTGCGCGAAGACGATCTGCCCAAGCACCTGGCGCGCTGCGCCTTCGGGTTCGCCCTGTCCCAGGGCCTGGCGGTGTTGATCCTGCGCCTGTTCAAGTTCGGCTCGCTGGGCATGGACATGATGGCGATGGTGCAGATGCTGCTGGCCTTCGCCGTGGCGACGGTCCCGTTCGTCTTCGCCGGATTCTTTTTGGGATTGGTCTTCAGTCGCGGCGCCGAACGCATCGGCGGGCTGTACTTCGCCGACCTGGCGGGCGCGGCGGTGGGCTGCTACCTGACGATCAGCTTCCTGGAGATGTTCGGCGGGGCGGGAGCGCTGCTGGCCTCGGCGTGCGTGGCGCTCGTGGCCGGGTTGGTGATGTCCGCCCAGGCCGACGGGCGGGACGAATTCTGGCCCCAGATCGTCTTGCTGTTGCTGCTGATCTCGGTGCTGGTGGGCAACCACTTCTCGCCGTTTCTGATTTTCCGTCATACCAAGGGCAACGACGAGCCCAAGCCCGTCGCCGTGGACTGGAACAGCTTCTCGCGGGTGATCGCCTACCCCCGGCCGGACGTGGGCGACATCATGTTGCAGATCGACGGCATCGCCCACACGCCGATCACCCCCTTCGCCGGCAACGCGGAGGAGACGCAGGGCCCGATGGCCTATGTGCAGCGGGTGCCTTATGAGTTCTACAAGGAGCCCAGCGTGCTGATTGTCGGCTCCGGCGGCGGCGAGCACATCCTCACCGCGCTGGCGGCCGGATCGAGCCGAGTCCTGGGTATCGAGATGAACCCCATCGTCATCGACATGGTCAACAAGCGCTTCGCCGAAATGGCCGGCGGCCTGTTCCACTATCCCAAGGTCCAGGTGGAGATGGCCGAGGGGCGCTCTTACATCGCCCGCACGACCGAGAAATTCGACGTCATCAATTTCACCCTGGTCGACACCTGGGCGGCGACGGCGGGCGGCGCGTTCGCGTTGACGGAGAACTATCTGTTCACCGAGGAGTCGTTCAACGAATACTTCGACCACCTCAAGCCCGGCGGCATGCTGGCGGTCAAACGTTGGCGCGACCCGCCCGAATACTGCCTGCGCATGGCGGTGATCGCCAAGAAGGTGCTCGACGATCGGGGCGTGAAAAATCCCGAGAACTGCGTGTTCATCATTCGGGACGACGATTTCGCCAACCTGCTCATCAAACCCGAACCGTTCACCGTCTCCGAGATCGAGGATCTGCTGCAACTGTCCAAGGACTACAACCTGGAAGTCCTTTATTCGCCCTACCGCCCGGACGCGGACAAGGAATACCTGGCCATGCTGCAGTCCGGGCGGCTGTCCGATTGGCTGGACAAACAGGATCTGGACCTGTCGCCAACGACCGACAACAAGCCGTTCTTTTTCCACACGCTGCGTCCCCGTGATCTGGCCGCCACGTTTTCCCAGGCGTGGGCCTCGAAGATCCGCAACGTGGGTCCGCTGATTCTCTACTTTTTGCTGGTCGGCGCGTTGGGGGTCGTGACGGCGATCATCCTGGGCCCGCTGTTCGTGGTGCGTCGCTATCGTTTGCTCTTCCGCCAGCACCTGAAGGCCGGAACGTATTTCGCCTTGATCGGCGTCGGCTTCCTCACGGTCGAAATCGCCCTGATGCAGTCCTTCATCCTCTACCTGGGACACCCGACGCTGACCTTGTCGGTCTTCCTGTCGACGCTGCTGGTGGCCGGGGGTATCGGGGCGGCGATTTCGTCGTTGCTGGGCGAGCGGCGCCCTCGGCGGGCAGTGCTGCTGGCGGTGATGTTCCTGGTGGGCTACGCGCTGGTGCTGCGGTTGGTGGCGCCCAACATCTTCGCGGAAACGCTCGGTTTGGAAGCTAAGATGCGTAGCATCATCACGGTGCTGCTGCTGTTCCCCCTGGGCATCCTGATGGGCATTCCCTTTCCGATGGGCGTGCGCGCGGTCAAGGACGACGGTACGGTGCCTTGGATGTTCGCCGTAAATTCGGCGGCCTCGGTGCTCGGCTCGGTAATGGCGATGGTGCTGGCGACGCTCTTCGGCTTCACGATCACGATCCTCTCCGGTCTGCTGTGCTACTTCCTGGCGGTCTACGTCTTCCCGGCGGAAGCCATCGAAGACTAGCGATCACCGGCCGATTTCATCATTTTTCTCTTGCATGACAGGCACATCCCGCGCGATAGAGAAGGGACACAACGACTTTCGCCTTAAAGGCGTCAAACAATGCTGTGTACGTTGCCGCTGCTAAAAGCTCGAATCTCATCCCTGGGGATACTCGTCGTCATTGCTTGTTCACTGACGTTTCCCGCCTGCGGCAGATATAAATCATCGGATGACAATACGAATGGGAACACTACGTCCGATGACGATGCATACGACGACGATACTTCCGACGACGACTCCGGATTGGACGACGATGCCTCCGATGACGACGACGATGACGACTCGGGCGACGATGATACGGACGATGATGACGATACGACCTTTGAGATTCCCTGTCCGCAGGGTTTTCGGGTTCCCGAAGGCTACGCCGCGGCCGGCGGGTGCGTAACGCAGATCGCCGGTGGCAACACCGGGCAGTTGGGATTGGAGATCGAAGTCGGCCCGGACGATACCCCCCATGTCCTCGCGGCCAAAGGGCGCGAAATTGTCATCTACACGCCCCCCGGCGCATCGCGGGCGGCTCCCAAAGATTCCGTCGTGAGAACCACTCCGATGGGTTGGACCGAAGAGGTCGTGGACTTCATGGGAGCCCAACCGAAAATGGATATCGACGATAACGGCGTGCGTCATGTGGTTTGGCAGAATCTTTGGACCGGCGATCTTTTGTATGCCCATGACACAAACGGCGAGTGGACCATTGAAACCGTGGACGACCAGGCTAACGGCGATGCTCCGCCGGAAAAAGTTTATGAGGACTACTCACTATGGAACGGCGGCGCCGAGCCGGGAATTGCCGTCGACGACCTCGGATTCATCCACATCGTTTATAAAAATGAATCAACCATGGAAATCATGTATGCGACCAATAAATCGGGCGATTGGCATTCCGAAGAAGTTTGGAAAATCGTCTATTTCGATGAAGACCCCTGGCCTGTGCAATCGGGCATTTGCAACGAAATTGCGGTCAACTCCAAAGGCGAAATCTACTTAGTTACCCGGGCAATTGTCGATTTCGGCGGCCTCTCCACTCGCGCCTATCTCTTCACCAATGCATCCGGCGAATGGAAAAAAGTATGGGCGACGACAGGACTAGGTTGCTCGGAACTGGAAATCGACGACAATGACGATGTCCATATCGGCACATCGGGATTTGACAGTATTGTCTACATTTCAAAGTCAAAGTTCAGTTGGGTTACGGAATATGTCGACGATGATCCTTATTATCGACCAAGCCTCGCTGTCAGCGATGACGGAGCGGCCCACCTAATTTACGAAAATGAATATAACATGCCAAAGTCGCTACGCCACGCGACAAATGAGTCGGGAGAGTGGCTGATTGACGATGTCTTTTTGAAAACAGAAAATAATCCCGAGACCTATGCCGTCGCGACAGATGATTCGGGGGCACCCCATGTCGCCTCCTCTTGTTTAAAAGCCGGTTCGTCATTGCAACCGTATTATTCCGCATTTCTTGATTCGGCATGGAATACATCGCCAATCGACGAACAGCAGACGATTAGAAAGTCTCAATCGATAGCAGTAGATGGGTCCGGCCGTGTGAATATTGCATTTCTTCTATCCGGCGTCGGCGCAAGATTGGCGACGCTCGAAGAAGGCATACCGACTATCAAGCCGATTGTTGACGACCCGGTTATCGTATTCGGCGCGAAGGCCCTGCGCTACGATCCGGCGGGTGCTGCTCACTTTTTTTACACGGAAAATACTGGAAATGGCGTACTGAAATACGGGACCGAGGAAGACGGCGAATGGGAATTCGAAACGATTCCGGCGGACGGCTACGTTGGTCGCAGTGGAGTCTACAATTTTGATGCGGAAGGAAATGTCTACATTGTTCATTCTTCCGCTGGCTCACAATATGTAACAACAAACAAGACTGGCGAATGGCAAAGTGCGTTGGTCGGCACAGGGTGGGGGACAATTTACAGTCTTGAAGTTAGTGATACTGACATTATTAGTGTCATATATGGGAAAATGAGCAACTTAAGTTACGTTGAAGGAAAAGCCCCGGATGATCTAAGCGTTTCGGAATTAGATCCTGGACCCGTAAGTGATGTATCAACGGCCACAGACCGATTCGGCAATCCGAATGTGGCGTATTCCATTTATACTAGACATGAGGGTTACTCTCTGTATCTATTAAGGAGAAATGGCGATAATTGGGAAAAGCTATTTATCACGGAGGAGATGTATTTAGACGGATTGACGATCGCGATGGATGCCTCAGATCAACCCAACATTTATTTTTCTAATTTCTTCGGGAACCACGGATATCAAAATTTAAGAGTCGCCAAATTGCAAGATGGTAACAATTGGTCAGTATTCGATTTGGAAATGGGGGACGGATCCGGCGACGCTCTAACCGCCATGATCGATGCCGACGGCCACCATCACATTGCCTACGGCGTTGGTGGAGGCGCCGTATATATGGAAACAACAATCGTGCCTGATCTTGGGGATTAGGGTCGGGCGATTCTATTTGAAGCTCAGCGCCTTGACGACGGCCAGCAGGAACGTGAGGCGGACGAGTTCCTTGAGATCGAAGTTGAGGACGGAGCCTTCGAGGATCTCTTCGAGCGTGCGGTTCTTGATGACGCGGATGATTTCCAGGTGGTGGTCGTTCAGGCCCAGTTTCGGCGCCATTTTGTCGAAATCCGGGTCCATCACGATCTGCTTGGTGTGGTGGTTGTTTTTCGCGAACGCCTTGTAGGCCAGGTTGTGGTCCAGGGTTCCCATCAACGGTCCGAATAGGAATTCGACGATCGGCAGGTTTAGCGGGTGGTTCTCGCGGGTGTCGACCGCGTGGCCTTTGAACTCGAATTCGCCGTCGATCCATTTGGCGTCGAAAAGCGAACAGAGTTTGCGCAGGCGCTGGGCGGCGAGGGCTTCATAGAGTTCCGGCCGCCCGATGAGGCCCATGTCGCGCAACGCCACGCCCTGCTTTTGCTTTTTCATCTCCGCCCGCTCGATGCTGCGGCGGTTTTCCTTTTCGGTGATGCGTCCCAGGCTGACCAGATAGCGCCCCAGGGAGTCTTCCCGGATGTAGTTGCTTTTGACGTCCAGGATGATGCCGTTGCCGATCAGCACACCGATTTTCTTGCGTTCGTGGACGGCTCGGATCTGCCCCGAGGCCTTTTGCTGGGACAGCATGTAGAACAGTTTCGTCAGATTGATCGTGGTGATGCGGTTGCCCGAGCCCTTGCCGTCCTTGGACGCATCGCCGTCGGCCGTCTTGGCGGAGGCTGACGCGGCGGCGGTCGGCGCAACGGTGGATTCGGGCGCAATCCGCGAATCGTCCAGCGGGTTGGCCGGAGGATTTTTGTAGAAAGTCTTGGGCTCTTCGCCGGTTTCCAGCCATTTGGCGACAACCGCGTACACATCCGATTGGTCAAAAGGGCGACAGATGACGTCGTCGCCCAAGGGCATGTCTTTTTTCTTTTTGATCAGGTCGAGCTGCTCGCGGGTGCGGTGGTCGAGCATGACAAACGGCGTTTTGCGAAACTCCCGCTCGGCCTTGAACAGGCGGAAGAGCTGCGGCCCCGAAAGTTTGTCCGTCTTGGCATTGGCGATGATCAGGTGGGGCCGGTAGGTGAAGGCAAAGTTCAGGGCTTCACGCGAATCGTTGCAGATCCGCGCTTCATAGCCCATTTCGACCAGGAAATCGGCCAATTTATGGCCTAATTCGGCCGAATTCTCGATGACGAGAATCTTGCCCGGCACGTTTACCCCAATCGATGCACCGCATGAATCGATCAAACGATACGCCCGCAAAAGGGCCTCGCCGATCACAACGATCAATACAATTTAATCAGGTACGTGTATCAGTCGTGAGGAAGGGGGTCAAGGCCTTGACCGCGAGTCATAGGCGGCGGCGGAAGAAAATCAGCCCATATCGTCGGGGGTTAGATACCGCAGGGCGGCGATCTCGGGTTCGATGGCGTCGATCAAGCGGCGAAGCTGCATTTCCGTCAGCGGAACATCCTCCTCGACGCACGGCGGAAGCTCTTCCAGCGGCAGATCCGCCTCGGCGCCGCCCTCCATGGCTCGGACCAGGGCGTCGGCCACGGCGACGATGCTCACGCGCTGACGATGCTGACGGGCGATCTGGGCCTTGTGGTGATAGCCGATGGGAACGGCGAGCTTTTCCGGCAGAGCCCATTCCTCGCAAAGCCACAGGCCGATTTCGGCGTGGTCAAACCCCACCAAGGCCCGCTCCATCTTCCACAGCGGCGTCTGGTGAGCGGCGGCGATCTCGATCAATTTGGCGTAGGGCTGACTTGCCTCGATGTGCATGACGACCTTGCCCAGATCGTGAAGCAGGCCCGCGACCGCCATCTCTTCCTCGTCCGGCGCGTCGATCACGCGGGTTACGGCCCGGCACGCCTGGGACACGCCCAGCGAATGCCGCCACAGGGAATAGGCGGCCTCGGGGAGGTATTCGAACACGCTCGTCGAGACGATCAGGCCCTTGACCGCGTCGTAGCCCAGCAGGATCAGGGCGTGGGTGACGGTGCTGATGGGCCGGTTGAAGCCGTAGAACGCCGAGTTGACCAGTCGCAGGATCTTGGAGGTGAGCACCTGATCCTTGGCGATCTCGTCGCCGATGTCGGACATGGATGAATTCGGATCGGCGATCATCTGGGACATGGTGTCCATCAGGTGGGGCAGGGTCGGCAGATTGGACAGATTCTCCACCCGACGGCGGAACTCCGCCTTGTCCAAGCCCAGGTCGATTCCGGTTGCGTCAAACTCGCCGGCGGGCGAAAGGTTGGGGGCGGCGTTTTGCGTCATGACGGCGGGTTGCTCCATCGCTCGATCAACAGGCCCTTGAGGCGTCCCAGGTAGCTTTCCGGCGCGACTTGGGCGAAACGGCGCTCCAGGGCGCCCAGGCGGGCGGCGATCTCGTCGGGTGTGACCTCGTGATCGTCTTCGATCGTGATCATATCGATGCCGAACCGGCCCAGCCGCTCGATCAGATTTTCGGTCAGCTCCGTGCCTTCCTTGCAGAGCACCATGCCCTTGTCGTTGCACGCGGGCTTGGCCAGCACCATGCCGGCTTGGGCCATCGATAGGGGCAACGCTTTTTGGGGCATGGGCATACCTCGACGGACAATTCGGTCCTCAATTCCTCATCGGCACATTCGTTCCGATTCTTGAAGACGATTGACGGCGGCGGCGGGCGCACCCTACAAAGACCCGATTGTTTCGAGACCCGATCGTTTTACCGCCGGCCGATGAAGGATCGACGGTTCCGTGGGAGCGCCCCGTCGCGATGATCCGCATGCTCCATGTCGTCAAGAACTACGGCAATCCGCGCAAACCCGCGCTGGACGATCTGAGCGTGCATATCCGCAAAGGCGAAATGGTGTATCTGACCGGCCCGTCGGGGGCGGGCAAGAGCACGTTTTTGCGTCTGGTGTATGCCGAAGAGTTCCCCACGCAAGGGCAGGTGCTGGTCTCCGGACGCAATATCGCGAAACTGCGCGTCTCGTCGATTCCCTACCTGCGTCGCAACATCGGCGTCGTCTTTCAGGACTTCAAGCTGCTGGCCGGACGTTCCGTGTTTGACAATGTGGCGCTGACGCTGGAAGTGCTGGGCCTTCCCCGGCGGGAGATCGACCGGCGGGTGCACGACGTGCTCGGTTGGGTCGGGATGCACGCCAAGGCCGAGTCGATCCCCCGGGAGTTGTCCGGCGGCGAGCAGCAACGCGTGGCCATCGCCCGGGCCCTGGTGGGAGAACCGACGATCCTGTTGGCCGACGAGCCCACCGGCAACCTGGACCCGGAGATCAGTCAGGAGATCCTGGGGTTGTTCAAGTCGGTGAACCTCCGGGGCACCACCGTCGTGATCGCCACGCACGACCCGCGTCTGCTCGAAGCGCTTCCGCGCCGGATTCTACGCATCGAGCGGGGGCGCCTTGTCGCCGATCGGCCGGGGCCGGCGTGATGTATCGTCTGCTCTATTTCCTGCGCAACGCCGCCGCGAATATCCGGGGCGAATTGGTGGCGAGCCTGCTGACCCTCGCCGTGGTGACGATCAGCTTTGTCATCCTGGGCGCGTACGTGCTCGTCGGCATGAACGTCTCCCGCTATGTGGACGAGTTCGCCGGACAGATCCAGATCATTTTCTACCTGGAAAAAGACGCGACCGCCGCCGAGGTGGAAACCTTTGTCGCAAAACTGCGCGAGCATCCGACCGTCCGCCGCGCCACCTATGTCACGCCCGCGGAGGCGTTGGTGCGTTTGCAACAGGATCTGGCCGACGCGCCGGAGTTTTTGCAGGACCTGGAGGAAAGCCCGGTGCCCGCGTCGGTGGAAGTGGAACTGGCCGGCAGCTTCCGACATCGCCCCGAGGTCGAACCGCTGGTCAACGCCTTCTCCCAATTCCGCGTCGTCGAATCGGTGGACGCGGGTGACGAGTTCGACAAGGCCTTCTCGCGCATCCTGACGGGACTTTGGTTGTCGGGGGTGGTCATCGGGATCTTTCTGATGATCTCGGCTGTCTTCATCGTGGCCAACACGATCCGCCTGACGATCATCCGGCGTCGGGAGGAAATCGAAAATATGCGCTTGGTCGGCGCGACCAACGCCTTCGTGAAGGCGCCGTTTCTCATCGAGGGCATCGCGATGGGAGCGGGCGGAGCGATGCTGGCGCTGGTGCTGCTGCTGGTGGTGCATCGCTTCGTGATGGTGCCGATGACGTTGGAAGGCCCGGCCCTGTCGGTGTTCACCGGCTTTGACTGGCAATTCGCTCCGGCGCGCTTTCTTTTCATCGCCGTCGCCCTGGGCGCGTTGATCGGCTGGATCGGCGCCCAGTTCTCGGTGGGACGGTATCTCAAGGCATGAGCGCGCGGCGGCGAATCATGGCGGGGATCGTTGGCGCGGCTTTGCTGTTGACGTCCGTGCCGATGCAGGCTCAGACGCCGCCCGCGGGAGCGCCTCCGAGCAGCCCCTTGCCGGACGACGCGTCGCTGGAGGCATGGCGGACCTATTTTCGCTCGGCGATCCGGGCCGAAACCGAGGTTCTGCGTGAACTCTACAAGGTCGAATCCGAGGAATTCGCGGTGCAGCAGCGGGTGGCGAATCTGACCGCGCGGTTGGAAGACGTCCAGGCCCGTCGCCAAGCGTTACTCGACGAGATCGCGAATCTGCAGACCGACATCGACGCCGCCTATCTGCGCATGCGCACCCGGCTGCGTTATGTCTATAAGATGGTCAACCGAGCCAATGTGGTCCGGATGCTCTTTCGCAGTCAGTCGATCCCGGCGTTCATCCGGCGCTGGCGGGCGGTCAAGCGGGTGATCGAACAGGACCGTCGCCGGTTCGTGGCCCATCAGGCGAGCATGACGGAACTGCGTTTGGCCAAGGCGGACTTGGCGGGGGAGGAGCGGGAACTGGCCGGTCTGCTGGCCCAGGCCAAGCAGGAGAGCGCGGCGCTGCGTTATCAGCAGGAGCGGCGGCGCATGTCGCTGGAGATGGTGCTGGAGAAGATCAAGAAGGATCGGGCCTTCGCCGAACGCACCGCCGCCCAACTCGATCAGTACCGGGAAGACGCGTCGTCCCAAATTCATGATCTTACGACGGAAAACGACGCTCCGCCCGTTTTGCCGCCGACCGGCCAGCTTGACTTCGCCGGTCAAAAGGGGTACCTGAATCCTCCGGTCATGGCGCCCATCGTTCGCGTGTTCGGCCCTCAGCGGCACGAGCGATTGGGGACCGTGACCAAGAGCAACGGCGTGGATTTTCTGGCCCCTCGGGGCACCGCCGTTCGGTCCGTCGCGGCGGGCACGGTGCGTTTCGTGGGCGATTTTCGCGGCTTCGGCCGGGTGGTGATCGTCGACCACGGCGACCGGTACCACAGCCTGTACGGACACCTGGATCAGATCGCCGTGGCGCAGGGACAGGCCGTCGCCGGTCGTCAGGTCATCGGGTCGGTGGGCTCCACCGGCTCCCTGTCCGGTCCCCGACTTCATTTTGAGATTCGATATCAAGGCAAAGCCGTCGACCCCCTGCCCTGGCTTTCGACGGTCCCTTAACGGTCCCTGAGGAGAGTGAATTTGATGAAACGACGCCCCCTCCTGGTGCTGCTGGCGGTGACGGTCATGGCGACGACGATCTTGACGGCGTCTTACGCCCAGGCCATCTCCAGCGCGTCCAAGGACGCCCAGCGGGCCTTTCGCCTCTTCGTTCAAGTCATCAACGCGGTGGAAACCAAGTACGTCGAGGACGTGGACCTGATGGACATGGTGGAGTACGCCATCAGCGGCATGCTCGCCAACTTGGATCCCCACTCGGCCTATTTGGACGAAGAGGAATTCCGCGAGATGCAGGTGCGCACGCACGGCGCGTTCGGCGGCCTGGGCATCGAGATTTCCATGACCGAGGGGTACATCGAGATCGTCAGTCCCATCGAAGGCACCCCCGCCGAGCGAGCGGGACTTGAGCCCAAGGACCTGATCGTGCGCATCGACGGCGAGATCACCAAGGGCATGAAGATCACCGAGGCGGTGGAGAAGCTGCGCGGCGAGCCGGGCACATCGGTGACGCTGACGATTTACCGGGCCGAGGAAGTGCGCACCTTCGACGTGACCCTCGAACGGGCGATCATCCAGGTCGAGAGCGTGAAACACCGGGTGATGGGCGACGGCGTCGGCTACGTGCGCATCACGCAGTTCAACGAGAACGCCGGTGACGGCTTGGTCGAGGCCATCGACGAGATGAACATGGAGACCGGCGGGATGACCGGCCTGGTGCTGGATCTGCGCTACAACCCGGGCGGTCTGCTCGATCAGGCCGGCGCGGTGGCGGATCAGTTCCTGGAGCAGGGGCTGGTCGTGTACACCTCCGGCCGCGTCAAACAGCTCAACGACGCCATCGCCGCCACCCCCGGCGGCGCCTACACCCGGGGCCCGCTGGTCGTGCTGGTCAACAACGGTTCGGCCTCGGCCAGCGAGATCGTCGCCGGGGCCCTGCAGGACCACGAGCGCGCCGTCGTCATCGGCGACCAGACCTTCGGCAAGGCGTCGGTGCAGACCGTCTTTCCCATCGGCGACGCGGACCTGCGCGCGGGCATCCGCCTGACCATCGCCAAGTACTTCACGCCCAAGGGGCGGGACATTCAGGCCAAGGGCATCGAGCCGGACTACTACGTCGAGCAGACGCACGACGACGACGAGATCGAAGGCATGGGCCCGCCCGAAATGCGCGAGGCCGACTATCGCAATCGCCTTAAGAATCTGGACGAGACGATCATGACCGAAGAGGAACTCGCCGCCGCCAACGAGGCCGACGCTCATCGGGAACTGCCCGATCTGGCCGAAGGCGAAGAAATGGTGATGGGCCCCAAGGGAGAGTTGGTCGACGATCGTCAGCTCGCCCAGGCGCTCAAGGTCCTCAAGGCTTGGCCCAAGTATTCCAAAACGGCGTGGGCGAGCGGCACCTAGATCGTTTTCGTTAGGACCCGGCGATGCCCCGACGCTCGCACCACGGATTGCTCGAACGGCTCGGCCGCGTGCTCATCAACGCACCGGCCGTTCAGCTATTTGTGCTGTCCATCCTGGGGCTGTTCATCTTCGCGGGCGTCACGCTGGTCGGGGTGAACGCCGCTTTCGACAAGCTGGCGGACAAATACGAATCCCAAAAGGCCGCCGGCGCCGGTGACGAGGAACAGGAAGACTTCCACGGCATGGTCATGAAGGCGACCGTCGCCGCCTATGACGCCTTCATCCGGCTCTCCCTGGGCAAGAAGAACTTCATCTCCAAATACGAAGCGCCTCGCGAAGCCGGGGACCGCCAGTGGAGCTACTCCTTCTGGGAATTGGCCGTGCCCGACGATTTCGTCTTCGACGAGGCGCGCTCGATCTTCGCCCAGAACCTGCGCCCCCTGGGGCGGGCGGTGCATTACGAGGCCCAGGAGCTGGATACCAAGACTTTCTTCATCAACATCGACATCGAAGGCCTCAACACGCACCGCGTTTTCTTCACCCGCACCGGCGCCGAGATCGACAAGGACGTTCCCGATGTCTTGGCGATGAAGACACCGGAAATTCCCAAGGTTCCGGCGGGCGCGCCGAGGGTGGCGATCATCATCGACGACATCGGCCACCGGGAGTTTCTGGAACAGCGCCTGCTGATGATCGACGCCCCGTTGACGTTCTCCGTGCTGCCCCATTCGCCCTACGGCCGCGAGTTCGCCGAAAAGGCCCTGCGCGCCGGGCGCGAGGTCATGCTGCACATCCCCATGGAGCCCAAGGATCCCAACATCAAGCCCGGCGCCGGTGGATTGTTTGTGCATATGAATGATGACGAGATCCGTCGCATCGCCGCCGACGACCTGCGGTTCGTGCCGGGCGTGCGGGGCGTGAACAACCACATGGGCAGCCGCTTCACCTCCGACGCCGAGAAGATGCGCGTGGTGCTCGACCTGGTGCGCTCCCAGAACCTCTATTTCGTGGATTCGTGGACGGCCGGAACCTCCCAGGGCTACAAGGTCGCCAAGGAGATGGGCCTTGCCACCGCGCGGCGCAACGTCTTTTTGGATCACGACCCCGGCTACGATTCGATTCTGCGTCAGTTCGATGCGTTGGCGCGGATGGCGAAAAAACAGGGCGAGGCGATCGCCATCGGCCACCCCAATACCAACACATTGCAGGCCCTACGCGTGAAATTGCCCGAACTCGTCAAGGCCGGCATCCACATCGTGCCGCCCAGCCAATTGGTGAAAAAGGCGCCGTAACCCCTTCATAATCGGCGTGTTTTGTGGACACCGCCCCGTCGCGATGCTAGCGTTTTTGTCGTGCCGGACGGTCGCGGCGATGTTGGGGACAGCGTCAGCGGCCGTTTTTGGAATGAAGGAGACCATTATGTTGAGCCGAACGATGATCGGCGTTTGGGCCCTGCTTTTCGGCCTGTCGGCGCTTGGGATTTTGCCCCTGGCGTGCGGCGATGACGATGACGACGACGGCGTCCTGGCCGAAAATCCGAATCCGAGCGGGTCGGGCGATACGTCCGACGACGATGACGATACCACTGACGACGACACGAGCGACGATGACGACGACGGCGTGAAGACGGCCTTCGTGGTCTATCCCCAAGGGGACGTGGCCGAAGGCAACGACTTCGCGAATTTCATCGAACGCAACTCGGACTTCGAGACGGTGTTGATCGTGGAGACGGCGCTGGACTCCGCGAATCTGGCTTCGGCGGATGTCTTCGTCCTGACGCCCGACACGCAGTGGTTCAGTCCCGCGGACTACGATGCCATCCACGAGTCCAACATCCCCACGCTCGCGGTGGGCGAGGGCGGGTCGTTGTTCCTGGCCGCCGTGGGTTCCCAGATCGGATATGACGACGTCGTGTTCAGTTCGGAAAAGCAGGTGCGCGTGGAGGACGCTTCCCATGAGATCTTCACCGAGCCCAATGACCTGGACGTGGTCGACGGCGAGACGTTCAGCGTGATGAGCGATCTCACGGCGCTCTACCCGCCGGTCACGGACGATCCGTCCAACTCGGGCGTCTCGACGCTGGCGACACCGGTCAGCAACACGGCTCGGGGGGCGATTGCATTCGAGTCGCGGGGTTACATGAACTTCGGATTCGATTTCGAAACCGACAACCTGACCGGATTAGGCGCGGATTTGTTCATCAACTGCCTGGAATTCCTGGTGACGCAGTAACGCCGCGCGACCGCCGCCAAGTCGATCTCCAAAGAAAAGGCGCCCCCCGCGAGGGGCGCCTTTTTGCGTTCTGGACTTCGAATATGGGCTATTTGGCGCCGCTTTTCGCCAGGAGGCCTTCCACGGCCGCCTTGCCGACCGGTGACGGATCGGCGCCCAGGAAGAGCGCGCCGATGATCTTGAGATTCTCCTCGTCCTTGGCGACCGCCGCCGCCTTGGCCCACTTGAGCACCGCCTCTTCCCAGTTGTCCGCGTTGCGTTTGGTGAATCGGGCGAACAGGGACTTGGCCTTGTCGGTCTCGCCGGCCTGCTGGCGCGCGATGGCTCGCGACAGCAGGAACAATTCGTATCCCAGGCGCGCGTCGGCCTTCTCGGCGGTCACGAGCGCCGTCTTGTAGTCGTGCATGCCCAGGGCCAGGTTCACCCGCAGGATGTCGGCCGAAGTATCGGGCACGCCTTGGTTCCATTGCTCGAACGCGCTACGGGCCTGGCGGTCGTTGGTCGGGCCGACCAGATATTCCAGGCACCCCCGAGCGTAGTGTTTGACGACCTTGGGAATGTCCGCCGGGGAGAGGACGAGGATCTGGCGGATGACCTGTTGCTCCTCCGAGTCATAGCCGTCACGCACCTTGAGGAACTGCCAGGGCTCCTCCTTCTGACGCATCATCGCGGCGATCTGCGCCCCCAGGATGCCTCCGACGTAGGCGATGTCCGTGGCCATGCGCTCGATCCAGACGGCGTTTTCGGCCTCCACGCCCGCCGCCTTGGCCCACGCCCCGTCGGCGTTTTTCACCTTCGCGCCTTTGTCGAAGGTCTGCCCGCCGTGGAAGACGTCGTTCTTCTCTTTGTCGTAGGCGAAGCTGCGGTGGATGATCAAATCGTCGGACCGGGAATGCAGGCTGTAGATCAGCCGATCGGCCTTTTTGAGATCCAGGTCCTGCTTGAGCACGTCGTATTGCTTGGCGCCGATGGAATAGAGCAGCACGCCCGACAGGTTGGCGGCCGTGTCGCCGGTGACAAGCTCGAAGCCGTTGGCGGTGCACAGGTTTTGCTCGATGACGGCCTTCTGCTCCTGGGTGAGCACTTCCGGTTGGGAGTCGACGACCAGGCAGATCGTCTTGATCTCCTTGGCCGCCAGGGCCGTCGGCGTCGTCGCGAAAACAAACAGCGCCGCGAGCGTCGTGAGGATGAAGATTCGTTTGCCGTTCACCGCATTCCCCTCGGAAATTTCGCTGGAAGGATAGGCCGCCGCCGCCGTCGTGTACACCCCGCCCCGTGGGGAACACCGAGGGTTTGACCGATGTCACCTTGATCGGAGGATTGGTTTGGGGATAAACCTGGACCGTCGCCAACGGACGGATTTGACGATCGATCGCCCTTTTTCGGAGGCTCCATGAAATTCCTTTTCGACCCGTCGTCCAATGAGCTGGCATCCCTGGACGTGACCGAACGGGTGGCCCGCACGTTGTTTTTGTTTTTCGTCACCTGCGCCTTCGCCTTCGCCGTCTGGCGCGTCTCGGACGAGACGGGCATGAAGCCGGACGATGTGAAGGACTATTACGGCGAGTCCGACCCGGACGACATGTTCGACGCCGTGCCGTCGATCACCAAAAAGCGCCTTGTCGAAGTCACGCACGTTCACATCTTCATGATCCCCACCGTGTTCTTCCTGGTCAGTCTGATGGTCGTCAAGTCGGGACTGAAACCGAAATTCGCCCTGCCGCTGATCGTCTTCGGTTTTCTGTCGGTCGGCATGGATCTTTCGAGCATGTGGCTCACCCGATTCGTCAACGCGAACTTTGTGTACGGCATCGTGTTGTCGGGGACGATCATGTCCGGCTCGATGGGGTTGATGATTTTATCGTGCCTCAAGGCGATGTGGCTCGACAAACCCGGCGGCGCCTAGTCTCGCCGGAGCCCGACGGCTCGCCTTTGGGGTCGGGCGGTTGATTTCCTGCCCGCGTTAGCCCAATCTGCGCTTCGCAAGATCCCGGGAGATGCGCGATGAAATGGAATTGGATCCTCGTCCTGGTTTTGGCGTGCCTAGCCGCCGCGACCCTGGCCGGTTGCCCCGACACGGGCGGCGACGACGATGACGATGATGACGACGACGATGATGACGATGACGACGCCAGCGATTCGGACAAGGCGACGATCTTCTGCGACAAAATGACCGCGTGCGATTTCCTGGACGATCTGGAAATCGACGACTGCACCGAGTACGCGCTCGACGCCTACAACTGGATGCTCGAATGCACCCTCCGCGCTAAAAGCTGCCGCGAACTGGCCGAGTGCTTCAACCTGCCGGAATTCGGATTCGGGGACGACGCGTAGTCGCCAGTTATTTCAGAGCCTCGGTTCATCCGTCAGAGCCCCGAACGGTAGTGAGGGGTCAAACTCGAACGTTATTCAAGACGACTCCGTCCCAACAGAGCCGCGAACCGTTTGCCCGCCGTAGCCTTGGCAAAGGTGGGTAGTGAGCGGTTGCGCACGACACAACCCGCCACGCACGATATCCATAACAACGATGTTGGCGTAGTAAATCGAACCAGACCCCTCCCTACAGGTCGGGGCTCTGATGACGCAGAACGCTCTCGTTGCCCCCTAGGCCGACTCCACCGCCTTCACCTTCGACGTTTCCTTGGGCTTTTCGGCCTTGAGCGCTTTGCGGATGTCCTCGACGGCTTCCTTGTTACCGACAAAGAGCGTCGAGCGCTGATGGCGTTTGTAGGGCTGGATGTCCAGGATGTTCTCGCCGGCCTCGTTGATCGCCGTGCCCCCCGCCTCGTGGGCCAGGAACGCCACCACCGCGCACTCATAGATCAGACGCAGCTTGCCTTCCGGGCGATTGGCGCCGGGCTTGGGATGGTTGACGATCGCCGGGTACATGAACATGCCGCCGGATTGCAGCAGCCGGTGAAAGTCCACGGCCAGCGAGCCGACGTAGCGGAACTTGTAGTCGTTCTCGTTTTTGAGCACCCAGTTCTGCACCGTGTCGGAATAGAAGTTGCGGTTGCCCGCGTTCCAGGACAACTCCCAGCCCGAGCGCTTGCTGGGGAACTGCACACGGGTCGGGCGGATGTAGACCTGGTTTTCGTCCAGCAGGAAGCGCCACGTGCCCGCGTCCTTGAGGCCGAAGGTGAACACGCCCGAGGGAATCAGGAAGCTGCCGGCGGCGATGAACTCCCGCCCGCTGCGCAGGTGGTAGTCTTCCGGGCCGTCCAGATTGCGTTTGGCGATGCCGAACAGGAAACCGACGGGCAGGCTGTGTTTGATGTTCGAGGAGCCGTCCAGGGGATCGAAATAGATGAAGTAGCGGCCGTCGTCGTTGAGAGGCACTTCCTCGGTGATTTCCTCGCTGGTGGCTTCGATGATCTGCTTGGACTCGGCCAGGTAATGCATGACGATCTGATGGGCCAGCAGATCCATTTTCATCACGTTCTCGCCCTGCACGTTGATCGTGCCCGCCTCGCCCATATTGCTTTGCAGTCCGCCCGTGTCGTAGACGTGCTGGATGTATTTGGCCGCCGTCACGATGGACTCCATGAGGATCAGGAAGTTGAGCGTGCGGCGGTGGCGCATCTGATGTTCGAGCAGAAAGTGCATGAAGGTTTCTTCAAGGCGCATGGGTGTCTCCTTGGGGCGGGTCGATGCGTCGAGCAAAGAAAATTTTAGGCGATTTTGCCCCGCGTCGCCAGGGGGAATCCCCCCACACGGCGGCGATTCGGCCATGAATCGACAGGAAATTTCCCGTTGCGGGCAGTTGTTGACAAGGCCCGAGCCCGGCGGGCTAAATGGGGCCGCTTTTCGGGACTGATTCCCTGAATTTTCGAAAGGATGCATGGTGCAGGCTTCCGAGATCCTGCGGGCAAAACGTGACGGCCTGGAGCTGACGGCGGACCGGATCCGATGGTTCGTGGACGCCGCCGTTTCGGGCCAGGCGGCCGACTATCAGGTCGCGGCGTTCCTGATGGCCGTGCGCATCAACGGCATGACGGCGGCCGAGACCTCCGCGCTGACCCTCGCCATGCGCGATTCGGGCCGGACGATCAAATTCGACGGCCTGCCCGGCCCGGCGGTGGACAAGCACAGCACCGGCGGCGTGGGCGACAAGGTGTCCATCGCGCTCATGCCCATCGTGGCGGCCTGCGGCGTTCCGGTGCCGATGGTGGCCGGGCGGGGCTTGGGACACACGGGCGGCACGCTCGACAAGCTCGAGTCCATCTCCGGTTTCAATGTCCAACTCTCCCTGGAGCGCTTCGAGCAGATCGTGCGCGAGGTGGGGGCGTGCGTGATCGGCCAGACCGAGGAATTGTGCCCCGCCGACCGGCTGTTCTATTCCCTGCGCGACGTGACCGAGACCGTCGACAGCCTGCCGCTGATCGTCAGTTCCATCCTCTGTAAAAAATCCGCCGAGGGCATCGACGCCCTGGTCATGGATGTCAAAAGCGGCTCGGGCGCGTTCATGCGCGACGACGACGAAGCGCTGGAATTGGCCCGGGCCCTATGCGATGTGGGCAAGGAGTTGGGGCTGAAGGTGCATGCGTTGGTGACGGATATGTCCCAACCCCTGGGGCGCACGGTCGGCAACGCGCTGGAGTTGGTCGAGGCGGTGGACCTGCTGCGCGGCGAGGAAACGGCGGCCGATTTCGCCCAAGTCACTTTCGAGCTGGCGGCCCACATGCTGATGCTCGGCGGCAAGGCCGGATCGCCCGAAGAGGCCAAGCAGATGGCGCACGCGGTCGTGGCCGACGGGCGGGCGCTGGACAAATTCGAGCAGATCGTCGAGGCCCAGGAGGGCGATTGGGTCACGGTGGAGGATCCCTCGCTGATCCTCCAGGCCGTCGGCGAGGAACCGTTCGTGTCGCCCGAGGGCGGCTATGTCACCGGCGTGGACGCGGAATTGATCGGCCGCGCGGCGGTCATTCTCGGCGCCGGACGGCGCAAGGCGTCCGACGGTATCGACGCGACCGTCGGGTTTGAATTGCACAAGAAGATCGGCGACCCGGTCGCCGCCGGGGAGCCGCTTTTGACCACGCACCTGGGCGATTTGAGCAAGAAGGACGCGGTCTTCGCCCTGCTCGAAAAGGCCTACCGATTCGGTCCCGAGCCGGTCGAGCCGCCGACGATGATCCGCCACGTGCTGTCCAACGAAGGCGAATCATGACCGATCCGACCGGCGACGACCGCCTCCTGCTGTCCGGCGACGGATCCGTCGTGACCGTCGGCGTGATGGACTCGGTGCATCTGGGGCATCAGGAGATCTTGCGGCACTGCCGCGAAACCGCCGACGCGAAGGACCTGCCGGTCATCGCCGTGACCTTCGATCCCCATCCGGCCAAGGTGCTGGGTGGGCCCGACGCCATCAAGATGATCTATCCCGCGGATGAGCGCGTGGACCATCTGCTCTCCTACGGCGCCGACCAGGTCCTGGTGCAGGAGTTCACGCGCGAGTTCGCCGCCATCGAACCCGACGCATGGGCCCACGCCCTGCTGGTCGAGGCGCTGGAGGCGCGGCACCTGGTGGTGGGCTACGACTTCCGCTTCGGCAAGGGCGCCAAGGGCGACGTGGCCCTGCTGCGACGCCTGGGTGATGAGCACGGCTTCACCGTCGAAGAGGTCGAGGCCCTGCGGCTGCATGGGGATATCGTTTCCAGTTCCAAGATCCGACGCATGATCGAAGGCGGCGAGATGACCATCGCCCGCGAGCTGATGGGCGCGCCGTACTATGTGCGCGGGCGCGTCGTGGAAGGCGCGAAGCGAGGCCGGAATCTGGGCTTCCCCACGGTGAATCTGCGAACCAAGTGGGAGCTTCTGCCCATGCGCGGCGTCTACGCGGGCATCGCGGTGGTCGATGAGGCGTTCTACGTCGCCGGCGTCAATGTGGGCACGAACCCGACGTTCGGCGACGAAGGCGTGCGCGTCGAGGCCCACCTGGACGCTTTTGACGGCGATCTCTACGGCAGGGACGTGGCGATTCATTTTCTGCGTCGGCTGCGGGACGAAACGAAATTCGAGAGCGTGGACGCCCTGAAAGCGCAGATGGCCGACGACATGGACCGGGCGCGCACCATCGTCGGCGACGAGACCGATCTGGAGCTTCGGCCATGAAAAGCTGGAAGACCTGGGTCGGCGTCCTGGTCTCGGTCCTGTTTTGTTATCTGGCGTTTCGCAACATCGATTGGCGCGTGCTGGGGGGGAAACTCGCCGAGATTCGCATGGCGCCGCTTCTTGTCGTCGCCGTGTTGGTGGCGGTGATGCTCATGGTGCGGGGCTATCGCTGGTCGCTTTTTCTCAAGCCGATCAAGCCCGTGTCCTGGTGGGTGCTGTTCTGGTCCTCGGCGCTGGGCTACGCGCTCAACAACATCCTGCCCGCCCGTCTGGGGGAGATCGCCCGCGCCCATTCGGCCCACAAGCAGGGCGGCGTCGCCTTCGGGTCGGCCTTCGGCACGTTGGTCGTCGAGCGCCTTTACGACATGTTCAGCGCGCTATTCATGTTTGTCGCCGCGTTAATGATCGCCGATTTCGGCAATTTCGAGCAGGTCTTCGGCGTCTCCCAAAACAAGATCGCGCTCATCATGGGCGCCGGCGGCCTGGTGATCGTCACGGCGGTCGTGCTGCTCAAATGGCAGAACGAACTGGGCGTGCGCATCCTGCGGTTTTTTCTGCGGGTGCTGCCCGAAAAGTGGGCGGAGAAGATCGTCGAGCTGTTCCAGGCCTTCGTCAAAGGCCTCACGCAAAGCACCAAGCCGCTGGACGTGGTGATGATCCTCGCGTGCTCGGCGTTCATCTGGATCGTGTCGACTTACACCATGTATTTGTGCGTTTCGGCGTTCGATATCCGCATTTCGCTGGACACGTCGATCATCGTCATGATGGCCGTCATCATCGCCGTCGCCATCCCCGCCGCGCCGGGCTATGTGGGCGTCTACCAATACACCCTCAAACTGGCGCTGGTGCATTACGTGGGCCTCGACGACGAGACGGCTCTGTCCATCGCCATCGTCATCCACGCCGCCAACTACATCCCCCAAACGCTCCTGGGTCTGGCCCGCTTCGCCTACGAGGGCCTGTCCGTCTCGGAAATTTCCCACGTCAAGGAAGAGATGAACGAGGCGCCGTAGGCGCGCCGCTTCCATCAGAACGATCAGAGCCCTGACCGTGAGGGAGGGGTCGTCAAGCGGTACGAAGTCGTAGGGCGTTCGTTGTTTGAAGGGATCTCACCCTTTCAGAGCCGCGCACGGTAGTAAGCGGTCTGGTTCGTCCCGGCACGGACGTGACGTACGAAGTCGCACCAGACCCCTCCCTACAGGTTGGGGCTCTGAAGGAACGATTGACTGACTGATAACGCACACGTCGCCCGTTCGTGACGGCTCGGACGGGCCTTCAATCCCGCAATGTCCGCCAAGGAAAAAGCCCCGGCGCGTAGCCGGGGCTTGGTCGTTTCGTCGGAGGAGATCGTTTTGGCTTAACCGCCGAACTCCTTGGAGAAATGCATCAGGCGGGCGTGGCGAGGATCGGGGACCACCACATGCACCCGCGTGTCGTCATCCTGGTCCGTCTGGCAGGCGACGGCGAAGCCGGTCTTGGCCAGGAAGTCCTCGTAGAGATCGGAGAAGTGGTGGGCGATGAACGAGCCCGGCGCCACTTCCAACACCAGATCCTGGCCGACGCACGCCGTGGCGAACGACGGGGCCTGGGAGACGGACACGGTTTCGAAATCCGTGCCCTGGAGCAGCGTGGGTTTATCGCCCAGCGGTACTTGGACCCACGACGGATTGTTGTAGACCAAGAAGCTGAACGTGGTGTCGTCCACGGCCGCGGACACGACCTGGCCGTCGTCGACTCCCATGTCGAAGCTGTTGTCGCCCAGGTTGATCAACGGATCGGCCGTCTGCCACGAACCGCCGTTGAGGCTGTAGGCGTACACCATCGACGAGGCGTTGTTGTACACCAGGTGAATGTCGGGGTTGTCGAGTTCGATATCGACCTTGATCGCATCGGGGACCGACGAGGCGGCCGTATCGTCGGAGAAGGACCCGCCGTCGGCGCCGTTGATGACATGGATGTCCGAGTTGAACGCGGTCGAGAAGAACTTGCCCGGAGGCACTTCGGCGAACGCCATGTAAAACTCGTCGCTATCCGAATCGAAAGTGACGCCCAGGTAAGGCTGAATGATCCCCGACGCCGTGTAGGGCGTCTGGGTGGTCCAGGTGTTGGCGGCGGTGCGTTTGCGCAGGATGACGTGCTCGCCGTCCGCGTCCACGTAGGCGACATAAGGCACGCCGCTGTCGTCGACCACCACGCGAGGCACAAGGGTGGCGTCGGCGGCGACCAGTTCGGGCTCGGAGAAGTCCGCCGTCAGGGGGGAGAACTTCGTGTAGAAGATGCCTCGGCCCGCGTAATCCTGATACGCGACATGCAGATCCGAACCATGGGCGCGGATGCTCACGAACAGGCCGGGCAGCGTCTCTTCGATGTACTTCGTCGTCGTGGCGGTCGGAACGCCCGCGGCGTCGTAAACGTAGATCGCCTGCATGGTGCCGTCCAACGCGTTTTGCGCGGCGAAGGCGACGATCGGCTCATTGCTGCTGTTGAAGACCATGTCGAGCACCGAGGATTCGTCGCCGTCGCTGACACCGACGCTGCCCGTGGCCAGAATCGAATAGTCGAATCCGCCGCCGTTTTCCTTGGCCGTCACCAACTGCCAATTGCCGCCCGACTCGTTGAGACCGGCCAGCACGGCGTCGCCGTCGTTGTCGATGGCGACGGTGACTTCGCCGGTCAGGCCGGTAGCGACCTTGGTGTCGAAGGTGTCGCCGCCGTCGTAGCGGCCCATGATCGCGCCGCCGGGATGCGCCTCGACGACGACCAGATCACCGTCGCCGTCCACGGCGGCGGGGCCGTAGGGGGCTTGGTCGGTGATGACGTCCCAAAGGCCGATTTCACCGATCGCCAGGATACCCTTGCCGTTGGACAGGCGGGCCAGGACCGCCAGATCGCCGTCGTAATACACGGCGTGGGGGCGCGTGCCGGGCACGACCGACTCGCTCTTCCAGTTGCCGCCGTCCTTGTAGAAGTGGAAGGTTTCGTCACCCCGGCCCACGTCCGAAGCCGCGAAGACATGGGGCGAGGTGTCGCCTTGTCCCGCGTCGAACAGGGTGCTGATGCCCAACGTGCCGTCCATGGGATGGTCGGAAATTTTGTCCACGGCCAGGGTTTTCGAATTGATGACGTACACTCCCGAGTCGTTATGCGCGTAGTCTTCCAGGCGATAAGCCACCCAGGCGTCGCCGCCGGTCGTGGGCGCCATGGACAGCGGCCCGCGCGTCAAGGATTCGGAGAGGATCGTCGGCGATTCGGCCGAGACCGGGGCGTCCAGGCGGATCACCTTCGTGGCCGGCAGGTAAAGAATCGGGTCGTCACTATCCTCGGTCAGGAAGCGCTCGATCAAGCCGTCCCAGCCCCAGGATTGCACGACCGTTTCGGAAACCCAGTTGGACTGATCGCATCGGTTGGTGGCGATCTCGTCGGTGGTGGCCGGATCGGTTTCGACTTCGCCGGCCAGGGCCGTGACCTGATAGGTGTACTTCGTGCCGCACGCGGCGGTGTCGTGGATGAAATACGGCACCTGGGAATCGACCGTACCGATCAAGGAAAACGCCTTGGAAGCTTCGGCCTGGGCGTAGATCTTAAAGCCCGTCTCGTCGCCGCCCGTTTCCGGGTTCCACCCGATCGCGACCCAATCGTCGTCGAAATCGAGCACTTTCACGCCGGTCGGCGTCTGAACGTTGCCGAAAATCGTGGTGGTGGTCGTTGTCGTGGTCGTCGTGACCGTGGTCGTCGTGGTGCTTCCCGACGTGGTCGTCGTTGTCGACCCGCTGGTGGTGGTCGTGGTGGATCCGCCGGTCGTTGTCGTGGTCGACCCGCCGGTGGTGGTGGTCGTTCCGCCCGACGTGGTCGTGGTGGTGCTACCGGATGTGGTGGTTGTCGTCGACCCGCCGGTCGTGGTTGTCGTGCCGCCGGAGGTGGTCGTGGTGGTGGACCCGCCGGTGGTGGTGGTCGTTCCGCCCGACGTGGTCGTGGTCGTCGAGCCGCCGCTGGTGGTCGTGGTGGTGCTGCCCGAGGTGGTGGTCGTGGTGGACCCGCCCGTGTCGTCGTCGCCGGTATCGTCATCGCCGGTGTCGTCATCATCATCGTCGTCATCGTCGCCGGACGGAGGCGGCAATGTGTCGTCGTCATCATCATCGTCGGTCGTCGCGGTGCGGCCGTCATCGTCGTCGTCCCCGCCGCCGCACGCGGTTAAGGACAGCCCGCCGAGCAGCGCCAGGACGCAAAGCATCAACACCCAGGACTTGGACAGCATGAACACCCTCCTCAAGATCCGCGATGGCCCCCGCGGACTTGGATTAAGACGAGCAAAATTTCGATCAGCGGAAAGTCTATCGCCCGCCCGATTGGGGCGTCAAGGAAGATCACGCCTTTTAAGAGCGTTCAAACTGAGGTAAACCCGACTTTTCCCGGATTTCTCTCAAAGGATCGTCGCCCGAGCATGTCCGAATTTTTTATCATGATCGCCGCCAAGCTGGTGCAGGGATTTTTCGGCCTGCCGAGTTGGGAGCGGGCCGACGCCTGGGGCGTGGGGCTGGGACGGATTTTGTGGGCGCTGGGCGTCCGCAAGAAGGTCATCCTGGAAAATATGCATCAGGTCTACAACTCGCCGGAGACGCCCGACGAACGGCGCAAGACCCCCGAGCAGATCGAGGCGCTGGGCCGGGCCTGCATGGAGAATTTCGCCGTTGCCGTGGTCACTTACATCCGCTGGCGCAAACTCGACGATCAATTCTACAACGAGCGCTTCGAAGTCGAAGGCGCCGAATATCTGGACGCCGCCTACGCCAAGGGGAAGGGCGTGCTCGGTATCGGCGGGCACCTGGGGGCGTGGGAGTTGGCCATGTGCAAGGCGGGGCAGTTGGGCTACCCGGTCGGCCTCATCGGCAAGACCCTCAACAGCCCCTACCTGACGCGCGAATTGGACCTGTTTCGCACGAGCAACTACATGCGAAACTACGCGCCGAAAAAATCCACCGAATCGATCATGGCCGCGCTGGCGAAAAACGAGATGGTCGTCGCTATTCATGACCAGAATATGAAGCGCAAGCTCGGCGTCTTCGTGCCGTTCCTGGGCCGCCCCGCGTCGACGACCAAATCCACCGCCCAGTTCGTCAAGCAAACCGGCTGCGCCGTCGTCGCCGGGTACGCGAGGCGAATCGCGCCGGGGCGCTATCGGCTGATCATCAAGCCGGGGCCGGATTATGTGCGTTGCGAGGACGCGGACGAAGAGTTGCTGGTGAACACCAAGAACTACACGCAGCTCATCGAGGACGCGATCCTGGAAAAGCCGGAGGACTGGTTCTGGCTGCATCGGCGGTGGAAGCGCCGCCCCTCGGACGAGGAAGCGGCGACGCTGGAACGTCTGGGCTGGCCGGTGGATGTGCCGTCGAAGCTGGAGGAGTGAATAGGTTCCGCGGGTGCCACACTTTCGCGACAACGTAGGTGGAGAGAAGGTGGGCATCGTTTGCCGAGTTGCACACCCTTGTCCGCCGGCGGCGGCCTAAGAGTGTGGCACCCATCGGCTGTTCTCGGAGATCTACCACCTGTATTTACTGCCGCACCTTCGCCAGTCCGACAACGCCGCCGACACCGAACAGCACGTGCGGTCCCCAGGCGGCGGGGATCGGCCCGACCGCGCCCGAGTGCCCCAGAGCGAGGCCCAGACCCAGCACGATCCAGTAGAACACCCCCAGCACCATCGCCACGCCCATGCTCAACGCGACGCCTCCCGAACGCCCGATACGCACCGCGAACGGAATACCCAGAATCGCCATGATCAGCGGCACCGCCGCGTAGGCCAGCTTGGACTGCATATCGACCTTGTAGCGCGTCACGTCGGCGCCCTGGCGTTGCAGATCCCTCGCCAGACGGGCCAATTCGCCGTAGCTCATATGCTCCGGTTCGGCCAGATAGACCTTCATCCGATCGGGCTTTTCGCGAAGAGGGACGGGGTATTTGTCGTAGGCGACCGATTCGGTGGGGACGCCGTCGGAAAAGCGCCGATAGGTGCCGTCGATGAAATACCACTGACCGTTTTCGTATTTGGCCTCCGTGGCGGTGGCCCGTTCCACGATGCGGAAGTGCTCGTCGAGCTTGAACATGCGCGCGTCGGTGATTTTGTCCTGCTCGGGGACAAACAGACCGAAGGAATAGATCGTGTCCCCGTCGCGATAATACATATTTTCCTTGCGGTATTTTTCCTTCCACTCCTGCATCTTGATGTTGACCTTATAGACGTAATCCTTCTTCTCCACCGCGCCGGGCACGACGTACTCGCCTAGGGCGAACGTCGCCGCGCTGAGGAGCGCCGAGAGGGCCAGGATCGCCGCCGTGCTGCGCAGGATCGGCACGCCGCCGGCCTTGATGGCGGTCAGTTCGGAATTTTTCGCCAGGATCGTCAGGGACAGCAGCGAGCCCAACAGGCACGCCACAGGCAGGACCTGGTAGAGCATCTGCGGCAGCTTGTAGACGAAGTACATCACGACGTGGATCGTTTCCGGGTTTTTCTTGAAAAGCTGGCTGGAGCGTTCGATGAAATCCACCAGCAGGTAGATCACGACGAACCCGAACAGGCACATGGAAAACATGCGCAGGTACGCCGCGCCGACGTAGCGGTCCAGGATGGTGACGCGGAGTTTCGTGGGGCGTCGGCTCATGGCGCCGCCTCGGTCGGGTGCTTCTTGAAACGACGTTTGATGGCCGCCTGGGCCGCGCCGATCCATTCGAGCACGGCGATGGGCCGCTCCTGGCTCTTCAGACGCAGCCACCAAAGGCCCAGCAGGAGGTAGAGGACATTGGGCGTCCACATGACGACCCACGGCGGGGCGACGCCCTTCCACCCCAGGTTTTCACCGACGCGAAACAGCAGGTAGTACACGCACAGCGCCACGATCGCGAAAGTAAATCCCTGTCCTCGGCCCGAGCGGGGCGGCACCACGCCGAGCGGAATCCCAAGGATCGCAAACACCACGCATGCGAACGGGAACGCGAATTTGCGATGGAACTCCACGCGAGCGCGACGCATCGTGTATTGGTCCTCGCCGCTTTCGCGCAGGCGGTCGATGTAGGCCGACAACTCGGACAGCGACATTTCCAGATAGGTTTTTTTGTATTCCTCCGCGTCCAGCGATTCGGCGAAATTGAGCGTCATATCGTAGCGCTCGAACGACGCGGTCTCGTAGGCCCGCTCGTCGCGCAGCGTGCGGTGGATGGTGCCGTCTTCCAGTTGGATGACGAGCGTCAGGTCGTCTTCCTTGGAAATCAGGCGCCCCCGGTCCGCGGTGACGATGTTGGGCAGCTCCTGGTCCCGATTATCAGCGATGAAGACGCCCTTCAGGGTGCGTTCCTTGGGGTCGATTTCATCGACGTAGAGGATCAGCCCCTGCTTTTCAAACTGGTCGTTGAAGACCTGGGGCTTCAGCGCGATGGTGGCGTTCTGGCTGCCCAGGTCGAACAGGAGACGCTTGGATTTTTGCTTGCCCCAGGGGTCGGCCACCAGGGAGAGGAACGACGCGGCCAGATACGCAACGATCGCCACGGCGACAATAGGGGGCAAAAGCTGATTGAGGGAGACGCCGGCGGCTTTCATCGCCACCAGTTCCGAATCGCTGGAAAGGCGCCCGACCGCCAGAATCACCGCGAGAAGGAACGCCATCGGCACCGTGAACACCAACAGGGGCGGCATGGTGTAGGCCATCGCCAACAGGACGTCGCCGACCTTGATGCCGTAGTTGACGATCGCCTCGGTGATCCGCAAAATCAAAAACATCATCGGAACGAACGTGAAGATCGCCAGCCCGAAGACGAAGGGCACCGCCACTTCTCGAGCGACATAGCGGGACAGTAGGCGAGGAATCATCGGCGCCGAGTTTAGGCCTTTTCCCGACGCACGCCAAGCGCGGCGTGCCGTGTCGTCGCCGGACACAACGACGCCCCATCGGGAGATCCCCGCCGATCCTTGGGAGACCATTTGCGCAAAATCACGACGGTTTTTCGGCGCGCGGCCTCCGCGATGCTTCCCGGCCGAAAGGTGCGTTTCGTGCTGGCGGCGATCGTGCTCGCCTTCGCGGCGGCGGAGATCGCCTCGCGCATCGCCGGGGTGCCGGTCGAAAAAACGTATTTCAAGAACGTCGCCGACCCGGCCTGGGGCGAGGATCCGGAGCTGTTCTGGGTGCCCGAAGGCGCCTTCGAGGCGCCGTATCGCTCCGCCCGCGACCACGACGACGGCCCGTTAATCTACACCTTCGGGGGGTCCATCGTCCGAGGGTTCGGCGTGGACGTGCCCTTTGCAAAATCCCTGGAAAAAGCGCTGGCGGCCGATCCTCGATTCGCCGGGGTCCAGGTCGTGAATTTCGGGTCGGACGGTTATACCAGCCACCAAGCCCTGGTTTTGGCCCGGCGGGCGTGCGATGTCGCGCGGCCGGATCTCGTCATCGAATGCAACGCCTGGAACGATCACGAAAACGCGCCCTACAACGACCGGGAGGTCCGGGAGCTTAATCGAGGGGAGGGCAAGCGCATCCTCCACACGCTGAGCCGATCGCGGTTTTTCTCACTAATGCGGCGTCAATTGACGCGCTCGTCGCTGGACGGGCTATGGATCGACGACATCAGCCGCTGGAAGCACCGCGTCGACCTGCCGGACCACGAGGCGAACCTCATCGGCTTTGCCCAACTCGCCCAACGCACCGGCGCGGGGCTGATTTTCCTCGCCCAGGTCATCCCCGACCCGGCCACGCGCAAGTCGCTGGCGCCGTATTTCACGCTGCAAAGGAACGTCGCCGAACGCACCGCCGGGGCGCGATTCGTGGACCCGAGATCGGAGATTGAGGCGAAAATTGACGTCGAATTCGCCGAGGCGGCCGCGCGGGGCGAGGGGCCGAGCAACAGTTGGATTATCGATAACTGTCACCCGACGCAAAAGGGTCACGACTATCTGGCCGAGGTGCTGACCCCGGCGGCGACGGATTTGTTGGCGGAAAAATATCGAAACGGGCGCGCCGACTAGCGCAGGTAGATGCCCAGGTCCTCGCCGTCCTCGTCTTCGCGGGGCTCGGAATTGACGAACAGGAAGATCTCGATCTCGTTGGAGACGTTGCCTTCCTCGTCGGCGACGATGATGGAATAGGTGCCTTCGTCACCGTCGCGGACTTCGACGTCGAATCGGATGGACCCGCCGGTGTCGCCCTCGGCGACCACGTCGTTGATTTCCACGAAGCGCTCGTCGCCGTCCTCGTTCTCGAAACGCACCGTCACGACCGGCTCTTCCATGTCGCCGTCGAAATCCTTCCACGCAAAGTAGAAGGTGGCGTCTTCATTGAGCCACGCCGGATTCGGGTTCACCCGCAGGCTGTCCTGAAAGATTTCCGGCGCCAGATCGGCGTTTTCGTCGTCACCGCCGTCGCACGCCGCGCCGCCCAGGGCCAGCACCGCCGCCACGCCGAAAATTCCCAGCAATTTGAGGACACGAATTGTCATCCGTCACCCGCCACCCATTGGCTGATCGAGATTTGAACGGGCATTCTATCGACACGAGGAAAAAAGACAAGGCGCGTCGCTTTGCCGCGATGACAGAAGGGCAACCTGGATCAATCAGAGCCCCGAACGGTAGTGAGGGGTCAAATTCGAAGGTTGTTGGAAGAAACTCTTTATTTGACCATCCCGTCCAGCGCCCGCCCCACCAGCGCCTTCGCCTCTTGACTCAGCGGCAGCGCCAACGCGGCGTCATGCCCCGCGGGCGACATCTTGCGCCAGGTTTTTTGCAGGATATCGATGACCTTGTCGTCCGGATGTTGGGCGGCGAAGGGTTCGAAATAGAATTCCAGAAACACGAGGCACACCACGTCTTCCAGGGCCTGCGTTTCCGAATCGGACTTGAGCTTTTCCTTGCGGATCAGGAACTGCGTCCGGGCGATGGTCGTCTCGTCGTACCCGACTTCCGCCATCAACTCGCCGGCGCGTTGGGCGTGAAATTTCTTCAGATCATTGCGCCATTGGTGATAGCCGATTTTGCCTTCCGGGTAGTCGGTACGAGGGCTCGTCCAACGCTCGATGTGCTGGGCCCGGGCGGCGATTTTCAGCGCCTCGGAAGCGTCAGGAGCGAATTTCTCCAAGGCGGCGGACATGCGTCGGCCGTAGATCCACTCCTTCGGCGCGTCTTGGCCGTCGACCGGTTCGGTATTCGGGTCGTGGGCGTTGGCCCGGTCGATAAGTTCGACGACACGGGCAAGGCGGTTGTCGGCGTCGGTCATGGGCCCAAGGTCTCAAGGGAGCGGATGTATGTCAATTTGGGCCGTCACCCCTTCTTCACCGCAACGGCCAAGCCGTCGCGGATCGGCAGGATGACCGGGAAGAGATCCCAGTCGGCGAATAGGAGGCGGTTGAATTCGCGGACGCCTTCGGTGGCCTCGTCCTTGTTGGATTTGTCGGCGACGCGCCCGCTCCATAGTGTGTTGTCCGTGATGAACAATCCCCCCGGATGCAGTTTGTGCACCGCCGCGTGGTAGGCGTCCGGGTACTGTTCCTTGTCGATGTCGTTGAAGATGATGTCGAACGGCCCGTCGGTCTCCCGCAGGATATCCACCGCGTTGCCGACGTGAAACTCGACCCGATCCTTGGTGCCCAAACGGTCGTGATGGAACATGGCAAGCTTGCGGTTGGCGTCGCTGCCGTCGGTCATAATCACGCGCCCCTCCGGCGACATGCCCTGCAAAAACCAATAGGCCGAATAACCGTAGCCCGAGCCCATTTCGAAGACCCGCTTGGCCCGGCTCATCATCGCCAGCGTCGTCAAAACCCGCCCCACCTGGGGCCCGATAAAGGGAAAGCCCTTTTCCTCGGCGTAGAGCTCCATCTCCCGCACGACCGGAGGACGCTCGGGCAAAAGCTCGTCCAGATATCCGTTGAGGCTCGCGTCATACATGGCAAATCCGGCCATTTCATCTCCTCCAATGCATCGGCCCGACGAGGCGAGCCGGATATTCAAGCGCATTTCAGCCTACCCGAATTCATCGTGCCGATCGAGAGGCGATTCCCCCTCGCCGCGCTTGCGCTCACGGGTTTGTTTGCTAGACTCGCCCGACCGAATCGGCCATTTCCCGCCGCCGCCCGGGGTGCGCGGCCTTTGATTGAGCAAGAGGAGATTTCGCGATGAGCAAGCCCGTGATCGGCGTGATCGGCGGCAGCGGCCTGTACGAACTTGAAGGCCTGACCGACACGCGCGAGGAGAACGTGACCACGCCCTACGGCGATCCGTCGGACGCGCTGATGATCGGTCGGCTTGAGGGGGTCGAGATGATCTTCATCCCCCGCCACGGCCGCGGCCATCGCCACACGCCCTCGGAGATCAACTATCGCGCCAATATTTACGCGCTCAAGGAAAAAGGCGTCACGCACATCGTGAGCGTGTCGGCGTGCGGATCGCTCAAGGAGGAGATCGAGCCGGGGCACATCGTGCTGATCGATCAATTTTTCGACCGCACCAAGGGCATTCGCAAGGACACGTTTTTCGGCGACGGCGTGGTGGGGCATGTGCCCTTTGCCGATCCGATCAACGAAGCACTACGCAAAATCCTGCTGAATTGCGGCAAGGAATTGGGCATCGCGGTGCATGACGGCGGGTGCTATGTGTGCATCGAGGGTCCGCAGTTCTCGTCGCGTTCGGAGAGCCATTTCTATCGCAACGCCGTCGGCGCCGAGGTCATCGGCATGACCAACATCACCGAGGCCAAACTGGCGCGCGAGGCGGGGCTTTGCTACGCCACCCTGGCCCTGGCGACGGATTACGACTGCTGGCGCACCGAGGACGCGGACGTGAGCGTCGAGGAAATCATGGCGACCATGGCCAAGAACATCGCCAACGCCAAGCGCATCCTCACCGCCGCCGTGCCCAAGATCCAGGCCGACACCGGCAAGGAGCAGGCCGAATCGGCCATCGCCTTCGCCGTCGTCACCGCCGGGTCGGTGATCCCCGAAGAGGCCAAGGAGCGTTTCGCCGTGCTGCATGGACGGCGGCTTGGGGAGTAGGGCGACCTTTCCCTATGAACAGAGCCCCAAGCGTTAGCGCGGGGTTGTGGAGCATCACGTCCCTGCGTTTCGCTGACGACATCAACCTTTGTTGCTCGATCCGCTCGACGACCCCTCCCTTATGGTCGGGGCTCTGCTAGCCCGGCGCCGTCTCGAACAACGTTCCCGTTCAACCGCTCGCTATCCGCCTTGCCGTCGGCCCGTGGCACCTACGCCACCGGCGCTTCGCCGGCGTAGGCGGCCTGCGTGTCGTGGCCGATTTCGTCTTGGGACTGCCGGCGGGCGGCGGCGCGCTTGGAGCCTGTGGGGACAAGGACGTAGTCGTCGCGATATTGCGGCTTGACCTCTCCGTTCTCGTCGCACAGCCAATCCATCACAAAGCGCTCGGGCACACGGATGACGCCCGGCTCGGCGTGCGTTTTGAAGACGATGTCCCAGATGGGATTGGTCACGCCGTGGTTCATCTTCGGCTTCATATAGTGGTGATAAAAATGATTGCGACGCACCCACCGGGCGTAGGCGTTGCGCGGCGCGTGGGTGTGGGCGCGGCGATGGACCAACTCGTAGATCAGATACATCCCCACGATGCCCGACGCGTACACCAACCCCACCGAAACGCCCACCACCGCGATCGCTATCGGCGAGATGATGCCCATAATCATCACGGCGGTCAGCGCCTTCTTGGAGGCGGGGGAGAAGTAGCCGTTCACGGCGTGGTGCTTGAGATGCTCCTTGGAGAAGATCGTCTTGCCCTTGAGCATGTGGCCCACCCAGTTGTGGATGGCGTATTCCAGGAACGTCCAGGAGAAGACTCCCAGGATGACGGCGATCACGTACGACATTTCGCGCGGCCCCTTTCGCGATTTTTTAGGAAAGCACGAACTCGTAATTACACGATTGAGTAAATCGCCGCAAGGGGATTTTACCCGGTCGGATAAAAATGTTGGCGCGCCAACACCGAGCTGTGTAAATAGTCGGGATTTCAGGAGATTTTACACACCATCCGGTATGTCCGGCGGCAATCCTTCGTCCCGTTCCAGACGGCCTTTGAGGTCGGCGAGGCGGGCGAGGTAGCGCTGATTCTCGGGCGTGTCGCGCATGGCGGATTCGCGGACGGCGGTGAGCAGGGCGAAGGCGTCGGTGGCGTGCGTCGCGGTGAAACGGCCGGACGTGACCAAGTCGGCGGCGAGGTCGAGGGACTCAGGTGACAGGCGGGCATAAGTGCAGGTCCGGCACTCGGCTTCCAGGAACCAGAGGGCGACATATTGCGCTTCGTCGAAGCCGTTCAGGTCGATCTGGTTGCCGAATTCACCCAGGCGCCGCCGGTTGGACAGCAGCAGCAGCAGGCGCGAATTGGCGATGACGAAGGCGTCCTGGTCGATGGCGTCGAGGGCCTGCACGGCGTCGCGCTCCGCGGGCGTCGGGGTGCGGAACGATTTGGCCAGGACGTGCGTGGCGTCGCCGTAGCGCTCGAAGCGGTCGTGGCCGTAGTTCTGATACTTTCCGAACAGGCTCTGCGGGCCGATGTGGAACACGATCGACGCCGCGATCATCACCCCGACAAGCCCCAGTGCCGCGTCCTTCTGCCGCCGTGTCCCGACGACGCGTAGTTTCGCGATATTTGCCGACAGCCACGCCGCGCCCCGCAGCGCCGCCCAAAATGTGAAGGGCAGAAGGGCGGCGAGCATGTGCGTCTGGCGGACGGGCAGCGGTTCGTTTTGCAGCAGGATTTGCAGCGCGATGGTGCCGGTCCCCAGCAGCGCGACCGGGGATAGCAGGCTCAAATACCCCAACGAACGCACTCCATGTTCCAGCAGCATCACGTGCTCGCGGGAGAAGATCTGCGCCAGCGTGTCCTTGGGATGCTCGCGCAGCGCGACCCACACGCTCAAGGGAAAATCCACGCCCTCGGCTCCGACGAAGCGGTTGTAGATGGTGCCGAAGTCGGGGGCGTACATCGGGATGACGACCTTGAGCGCCACGACAAACCACGCCACGCCGAGGGCGAGCGCCGTCACGCCCCATCGCCAGGGCTTGCGGTCGGCCAAGGCCACCAATCCGAACGCGGCCAGCACCGGCGCCTGGGTTTCCTTGCAGGCGAGCGCGAGGATCGCAAAGGCCAGCCAACCGGCGAAGCGATTTTCGACGTAGAACAGGATCGCGAACAGCCAGAACACGGCGACGAACGTCTCCGGGTCCAGGTTGCCCATCGTCACTTCGATCGTCGCCGGCCAGATGAGCCACGCCGCGCACGCCGCCAGGCCGTGGATGTCCTCGCCTAGCAGCTTCTTGCCCAGGCGAAACGCCGCGACGCCGCCCAGGGCCATCAGCAACGCCACCGCCGCGAACCACGCCCGCGCGTCGTGAACAATCACGTAAGGCAACGACGCGGGAACGAAAATCGGGCGGAAATGGCGGTGATGGCGCTGGGGGCCTTTGACGGTGGAGTAGAGGGGATCGCCCTTGGCGGTGTTGTAGAACATCTGGTTGTTGAGCGCTTCGTCGCGCCAGTCGTGGGAGAAGGTCGCGCGGTACCGCTCGATGCCGAAGTGGGCGAAGGTGACGGCGTAGGCAAGGATCAACAGCCCGGCGACGACCTGGGGCCAGGCGAGTTTCTTGGAGCCGGATGTTTTCGGCGTGTCGGGTGTCATGCGTTCCGTCCGGGCATTAAGGAAAAGGCGATTTCATCTTCGCGTCGTCGGCATCGTCGTCGATCCCGGCCGACTTTTAACCATCAAAAACGCCGAAGCGAAGCGGCGACCACCAAGACTCTCTTGTCGCGCGCGATCGCGTCCAGGATACCTTGGCATCCGTCAGGCCGCCGGGTCTACCCGGCTAAAAAGCGTTGCCCACGGTGATGTAGAACTCGCCGAAGGATTCGTCGGGCTCGCGATTGAGCTTGATGCCGTAATCCGCGGAGATGGGACCGACGGGGGTCAGGTAGCGGAAGCCCATGCCGGTGGTGGTGCGGGCCTTGTCGATGTACCAGGTCTCGAAGCTGTCGGTCACGTTGCCCACGTCCCAGAAGAAGAGCAGGCCGAAGCTGGTGTCGTCGATGGGCGTGCGGATTTCCACGTTGGAATAAGCGGAGAAGTAACCGCCGATGGGCGTCCGTCCGTCGTCGCCGACGGGGCTGATCTCATCCTGCCCGAAGCCGCGAATTGTGGTGGAGCCGCCCAGGTAGAGACGGCGGTTGATGGGCACGGTGTCGGTGTCGCGCAATTCCTGGAGATGGCTGGCCTTGACGTTGAACGCCAGGACGGGGCCGTTGGTGGCGCCCCACCAGCGAAACGCCGGTTCGTACCACGACACCTGGCCGGTCGATTTGAGATACGCGATCTGGGACAGCAGCGGCGGCGAGCCCCATTCCAGGGCCGCCATGTAGACCTTGCCCGTCGCCGGGTTGAAGGGATTGTCGCGGGAATCCCGGATGACCTGGGGCGTGAGGGTGGCGATCTGGATTTCGCCGGACTGCTCATCCACGGCCGTCTCGTCCACGTTGAACAGGAAGTCGCGGATGAAGGCGTAGGTCAGGCGGCCGGTCCAGTATTTCGCGGCCCAACGGATCGCCTCGTTATGGCGCGTGGCGTCCATGAAGTAGAACAGCTTGGGTAGCTCGACCTTCAGGCCCGCCTCCATGGACAGTTCGCGCAGGTCGTAGCCGATCTGGTGCGTCAGGGCGTCCTTGAGCGTCAGTTCGCCGTCCATGGGCAGGCGTCCCACCCAGGGCCAGACGAAGTTCAGGGCGGCGGTGCGTTGGTCGAAACGCAGCAGCGAGGCGCCGATGTCGTCCTTTTCGTCCTGTTCCGCGAAGCGTTCGGCGCCGAAAGACACGTCGGTGCGGAACGAAAGCTTGCGTCCGTGGCCGGCCAGGTTTTTGTGGCCGATCTCCCAGGCCGCGGTGAACGCCGAATACGTGTCGTATTTCAGGCCCGTTTCGATGTAGCCCGAGTTGCGTTCGTTGACGGTGACGAGCAGGTCGATGTCCTTTTCCTCGATCTCCGGATTGACCTGCGTGATGTTCACGGAGCTGAAGAAGCCCAGCTTCATGAGTTGTTGCTGGGATTCGAAGACGTCCTCGTAGTTGAACGGGTCGCCGGTGGTGATGAACAGCTCGCGGGAGATGACGTGTTTTTTCGTGAGCTTGTTGCCGTGGATGTAGACCTCGCCGAAGAAGTACTGCTCGCCTTCGATGAAATTGTAGGTGATCGAAGCGTGGCGCCGGTCCTCGGAGATTTTCACCTCTTCGCGGATGCGCGCCTTGATGTACCCCCGGGTCAGGTACTTGGCGATCATGCGGGTGCGTGTCTCGCCGACGTTGAAGGGGTTGTAAGCGCGGCCGGGGACCAGATCGGCCTGGTTGAGCATATTCTGGAAACGGTCGTCGCCGAGCACTTCGTTGCCGATCAGTTCGACCTTGCTGACCTTCGTGCGCGGGCCCTCGCTCACGACGATTTCGATGAAGATTTCGCCGCGCCCCTCGTCGATTTCGGCGGACTTTTGCAGGATCTTGGCGTCCAGGAAACCGTTGCGATTGTAGAAGTTGATGACGTTCTCCAGGTTCTTGTCGAAATCCTCCTGGAGAAAATATTTCCCGGCCTCCATCCGGTCGCGCAACTCGTCGTCGGAAAAACTGGGGTTGTTCTTGAAGTCGATTTCCTTGACCTTGTACTTGCGCCCCTTGTCCACCTGGAAGGCCAGCACCTTGGTCGGCCAGCCCTCTTCGTCGATTTCTTCGTAGTAGTCGCCGGCGACGCGCACGTCCAAATACCCGCGCGACTTGTAGTAGTTTTCGATGTTCTCCCGATAGGGATCGATCAGCCACTTGGTGAAGCGGCGGTTGTTGGTGACGTCCAGGTGGTCGTCGAGTTTCCATTTTTTCTCGGCGCACGAGACGCATTCCTCGCCGTAGTCGATCTTGATCTTCGGTCCCACGTCCACGTCGAGCAGGAACGTGATTTCCGAATGATCCACGTCGATGTTGACCGTCTCGTCGTCCTCCAGGTCGATGTCGCCGACCGCCGCCTCGTAATGCTTCCGGCCCTTGAGGTAATTGCGCAGACGCTCGACGCCGTCCTCCACCCGCTCGCGCTCGTATTCCATGCCTTCGGACCAGCCGAGCTTTCGCAGGATCTTGTCCCGGGAATACAGGCCCAGGTCGCCGATCAGTTCGATCTTCGTGACGTGAAACGTCGGCCGTTCGTTGACCGTGATGCGCAGGTCGACCTTGTTGTCGGCCTCCAGCTTGGTCTTCTCGTATTCGATTTTGACCGTCGCCTTGAGATGCCCCACGTCGGTGTAGGCTTGGCGGATTTTCTCTTCCCAGACGGGCAGGTCTTCCAGGCGGAAGTCGTCGCCTTGCTGGATGCCCAGGGCGTCGTCCACGATTTCGTTGTAGTTGAGCGAGCTGTTGCCGCGCACGTCGATTTCGCGCAGCACGTACGTGGGGTAGACCTTTACCTCCACCGCCACGCCGTCGGGCCCGGAGGGCTTGGCCTTGATGACGACGTTGTCCACGTAGCCCAGCAGGAATACGCGGGTAATCGTCGAACGCACCCGCCAGCGGGAGAGGGCCTTGCCTTCCTTGACCTTGGCGGTACGTTCGATCTCGCTGAGCTTGAGCCACGGCGGCACGTCGTACGTCACCTTCGTGACGTTGCGGCCCCAATACTCCTGACGGATCTCGTCGGCCCCGGCCGGAGCCGCCGCGAACGCCCACACCAGGGCGACCAGCAGCAGCGCGCCGAACAAACGGACCAGGCGATGGGTGTCACGTCGTGGCAAAAACTCTCCGTCGGCCGCGCTCGGCGGTCCTCCTATTGGAAATCGATCTTGACGCGCAGACCGGCGCCGAACGCGCCGACTTCCGGGGCGTCGTCATAACCGGCCAGGTTGTTCCACGTGCCGATACCGGCCACGTAGCGATAAAAGTCGTATTCCAACTCGGCGCCCAACTCCTCGTCCACCAGGCCCCGGTACATGGTCAGGTACAGGTCTTTTTCCAATTCGCCCGAGACCTTCAAGCGCGTGTTGCCCGAGGACGAATCAAAGCCCACCTCGAAGCCGGTGGTGTCGCCGGTCAGCTTGCTGATCTGGCTGCCGACCAACTGCTGGGCCGCGATGCCCGCCGCCTCGTCGCCGGACACGCCCGAGCCGCCGGCCATGAACTCATCGTAATTCACGCCGGTGGCCAGCAGGAAGAAGATGTCCCGCTCGCTCATGGGCGGATCGGACCGGAAGCTCAAGCGATAGTTCAGCGGGTTGCCCGAGACGTTGACATAGATCTTCGTGCCTTTGACCTCGGTTTCGGCGTTGATATCGAAACTGGGGAAGATGCGCTGTTCGTCGTAAAACTGCACCGTGGCCTGGGTGATCTCATAACGATTTTGCAGAACCGTCGCCCAGCCGTCGATGACATCCACCGACCCTTTCAGGCCCGGCGCGATGTTGGACCCCACCAGGATCAGATCCACCGACGTGTCGATCTCCGCCAGGTTCGAACGCACGCCCACGTTGTCGTCGGCGCGCACGGCGATGTTGAAGAAGACCGATTCCTCGGCTTCCTTTTCGTAGACCTGGGAGCCGGAGGACTGCTTCTGACGCCCCACGTTGCTGAAGTAGCTGAGGATCGTGTTGAAGTCGATGCTCTTGAAGTAGTAGGCCTTGTCCAGCACCACTTCGCCGGACAGATCGATCTTGCCCCGGTTGGCGCCGCGCCGGATGTTGCCGACGAACAGGTCGACCTTCTTGACGGACACGGCCAGGTACGGGTCCATGCCCGTGTCCACGTCCCGCAATTTCACGAACAGATCCAGGTGCGTGTAGTCCTTGTCGTCCTTGGCCAGCGTCACCTCGCCGCCGCCGTTGAGCGTGCCGCCGCCGATGTTCGCGTCCAGCCGGTCCACTTCCAGCTTGCCGTCGGCGAAGGAGACGACCAGGTTCAGGTCTTCCACCGGCGTGGGCACGCCCTGGAGTCCCAACTCGCCGTTCTCCAGACGCACTGTCGCGCGGGCGGCCTGGGGGTCGATATGCCGGGGCACGCGGGCCTCCACGACCACCTTGCCGTCCGCGTCGGCCAGCATGGGCACGAACTCCTGCGCCACCACCAGGCCGGCCTCGACCATCAGCACCAATTGATCGCCTTGCTCTTCCATCTTCGCGGTCAAGCCGGTGCCGCCCAAGTAAAACGATTCGACCGACAGGTCGCCGCCCTGGTAGGTCAGACGCAGGGGCTGGTCGCCGCCGTCGGGGCTTTCATTGCGCAGCCAAACCTCGTTTTTGCGCACGAAGAGTTTGTTGAAGTCCAGCGCAACGCGGGCGTTGGCGGCGTCCTTGAGGCTGCCGTCGATGGCCACGCGCCCGTCCAGATAACCTTCGACCAGGTCCTCGCCTTCCTCCACCTCGGTGTCGCCCTTGGCGTTCTTTTTCGCGACGGGTTTGTCGCTTTTGAGCGGGGCCAAAAAGTCGGAGAAGTCGAATTGCTCGAACGCCACCTCGCCGGACAACTCCTGGTCGTCGGTGAGGGACGCGGTAATGTCCACGCTCACACGGCCCAGGGGCTGCTCGGCCAGCAGGGCCTTGTCGTCCTGCAACGCCTTGGCGAACGGATCGTCGTCGCCCGCCTGGTCGGCCGCCATCGGATCGGCGGTGAAGTCTTCGGGGGAGGGGGCGGTTGCCTCGGCGGACGCGGACTCCGGGGCGCCGTCCTGGTCCGACGCCTGGGGCTTGGCCTTGCTGTCGAAGCGGCGGATGACCCAATCCCGATCCGTCACCGGCACGGGAACATCCTGGGCGACTTTCTGCCGATCGGCCAGCAGCGTGCCGGTCACGTGGGCCTTGTGGTCGGCCACGTTGACTTCCAGGTTGGAGTTACCCAGCACCATCTCGCCGTAGCGGGCCTGGCGAATCGCGAGCAGGAGCTTGGCTTGGGGATCGTCGATGGTTCCCCCGGCATCCAGATCCAGGTTCACGTCCGCCAGCAGCGGGATGTTGCGTTCGCGCAGATTGTCCGAGGTCTGTTCGTTGAGGTTGTCGGCGTTCAGGACAAAATCGATCTTGCCCGAGTTCGGATCGATGGAGCCCTTGCCCTGAATCGTCACCTGCTTCCATTCGCTCTTGGGCGTGTTGAGCACCTTGTCGGCCCGTTGGGAAAAATCGGGGCGGGGCGGGGCGAGCTTGACGATCTTGAGCTGATCCACGTTGACCTGCCCGTCGGCCAGCTTGGTATCCAGATGCAGCGTCTCCACGTTCTCGCCGAACGCCTTGATCTTCTCGCCGTGCACAAAGGCCGTGCCGGTCAGGCGATCGGCCGGGCCTTCCACATCCACGTTCAAGTCCACGACACCGGCCAGCGCCAGTTCCTTTTGCCCGGCGGCCGCCGTCAGGTCGGCGATATCGGCCTTGTCGGTCTTCAGGCGGGCGTCGATGCGCGGCGGGCTCTGGGCCAGGTTGACCTTGGCGTCGGCGTTGATGACCGTCTCTTGCGCGCGGATCGTCAGGGACGAGACGTCGATTTTCTTGCCGGCCATGGCAACCACGCCTTTGATCTCATCCACGCCGAAATCCGCGTAATGCAGGTCTTCGGCCTGGATGGCGGCGTCGGTGGAAGGCTCCTTGGCGGTGCCGCCGGATTTGGCCTCGATGTGGATCGCGCCGCCGACTTCCTTGCCGCCGATGGGCGAAAATTCGGACAGATCCGGCGAATCCACGAACACGTTGAGGCCCAAACCCACCTCGGGAAGTTTGACGCGGCCGTCGACCTTGATCGTCGTCTTCGCGGTTTGAACTTGCAGGTTCTCCACGTCCACGCCCGTCGGCTGATAAACCGATTTGGCATCCAAGGTGATGCTGGGGATTTTCACGACATCTTGAAAATGGAAGTTCGACGCCTCCAGATCGACCGCCGACGCGATGCGCATCGGAGTGCCGCTCTCCTTGTTGCCCAGGCGGCCGTCCGCGTGGACGGTTCCGGTGACGAAGGTTCCCACGCCCGCTTCCCGCAGGCCGTATTCTTCCAAAGCGCGGCGCACGTCGATCTTGTCGATCTTCACATCCGCGGCCAGGGGCATGTCGTTTTTAAGGCCCAGATCGGCTTTCGCGCTCAGGGTTCCGCCCCCGGCCCGCAGGAACAGATCGGTCACGGCGACTTTTTCCGAGTCCAGATTGGCCGCGATGCGCAGGTCGCCGACGTGCATCTGGTTGACGCGGCCGCTGGGCATGGTGACTTTGGCGTCGACCTTGTACTCGGGCAGAGGCAGTTCGGCGTGGGCCTGGATGGACACCTCGCCGCCCAGGGTGGGCTCGGGGGTGATCAGGTCATTGACCTTGGAGATCTGCACCTTTCCGTCCAGGTCGGCGAGCACGACGATGTCGCCCACCAGGTCGGTGGCCGAGGCGGTCAGGTCCAGCGAAAGGCCGGGGGCGCGGGCCTCGGCCTTGGTGACGGTGGCGACCCAGTCGATGAGGTTGGCGGTGGCGTCGATGTCGATGCGCTCGACGGTGTCGTGCATCTTGCCCATTTTGAAATCGCCGTCGGCCACGCGCAGTTCGGCGGAGGTGTCGCCGGTGGACATATCGGTACGGGCGGAAAGGCCGATGGACTTGACCGCGATCTGCATCTCGGGCCCGGCTTCCTCGGGCTTTTTATCCAGATCCAGGTAGAACTGCGCCCCCTTGAGTTGCAGGTCCTTGACCTCGATCGGCAGTTTCAAATTCGGAGGGCCGGAGGGCGGCTTTTCCTCCTTGGGCTTGTTGGACTTGATGGGCAGGTTGGCCAGGCCGTTTTCGTTGATGAACAGATAATTGGAAACGTCCTCGATGAGGATGCGGTCCACGACGACATGGCCGGTCAGCAGCGGCGCGAATTCGGCGTCCAGTTCCAGGTTGCCCAGCTTGGCGAATTCCCGGTCCCAGGTGCCTTCGGCGGGGGTGAACACGGCGTTGCGCAGGCGGATGCGGACCGCGGGGAAGAGCTGGAGGGAGAAGGATTCGACCTGCAGGTCGGCGCCCAGTTTGTCTTCGAGGGTGGCGCCCACCTTGTCCAGGACGAAGCCGGTGAACGATTCGGATTGCAGCAGGAAGTTGAGGGCGACGACGACGAGCAGCGCAAAGGCCACGATGCCGCCCACGGTGTAGGCGAGGATCTTGGCGGCCGTTTTGGCGATGGTCGTCGCGCTGGTCATGAGCCCCTTGAACGCGCCCGGCCGCAATCCGACGATCCGGATTTGACGTTATCCGTCCGAATCCCGTTCTTCGTCGGCGTCGCGGTCGTCGCTCGCCTCAATGTCGGCCGCCGGGCCGGGGATGCGATATTCCCCGGACAACCAACCGCCCAAGTCCACCATCTTGCATCGCTTCGAGCAAAACGGTCCTCGGGGATCGTCCTCCCAGCGGGTGGGTTTGCGGCAGATGGGGCATAATAGCATTTTCGCGTGTCGTTTCGAGCCCGGCCGGCCGGGCGTCGTGATGGAATTTCCGAACTTGACCGGAGACCGGCCCCGAAGCGTCATCCGTCGGACGACAATTATGGAGAACCGGTCTAAGGTCCCGAAATTGAAGTCGAATCGGGCGAATTGGCTCAAAAACGCCCGAGACGGCCAACCAATCGGCTGATCCTACAACATCGTGTCCACTTTTCAATAGCTTACAGGCGGAAACTTCGCCTCGTTTTTCGCGATGGCTGCCCGGTCGTTGAGTGCCCGGCGCGTTTGCCATAATTTCAGTTCGGGGCGAAGCGTCCGCCGCGCCGAGTTTCGGTACGCGGCGGTCAGCCATTTGGGAATGCATTCGGTGTCGCAAGTGAAAGTGCGAGGGATCGACCATGGCTCAACGCAATGAATTTCGGGTGATCTTGGCTTTGGCGTTTGTTGTCGCAGTGATGGTGCTCGTGGCCGGCGGCTGCGCCAACAGCGATGACGATGACGATAACGACCGGACCGCAAGCGACGACGATACCACCGACGACGACACGGTTGACGACGACACGGTTGACGACGACACGGTTGACGATGACACCTCCGACGACGACTCCGATGACGGCACGGTCGATGACGATGATGACGACACGGTCGCGCCGAGTCCCTACGACGGCATGGTTCCCACCGGCAAAACGCTTTCCTCCATCCTCGGGATTTCAAGCCATATGAGCCGGGGCACGGCTTCTAGCTGGAAGCGGGAATTTGAAATCGGCAGGTTGGTCGAAGCCGGCATGACCATGATGCGCACCGATTTCCCTTGGAAGGACATCGAGCCGGAAGATGATATTTGGAACTTTGACGGCCTGGATGCCATGGTTGACCTGAATGTGGCCGCCGACCTGGAAGTGACGGCCATCTTCCACCGTCCCCCGGCCTGGGCCGCTCCGGGGGAGACGGATGACGAAATCGATCCCGCCGACCTTGCCGATTTTGTCGGCGAAGTTGCCCACCATTTTGCCGACCGCATCAACTTCTATGAAATCTGGAACGAACAGAACACCAGCCGGTTTTGGAAACCCGGACCCAATCCCGAAAAATACGGAGAAATCCTTGAGGCCGCCTATGTCGCGGTGCATGCCAACGATCCCGACGCGACGGTGATTTTCGGCGGATTATCGTCATTCGAGACGCATTTTTTTCACGAAAAAGGGGTGTGGAATTTTCTGTATCGCACGTGGGAGGCTCACGACGATCTTTGCGACTATTTCGACGCCGTTTCCATCCATCCCTATACCTTCCTCCAGCAACCGCCGCCGGAGCACGAGTTGGATTGGGGAATCTACCACTACGCCGATATGGTCGACACGGTCGGGGAGCTTCGGGCGATTTTGAGCGACATCGGTTGCCCGGATAAGCCGGTGCATTTCACCGAGGTCGGATGGCCGAGCCTGCTGATCAATGACGACCGCCAAGCCGCCTATCTGGCCCGAAGCCTCCTATTTGCCATGTCGATGGGGATTGAGTTCTACGATTGGTACACGTTCTGGGATGGGTCGGGGGACGCTTCGCTGCCGACCGAGGACTACTTCGGCCTGTTTACCTATCCCGGCGATACGCAAATCACCGAAGCCAAGCCTTCCTACAGGGCTCTCTTGGGAGCCGGAAACATCATCGGCGACGCACGATTCGCGGGGGATTTAGGCGCGGCCCTGGGCTGGAACGATGGCAATTTCGCCTTTGTCTTCGAGAACGATGAAGGGGCGAGGACCGTGGCCCTTTGGCATGACGGCTCGAAGATCGACGAGGAAGTGCCGGTAACGGTCCCCGTGCCGCCCGATGCCGAGGGTTCTTGGGTGCTCTACGACCAGGACGCAGCCCAGATGGCCACCGGCGACGCGGCCGAAGGCGACGTGTCGTTGGCCGTGACCGGGGAGGTTATTTACCTGCAATTCGGGGCGGCTCGGCGCTGAGTCACGGTCGGAGAAGAGTTTTCGAACTGAAATAAGAAAAGCCGGTAAACCTTGCGGTCTACCGGCGTGCCTTCGATCCAGCGGGCGACGGGGTTCGAACCCGCGACCCCGAGCTTGGGAAGCTCGTGCTCTACCAACTGAGCTACACCCGCCCACCTACACCAAAGAACACCGCTTTTTCGCCCGAATCCTTTTGCGCCGTCTTGCGCGAAATCGCGGGCCGACAACCCGAAAATCCCGCCGGCAGCCGGGGTTCGAATGGGGCGAAAAGAGCCGGAAAAACTATAGAAAGGGGGCATGGGGGTGTCAAGGTCGGGCGGCTTTACGCCATGGGGGCCGTGTGCCATAATTCGCCCGTTTTTTACCGGATTCCCCCAAGGGAGATGACATGATGCGTCGAGTGATCCTGGCGGTGATTTTGGCCGCCGTTCTCGCCTTGCCCGCCTCGGCCGAAGAACTGACCGGGGAGCAGATTGTGGACAAGATGGCCGCCGGTCTGGACCAGACCAATATGATGGCCGAGTTGAAGATGGTGTTGGTCAGCAGCAGCGGCCAGAAGCGCGAACGGACGCTGCGCAGCCGGGCGAAGGAGTCGGGCGATCTGTCCAAGACGGTCATCACGTTTGAAGAGCCCGCCGACGTGCGCGGCACCAAGTTCCTGGTGATCGAAAACGAAGGCCGGGACGACGACCAGATGCTCTACCTGCCGGCCCTCAAAAAGACCCGGCGCATCGCCAGTTCCCAGCGCTCGGGCAGCTTCATGGGCTCGGACTTTTCCTACGCCGACCTGTCCACCCGGGACAGCGACGAAGGCAAGCACACCCGCCTGGCCGACGAGGCGATCGACGGCGTGGAATTCTACGTCGTCGAGACGGTCCCCACGGACGCCGATTCGGAGTACAGCCGGGTTAAATATTGGGTTCGCAAGGACAATTTCGTCGTGACCAAGGGCGAGTTCTACGAAAAGGGCGCGTCCGACAAGCTGCTCAAGATCATGACCGGCGACAAGTTCGAGGAGTACAAGCCGGGCAAATGGATGGCCCGCGAGATCACGATGAAAAACGTGCAAAAAGGCACGGCCACCGAGGTGCAGGTCGTGAAGTACAAAGTCGACGCGGCCGTGGACGACGATTACTTCACCGAGCGCTTCCTCAAGGACGAATCCCAACTCTAGGCAGCGAGGCCGCATGCCGCGACGTCCCCTCCGGAATTCCCTGTTGAGGGCCGCATTCGTTGCGGCCCTTTTCGCGTGGGGTTTGCTCGGATGGTCGGACGGCGCCGCGGCGGACGACTCGGACGATTTCTTCGGCGATTCTTCATCGTCGGGTTCGTCGGACGATTCGGACGACTTTTTCGGCGATTCGTCTTCGTCCAAGTCCTTCGTCCAAACCGGGCGCCTGGGCGGCGAGATCCGCGAGAAGGTCGCCGGCGATATCGAGAAAAACGACGACGAAGAATACCTGGCCTCGTCCTTGTTCATGATCAAGGCCGAAGGCACCTTCCAACTCGCGCCGGCCCTGTCCGCGCGCCTGGCCGGGCTCTTTACGCACGACTACGAATGGAATGAGGACCGGGATCGGGGAGAGGCCGAGCCCCAGCTTTGGGAGGCCTACGCCACGTATCGCGTCGGCAAGTGGGACTTCAACGCCGGACAGAAAATCTGGGGATGGGGCAAGACGGATATCATCAGCCCCACGGACCTGATCAATCCGGTGGATTTCCAGCGGTTTTTCGACGCCGAGATGGGCATCTCCAAGCTTCCGGCGCTCTCCCTGGGCGGAACCTACTACGGCGACGGCTACCATGCCGAGGGTGTCTATCTGCCGTTTCACCGGCCCTCGCGTTTTGATCTGGTCGAGCGGGATTTCGCGATCCTGGGCCATCGATTCCCGGTCACGGAGTTGCTGGGGCTTATCGACGACAGCGGCGGCTACCGTAATCTGAAGAGATTCCTGGACCGCTGGGTGCCCGAATGGGAAGAGGACCTGGCCGATATTTTGGACGACCAGGAATACTTCGATAATCACACCGAGGATAAGGACGACAACTTCACCACCGGCGGCGGGGCGGTGCGTCTGGGCGGTTCGAAGGGCGGCTACGATTTCGATATCATGGGCTATTATCTTTACGACCAGATGCCCACGATCCACTTCAACCCGGAGCTGCTCGCCCTGGACGACGCGGCCGATCCGGCGCCGGGCGACTACGCCACGATCCCCGATCCTCGCGACATTAGCACGACGCTTTTTACCGAGCCGCTGCGGGGCGTCTACCACCGGGTCTACGGCCCCGGCGCCGCGTTCGGCACGAGCCTGGGATCGTTTACGGTCCGCGCCGAGGGCACGGCCATCTTCAACCGACGCACCTATCGGGAAGACCTCACCCTCGTCAAAAAGCCCGTCTACACCTTCGCGCTCAACGCCGATTATCTCTTTCCCGGCGACGTGCAAGTGACGGCCACATTCCTACATTCGTCGGTTGGGGATTACGAAGGGGATCTGCTCACCGAGCCGGTCTACGCCCTGATGTTTGTCGGTTATCAGGCCGAGTTTTTTCGTAGCCGCCTGAAGACAAGAGGCGTCGTCACCTACGACTTCAGCTACATCGAGGCCGATCAGTGGGGCAAGGGCGACGTCTCCGGCCAGGACGGCCAGTTCAGCACCATGGTCGAATGGGCCTTCACCGACGACCTGCTCGGCGGCGTGGGCACCAACCTCTTCTGGGGCGAAACGGATCGCCTGTTCGGCTATCTTCGCGATAACTCCCGCGTTTTCCTGACGGGCACGTATAATTTCTAGGAATTCCGAGGCGTTGGCCGTCGTCGATTGACGTATCCGGCTGCCGTGGACACATTGAATCGTCCCCGGGGCCGCGACGGTGCGATCGGCGCTTGCGCCCGGTCGCAAAACCTGATAGATAGCGCGGTCCGTTAGGCCGTTTTCGTCCCAATCCCGGGCGTTTCGGCGATAGGAGCCAGCCATGAAGCCTGAAATCCATCCCAAGTACGAAGAGACCAAGGTCACGTGCGCCTGCGGCGCCTCCTTCGTGACGCGCTCCACCATGGGGCCGGAAGTCCATTTGGATATTTGCTCCGAGTGCCATCCGTTTTTCACCGGCAAGCAAAAGCTGGTGGACACCGAGGGCCGCGTCGAGCGCTTCCGCCGCAAGTACGCCAACCTGGGCGACAAAAAGTCCAATTAGCGATTCGGCATTTTCCCCGAAGCGAGGCAACCGCCGGTTGCCTCGCTTTTCCATTAGTGCCAAAATGACCTCTTGGATCACGCCCGGCGATTTGTTGAATTTTTCGAAGGTTTTTCTCATGTCCGTGCTGACCGTGAATAAGAACACCGGCAAAGTGGCCCATGTGGGCGGCCAGGCGGTCATCGAGGGCGTGATGATGCGTTCTCCCAACAGCTTCGCGGTGTGCGTCCGCGCGCCTGACGGTCGGATCGTGCTGCGGGAAGATCGCTGGCATTCGATCTGGACGAAGCTGAAGTTTCTGCGTTGGCCTTTGTTGCGCGGCACCGTGGTGCTCGTCGAGGCCATGTGGAACGGCATCTCGTCGCTGACCTTTTCCGCCAAGTGGGCGGGCCTGGAAGACGACAAGGCCGACAAATCCGACGACAAGAAGGCGAACGGCAAAAACGGCCAGGCCGATGGAGCCGGGCATCGCAAGGAAGCGGCGGAGTTTCTCGCCGGTGCTCCCATCAACGGCGCGGCCGCGTCGAGTCCGGCCAACGGGGCGCACGCGATCACGGACACCTCCCACGTCGACCCTCAGCACGACTCGCCGGTCGAAGAGGTCAACGACCCCGATTCGCCTCTGTCCGAGTGGGCCATGGCGGCCACGGTGATGGTCAGCCTGGGGTTCTCGATCCTGCTGTTCGTGGTGCTCCCCCACGCGCTGACGGCCATGCTGGGCTTTGACGCCTCCCATTGGCAGTTTCACGCCATCGACGGCATTATCAAGGTGACGGTCCTGGTGGCGTACATCTGGGGCATCAGCCTCATGCCCGATATCCGGCGCGTTTTCGAATACCACGGCGCCGAACACAAGGCGATTTTCGTCTATGAGCACGACCTGCCCCTGACCGTGGAAAACGCCCGGGGCTTCGTGCGTTTCCACCCGCGCTGCGGCACCAGTTTTCTGTTCCTGGTGATCGCCACGTCGATCATCATCTTCTCGCTGGCGTTCGTGTTCCTGCCCCAGTTTCCGGATATGAATCCGGTGCTGCGCAATTTCATTTACATCTTCATCAAGATCCCCTTGATGTTCCCCGTGGCGGGAATCAGCTACGAAATCATCCGGCTCAACGGCAAGTATCCGGACAATCCGGTGCTCAAGGTGCTCACCCGTCCGGGCGTGTGGCTCCAGCACATCACCACCCGCGAGCCGGACGACGATCAGCTCGAGGTGGCGCTGCTGAGTCTGAAAAAGTGCCTGTGGCGCGAGGAAAAAGTCGCCGCCTCCGACGTGGAGCTCGCCGGCGATACGCAGCTTTTCGAATCGTTCCAGGACGCGACCGAGTCGCTCACGTAGCGACCGGCGCGAGACCGCCGACCGACCACCCTTTGCGGACCACCCTATGTTTTCCAAATTGGAAGAAGTCGCCAAACGCTTCGACGAGATCGAAACCCGGCTCGCCGATCCGGACGTTTTTCAGGATCAGGCCAATTACGTCAAATTGACCAAGGAACGCTCGTCGATGGTCGAGATCGTCGAGACCTATCGCGAGTACCAGTCCCTGGCGCAACAGATCGAAGGCAACGAAGAACTGGTCTACGACGAGGACCGGGACGTGGCCGACATGGCCAAGGAAGAGCTGGAGGAACTGCGCCCTCGCTTGGAGGAGCTTTCCGAAAAGCTGATGATTCTCCTGCTGCCCGCGGACCCCTACGACGACAAGAACATCATTCTGGAAATCCGCGCCGGCACCGGCGGCGAGGAGGCGGCGCTGTTCGCGGCGGAGCTTTATCGCATGTACTCCCGCTACGCCGAGCAGATGAACTGGAAGCTGGAGATCATGGACGCCAACGAGACGGGGCGAGGCGGTTTCAAGGAAATCATCCTGAATATCTCCGGCGACAAGGTCTATTCGCGCCTGAAGTTCGAGTCGGGAGTGCATCGGGTGCAACGGGTGCCGGAGACGGAGGCCCAGGGGCGCATCCACACCTCGGCCGTGACCGTCGCCGTGCTGCCCGAGCCCGAGGACGTGGACGTGCAGATCAACGAAAACGACCTGAAAGTCGACGTCTATCGCTCCAGCGGCCCCGGCGGCCAGAGCGTGAACACCACCGACTCGGCCGTGCGCATCACGCACCTGCCCACCGGACTGGTCGTGGCCATTCAGGACGAAAAGAGCCAGCACAAGAACAAGGCCAAGGCGCTCAAGATCCTGACCGCTCGCCTGCTCGAACGGGAGATCGCCGAGCAGCAGGCGGCCATCTCCGCCGAACGCAAGTCCATGGTCGGCAGCGGCGACCGGTCCGAGCGCATCCGCACCTACAACTACCCGCAGAATCGCGTCACCGACCACCGCATCGGCCTGACCATCTACCATCTGGACCAGATCCTCACCGGCAATCTGGACGAGGTCATCGAGCCGCTCATCGCCCACATGCAGGCCGAGGCGCTCAAAAACTCCGGCGTGCAGGACGCCAAAACCTCCTAGCATGAGCGCCCGCCGCTGGACCGTTTTGGAACTGCTCAAGACCACCGCCGACTACCTGGGTGAGAAGGGCTCCGCGTCCGCCCGCCTGGACGCCGAACTGCTCCTGACGCACACCCTGGCCACCGATCGGGTTAAGCTCTACTGCGCCTTCGACCAACCGGTTGACGACGGCGAACTGGCGGCGTTTCGCGAACTGGTGCGGCGCCGGGCCAAGGGCGAGCCGGTGGCGTATCTGTTGGGGACCAAGGAATTTTACGGCCTGGATTTTCGCGTGACGCCGGATGTGCTGATTCCGCGGCCCGAGACCGAACACCTGGTGGATCGGGCGTTGGAGTGTCTGCCGACGGGGGAGGCCGCGCGGGTGCTGGACGTGGGCGTGGGCAGCGGCGCGGTGGCGGTCGCCATGGCCAAGACGCGGCCCGAATTGACACTGACGGCGACGGACATCTCACCCGAGGCGGTCGCCGTGGCCAGGGAAAACGCCGCGACGCACGGCGTGGACGGGCGGGTGGAATTTGTCGTCGGCGATCTTTTCGCCGGGGCAACCGGGCCGTTCGACGCGGTCGTCTCCAATCCGCCGTACGTGGATCCGGCGACGCGCGATTCCCTGGCGGCGGACGTGCGCGACTTCGAACCCGCCGGGGCGTTATTCGCCGACGAGAACGGCCTGGCGGTCATTCGACGCCTCGTGGCGCAGGCGCCGGACGTGTTGCGACGCGGGGGTGCGTTGCTTTTGGAAACGGGATACGATCAGACCGAATCGGTCGCGGCGATGATGAAAGAAGACGGTCGTTACGGCGACACGGTCGTTTTTCGCGACTACGCCGGGCGGCCGCGCATCGTGCAATCGCGTGTGAAGGGCTGAGCTTTAGAGTCGCGACCGTGTTCGTCAGAGCCGCGCACGGTAGTAAGCGGTTGGCGGCAACATAGAACCGCGCTTTCAAGGTTCCGTATCAGGTTGGACGGCCAATCCAAGCTGCCGGGGCGAAGCAGACCCCTCCCTACAGGTCGGGGCTCTGAAAACATAGAGAAACAGGAAGCACATGGATCGCATGGTCATCAACGGAGGCGAGCGCCTGATCGGCGAGGTCGCCGTTTCGGGGGCGAAGAACGCGGCGCTGCCGTTGATGGCGGCGGCGATTTTGGCCGACGGTCCGTGCGTGATTCGCGGCGTGCCCCACCTGCGGGACATCAACACCTTCAAACGTCTGCTCGCCCAACTCGGCGGCGTGTGCGAGGGCGAGGACGACCTGCGCATCGACGCGACGAATATCACCAACACCGAAGCGCCCTACGAACTGGTCAAAACCATGCGGGCCTCGACGCTGGTGCTGGGGCCGTTGCTCGCCAAGTACGGCAAGGCGCGAGTCAGTCTGCCCGGCGGATGCGCGATCGGCGCCCGGCCCATCGACATCCACCTCAAGGCCCTGGAACAGATGGGCGCGAAGATCCGCCTGGTGCACGGCTACGTGGAGGCGGAGGCGAACGGGCTGCGGGGCGCGCGGCTCATTTTCGATATGCCCAGCGTGGGCGCGACGGAAAACCTCATGATGGCCGCGTGCCTGGCCAAGGGCGAGACCGTCATCGAAAACGCCGCTCGGGAGCCGGAGATCGTCAATCTGGCCGACATGCTCCGGGCCATGGGCGCCGAGATCGTGGGTGACGGCGAGGAGACGATCCGTATTCAGGGCGTCAAGGTGCTTTCCGGCGCCGAGGTCGACCTGATTCCCGACCGCATCGAGGCCGGGACGCTGATGGTCGCCGCCGCGATGACAAGAGGCAATGTCCTGCTCAAAAACGCCGGCGCCGCGTACCTGACGGCGGTCATCGACAAGCTGCGCAAAACCGGTTTGATCGTCGAGCAGGAGGACGAGGGGGTGCGTTGCGTGGGCCCGCGCCGGATTCGTTCCGCGGATCTGACCACGCAGCCTTATCCGGGTTTTCCGACGGATATGCAGGCCCAGTTCATGACCCTCATGTCCGTCGCCGGGGGGATGAGCGTTATCAACGAGACGATTTTCGAAAATCGCTATATGCACGTTCTGGAGTTGCAGCGTATGGGCGCGGATATCCAGGTGCAGGGACGCACGGCGATCGTCCGGGGCGTGCCGCTGCTGTCCGGCGCGCAGGTGATGGCCACCGACCTTCGGGCCAGCGCTTGCCTGATTCTGGGCGGCCTGGCCGCCGAGGGACAAACGGTGGTGCATCGGATTTATCATCTGGATCGGGGTTACGAAGCGATCGAGAAAAAACTGTCCGCCTTGGGCGCGGATATTCAAAGGGAGGCCGAATGAAACGCCTTCGCACCGACGGCAGCAACTTTGCCGGGGAATGGAAAAAGATTCTGGTCCGCAAGGGCCCGGCCGACGCCGAATTGCAAAAGACGGTGGCCGAGATCGTCGAGCAGGTCCGCCTGGGCGGCGACGCGGTGCTCGACAAGTTCTGCAAGAAATTCGACGGCCGGGACGGTGTGATGGAGTTGCCCAAGGAGCGCCTGGAAGAGGCGGCCAAGGGCCTGGACAAGGATCTGCTGCATTCCATCGAACTTTGCCGCGACCGTTTGCAGGCCCAGGCCGAGCGGGAACTGCCTCGCGGGCTTCCCGAGCAGACCGACGACGTGGGGGTCACGCTGGGGCGCCGGGTCATGCCCGTGCGTCGCGCGGGGATCTACGTGCCCGGCGGGCGGGCGTCGTATCCCAGCTCGCTGATCATGGCGGCGGTCCCGGCGAAGGTGGCCGGGGTGGATGAACGCATCGTCGTCTCGCCCCTGGACCCCTACAGCCACGACTCCCAGGCGGTGCTGGCCGCCGCGCACGTGTGCGATGTGTCGCGCTTCTTTGTCGTCGGCGGGGCCCATGCCGTCGCGGCGCTGGCCCACGGCACCGAACGCATCCCCCGGGTGGACGTGATCGTCGGGCCGGGCAACGCCTACGTGGCCGAAGCCAAGCGCCAGGTTTACGGCGTGGTGGCGATCGACGGCGTGGCGGGGCCCAGCGAAATCCTCATCATCGCCGACGCCGCCCTGCCGCCGCGTTATGCCGCGTTGGATCTGATGGCCCAGGCCGAGCACGATCCGGACGCCCGCGCGCTGCTGCTGACCGACAACGACGACTACGCCGACGCGGTGGAGAAGGCGATCAAGGCGCTGCTGGTGGGGCAGCCCCGGCGAGAGATCATCGAGCAGTCCTTCGAGAAGGGCGCGATCGTCAAGACGCGGGATCTGGACGAGGCGGCCGCCCTGGCCGAGGAATATGCACCTGAGCATTTGGAGCTTTCCTGCGACGGGGCCGAGCGCTTGCTCGCCAAGATCCGCAACGCCGGGTGCGTGTTCATGGGTCCGACCTCGCCGGAAGTGCTGGGCGATTACATGGCCGGGTCCAACCACGTCCTGCCCACCGCGGGCAACGCCCGATTCGCCTCGCCCCTCTCGACGCAGACTTTCATGCACGCCGCCAACATCATGCGCGCCACGACGGCTGCGTTGGAGCATCTGGCCGACGCCACCGTGCGCCTGGCCGAGTCCGAGGGGCTCTATGCCCATGCCCACGCGCTGAAGATCCGGCTCGACGAGAAGATCGACGAGGAGTAGTCGTCGCCTCGGAGGCGCCGACAAACATGGGTGCCACACTTTCACGACGCCTAAGGCGGAGAGAAGGTGTGAATGCGATGTCAGAGCCGCGCGCGGCTTGCCGGGCCGTAGCCTTGGCTACGGCGGACAGGCAGGTCGGGGCTCTGTTTCGTTGCAGCGGCAATGGGGCGCTGTTTGAGTTTGACCCCTCACTACCGTTCGGGGCTCTGACGGACACGGGTCGGGGCTAAGGCGGACACGGGCCGCGGCTCTGGAAGTATCGAAACCCATGGCGTCCCTGTGGCGCGCAAATGGCCGCCCGATGAGCTTTTCCCGCGCCGCGCCCAGGAAATTGCCTAGCGTCGGTGAATTTGCTAGTGTCCGGGCCCCGTTGCGGACGGGGCGGCCGACGAGCCGACGCATTCGCCCCCGTTTTGGACCGAATTGGAGAGAGCACGATGTCCGAAAACGCCCAGACCATCTTGAAATTGGGATTGCCCAAAGGCAGTCTTCAGGAATCGACGTTCGAACTGTTTCAGCGCGCCGGTTGGCGCATCCGCTCGACGAGCCGGGGCTACATCCCCGATATCGACGATCCGGAGATGGAAATCCTGCTGCTTCGCGCCCAGGAGATGGCCCGCTATGTGGAAATGGGCTATCTGGACGCCGGTTTGACCGGCCAGGATTGGGTCAAGGAGTCGGGCGCGGACGTGCATGAAGTCACGACCTTCAAATACGCCAAGGCCGGCTTCCGCCCCGTGCGCTGGGTGCTGGCCGTGCCCAACGAGTCGCCGATCCAATCCGCCAAGGATCTGGAAGGCGGCCTGATCGCCACCGAGGTCGTCAACTTCACCCGCGAATATTTCAAGGCCCAGGGCGTTAATGTCCGCGTGGAATTTTCCTGGGGCGCCACCGAGGTCAAACCGCCCCACCTGGCCGACGCCATCGTGGAGTTGACCGAGACCGGCAACAGCCTGCGCGCCAACGGCCTGCGCATCGTCGAGACGCTCATGGAGTCGACGACCGCGATGATCGCCAATAAAAAGGCGTGGGAAGATCCGGACAAGCAGCGTAAGATCGCTCAGATTCAAATGCTCGTGCAGGGCGCGTTGAATGCCGGAGGCCGGGTGGGCATCAAGCTCAATATCCAGCAGAACGGCAAGGCCAAGGTGCTGGACGTGCTCAAGGATCAGGGTCTGCACAGCCCGACGGTCAACCAGCTTTCCGATCCGGACTGGTTTGCCATCGACGTGATTATGGAAGAGAAAAAGGTGCGGGATCTGATTCCCGTGCTCAAGGAGGCGGGGGCCGAAGGCATCGTCGAGTACCCGCTCAACAAGATCATTTTCTAGCGCGCAAGAGCGCCGCACCCGGGAGGGGCCCATGTCCCAGCGCGAGGCCACCGTCAAACGCAAGACCAGCGAGACGGACGTGCAGGTCACGGTCCGGCTCGACGAAACGGGCGGTACGTCCGTGAGCACCGGGGTGGGCTTTTTCGACCACATGCTCGAGCAGATCGCCCGCCACGGGCGGCTGTCCCTTCAAATCAAGGCCAAGGGCGACCTGCATGTCGACTCGCACCACACGGTCGAGGACGTGGGGCTGGCGCTCGGCCAGGCTCTGGACGAAGCCTTGGGCGACAAGGCGGGCATCGAGCGCTACGGCCACGCCCGCGTTCCCATGATGGAGTGCCTTTCCGACGTGACGATCGACCTGTGCGGCCGGCCGTTTCTCGTCTACGAGGCGGACCTGACCGGCAAGGTCGGCGAATTCGACCTGGAGCTGGCCGAGGAATTTTTCCGCAGCGTGGCGACCACGTCCAAAATGACCGCCCACATCGAACTGGTTCGCAGCGGCAACCAGCACCACGGTATCGAGGCGCTGTTCAAGGGCTTCGCCGTCGCGCTGCGTCGGGCCGTGGCCGTGACCGGAACCGGCGTTCCCAGCACCAAGGGGGTGCTGTGAGTCGTGTCGCCGTCATCGACTACGGCGCGGGGAACCTGCGTTCGGTCGCCGGGGCGCTCAAGCACCTGGGCGCGGATTTCGAAGTCACTTCGGATCCGGCCAAGGCGGCGGAGGCCCACGCCATTATTTTGCCGGGGCAGGGCGCGTTCGGCGACTGCATGGCGAATCTGCGCAAGGGCGGCATGAACGAAGTGATGAAGGAGGCGGCCGCGTCGGGCAAGCCCTTTCTGGGCATCTGCATCGGCCTGCAAATCATCTTTGACAGCAGCGAGGAGTTCGGCGAGCACGAGGGCCTGGGCATTCTGCCGGGACGCAACGTGCGTTTTTCCGGAGCCGATTTCGAAGGCACGCCTCCCGCTTTGAAAATCCCCCACATGGGCTGGACACGTGTCCACCCCGTGCGCGAGCATCCGCTGTTCGCCGGCATCGACGACGGCGCGTATTTTTATTTTGTGCATTCGTTCTATCCGGTCCCGGAGCGCGACGAGGACATTCTCGCCACGGCCGATCACGGCGGCGAGTTCGTCTGCGCGGCGGCGCGGGACAACGTGATGGCCGTTCAGTTTCACCCCGAGAAGAGTCAGGACGCGGGCTTGCGCCTGCTGACCAATTTCCTGGAGATCGCCAAGGGGGCGTCATCTTCGGCTTAAGCCCAAGGGAAACGGAGCCAGAGGGGGTGTGCGATGTTCTTGATTCCGGCCATCGATATCAAAGACGGCAAGTGCGTTCGGGTGGCGCAGGGCGATTTGTCCACGGCGAAGGTTTATTACGAAGACCCGGTGGACGCCGCTCGGCATTTCGCCGACCTGGGGTTTGACTGGATCCACGTGGTGGACCTGGACGCGGCGGTTTCGGGGAAGGTCCCGGACGTGGACCTGCTGGTGTCCATTAAGCGCGTGGGCGATGTGCATGTCGAATTCGGCGGCGGCGTGCGGGACGAGTCGATCATCCGCAATCTGCTGGGCGCGGGGTTGGATCGGGTGGTTGTCGGAACGCTGGCCGCTCGGGCGCCGGACCTGGTGAGCGGCTGGATCGAGGAGTTCCCCAAGCGGGTCGTGGTCGGCCTGGACGCTCGGGACGGCAAGGTGGCCGTGAAGGGCTGGACCGAGGACACGATGATCGGTGCGCTGGATCTGGCGCGATATTTCGACAAGCCCTCCACCGCGGCGATCATCTATACCGATATCGCGCGGGACGGCATGCAGACCGGTGTGAATATCGAAGCGACGCGGGAGTTGGCCCAGGCGGTGTCGGTCCCGGTGATTGCCTCGGGTGGCATCGACAATCTGGAGCAGGTCAAGGAGCTGGCCGCCGCGCCGGAGCCGAATCTGATCGGTGTCATCTCCGGCCGCGCCGTCTACGAAGGCACCCTCGACCTGGCCGAGGCGGCGAAGATCGCCAAGGCGGGTTAGGCTTAGAAATGGATGCTACACTTTCGCGACGCCTGCGGCGAAGTGAAGGTATGAAATCAGGCGCACCGACCAAACAGAGCCCCGACCTGCCTGTGTCCGCCGTAGCCTTGGCGGAGGTGGAACAGGGAGGGGTCGTCGAGCGCGTCGAGCGCGTCGAATCGCGATGAACACGCGTTGAATGCAATTCCTGGATCGGACCGCTCGGCAACTGCTTGCTGACCAGCCTACGCCAAGGCTACGGCCCGGCAAGCTGCGCGCGGCTCTGATCGGACACTGTTCGGAAACGAATCGTTCGCACGAAGACGAGAATAGCCGAGGAACCATGCCCGCCAAACGCATCATCCCCTGCCTGGACGTGCGCGACGGTCGCGTCGTCAAGGGCGTGAACTTCGTCGATATCATCGACGCCGGCGACCCGGTCGAGACGGCGCGCGCCTATGACCACCAGGGCGCCGACGAGATCGTCTTTCTGGACATCACCGCCAGCCACGAAAAGCGCAAGGCCATTCTTTCGGTGGTGGAAAAAACCGCCGAGCAGGTCTTCGTGCCCCTGACCGTCGGCGGCGGGGTCAACAGCCTGGAGGACATCCGCAACCTGCTGCTGGCCGGGGCGGACAAGGTGTCCATCAACACGGCCGGGGTGCGCAATCCCGACTTGATTCGCGAGGCGGCGGTCATGTTCGGCAGCCAGTGCATCGTCGTGGCGATCGATGCTCGCAAGCGCGAGGACGGCAGCTATGAGGTGGTCGTCGTCGGCGGGCGGGAAGGCACGGGCATCGACGCGGTCGAGTGGGCCAGGAAAGTCGAGGAACTAGGCGCCGGGGAGATCCTGCTGACCAGCATGGACCGGGACGGCACCAAGGACGGCTTCGAGTTGGAACTCACGCGCAAGATCGCCGACGCGGTCACGATCCCCGTCATCGCCTCGGGCGGCGCGGGGGAGCCGGAGCACTTTCGCGAGGGCCTGGCCGAGGGCGGCGCCGACGCGGTGCTGGCCGCCTCCGTCTTCCACTTCGGCACCTACACCGTCGAAGGCATCAAGGACTATCTGGAATCCCACGGCGTCGAGGTGCGACGGCCGTTTCATCCGACCCACGCCCCGGCGTAATTTTCCCGCGCCGGTCTCCAAGACGTATTTCCATTCGCCACGTAAAGGTGAGGACACCGATGAGCACAATCGACATCTCCAAAGTGAAGTTCGACGACAAAGGCCTGGTGCCCGTGGTGGCCCAGGATGCGACGACCAAGCAGGTGCTGATGGTCGCCTGGGCCAACGAAGAAGCCCTGCGCCACACCGCCGAGACGGGCGAGGGGTGCTATTGGTCGCGCTCGCGCAAGGAGCTATGGGTCAAGGGCAAGACCAGCGGCAACACGCAGAAGGTCGTGGACATCCGCCTGGACTGCGACGGCGACACGTTGATCTACATGATGAACGTCGCCGGGCCGGCCTGCCACTTCGACGAAACCACCTGCTTCTTCCGACGCAATGTGGACGGCGAATGGGTCTACGACGGCGACCACGACGCCGATCCGGGGTATTTCGACAAAAAGTGATTTTCCCCGTTGGCGTCGGCGCCCGAAATGTCGTAGGTTATTCCCCGTTCGATTGAATTTTATGGTGTTTTTCGAGCCTTGGGGAGCGCCGCGGGAGGGTGTGCCTTGCGTCAATTGCGTTGGATCGGGATCGTCGCGATTTTGATTTCTTTGTCGGTTTTCGTCGCGGCCTGCGGCGGAGACGACGATGACGACGACGATGATGTCACGTCGTCGGATGACGATGACAGCGACGGCGACGATGACGTTGCCGATGATGATGACGACGACACGTCATCCGATGACGATACCGCGGGTGATGACGATACAGCCTCGGACGACGACGTCGCGCCGTTCGTGGAGCCCGACGAGCGTGGTCCCTACGAGGTCGGCGTTCGCACGATCTATCTGACGGACGAGTCCCGGTACTACGAAGACGACGAACGCTCCCGCGTGCTGCCGCTGGAGATTTGGTATCCCACCGACGAGGATGACGGGCAGATCAACACGGCGCCGGACATGGTCGGCGATCTGCCCGATTGGGCGCTGACGGCGCTGGAGTTGGCGTATCAGGATCGTTTTGACGATCTTTGGAGTCTGGAGACCTCGGCCTGGCGCGACGCGGAGATTTCCGAGGACCAACCGGCGGACGGCTTTCCCGTCATCCTCTTTTCCCACGGCCTGACGGCAATTCGTTTCCAGAACTACACCCTGTGCGAACACCTGGCCAGCCACGGATTCGTGGTGGTCGCGCCCGATCATTACGGCAACGCGATCTTCACCAATTTTCCGGGCGGGTTTAAATTCTTCGACGCCCTGTCGTTCGCTACGTCCTATATCGACCGGCCCAAGGACGTGGATTTCATCCGGGAGCGGTTGATCGATTTCGACGACGATGCGTCGAGCGATTGGTACGGGAAACTGAACATGGAGATCTTCGGCGTCACCGGCCACAGCTACGGCGGCATGACCTCGCTGCAAATCGGGGCCTATCGGGACTATGCCCAGGCCATCGCGCCCCTGACGCCCGGATGGATCGGGCCGCTGCCCGAGGATTTCCGGACCCCCACACTGCTGCTGCAGTCCGATAACGACAGCATCCTGCCCGGCAATATGAACACGACGATCAAGGAAAAATTCGACGAGTCCACGATGGACTTCAAGGTGTATATCCAACTCCAAAACGCCGGCCATTACGCGCCGTCGGACGCCTGCGCCCTGTTCCCGCCGTTTATGCTCACCCCGTCCGTGGGGTGCGACGGCAGCCAGATCGATCCGGCTCTTTCCAACGCCATCGTCTCGGCCTACGTGACCGCGTTCTTCAAGTCGGCCTTGCTGGGCGATACGCGCTACGACGACTATCTGGGCGCCAATCACTATCCCGACGATATGGAATACAGCGCGACGTTGCCGTAGGGCCGTCATCGACCGGCGACCGGGCGCCGTAGCACTCTTAGGCCGCCGTGTGTCTCGCCTTGACACGTTCCGGCCGCGTCGATAGCGTGCGTTCAGGTTCGAATTTGAACGATAAACGTCGACGAAACGCGGACATGTTTCCATCCTTCCGAAGATTTCTGCCCCTGTTGTTGGCGCTGGCTATCGGCGTTCCGGCCCCGGCGTGCGCGACTAAAACCTACGTCCCGCCGCCGCAACCGATGGCCAAGTCGGATAAACCTCACCGCGATTTCACCAACGTCACGCCCGGCGCGTTGAATCTGCATCGCGCGGCGATGGACGCGTTTTCCCGAGGCGACTACCCCGAGGCGGCGCGCAACTGGCGCGAGTCCCTTAAGGCCGGGGCCCGCAACGCGGACTTCATCTACGAGGTCAACTACAACCTGGGCGTGACCTTTATGCGGATGGACAAGTTCATCCTGGCCGAGCAGCACTTCCGCAAGGCGGTGGCCCAGGAGAGCGCGGACGCGCGGGCGCTGGCGGGGTTGGGAGCGGCGTTGGCGTCCCAGGGGCGTACCGGCGAGGCGCAACAGGCCCTGGCGGCGGCGTTGAAGCTGGACCCGGAACGCACGGACGTGCAGATCACCCTGGCGCAGATTTCTCTTTCCAACGGCGACGCGACGCAGGCGGTCAACGGTCTGCGGGCGGCGCGGGCGCTGCATCCGCTGGATCGGGATCTGGCGCGTGTCGAGAGCGAGGCCTATGTCTCGCTGGCGGGGGAAGCGCTGGCGAACGGCGGAATGGACGCGGCGGAAAAATTCTACGCCATGGCCGTGGCGGCGGATGCCTCGAATGCGTCGGCGTATTTCGGCTTGGGTCATGTGATGATCCGGCGGGGCTATCCCGACCGGGCAAAGGCCTCCTACGAGGCGGGGCGCAAGGCGAAGCCGGACTACCAGCCGACCGACGCCGACCTTCTGCAACGGGGCCGGGCCGCGCCGGATTCCACCGAGGCGATTCGCGCCGAACAGATGGCGGCGTTGATGGCCGAGCGGGGCGACTACGACACGGCGGCTCAGCAATATTCGGTCTTTCTGCGCATGAAGCCCCAGGATGCCGAAACGTGGCGGCGTCTGGCGGCGATTTACCTGGACCAACTGGGCGATCCGAAAAAGGCGGCCGACGCGCTGCATGCGTTGTGGTTGTTGGATCCGGCCGATCCGGAGGCGGCGCGCATTGCCGAGGCGATCGGGGAAACCGCGCCGCCGATTCCCCCCGCCGGGGAAGTCCGCCTGGCGGGAGCCCAGGCCGGGCCCGGATTGATGGACGGTTTTGAGGCCGTGGCCCGAGCGGGCGAGCCGATTCCGGTGGGCTCCCGGGCCTGTCGGTTGGCGATGATCGACGGCCTGACGGGCCAGCATCGTTTCCGGGAGCATCTGGTCGATCCCAACGGCGCGACGATTCGCGACGACACCTTCGAGATGGACATCGTCGACGGCCGGGCGATCCTGCCGTCCTTCGACTCCCTCTACACCGCCGGAACCTGGCGCCAGTCCTGGGAAGTGGACGGCAAGCAGGTCGGCGTCCTCGAGTTCACGGTCGCACCGAAATCGGGATCGTAGGATTCCTTGAAAATATCAGAGCCCCGTACGGTAGTGAGGGGTCAAGTTCCTCGCGCCACGGCACCTTCGTTGTCGATGTCCGACGCAATTCGCCCCAATCTCCTATAGTGGTTCACGGCTTCGTGCGTTCGGGAACGTTCTGAACGACGTTCGAGTTTGACCCCTCACTACCGTTCGGGGCTCTGAAGGAATAGCTAGGGCTCTGAAGGTCCGGTCGCGGCTCCTCAAGGCTCGGGGTAACGGGACTTGGATAAAGGCGCGTCTCAATTAAGCGGCGGGCCGCCAACCGGCGCTCATGTTTTTCAAGTCAAAGCACGATAACCACCTAGGCAAACGCATCGACGCCGATGCTCGGTTGACTTGGCGCATTGATGCTTGCAGAATTTCCTTATCGGAATTTTGACGACCTTCGTTGGAGGCCTCGATGTCCCAGGTGCAGAACCGGCGCCGCGGCAAGCTGATCGACAAGCGTTTTCAGGTCAAATTCGTCGCGATGGCCGTCTCGGTGCTCGTCACCCTGGCGCTGGGCTTTTTGGTGTTGTGGTCCGCCTCCGGGCCCGCGGCGAAGGCCGGAACGCCGGCGCCCCAGGGCGAATCGAGCTCCCTGGCGCTATTGGGCCTGCTGGTTCTGACGCTCCTGCTGGTCATGGTGACGGTGATCTTCGGCATCCGCTTTTCCCACCGCATCGTCGGCCCCATCTACGCCTTCAACCGCAACATGAACTGGGTCAAAGAGGGCAACTACACCCGCGATCTCAAGCTGCGTGACGGCGACGAATTCCAAAACCTGGCCATCACCTTCAACGCGATGCAAAGCGCCCTGCGGCGTCGGACGCGGGACGATCTGGACACGGTTGAACGGGTGCAGTCCACGCTGACCGAAGTCAAAAGCGCGGCCCAGTCCGGGGATTACGACGGCGCCGAATTGCTGCGTGCCCTGGAAGCCCTGGACAAGGATCTGGTCGAGATGCACAAGCGCAACGAGAAGCTGCTCGCCGGATAGATCCGACTCGCCCGCCGCTCCCCAATCGCCGACGCGATCCGTAATTGCTTCATATGACAGCGGATTGTATGCTCAACGCTCCCGACGCAACATGATCGGAGCGGCGATTTCATGCCGGGCGAAAAGCCGGATTTTCGGCAATCCCTGAAAATTCGTTTTCATTTGGCCGAGCCACGCCAGCGTCGGGCGTTGGTGGCCGTGGCCGCTGTCAACGCGCTCGCCTTCCCCACCGAATTGTCCGTGTCCGCCGAGACGGTCCTCGTGGTCCTGTGCGCCGCGGCGGGGATGATCTTCGTTCGCCGGTTCGTCGTCTATCTCGTCACCTTGGGGATCGTGACGCTCCTTGTCGCCTCCCGTCTGCCGTTTTATTTCGCCAGCCTGGCGCTGTTTTCGCCGGTTCGCGCGGCGACGTGCCTGATCCTGACGTTGATCATCCTGTTGACGCATCGTCCCCACGTGCCGTCGAGTGTCGAAAAACTGCGCGTCGGGCCGGTGGTCGTCGCGGTGCTTTTCCCACTGACGGGCATTGTCGCCCAGGATATTTCGTCCTACCTGACGATTGTCGTCGTCGCGGGGACGCTGCTGGGTCTGACGTTGGTCCACGCCAATAACGGCTGGGTGCGCCATCGGTGGTTTCTGGCCTTTTGGATCATCGCGGCGACGACGCAGCCCCAGTACCTGCATTTTCGCGACAGCTCCCGCGACGAGCTGGGTCGGCGGCTGGACGAGCAGGAGGGAGTGACGCGCCTGTTCGCGCCGAATCGGGACGACGTACCGCCCGAGCTTTCGGCGATGTACGAGCCGGTGGAAGGCTACTACGTCGTCCTGCCTCACAAGCCGTCGACGCACGCCGTTTTCTTTCGGCCCAATCACCTGCCTCGGCGGGAGGACTTGGCCGGCGGGGCGGCGAACGTGAGCGCGGTGGCGGACGGCAAGTTGTACACGGTGGCGTCTCGTTCGTTGATCGAGATGAACGCGGTGGACGCCCAGGTGCGTCGTCAGATGAAAGTCCCGGCCCGGGACGATCGGGAGACGGATCACGACACGCTGGTCTACGACCCGACCCGCTCGCGTCTCTACGCGGCGGTGGGGCGCACTTGCCACGTCATCTCGCTGGCGCGCTATACGACGGAAAATCGTCTGGAACTGGACCGGGCGGGAACGTGCCTGCCGATGAAAAAGGGAGAGCGCATTCTGCTGTCGCGGGCGGGCTTCCCGCGACGCACGTGGGAGGTGCTGGACGCGACGACCTTCCAGACCCTCACCGCGCGGACGCATTTCGACATGGCGCCCAAATTGTCCGACTACGACGCGGCCTCCGAGCGCGTGTTCGCCACGACGATGCCGCTGGGACTTTTGCGAATCCTCGACGCGGCGGAGCTGACCTCGGTGGGACAGCGATACTTGAGGCCGGGTCTGTTCGGGGTACGGGTCGATCCGAAGCGGCCGTACGTTTACGCTTGGAATTATTTCAACGGCGAAGTGCTGGCGATGCGCAGCGACAGCCTGCAGATCGTGGATCGCTTTCGCCTGGGGCCGGTGCTGCGCAATTTGACGATATCCAACGACGGCGACGCGCTGCTCGGCGTGACCAAGGCGGGCGGTTTTCGCGTCGACCTGAAGGCGCGACTGACGGCGGCGGGGGTAAACTCTGACTCCTGATTTTGACAACACCCGGGAGCGCCCGGCGACGATCTGGATCGCGGCGGTGGTCGTGATTCTGGTCGTCAATATCTTGCTGCGCTTCTGGGTGGCGGTCGACGCGCCGTACAACGAGGACGAGACGGATCTGGCCCATTGGGCGTGGATGATCGCCGAGCACGACGCGACGCTTTTTGTCGACTGGTGGGACCAGCGGGCGCCGATCCCGTTTTACGCCAACGCCCTCCTGGAAAAAGTCTTCGACGAAGACGGCGCGATCATCGTCAAGCTGCGCCTGGTGCATGTGGTGCTGGCGATCCTCACGCTGGCGCTTTATGCCATGACGTTGCGCGAGGCGATGAACACGACGGTCGCGGGGCTGGCGTTGGCGCTTTCCGGCGGGTTGTGGTTCGCGGTGTCGCGCATGTCCCAGGTGCGTCACGACGTTTGGATGCACTTTTTTGTCATGCTCTTCTGGTGGACGTTCGTGCGCTATCGCGCGGGGGCGTCGCGCTTCTGGCTGGGGGCGGCGGCGGTCGCCGGGGCCTTGGCGGTGCATTCCAAGCAGACGGGCGCGTTCCCGGTGTTGGGTCTGGCCGTGTTTTTTCTCATCGACGCGATCCTGCTGCGCCGGTCGTGGCGGGATGTGATCCACGACGGCCTGGTCTTCGCGGGGATCTTCCTCGCGACGGTCGCGGCCCTGTTCGTCGCCGTCGGCGGAACGCACGTCGGCCAGGTGTTGGCGGGGTATTTTTATTCCCCCGCGCTGGTGCGCCACTACGAACTGGAAAACGCGACTCATTGGACGTCGTACCTGCGCTATGTGTTCGTAATCTGCGCGCCGCTGTGGGTGATCGTCGTCGGCGGCCTGGTGGGCATCGCGCGTCGCTCGTTCCGCGCGGGCGGGGCGGACGTGGGGGCGTATTGGCTGTCCACCTTCCTGACGACGCAGCTTTTCGCCGATCTGGCGTCGTTATTGCCTCGGGGGACATTTTTCGAACAGGATCTCATCATGCCGGCGTTGATCGGCATGGCCGCGGCGGCGCTCTGGTTCGACACCTCCGCCAAGGGCACCCCCCTGTCGCGCATCCCGACCAAGGCCGGCGTGGCGATTCTGCTGCTGATTACCCTCGGCCCGCTGCTCTACGGGGCCTTCCACGACTGGCGCAACCTCCAACAGGCGGTCTTCCACCACAAGCGCCTGTTGGTCGGCTATTTCGTGGAACATCCCCCGGAGAAGGGCGATCCGAATATCGCGCTGGCCCAGACGAATCTGTGGAAACTGTCCATCGAAGACCTGGCGCAGTATTTCAGCGGGCCGTACGACAAGGTGCATTACTATCCCGGCCGCTATCAGAAGCAGCAACGGGAGATCATCTATCGCCTGTTGCAGGGATCGCGGCCCGATCAGCCCGTCTTCACCGACGACAACACGCAGATCTTTCGCTACGCGGGACATCGGGTCGTGCGGGCGAGGGTGCTCGAGTATGCGCTGCGCTGCTTTGACGAGCACCCGGATCTGGCGGAAAAAACCGGCCTGTGTCGCATCCAGCCGGAGGCGTGCATCCCCGGTCTGTCTCCCGCCCAACGCATGCGCAAGGTGCTCGAACGCGACGAACCGGCGATGATTGTCCTGGGGTACACGACGAGCCGCCTGCTGCTCGACGACCCGCTCACGCGGCAATGGGTGGATCAGCGCTATCGCTTCGGGTACTACCCCGATCTGATGGTCTTCATGGGCAATCGGCGCGAGGAGTTGCCGCCGACGTTGTAGATGGTGGAATTCCTGACGGATTTCCCTTGGAAGATCGGGCAAATTACGGGGTTGATCCGGCAAACGGCCGACCTTGAGCATGGGAGCGCGACAGGCTTGAAGATCCTGTTTCTCAAACCCGGTTTCGAGCACCTGGGCGTGCTGCATTTGGCGTCGTACGTCGAGCAGCAGGGCCACACGCCCCAGCTCGTCGTCGATCCGGTGCTCTTTGCCGATTCGGTCTTCAATTCGGCCCGCCTGTCGCACTTGATGGATTACGGCGAACCGGTGATGCGCAAGATCGCCGAGTTGAAACCGGACGCCGTGGGCATTCCGGTGCTGTCCGCGGGCTTTGCGTGGGCCAATACGCGGGCGCGGCAGATCAAGGACCGCCTGGGGGTGCCGGTCATCTTCGGCGGACCCCACTGCACGGCGGTGCCCGAAGAGACGATGAGGACGGGGGAGGCGGACTACGCCTTCGTCGCCGACGCGGAAATCGGTATGGCGCGTCTGCTGGATGTGTTGGAGAAAGGCGGCGACCTGGGCTCGGTGCCGAATCTGATCTGGCGCAACGGCGACGCGGTTGTGACCAACGAGCTGGCGCCGCTGATCCGTGACCTGGACACCCTGCCGTTTCCCGCCAAGGATCTTTATTACGACGCCAATCCCGGACACGGCACGGCGTACAATATCATCTCCGCCCGCTACTGCCCCCTGCGATGCAAGTTCTGCTACAACGCGACGATGGAAAAAATCTACGGCGCCAAAAAATGGGGTTCGCGCCGCTCGCCGGCCAACGTTGTCGCCGAACTTCGCGAGGGCAAGACCAAGCGGCGCTTCAACTATGTCCGTTTCTTCGACGATCTGTTCACGGCGGACGAGGCGTGGCTCAGCGAGTTTGCCCCCATGTACGCCCGGGACGTAAACGTGCCCTATCACTGTTCGCTGCATCCGTCGTTTGTCGGGCCGAAGGTGGTGGAGGCGCTCAAGCTGTCGGGTTGCCGCGAGGTGCAGATGGGGGTGGAGACCGTCGCGCCGGATACGAAGAAGACAATCCGCCGGGGCGAGAGTCTGGATCAGATTCGTGACGGCCTGGCGCGGCTGAAGGCGGCGGGCATTCGCAACAGCGTGGACATCATCATCGGCCTGCCGGGCCAGGAAGTGGACGATCTGCGTCAGGCTGTGGATTTCTTCAACGAGAATCGCCCGGACCTGATTATGACGTTCTGGATGGAGTACACGCCGGGCCTGCCGCTGATTCGCGATGCCATCGCGCGCGGCGAGCTGACCGAGGAAGACGAGGCGCGGATCAACATCGGGCAGGGCGTCAACGGCTATTACACCGGGGGGCGGACGCTGCATCGGTATAAGAGCAGCGCGCGCTATCATTTCCTTTTTTCGCTATTGCCGATCCTGCCGCGCAAATTCGTGCGTCGCTTGGTTTCGCGAGGCCGACTGGGCCTGATTCCCACATGGGTGCCGCCGTTTTTCATGACGGCGATCGCCAACCTGCTCTTCTCCGACCGCCACAACGCGACGCGCAACGAAATGGCGCGCCGCTACTGGCATTACGGCGCCAAACGCGTCCTGCAACGCCTTGGGTTGTTGTACCCGAGCATCTAAACATCGCGAATTTTCATTGACCGTGGCCCGGTTTCGTGGCATCGGGGGAAAAATCTATTCGCGTTGTCGGGGAAAACAACCGTAGAGTTTGCGAGGCCGCCGTGCGCCGATGCCTTCCGCCGTTCTTTGCCGTTCTAATTCTCATCACATTCGTATTGCCGTTCAGCGCCTCCTGCGGAGGCGACGATGACGACGACAACGACGACGATGATGTCGTCTATGACGACGATGTCGGCGATGATGATTCGTCAGGCGATGACGACGTGGCGGACGACGATACAACTCCCGACGACGATGACGATTCATCCGGCGATGACGACACGTCCGACGATGACATCGGTGACGACGATGCGCTCGATGACGACACGTCCGACGATGATACGTCGGATGACGACACGCTGGACGATGACGACACCGTGGACGATGACGATGATACTACGATCGGCATTGTCGGGGAGGAGGTCGTGGCTTGCCCGGCGGAAGACCTGTTCGCCGCCGACCAGGGGGATTGGGTTGACCCGGCCGCCGCTCCGGAGAGCCAAGCCCGGCCAATTCAGGAATTGGATTTTTATTGCGGACACGACGGGGTGTCGTATTACGGCGGCGCGGTCGTTCGGCAGTACGTGGAAGGGCCGTCGGGAGGCGACGGGGCGCCGATCGCCTATAATCCCAAGGACGGGAAAATCTATGTTGCCGCCGCGGCGGGCCACGACCTGATTCTTCGATCGCGTCCGGCCGACGCGCCGCCGAACACGCCTTGGGAGAGTTTCGTCGTCGATTGCGAAGTTGAGTATCCGGACATGGCGATCGACGAGGACGGATATTTCCATTTCACCTACCACGACCTCGGGCGCGATAATCTGGTGTACGCCACCAATCGTGGGGGGACCTGGCGAAAAGAGTTGGTCTGGGATCTGATTCACTACGAAGGCATGGCGATTGCCGTTGACACCAAGGGCAATCCCCATATCGCCCACAGCGATTTTTATCGCAACCACGAGCGGGCGCTGTATTCCTTCCGTGACCAGGACCAGTGGGTCACTGAAATCCTCATGGAACAACACTACGACTACTACTACGACACCAACGGCAAGAAGCAGTCGTTCATGCTCTATCCCGGCGACTACCCGGATATCGAAGTCGATCGGCTCGGGCGCGTGCACTACATTCAATCCGAATCCAACTTCTATCGCGGCCGTCGGATGTTTTATCACCTCAAGCAGGGTTCGCAGTGGAGCGAGCCCTACGCCGTCGAATCGCTAGGGCCGGTCACGACCCGGGAAGAGATTCAAGCCAAGGGCGGGTACAACGTCAATCTGGCCAAAGGACCCGACGGGAGTGTCTTTGTTCTGGATTGGGATCCGGACGCGCTCTACATCGCCCGCGTCGTGGGCAAGCAGCTTCAAAAACTGCCCATCGCCGCTGCGACGAACACCCTCGATCCCTTTTTTGCATTGGACAGCCACCACGGCCTGCATTTGATCGCCGATCAGGTCTATCGCCATGGCCAATGCGGAAACTGGCAGGACGTGGATATCGGCGAATTTCCCTTGCTCAGCAGCCGAGTCATGGCAACGGCCGATGTCGGGAACGGGGCAGGAAGAGCCTATGTGGTTGGGTTTGACAACATCGAGGGGACGAATCACCCGGCGACCGTGTCGATGCAGTGGATCAACCTAGGCAGCGAGCCGATCGTGGAGACCGTCGGCGAGGTCGGCCGGCGTCGTCCCCTTGGTGCATTGGCCGTCGGGCCGTGGACTCATCTGGTGTTCAAGAAATCCGGCGGACTTTTTCATGATCGATTTTTCGACGGCGAATTCGTCGATCGCCAAGTCTTGGGAAGCGATCCTGACAATGGGGCTCGAGATTCGGCGCTGACGGGGTTTGTCGCGGACTCGGAGGGCCGTCTGTATTTGAGCATTGAGGCCTACGAGTCGAGTGCGGCGCCGCATGAGGCCTACCTCGCCGTCTATGAGGACGGCGTCTGGACAATAAAGGCGCTGGACTTCGAGGGCATCGGCGTCGAGCCGAGGACGCCCCTGGCGCTGGCGGTTACGCCCCGGGACGAGGTGGTCGGCGTCATGTTGGCGGATGTGGAGTCGGTCGGTAGCGATCGGTTAATGCTTGTAGAGCATTTGCAGGGCGATTGGGACACGGACATCCTCTCCGCGAAGGACCACGAGGGTGCCCCGGCCATCGCCGTCAGGGACGACGGCGTCATTTGGGTGGCATCCGCGTGGTCACAAAACGTCAGTTTGTATAAGAAAGAGGATGCGCTCTGGTCGCTGGTCAATGAAGTCCAAGTGCGGGACTCGTATTTGTCTTGTTCGGAATGGTTATGCACCTACGGGGTGGACCCGTGGCGCTCGCTGACGATGGACTCCGAGGGCCGGACTTATCTTTCCACCTATTATTCCATCGCCACCGAGGAGGGTGGCGTGTGGAGCGAGTGGGAAAATGAGGTACTCTTTCAACCCTTCCTTATGATCGATTCCCACAACAAGGTCGTGATCGGCTCGTTGAACAGCGACACCTATTACAACTCCGACGCTCCCATCACGGTAGCCGAGTGGGACGGGGCCAGCTTGAACGTGCTCGGGGAGGATCCCAACGCGCGCACGACGCCCAAACCCCATTTCGTTATCGACGGCAACGACGACGTGCAGGTTTTCTACGCGGACGGCGGTGGGATTTACCACATGTCCGTCGAACGATAAGGAAAACGAAGATTATGCGACACGGCGCGGCGAAAAGGATGATTCGGTGTTGGAGCTTTGTGCTTTTTCTGGCGTTCGGCGCCGTTGCCTGCGGCACGTCGGACAGCGTCCCTGATGGGGAAAAAACCGCCTCCGGTTTGCAAGGCCAGGAAGACGAGGCGTCAGTAGCCGATTCCACCCCGGCTACCTTGGATGGCGATTGCTCCGACCCGCCCCCGGAGGCGCCGATTTTCACGGACGAAGAGGTGGAAACGAATTGTACCAACGAAGCCTTCTTCGCCCCGGAAAGCGGTGGACCGATCGAAAATCCGACGGACGGCATGAACACGTTCGCCCTGGAGGAACTGCCCTTTAACTGCGAAATGGAGACGCAGGGTCAATATTACCCCCTGCACATTGAGCGCGTCGTTAACGGACCGGATCAGAATTACAACGCCGAATTGGTCTACCACCCGATCCTCGACCGATTTTATCTGGTGGATGTGGTCGGGCGGGACGTAGTGATGCGTTGGCGTGATGCGAATGCGTCGGCCGGCTCGCCTTGGCACGAAAAGGAGATCGACTGCCGAGCGTTTTACCCCCACCTTGCGATCGACGGAAACGGGGACATGCATCTTCTCTATGTTGATATGGTGCGCCAGTTCGTCGTTTACGCCACCAATCAAGGCGGCTCATGGCGCAAGGAAGCTCTGCCGCACGGTCAAGGGGGAATTTCTCAGGACGCACTCGATAACTTTCCCGGCATGGACATCATCGTCGACGCGGTGAATCGGCCGCATATTGCCTATCGCTATACCGATGCGACCTACGCATTTCGCGACGAAGCCGGATGGCACTGGGACAGCTATGCGGACACCTTTTACTATGAAGAGCACATTCACGGGTATTTCCATTTTGCCTTGAATCCGAAAATGGCAATCGACGGACGCGGGCGCGTTCACATCATCGACACTTACCTCTTCCACGGGTATCGGGGGAAAGATTCGGTCTACACCGTACGGGAAAACGGGGTGTGGTCGCCGCTTCGCCGCCTGCGCGCCACCGACGAATGCACCCCCGAATCCAGCGAAGATACGCCGCGCGCAGCGCCGAGTCTCATCAAGGATTCGCGCGGGACGGTCTATGCCTTCTACGCCGGAGCGAATGGCCCGCGCTTAGGTCGCGAGGTCGGCGGCCGGTGGCTCTCGCTGCCGGTGGGGCCGCCGGGCGTGGATGTCAAGCCTTTGATGGCTCTGGACGCGGACGACCGAATGCACATCTTCGCGTCGAATACTTATCGCACGGGGACTTGCGGGCAGTGGCAGGACAGTCATTTGGACGAGACGCTGCCGGACACGAAGCTGTCGATTGCCGTGGCCACAGCGTCGGACAGACCGCACGTCGTCATTGCCGGCATGCGCGATCCGGAGCGGCCTCGCCTGCATCTGGTGACGATCGCGGAAGACGTCTTCGTTGAAAGCATCGGTGAAGATTTGATCCCCAGGCCTTTGGGCGTTGTTCATGACGGTGTGCAACTGCACGTGCTCTCGGCTGTCGGTAACAGCCTTGTCGATACGCACCGCCAAAATCTGGTGACCGTCGGGCAGGACGTTATCCAGTCCGTCCCGGACGGGGATTGGCGGATCGGCTTGCCGTCGACGGCCGTGGATGACGGCGGGACAACGTATTTGGCCTATCGCGTAGAGCCATATCATGCGGCGTCGGAATTTGAGTTGGCGGAATTCGACGGCCAAGGCTGGAGCCGACGCACCGTCGATCTGGGCGATGGCATTGTGCAAATCGACGACGCGCCCGCCTTGGCAATGGACGAAGACGGCGATCTGGTCGGCGTGGTCATGGCCGAGCTCGCGGGCGACAACGCCGACGGTGAACTGGCGCTGTTGTATCTTCAATCGACGGACAGCGGCTGGACGGCGCAGGTGATCCAGGACGATCAGGACGACCTGACGGTACTGCGTCGACCGGGTTTGGTGCTGGCGCCCGACGGGGAGATGTGGGTCTCCACGGCGCACTATGTGGAAGACGTCGGCAAGAACCGATGGTACGCCTACACGCGTGTTTATCGATTGACCGATGGGGTTTGGCAACCGGTCGATCTGCCGTCGACGGATGAGTATTACTCGTGCATTGAGCCCGGGGAAGGCGGCAGTTGTTCCCGCAAAGGCGCGTTATGGCGGAGCCTGGCCTTGGACCAATTCGGCGGAATTCATGTGGCTACTGATTTCAAATTTTATTCTTCGCGAATGGGGGGCTACGTTCCGTTTGAGGCCTGGGACCCGGTGACGACATTCGAGTTTTATCCGCGAATCTTGGTCGATTCCAAAGGGGATGTATTGAAGGTCATTTCCGGGAGAGGCGAAACGTCCACTTTGTGGATTAGCCATTTCGCGATGGTCAGCGAACTCTACCCGGACGGTTTGGGCACGATCTTCGGAGATTGGATCGGCGTCTTCAACGATCCGGAGATGACACTGGCGGAACTGGACGACAACGACGATTTGCATATGGTCTATTTGGTCAACGATTCGATTCAGCACTACTTTGTGGATCGCTAAAATCCGCTCCGGTCAAAAAGTTTGACGGGAAAGTTAAAGCACAAGGAACGGCCGCCCTTTCGGGCGGCCGCTTTCGTTGTGGTTCTAGGTGCGTTTGAGGGAAAGGGCGGGGCTTAGAAGTAGTAGCGGATGCCGAAGACGCCGAAGCCGCCGCCGTAGGTGCCGAATTCGCTGTAGTCGCCCACGTTCAGATATTGCAGGCCGAATTCCGCGTCGAAGGCCAGGTTCGGCAGGCCCGGCAGGAAGAACTCCACGCCCGTGAACGCCATCAGTGCAAAGCCCACGTCGTCGTCGCCCTCGACGCGGTCGTCGTCATAGTCCACGTCGTACGCGATGATCCCCAGGCCGCCGCCGGCGTAGAAATTCATATTCGCTTCTTCGATCAGGTTGTAGGGGACCTTGGCGCCGAGCTGCGTCGCCCAGCCGTCCATATCGTCGGTCTCGGCGCGGAAGAACCCGAAAAACGGCTCCACGCCCAGGTTGCGGTCGATCCAATACTTGGCCGAAATCGTGTGGGATCCAGCCAGCACATCACCGGCCGCCGGCGCGCCGCCGATCCACCCGGCGTTGATCTGGTTGTTGTATCCCAGGCCGATGCGGTTGGTGAGGTCTTTCGCCAGGGCCGTGCCGCTGACGGCAAAAATAAGGCAAATGGCGAATATCAGGCTAAAAATGCGCTTCGTCATCCTGGATGGGCTCCCGCGTCGTTGCGCTTGATGTGGTGTGTTTCTATCTTGGGGCCACAATATATGGCGCAGTCCACCCCTTGTCAACGCGAATATCGACCGCCGGTCGCGCCCGGCGGACGGGGGCGGGGCCGGAACAACTATTGGTCGGCGGGGTCGTGTTTGTGGTATGAAGTCAAGACACGGACATATGGCCCATTGATGCCGACGGGGGACGAGCTATGGAAGAACAAAGCCAATCCGAGGCGCCCGTGCGCGATAGCCGCACCACGATCAACGAAACCGCCCACCATGTGAAGGTTGACGGAACGATGGTGCCCGGGGACACCGACCCGGCCGGATCGTTCATGTCGATCACGACGCTGATCGTCTTCGCCATCCTGGCGCTGGCGGTGGCGGGGGTGGTTTACTTTTTGGTCGGATAAGGCTCTATTGCGCGCCTCGTCGGTCCGCCGCCGACCTTTCGGCCGGTGACGCATCGGCGTTTGGGAATTTCCATTTCTTCAGGATTGCCTCCTATGGCGACCACTCCACGTCGCGCTTCCATCGACATCGGCTCGAACACTATCCGCGTTCTCGTCGCCGCGGGGGAAGGCCCCGGGCTCCAGCGCCTGGAAGTGCGTCGGCGCATCACGCGCCTGTCCGGCGGGTTTGACGGCAACCTTTCCGATGCCGCCATGCAACGCACCCTGGAGGCCGCCGGGGAATTCGCCGCCTTCGCTCGGGAGCAGGGCGCCGAGCAGATCCGCGTCGGATGCACCGGGGTGGTCCGGCGCGCGGAGAATCGGGACGATTTCCTTTGGGAAGTGGAGAAGGTTACGGACGTGCCTCCGGTGCTGCTCTCCGGCGAAGTGGAGGCGGATCTGGCCGGTCGCGGCGCGCGTCACCATCTGGGTCCGACGACGCCCGAACTGGTGCTGGTGGATGTGGGCGGCTTTTCCACCGAGTTGTCGATCGTCGGCGAACACACCTCCCATATCGCCAGTTTTGACCTGGGCGTTGTGCGCCTGACGGAGGATCTGCTCACCGGCGATCCGCCTTCGCCAGAGCAACTGGCCGCCGCCCGCCGCCACTGCGACGACATCCTCGGATTCTACTTTCAACGCCCCACGCCGCGCCTGATCGCCGGGATCGCGGGGACTCCCACCACCATCGCCGCCGTGTTGCAGGGGCTGACCGTTTACGACCCGGCGAAGGTGCATCGCTTTGCCGCCGGGCGCGAGGCGATGAACGGCCTGCTCGCGCGCCTGGTCGCCATGCCGGCCGCGGACCGCCTGACGCATTTTCCCGGACTGGAGAAAGGCCGGGAGGATTTGCTTCCCGCGGGGATCCTCATCATCGATTCGGCCATGCGCCTGGGCGGGTACGACGAATTCCTCGTCTCCGAGGGGGGATTGCTCGATGGACTGCTGCTGTCCGAACAATGGCCCCCGGCGAACAACAATGCCTAGCCATCGCGACGACCCCCGGTCACGAACATTTCGCGAACACTGTGAGGGGAAATTCCGGCTTGTGCGTCGGTGGGGTCGATGTTAATGTTTGTCCTCCAATCGTTGCACAATTTGTCCAAAGGGGAGGCGCATCATGTGGGTTTCTGGGGTTCGTGCCCGTCGGGGGGCGTTTAACTGGGTGACGGTGTTTCTGGTCGTCGTTTTGCTGGCGATCGCGTTCGGGGCGTATGCGTTCGTGCCGATGTATTACGGCGAGTGGACGTTCCGCCGGGTGATCCAGGGCGAGATGATCAAGGCCAAGGAGCGCACGGACCAGGAGATGATGGCCGAGTTCAACAAGGTCGGCGGCCGGGTGGGGGTTCCCACGGACGGCGTGCAGATCACGCGCTTCAATAATGAGATCCGCATCTCGTACAAGTACGATCGCGTGATCCCCATCCTTGACAAGAAAATGCATTTCGAAGATACGTTGATTCGACAAATGACGGACACCCAGCATTTGTTCCACCAGAACAAATAGCGTGTCTTAAAACGACCCGGCACCGCGGCGCCGGGTCGTTTCCATAACCCGCCGACAAGTCAGGAGATTTTCCGGTATGGCCGACGACCGGTTCCCCACCGCTTTAACCTTTGACGACGTTCTCCTGCTGCCGGCCAAGGCCGATTTCCTTCCCTCGGACACCGATGTGTCCACCTACCTGACGCGCTCGATCCGCTTGAATATCCCGCTGATTTCGGCCGCCATGGATACGGTGACGGAATCGGCGACGGCGATCGCCATGGCCCAGCAGGGCGGCATGGGCATCATCCACAAAAACATGACCGTCGAGATGCAGGCCCTGGAGGTGGACCGCTGTAAGAAGGCGGTTTCGGGCATGATTCTCAAGCCGATCGTGATGCGCCCGGACCAAAAGGTCTACGAGGCGTTGGAGATCATGGAGCGCTACAGCATCTCCGGCCTGCCCGTGGTGGACGGAGACCGGCCCGTCGGCATCCTCACGAACCGGGATCTGCGGTTCCTGGACGATACGAGCAAGCCGGTGGCCGAGTTGATGACCTCGAAAAATCTGGTGACGGTCAAGCCGGGGACCACGATGGAAGAGGCCAAGATCAAGCTGCACGAAAACCGCATCGAGAAGCTGCTGGTGGTCGACGACAACGGACATCTGGCCGGTCTGATCACGATCAAGGACATCGAAAAATCCGAGCGCTACCCTGACGCCGCCAAGGACGACCACGGGCGATACCGGGTCGGCGCGGCGGTGGGCGTGACCGACGAGTCCAAGGACCGGGTGCGGGCGCTGATGGAAAAAGACGTGGACGTGCTGTGCGTGGACACGGCTCACGGCCACTCCCAGCGCGTCATCGACATGGTCAAATGGATCCGGAAAACCTATCCGTCGGCCCAGATCATCGCCGGGAACGTGGCGACCAAGGACGGCACCCGCGAGCTGTGCGAAGCCGGCGCGGACTGCATCAAGGTGGGCATCGGCCCCGGGTCGATCTGCACCACCCGCATCGTCGCCGGCGTGGGCGTGCCCCAGGTGACGGCGGTCAGCGACTGCTCCGAGGAAGCGGCCAAGTTCGACGTGCCCATCATCGCCGACGGCGGCCTGCGCTGGTCCGGCGACGTGGTCAAGGCCATCGCGGCCGGCGCGAACGTGGTCATGGCCGGCTCCCTGTTCGCCGGCACCGAGGAAAGCCCGGGCGAGGTGATTCTCTTCCAGGGCCGCAGCTACAAGGTCTATCGAGGCATGGGCTCCCTGGGCGCCATGTCCCAAGGCAGCGCCGATCGCTACGCCCAGGACAATGTGGAATCCTCCAACAAGTACGTCCCCGAGGGCATCGAGGGCCGCGTGCCCTACAAGGGGTCGCTGCGGTCGGTCGTCGAGCAGTTGGTCGGCGGCCTGCGTTCGGGCATGGGGTATACGGGCTGCCGCGACATCGAGCAGCTTCGCTCCAAGGCCAATTTTGTTCAGATTTCCAACGCGGGGCTCAAGGAGAGCCACGCCCACGACGTCGATATCACCAAGGAAGCTCCCAACTACCAGCTCTCCTGACGCACCCGGCCGATTGGATCTTGATCATGACGGACATCGCGCACAACGAGAAAATCCTCGTTCTGGATTTCGGTTCCCAATACACCCAGCTCATCGCCCGGCGCGTCCGGGAGTTGAACGTCTATTGTGAAATCCTGCCCTGCACCGTGCATCACACGGAGATCGAGGCGTTCAATCCGAAGGGCATCATCCTGTCCGGCGGGCCTTCCAGCGTCTACGACGACGAGGCGCCGACCATCGACCCGGATCTGTTCGAGATGGGCGTCCCGGTGTTGGGCATTTGCTACGGCATGCAACTGACCACGCACCTGCTGGGCGGGCGCGTGGAGCGCACGGGCACACGGGAATACGGCCCGGCGACGATTCGCGTCGGCGACATGGAGGATCTGTTCGAGGGCTTCCATGAGATGGACGAGGAGGAGTTACCGGTGTGGATGAGCCACGGCGACCGGGTCGAGGAGATCCCGCCGGGGTTTCACGTGGTGGCCGAGTCGAATAACTCGCCCTTTGCCGCGATTCGCAACGAGGAGCGGACCATTTTCGGCCTGCAGTTCCACCCGGAGGTCGTGCATACGCCGCAAGGCACCGAGATGCTCGCCAACTTCGTGCACAAGATCTGCGGCTGCGGCAACAACTGGACCATGGCCAATTTCATCGACTCGTCGATCGAGGCGATGCGCGAGCAGATCGGCGACAAGCGGGTGATCCTGGGTCTGTCCGGCGGCGTGGATTCGACCGTGACGGCCATGCTGCTGCACAAGGCGGTGGGCACGCAGCTCACGTCCATCTTCGTGAACAACGGCCTGTTGCGTAAAAACGAGGCGGAGCAGGTTCTGAGCGATTACAAGAACAAGCTCAATCTCAACGTGGTGTACGTGAACGCGTCGGATCGCTTCCTGGGCGAATTGGCGGGGGTGGAAGACCCGGAGGAAAAGCGCAAGATCATCGGGCGCGTGTTCATCGACGTGTTCATCGAGGAAGCCAAGAAGATCGAGGACGCCCATTTCCTGGCCCAGGGCACGCTCTACCCCGACGTGATCGAATCGGTCAGCTTCAAGGGGCCGTCGGCGACGATCAAGAGCCATCACAATGTCGGCGGGCTGCCCGCGTATCTGAAGCTGGAACTGGTCGAGCCGCTGCGCGAGCTGTTCAAGGACGAAGTGCGCGCGGTGGGCGAAGAGTTGGGCATTCCGCGGGAGATGGTCTGGCGCCATCCGTTCCCCGGCCCGGGCCTGGCGGTGCGCATTCCCGGCGAGGTGACGGAAGAGCGGGTGCGCGTGCTGCAGGAGGCGGACGCGATCTTCATCCACGAACTGCGCGAGAGCGGGTGGTACGACAAAATCTGGCAGGCGTTCGCGGTGCTGCTACCGGTGCGCAGCGTCGGGGTCATGGGCGACGAACGCAGCTACGACAACGTGGTCGCCTTGCGGGCGGTGCATTCCCGCGACGGCATGACGGCCGACTGGGTGCAACTGCCCTACGAGATCATGGGCGAAGTTTCCACGCGAATCATCAACGAAGTCGTCGGCGTCAACCGTGTCGTCTACGACATTTCCTCCAAGCCTCCCGCCACGATCGAGTGGGAGTAGCGCCTCCCCGGTCGAATAACCGGGGGCCAGGTTGGGTCTGGCGTCGGAGCCCGGCATGCGGCGCGCGGGGTCCATTTTCGTCGTTGTACTCGCGACCCTCGTCACCCTCCTGACCGGGGCGACCCTCTACGTCGAACACGCCGAATGGACCGGCGCGATTCGCACCTACGACCATGACGATCCCCATCCCGGCCCGCCGTTTCGACTGATCCGCCAAACGCGCCTCGCCGGTTTGGGCGGCTATCACGTCCATCCGGCGGTGGTTTCCGGCGGCCGGGCGCGGGACTTTTCCGCCGACATCCCTCCGGCCACGCGACGCATCCTGGTCGTCGGCAAGTCGATGGTTGTTGGTACGCCGTACGTGAAATACGGCTCCATCCCCGATTGGATCGGCGCGGAACTGTCCTTGCGTTTTCCCGAACTGCACTTCGAGGTCATCAACCTGGCCGAGGGCGGACATCAGTCGTCCTGGGCGTACGAGATGGCGAAGGCGGCCTATAAGGTGAACGCCGATCTCCTTCTCGTGGCTTTCGGGGGCGACGACGAGACGTTGGGGCTGCGTCCGGCGTGGCGGCAGCGTCTGGATTCCTGGAACCTCGCTCGCCTGGCGGACCAAACCTATCGGCGGCAGTGCCGCCCGAATCTTTTTCCGCGCATTGAAATGTCGCCGGAATATACCCGGCAGTTTCGCGAGATCTACGAAGGACAGATCGCCGATCTGGCGAGGCGGGCCGCGTCGGCGCCGTTCCCCACCATTTTCGCGACGGTGCCGATCAACTGGAAGTACGACTGCCATGGCGGCGAGTCGGGGGTCGAGTTTTCGGCGGAGGCCGCCCATATCCGTCAACAAGCGGAGCAGGCGGAGGCGGCCGGCGATGGGACGAAGGCCAAGGCCCTCTATCGCAAGCTAGTCGAAACCGAGCGATGCCACCGGACGCGGCCTTCGGACAACGACTTCATCCGTTCGCTAACGCGATCGCCGCGCGTCTCGGTTATCGACTGGGAGGCGATCGTGGACGCCGTGGGTCCGGCGGGCATGGCGGACCCGACCATGTTCGTCGACGTTTCGCACATGACGTGGCGGGCCTACGCACTCATCGGCGAGGCCACGGCCCAATTCCTGATCGACCAAAAATTACTGGGATTGGCGGACGAGCCGCTCCCGCCGCCGAGCGTCGAGGACATCCGCGCGAAATACGGCTGGACCGAATTTCCTGTGGGGGAACCATGGCAGGGCCAGGGCTACGAGAAATAGTCGGCCCGCGCGCCTGACAAAAACTTATCCCCAACTTCCCAACCGCGCGGCTCCGCGCCTATAGTGGTTCTTTCCCCGACGTCGATGAGTCGGGGTGAATGACGATGTCGAAGGAGCCCTTCGCGGTATGAACCAGTTCGTTCACCTGCATCTGCACACGCACTTTTCGTTTCTGGACGCCTCCAACAAAATCCCCGAGCTGATGCGCGCCGCGGAGGAGCGCAACATGCCCGCCATCGCCGTGACCGAACACGGCAACCTGTGCAGCGCCAGGGCGTTTTACAAAGGGGCCAAGAACCACGGCATCAAACCCATCATCGGCTGCGAAGTCTACGTCACCCCCGGTTCCCACACGGACCGTTCGGCCAACAACCGCAAGTCCAACCACCTGGTCCTGCTGGCGGAAAACGCGACCGGCTATCACAACCTCATCAAGCTCGTCTCCAAGGCCCATCTGGACGGCATGTACTACCGCCCGCGCATCGACCACGCCTTGCTCGAACAATACAACGAGGGCCTGATCTGCACTTCGGCGTGCATGTCCGGCGAGGTGGCCGTGGCGATTCTCAACGGCGACGAAAAAGAGGCGATGCGCATCGCCGGGATGCACAAGGATATCTTCGGCGACCGCTACTATCTGGAGATTCAGGAAAACGAAATCGAGGAGCAGGCGACCGTCAACGCCGGTGTCGTCAAGCTGGCCAAGAAGCTCGACATTCCCCTGGTCGCGACCAACGACTGCCATTACCTCAATCGTGAAGACTGGAAGAGCCACGACGTGCTGCTGTGCGTGGGGACGGGAAAGACCGTCAACGAAACCAAACGCAAGCGTTACGGTTCCTCGGCGTTTTACCTGCGCGACGCCAAGGAGATGAGCGACCTGTTCGCCGACTACCCCCAGGCTATCAAGAGCACGTTGGAGATCGCCGAGCGGTGCAACCTGGAGATGGAGTCCGGCGGTTTCATTTTCCCCGGTTACGATACCCCTCGCGGCATGAGCCTCGACGACACGATTCGCGAGATGTCCTTCGAAGGCCTGCAAAAGCGCATGCGGCGCATTGAGCGGGGCTACGAAGACACCCGGGAATTCGCGCGCAATCAGACGCTCTACCCGGAGCGCATGGAGACCGAGCTGTCGCTGATTTGCGAGCGCGGGTTCGCGGGCTATCTGCTGATCGTGCAGGACTTCATGAACTGGGCGCGGGATCGGGATATCCCCGTCGGCCCGGGGCGCGGCAGCGCCGCCGGCAGCCTGGTGTGCTTCGCCCTGGGTATCACCGACATCGATCCGCTGCGTTACGGCCTGCTGTTCGAGCGCTTCATGAACCCGGAGCGCCAGGACAACCCCGACATCGACTGCGACTTCTGCGCCAACGGCCGCGACCGGGTCATCGAATACGTCACGGAGAAATACGGCGCGGACAACGTCTGCCAGATCGGGACGTTCGCCACCATGAAGGCCAAGGCCGTCATCCGGGACGTGGGCCGGGCTCTGGGATACCCCTACGCCGACGTGGACAAAGTCGCCAAGCTGGTTCCCGACGCGCTCGATATCACGTTGGACAAAGCCCACAAGGAGGACTCGGAGTTTCGCGGGTTCATCGAGGAAAACGCCTGGGCCAAGGAGCTCTTCGACAACGCCCGAGCCCTGGAGGGCATCACGCGCCACATCGGCAAGCACGCCGCCGGCGTGGTGATCGCCCCCGAGCCGCTGACCGAATACGTCCCTCTCACGCGAGACAAGGACGGCCTGGTCATCACGCAGTGGGACAAGAACGACGTGGAGGAGTCGGGCCTGATCAAGTTCGACTTCCTGGGTCTCAAGACCCTCACCGTCATCGACAAGGCCCTGGACCTTATCCGTCGGACGCACGGCGAGGCGCCGGACCTGAACACCATCCCCATGAACGACCCCAAGGCCTTCGAACTGCTTTGCTCCGGGCATACCACCGGCGTGTTCCAGCTCGAATCCAAGGGCATGAAGGATCTGCTGATCCGCATCGCGCCCTCGAGCATCGACGACATCGTCGCCCTGGTGGCCCTCTACCGGCCGGGGCCCATCGGCTCGGGCATGATCGACGACTTCATCGCCGCCAAGAAGGGGGAGATCGAGGTCACGTACGAATTGCCGGTGCTGGAAGAATTCCTGGAAGAGACCTACGGCATGATGGTCTACCAGGAGCAGGTCATGCAGGTCGCCACGGCGGTCGGCGGACTGTCCCTGGGCGCCTCCGACCTGATGCGCCGGGCCATGAGCAAGAAGAAGCTCAAGGACATGGAGAAATTCCAAGTCGACTTCACCGCCGGCGCCAAGGACAAGGGCATCGATCCGCAAAAGGCCGGGCACATCTGGGATCTGATGGAAAAATTCGCGGCGTACGGCTTCAACAAAAGCCACTCCGCGGCCTACGGCGTCGTCGCGTACCAGACCGCGTATCTGAAGGCCAACTATCCGCTGGAGTTCATGGCGGCGCTTCTGACCATGGACGCCGACAACACGGACAAGCTGGCGACGAAGATCAACGAAGTGCGGGAGATGAAGTACGAGATCCTGCCGCCTTCGATCAACAAGTCCGAGCGGGATTTCCTGGTGGAAGGCGACAAAATCCGCTTCGGCCTGGCGGGCATCAAGAACGTGGGCGAGGGCGCCATCGAGGCGATCGTCTCCACGCGGGAAAAGACCGGCCCCTTCACCGGCGTCACCCAGATGCTCGAGGAAGTCGGCGTCGCTCACCTCAACAAGCGCGTCGTCGAGTCCCTGGTCAAGGCCGGGTGCTTTGACGACCTCCAGCCCAACCGGGCGCGTCTGCTGGCCGGGGTCGATAAATTGTTCGACCACGCCACCCGCGTGGCTCGTGAAAAGGCCAGCGGCCAGTCCAACCTCTTCGGCGCGATCGGCGGGATGGAGCAGACCTCCCAAGAGGTGCCTCTGCCCGATGCCGAACCCTTGAGCGACGCGGAGCTTTTGGACGTGGAAAAAGAGGCGTTTGGCTTTTTCCTCACTGGACATCCGCTGCGTCAATATGAGACGATCATAAAGCGGTATACCAACTTTACCTGCGAGACTCTCAAGGAGACGCAGGGAAGGGTGTCCGCGACGGTGGCCGCGGTCATCACGGATCGTCGCTTCCGCGATACGTCCCGGGGGCGCATGGCGATCCTTCAGGTGGAAGACCTGACGGGGGTGTTCGAGGCCATCGTCTACAACGAGGCGTTCGTCAAATGCGAGACGTTGCTGCGCGGCGACGCCCCGCTGTTGTTGACGGGCAAGGCCGAGTGTAACGAAAAGGGGCCGAAGATCTACGTGGATGAGGCCCATTTGCTGGCCGACGCCCATCGGGCCATGGGCGAGGAAGTGCATATCCATCTTCCCCAGGGACCGGTGGCCGACGGCACGATTGAAATGTTGCAGAATATCCTGCGCAAGTCGGGACGCGGGGCATGTCGGCCCGTCTTGCATTATGTGGTTCCGGGTACGGGGGAAGTTCTGATGAAATTCCCGAAAGATTTTTCGGTGCGTCCCTCGGATGAGCTCGTCGCGTCCGTCGAGCAACTCCTGGGCCGCGACGTTGTCATGTTTTCATAGTGATTTGGGGCCCATGAGCCCATTGTCAGGAGGTTTGTCGCCATGAAGCCGCGCATTAATGTCCAGGATCAATTTCTCAATCAGGCTCGACGGGAACGGGTCAAGATCACGATGGAGCTCTCCGACGGTCAGAAGATCGAAGGAATCATCAAGAGCTTCGACAACTACTGTGTGATCTTGGACGGGGATCGTTTTCACCTGGTTTATAAACACGCGATCACCAATGTGAACGTTCCGGCCGGCTCCAAGATGGCGCAGATCTTCGGCGAAGGCGCCGGGGGCCAGGGCGGCGGACACCGGGGCGACCGGGAGCAAGGCGGCTACCGGGGCGACCGGGATCGCGACTAAGCCCTTTCCGTCGCCATCAAAGGCGTAGCGCTCTTTGTCGAACGAAATTTCGCTGAATCCCGAAAAGACCGATCATCGACTTTGGAAAAACGCCTTGCTGGTGGGAGCCCGCCGGCAAGGCGTCGCCGCATGGCAGCTTGACGAATCCCTGGACGAGTTGGCCGAACTGCTTCGCACGGCCGGCGGCCGGGAGATCGGGCGGCTCACCTTCGCCATGCAGCGCCTGTCCACCGCCACGTTTGTCGGCAAGGGCAAGCTCGAGGAGCTGGCCGCCCGATGCAAGGAAGACGACGTGGAGTTTGTCGTCTTCGACGACGAGTTGACCCCCACGCAGCAACGCAACCTGGAAGAGGCCACCGGCAAGATGGTCATGGACCGGACCGGCCTGATCCTGGACATCTTCGCTACCCGCGCTCGCACCATGGCCGGCAAGCTGCAAGTCGAACTGGCTCAGCTCGAATACCTGCGTCCGCGCCTTCGCGGCATGTGGACGCACTTGTCCCGCCAGGGCGCCGGGATCGGTACGCGCGGTCCCGGCGAGACGGATCTGGAAATTGACCGGCGCAAAATCCAGGAGCGCATTACCGCCCTGAAGAAACGCCTGGAAAAGGTCGAACGCACCCGGGGACTGCATCGGGTGGGTCGGGACAAGGTGCCGCTGGAGACGGTCAGCCTCATCGGCTACACCAACGCCGGCAAGTCGACACTGTTCAACAAACTCACCGGCGCCGACGTGCTGGCCGAGAACGCCCTATTCGCCACCTTGGACCCGAGCGTCCGTGCCCTCGACCTGCCCGACGGCGGACGGCTGTTGATCTCCGACACGGTCGGTTTCATCAAAAAGCTGCCCCACCAACTCGTCGAGAGCTTCAAGGCGACCTTCGAAGAGGTGGCGGCGTCGGCGTTTCTGGTGCATGTGATCGATGCTTCGGCGCCGGGAGTCGAGGAGCGCGTGGAGGCGGTGCGGGCGGTTTTGCGCGAATTGGAATTGGACCACAAATTCGTGCTGCACGCCCTGAACAAGGTCGATCTGGTCGACAATCCGCTGGTGATCGAACGGCTCAAGAGCCACCTGCCCAACGCGGTGGCGGTCTCGGCGGTGACGGGCGAAGGTCTGACCGAGCTTTGTGAAATGCTCGAAACGCAGCAAAAACTCACGCGTCGTCACGTGGATCTGGAAATCCCCTGGAACCGGCAGGATCTGGTGGATCGTCTGCATCGCGGGGCGACGGTTGTCCAAGAGGCCCACGAGTCCGACGGGGTGCATATCGTTGCGTGGGTGCCGGTGGAGTGGATGCCGGTTTTGGAGCCGTTCGCGAGATGAAGCGGCTAGCGGGGCGTGCGATTTTCGCGGCGGGGATTGTCGCGGCCTTGTCGCGATTTGCCGGTGTCGCGTCGGCCCAGGATGTCATCATGACGCCCACCGGGCAGGTCGAAGCCGAGGCCGAGGCGAAGATTCGCGGCGGCGACCAGTCGGCGGCCCGGCGAGATGCTTTGATCCGAGCCCGGCGCGCGGCGCTGGCGGACGCGGTCGAGCTGGCCGTACCCGCTGTCGAACTGCAGGCCCGCAAGACCGAGATCACCCGCGAGATTCTGCAAAAGCCGCAGAATTACCTGCTTTCCTACCGAATGCTGCGCGAGGGCGCCGACCCGGCCGCCGGGGTCTACAAGGTCCGCATCTCCGCCAAGATCGATTTCGAGGCGCTGCGCAAAACCATCCGCACCCTCGACCGGGGCGGGACGGACAGCGGAGCGCCGGACGTGACCACCATGGTGCTCGTCTGGTCCGAAACCTCCGCCGGGACGGCCCGAGACGCGACCATGGAAGGGGCGCTGCTGGCCAAGCTGGATGAGTTGGGGCTCACGGCTTTGGAGGAAAAAACCGTCGATAAAATCGCCGACGATCCGGTCGCCGCGCGGATGCGTTCCGGGCAATTCGACGATCTGGCGACCATGCGCGGGGCGTTCGACCTGCGGTTTGTGATCGTGGGCGAAGGGGTGGTTGAAAACGCCGGCGACGGCTGCCCGCTGGTGCGGCGATGGTATTTGGCGGATCTGAAAAGGCGTGACGTGCTCTCGGAATTCGCCTATAAACGCAGGGTTGACGCGCCCTGCGGCGAAGCGGCGGAAACGACGGCGGAGGCCGTGATCGAGCGTTTCCGGGCGGATATGGGCGCCGCGGGCGTGGCCACCGAACGCACCGAGGACGAGATCCGCGTGACGGTTCGCGGGGTCAAGGATCTGGGCGATGTGCGCCTTATCGAGGCGGGCCTTAAGGATCTGGACGTGGTGCGCGCCGTGCGCATGGAGAGCTTCGCCCCGGGCGGCCGCGTCAGTTTTGTGGTACGTTTCGACGGAGAGGGCGAGCAGTTCGCCGGACGCGTGCTGGATCTGTCCGGTTCCCATTTTAAACTTCGATCCTTGGCCGCGAGACCGGGGACGCTGGCCTTCGAGGCCGTCTATTAGTTATTATGAGTTGTGGGGATGTCCCCTTTTCGGGAGTTGAGCGACCGTTGTTCATGATCAAGACGATGACAAGAAATCGGACCGCCTTTGTATCGGCGATCGCCGCCGCCGTGTTCGCGCTGTTCGTCGCGGGATGCGGCAGCGTGCCGCTGGAAAAGGTGCACGTAGTGACGCCCGAACTGCAGTTGACCAAGGGCGCCCCCACGGCCCAGGTGACGCTGCAGATCGTTCCCGAAGAGGCGCGCGTTTTTCTCGACGGCCGTTACATGGGCCGGGCGCGGGATTTCAACGGCGAGCCGTCGGTTTTGCACGTCACGCACGGAACGCACGTCCTTCGCTTTGAGGCCGACAAGTTTCAGAACGAACTGACGACTGTTGTCGTGACGGAAGAGCCGTCGCTGGTGAGCGTGCGGATGCTGCCTCGTCCCCAGGCGCCGGAGAAATCCTCCTCGTGACGCAGCCGGTCATCGATCGCAAGGGTCCGTTCCTGCCCGCCTCGTTGGGCTTCCTGGTCGAGATCTGGCAAATCAAGTGGGTACGGCTGGCGGCGCTGATCGCGTCCGTCTACGCGCTGGTGCATGTGCTGGGCTCCATTTCGTTGATCCTCAACGTCCTGGTCATCTCGCTGCTGCTGGCGTATCTGTTCGATCCGATCATCGACCGCATGGAAAAATTGGGCATGCGGCGCGTATTCGCGATCGTTCTGTTGATCTTCGGCGGTTTGTTCGCTCTGGCCTTGGTGGTCCTCCTGCTCATCCCCACGGTCGCCAACAGCGTCAGCGATTTTATCGACAAAGTGCCCGGCTACGTCGATTCGTTTAACAGCACTTTTGTGCCGTGGGTGGAAAACAACTTCGGCGTGCATATGCCGCGCACCTTCGAGCAGTGGATCGGCGAATTCACCAAGAACAGCGGCGCCTTCGCCGACATCGGACGGCGCATCACGCAACCCGCGGTCAAGGCGCTGCAAAACGCATTCTCCAGCCTTGCCGGGTTCATCAACATCCTGCTGGCCGTGGTGATCGTGCCGGTGGCGTGGTTTTATCTGCTGCGGGACATCGATTCCATCAAGGTCCGTTTGTTGAACCTGGTGCCGCCCCGGTGGCACGAAGAGGCGACGGACGTCTTCGGCGAGATCAACCGCAGCATCGCCAATTTCCTGCGCGGCCAGCTCACCGTTTGCGCCATCCTCGGCGTGATCTACGCGATCGGCCTGCAATTCGTGGCCGATCTGCCGTTGGGGTTTGTGGTCGGCCTGTTCGCCGGAGCGGCGTGCATCGTGCCTTATCTGGGACCGATCCTGGGTATCGGGCCGGCGGTGATCCTGGCGCTGGTGGAACACGGCGACTTCACCCACGTGCTTCTCACGGCCGGAGTCTTCGCCGTGGGCCAATTCCTCGAAGGCAACTTCATCACCCCCCGCGTCATGGGCGATAAGCTGGGCCTGCATCCGGTGACGGTGATCTTCGCGATCATGATCGGCGGCACCTGGTTCGGCCTGGTGGGCATGCTTGCCGCGGTGCCGGCGGCGGCGGTGGTCCTGGTGTTCGGCCGCAGGGCGCTGGAGATCTACATGGACAGCGCGTTCTACATCGGCCGGCCCGTTGTTTCCCCGTCCGAGCAGAACGAATGATCCGCTGGTTACTGCGCCTGGCCTTCGGTCTGGGCTCCACCGGCGCGCTCGCGGCCGCCTGGCTGTTTTACACCCAACCCGAATGGCTCTTTCACCAAGGCGAACCGCTGGTCCGCTCCTATCGGGAAAACATCGAAGGGCCCATGCGCGTCGCCGAGGCGGGCACCTGGCAACCCATCGCCTCGGGCATGCAGCGCCGCGTAGTCATCATCGACCGGGGTCCGCAGGATGAGCACAACGAGCTGTCCCTCTACGCCATTCGCGTCGATCTGTCCCGGCTTACGATGAAGTTTCAGGTCTCCGCGCCCCAGGACGTGGCGGTCAACAACATCGGGAGTGTGGCCGAACGGACGGGCGCGTTGGCGATGATCAACGGCGGCTACTTCAACCCCAGTCTGGGCGTGCTGGGGCTTTGCATCTCGGGGGGGCAGGAGGTCTCGCCCCTGTCCAAGGGCGAGCTGAATCGGGGTGTGTTCTTCCAGCGGGGCGACAACGCCTTTCTTGTCGACCGGGATCATTTTTCGCCCAACCGCCATATCGAAAACGCCCTGCAGGCCGGGCCGTTCCTGGTTCAGGACGGCAAGATCGCCGACATTGACGACGCCTCCGACCGGGTCACGCGCCGCTCCGCCGTGGCGCTCGATGACCAGCGGCATGTAATCTTCCTGGCGACCGATACGATCTTTTCCGGCATCACTCTGCGCCATCTGGCCGAGCTGCTCGCGGCGCCGACGGGAGACGGCGGCTTCGGCGTCCGCACCGCGCTCAATCTGGACGGAGGCACCAGCACGCAGATGATCGTGCGCACCGGCGCCGAGTATCATCTGGTTCGCGGCTTCGTGAACGTGCCCGTGCTGATCGGCGTCTATCGCGCCGATTCGTAGACGCGATTCCCGGCGTCCGGCATCGGGGCCGTCGGGGAGGCCGGTGACTTTTCCCTTGACTATTCCCAAATCGGATTCGATACAGAATGTCCCGGCAACTAGCGGAGGAAATGAACGTGAAGCGGACTTCTGCTTTCGCGATCCTGGTGATTTTCCTGGGACTCGCTATTGGGCCTGTTTCCTGCGGCGGCGGCGACGATGACGATGCCGACGGCGGAGATGATGACGATAGCTCCGATGATGACGATGACCAGAGCGACGACGACGGCGATAGCTCCGATGATGACGACGATATGAGCGATGATGACGACGACGACGATAGCGCCGCCGACGACGATTCGGACGACGATGTATGGGTGGACGTGACCTCCGAATATGCGTGGCAGACGCAAGCCCCCGATACGGCTTACATCTGGGAAGACGCCAAGAAACACTGTGACGATCTGAGCCTGGGCGGCCACGACGATTGGCGTCTCCCGTCGATCTCCGAGCTTCGGAGTCTGGTTCGCGGGTGCCCGGGCATCGAGCCGGACGGCGCTTGCGGGGTGAGAGACGCATGCCGGAGCGCCGACTGCTATAGCGCAGCGTGCGATAGTTGTGAAATTCTTGATGGGCCGGGCCCCGAAGGTTGCTATTGGCCCTCGGACGTGAGCGGAGTTTGCGGGTACTATTGGTCGTCGTCGGAAACCGAGGGCGTGGCGTTGAGTGCCTGGGGCGTCCGTTTCGACCAAGCTTGGATCCGGGGCGAGGACACGCCCTCGGCTGCCTATGCGCGATGCGTCCGAACCTGGGACGCGAAGAGCAACTAAGGGCGGCGTGATTCCAGCTCGACCGGGTGGTTTTCCAGGCCCGAAAGTGATCGATGTCGAGAGCCTCGCCCGAGGATCCCAAGGATCTGCCCCAAAGCGCGGTTTCGCGCGTCAAATGGTTAACAGCAACTAAAAGGCGTGCTATCACCGAGACACCCGTCAGCTTGGACAAAGCCGGCGGGATCGCGACTCGGGAGCCGCCGTGGACGATCTGGAAATCCTCAAAAATATCTTCATCTTTTCGAGCTTCGGGGCCGACGGGCTGGCCCAGTTGCGCGACCTGTCCACGGCCGAATCGTACCGAAAGGGCGCCAGCCTTTTTTGGGAGGGTGACAGACCCGAGTGGCTCTGGATCGTCAAGACCGGTAAGGTCAAGGTCTTCAAACAATCCGCGTCGGGCAAGGAGACGATCCTGCGCATCGTGCATGCGGGGGAAGTCTTCGGAGAGTTGGCGCTGTTTGACGGGCGGCCCTATCCCGATTCGGCCAAGGCCATGGAGTCGTGCGAAGTTCTGCGACTGCCTCGGACGGAGTTTTTACGCCTGGTGCGCGAGCATCCCACGGTATCGTTCGAGATCCTGCTGGAACTCTCCGCCCGCTTGCGCGAGGCCCAGGAGACGATCCAGGCCCTGGCCGTCGAACGGGTCGAGAAGCGCATCGCGACGCTGTTGCTGAAGCTCGCCGACCGGATGGGGCGGGGCGAGGGCGAGGCGGTGCGCATTCCCGTCAACTTGACGCGCCAGGACGTGGCGGACATGGTGGGTTCGACGGTGGAGACGAGCATTCGCATCCTCTCCCGTCTGGCCAAGGACGGCGTGATCGAAACGAAAGGCAAGACGATCTACATCCGGGACATGGAACGTCTGGCCGCCATCCCCGACGAAGTCCTCTAAGGGTAGTCGCAACACGGGAGCCTGGGCGTGGGCGAGATATTCGACCTGCGGGAAATGATCAAGAAATCCATCAACCGGGAGAAGCTCTCCGCCGAGCTGTACCGGGGGTGGATCGGCCGTTTCGCCGACGAGGCGACCAACGAGACCTTGCGCATGCTCACCCGCGACGAGGAAAGCCACGTCAAGCTGCTGGAACTGTGCCTGGCCGACGGCAAACTCGACCGCATCGGCAAACGCGAACCCGGGCAAAAACTCCGCAATCCGCCCAAGGTCCCCGAAGTGCATACCTTCGATGAAAACTCCACGGCCAAGGAGATCATCGCCTTCGCCATCCACCACGAGGATCGGGCGATTCACTATTACGCCCGCTATGCGGACATCTTTCGCGACACGCCCCTGTTCGAATTTTTCTCGCGCATGACGCGGGAAGAAGAAGGGCACAAGGAACGCCTGGAGAGCATCTTCCTGCGGGAATTCGCGGGGCGACGGGGCTAGCCGCGTCGTCGCGGCGTTGGCACGAAACCGCTAACCAACGGGCGCGACTCCGAATGAACTCCCCCGATTTTCTTCAAAGTTATCCACAATCTCCGGCATTTTCCTCCGTTTTTCGGCCTTTACGGGATGGGGCCCTTTTGCTACTGTGCGGCCCGTTGTCATGCATTCAATGCACTCGTTTTTTGATCGAGTCCTTCTTTGACGGCTGGAAATTCCGCGCATCCTCATGATGCGGCGAGGCGGAGTTGGGTTTGGGCGCCGTACCGATTTTCCAGCCGACCGAAGGCAGCCCGATGCGGGTGGCGGGCTTCATGTCCGGTTCGGGGACGAACCTGGTTCGCATCCTCGAATATCAACAACGCCTCGTGCGCACCACCGGTTCCTCGCCCTATCAAGTCACGCTGATCTTCACCGACCGCCGCGATTCCAACGCCGAAGACATCGCGAAAGACTACGACCTGCCGGTCGTCGTCAACGACATCATGGATTTCTATCGTTCTCGGGGACACGCAAATAAACTGGATCTGAGTCTGCGTCCGGCCTTTGACGAAAAGACGGTCGAACTGCTGGCCGACCGGCCCATCGATATGATCGCCCTGGCCGGTTACATGAGCATCGTCACCGAGCCGCTGCTGCGGGCGTACGCGGGACGCATGGTCAATGTGCATCCGGCGGATTTGCGTGTTACGCGGGGCGGCGAGCGTGTCTACACCGGCGCGCGGGCCATCGAGCTGGCGATTCTGGCCGGAGAAAAATCGCTCTATTCGACGACGCACCTGGTGCGCGAGGAAGTGGACGCGGGGGAGATCCTGCTGGTGTCCGACCCGGTGCGCGTGGAGCTTCCCCATCCCTACGAATTGGCCGAACTTCGCGAGCCGGAGCATCGCACGGCGCTGCGGCGCATTGCCGACGGCCACCAGGAGCGGGTCAAGACGCAGGCCGATTGGGTGATCTATCCCAAAACGCTGGAACTGCTCGGAAGCGGGCGATTCGCCTTGGCCGACGGGGTGGTGCATTTCGACGGACGGCCGTGTCCGATGGGCGTGGAGATGACGGCGATTCGCGCGGGCGAGAGCGCGTCCGCGACGCCGGCAACCGGATAACGAGAGGAGCGGGTATGGCGGGCAACGTGGTCGAAAAAGTCGATAACCGGGTAAAGATCAACACGGTGCTGATCTCGGTGTCCGACAAAAGCGGTCTGGACGTGCTGGTTCCGGGGCTGGTCGCGGCCAATCCCGATGTGCGGATTCTGTCAACCGGCGGCACGTACTACGCCATCGGCGAGATCCTGGGCGAGGCCTCCGACAAGCACCTGACGCAGGTTTCCGACTATACCGGCCAACCGGAGACGCAGGGCGGTCTGGTCAAGACGCTGGACTTCAAGATCTATCTGGGCATCCTCACCGAGACCTACAACGACGCTCATCAAGCCGATCTGAAACGCACCGACGCGGTGGCGATCGACATGGTGGTCGTGAACCTCTACCCCTTCCGGGAAGCCACGCAAAAAGACGACGCGACGGTGGAGACCTGTCGGGCGAACATCGACATCGGCGGGCCGTGCATGGTCCGCGCGGCGGCGAAAAACTATCTGCGCGTCGCCGCCGTGGTCGATCCGATCGACTATCCCCGCGTGGTGGAGATTCTCAAGGAAAACGACGCACGCCTGACGCTGGCCTCGCGCTTCGATCTGGCCCGTAAGGCGTTTGACCATACGGCCGAATACGACGCGGCGATCGCCGACTATTTGTCCGAAATCCAAACCCGGGAAATGCGCGATTGCTACACCCGCGTGGACGAAGACGCGTAACCGGATTTTTCGTCTATTTGCCCGACCGATCACGACGAATTTGCGACGAAGGAGCACGAACGTCCGATGGCCGACGACCTGAAGAAAGCCTACCGTACCATTCTCGACGAACACTTTCCTCCCAAGATGCGCATCACCTTCGGCGAAGGCGACGACGAACAGACGCTCTTTTACGAGAAGGCGACCTGGACCATCGACGGCGAGGAAAAAGGCCTGCGCTACGGCGAGAACCCGGGCCAGGAGGCGGCGCTGTATCGCCTGGCTAACGGCAATCTGGTGCTCGGCGAGGTGTCGTGCATCGCGCCGGGACGGTATCTGGCCTCGGACGTGGAGTTGCTGCAATCGGGCAAGCATCCGGGAAAGATCAACATCACCGACGCCGACAACGCGCTCAACATCCTGCGCTATTTCAAGGATCGGCCGTGCGTGGCGATCATGAAGCACAACAACCCCAGCGGCGTGGCCATGGCGGACACCGCGGGCGAGGCGTATGTGAAGGCCGACCTGGCTGACCGGGTCGCGGCCTTCGGCGGCACGATCGCCTTCAACTGCACGGTGGACAAGGACGCGGCGGAGGAGATTTCCCGGCGCTACGCCGAGGTGGTCGTCGCCCCGGACTTTGCCGACGGCGCCATCGAGATCCTCGCGCAGCGCAAGAACCTGCGCATCATGAAAATCGCCCGCATTGACAAGCTGCACGAGTTCGTCGGCCAGCGCTTCATCGACTTTAAGAGCCTGATCGACGGCGGCCTGATCGCCCAATGGTCCTACGCGCCCCAGGTGCTGACCGTTGAGGATTTCAAGCCCGCCGTCACCGAGTACAAGGGCCGGACCTACGAGGTCAAAAAGAAACCCACCGCCGCCCAGTTGCAGGACATGCTCTTCGGCTGGCTGGTGGAATCGGGCGTGACGTCCAACTCGGTGATCTACGTGAAGGACGGCGTGACGGTCGGCATCGGCACCGGCGAACAGGACCGCGTCGGCGTCGCCGAGATCGCGCGGGACAAGGCCTATCGCAAACTCGCCGACCGCATCTGCTTTGAACGCATGGACATGGCGTTCAACGATCTGCTCGTCAAGGATCCGGAGCGGGCGAAAAACATCGAAGCCGACGTGGCCGAGCTTTCCGGCGGGCTGCAGGGCGCGACGATGATCTCCGACGCGTTCTTCCCCTTTCGCGACGGCGTCGACGTCGGCCTGCGGGAGGGCGTCAAGGCCGTCGTCCAACCCGGAGGGTCCATCAACGACTACCAGGCCATCGAAGCCTGCAACGAACACGGCGCCACGATGGTCTTCACCGGCGAGCGATCGTTCAAGCATTGAGCCGCGTAGTCGCGGCAGACTGACGGATACCTCTTCGGGATTCTGCACGCCGGTGCATCGTCGCGTTATTCCAACCTGTACACGGGCGAGACAAAGGTTACGTCATCCTGAACGAAGTGAAGGATCTGGACACAAATTTCCTAGACGACTCCGATAAAACAGTGCCCCGACCGTGAGGGAGAGGTTGTCGAGTTTTGCGCATTCGTACCGCTCGACAACCCGTCGCTGACGCTCCGGGCTCTGTTGGTTCTGGATCGCCGCTCAGAACCGACGACGCAACTAAAACATCGCGTAGACAAACTGCGGGCCCGCGCTGCCCAGGAACAACACGAACAATACCAGCGCCGTGTACGTCAGCGCCCATCCGAACTCGCGCATGAGTTGATGTTTCATCGTTTTAACCCCACCCGAACATTCGCGACAGAACGCGCCACGCGGTTTCGGTCTTGAAAATAAACAACGGCCAGCCGACGCACATCGTCTCGACCGTCAAAAACCACCCGATGAGCATTCCGGCCCGCGAGGGTTGGAAATGCGCCGGATCGCCGGGGGCGCGCAGGCGTCGCCATTGGCGAAACACGACCAGCCCCGCGCCCATGAAGGCGCCCCAGAGCGTGAAATGCAGCGGGTCGTCGGCCCCGTGCCATAGGCCGATCAGGATCATTGTCGCCATCGCGTTCGCGGCTGTTCGCCATTCGCCGCGTCGACTGCCGCCCAGGCCGATGTAAACGTATTCGGTCAGCCAACCGGTCAGCGAAATGTGCCAGCGTCGCCAAAAGTCACGCAGATTCGTCGCGAAGATCGGCCAGTGGAAATTTTCCATGATGCGAAATCCGAACAGCCGTGAGATGCCGATGGCGATGTCTGAATAGCCGGAAAAATCGAAGTAGAGATAGAGGAAGTAGGCGTGCGTGGCGTACCAGAGTTGTCCGGTGGTGAGCGCCGTCGGATCGGCGAGGTAGTCGGTGATGGTGACGTGCATCGCTTCGGCGAGGACGAGTTTTTTGGCGAGGCCGTGGACGATGCGCTGCAGTCCTTCGGCGAACAGAGCGGCGTCGAAACGCGACAATTCGCGGCGTTGACGGTCGAAGCGTTCGAAGCGTTCGATGGGTCCGGCGGTCAGCGTCGGCCAGAAGGTGACATAGTAAAAAAAGTCGAAAAACGCGACGCGGTCGAGCTTGCCTTGGGAGGTGTCGATGAGCACGTGGAGCAGGCGAAAGGTGAAATAACTGATGCCCAACGGAATCGCGATGGAGGCGAACGGCGCGTGCGAATCGCCGGTGAATGGGGCGAAGAGGAACGCGCGATATTTGAAGACCACCAGCGGCAGCAGGCCGACGACGCATCCGATGAAAAGCGGCGGGCCTGCGGTATGGGATCGGTCGCGCGTCGCGGCGATACGGCGGTGCATCGCGTAGACGAGGGCGATGTGCGCGGCGGTGAGCAGGCCGGCGACCGGGGCGGCGAGGGTGTAATAGGCGAATCCCGTGGCGGCGAGGAACCCATGCCGCGCGCGGGAGGGCAACGCCCAATAAACCGCCAAAGCGATAGCGACGAACGCGGCGCTGGTCAGGGAGATCAACCGCATTTACCGCGCCGCCTCCCCGTCGGACAGGCGCTCGGCGACGAGCGGCGCGAGTTTTTCGGCAAAGGCCTCGTGGCCGGTCATGTTGAAATGGTCCACGTCGGAGAAGTGCTTTTGGTCGATCCACTCGGACGCATCGATCAGATCGGCACCGTTCTTTGTCAGGATTTCGCGCAGCCGCCCGCGCAGCTCCTTCATCGTGCTTGTCCAGACAAACAGGCGCTCGTCGTCGATCATCGGCCGGTTGAGCGGCGAGATGTAGAACAGGATCGGTGTGTCGGGAAAATCAATGGGAACGCGCGTCAGAAAACGCCACTGGGAATTTTTATCGGTGAAATCCAACCGACGCAGTGCCCGCGAGTGGCGCTTGATAAGCGAGCGGGGCGCGACAGTCCACAGATACGGGGCGTCATAGTGCGCGGGCGTGCGACGCAGTTCCATGAGCCGTCGTTCGGTCAAATAACCGAACGTGGAGGCGAACCACGTCCCCCAGCGCTCCATGGGGCCGTCGTCACTGTGTGACGCCGAACGGGGGACGAGGCCGCGATAGGCGTACAGCTTTGACACCCGCGTCGCCGCGTGTTCCAGACGATATTCCACCGACGCGCCCGGCGAGATCCCCGCCCATCGCTTCAGCGTCGGCGCATCCTTGAGCCCCGCCCAAAACGCGCTGTACTCGGGATGCGTCATGCGTCCGTTTTCCTCTCGGGAGAGCAGGCGGATCTGGATCGGCACGACGATCAACGCCGGGTCGTATCGCGACACCTCCGCGATGAGTGCGTGGTAGTCGGCGTAGAGATTTCCCGCCGTCGCCAGGTTGAACGCGCGAACATTCGGCAGGTCGTATCGCTCGCGCAACAGCGCTTCGACGCGCGTCGGAAAGGCGCGCTCGGCGGTGGTGTTGATGTATCCCTGCATCGTCGAGGAACCGATGAACGCGACGCGCGGGCCGTCGCCTTTTGACGCGCGGAATTGATCGAGCAGATAGGACGTCGCGTAGTTGTCGGTCGCGGCGCTGCGACTCGCCAGATCCGGCCGCGCGAAGTAGACGCGGGTGACGGCTTCGCACGCGATGAGAAGCACGACGACAAAGAGCGCCGTCCGCGCCTTCGCGAGCGCCGGAGCGGTCCAAAAGCCGTCGAAATCGTCGCACGGCGGCGCGTCGGGATTGTTGGGGTTGTCGCTGGTCACGACGGGATTTCACGCCCGATCGACGGCGGTGTCAAACCTCGTCGGCGGGCGCGTCGTTCGCGGCCGGGCGAAAGCCTTGGGCGAGGATGAAGACCTCGCGGCTCTGCTTGCGCGTGGCGTCCGGGCGAATGGTCTGGGTGGAGGCAAAATGGCGGCCGATGCGTTCGATGAGGGCCTTGGCGTCCGGGCCGTAAAAGAGCTTGGCGACAAACGCGCCGCCGGGTTTGAGCAACGCCTCCGCCGTGGCCAGCGCCGACTCCACCAGTCCTTGGCTGCGCGCTTCGTCCACGTCCTTGATGCCCGTCGTCGAGGGCGCCATATCGGACAGCACGATGTCATAGCCGCCCGGCGCCAGATCGCGAAGCTGTTCCAGCGATTCGGTGGCGTCGCCTGTCAGCAGCGTCGCGTTGGGCGCGTCAATCTTCGTTTCTTTCAGGTCGATCCCGACGACGCGCCCCTCGGGGCCGACGCGCTTGGCGGCGTATTGCGTCCATGACCCCGGCGCGCAGCCCAGGTCGAGCACCACGTGCCCCTTGGCGAGCACCTTGTGCTTTTTGTCGATCTCTTCGAGTTTGAAGACGGACCGGGCCGCGAAGCCGAGTTGCTTGGCCTTGTGCGTGTGGTGGTCGGCCCACGGCCCCTTGGGACCGCCGCCGCCGAACCGACCGCCGCCCTTGCCGCCACTGAATCCCCCGGTCGGGCCGCGCCGTTGTTTTCCCGCATTGACTTTTCGCGACATGGATCGGCTCCCTTTTTCGCGACGTTTCATCCCGAGTCGCGTGCGTCGAGTATAGCGGGCGAGCGTCCCGGTTCCTACCGTCGTTCGTCGGCGCGGACTTTTCAATCGGCGCGGGCCGCTCTATCATCCCCGGTCAACGCACGACAAAACGGAGACGGCCTTGGCCTCCAACAGCTTCGGACGATTTTTTCGCATCACCACCTTCGGCGAGAGCCACGGGCCGGGCCTGGGCGTGGTGATCGACGGCTGCCCGGCGGGCCTGACCATCGACATGGACGCGCTGCGCTACGAGATGGCGCGCCGCCGGCCGGGGCAGTCGAAGGTGACGACGCCGCGCTCCGAGGACGACGACGTGCGGATCTGGAGCGGGACCGTCGACGGCGTGACGACCGGCCATCCGATCATGATGCTCATCGAAAACCAGGGGCAAAAATCCCACCACTACGACAAGCTCAAGACGGTCTATCGTCCCGGCCACGCGGATTTTACGTGGGAGAAGAAATACGGCCTGCGCGATGTGCGGGGCGGCGGGCGGTCTTCGGCGAGGGAGACGGCGGCGCGGGTGGCGGCCGGGTCGATTGCCCGACAGCTTTTGGCGCGGGAAGGCGTGTCGATCGTCGGCCACGTGACGCAAATCGGCACGATCGTCGCCGAAAAATTCGACGCGGATGAGATCGAGCGGAACATCGTGCGTTGCGCGGATGCGGACGCGGCGGCGCGTATGGTCGAGGCCATCGACGCAAAGCGCAAGGAAGGCGACAGCCTGGGCGGCATCGTCGAGGTGATCGCCGAGGGCGTGCCGGTGGGGTGGGGCGACCCGATCTACGAGAAGCTGGACGCGCGACTGGCGTACGCGCTGATGAGCGTCAACGCGGTCAAGGGCGTGGAGATCGGCGCCGGGTTCGCATCCGCGTCGTCCACGGGCAGCGCGAACAACGACCCGATCGGCCCGGACGGCTTCCTGTCCAACAACGCGGGCGGCATCCTGGGCGGCGTGTCCAACGGCATGCCCGTCGTCGCCCGCGCCGCGATCAAGCCGACCAGCTCCATCAACAAGACGCAGCAAACCATCGACGCCGACGGCAACCCCGCCGAGTTGGAAGTGGGCGGCCGCCACGACCCGTGCGTCGTGCCTCGCGGCGTGCCCGTGTGCGAGGCGATGGTCGCGCTGGTGCTGGTGGATTGCTTGCTGGCGCCGCCGGCGAAGATTTAGCTTTCAAAATTTCCTTTTCAAAAATATTTGACGCCCCGCGCGCCTCGCGGGATACTTTTCCTTACCTGAAAACATGCGCCCGGAGTGGGGATGAAGCTGTCGTCGCTGATTCCGCAGGACGATCATTATTACTTCGCCACGTCGATGCTGGTGGTGATCAGCGTGTTCGCGACGTTGTGCGCGGTGTGCGTTTTTATGATGGGTGACGTGGGCTTCTGGGCGTTGTTGGGCTACCTGATCGCGATGGGTATTTACGCCTTTACCGTGGTCACGATCATGGCCCGGCGCGGTCAGCCGAATATGGATCGGGTGCCTCGCAACTATGCCTCGACCGTGTGCCTGATGATCTCGATCCTCTGGCTGCTGCTGACGGTGGCGGCGCTGCCGAAGCTGTTGTTGCTCTAGCCTAGATTCACCACCATCAAATCCTCGCCGATCACCACCTCGCCGTCGAACGCGCTCTTGGCCCGTCGCTGAAAATCGGCCGTGTCCGCGTCGCCGGGGATGTGCGTGAGGATGAGTTTTTTTGCCCGGCCGTCGTGGGCGGCTTGGGCGGCCTGCTCGGGCGTGAGGTGGGCGGGGTAGCCCTTGGACGTTCCGGCTTCGCAGACGAAGACGTCGGCGTTTTTCGCGATTTCGGCCAAGGTGTCGCAGGGGCCCGAATCGCCGGAGAAGGCGATGACCTTGCCGTCCGCTTTGAACCGAAACCCCATCGCGTGTTCCTTGTGCTTGACCGGGACGGCCTGCACGACGAAGGGGCCCAGGTCGAAGGTCTCCGGCGGCGTTAGAATGCGGGGCAGAAGCGGCACGCCGTCGCTGATGACGCCCGGGTCGCCTAGTTCGGGCAGGAGGGCAAGGAGGCGGTCGATTCGGGGCGGGCCGATGAAGGCCATTGCCTCGGTCCGGGCGGCGGGGTGGCCCATCATTTTTTGGACGTGCAGCCCGACCAGCAGCGGCAACAACCCGGCGATGTGATCCGGGTGGTCGTGCGTCAAGAGGATGGCGTTCAGACTCGACGGCTCGACCCCCGCGCCCGCCAGACGCCGCAGGCACCCTTCGCCGCAGTCGACCAGCGCCCGGAATCTCTCGTGTTCGATCAAAAACGCCGGGCCCATGCGCTCGGCCTGAGCCCACCAGGATCCGCTGCCCAAAATCGTGAGTTTCATGGGAAAATCTCCCTATAACCGACCATCAATTCCCGCCTTGCCAACGGGATATGGCCGTGATATATACGCCCAAATCGGTCTGCTGACAAAGCGGGCTCCCGTAAGGGTCCCGCTTTTGTTCTTTGCGGAATGTGTTGAAACTGCTGTGTTTTTCGCTGTGTTTTTCCGGTAGCAGACCGAGCGGCCGCCCGATCCTACGCGTTTGACTTTTTCGCGACAACTCGGCGGATCGAGGGCGAGGAGGCCTATTTTTGGTCATCTTCGCCGGGGCCCGGCCGCAACAAAAAGACGACGGCAAGGGTCAGGGTCGATGCAGCGGACCAGCGACGAACGGTTGGATCGGATTCGGGAATTCTTGGATCCGGTGTGCGCCGAACAAGGGCTGGAAGTCTTCGACCTGGAGATGGCCAAGGCCGGTCGCCGCTCGCTTTTGCGGGTGTACCTGGATCGGCCCGGCGGGGCGGTGAGCGTGGACGACTGCGCGGCGGTCAGCCGGGAGTTGTCGGACTGGTTGGATGTCCAGGACATGATTGCCGGGACGTACAACCTGGAGGTCTCCAGCCCCGGATTGGACCGGCCCATCCGTCATCACGACGACGCGGTGGCGATGATCGGCAAGCTGGTCAAGGTGCGTACGCGCCGGGACGTGGACGGGCGAAAGAAGTTCACGGGGCGGTTGCTGGACGTCAAGGACGGACAGTGGATCGTTCAAGTCGACGCCGCGGAATACGCCATCGACGAAGATTTGGTGGACAAGGCCAATATGGTCTACGAATTTTGAGCTCCGGCGAGTTTTTACGGCCGGGGCCGCTATGGCCAAGACGCTGTAGGAGAGACAAATGACGGGTGATCTCAATCAGGTCATCGACGCCGTGGTCAAGGAACGCGGCGTGTCGCGGGATGTGATCGTGGAAGCCCTGGAGGCGGCCATGTTGACCGCCGCGCGCAAAAAGCTGGGGCTGGATTACGACATCGAGGCCCAGTTCAACCAGGCTTTGGGCGAGGTGGAACTGTTTCGCTTCCGCGAAGTGACCGACGACGTCGAGGACGAGGCCACGCAGATCCTTATCGAAGAGGCCAAGAAGCTCGACCCGGACGTTCAGATCGGCGACAGCCTGGGCGAGAAGGTGGACTCGAAAGGCTTCGGACGCATCAGCGCCCAGATGGCCAAGCAGGTCATCATCCAGAAGGTGCGCGACGCCGAGAAAGAGAATATCTACAACGAATACAAGGACCGCAAGCACGACATCGCCAACGGCATCGTGCGTCGGTTTGAGAAGGGCAATATGGTCGTCGACCTGGGCCGCGCCGAGGCGATCATGTACCACCGGGATCAGATCCCCCGCGAGAACTACGCGGTGGGCGATCGCATCCGGGCGTACATCAGCGACGTCATTCGCTCGACGACCGCGCCCCAGATCCAGCTTTCGCGCTCCCATCCGGACTTCCTGAAAAAACTCTTCGAGTTGGAAGTGCCCGAGATCGCCGAGGGCGTGGTGTCCATCGTCGCCGCCGCCCGGGAGCCGGGCATGCGCGCCAAGATCGCCGTGTCCAGCCGGGACCCCAACGTGGACCCGGTCGGCGCGTGCGTGGGCATGAAGGGCTCGCGCGTGCAGAGCGTGGTCAACGAACTGCGCGGCGAGAAAATCGATATCGTGCCTTATTCGGAGAATCCGGCTCGCTTCGTGTGCAACGCCCTGGCTCCGGCCGAAGTGACCAAGGTCATCATCGACGAGGACGCCCAGGCCATGCAGATCATCGTGCCGGACGATCAATTGTCCCTGGCCATCGGCAAGCGGGGCCAGAACGTGCGTCTGGCGGTGCAGCTTACCGGTTGGAAGCTGGATATTCAGTCCGAGACCAAGTGGACGGAGATTTCCGAGATCGCCCGCTCCATGTTCGCCCGCATTCCGCAGATCCCGAATCTCTCGGTCGATCTGCTCATCAAGTCGGGCTACATGGACGTGGAGGAAATCGCCGACGCCAAGATCGAGGATCTGGCGCGCTTCCCGGGCATCGATGACAACCGGGCCAAGGAGATCATCGAGGTCGCCAACCACATCCTGGACACCAACGAGTGGCCGTTGCCCGAGCCCGAGCCGGTGCTCACCCCCGAGCAGCAGGCCAAGGCCGAAGCCGAGAAGCTGTTCGGCAAGCCCGCCGCCGATGCGGCGGCCTCCGAGGGTGAGGCCGGCGAATCCGACTCGGGCGAAGAGGAATCGGGGTCGACCGAAGCCGAGGCCGCGCCCACGGTGAGTGAGGCCGTGCCGGCCGCCGGCGCCAACGGGGATGAGATCCGGCCCGAACTGCTGCTGGACCTGATGAAGCTGGACGGCGTGGGGCTCAAGAGCGCCCAGGCCCTCTATAACGCGGGCTACCGCAATCGCGACGCCCTCAAGGGCGTGCGGATGGACGATCTGCTGGCCGTTCCCGGATTGGACCTGGAGATCGCCCAGAAGGTCGCCGACAGCATGAAGGGCTGACGGAAGGACCGTGAGCCGTCGGGGACACCGACCGACCCGGTCCTGTTGCGCGTGCCGACGCCGATTCGCGTGGGACGCGTTGTTGAGATTTACGGCGGGAGACGACGGCCGCGTGGTCGCCGACCCGGAACGCCGCCGACCCGGACGGGGAGCGTATTTGTGCCCCGACGCGGCGTGCGTGGATAAAGCGATAAAGAAAGGGGCTCTGGCCCGGGGACTGCGCCGACGCCAACTGCTCGTGGACGAGCACGAGGTGCGCGCGGCGATGGAACGGTTCCAAAACGGTCGGACACCCGAGAGCGGAGAAGGTTTTCATGGCGAAGATTTCGGTTCGTGACGCCGCGAAACAACTCGATGTGGAAATCGGCGAGATGATCAAAACCTTGCGCGAGCTGGGGGTCAGCGCCGACACGCCCACCGCCGAGTTCGACGAGGAAGTCCTCGCGTACGCCAAAAATCTGGTGCACAAGGGCGAAAAGAAGACCGAAGGGCAGCAGAACGTGGAAGAGCGGCGCATCGGAACGACGGTGATCCGTCGTCGCGCCCGTTCCCGCGCCAAGACGGTGGAGGCGGCGCCCGAGCCGTCGCCCGCCGAGACGACGGCCGACGACAACGTCGAAGAAGCCGAAGTGGCCGCGAGCGCCGAAGAGACGTCGGCCGACGAGCCGATGGAAGAGACGCAGATCATCGACAAGGCCGATCTGGTCGAGGCGCCGGCCGCTGAAGCAGCCGAGGAAGCGGCAACCGCCGAGGCGGCCGAATCCGGATCGCCGGCGGCTGAGGCGAGCGCAGACGGGGACGTCGAAGGCTTGGAGCCCGAGCCGGAACCGGAGCGAAACGGTCGCCGGGCCCGCGTGGTGAATCTGCGCGGCGTGACGCCCGAACCGGCCAAGGTGATCTCCCGGCCCAGCAAGCCGGTGGCGCCCCAGCGTCCGGTGGTGCCCGGGCCGCCGCCCGATTCCGACGATTCCCGCAGCCGCGGACGTCGCGTGGTGGAAATCGGCTCCGGGTCGTCCTACACCTCCCGACGCAAGACCAAAGAGGCTCACCAGCGCGAGATGCGCGCCCAGCTTTCGCGCAAGAAGAAGAGCAAGAACCTCAAGACCACCGAGATCACGGTTCCCAAGGCGTCCAAGCGCAAGATCAAGATCGAGGCCGCCGTCAAGGTCGGCGACTTGGCCCACCGCATGGGCATCAAGTCCGGCGAACTGATGAAGAAGCTGTTCGAGATGGGCCAGATGGTGACGATCAACACCTATCTGGACGTGGATTCGGCCAGCATCATCGCCTCCGAATACGGCTACGAAATCGAGGACACGGCGGTGGCCGTGGAGGAGATGTTCGAGTCTGCGCCCGACGCGGCGGAGGATCTGGTCGAGCGCCATCCGGTCGTGACGGTCATGGGCCACGTCGACCACGGCAAGACCAGCCTGCTGGACGCGATCCGCAAAACCAAGGTCGCCGCCGGCGAGGCGGGCGGCATCACGCAGCACATCGGCGCCTACAAGGTGTCGGTGGGCGACAAGGCGGTCGCGTTTGTGGACACGCCCGGCCACCATTCCTTTACCGCCATGCGCGCTCGCGGCGCTCAGGTGACGGACGTGGTTGTGCTGGTGGTGGCGGCGGACGACGGCGTGATGCCCCAGACGGTGGAGGCCATCAACCACGCCCGGGACGCCAAGGTGCCCATCGTCGTGGCGATCAACAAGATCGACAAGGAAGGCGCCAACGTCGACCGCATTTACGCCGAACTGGCCGAGCGCGGCCTGAGCCCCGAGGAATGGGGCGGCGAAACGCAGTACGCCAAGGTTTCGGCCAAGACGGGCCAGGGCATCGACGATTTGCTCGACAAGATCCTGCTGCAGGCCGAGGTGCTCGAACTCAAGGCCAATCCGAACAAGCCCGCCGCCGGTGTGGTGCTCGAAGCCTACCTGGAAAAGGGCCGCGGCCCGGTCGCCACGGTGCTCGTCCAGGAAGGCACGCTGCGCGTGGGCGATTCGCTGGTGGCCGGTGCCCACAGCGGCCGCGTGCGTTTCATGCATGACGACAAATGGCAGCGCGTGGAAGAGGCCCTGCCCGGCGACCCCGTCGAGGTCATCGGCCTGTCCGGCGTGCCGGCGGCCGGCGACAAGTTCATCGTCGCCGAGAACGAAAAGGCCGCCAAATCCATGGCCGAGGTCATGGAAGGCAAGGCCCGCGAGGCCCGCAATCGCCGCATGACCAAGGTGAACCTGGAGAACCTGTTCGACCACATCAAGGAAGGCGAGACCAAGGAACTCAAGATCATCCTCAAGGGCGACGTGCAAGGGTCCATCGAGGCGGTCATCGAGGCCTTGGACAAGCTGGCCACCGAACTGGTGAAGGTCAACGTGGTGCATTCGGGCGTCGGCGGCATCACCGAATACGACATCAACTTCGCCATCGCCTCCGAGGCGATCGTCATCGGTTTCAACGTGCGTCCGGCGCCGGATATCCGCGACCTGGCCCAGCGGGAGGGCGTGGAGATTCGCACCTACTCGGTGATCTACGAGCTGATCGACGACATCACCCTGGGCATGGAGGGTATGCTCGAGCCGATCCGCAAGGAGGTCTATCTGGGCCGGGCGGAGATTCGCGAGATCTTCAACATTTCGCGTATCGGCACCATCGCCGGTTGCTATGTCACCGACGGCAAGATCCAGCGCAATGCCAATGTGCGCCTGTTGCGCGACGACGTGGAAGTGCACAGCGGCAAGCTGGCCTCCCTCAAGCGCTTTAAGGATGACGCTAAGGAAGTGCCTCGGGGCATGGAATGCGGCATGCAGATCGAGAATTACAACGACGTCAAGCCCGGCGACATCATCGAGGCCTTCACCTACGAGGCGGTGGCCCGCAAGCTCGCCGACGTGCGCGCCAAGGAGGAAGCGGCCGAGAAAGCGGAGGCCGCGGACACGGCGCCCCAGGCCGACGCCTAACGTCCGTTCGGTGTGCCCATGGTGATCGGGACGCTATCGCTGGCGCTGCACCTGCACGGGGTGCATTCGCTTAAAGAGAAGCGCCGGGTCGTCAAGCGCATCCTGCTGCGCGTCCGCAACACCTTCAACGTCTCCGCCGCCGAGGTGGCCGACCTGGACGCCCACGAGCGCTCCCGGCTGGCGTTCGTGTCCACCGGCAACGACGCGCGCAAGCTCAATTCCCGGATGGACAAGATCCTGAACTTCATCGAGGAAATGCACTTGGCCGAGATCGTCGCCCACAACATTGACGTGTTTCACGAGCCGGACGTGGGCGAGGGGTTTTAATGCGGGCGAGGAGTCGGGATCGGCGCGACGCCGACGGATCGATGGAAAGATGAGTCGTAAGCGAGCCAAAAAATACGTGGGATTCAAGCGAGGCGACCGGCTGGCCAGCGAGGTGCAGCGTGTCGTGTCCCTGGCGATCGCCCAGGAGATGGACGACCCGCGCCTGGCGGGGGTTTCCGTCACCGATGTGGAGATGAACGCGGACAATTCCATCGCCAAGGTGTATTTCTCGACCCTGGGCGGTCCCGAACGGGTTCAGGAAGCCGAAAAGGGCCTGCGGGCGGGCGCGGGATTTTTGCGTCACAAGGTGGGGCAGGCCGTGCGCCTGGTGACGACGCCGGAATTGCGGTTCTATTTCGACGCCAGTCTGGAAAACGCCGCCCACATGAACGAATTGTTTGAAAAAATCCACGCCGAGCATCCGGCCGACGACGACACGGATGACGAGGGCGAAGAAATTCACGATGCGCCGTCCGCCGAGGATCGCCGCTCCTAAAGAAAGCCGATCGCGATGAGTCAAGATCCGGGCCCCACCGTCGAAGCGTTAAAAAACGGGAAAAACATTGTCGTTCTCACGCACGTCAACATGGACGGCGACGCACTGGGTTCGGCGATGGGAATGACGATCGCGCTCAAGTCGATGGGCAAGAACGCGGTTTTCTACACCGAAGACTCGGTCCCCCACTACCTGCGTTACATGCCCAAGCTCGATTGGATCCAGGACAACTGGATGCAGGTGATGACGAATCTGGACACGATTCTCATCTGCGATTGCGGCGACTTGTATCGCGTCGGGCCGGTGGAAAAGCGGATCATCGATCACCTGAACATCCTCAACGTCGACCACCACGCCAGCAATCCGCTCTTCGGCCGCGTCAATCTGGTCGACGAGACGGCCAGCTCCACCAGCGAAATCTGTTACCGGGTTCTGACGCAGATGGGGTACGAATTCGACGAGGACGTGGCGACGTGCCTATATACGGGCATTTACTCGGACACCTCGGCGTTTCAGAACACCAACTCCACGCCCGAGTCGTTTCAGATCTGCGGCGAGCTGGTGCAGGCCGGCGCCAACCCGGCGATGATCGCCCGCTACCTCTATCGTCAGCAGTCTCCCGGTCGCGCGCGTCTGTTCCGCCTGGTCGTGCCGACGCTTGAGATCGAACCCAACGGCCGCATCGCCGGGATGATCGTGACGACGGAAATGTTTCGCGACGCCAGCGCCGATTCGTCGTCCTTGGAAGGCTTCGTGGAGTTTCCCTTGAGCATCGAGGGCGTGGACGCCAGCTACGTCCTGCGCGAGTTGCCCCACGCCAACGGGCGGCCCAACCGGGTCAAAGGCTCGGTGCGTACCACCGAGGCCATCGACGCCACCGAGGTCTGCGGCCACTTCGGCGGCGGCGGGCACCGGCGCGCGTCCGGATTCACCGCCGACGGCGATATCGAGACCATCCGCAAGGAGCTGATCGAGCAGTTCCATCGGCATCTTCAGTAGTCCGGCTTTCCCGCCGCCACTCCCGAGACGCACACGAGCCCATGCCTTTCGATCCTTCCGGCCTATTGATCCTGGACAAAACCTCCGGACCCACCAGCCATGACCTTTGCCGAAAGGTTCGGCGGCTGTACGGCACGCGCAAGGTCGGCCACACCGGCACCCTCGACCCGTTCGCCACCGGCGTGATGGTCGTGTTGCTCGGCAAGGCGACGCGACTGGCGCGGTATTTCAACGACGACGCCAAGGAATACGTCGCCGACGTGGCCTGGGGTTCGGCGACCGATACCGCCGACCGGGACGGCGCCGTCACCGAACGTACCGACGTTCCCTTGCCGGACGAGGTCGCGATCCGCGAGGCGATGGCGAAATTCGTCGGATTTATCGATCAGATCCCGCCCATGTATTCAGCCAAGAAAGTGCAGGGGCAAAAGCTGCATCAGTTGGCCCGGCGAGGGGAGAAGATCGATCGGGAGCCGGTGCGGGTGCGGATCGATGAGTTGGAATTGCTGTCGCGGACCGACGCCGGATTTCGCCTGCGGGTCGCGTGCTCGAAAGGCACTTACATCCGCACGCTGGCCGAGGATCTGTGCCGCGCGTTGGGCGGGTTGGGGCACCTGGCGTCATTGCGCCGGACGCGGGCGGGGCGGTTTACGATCGACGCCGCCCGGGACGTCGCTGAATTGGAAGAAGCGGCGGAAGAAGCTTGGAATGACACGGGAATCGCGGAGGCTCGGGAGCGGGTGCTGACCGATGCGCTGATGCCGATGCTCGACGCCCTGGCGCACCTGCCGGCGATCGTTTTGCCCGACGCCCTGGCCGAGGGGGTGGCCTTCGGCAAGCGTCCGCCCCGAGAACGGCTGCCCGAGAGGGCCGCGACCCTGACCGGGGACGTTCGGCTGCTCGATTCAAACGGGCGCTTTCTGGCCACGGGGCGCGTCGGCACCGGGGACACCGAGGTGGAATTGGTCCGGGTGCTGGTCACGCCGGACGGCGAAACCACGTAGGTGGCTGATTTTTAGAAATTTTCCTCAAGCCAACAAAGGCTTTGCAAAGGGCGGGTCTTATGCTAAGACGCACCCGGCATTATGAAGGATTAAGAAGAAGGCTGAAGAAGCCAGCAAGGAGAGACAAGGTTCATGTCCATTCAAGCCGCGAAGAAGCTTGAGCTGATCGACAAGTTCAAGCGCGCCGAAGCCGACACCGGCTCCCCCGAGGTTCAGATCGCGATCCTGTCCGAACGCATTTCCAACCTCACCGAGCACTTCAAATCGCACAAGAAGGATCATCACTCCCGACGTGGTCTGCTCAAGCTGGTGGCCCAGCGCCGCTCGCTGCTCAACTACCTTCGCAAGAAGGATGTGGAGCGCTACAAGACCATCATCGGCGAGTTGGGTATCCGCAAGTAATCACCGCGAAGCAACTCGGTGCGTTCGGCCGCGTCGAATATCGGCGACGGTCGACGTGCATTGTGCATTTGCGTTTCGACTAAGGATTCAAGATGAAAACAGAATTGACCATTGATTTTGCCGGGGCTCCCCTCACGATCGAGACAGGACACCTGGCCAAGCAGGCCCACGGCGCCGTGTTGGTGACGGTGGGCGAGACCATCGTGATGTCCACGGCCGTCACGGCCAACGACGCCCGGGAAGGCGCGGATTTTCTCCCCCTGACCTGCGACTACCAGGAACGCCCCTGGGCGGCCGGTAAAATCCCCGGCGGCTTCTTCAAGCGCGAAGCCCGTCCCACCGAGAACGAGACGCTGATCTCCCGCATGATCGACCGTCCGATCCGTCCCCTGTTCCCGGACGGCTGGTATCGCGAGACGCAGATCATCGCCACCGTCATCTCCAAGGACGATGTGCATCCGTCGGATGTGCTGGCGATTACGGCGTCCTCCGCGGCGTTGTACATCTCCAAGATTCCCTTCACCACGCCGGTGGCGGGTGTGCGCGTCGGGCGCGTGGACGGCCGGTTCGTCTGCAACCCGACGCACGAGCAGATGGAGCAGTCGGACCTGGACCTGATCGTCGTGGGCACCAAGGACGCGATCACCATGGTCGAGGGCGGCGCGAACTTCCTGCCCGAATCGGTCATGGTCGACGGCATTATGTTCGGCCACGAGTCCATGCAGCCTCTCATCCAGTTGCAGGAGCAGCTTCGGGAGAAGGTGGGCGTGGCCAAGGTCGAGTTCGATCCGCCGGCGCCCGAGGAAGACACGATCAAGCTGATTTCCGACCTGGCCGGCGCGGATCTGTCCAACGCGCTGCAGACCCGGGAAAAGATTCAGCGTTACGAGAACATCGACGCCGTCAAGAAGGCGGCGAAGGCCAAGGTCGTCGAGGGCAAGTCCGACGAGGAAATCGCGTCCCTGGGCAATGTGTCCCACGCGTTCGGCGAGCTTAAATATCGGGTGATGCGCAAGATGATCATGGACGGCCAGCGCGTCGACGGCCGGACGTCCACCCAGGTCCGCCCGATCGAGTGCGAGATCAGCCGTCTGCCCCGCACGCACGGCAGCGCCATCTTCACCCGCGGCGAAACCCAGGCCATGGTGATCGTCACCCTGGGCACCAAGTATGACGAGCAGAAGATCGAGGGCCTGACCTACGAGGAATGGCGCCGCTTCCTGCTGCATTATAACTTCCCGCCGTTCTCGGTGGGCGAGGCGAAGTTCCTGCGCGGCCCTGGCCGTCGCGAAATCGGCCACGGCGCCCTGGCGCGGCGCGGTCTGGAAGGCGTGCTGCCCAGCGCCGACGACTTCCCGTACACGGTGCGCGTGGTCTCGGACATCCTGGAGTCCAACGGCTCCTCGTCCATGGCCACGGTCTGCGGCGGAACGCTGGCCCTGATGGACGCGGGCGTGCCGATCACGCAGCCGGTCGCGGGCATCGCCATGGGGCTGATCAAGGAAGGCGACGACTACGTCATCCTCTCCGACATCCTGGGCGACGAGGATCACCTGGGGGACATGGACTTCAAGGTGGTCGGCGGCAAGGACGGCGTTTCGTCCATTCAGATGGACATCAAGATCGGCGGCATCAACAAGGAGATCTTCGAGAAGGCTCTGGAGCAGGCCCGCGTCGGCCGCATCCACATCCTGGGTGAGATGGCCAAGGCCATTGACACGCCCCGCTCGGAGATTTCGGAATACGCGCCGCGCATCCTGACCATCAACATCCCCGTCGACCGCATCAAGGACGTGATCGGACCCGGCGGCAAGACCATCCGCTCCATCGTCGAGAAGACCGGCGTCAAGATCGACGTCGAGGACGACGGGCGCGTGCTCATCGCCAGCTCCGATTCGGCCAAGGCCAACGAAGCCGTCGCGCTGGTGCGCCAGTACACCGCGGACCTGGAAGTCGGCAAGTACTACATGGGCCGCGTGGTCAAGATCATGGACTTCGGCGCCTTCGTCGAGGTGCTGCCCGGCCAGGAAGGCCTGGTGCACATCTCCCAGCTCGCCAACGAGCGCGTCAACAAGGTCGAGGACATCTGCAAGGAAGGCGACACCTTCCTCGTGCAGGTGCTGGACATCGACCGCACCGGCCGGGTGCGCCTGTCGCGCAAGGCGGCCCTGGGTGTGAACCCGGACGACGTGCTCGACTAATGGCCGACGACGTCCAAGTTCGAGTGAAAGTTTTGGAGGGAGCGGAGGATTTGCCGCTCCCTTCTTATATGACGCCCCACGCGGCCGGCATGGACCTGCGCGCCGCCGTGACCGAACCGCTGACCCTGGCGCCCGGCGAGCGGTTCGCCGTGCCCACCGGATTGGCGTTGGCCTTGCCCGACGGCTATGAAGGGCAAGTGCGTCCGCGCAGCGGGCTGGCGCTCAAGTTCGGTATCACCTGCCCCAACGCGCCCGGGACAATCGACGCCGACTACCGGGGCGAGGTCAAAGTCATTCTCGCCAACGGCGGCGCCGAACCGTTCACGATCCATCGAGGCGACCGCATCGCCCAGCTTATCGTCGCTCCGGTCACGCGGGCGGCGATGGTGGTCGTGGACGACCTGGACGAAACCGACCGGGGCGTCGGCGGCTTTGGCCACACGGGCCACAAATAGCCCCCCTATTTCTATCCGCATCAGCTCGTTTATCGCGCCGCCTCTTGAAAATCCCGGCCACCCGACGCACCCTAGGCACTCCCATGGGACGGACGGGGATCGAATGAAGACACGGACGTGGAAGACGATGAATAAAGCCCTCTTGCCTTGGATCATGGGCCTGCTGCTCGTCGCCGGATGCAAGGACGAGCCGGAGGTGGTCCGGCCCCAGTTCGAGGTCGTGCCGCTGCATATGAACTACGGCACGGTGGAGCAGGGCGAACTGGTCAAGGTGCAGTCCACCCTCGTCAACACCGGCGAAATTCCGTTCACCGTTCGCGATATCCAGTCCTCCTGCGCCTGCACCTACGGGCAAGCGCGCCAGTCGTATCTGCGTCCCGGCGAGCAGACCGTGCTGGATTTCACCTTCAACACCACCAACAACCCGGGCGCGAAAACGCAGTACCTGACGCTGCGCCTGTCCGACGACATCGTCTCCGGCCGGGTGCTGACGCTGGACGGGGAGGTGCGCGCGCCGCTGATCATCGAGCCGTATTTCCACCGCGTCACCGGCGGCCAGGAGCGCTCAAGCGGCGTGCCGTTATTGTCGATCGTCCGGAACAATTGGACCGAACCGATCACCATGACGGGAATGTCGACCTCCGGCGATAATGTCGACGCGGAGGTGCGCGATCGGGACGGATTTCCCCTCGTTCTCCAACCGGGGGAGGAAATCAAAATCGACATTATGGTCCGTCCCCACGCGGAAGGCCCGATCAGCGGCACGGTGACGGTCCAAACCGAGGGGCTGCGGAAAAACAGCCACAACATCGTCATCAAGCAGGATACCCACGAACGCATGCGTTATGAGCGGAGTGTCGAGAAGGTCAATGAACTCAAGGCCAAGCTCGGCCCCGGCGCCGTTGCGCCCGATGCCGCCAAGGAAACGCCCGAGGCCAACGCCGAATAGGCACCCCGTCCCCTTTTCAATGCATCGTCGGATTCAAACTCAGACATGCCCCTGCAGGGCATAGAGTGCCAGATTGGCGGCGGCGTGAGCCAGGATCGGCGCGAGCAAACCTGTCGAACGAAAACGCAGATAGCCGAAAAGCAGGCCGGGAAAGAACGTCATCAGGCGGATCGGTTGGGGCACGAGGATGAAGTGCGCCAGGGCGAACAGCGCCGCCGAGATGACGATGGAGTTCGTCCAGACGAACGGTCCGGTGCGCAGGATGGTTTCGTCGTCCAACGCCAGGCGGCCTTGCAGGTAGCCGCGAAAATAGATCTCTTCGGGCGCGGCGTTGGCGAAGACGTACGTCGCGACGATGACGACCAGATCCAGCGGCGCCGGTGAGGGCATATGCACCGGACGCAGCAGCCAATAACCCAACACATATAGGCCGATCGCGGGCGCGCCGTAGAGGAGGGCGTCAAGGATGCCCGTCTTTACCGGGCCCAGATCGATCTCCACGCCCCGCCGATTCGGCCGCGTGAACAACACCGCCAGCAGCCACACGAACGGTCCCAGGCTCGCCAGCAGCATCGGGCGTCCGGCGACGTGACACGCCCACTGCAAACCCTTAAGCACGATCATCACGGCGGCGAAATGGGCGAAGACCAGGATCGTCGAGGAGCGCGTCGGCATGCGGCGCAGTCTGGACAGCCCCGGCGGGGGCGTCAAGCGCGTTGACCCGTCCGTCGCGCGGCCCCTAGAATCCGCCCATGCCGAACGTCTCCGCCCATCGCCGCGCGATTGTGACGCTCCTTTTCGCGGCCATTTTCACGACCCCTTTTGCGACCCTGCTGACCGGGACGGCGTGGGCGTCGGATGCGTATCTGCTCGACCTCTACACCGGCGCGGTCAAGCTCGAACACGAAGGCCAAACGATCGAAGCCGCCCACCGTCTCGACCAGATTCTTCTCGACTACGCCGACTCCGACGATCCCCTGCTGGAGAGCGTGCTGTTTCGCAGTGCGCAGATTCACGGCCGCGAGTTGGGCGATTTCGACGGCGCGCGGGTGCGTTATGAGCAGTTGATCGAACGCTATCCCAACGGTCGCTATGCCCGTCGCGCCAAGGTCGCCTTGGCCGCGCTGGCCGACGCGGACAGCGGCAACGCGGATGTATCGCGGGAGTATCAGTCCATCCTGCGCCACTACCAGGACGATCCGGACGGCGCGTTGAGCAAGATGCGCGCGCTGATCGACGCCCATCCCCAGTTCGCCGAGCGGGCGGCGGCGTGGATGTTTGTCGGCGATCAACATCTGCGCCGGGATGAATTTGACCAATCGGTGGCGGCCTACGAGCAAGCGCTGCTCGGCGATCGCCTTTCGGACGCCGACCGGGTGCGTGCCCTGACGGCCATTGGAGACGCCCTCGTGGAAAAGCGGGATTTGGATGCCGCCGAGGCGGCGTATCGACGTCTCGAAGCCTTGGCGAAAACGAATCGCTACGCGCGAACGCCCGCCGAGACGGGGCTTGCCCGCGTCCGAGATTTGCGGGTGCTGCGCCGGATCTTTCAGGGCGGACTTGTCGTGGTTTTTCTCTACACGGCGGTGTTGTTGATCGGAATTCCATGGAGGAAGGTGACGTGGCCCATGGCGCTGGGCGTGTGGCCCGAGGCGCTGACCTTGAGTTTCATCGCCTTGGGTGTGTTATCCGGCTTGCATGACAAGGGGCCGATCTTCGTGAACAGCGTCACCTACTTGTGGATTGGCGGCGTTTTTCTCATGGGGTGTAACAACTTGTACATACAGACGCGGCCGATTTCGAAATATTCTTTGCTTGTGTTTGCCCCCCTGGTATTGGTCGTGGTGTTGGCGATGTGCTTCGCCGTCTACCACTCGACCGATCTGGCGAACCTGCTCTGGGACTCGCTCCGTTACGAGATGCAATACGGGGCCTTGAAGTCATGAGCGGGCCCATGGACCGGCGGGGGGGATCGCGGATGCGGCTGGGAATCTTCGAGCCGAGCCGCGAGGACACCCGCGTCGCGACCCGATGGCCGCGACGGCTGGCGCGGCGGATTTGGCGGCCCAAGGGACGCATCCTGCAGATCCGATACGGGTACAACCCGAACAGCTCCAGCCTGGGAGCGGATTTGCAGGTTTTGGTCTGGGGCGCCGCGGCGGCCACAATCATGACGGTGTATTTGTCGGCCATGATGCGGGCCTACCGTCGCTACCGACGGACGCAGAGCGATTCAAGCCCGAATAGCGGGCAGGCGATAGGCGAATGAAGAACGAGTACGAACCGTTCAAATTCCGATACGAAGCCTTCGGCGGCATCATCCAGATGGAGCGGCCCAATGCCCTGATCTATGTGGATCAGGAGTACATGCAGGAGCTGGGCTATCCGGAGAGTCCCCTTTGGCGCAAGTACGACGGCAAGGACATTGCCGAACGAACGCACCTGTCCGCGCCCACCGAAGTCCATCTATGCCTGACCAACCAATGTTCCGCCGGATGCACCCACTGCTACACCGACAGCGCGCCGCTGGATTCTCAGCTTTCGCGCAACGAACTGGGCCGCGAGGGCATGTTCAAGGTGCTGGCCAAGCTGGCGGGGATGAAGGTCTTCCATATCGCCTTGGGCGGCGGGGAGAGCACCGAGTTGCCGTGGCTGTTCGAGGTGGCCCACATCGCTCGCGGCCTGGGCATGGTTCCCAACCTGACGACCAACGGTTTCAACGTCAACGAGCAGAATGTTCGCGAGTTCGAGATCTTCGGTCAGGTGAATGTCTCCATTGACGGCATCGGCGACCGCTACGGCGTCCATCGCGGGATTCAGGGCTTCGATCAGGCCGAGAGGGGGCTGCGTCTGCTGCGCAAGGCCGGCGTCCGCGTGGGCATCAACATGGTCGTCTCCCGCCACAACTTCGACGACATGGAATCGATCTTCGCCCTGGGCAAAAAGGTCGGGGTGCATCAGTTGGAGTTGCTTCGCTACAAACCCTCGGGACGCGCGGCGGCTCACTCGCCCGATGATTTCCTTGAGCACGACCTGGACGACGCCCAGGCGTGGGAATTCCTCCCCACGATCACGCAGTTTGCCAAGCGCTACAAAACGCCCCTGGCCATCGACTGCTCGCTCACACCGTACATCTATTGCCACAAACCCGATCCCAAGAAGCTCAACCACTTGGGCGTCACGGGTTGCTACGGCGGCGACATGCTCTGCGGCGTGGCGGCGGACGGCGCCGCGTCGGGATGCTCGTTCTCGGAAGGCGAGGGGCGCAGCATCTTGAACATCGAGGAGTGGTGGGACAAGGAAGACACCTTCGTCTACTACCGCCACTGGACCGAAATGGCCCCCGAACCCTGTCGCCACTGCGACTATCTCTCCCTATGTCGCGGCGGCTGCCACGTCGTCGCCAAGCACGTCCACGGCGACGTTTTCACCCCCGACCCCGGCTGCCCCCTGGTCCGTCAGTACTTCGACGATCTCAAGAAAAACGCCATATAGCCGCGTAGTCGCGGCGGACTGACGGATGCCAAGGCATCCTGCACGCTGACACGCGTTGTTGAGGGCTCCTTGGTGGAAGTCGCGTTGCTCCAGCCGACTTGACAATCGCTTCCAACGCTTCAGAGCCGCGACCGTAAGGGAGCGGGTTGGTCCGATCCTGGAACAATCGTTGTCGGTAAGGGGCGTGCCCTTTCAGAGCCGCGCACGGTAGTAAGCGGTCTGGTACGACCCGGAACGAAACCAACGACTATTCGATTCGTCGGGAATCGCGAACGCGACATACCGGCGCGAACTAGACCCCTCCCTACCGGTCGGGGCTCTGAAGAGTCTGACGGAGCGGGCAAGTTGTACTGAAAAGCTAAATCAGATCGTCCGGATCGACCGCCGTCTCGGACTCGGACATGGTGACGGCTTGGAGCGCGTAGAGGGAAGAGCGCACGCACACCCGCTCGGTGTCCTTATAGCGAGGCAGTCCGTCGGGCGTGGCCGACTCATCCAGGTAATCGACGGCCTTGCGGATGGCCGCGTCGTACCCGGAGCGATCGACGATGGTCCAGATGCGTACCGCCTGGGCGGTGACGTCGGCCGCCGAGGCCGCTTCGGGATCGTGGAGCGTCTCGGGCATGGACCCGTCGGCCCGTTGCTGTCGAGCCAGAAACGCCGCCGCGTTGAGCGCCTGCCAATACTCCCCGTCGGGCATGACCAGCAGCCCCTCGATCGCGTGGCAGACTTGAGCGGTCGGCAGCGGGATGTTGGACTGATGGCCGTTGACCACGCCGGTGAAACTCGGCAATTCCATGAGGCGTCGCAGCGAATCCGCCTCCGTCTTGGGCAGGAGGGGATAAATCTTAAGCAGATGGGGCGTCGTGCGCGCCGTCCAATGATCGGGCACCGCCGCGCCGTGCGTCGCGGTGAGTTGGGCCGCCATCAGACGCGACTGATCGGAAACGTCGAAGTAGCCCTTCCAGGCCGCGAATTCCTGCGTCCGCTCGATGAGGCGCCACAGGGCCATCAGCGCGATCTGCGTGTCGAACAGATAGATCGTGCCGTCCCAGCCGGCGCCGCCGTGAATCTCCATCGCCCGAAGCACCGGTTTGGCGAGCTTGCGCGCCAGATTCAACAGCTCTTTGCGGCCATGGAGTTTTTCATAATACAACGCGGTGGAAATCGCCTCGGCCGTCGTCCGGACGCACGGATAGGGCTCTTCCTCGAGCGTGCCCCAATCGCGGACCAGACCGTTGCGCCGATCGAGATTCGCCGAGACGACCTGCTGGATGTAGGCAGCGATGATTTTCGCGTTTCGCGGTAACATTGGGCTCCGTCCCGGCCGTCGCATCATCAAGTCACGACGGTATCCTGCGGACATCACAAGACATTTCTCTACACGTGCTTGTCGGATCCTACATTTACACCGCACGTGTCAAGATTCATATCAAACTACGTTTAACACACTCGCCCGTCAAGGTCGCCGTTTCCCGACATGCCGACATGCCTGATTTCGCACGAAAATTCGACGAATGTGCGAGCCGCCTGACCGTTATTCAGAGGCCCCGGGCGACCCCGACTCCGGGGTATGCGCCGGCCTTGGGTAAATCAGAGAAAAACCGCGTTTCAACGCGGCGCGTTACGGCGATGTAGGGAGGCTGACGAATGTCGGTCGCAAAACGGCGCGAATCGGCCATAATTTTCGATGTAATGTTAGGAAGTTAAAGGATGTGACCGGGGGTCGGTTTTTCGGCGCCGATCGGCAAATTTTCGGCGATTTGTCCGTTGACAGGTTCAAATGCGTGCTTAGGTTTCCTCCAGATGTGACGTATGGACCCAAGGAGTACCTGACATGGGGAAAATCATCGGAATTGACCTGGGAACGACCAACTCGGTCGTGGCCGTCATGGAAGGCACCGAAGCCCGCGTGATCACCAACTCGGAAGGCGGTCGGACGACCCCCTCGGTGGTGGCGTTCACCAAGGACGGCGAGCGTCTGGTGGGCCAGGTGGCCAAGCGACAGGCGGTCAGCAACCCGGATAAGACGATTTATTCGATCAAACGTTTCATGGGCCGCCGCTTTGACGAAGTGACCGAAGAGGCCAAACAGGTGCCTTACAAGGTCATCAAGGGCAGCAAGGGCGATGTGCGCGTCCAGATCGACGACAAGGAATATACGCCGCCCGAAATTTCGGCCATGGTGCTGCAAAAGCTCAAGTCCGCTGCCGAGGACTACATCGGTCAGCCGGTCAGCGAAGCGGTCATCACCGTCCCGGCGTACTTCAACGACGCCCAACGCCAAGCCACCAAGGACGCGGGCAAGATCGCCGGCCTGGAGGTCAAGCGCATCATCAACGAGCCCACCGCGGCCGCGCTGGCCTACGGCCTGGACAAAAAGAACGACCAGGTCATCGCCGTCTACGACTTCGGCGGCGGCACGTTCGACATCTCGATCCTCGAGGTGGGCGAGAACGTGGTCGAGGTCAAGTCGACCAACGGCGACACGCACCTGGGCGGCGACAACCTGGACCATCGGGTCATTGAGTGGATCGTCGACGAGTTCAAAAAGGACCAGGGCGTGGATCTCTCCAAGGATCCCATGGCTCTGCAGCGTCTGCGCGAGGCCGCCGAGAAGGCCAAGATTGAGCTGTCCACGGCCCAGGAGACGCAGATCAACCTGCCGTTCATCACCGCCGACGCCTCCGGCCCCAAGCATTTGGATCTGAAGCTGTCGCGCTCGAAGTTCGAGCAGCTCGTGGCCGACTTGCTCGAACGCACCCTGGAGCCCACGCGCCAAGCCTTGCGGGACGCCAAGGTCTCGCCCTCGGAAATCCACGAGGTGGTTCTGGTCGGCGGTTCGACGCGCATCCCGAAGGTGCAGTCGCTGGTCAAGGAACTCTTCGGCAAGGACCCCCACAAGGGCGTGAATCCGGACGAGGTCGTGGCCGTCGGGGCGGCTGTGCAGGGCGGCGTGCTGGCCGGTGACGTGAAGGATGTGTTGCTGCTGGACGTGACCCCGCTTTCCCTGGGCATCGAGACCCTGGGCGGCGTGACCACGCGCCTGATCGAACGCAACACCACGATCCCGACCCGCAAGTCGGAGGTCTTTTCCACCGCCGCCGACAGCCAGACCAGCGTGGAGATCCATGTGCTGCAGGGCGAGCGCGAATTCGCCCGCGACAACCGCACGCTGGGCCGTTTCCACCTCCAGGGCATCCCTCCCGCACCGCGCGGGGTGCCTCAGATTGAGGTGACGTTCGATATCGACGCCAACGGCATCGTGTCCGTCTCGGCCAAGGACAAGGCCACGGGCAAGGAACAGAAAATTACGATCACCGCCAGTTCCGGCCTGTCCGACGACGAGATCAATGGTATGGTCAAGGACGCCGAAAGCCATGCCGACGAGGACAAGAAGCGCCGCGAGGAAGTGGAGCTTCGCAACCAGGCCGACTCCCAGGCCTACAGCGTCGAGAAGATGCTGCAGGAAAACGAGGAGTCCATCGAGGCCGCCGACAAGGCCGAGATCGAAAAGGCCGTGGCCGACGTTCGCAAGGCGCTGGAAGGCGAGGACGTGGAAGCCATCCGCTCCGGCCTCAAGGAATTGGAGCAGGCCAGTCACAAACTCGCCGAAGCGATGTATAAAAAGGCGGGCGCCGAGGGCGCCGCTCCCCCGCCGGGCGCGGATGCCGGCGGAGCCGCCGGACCGGGCGCCGGAGCCCATGCCGCGTCGGGCGGCGGCGACGACGTGATCGACGCCGAGATCGTCGACGAGTAGGTCTGACGCATAGGACGGATTGGACGGACATTTGGCCGACGACTCCAAAGACCTGGCCCAACTGGCCAAGGAACTGCAACGTCGCATCGAAGCGCGTCGCCGGGCGTCGGCCGATGAAACCTCCACTCCCATGCGCGAGGACGCGGACGCGGGCGCCGAGTCTCCGGCCGGACCGGCCTGCGATCTGATCGAAAGCGAAGGCGAGTACCACCTGGTTATCGAACTGCCGGGGGTGCGGGCCGAGGACGTGTCGGTGACGATCAGCGGCCGGGAGGTCGTGGTCACGGCCGCGCGCCGGGACGACGATTCCGACGGGCTCAAGCCGGTTCGCGTCGAGCAATTGGGAGCACGCCGTCAACGCACCGTGACCTTGCCCGGGCCGGTCGATCCCGCCTCCCTGGAACACCGCCTCCACGGCGGTCTGCTGGAGGTCAAGCTGGGCAAGGCCTAGCCGGATTTTCGGCGTGGGGTGCGTGGGATGCATGACGGATCATCGTATGCCGGGAGGCGTTCGGACCGTCGAATTCGATGTTAAGACAAAGGTCCACGTCGCTCGGCGCCAAGCCCCGGTGTGGACCTTTCATTATGGGAGATGAACCCGTGGCCAAACGGGATTACTACGACGTTCTGGGTGTGGCGAAAAACGCCGACGACAAACAGATCAAGTCGGCGTACCGCAAGTTGGCGCGCAAGTATCACCCGGATTTCAACAAGGACGACGCCGAGGCCGAGAAGAACTTCAAGGAGGTCTCCGAGGCCTACGCCGTGCTGTCCAATAAGGAAGCCCGCCAGAAATACGACCAGTTCGGTCATGAGCAGGGGCCGGGGCACGCCGGTTTCGATTTCTCCGGTTTCGACTTTCAAAACGCCCAGGGCAACTTCCGGGGCTTCGGCCAGAGCTTCTCCGGCTCGGGGCTGCACGACATCCTCAACGACCTGTTCGGCGGCGGCGGATTCGGCGGCGGGGGAGCGCGGGGCTTCGGCGGCGGGCGACCGCGTCCTGTCCAGGGGCAGACCGTCACCGCCGAGATGCATCTGGACCTGATGGACGTGCTGCACGGCGCGAAAAAGACCGTGACCCTCGACGGCCCCGGCGGGCCCCAGCGCGTGTCCTTCACCGTGCCTGTCGGTCTCAAGGACGGCGGCAAGATCCGCCTGCGCGGCAAGGGGCTGCCCGGACCCGGCGGCGGGCCCGCCGGCGATCTGATCATCCACGCCCATGTGCGTCCCCATGGTCAGTTTGCCCGGGAAGGCGAAAATCTGAAGACCACCGTCGGCGTGTCCATCGCCGAGGCGGTGTTGGGAGCGAAGGTGCCGGTGCAAACACCCTTCGGCACCACGACGATCTCCCTTCCCCCCGGAACGCAGGGCGGGCAGACGCTGCGTATCGCCGGCAAGGGCGTGCCTCGCAAGAGCGGCAAGGCGGGAGATTTGTTGGTGACGGTGAAGATCGTCGTGCCCAAGGACGTGGACGAAAAGAGCCGCGAGCTCATCAAGCAATTCGACTTGCGCAACCCCGTGCAGGCCCGACCGGCCGGCGCGGCCTAACGCGGACATCCATCGGGGAGCGAAGTTCTCCCCGCCCGGCGACATTGTCGCCCGAGGAAGGAACAATGACAGCAAGCCAGAAGAAATCTCACGGCGCGGCCGAGGACGACGAAGCGCCGGTGCTGGTCGATCCCGAGCCCGAAGGCCACGACGTGGTCGACGAGATCAACGAAGCCGAAGCCCATCACGAATCCGAAGCGCCGACGCAGACCCCCGAGGAGCGCGAGCGGGAATTGCTCGACCACATTCAGCGTCTGGCCGCCGAGTTCGACAACTATCGCAAGAAGAACGCGAACGAATTTTCGCGGGGACGCGAGCGGGGTCTGGCCGAGGCGGTGGAAGCCTTGTTGCCGGCGTTGGACAGTATGGACCTGGCCGAGCAGGCCATGGTTGCTGGTGGGGACGGCGCCGCGCTGCGCCAAGGATTCGAGGCCGTGCTCAAGCAGTTGAACGCCTGCCTGGGCGGCCTGGGGCTTGAGCGGGTGGACGCCCGGACGGGCGAAGAGTTGGATCCGAATGTCCACGAGGTGCTCATGGCCGAGCCCAACGACGAGGTCGAGCCCGGCAAAATCTTGGGCGTGTATCAAAAAGGCTATCGGCTCAACGGCCGGTTGCTGCGGGCGGCGAAGGTTCGGGTGGCCAAACAGCCGTAGGCTCACCCGGGGCGCGGTGCGTCACACCGGACCGACAACGACGGGAACTCCAGGAGGAAAGCGGATGTCTGAGGACGGCAGCGAAGGAAAAATCAAAGTCGAGGACAAGCGCCGACTGCGAATGGAAGGCGGGGAGGTCAAATCCCGAGACGTCGAAAAGCCCAAGGACACCGAGCCCGCGGAGGTCGCGGCGGATAAGCCCGCCGAGAAGGTGGAAGAGGCCGCCCAAGACGCGCCGACCAGCGCCGATGAGCACGCGGCGGAGCAGTTCGAACAGGCTTCCCGTCAGGCGGCGAGCGAGCAGAAAGGCGGCGGGCCCCGATTGCCCGAGCCGTCGTTCGCCAGTCTGGTTTTCTCCCTGGCCTCCGCGGCCATGATGCATCTGGGGGAGATCGCCGACCCGGACGGCAAGCGGGCGGCCGATCTGCCGATGGCCAAACACACCATCGACCTGTTGGGCATGCTTTCCGAAAAGACCAAGGGCAATTTGGACAACGAGGAAGCCGAATTTCTTTCGGTCACGCTCCGGGATTTGCGTCTGCGCTATGTGCAGGCTCGGCGGTAGGTGCCCCATGAAATCGACAAAGGAGATTTGGATGAGCATCTGGCGCAAGTTGATCCTGTTGGCCCTGGTGGGCGTCATGTTCGCCACCGCGTTTTGCACCGCCGAGGGAATGAAGGACGAAGCCACCGCCGCTCCGACGGCCCAGGCCGCCGAGAGTCCCGCGACGCTCGCGCTGGACACGCAGACCCTCAATCAGGCCAGCCAGAGTTTCGTGGATCTGGCCAAGAAAGCCATGCCGGCGGTCGTGTTCATCAACGTGGAAAAGACGATTTCCGGCGGCGGCATGATGGGCTTCCGCACCCCGTTCGGCCAGGGCGATCCCTTCCGGGATTTCTTTGAGCGCTTCGGCGTTCCCGAGGGCGACCGCATCCAGCGGGGCCAGGGCTCGGGCTTTGTCATCAGCCACGACGGCTACATCGTCACCAACAACCACGTGGTTGACGGCGCCACCAAGATCCAGGTCGAGCTGCTCGACGAGCACAAATTCGAAGCCGAGCTGGTGGGCACGGACCCCAAGACGGATATCGCGCTGCTCAAAATCAAGGAGCCCCAGAACCTGCCGGCCCTGGCCCTGGGCGATTCGGACGAGTTGCAGATCGGCGAATGGGTTATGGCCATCGGCAACCCCTTCGGCCTGTCCCACACGGTCACGGCGGGCATCGTCTCGGCCAAGGGCCGTGTGATCGGCGCCGGGCCCTATGACGACTTCATCCAGACCGACGCCTCTATCAACCCGGGCAACTCGGGCGGTCCGCTCATCAACACCCGGGGCGAGGTCATCGGCATCAATACGCTCATCAACGCCAGCGGCCAGGGCATCGGCTTCGCCATCCCGTCGAATATGGCCAGCGAGATCATCGAACAGTTGAAGACCGAAGGCTCGGTGACGCGCGGCTGGCTGGGCGTGCTGATCCAGCCGGTGACGGAGGAATTGGCCGACGCCCTGGAGATCGAAGACGCCACCGGCGCGCTGGTCAGCCAGGTGATGGACGATTCGCCGGCCCAGGACGCGGGCTTCAAGCGCTACGACCTGATTCGCAAATTCGATGGCCAGGACGTGGAAAGCTCCAACGACCTGCCGCGCGTCGTGGCCGCCACGCCGGTGGACAAGAAGGTTGACGTGGAAGTGATCCGCGACGGCAAACCGGTGACGCTGACCGTGAAGATCGGCAAGCTCGACGACGACACGACCGTCGCCAGCGCCACCGAGCCTCGCGAGGAATTGGGTCTGGCTCTGCGTGACCTGCCGGCCGAGATGGCCAAAACCCTCAAGGTCGACCCCGGCCACGGCGCGCTGGTGGTGAAAGTGGCCCACGGTAGCGCCGCCGCCGACGCGGGAGTGCGGGAAGGTGACGCGATCCTCGAGGTCAATCGCAAGCCGGTCACAAGCGCGGCCGACGTCGTCACGGTCCTCAAGAAACTCGACAAGGGGCAGTCCGCGCTCCTGCTCATCGGACGCAGCGACGGCTCGTTCCTGACGACACTGACCCGCTGATCCCCCGTTCGACAATTCGCCGAATGACACGAACCGACGCCTTCGGGCGTCGGTTTTCTTTTGGGGCCGTGCGCCGGATGCCGGATTCAAAATCCATCCTTGGACCTTGCCTGGGAGAAAAATGTGGTTAACTTTTTGTTAGTTCGAATGGTCGAAACGCGGGCCTCCGCGCCCGTCGATCACAAGGCAATACGCCCAAGGGGATAGCGCCATGCGCATGGACAAATTGACCGTCAAATCCCAGGAAGCCCTGGCCGAGGCGGGAAATATCGCCGGAAAACGGGGCCATCAGGCCATCGACGCCGAGCATTTGGCGCTCGCGCTCATCGAGCAGCAGGGCGGCGTCGTCTCGTCGATTCTCGAAAAACTCGGCGCCGACAAGGGCGCGATCCGCGCTCGCCTGCAACAGCATCTGGACGGACTGCCCAAGGTGCAGGGCGCGTCGGCGGACCAGTACATCTCTCCCGCATTCAAAAATCTGTTGGATCTGGCCCAGGTGGAGGCCGACCGCCTCAAGGACGACTACATCAGCACCGAGCATCTGCTGCTGGCGCTGACCGGCGCGGACGGCGCCAAGGCCAAGGGAATTTTCACCGAACAGGGCGTGACCACCGACGCGGTCTACAAGGTGCTCGCCGACATTCGCGGATCTCAGCGCGTGACCGATCAAAATCCCGAGGACAAATACGAAGCGCTCAAGCGCTACAGCGTCGACCTGACCGACGCGGCCCGGCGCGGCAAGCTCGACCCGGTCATCGGCCGCGACGACGAGATTCGCCGCGTCATCCAAGTCCTCAACCGACGCAAGAAAAACAACCCGGTGCTCATCGGCGAGCCGGGCGTGGGCAAGACCGCCATCGCCGAAGGACTGGCCCAACGCATCGTCTCGGGCGATGTGCCGTCGACGTTGGCGGACAAGCGGCTGCTGTCCCTCGACCTGGCGGGCATGGTCGCCGGGGCGAAATATCGCGGTGAATTCGAGGATCGCCTCAAGGCCGTGCTGCGCGAGGTCGGCGAGTCGAACGGCGAGATCATCCTGTTCATCGACGAGCTGCACACCCTGGTCGGAGCCGGCGCCGCGGAGGGCGCGATGGACGCGGGCAATATGCTCAAACCCGCGCTGGCCCGTGGCGAACTGCGTTGCGTGGGCGCGACGACTCTGGACGAATACCGCGAACGCATCGAAAAGGACGCGGCCCTGGAGCGGCGCTTCCAGCAGGTCTACGTGGGCGAGCCCAGCGTGGCCGACACCATTTCGATCCTGCGCGGCCTGAAGGAAAAATACGAAGTGCATCACGGCGTGCGCATCAAGGACACGGCCCTCGTGGCCGCCGCGACGCTCTCCCATCGCTATATCTCCGACCGCCATCTGCCCGACAAAGCCATCGACCTGGTCGACGAGGCGGCGGGGCGGCTGCGCATTCAGATCGACTCCATGCCCACGGAACTGGACCAGATCAAGCGTGAACTGACGCAACTGGAGATCGAGCAACAAGCCCTTCGCAAGGAGCAGGACGAGGCGTCGGCCAAGCGTCTGGCCGTGATCGAAAAACAGATCGCCGACCTGAAGGAAGACAACGACAGCAAGCTGCTGCGTTGGGAGCAGGAGCGGGACGCGATTTCGCGCATTCGCGAACTCAAGGAAGAAATCGAGCGCGCCAAGGCCGCCGCCGAACAATTCGAACGCACCGGTGAGTTGGAGCGTGTGGCGGAAATTCGCTACGGACAGCTCAACACGTTGGAAAAGCAGCTCAAGGACGCGACGGCGGAACTGGATCGCCTGCAGGCCGAAGGCAAGTTCCTGAAGGAAGAGGTGGACGACGAGGACATCGCGGAGATCCTCGCCCAGTGGACCGGCATTCCCGTCTCCAAAATGATGGAAGGGGAGATGGAGCGGCTGCTGCATCTGGAGGACGAACTGGGCAAGCGGGTCGTCGGACAGACCGACGCCATCCGCGCCGTCGCCAACGCCGTGCGCCGTTCCCGCGCCGGCATTCAGGATCCCAACCGCCCGCTGGGCAGCTTCATCTTCCTGGGCCCGACCGGCGTGGGCAAGACCGAGTTGGCCAAGGCGCTGGCCGAGTTTCTGTTCGACACCGAGCAGGCGCTGGTGCGCATCGACATGAGCGAGTTCATGGAGAAGCATTCGGTCGCCCGGCTGATCGGCGCGCCTCCGGGCTACATCGGTTACGAGGAAGGCGGATACCTGACCGAGGCCGTGCGGCGCCGTCCGTATTCCGTGATCCTTTTCGACGAGATCGAGAAGGCGCACCACGACGTGTTTAACGTGCTGCTGCAAATTCTCGATGACGGCCGCGCCACCGACAGCCAGGGCCGCACGGTCGACTTCAAGAACACGATCCTGATCATGACCAGCAACATCGGCAGCGAGTACATCCTCGACTTCGATGAGAGCCGCTACGACGAAATGAAGACGCAGGTCCTGGGCGCGCTGCGGGCGCATTTTCGGCCCGAATTCCTCAACCGCATCGACGAGACGGTGATTTTCCATCGCCTGGACAAGGAGCAGATCGGGCGCATAGTGGACATCCAGATGGCGTCGCTGCAAAAGCGCCTGGCCGAGCGGGAGATCGAACTGGAGTTGGTCAACGGCGCGAAGGAGTTCCTGGCCGAGGCGGGCTTCGACCCGGTCTACGGCGCCCGACCCCTACGCCGCGCCATTCAGACGCACCTGATGGACAAGCTGGCCCTCGACCTGCTGGCCGGGCGCTTCGCCGACGGCGACCATATCCAGGTCAAACGCGCTGGCGATGATCTGGTTTTCGAGAAGTCGGTGGTGAATTAAAGGCGCGTGAACAATCGAGATGAAAAGGAGCGGGTGGCCGTGCGGCGGCGGCCCGCTTTCGTTTTTGGGAATCGATTCCAACCGAACAGAGCCTCGATCTGCTTGCCAAGGCTGCGGCATGGCAAGCTGGGCGCGGCTCTGTTGGGGGCTACCAGGTTTTGCGACGTTCTTCGAAAAAGCCTTGGCCGGTGACGGGCTTGCCGTCCCAGGTGCCGTCAAATCGGACGGAGCCTTCCCACAGAACAGGGTCGACTTCGCTGGAGGGGACGTCGGCGGTGACGGTGACGGTCGCTTTTCGCGAGGGCACGGCAAAGGTCCAGGCCGTGTCCCAGGTCGCTTTGGTCGCCGGGGAGGTCCAGGTCGCCGTCGGCGTGAGGGTGAAGTCCATGCCGTGCTCGACTTCGCCTTCGGGGGGATAGTAGTTCGCGATCTGATGCACGACCTTGCCGTCGAGCGTGAAAACGAAGACCAGCAATTCCCCGCCGCCGTCGATCTGCAACGACATCCAATCCCAGCGGTCGAAATCCGTGTCGGCCCAACCGCCCCATTGCCGGTCGATCCAACCCGTGCCCGACAGGCGCGACTCGCGCTCGCCGTGCCGGCCGGTGCCTTGGACCTTCGCGCGGGTGATGGAGAAATACGCGCTCTTGCCCGCCTTGCCCATTTGGATTTCGCCCGTGCCGTTGACCGCCAGCGGCGCCTTCGTCGCGCAAAATTCCAGATCGACGCCGATGGCCGGTTGGTCCAGAACGAGTTGGTAGCAAAGGCGCGCCGCGTCGGGCTGGGTGATTGAGCTGGGCCCCACCGTGAACTTTCGTTTCACTCCATCCTGATGCACCCGTTGATTCGTCAGCGCGATGGGCACCGTGCGCTGAGCCTTCACGTCCGTGATGACGCCGAACAACGCGCCGTTCTTGAGCAGGGCAAACATGAGCGTGAAGGGATTGCCTTCCACGTCTTTGAGATGCGCGTTGACATACCACCATTCGACCGGCGCGAAGAAGTGAAACTTCGCCAGGTCGAACGCGTTCTTGACGTCCTTGGGCAGGTCGGGAAAGTCCTTGAGCTGAGCCGGCGTCTCGATGCGCTCGACCTTCATCTCAAACTTCGGCGCTTCCTTCTGGGGCTCGGTCACGCGAAAGACCACAGCCGCCGCCGCAATGGACACGACAATCGCGATGACGGCGGCGAGCACGGGCCATTTGGGAAACTTCGATTTGTCGGGCTTGTTCATGGGGGAGCGGCGTCTCGTCCATTCAAGTGGGCGCCGATGCTAGCAAAAGGCCGCCGGGCTGCCAACGCCGGGCTGCCAACGCTGAGCTGCCAACGCTGAGCTGCCAACTCAGGGAGCGTGCCGGGAACGGTTTGAAGTTCCGCATCGCTCGGGCTAGGATTTCCGACGGGATCGCGGCCTCGGGCCGTCGTTTGAGAGGACGAAATTTGATTTATGTGATTTCCCACAGCCCGGTCGCGACGCTGGGGTACTTCGAGGATGTCCTGGTCAAAAAAGGCCTGCCTTTTACCTATGTGCGCATCTATCAGGGGGACCCGCTGCCCGATCCGCTGCAAAGCGACGACGTGTTGATTCTTCTCGCCGGGCAGTCGGCGGCGGTGGAGAAATTCGCTCCCAAATGGGTGAACGACGAGATCACCTATGTGGCCGCGGCCGTTGCCAAGGGCAACGCGGTGTTGGGAGTCTCGTTGGGGGCGCAGATCCTGGCCCGTGCCCTGGGCGCGCCGGTCACGCCCTCCCGCACGCCGGAAGTGGGTTGCAGCCCGATGACCCTGACGGTGCAAGGTCTCAACGACCCGATCTTCCAGGGCTTCGAACGTGAGTTTCTCGTCTTTCAATGGCACCTGGATACGTTCGAGATCCCCCGCGACGCCCACCGTCTGGCCCGCGGCGTGCTGGTCGCCAACCAGGCGTTTCGTTTCGGCGAGAAAGCCTACGGGATGCAGTTCCACCTGGAGGCGACCATCGACATGGTGCAAAAGTGGTTCAAGGTCCGCCCGGAGGATTTGGAACTGCCCGGCGTCAACCCGCCCGATCTGATGATCGCCACCCTCGAGGCGCACGGTCCCACGGTCGAGGAAAACGCCAAACGCCTGATGAAGAATTTCCTGAAGATCGCGGGACTGGGGTAGGGCGACCTACTTCGTCGCCCACGCCTCCCCCTCCGCGCCGAAAATCTCCATGTAATTATCCACCACCGTGGGGCCGACCAAGGGCCCGGCGGACAAGAGCGTGTTGTAGAGATACGGGATCGACCCGTATTGCTCCTCGGTCATGATGTACCCGATCCAGTCGTTGCCCAGGTTGATGAGCATCGTGTACGGGCTGCCCATCATCTCGCGCACGGCCACGCCGATCGTCGGCACCAACTCGCCGGGGATCGTCCCGAAACGCACCTCGCCGATGGAAAACGCGGTCATATTCGTCGTGCCCACTTCACCGATCGGAGGCACTTCGCGCGGAATCAGGCGGCCGTTACCGGCGTAGGCGAAGAACGGATTGCCCACGGGGGCGCTCACGGTGCGATGATGCAGCTTGATCGTCGTGTCCTCGACCGGCGTCGCGCCGTCGATGAGGTCCTGCGTCGCGTCGGCCAGGTCCCGACCGTAATTGTCCACGTCCTCCCACGAGCCCCAGTCCCGGCCGCTGCCGATCTCGAAGCCGTCGTCCAGATTGTGCGGGTGGACGCTCGCGCCCAGGGCGCCGTTGACGAACATATTCACGCCGCCGATTTCTTCGTCCATGAACTTGTAGTACGCCCCGGCGAAATCCGCGGAGACCAGCGAATTCTGCGGGCCCATCACCATCGGGTGACACCCCCAGTTCATAACCGACGCGATGGGATGGCCGGACGTGTCCCGGGCGACGAGCACGGTGAGGGTGTCGTCGGTGATGGCGTTCTCGTCGCCGACGATCGAGTTGTAATGCAGTTCCTCGAAGTCCCCGGTCGCCGCCGCGAGCGTCGCCGGTTCGCGGGCATTCCAAGCGGTGACGCCGGCCTGGATGCCGCCGCCGACGAGTTGGTCGATGTAGTCTTCATCCCGGCCCGACATGGGCGGCACGATCACGCCCCAGATGCCGACGCCGTCGGGCGTGGCATGGGAGTGGGAGGAGGAGACGACGACGTCCTCGGCGTCCACGCCCTCGAGTTGTTCGGCGATGCCTTCGCGGATCTTGTCGATGTCGGTGATGATCATGCCGACCATGTCGAAGTTGATCATGATGACCGGAGGATCGTCCGGGTTCTCGAAAGCGACGGCCGTGGCGTAGAGCGGGTCATGAATGCCGGTGGTGCGTCGGGCTTTTTCTTCGCTCAGGACGACGTCGTAGCCGCCCATGATGAGCATGTCCGTCTCGGCCGGCGAAACATCGACCCGCGTCGCGCCCACTTTCAGCGCGGGTTCGTCGGTGGTGTCATCGTCGACGGTAGTGTCGTCGTCATCGTCATCGAGTTCTTCATCGGTGTCGTCGTCACCGCCGCCGCAATCGACGTAGCCGTCCTTGTCGACGAATCCATCCTTGCAGTCGTCGTCCCCGGCCATATCGTCATCGTCGTCGTCACCGCCGCCGCAGGCTGTTGCCGACACCAGGATGGTCGCCATCGTCGCCAATATCAGACACAAAATGATCGGGCTCGAACCCTTGATTTCAACCGTCATTCTCGCTCTGCTCCCTGAAAGAAAATGCATGGAAATCGCTGTCAGATCCCTTTGGGCACGACGCACACGAACACCAGGTCGTCGTCGCCGACGTTGCGGATCTGGTGGTCGGCGTCGGGCGCCACGTAGGCCACGCCGCCCGGTCCGATGCGCTTGGTTTCGCCTTCGTAAAAGACCTCGGCGGTGCCTTGGTGGAAGAAGATTTCGTGTTCGTAGGGGTGGTGGTGATGGGGCGTGTGGCCGCCGGGCTTGACGGTAAAAACGCGCATGGTGAAGTTCGGCGCGCCCTGATCCGGCCCCGCCGCCACGCGCATGGTCACACCCTCGACCTCGTCGCTTTCGATGGCCTTGCCTTGGATGTCTTCAAACGGCAGCACGTGCATGGATGGCCTCCCGTGAATTTTCCGATGAACGAACGCTCAAAATACCACAAAGCCCCGGCGGGAAGAAGAAAGATCGGATCTTAGATTCGGATATTGAAGCGGCCGTCGCCGCGTTGGCTTGCCGGGGCCGGGGCGCGCTGATAGCTTGCGTTCCGTGCTGACGTACTCCCGATGGCTGCGGCCGCTGTTGTTCTCCCTCGAATCGGAGGTGGCGCACGAGTCGACGCTGGCTTTGCTCCGGGCGGCGCAAGGCACCCCCGGCGCGCTGGCGACGATGTCCGCGATGTACCGCTTCGACGACCCGTCTTTGGCCGTCGAGGCAATGGGGGTGCGTTTCCCCAATCCCATCGGCCTGGCCGCCGGTTCGGACAAAAACGCCAAGGTCTACCGGGCCATGGGTGCGCTGGGCTTCGGCTTCATCGAGGTCGGCACCCTGACCGCCAAACCCCAGTCGGGCAACCCCAAGCCCCGCCTGTTTCGCCTGCCGATCGATCGCGCGCTGGTCAATCGCATGGGCTTCAACAACGAGGGCGCCGCCGCCGCCGCCAAGCGTTTGGTCGGTTCCCGTCCCACGCCCGTGGGCGTCAACATCGGACGCAGCAAGGCCGTCTCCAACGACGAGGCCATTGACGACTATCGGGAAAGCACGCGCCTCCTCGCGCCGTTGGCCGACTACTTCGTCGTCAACGTCTCCTCGCCCAACACACCGGGCCTGCGTGACTTGCAGGCGGTCGAATCGCTGCGTCCGTTGCTGGCCGCCGTGCGGGACGAGGCGGACAGGGCACGCGACGGGGAGCCGCGCCTGCCGCTGTTGGTGAAAATCGCGCCCGACCTGGCCGACGAGGACGTGGACGCGGTGGCCGATTTGGCGCTGGAGTTGGGCTTGGACGGCATCATCGCGACGAACACGACCATCGGCCGCGCGAATCTGACCACCCCCCGCGAGACCATCGACGCGTGCGGGGGCGGGGGATTGTCCGGCGCGCCGCTCAAGATCCGTTCGCTCAAGGTGCTCAAGCGGCTGCGGCGACGCACCGGCGGGCGCGTCACGCTGGTTTCGGTGGGCGGGATCGAGACGGTGGACGATGTGTGGGAGCGCCTGCGCGCCGGGGCGAGCCTGGTGCAGATCTACACCGCCATGGTCTACGAAGGACCCGGATTGCCCGGCCACCTGTGCCGCCAATTGGCGGAGCGTCTGGCGAACGCGGGCGCCTCGTCGATTTCGGACATCATCGGCGCCGACGCGTCGTAATCGACCGGCGCGTTAGATCGCCCACGCACCTTTCTTACACTCCCGACATCGCGGCGACGCGCATCGTTTCTCCCTCTGTTATCCTGTCTGCTCAACATCCATTTTCCCGGGACCGTCATGAGCGACAAACGCAAATATTCCTATACCGATGTGCAAACCGAGCTGGCGCGATTCGTCGCCGAAGGGCGCGCGACGGGCGTGGCGACGTTGTTGCCCCAAGCGGCGGCGAACGGCGAGTTGGCGACGGTCGATCGCCTGCTGCTCGCCGGGGTGGACATCAATGCCCGTGACGCGGACGGCAACACGGCGCTGCATCTGTGCTCCAAGCACAGCCACCTGGACGTGGCGCAGAACCTGTTGGACAACGACGCGGACGTGAATGCCGTCAACAACGAAGGCTTGAGCGCCCTGGCGATGGTGGCGCGGGACGGACACGTGGACTTCGCGAGATTTTTGATCGACCACGGCGCCGACGTGAATCTCAAGGATCACCGCGAGAACGCGCCGTGGCACTACGCCGCCGCTTACGGGCATTGGGACATGGGTCGTCTGTTGGCCGAGAAAGGCGCGCACACCGAGGAGATGGGAGAGAAGGGACGCACTCCGCTGGCTCTGGCGTGTTTTCACGGGCACGAGGAAATCGCCAAGCCGCTGCTCGCGCGCGAGGCCGACCTGAACGCCCGCGACGACGACGGTAACGCGCCCTTGCATCTGGCGGCGCTCAACGGATTCGGCGACGTGGCCGAGTTGGTGATCGAGGCGGGGGCGGACGTCAATGCGCAAAACGCCGACGGCCAGACGCCGCTGCATGTCGCCGCCTACATGGGCCAGTTACCGATTGCCGAGGCGATGTTCGCCAAAGACGTGAAACCCGACGAGGCCGACAACGACGGACGCACACCGTTGTTCTGGGCGGCGGCTCGTGGGCATCTGGATTTCGTGCGGGCGCTGCTCGCGCGGGAAGTGGCCGTGGATGGAAAGGCCGCGAATTTTCGTCCGCTCAACTGGGCGGCCCGCGCCGGACACGAGGAGATCGTTGCCGTGTTGCTCGAACATGAAGCCGATGTTCAAGGAGCCGACGAGCGGGGACGCAAGGCTCTGCACGAAGCGGCGGGCGCCGGGCATTTGTCGGTTGTGCAAAAACTCGTCGCGGCGGGGGCGAACGTCGATGCCCTGTCCGAGGACGGCGAGACCGCGCTGTTCCGAGCCGCGACGAACGGCCATCTGCCGGTGGTCGAGTATCTGTTGGAGAAAGGCGCCGACGCGGGCCTCGCCCCGGCGGAGCGTTTGACGCCGTTGGAGATGGCGAAGCTCAAGGGGCATTCGTCGATCGTGGAGCGGTTGAGTTCGTCAACCGGCATTTGATGACAGAGCCCCGACCTGCCTGTCCCTCCGTAGCCTTGGCGAAGGAGGATCAGGGAGGGGTCGTAGAGCGTTACGTCGATCGAATGGCCCGGGCCGCCTGCTGACCAGCCTCCGCCGAGGCTACGGCTTGGCAAGCTGCGCGCGGCTCTGTTCTTGCAGGCATGCCACGTTTTTCTCTGCGCGGACCAACCCGCTCCCTTACGATCGCGGCTCTGAAAGGTCAGCTACGCCGTGGCCTTCGACGCCATGTCACCGAACCAGGTCACGCGGTTGCGGCCGCCTTGTTTGGAGGCGTAGAGGGCCTTGTCGGCGGCCTCGATGAGGTTTTCCTTGGTGTTGGCGTCGGTGGGGTACGTGGCGATGCCGACGCTGATGGTCACGGAGAGCTTGCCGTCGGGAAAGGCAATTGTGTGGTGGGCGATGCGCCCGCGCAGACGTTCGGCGAATTTGCCCGCGCCCACGTGCCTCGTATTGGGAAGGATGATCGCGAATTCCTCGCCGCCGTATCGCGCCGCCAGGTCCACGTCCCGCACCGATCCCTGAATCACCTTGGCGATGTCCTTGAGAACGATATCGCCGACCGGGTGGCCGTGCGTGTCGTTGACGTTCTTGAAGTGGTCGATGTCCAGCAGGATCAGGGAGATCGGCAGGGGCGTGCGCTTGTGGCGCTTGAGTTCGTTTTCCAGACGATTTTGGAAGATGCGGTGGTTGGGCAGCTCGGTCAGGCCGTCGGTGGAGGCCATCTGCCGGGCCTGTTCGTACATCCGCGCCGAATCCAGCGACGTCGCCGCCTGAAACGCCACCACCTCCAACGGCTTGAGATCCCGTTGCTCGAACGCATTGGCGCGCGTCCAAAAAAGCGCGATCGTCCCCTGCACCTCGTCGTGGAATTTCAGCGGGAGGATCAGCGCGCTCTCCAGTCCGCGAAATTTGAAATCGGGGTGAAAAAGGGACTTGGAGATTTCCTTGGTGCTGGGAAAGTAGAGGTATTGCGAGCGGTCCACGACCCAGCCGGCCAGCGATTTGTCCGGCACCTCCGAATAGTTCACACCCACCCAGCTTTGAGGCAGGTTGTACGTCGCCGTGACGGTGCCTTGGCTCGATTTGGAATTGGACAGGGAGATGAGCCCGGCGTCGAAGGGCATGATGGCGCGCATGGCCTGAAAGGTCACTTCCAGCACGTCTTCCACCGCCAGCGCCCGCGAGAACTTGCCGGCGTTTTCGTAGTAGGCCAAAAACCGCGTCCGATCCCGGTCCACGTTGGCCGACCACTGCACCATGTCGAACGTCCTCTCGACGCGCCCGGCGATCATCGCCAGATAAAGTTCCGACTCCTTGTTGAAGGCCCCTTCGTGATACGAATCGGCGATCACCGCCCCCCTTGGCTCACCTCCGTGCATGACCGGATGGGCGATCATCGAACGCACCGCCGAGCGCTTCTTGCGATATTCCAGGGGCGTGATGTTCTGATTGACGCGGTCGACGCGCAGCGCCTTGCTTTGCGTGAGCACCAGACCCAGCGCCGAATCGCGCACGGGAATGGACGCATCCTCGTCGATCGACTCCTCGTCGCCCGCCGCCGCCCGCAGGCGGAAGAATTGGTCATCCGACGCATAAAGAAAAACGCAACAATCGGCGTGCAGTCCCTCGCGGGCAATCGCCATCAAGGCCGCCAGGTCGGTGTCCAGGCTCTGCGTGTAGTAGGCGTTCTGATGCTCCGAGCGGTCGCGCAGGTCCGTCATGGAGCGCTCGACGTCCTCGGACAGGGCACGGGCGTCGGTGGTCAGGCGCGTGAGTTTCTTGACGGCCCGGTCCCGGTCGCGGCGCTCGGTTTGCAGGAAGTAGCCGACCATGACCACGAACGTCACGCCCATCGCCGCGTGAAGAAAACCCTGCGTGAGGATCGGCATGACGGGCGGGACCGGCGGCCCCGAGTGGGAGACGAATTCCCGCGCCATATCGATTACCGGGATGAACAGCGCATAGAAAACGCCCACGCGCTTACCCAGGTAGATGACGAACATGGCCATGAACAAATAGTTGAGCGGGAAGAAAAAGTCCCGCAACTCGCCCGAGAGCTGCACGATGATATTGGCCGTCGCGATGATCAGAAACGACGTCTCGTGGTCGAAGATGGCGCGGGTCGACGCGTCGATGCCCGCCTCCTGGATCCCGCCGATATGCCGGACGTAGCTGCCCAGCTTGTAGAGCAAAAAGAGCATCAGGAACACGAGGAAGCCCACGCGCCACAGGGACAAAAGCCACGGCAGGCCGCCGCCGTCCACCCGCGTGCCCATCACCAACTCGGGGCGGAATTCTTCGTGGATGATCAGGGCGAAAATCAGGATGCCGAGCAGATAGGAGCCGCGTTCAGTCAGAAAGGTCACGGGCGACCGGCGCGAGCCCGTTTTGGGAGAGGGGCGCCGCGAGGACGCGGGCATCGGCCGACGGCCCTTACGGCTTGGCTTCGTCGTCGGCGGCCGCGCTGGGCCCGTCGAAGACAAAGACGGTTTCATCGGCCTGCACCATGTTTAGTTTTTTGCGGATTTCCATCTCGATGGTGTGCGGATCGGTGCGCAGCGACTCGACCCGGTGCTGCATCCGATCGGTTTCGGCGTGCAGGTCATGGACTTCCTGCTCCAGGTGCACCTTCTGCTGATGCAGTTCCCAGACCTTGTACAGGCCCGAATCGGAGAAAACGATATAAGCCCCGATCACCATCAAGGTGCCCAGCACCGCCAGCGTGGCCGAGCGCTCTTTGATCCAGCTCGTCATCAAACTTCCTTGCAGGACGAATGTCTGTAATTAGCGCAAAAACCCCGAGGAAACAAGCGTTAATTCAACGTTTTCGTTCAGCTTTTTTAAAGTCTCGGTTGAATGTTGGTCGGTGTTGGATGCGCCGCCGACTTCTTGACGGCCCCGCCTTGACACCAAGCGTCGCCCCCGGCCAAATTGCCCGGTCGAACCCGCCGCCCATTTTTGGAGACCCATGGCCAACACCGCGACATACCCCGACACCTGGATCGCCGAGGACCGACGCCTGCTTCGGCGTAACGTAGCGTATGTGCTGGTGATTCTCGTTTGGGCGCTGCTGGTGTACGCGCGCATCTACCAAGCGCGATTTTTCCTGGACGACTATCTGCATCTGCACCTGACGGCTAAGATCGACAACCCGCTCGCGCCCTTCACCTACGACGTCATGATGGGCGCGTTCTTTCGCCCCGGGGTCTTCTGGTTTTGGAAGATCAACTATCTGCTCGGCGGCACAAACCCGGCGATTTATTACGCCTTCAACATCGGGCTGCTCGCCCTGAGCGCTCTCCTCCTGATGCAGGTTGTCCAGCACCTGACCGGGCGCAAATCCGTCGCCGCGATCGCGACGCTCCTGTTCGCCGTCAGCCCGGTGACGGCCGTCGGCCTGCTGTGGCTCTCAAACCGATTCGACCTGCTGGGCGCCGCGTTCTTCCTAGGCTCGTGGCTGTTGTTCCTGCGATTCCTGAAGATGCGCCGTACGCGCCAACTGGCGGCCTCGGTGCTGCTGGGCGCGATGGCGTACTTTTGCAAGGAGATCACCGTCACGCTGCCTGTCGTGTTGGCGGCGAGCGGGCTGTTCGTCTTTTGGCATCGGGCGACGCTCCCCCGCGATCTGGCCTGGCGCGTCGTCGCGGTAACGGTGCCGCACTTCCTCGCGGCGGCGGTTTTCGTTCTATGGCGCTACGCGATCCTCGGGTCCATGGGCGGCTACGTCGGCGAGACGCGCGTCGCGCTGAGCCTGGACTACCTGGGCCGATTGATCGCCTTTTTCGGCAGTTATGTCTGGGTCTTCCATCGGCCGTGGATACTGGCATTGGTCATGGCGTGGATCGTCGCGATTCTCGCCCGGCGGCGAATCAGGGCCATTGTGGCCGACAACCCGGTCGCCTGGTTCGGGTTCGCGGTCATGGTCGTGACGGCGCTGCCGCTGCTGATGGTCCTGCGGGTCGAGGCGGTGATGTCTTACCAGACGCCACGCTTCTTCTTTTTGCCGGGCATCGGCGCGTGCATCTTCCTGGCCGGACTTTACGATCCCGCCCATCCCGCGTGGCGACGTCGCCTGGCCGCGACGCTGATCGGCGTGCTCGCCCTGGGATTTTCAATCAACAGCTATCTGTTCACCAACGTCACCCGCGACAAGACCGTGCGTGCCGAGGCGCGGGTCCGGGCTCTGGCGGATTTCACGGCGGAGAATCTGCCGGCCGGCGGCGGCGAAGCGATCGTGTATGCGTGCCGGGAAGGGCAGGACGTGGCGCTGGATTCGGCGGTGAAGCTCTATCGCCCCGAACTGCGATCCCGCGCCTTCGTCGTCAACTGCAACCAGAGCACGCAGGTGATCGCCGATCAGAAGCTCTATGACGCTCGGGGCGAGGATTTGACCTTTCCCCCGACCTTCACCAAGAATCCCAACCGCTACGAGGATCTGATATACGGGATCGTCACCACGACCCCCCGGGAGATCATGAACAACTACACGGAAAAGAGTGCGGTCTTTGCCGCGGGGCCCATGACGCACGGCGCCTACGCCTGGCTCGACCAAAAGCAGCTCGAACGCCGCCTGTGGGATCTGGGGCTGGTGCATGCGACGGTGGAGGGCGAATGATGCGCGCGCGGACGATTGTCGTTCTGGCCGCGCTCGTGGTGGCCGTCGCGTCGATGGGAACGACCTGCGCGTCGGGCGGAAAGGCCCAAGGGCCGAACGTCCTGCTGATTTCCATCGACACCCTTCGCGCCGACGCCCTCGGCGCCTACGGACGCACCCCGTCGTTCACGCCGAACATCGACGCCCTCGCCGCCGAGGGGGTCGTCTTCGCCAATGCCCGTTCCAACGCGCCCTGGACGCTGCCCAGTCACGCCTCCCTGTTCACCGGCCTGGTGCCCACCCGCCATCGGGCGATCGACGACCGGGTGCCTATCAACAGTGACGCGCCGATGCTCACCGAGGAGTTGAAAGCGGCCGGTTATCGCACCGCCGCCTTCGTCACGCACTATTACGTCGGCAAGGACTACGGTTTCGGCCGGGGCTTCGACGAATTCCAACTGACCGAGGACGCGCCCGCCGATCAGATCACCGACCAGGCCGCCGCGTGGTTGCGGGACAAGGCCAAGGGCGGTCCGTTTTTCCTGTTCGTCCACTACTTCGACCCCCACACGCCCTATACGCCGCCCAAGTCCATCCGCGACAAACACCTGCGCGAAGGCACCCAATTGCAGGGCGACACGGCCGACGTGCTGGCCATCGTTCACAAGAAGGATCCGAAGAATTACGACCGCAACCTCGCGGGGCTTCGCGCGCTGTACGACGGCGAGGTGGAATACGTGGACCAGGCCGTCGGCCGTCTGCTGGGTCGACTTGACGAAAAGCAGCGGGAAAACACCATCGTCGTGCTCGTTTCCGATCACGGCGAGGAATTCATGGAGCACGGGCTGATGGAGCACGGCTTCACGCTTTACGACGAACAGCTCCGCGTGCCGATGATTATGCGTTGGCCGGGGGTGGTGCCCAAGGGCAAGGCGGTCGGCGCGGCGGTGTCGCTGGTGGACGTGATGCCGACGATCCTCGAACTGGCCGGACGACCCGTGCCGTCGGAAATCAGCGGCGGCAGCGTCGTGCCCCTGATGCGCGAAAAAGACATGGAAGGCGCCAAGGACCTGATTGGCCGCGACATCCTCGCCGAGACCACGCGACAGGGCCCCGACCGGGCGGCCCTGGTGCGCGGGAAGAAGAAATACATCTACACCCCCACCTTCCTCCTGTCGGGCATCGAGTTCACCCGCGAGCTTTTCGACCTGTCCGTCGACCCCGGCGAGAAGACCAATATCCTGGCCGACAACACGGAGGTGGGCGACGACATGCTGCGCGGCATCGTCATCGCCGGGGACTACCAGAAGCGGCGGCAGATTTCGCTCGTGTTCGGCGGCACCGAAGAGAAGACGAAATACTTCGGCACGCTCACGACGAACGGTTCGTTCATCTCCGCCTACAAAGACAACGTCATTTACGACACCGACGACGCGCGCCAACTGGTCTCCCGCGAATTCGGGCTGCAAAAGGACGAACGCAAACTCGGCTTTCTCGCCTTCGGCCAAGACGGGCCCAACGGGGTGCATTTCATGACCGAGCCCGAGACGGCGGGCGTGCGGCTGGATCTGCTGGTCAACGACGAGCGCCGAAAAGACGCCATCACCTTCGGCGACGAGGAATACCGCTCCGAGGCGATGCCCCTGGACCTGCCCGAGGACTTGCTGGGCGTGCGCCGCGATCCGGCGGCCGGGCAGTTTGCCGTCTGGTGCCGGGACGTGCTGGTCAACAAGCATGTCGTCACGCGCGCCGAGGTGGGCGACGTGGTGGAGATGAGTCCGGAGATGGTCGCCAAGCTCAAGAGCCTGGGCTACGTCGACGAGGGTTCGTCGATCGGCAAGGCCAAGGCCGCCCCCGCCGCGCCCAAATCGGGCGAGGCGCCGATCCCGGAGGAAGTGAACTATCGGTGCATGCCCTTGGGCGTGACGCTGCCCGACTAGGCGACGGAAGAGACGATGACGGATTTTGTCGACCGGGTGCGAATCTTCGTGAAATCAGGCGACGGCGGTAACGGCGCCAAGTCGTTCCGGCGCGAGAAATTTGTTCCCAAGGGCGGACCCGACGGCGGCAACGGCGGCAAGGGCGGCGACGTCGTCATCCTGGCCGACTCCCACAACGTGAATCTCTACGACCTGCGCTTCAAGCGTCATCACAAAGCCAAGCGCGGCGGCGACGGCGGCGGCGCCAACCGCTACGGCCGCAACGGCGAGGACAGGGTCATCCACGTCCCGGCGGGCACGGTTGTCTATGACGAACGCTCGGGGGAGGTGTTGGCGGACCTGACCACGGCGGGCGAGAGCATCGTCGTGGCCGAGGGCGGACGCGGCGGGCGCGGCAATCAGTCGTATGTGTCGTCCACCAATCGGGCGCCGACGCGGGCCGATCCGGGCAAGCCGGGGGAGGAGCGCTGGCTCATCCTCGAACTCAAAATGCTCGCCGAGGTCGGGCTGATCGGTATGCCGTCGGTGGGCAAAAGCACCATGGTCGCCGCCATCAGCGCCGCCCGGCCGAAGATCGCCGCGTACCCCTTCACCACGCTCTCCCCCAACCTGGGCACGGTGCAGCGCGAGTTCGCGCGCCGCTACGTGGTCGCCGATATTCCCGGGCTCATCGAGGGCGCGTCCGAGGGCGTCGGCCTGGGCCACGAATTCCTCCGACACATCGAACGCACCCGCGTGCTGGTGCACCTGTTGGATATGGACGAGCACACGGGCCGCGATCCGGTGGAGGATTTCGACGCGATCAACGACGAGTTGCGCGCCTACAACGAGGCGTTGCTCGACAAGCCGCAGATTGTCGTCGCCAATAAACTCGATCTGCCCGGCGCGAAGGAACGCTACGAGGACGCCAAGGCGCGCTTGGCCGAACGGGGCATCGAACTGCTGTCGGTCAGCGCGAAGGACGGTGTCGGGTTGTCGGAGCTGTTGGACCGCGTCGAGGCGGAGTTGTCCCGGGACGAAGCCGACGCCCTGGCCCCGGCGCTCAACGTCCTGCGTTCGGTCGGCGGATCGGACGAGGACACCGGCGACGTTGAGGACGACGACGACGACTCGGATGACGACGAATCTTGAGTCGGGGTCTACGAATTCCACTTCTCAGAACCGCGATCGCCCCTTCAGAGCCGCGACCTTTAGGGAGCGGGTTGGTCCATCCATCGAACAGTGTCGCGCCGCTTTGCGATGTCCGAGCCGCGAGCCGTAGCGAGCGGTTGACGCGAACTTTGTCGGGAGGAGATCGAACCCCGATGTTCGTCAGAGCCGCGCGCAGCTTGCCGGGCCGTAGCCTTGGCGGAGGCTGGTCAGCAAGCGGTCCAAAGCGATCGTTGAGTCGAACCGCTCGACGACCCCTCCCTTACGGTCGGGGCTCTGATTGGAGGAGATCCTCTCTTTACAACGTTCGAATTTGACTCCTCACTACCGTTCGGGGCTCTGACGGATTTCGTCGTTTGTCGATACGGCTTTCGCGAAGCGACTTCCATCACAGCGGCTTCAACCCACGCGTCAGCGTCCAGGATGCCTAGGCCTCCGTTAGTCCGCGGCGACTACACCGCCCTACTGGTCCTTCGTGACGACTCCGTAAGCCGACGCGAGCCAATAGGCCAGCAGGTAATCGGCGCCGGGATTGACGTGCGTCGGGTTGTCCGAACCGCACGGCGAGATATTCCACATATTGCGTTGCCACAGAAAATCGGTGGAGCACTGCTGGTTGACCGGATACGCCTCGGCGGCTTGATAGTGGGCCGTGCCCATGATGTCGGCCAGGAACGGGAACTGCGTTTGCAGATCGGTGAGCAGCACGGAGATCGGGTCCAGCGCGTCCGGTTCGGGTGGTTCCAGGTAGTACGAGTCGTTGGGCGCGTCGCGAAAATCCGTCAGATCCGTGACGACTTGATCGATGCTGTCGTCGGACTCCTCCGACCCCAGACCCTCTTCCAACAGGCCCGACTGAGCCAGGTTCACCATCGTGTACCAGGCGTTGTGCTGCAGGTACACGACCGGCACGAGCTTGTCGTTAAACAGCGCGCGGACTTTTTCGTTGATGTCGCAGTACGGCCGGGATAGGCGCAGCAGGCCGTAAAAATTCGTATGCGCCAAATTCAGCCCGTAGTGTTGAGCGTACCGGTTGATGATCGCGATGTTGGTGAAATTCAGGCTCGATTCGCGCTCCGGATCCGTCCAGTACTCGACCCAATCCCAAAAGCGCTCCTCGCCGGTCATGTGATAGCCGATCAGCGACCAGGCCATCTGTTGAGTACTGATGATGCTCGGCGCGGCGCCCGTCGGCTTGCCGTCCACGTCGATGATCTTCCAATCCTGGGCGATCAGCGCGTCGAGCACCTCGGTCACGTCCTCCCGGATCGTCTGACGCATGGCCTCGTCCTCCAGGTAGTCGTAGGCCATGGACATGCCGAAAAACCAGCCGGTGTATTGGTCGCGGCTCGTGTTGCCCTTCCAGAAATCGCCCGCGTATTCGCCCGAATCCAGGCAGTGGGTGTACTCCGGTTCGGTTTCGCAGCGGGCCACGTCGCCGGCGTGGGCCGGGTCGGACTGGTCGCCGACGTAGCGAGCGATGAAGCCGGTGCGTCCCGTGACTTTCAAGTGCCGATGCAACGCCGAGACGGATTTGAGGATGTTGGCCTTGGCCTGGGCGTCACCGGTGACGTGATAGCGCAGGGCTTGGCTGCCCAGGTATGTTCCTGTCCAGATGCACGAGTCGCCCGTGCCGCCGTACCCCACCGCCTCGTCGCGGGAGGCGTCCTTGAAGTACACCTCGACCGTCGAGCCGTAGCCCGGCTGGTGCCACTGCTCGTGCCAAAGGTCGTATTCCTCGGCCTTTTGGCGCAACGGCCCGGCGCCGGGCGATTCGTCATAGACCGCGGAATCCAACGGTTCCTGGGGGCACTCGGGGCTCGTGTCGTCGTCGCCGGTGTCGTCATCATCATCAGATGTGTCGTCGTCATCGTCCGCCGTGTCGTCATCGTCCGCCGTGTCGTCATCGGCGGTGTCGTCGTCATCGGACGTGTCATCGTCGTCGACGGCGTCGTCGTCCGCGGAGGCCGCGTCGTCATCATCGTCGTCACCGCCGCACGCGGGCAGGACGAAGGTCAACATCAGGATCGCAAAGACTAGGGCTATCAGTCGTCGGGTCATCGGTGTCGCACGCCTCCCAAAAAGCGCAACGTCAAATAATCACGTCGCAATGAATGGAATCAGGGTGCGTCGGATGCGCGGTTTTGGTCAAGACCGAAGTGACGGGAATGTGTCGAAAATCGTTCCGGCGACGGTCGGCTACGGCCCCGGAGGGGCGTCGGCGGGAAGGGCGGCCCAGGCCTTGCTGGGTGTCGGGCCCATTTCGAAGACCAACTCGCCGCCGTTCGCGATTTCCCGGTGCGTGAGCCAAGCGCGGTTGAGCACTGTACCGTTGAGCGTCGCCGACTGAATGTAGCGATTCTCGGACGACACATCGGGCGCGAAGACGACGAATTCAGCCGCGTTGCCGTCTTCGTCCACGGTCTCGATGGCGACCCGCTCGAAGATCGGCGCCGTGAGTTGGTAAACCGGTTGGCCGATGGTGACGGGGTAGAGGCCCATCGCCGCCAGGGCGAACCACGCCGACATGGTGCCCGCGTCGTCGTCCATCTCGCGAATGTAGGCTTCGGGGATCGGCTGATAGATGCGCCCGACGACCGGCTTGTTCCATTTGTCGTGCGTCCCGTACCACTGGGGCATCTCTTCGACCAGGATTTGTCGTACGATGTCCTGCGTGCGCCAGGGCGCGCCGACGAAGTTGAAGAGGAAGGGGGCGTGGATGTCCGGCTCGTTGCCGTGGTTGTAGAGTTCCTCGTCGAAGAACTGCGCCAATTCCGCTTCGAACGCCTCCCGCCCGCCGAGCAGGTCGACCATGCCCGCCACGTCGTGGACCACCGCCCAGCGATACTGCCAGAGGGTGCCTTCGTAGAGTCCGCGCGCGTGGAGGATGTCGGCGTCTTCGCCCATCACCTGAAAATTATCGATCCAGGTTTGGCGATATGCCTGCGAGCGTTCGAGAAAGTCGTCGGCCGTTTCGTCCTCGCCCAGTTCGGCCGCGATTTTCGCGATGGCCCAATCGTCGTAGGAATTTTCCAGAACCTCGCCCGGATTACCCGCCGTCAGGGCGTCGGCTTCGGCGACGATTTCGTCGAAGGCATCCTCGATGCCGAAATCGCCGATGCCTTTCTCCAACGCGTCGAGCAGGATCGCGGCGGCGTGCTCGGTGCGGACGGTCGGGAAGGGTTCGTGGTCGTTGGCCCAGGCGACTTTGCCTTGTTGGTAGAGTTCGACCAGCGAACGGGCGACGTTACGGCCGCGCGTGGGATCGACGAGAAAGAGCAGGGCGAATTTGTTGCGATACGTGTCCCAGAGGGACCAGGCGTGGTAGCGCTCCCCATCCGCCGAATGCACTTCGCCGTCAGTGCCGCGATATTTCCCCGACGGGCCGGAGATGCCGACCGGCGTCATCGAGGCACGGTAGAGCATCGTATAGAACAGCCCCTTCAACTCTTCGTTTCCGTCGACCCGGACGCGCGAAAGATGGGCGTCCCACTTGGCGGCGGTTTCGGCGCGGACCTCATCGAAATCCCAGCCGGGGACTTCCGCTTCGCCGTCCGCGCGGGCCGTCGCTTCGTCCACGGTCGAGAGCGCGACCTTGGCTTGCAAGGCCGTTGCCCCTCCCAAGTCGAATTTCAGCAACACCTTGCCTTCGTCGATTTCCTCGGCGGAGGCGATCGGCCGGTCGAATCGGGCGCTGAAGTAGAATTTGTATTCGCCGTAATTGCAGACCGTCGTGCCGGACACCGAGCCTTCCAGGCGGTCTCCGTCGACGGACCAATCCGCCGCGATATGGCGGGAGAAGGGCTGATCGAGCGTCACGAGCACGCGCGCGGCGTCGCCTGTCGGGAAAACGTAGCGATGCATTCCCACGTGTTCCGACGCGGTGAGTTCCACGTCGATGGGATGCTCGTCGTCGATGGTGACGGCGTAGTAGCCCGGCTCGCCAATCTCGGTGTCCTTTTGCGCGGCGACGTAGCGGTCCGGGTCGTCGTCCGTCGTCGGCAGGAATCGCACGTGCCCGCCGACGCCGCTGCATCCCACGCCGCCGATGCGTGTATGGGAAAATCCGGAGAAGCGGTTGGAGTTGAAGTCGTAGCCCGAGTGGCGGGAGATGAGCGTGTCCGGCCCCAGCTTCACCATGCCGAACGGCGCCGATGCCGCCGGATGCAATTGCCCGTGATCCCCCGCCGTCCCGACGAACACATCGACGTATTTTCGCGGCTCGAACGCGTCGTCATCGCCGGTGTCGTCATCGATGTCGTCATCGGTCGTATCGTCGTCCGCGATGTCGTCGTCCGCCGTGTCGTCGTCGGTGTCGTCATCCGACGCGGACGAGGCATCGTCGGATGAATCGTCATCGTCGTCGCCGGCGCAGGCGGGGAGGGCGAGCAGGACTAGGAGGATCGCGATGAGAGGAAGGAAGCGTGGCATGGCTACGAACAACGCGGGCTAGGCATCGGCCGGACCGGCGGCCGGTGGTTCGTGCTCGCCGTCCAGGATGTCGTCGACCTCCAGCTCCTCTTCCTTGTCCAACAGCAGGTCGGCCCCGGCGAAGCGGCTCTGGAAGCGCATCAGCACCACGGCCCCGACGACCACCGCGAACCACAGCGTCCCCATGCGCACCAGCATCGTCGCCGCCCCCGCCACGCCCTTGGACAGGGGCGCGCCGCCCATCATCTTGGCGTTCTGCATCATGGCGATCATGGTGCCGTCGGTGATGCCCAGGCCCCCCGGCGAAATCACCCCCGCGATCGTGCCGAAGGCGTACATAAACGCCGCCACCAGCGGATTCGCGCCGCCGTCGAACAGGTGGATGACCGTGTAGAAACCCAGGCATTCGCATAGCCACGCCAGGATCGACCAGGTCGTGGCGATCATCAGCGGGCCGGGGCGCATGAGCGCGGACATGGAGTCATAGGCCGTATGCAGTCGGTGGCCGATTTTTTCAACGACGGGGATCTTCTCCACCAGACCGATGACGAACAGCGAAAAGCGCCGGTTGCCGATCGCCAGGACGAACGACCCGAGGATCGCCGCCGCGACGACCAGGATCATATAGTCGCCCGTCGCCAGCAGGCCGATTCCCGCGAAGGAGATGATCACCAGCGCGATCAGGTCGGTGAGGCGCTCGGCGATGACGATGGGAAACGACCGGGCGATGGGCACGCCCGAGGCCTGTTTGAGGAAGACGCTCTTGAGCAGCTCGCCGATCTTGCCCGGGCTGATGACCATCACCAGGCCGGAGAGAAAGACGATCAGGCTTTGGTCCCTCGGGATCCGGATGTCCATGTGCCGCAGGTAATAGTCCCATTTGACGAAACGCAGGGCGTAGTTGCATAGGGAGAGGCACAGCAGGAACGGGACGAAGATCCACGGGAAGTCGGCCAGCGCCGAGGTTACGTCGCCCCAACCGGAATAGACCAGGATCACCAGATAAACCAGCGCGCCCAGGCTGATGCCGGTCAGCAGCTTGCCCCGGAGTTTTTGGATAACGGTCAGGGAGTCGTCCTTTTTCTCATCGGCGATCGGCCTTACGGCAGCGGCAGCGACACATAGGAGCGATAGCCCCCGCGCTGCAGCAACACGACCGCCGAGGATTTGAGCCGCAAGCCGGCGACCGCCACGTTGTAGGCCGACTCGTTGGCGATCTCGTTGGTATTGATTTCCAGAACCACGTCACCGGCCTGGATGCCGAATTTCGCCGCGACGCTGTCGGGCTGCACCTCGGTGATGCGCATGCCGAACCCGGCCGGCAGACCCAATTTCGCCGATTGGGATTTGGTCAACGGCGCGACCTTCCAGCCCAGCAGAATCCACGAGTACTTGGCGACCATCGCCTCCGGGAAGCCGGTGGTGGTGATGTTCACCGAACGGGTGGCGCCGTCCCGAAAGAAGGTGATGTCCACCGTGCTTCCGACCGTGTAGCCGCGCACGGCCGAACGATAGGTATCAGGCGCGTCGACCTTGTACGGGCCGACCTTCTCGATGACGTCGCCGGGTTTGAGACCCGCCTTGGCCGCGGGCGATTCGGCGAAGACCACCGAGGCGTACAGTCCGCCCTTGCCGGTATAACCCAGGGTGTTGCGAATCGCCGGGGTGAGGGACTGAACCCGAATGCCGAACCAGCCGTAGTTGACCTGGCCGAACTGGATCAGATCCTCGACGATGGCCTTGGCCGAGTTGGCGGGGATGGCGAACCCGATGCCTTGGGCGTCGCCGTAGATGGCGGTATTGATGCCGATGACCTCGCCGTTGATATTGAGCAGCGGTCCGCCCGAGTTGCCGGGATTGATCGAGGCGTCGGTTTGAATAAAGTCGAGGTAGACCCGCTCGTTGTCCGAGCGAATGGTGCGTCCCGTGGCCGAGACGACGCCGGTGGTGACGGTGTTGGACAGGCCGAAGGGGCTGCCGATGGCGATGACCGTTTCGCCGATCAAAAGGTCGGACGAATCGCCCAGCGGCGCGGTGGGGAAGGGCTGGTCGCCGTCGATCTTGAGCACGGCCAGGTCCCGCGCCGGCTCGGAGCCGACCACCTTGGCGGTGAAGGTGCGCCCGTCCGAAAGCGTGACCTTGATCGGGCCGGTGCGCATGATGACGTGCTCGTTGGTCAGGACGTAGCCGTCCTTGTCGATGATGACGCCGCTGCCCAGGGCGCGGGCCTCGGGCTGGACCGGGCCGTGGCGCTCGAAGAATTCGCGGTAGTAGCGATCGATGATCGGATTGGGGGAGAAGCGCAGGTCGTCGCGCAGTTGTTCGGTGGAGATGTGCACCACGGCCGGACCGACGCGACGCACCGCCTCCACCACCGGCGTGACCCGGTCGGCCTCGGCGTGGGCCGATCGAGCGCCGCCCCCGAGCGCAAACGGGGTCAAAATAGCGCAAATAATGAGGATTACACGCCAATTCATGAATCGTCCTTCCAGCGGGCCGCCAAATCGTAGGGTGGTTGTTCGAAGGCTGTCAAGGACGGGCCGTCGCCCCGCGCTCGGCGGGCATTTTCGCTGACGTTCACCTGCAAGGAGTCCGCCCATCGCGTCCCTGATCTCCAAACGATTGCTGCGCCTTATGACGCCGTGCGGGCTGATTTTGTTCGCGTGGTGGGCGGCTTTGCAGGGCGACGCGGCGGTCGCGCCGATAAATGACGGCCTGGCGTTCGACACCCCCGCGACGCAGCAGGCGGACGGCGTTTTTCTGCCGCCCGAGACGTCGATGCGTTGGACCGGCTGGGGGACGGCGGCGCCGGACGAATTCGAAATCGAAATCCACCTCGACCCGGTGGCCTACGAGTCGGTGGGATTGGTCGTCGCCGATTCGTCGTGCGAGGCCGAGCCCTTGTCGATCCACCCCCGCGAAACCGGCAGCGTCATCCCGCCGCGCCGCATCGGCCTGGAGGTGCGCGGCGAATATTGGATGTATCGGGAAGACGGTCGGCCGGTCCGGCGAATGCGCCCCGGCGGGAGCGACCTGGACTGCCTGGTGCTTTCGTCGACCACGTCGGCGTTGCGGGTGCGTTCGTTGAAGGTGGGGCCGATTGACGGCGAGCCGACGCAATTTGTCAAACTGTCGACCCGCCGCCCTCCCGCGCCCCGTTTGGCGTTGTTTGTCGGTTTGCTCGTCGCCCTGGGCCTGGTGCTGACGGCGCTGGAGGAGCGCGTCGCGGCCGCGTCCCGTTTTTCGATCGAACCGAGCGCGCGGCGATGGCAGCACCTGCACGCATTGCCGATGATCGCGGCGGCGGGCGTGTACCTGGCGACGGGGCACGGTTCGGTCGCCGTTCCGATCGCGTTTGCGTGGTGGGTTGTGGCGCGGTTGGTCTTCGTTTTTCGCTATGGGCCGTGGGATCGCGGCTCGCTTGCCAACGCCCGGACGCACGCCGTCGCCTTCGCGCTGGCGGGGGCGGCGGTCCTGATCGTCTCGAAAAACGTTCCCGCCGATCCGGCGATTCGCGGCGTGTCGCTTCCCTTTCTTTTCGGCGCCGCGATTCTCTGGGGCGCCTTGTCGACGCCGTGGGGAAAGGAACCCGCGCGCGGCTATCTGCGTCTATTGGCGACATGCGTGGACATCGGCGCGATCGCGCTGGCCCCGGCGGCATGGGCGGAAGGCAACGCCCGCAGCATCTTGGTGCTCTTCGGCCTAACGGCTCCGGTGGTCGCCTTCATGGCGGCCCTGTCGTCCCGCGCGAAAACGCACCGCCTGTACGGCCCGGCGATGTTGGTGCTGGCCGTCGCCTTGGTGGGATGCGTCGAGGGGGCATTGCGCCTCGGGGCGTGGTCCGAGCGCCTGCGGCCGATGCGCCTGTCCGGCCAGTTCGAGGAAAACGACCTGCTGTTCTGGACCCCCGCCCGCTACCAAAGCGACGACGGCATGCAGCCCGGCCAGGTCTACGACGTCCCCCGCATCGCCTTTCGCTCCGGCCCAATCCCCCAAGCCAAGCCCGAGGGGGAATTCCGCGTCGCCGTGTTGGGCGGGTCCAACACCTGGGGCGACGGCATCGACAGCGCCGATCAGGTCTTCCCCCAGGTCATGGAACGCACCCTGAACGCCGCCTCCTGCGGCCCCGAGTTCCGCGTCATCAACGCCGGTGTGCCGGGCTATTCGTCGTTGCAGCTCTATGTCCTGCTCAAGCACTATCTGCTCGACTACCATCCGGATCTGGCGGTGTTTTACATGCTCCGCAACGATCTGGTGCAAAACTACGGCGTGTACACGTTGCGGGAACTGTATCAGCAGACCCTCGCACGGCAGGGCTCGTTCGGCGCTCGCCTTCAAAAAACGTTGCGACCGCTGCGTCTGTACAACGCCATGGTGCTGGCGGCGACGGGCGCGCGGGAGGAAATCGCCGCCGCCACCGGCGCGAAGATGCACCTCAAGCCCGCCAAGCCGGACGCGGATTGGGCGGCCAATCTGGACGACATCGCCGCGCTTTGTCGGGAGGAACATCTCGCCTGCGCGTGGGCGGTGGAGTACCAGAGCGCCGACAAGGCCCTGGGCTTCGAGTACCGGGAGACGGACCTGGAACGCATCTTCGCGAAAAAAGCGGCCGAGCACGACGTGCCGCTGCTCGACGTCAACCGCGTCCTCTATACCTCGTGGGAAGGCGATCCCCTCTACCAGGCCGACGACACGGTGCATCTGAACGTGGCGGGGCACGAAAAGGTCGGCGGGATGATCTCGGATTTTCTGATCGAGCGGGGCCTCGTCCCCGCGTCGGGACCGTCCCATCCGTGTCCGACGAAGCAACCGTGAGGGCGCCCCTTGCGTCGTCGGAAATGAACGACTAATCAAAGGCATGGTCCGAAATCGATCGAACTCCCGCCGGGGACGGCGACGAGCGTTCAGGATTGCCTTGGTTGTGGGAATCCTGGGCGTGACGGCATTCGTCTATCGCTGGTCGTGGGATCTCCAGACGGTCAAGACGCCGATTGAACTGACGTTCGACGCGGCGGCCCCCGCCGTGCAGCGGCTCTATTTTCCCGCCGGATCCCGACCGCGCCTGGATTCGATCACCATCGAGAACCGGGGCGCCCTGGCCTTGCGCGCGCCGCGCCTGATCGTCAACGAGCAAAACCGTTACGGGTCGTTGAAGGAAATCGTGGATCTTTGCAGCTTCGAGGACGACGACCCGGCGGCCGTGTTCGTGTGCCTCAACGATCTGTTGCACACCCGTCTCGATCACCTGGAGAGCCGTCATCTGGCGAAAGATCGGTCGGACGGATTCCCCGAAACCGTCATGGAAGCCCTCAACTACTACGGCTACTCCCAATGCGGCCCGTCGACCACCTATCTCGTCGACCTGGCGACGGCCATGGGCTACCGGGCGTGCAGCATCCAATATGAGGGCCACATCTTCGCGCAGGTCGATCTGCCCGGAGGGCCGGCGATCTTCGACCCGGATTGGGGGCTGTTTTACGTGGACGACCAATATCGCCGCCTTCAGTCGGACGAAGACTTGCGAAAGATCGGCGGGGCGCGGCGCTCCCAACATGCCAACGCCCTGCTGTCGTTCATCCGATCCGGGCGGTTGGCCGAGCGACTATTCGAGCAAAAGCCCATGTTGGTCTGTGGCGAGCCGTCGCCGGACGGCAAGCCTTGGCGGGAGACGCCGCCGTTTGCGTTGGATGAATTCGCGCTGGCGCCGGGTGGGGTGATGCATTTCGACGCAACCTGGTCGGGGGGACTATGGGGCTATCCGGTCCGCCTGGAAGGCCGCCTCCCCGCCGCGCCGAGAGCGACGATCGCGTTTCCCTATCCGGCGGTGCGTCTGGCCGTCCACGGCGCCGAAGGAACCGCGCCGAGCGTTCGCGTGGTCGAGCCGACTCTGCCGGCGGATCAGACGACCGGAACGCACTTCGACCTGGCCGAGGGACATTTGCGTCAGACGCGGGTCTTTGAAGCCACGGTGGAAAATCCCGGCGGCCGGCCTTTGGAGTACAAGGCGGACCTGCGCGCCGCCCGCGCGGCGATTCCGGACTTAAAAGAAGGGGCGAACCGCTTTCGGCTGGACGGACGTCTGGTCGACCGAGACGAGAACACCGCCGAGGCGCCGGTGGTGGTGCGTTTGGTCGTGGAGACGCGGGTGAACCGCGCCCTGGACCGGCCGTTGGAGCGTTTTCGCAAACGCCGCGCCGCCGCCGGGGCGCCTTAGCATTTCACCCTCGGACTTGATGACGCCGCCGCGCCCATGCAGAATCGGAAATCGATGTCCATTGAAATCCTCCACTCGGGTTTGCGGATCGACGGGCGGCCGGTGCCGTTGCTGTCCGGATCGATGCACTATTGGCGCGTCCGGCCGACCCATTGGGAGGAGTGCCTCCTCCAGCTCAAGGGCCTGGGTCTGCCGATCGTAACGACGTACGTCCCCTGGTCGGTGCATGAGGTGGAACGGGACGTCTTCGATTTCGGTGAGCGCGATCCGCAGAAAAACCTGGCCGGATTCGTGCAACTGGCGGCGGAACTGGGCCTGTTCGTGATGCTTCGCCCCGGACCCCACATCAACGCGGAACTGACCGACTTCGGCTTCCCCTCACGGGTGCTCGACGACGTGCGCGTGCAGGCGTGCGGGCCGGACGGCGAGCCGATCATCCTGCCCGCCGCGCCCAAGGCCTTCCCCGCGCCCAGCTACGCGTCGGAAAAATTCTGGAAAGAGATGGAAGGCTGGTTTCGCGCCGCCGCCGGGATCATCGAACCGCTCACACACCCCAACGGCGGGCCCGTCGTCGGCCTGCAGTGCGACAACGAACTGTCGTATTTCTTCCGCACCGGCGCCTACGATCAGGATTACTCCGACGGCGCCCTGGCGGCGTATCACGGCTTTTTGGAAGAAAGATACGGCGACGCGGCGACGGTCGGCGACGCCTACGGCATCGGTGTGACGAACTTTCGCGAAATCCAACCGCCCACTGAATTTGCGGCGAAGGCGGCGTTCTCCCTGCCGTATTATCTGGATTGGATGGAGTTTCGCGAGCGCCTGCTGGGCGGGGCCTTGGCGCGCATGCGGCTGCTGTGGGAGAGCATGGGCGTGCGCGACATCCTCTTCACGCACAACCTGCCCACGTGCCTGCCGGGCACGCCGTTCAACATCCCCCGCGACGAGCGTTCGCTGCATGTTGTCGGCATCGATTTCTACCCGCGACGCAAGGACTATCCCAACGTCAAACAGCGCACCCGCGCGCTGGAAGGCGTCTCGCGCCTGCCGTTTTCGCCCGAATTCACCGCCGGGGCCTATCAGCTCTGGCCGCCGTTGACCTTGGAGGATCAGGAATTCGCCGCCATGGCCACGCTGATGCACGGCCTGCGGGGCTATAACTTTTACATGGCCGTCGAGCGGGAGCGGTGGTACGGCTCGCCGATCACTCGCACGGGCGCCCAGCGGCCGGGGGCGTACGAATCGTTGCGCGAGTTCGTGGCGTTTCTCAAGGACGCCGAGATGCTCGAATTGGAGATGGAGGCGCGGGTGCTGCTGCTGGCGCCCCGCATCTACGACCGACTGGAGAAAGCCGCGACGCTCTTCGGCAACCTGCCGCCGATCGTGATGGAGGACGTACCGCCAGAATACGTCGTCAGCGAGCACCCCCTGGGTTTCGAGCATTGCGTGCAGATCGAGGCGTCGCGGATGCGTCGGGCGTATCAAACCGCGCTGGAGGAGTTGGGCATTACCTATCGCCTCGGCGATTCGGAGTCGCGCTTGGAGGGTCTGCGCGGGCACGACATCGTTCTTTGTCCGACTTTCGAGTTCATGGACGACGCGCTGCAGTCCGACCTTGTCGCGCTACTCGAAGGGGGCGGCGCGCTGGTGATGGGCCCGGCGGTGCCCAATCGGGCGGAGGATATGAAGGAACTCTCCCGCCTGGATCACTACGTCGCCCGGCCGGAAAAAAAGCTCGATTGCGCCATTGAGACGATTTCGTTCAACAATCCTCACGGCGCGCTCTATCTGTTGACCGAGCCGCTCAAACCCGGGTCCAAGGAGGCACGGGAGTGCGTGGCGCGGATCATGACCGACGCGCGGGTCAGGCCGTCGTTCCCCGTCGCGCCCCCCTGCGAACGCACTGTCTTTCGCCATCGGGGGCGCACGGTCGTGTTTGTCGCCAACCCGACGGACGAGGCGCGGGTGGCCGAATTGCCGATCGGCGACGGCATGGTGCTGCGCGATCTGCGCGAAAATATCTCTTACGGCGGACAGCCGACGACACGGGTGCCGATGCGCCCCTGGCACATCCGGGCGATGGAGGTGCTGCCGTGCTGAGCCCGGACGTGCAGATCGTCGACATCGACGGCCGCCATTGGAAAAACCTGCTGGATCTGCCCAACGGCCCGAAGCGATGGAGCACCTTCCTGCTGATCTTCATGCGCGACGACGAGTGCGTGAAGGCGCTGCGGGTGCCCGGCGGGCCGATCCCGAATTTCGAATTCGTCGGCGACGAAAACCTGGCTCCGTTGGCGAAAAAATACGGCGTGGACTATGTCGCGGTGGCGCCGGTCGCCTTGCTGCGGCGTGTTTTTTCCCAGGCGCAAAACGCGGTGCGTCGCGCTGATGATTGGGATCAGCAAATCCGGTCGATGGTGACGACCGTCAGCGCGTTGGTGCGCAGCGAGGTGCGGTGGTATCCCCGGGCGCCGCGATTCGTGCCCAAGGTGGACGGCGAAAAGCTCGGCGGGTGGATCGAGCGTCTGTGGCCGGACGGCACGGCCATCGGCTTGTTCGCCTTTGACGGCACGCGGCCGCACACGTCGCTGATCGTGGGGAAAGAAGGCGGCAAGATCACGCGGATGACGACGCTCGATTACTTCGGAATGGCCGACGGCCCGCTGCACTGGCCGGTGGCCCAGGGCGAAATCTACATGCGTTGCCGCGATGAATTTCTGCCGCTGCATGTCGCGTTTTGGTTTGAGCGCGAAAGCCTGGAGGAAATGCTCGCCGGGCCCAAGGGGCTGTCGTATTTCCACCTGGCGTGCAAGCGCCGCCGGGCGTCGATGATGCCGGCGCCGTTCAAATGGCGGGCGCTGCTCTGGGCCGCGCGGGTGTTCGGTGGACGATAACCGCCGCGACGCGCGCCGTTACTTGCCGCCGGCCCTGCTGGCGCTCGTCATCGGCGCGCATGTCGTCAGCAACCTGGTTTTCATCCGCGCCGATCAACGTCCGTCGAACATCAACGAACTTTCCCACGTTCTGTCGGCCATCGACTTCCTCAACAACCTGCGCAACCTGGACGATTTTCGCGCGGCGTACCTGATCGCCTTTTCCGGCTACCCGCCCGGCGGTGTGATCGCGACGTTGTTCTACGCCCTCTTCGGGCGCGTGCATGACACGGCGCAGATCAGCCAGCTTGTCTTTTCCGTCATCATCCTGGTGACGCTCTACCGCCTGGGCTCATCGTTGTTCGGGCGGGCGACGGGCGTGCTGGCGGCGGCGTTCCTGGCGTGCAGTCCGGCGGCGGTGGAGGTTTCGCGCCAGTTCCTGCTCGAATGGCCGCTGACGGCCATGGGCACGGCGGCGGTTTACGCCCTTTGGCGCAGTGAAGGATTCACGCAAAAGGGGTGGGCCTACGCGGCCGGAGCGCTGATCGGCGCGGCGTCGTTGTGCAAGCAATCGTTTTTGATTTTCCTGGCCGGGCCGTTGGTCTTCGCGATCGTCTTGTGGGCCTTGGCGATGCGGTCGGGCGACGGGGGACGAATGGAGTTTAAGCCCGCCTCCCGCGTCTTCAAGGCATTACTCGCGACGGCGGCGGTGTTGGCGCTGACGCGCTTTATCTACACGCCCGTCACGCGCTCGGCCATCGACGGCTGGTACAGCGCGACCGTCCATGTCAACGCCCACGTGGGCCTTCTGGTCATGATCGTCACCGGCGTGACGGGCGCCCTCGTCGCGGCGATCGCGGTGCTGGGGCGGGGGGCGTTGTTCAACGCGCTGGGCGCGGGCGGGTTGTCGTTTCTCGTCGCGTCGATCTGGTATCTGCCTCACGGGCTCAACAACCTGCGTCAGTACGGCGACCAGATGCGCATGAACGTGGCGACGATGAATCCCACGTCGCTGATGAATTTCTACTACCACCACTTATTCGACTACTACCTGGGCGTGATCGGTGTCGTGATGCTGCTGCCGGTGGCGATCGTCGTCGTCGCGCTGCGCATCGCCCGCAAACCGCTGGCGAGGCATTTTTTCCATTCGGAGCGTTTGATCGCCAAGGGCCGCTGGATCTTCATCCTCGCGTGGCTGATCGTGCCGTCGGTGGCGTTCCTGTTTATCAATATCCAAAATGAGATGAACACCGTGCCGCTGATGCCGTCCATGGCGATGGTGCAGGCGGCGTTCGTGAGCCGATTGTTTTTGCCGTACAACCGCCGCCGCCGCGCCGATATCGAGGCCGGCCGACGTCCTCCCGCGACAGCCCGCGCCATTCGAACGGGGGTCGGGGCCGTGGGCGCGCTGGTGACGGCGGCGATCGTGGGGGCGGGCCTGCTGACGGCGCTGCCGTTTTCCGACGGCAAGGGCGGCTACAAACCGCTGCCCATGACCGGCGGCGATTCGGTGCTCGTCGCGAAATATTTTCCGCGTAAGAACAACACCCTCAACTACCTGGTGCCTCTGCCCGACGAATGGCACGTGGACGAGATCGCCAAGGAGGTCGTCCGCGCCACGGCCACGCGCGCGCCCGGCTATCTGCTGTCGATGGACGTCAATTTTTATTTTTCGTGGAACACGTTCTGGTACACGTTCAAGCTGATGAACCGGGAGATCGTGGTCGAGACGCAGTGGGATTCGGACAAGGACCTGCTCAAGAGCGGACGGCTGTACGGCTACGACGCCATTGTCTACCGCGAGCCGTGGAAAGAGGTCTACGCCGCGTCAAAGAACGACTATATGGACTACGAAAATCTCTGGGAGACCTACGACCACATCAGTCGGCGGCCGGAGGAATTTTCGGCGGTCTATCGGGAAGAGGGGCGGTGGACGCTGCCCGACGGCACGACGGCGATCCTGTTGCTCCGCCGGGACGACGCGACCGCGCCGCGCATCACCCAGCCTTCCGGGCCCGGCGGTGAAACCACCGATTCGGCGGCTCCAGAACCGGCCGAAACACCGCCGACACCCACCGGCGCGACGCCCCGTACACCACCAGCAGCGACACCGTGACCATGATCGCCATGCGCCAAAAATCCGGGATCGCGAAGGCGTAAAAATCGGTCGCCTGAATCAGCTTAGCGACGACGCCGTGCAGCAGGTAAATCGCGAGGGTGCGTTCGCCCCATTCGGTGAAGAAGAGGCGCCGCCCGGGCACGAGCGCGAAAAACGCCGCCCCCATCGCCACCGCCGCCAGCATCACCGCCATTCGCGTCACCGGCGCGGTCCAATCCGGGTGGGGCATCATGCGCACGTACGGCCGACTGCCGTAGAACCATTCGACCGGAAAAAATTGCGGGAGATGAAACGCGACAAACGCCCCGGCGATCATGACAACGACCGCCGCCGCGCGCCAAGGCCGTTCGGTCAGGCGGGCGAGTTGCTCGCGGCTCGTGCCATGGCCCAACAGGAAAAACGGCAACAGCGTCACGATGCGCGACGCGGTGAACTCGGGCCCAACTTGCCGGGCGAATCCGATTGCCAGCGCGGCCGCGACGCTGACCGGCAAAATGAACGGTACGCGGACCAGCCAAGGCAGCGCCAATCGCCAAACGAGCAGCGCCGGCAGATACCACATGATCCAAAACGGCCGGAAGATCGACAGAGTGAACGCGTCCATGTCGACGAGAAGATCGTCGATGTATTCCAACCCGATTTCGAAAAACACATACGGCCACAACAGCCGCGCGATCAGGCGCAACGCATCCGGTCGCGAGAGCGTGTCCCGCGACAGGTGGCCGGACAAAAAGACGAAGACGGGGATGTGGAACGAGTAGATGAAGATGAAGATGTCACGAAACGGCGGCCTCGCGCCCATGGGTTCCAGGGCGTGGCCGATGACGACCAGCGTCATCACCAGCAATCGCGCGTTGTCCAGGTAAGCGTCGCGCGACGCACCCGGATCGGCCTGGTCGGGGGACGGCGGCGTCCCGGGCGTCACGACAAGGACGGAGCCGAGTCGCCGGCGGCGTGGTACTCCTCCAGCGCCGTGTCGTCGAGCAGGCGGTCGACGATCTTGAACACCTGGGGCGCGATCAGGAACTGGGAGTGGGACAGGCCGGGCAGATAGATGTTTTCGGCCTCTTCGTGGGACATGTGATTGTGGGGCAGCACCCAGATGTCCCGATCCGAATAGATGCACACGAAGCGGCGGCACGAGTCGAGCACGCGATGCTCGTTGATGCGGCTCAAAATCTCACTGCCCGGACGCAGCGAAAGCAGCTCGACCGTGTTGGCGAAATGGGCGGCGTAGGTGCCGTGGTGGGGCGAGGCGATGGTGATCAGCGAATTGACCTTGCCTTCCAGGCCGCCGACCTGCAGGGCGTAGCGAGCGATGATGCCGCCCAGGCTGTGGCCGAGCAGATCGACCTTGGGCTCGCCCGTGACTTCCAGGACGCGCTCGACGAACTTCACCAGGCTGTCGGCGTGGTCGACGACCGCTCCGGGGCCGTAGCCGAAGGCGTACATCCGCCGCCGGCCGTGCATCATCAGGGCGTAGCGCATGGGCCACCACGTGCCCCGATTGCCGCCCAGGCCGTGGACCATCACGATCGGGCGCTCGCCCGACCGACCCTTGTTGACTACTTTTTCCCGGCGCGAACACAGCAGCGACGGCGCCAACGTGGCCACGCTGGCGAACTCGCGCCAGACATCCGGATTGACCTTGTCGACCTGTTTGCGAATCCGACGGCCGGTGGCGCCGAGGGCCCGTCCGACGCCTTGCGCGGCTTTGCGGGCCGATTCTTGGGAGGACGGATCGGGCATGAGCGGCTTCTCCTGTGGGCACGTCGCGCGATGTCGGGATCGCGCGCGGCATTCGGAATTCGTGACGCGCGATGTCATTTTAGCTAGGCCGATCGCCGGGGCGTTGTCAATGGCAATTTTATTTTGCGGCCCATTGGCGGGGTTTTGAGTCGGCGGCTGTCAGGGTAAAGCCCTCGCCCGTGACGACTTCGTCCGGGGCGACCGGGACATCGTCGGGCACGATCACGCGGGCGTCGCAGTGAGCGAGGATGTCGTTTTCGATGTCGATGCCGGGCATGATCTCCCGCAGGACAAGGCCGTCGTGCGTGAGCTGAAAGAGGCCGACGGTCGTGGCGTAATAGACCTCCTTGCCGGCGGCAAGCGCGATGCGGCCGTTGAACGTCACCTCCCGCACGTGCTCGACGAACTTGGGCGCTCCGGCGTTTTGCAGCTTGAGCTTCGCGCCGTCGACCTCGAACTCGGCGTGGGCGGTGAACGATCCGACGAAGACGATCTTGCGGGCGTAGGTGGTCAGATCGCAGAAGCCGCCGGGGCCGACGTAGTTGAAAAAATTCGAGCCCCGGTTGGAGACGTTGACGTTGCCGTCCGAGTCGACCTGGAGGAAGCCGAGGATGGTGGCCTCCATTTTTTCCCGGGCCAGGTGAAAGACCTGGGCGGACGTGACGATTTTGTCCGGATTGATCGCCGAGCCGAAGAAGATGCCCGGCGCGGGCACGCCGCCCAGCACGCCGGTCTCGGTGAAAAACGTCACTTCCTCGCCCACGCCCGATTCATGCACCACCCGGCAGACTTCCTCGCCCAAGCCGACGCCGACGTTGACCAGCGCGCCGGGCTGGATGACGCGGGCAAAGGTCCGGGCCGCGAGGCGGGCGCAGGCCAGTTCGGCCGGTTGGCGCACCGGGGTGATGCCCAGGGACTCATTCATGAAATGCAGTTCTTCCATCGCGTGCTCGCCGTCGACGCGCTCCTCGACGGTGAACATGGGCCAATATTGGCGCTGAAAAACCGGGCCGATCTGGCTGCCGAAGGGATTGATGACGATGTGGTCGATCAGGTCCGCGGGGATGAAAATCTCGTCGGCCTTTTTCGGGACGATATCGGCGACGGACGCGATGACCGTACCGCCGTTGGCCTTGGCGGCTCGGGCGCCTTCCAACGATTCGTTCACGTTGCCCGAGTGCCGGGCGTAGATGTTGCCTTCCTCGTCGGCATAGGAGGCGGTGAACAAGGTGTAGTCGATCTTGGGGTAGCGATAGATCAGCTCATCGCCGTCGGCCTCGACGAAGGATTCGGTTTGGGGCGCGCCGCCCAGATATGTGCCCCGGCCGGTGCGCGGGTCGAGGAACGTCCCGACCCCGACCTTCGAACGCACCGTCGTCTCGCCCCGGCCCTGGGCTTCCAGCAAAAACGTGGCGACGCCTTGCGGCAGGATATGCGTCTCCATGGCGCGGGACTGCACCAGGTAGAGGTGGGATTTGTGCGTCTCGATGTGGCCGCCGAAGAAGCGGGTGATCATGCCCGGCGCGCCCAACTCCTCGATGGTTCCCGGCGCGCGGCCACGGCCCCCCTGGGCGCCGACGACGATCCACGTCAGACCGCGCGGCAGGCCCGCCGTCTCGAAACGCTTTTTCAGCGCCCAGAAAAAAATCGAGCACATCCCGCTGGCGGCCAAGCCCGATGAAAAGACGACCGAGTCCTTGCGGATGAGGGACGCGGCCTGCATGGCGGTGATGAATTTCGGCCCGGCGGCCTTGGGGTCCAGGTAGTCCAGGTCGATGTAGGCGTAGAGCATGCCCCAGGTCACGACCTGTTTAAGGATCTTCGCTTTTTCGACGAGCGTGAGCACGAAGGATTCCCGAGTGTTGGGTTCGCATCGACGATAGCGGAAGTGCGGTCGTCACGAAAGATCGCGTTCGGGTGCCACACTCTTAGGTCGCCGAAGGCGGGCAAGGGTGTGCAATGGATTGTTCAAACAAGGCACACCTTCTCTCGGACGTGCGTCCTCGCGAAAGTGTGGCACCCGCATGACGTCCAAGGTGTCGCCGAAAGAGGCCTGTCATCCTGTGCCTCGGCGAAGGATCTGTGGTCGTACCTGGATTCTTCACTTCGTTCAGAATGACACGAAACTTCGTTCAGAATGACGCGAAAAACAGACTCGCTTCCAGACCCCTATCCCGCCGCGACGAACATCAACACCGCCACCTCGCACAACACATTCGTGGCGCCCAGGGTGTCGCCGGTGATGCCGCCGATTTTGCGTTGGTAGTATCGGCCCGAGAGGCGGGAGACGGCGGCGGCGAGGACGAGGGCGAGCAGTCCGTCGACACCCAGAAAGGCGACGGCGAACAGCGCGGTCATGATCGTCGCGCGGACGAGGGCGCCTTCGGGGAGGGTGTCGCCGTAGTTCTTGCCCAGGCCCGGCGCGTCGTCCGGGTTGCGGGCGTAGGGCACGCGCACGAGCAGGTCGACGCTCGACCAGCGTCCCAAAGCGTGGGCGACGGCCAGCGCGCCGAGCCATTGGGACGGAGCAATTTCAGACAGTGCCGCAATACGCAATGCAAACAGCAGGACCAGCGCGACGGCGCCGTAGTTGCCGATGCGGCTGTCGCGCATGATGTTGAGGGATTGTTCCCGCGTCCAACCGCCGCCCAAGCCGTCGGCCGCGTCCGACAAGCCGTCCTCGTGCAGCGCCCCGGTGACTAAGACGCCTAGCGTCAACGCGAGCACGATCGCGACGCCCGTGGGCAGACCGAGCGCCAGCGCGGCGTTCGCCGTCAACGCAATGAGCGCGCCGACGCCCAGGCCGATCAGCGGAAAGTAGAGGGTGCTGCGGCCCAGGTCCTCGGGCGTGGGGTCGAGGTCGCGGGCGACGGGCAGACGCGTAAGGAACTGCGTCGCGACGGCGAGCACAAAGAGGGGGGATTTGGAATTCATGGCATCACTCTGTCTTTCCTACCGCGTCGTCATCAATCCTTCAGAGCCGAGCGCGTCAGCAAGCGGGTTACCGGGACGCACCAACCCGCTCCCTTGCGGTCGCGGCTCTGGAAAGTCGGGAGATGGTCAACTTTTATCCGACACGCCCGCCGAGCTGAACGTCGCCATTTCGTGATAGAGCTTGAGCGACGCCTCGATCAGCGACATGGCCAGCGCCGCGCCGGTGCCTTCCCCCAGGCGCATATCAAGATGCAGCACAGGGCGCTCGCCGGTGACTTCGAAAAACACGCCGTGCCCCGCCTCGTCCGAGCGATGGCTGAAGATGAAATAATCCCCGGCCGCCGGGCACAAACGCATCGCCGCCAGGGCCGCGGCCGTGGAGATGAATCCGTCGACCACGCCCACCAGCCGGTATCGCGCCGCGCCCAGCAACAGACCGACGAGCCCCGCGATCTCCAAGCCGCCCAGCGCGCTCAGCACCGCGAACGGATCGCCGACGGCGCCGCCGTGTTTGTCCAGGCCCAGTTTGACCACATCAACTTTGCGCGCCAACCCCGTATCGTCCACGCCGGTGCCACGCCCCACGCACCGCTCCACCGGCGCCGGCAGCAGGGCCGCCAACAGCGCGGCGGCGGGGGTCGTGTTGGCGATGCCCATCTCGCCGGTGCCGAGCATGCTGATCCCCTCGCGAGCGGCCCGTTCGGCCAGCTCGATGCCCACCTCGACGGCGGCCGTCGCTTCCTCGCGCGTCATGGCGGGTTCCTGCGTGAAATCTCGCGTCCCCGGGCGCACTTTTTCCCGGCGCAGCCCCGGGTGGTCGTCAAAATCCGCCAGCACGCCGATGTCCACCACGACGAGGTCCGCGTTCACGTGCCGGGTCAGCACATTGATCGCCGCGCCGCCCGAGAGCATGTTGTGCACCATCTGGGGCGTGACTGCTTGAGGGTAGGCCGAAACCCCCTGGGCGGCGACGCCGTGATCGCCGGCGAACGTCACCACGCGCTTGCCTTTGACGCGGGGGTCGGTGGTGCCTTGGATCAAGGCGACGCGCATCGCCAGTTCTTCCAGGCGCCCCAGGCTGCCGCGAGGTTTGGTCAGGTCGTCCAGGCGTTCCTGCACCGCCGTGCGCAGGCCCTCGTCCACCGGCATGATCGCGCCGATCGTTTCGTCCATCAGTCCCAACGGTTCATTCCTTTCCTTGGTTTCTCCGCGTTGTTTTTCAAGTCGTTTTCAAGTTGTCTTTCAGAACAAGCGGAATGCCGCTGACCAGCAATTCCACCCGATCGGCCTTTTCGGCGACGCGTTGGTTGAGGCGTCCGGCCTCGTCGCGAAACGACCGCGTCATCCCGTCCGCCGGAACGATGCCCCAACCCAACTCGTTGGTGACGATCACCAGGTCGCACGGCGGCGCGTGGAGCAGGTCGACGAATCGTCCCGTCGCCTCGCCGATGCGGGTAAGATCCAGATCGTACTCGTGAAAAAGGTTGCCCAACCAGACCGTCAGGCAGTCGACCACCACGACCGCCTCCGGCGTGCCGACGCGCGACAAGGCGGCGGCCGGGTCCAGCGGTTCCTCGACGGTCGTCCATTCGGCGCCGCGCTCGGCTTGATGAGCGTTGATGCGCGCGGCCATTTCGTCGTCCATTGCCGTCGCGGTGGCGCAGAAGATTTTGGTCGGGTAGGGCGCGCAGATTTCGAGCGCCCGCCGACTTTTGCCTGCGCGAGCGCCGCCGGTCAGCAGCACGACGCGTCGCGATGTCGTCTTAGTGCTTGTGAAATCAACGGTCATCGGGTTCGAGCACCTCGCCGCCGTTGACCACGCCGACCGCGTCCAGGTCGAATCCCTGAATGCCGCCGAAGGACGCCAGCATATTCCCGCCGTCCTGGATCAGGTCGCCGTCGTCGTCATAGGTCTCGGTTCCCGGCGCCCGGTCGATGTGGCCCGTGTCCCGGATGCGCACGTACGCCGCCCACTCCATATCCACATCGGCCAGGTCGAATCGGTCGCCGCCGGCGATGTCCGGGTCCAGAGGGTCGATGGCGTCGGAGATGTCGCCGTCCCGGTCCGGGTCGCAATTGCCGTAGGTCGGCTCGATGCCCGCGAAGCCCACGAAGTTTTCCGGCACCGTGTCGGGAAGGCCTTGGGGGCCGGTGGGGCCGTCGGGGTTGAAGTCGAAGGGGAAGGTGAACCACGTTTCGCCGTCCTGGCTGACGTCGACGATCGCGGCCTCGGTGTAGGTGTTGGCCGTATTCCCGCTCCAGTACAGGACGTTTTCGAAGATCAGGAAATCGGTGCCCGGACCGTCGAGGATTTCCCGGCCCATTTTCAGCGTGATCTGTCCGCCTTCGCCGAGCGAAAGCAATTCCGTCTCGCTGGATTGAGGGGCGTAGTCGCCTTTCCCGGCGGGCGGGCCCAGGACGTTGTCGGGAAATTCCTTTTGGCCGAATCCGGCCAAGGCGCCGTACTGCACGTCGAGAACCTGGATGGCGAAATTGGCCGGATGGCAGGAGGGCAACCCGGTCGGGCCGTCGTCGTCATCGTCGCCGGTCAGCGGATCCTCGGTGGCGATGTCGGCGTAGAAGGTGCCTTGGTTGTCCGCGTATTCGTCGTCGTTGACGATCAGTTCCAGGGAGCCGTCGCGGGTGACGTATTGGTTGTAGTTGGCGCCGACCAGGAAGGGGGCCCCGGCGCCGTCGCCCCGGACGATGCGCCCGATCAGCGCCCCGCGAGGCAGGCTGGGGCCGGGGCAGTCCAGGCCGCAGGAAACGCCCGTGCCGTGGGGGCCCAGGTCGTCGCCGTCTTCCAGAACGGTGATCGTTCCCTCGGTGCGCACCCGCATCTCCTGTCCGAAAGCGAGCACCAGGTCCGCCCGCGTCCAGTTCGAATCCGCCGCGTCGATCGGCAGGCCGTCGCCCGCGTCGTTGTCATCATCGTCGGCAGCGTCATCGTCGTCGTCGCCCGAGTCGCCGCCGGAAGAACCGGAGCAACCCTGCAAATGCAGGACGACGGCGGTCACGGCCAGCGCCCATAGCAACGCCGTCAAGGCGCGGATCAGGGCGCCCGAGGCGCGGACGCGAATTCGCGACAGGGGGTTACGGGATCGGAAGCGAAGTGGAACGCGGTCTTTGAACATGGGGCCCTCCGGACTCGATCGCGCCTAGCGTCGAGCGTGCGAAGGCTCATTCGGGAACGGAGGATCGTCGTGGCCTTGCCACAAAAAACCCCGCGTCGACCGGGTCGAGGCGAGGGATTTGCGGCTTGGCCGTGGCAAATCCACTCTTTCGGCCGAAGAGCGTTTCGATTTGCGTCGCGAGGAGCAGTTTTCTGGCTTCCCCGAACGGCGAACGATCTGTTGGGATGGTCCCTTGTCGCCTTCGGAGTCACAGCAGCGGGACTGCACCGGTTTTCCACCGGATTTTCCTGCGCATCGCGACTTTCCAAATTGTGACGGTCCTGTAGCACGCCCAACGACGGCCGGTCAACGACGCATTTTTCGAAGCCTGGATCTTCGTTGCCGACTGGTGAGGGGCCGCACGTCGATGTTGACATCGGGGCGCACAATTGAGACAGTGAAAAAGCCCGATTTTGGTCCCTTTGTTGGACCGCTTGAACTTCGATTTCGCTTGACCTGCCTGCTCCGAAATTCCGTCTCGATTTGTTGGCGCGTGCAATTTTGCGGCGAACAACGAGTCGGCTCGGTCATGGGATCCCGGTCCCCGCGCCTTGGGGCGCGGCCTCCTCGCATGAGGCAACGCAAAAGGGACACCCATGGATTTCGCGTCTTACGATCCGGAAGGGTTTTACGACGAGCTGTTTGACGAGGCGGGGCAGCCCCGGTCCGGGGCGCGCATCCTTGTCGAGCGCCTCAATGCCCTGCCGCCCGGTGATCTGAAACGCCGTCAGGAAGCCGCCGAAAAGGCCCTGCTTCAGATGGGCATCACCTTCACGGTGTACGGCGACGACGCGGGCACGGAAAAGATCTTCCCCTTCGACATTATCCCCCGGGTCGTGGAAGTGGACGACTGGGCGGTCATCGAGAAGGGCCTAAAGCAGCGCATCCGCGCCCTCAACGAATTCCTCTCGGACATCTACAACGACCAGAAAATCCTGAAGGATAAGGTCATCCCCAAGGAGCTGGTCCTCTCGGCCAATTCCTACCGGACGCAGTGCATCGGATTGCGTCCGCCCCATGGGGTTTGGTGCCACATCACCGGCACCGACCTGGTCCGCCACGGCGACGGCAAATTTTACGTCCTGGAAGACAACCTGCGTTGCCCGTCGGGCGTGTCGTACGTGTTGGAAAATCGCCAGGTTCTCAAGCAGACATTTCCCCACGTCTTTGCCGAATCAAACGTCCGCCCGGTGGAGAACTATCCGAACCTCCTGCTGGAAACTTTGCAGTCCCTTTGCTCGCGGCCGACCAAGCCGGTGGTCGTGGTGCTCACCCCCGGCGTCTACAACTCGGCCTATTTCGAACACAGCTTCCTGGCCCGGCAGATGGGCGTGGAATTGGTGGAGGGCCGGGACCTGGAGGTCGTTGACGGCGTGGTCTACGCCCGGACCACCACGGGGCTGCAGCAGGTGGACGTGGTCTATCGGCGCATCGACGACGATTTCATCGATCCGAAGGTCTTTCGCGAGGACTCGCTGCTGGGCGTGCCGGGCATTATCGACGCCTACCGCCAAGGCAACGTGGCGTTGGCCAACGCGCCGGGCACGGGCGTGGCGGACGACAAGGCCGTGTACGCGTACGTCCCGCGCATCATCAAATACTACCTGGACGAAGACGCCATCCTTCCCAACGTGCCGACCTTCATCTGTTCGGAAGACAAGGACCGGCAGCACGTGCTGGAGAACCTGGACAAGCTCGTCGTCAAGTCGGTCAACGAGTCGGGGGGCTACGGCATGCTCATCGGCCCCCACGCCACGCAGGCCGAGCGGGATGAGTTCGCCGCGCGCATCAAGGACAAGCCGCGCCAGTACATCGCTCAGCCCACGCTCTCCCTCTCGCGTACGCCGACCATCGTCGACGGCGCCATCGAGGGGCGGCATGTGGACCTGCGTCCGTACGTGCTTTACGGCAAGGACGTGGAGGTGATCCCCGGCGGCCTGACCCGAGTCGCCCTGCGCAAGGGATCGCTGGTGGTCAACAGTTCCCAGGGCGGCGGCAGCAAGGACACCTGGGTGTTGGGCGGACCGCCGCTGGAAAAACGCGAGCGCAAGCCCACGTTGAACATCATGACCGGTTCGGATCCGAACGCGTCGCAGTCGCAGTCGCAGTCGCAATCGCAATCGCAGTCGTCCGGGCCGAAAAAGGGTCGGTGGGGATAGGCCCGCTACCGGGAACGAATCGGAAATTTCATCGGCGGTCCGGCCGGGGCCGCCACGAACGCCAAGGGGGAAGATCGTCATGCTCAGCCGCGTCGCCGAGTCGATTTACTGGATGGGTCGCTATATGGAGCGAGCAGAGAACATTGCCCGTTTCGTCGATGTGAATCTGCATCTGATGTTGGATCTGCCGGGGCGGGGCAGCGCCCAGTGGGAGCCGCTGATCACCGTCACCGCCGACAACGAGGCCTTCGAGGAGCGATACGGCGCGTACACCCAGGAAAACGTCATTCGTTTCCTGACCTACGATCCCGAGTATCCCGGCAGCATCCTCTCGTGCCTGGCCATGGCGCGGGAGAACGCCCGCTCGATCCGCGAGATCATCTCCTCCGAGATGTGGCAGCAGATCAACAGCCTCTACCTGATGGTCAAGCGCACGGCGGTCAAGGACGTGGACCACGCCAACCCCCATGCGTTCTTCCAGCACGTGAAGCTCTCCAAGCACCTGTTCACCGGCCTGATGCACGAGGGCATGAGCCACGGCGAGGCTTGGCACTTCGCCCATCTGGGCATGTTGCTCGAACGGGCGGACAAGACCTCGCGCATCCTGGACGTGAAGTATTTCATCCTGTTGCCGAACGTGGAGTATGTGGGCACGCCCTACGACAACATCGAGTGGGCGGCGGTGCTCAAGTCGACGAGTGGCTTGGAGATGTACCGCAAGCGCTTCCACCGCATCACGCCGACGCAGGTCGCCGACTTCATGATCTTCGACACGACCTTCCCCCGGGCGGTGCGGTTCTGCGTGCAGAACGCGGAGCAGTCGCTCTACGCCATCACCGGAACCAAGCACGGCTCGTTCTCCAACGACGCCGAACGCAAGCTGGGGCGCCTGCGCGCCGAGTTGGGCTACGGGGACATCGACGAAGTCATCAACCGGGGCATCCACCAGTTCATCGACGAGCTGCAACGCCGGTTCAACGACATCGGCGGCGCCGTCCACGAGACCTTCTTCGCCGTCCGGCCCATCGAGCACATGGCCAACGGCGCCGAGCGCGCCACGGCGTAGGGGGCCATGTAATTTTTTCGGTGTCGCATTCCCATAGAGGGGAAGAACACCTGGATAATTTGGTTTTCGCCCTGAGGTCAACATCTCTATGTTACTGAATTACCTCAGGGTATTGGCCCGATATGATATCTATATATGCGTCCCAGGCTTTCCGGATAGCATCCAGGCAAGCAAGAATTGCGTCTACGTCGCGATCATATTTTTCGTCGTAGTCGTCGATATGGTCAGGTGCGTCTTTTATTGATAACTTAAACACGCCTTCACCATTGGCAGGAATCATCAATTTGGCGGTCGTAAGTGAATAATCGTAAAGTGCTCGTGTTAGAGATTCGTGTGCCTGTTTGATATCCTTGTTTTTGAAGCGATTTTCAGGGCGAATGGCTGTCTGCCTATATTTGAGGATTATGTCGAGGTATTCGCTGCGTTCGTATTGTGGGTAAGTTTCGCGCTCGGAAATCCAACTATAGACCCAGTGTGAATCAATGAGTTTCCAAAGGCGTTTAACGATAAGGAAATCAGTGTCAGAAAAAAGTACTCCGCGTTTTGGTTCATCCAGTGAAAGTAATATTGCGTCTTCAAATTTTCTTGTTAGCTCTTTCTTCGCCGTCTTCCGTGTAGAACTATCCGTTGTTGCATCTAGTGAGTATGTAATTGGCCATCTTCGATGCTGTAGATGAAAAGGCAGCTTCTCGGGGCCATGGCCTTTGTTTACGTTCATGACGCCTATTATTCGCGCCCATCCGACAATGGCTATTGCATAGCCAAGCTCAATTAAAACGTTCGGATTTGGTGAAAACTTGGGGTCGATGTGTACTATTGTAGCGTCCCATATAAATATGTCACAGGATCGAATTTTGGTAAATATCGAATCCGAAATGCCAGGCGATCCACCCAGGCTTGCTGTGTCCCGATCAAGAGCCACTGTTACTGCGAGGTCGTTCCCAATATTTTTCCCAGCTTTGTCGATGCAGTCTTGAATGAAATTTCTGTTTGTGTTCGTCGGACTGTCCGATTGCCAAGACCAAAATAACCTTATTTGTTCTTTGCCCATGACCGTTCCTTCTACTAAGAATTCTACACTTGCGGCTCCACATCCACCGCGACACTCAGCGAGTGCGCGCCGCCGCCGATGACCACGCCGCGAACGGGGGTGATGTCCCGGTAATCCCGGCCCCAGGCGACGGTGATATGCCGCTCGTTAGGCACCACGTTGTTCGTCGGGTCCAGGTCGATCCAGCCCCAATCGGGAATGTAGATCGATACCCAGGCGTGAGACGCGTCCGCGCCGATCAGCTTAGGCCGACCCGGTGGCGGCAGCGTCTCCAAATACCCGCTCACATACCGCGCCGCCAAACCCATTGAACGCATTCCCGCGATCAGCAGATGGGCGAAATCCTGACACACGCCCCGCTTGCCGGTGAGCACCTCATCCACCGACGAATGCACCGTCGTCGCCTTGGGGTCGTAGATGTGATCCGCCTTGATGCGCCCCATGTAATCCAACGCCGCCGACAGAGCCGGACGTCCCGGCCCGAACGACGGCGCGGCGTACGCCCGGACCGCGTCGTTGGCCGTCACCATCGCCGAGTCGAATCGAAATTGGGACGCGGCCAGGTCCTCGGCCGTGGCCGGGATGCGCAGGCGTGACTGGATGTCTTCCCACGAGGGGGTGAACGCCGGGTCGGGCGCGTCGTGGGGACGGACCTCCACCTCGCTGCGCGCCTCGATGGTCAGCCGCCGGTGGGCCCGCTGCACGGCGAAGGTGGCGAAGCGATTGCCGAAATAGTCCGTGCTGGTCTCCAGGCCCGTCGGCGGCGGGTCGACCCGCAAGGTGAACGAGCGGCACGTCTGGTAGGGTGTCGCGCGCGGTTCCAGGCACACCACATTTTGCGAGAGCGTCGCCGTGGACTCGTAGTGATACTCGGTGCGGTGCCGAAGCTGGTAGATCATGATCCGGCGCCGCCCTTGGACTCGGAGGCCAGTTGGCGCGGGACGTCGACCAGCACCAGATAGCGCTGCGTGAGTTGGTCGGAGATCGCCGGCAGCGTGCGGTCCAGGTCGCGCAGCATCGCCGCCAGGGCCTCGCGTCCGCCGCTTTGGCCCAGAGAGTTGAGGGCGACGGCGTCGGCCAGACGGATGTTGGTCAGCACGCGCAGGATCAGCCGCTCCTCCGGCGCCTCGTGGGGGCGGGTGCGTTTTTCCCTCGGGAACTCGAGCATATGCCGCTCCATCACCGCCAACTGAAACGCCACCGAACGCGGGTTCGTCTCGTCGATGAGCAACAGGTCCAGCACCAGCGCCGGATGCATCGTCGTGCGATAACGCGCCCGATAGGTCATGGAACTGGCCGCCACTTCCAGGATCGCCTCCAACACGTCCGAGGCGTTCGTGTCCTGCATCTGGACCATGCCGCGAAGCAAATTCGCCGTGTGGGCCGCCCGCTCCAAGCGCCGTCCCGTATCCAGGAATCGCCAACCCAGGCCCCGAGTCATGGTCTCCATGGCCACGCCGGCGAAGGCCGAGAGCGTCACGGCCAACTCGTTGAGCTGATCCACGGCGGCGGCGAACGACAGGGTCGGCGTCGTGCCCGCGGGCTTGAGAAATTCGCTTTCCAGACGGCTGATGACGCGCCAGGTGTCCAGGGACAGCCGGTCACGCACCAGGGAGGCGGTACGGTGGATCTGCTTGATCGTGGCGATGAGGCTGCCCGGCATCTTCGGGTCGAACAGGGCCGCCAGCACCTGCGTTTCCAGTTGCATCCGGTTGGGCATGAGCTTGGTGAGCGACCCGGCGGGCGTGACCCCGGTGCGCTCCACCGCGCCCAGCAGGGCCGCCATTTCCGGCGCCTCTTCGATCGTCGACTGTTCGGACATCCGCTCGCTGATGGCGCGCAGCAGGCGCAGCAGGCTTTCGGTGCGTTCGACGTATCGCCCCAGCCAGAAGAGGTTGTCGGCCACGCGACTGGGCAGATCCAGGCCGCGGACGATGGGAAGCTCGCTGTCGTCGGTGGGCAGGAGCGTGACCTGGGGCACCGGTGTCGTCGACGTGATCCACGTGTCCTTGCTGCCGCCCCGGTTGCCGGTGGCCGAGAGCAGATGGCCCGTCTTGGCCGCCACCCGCGTCAGGCCGCCGGGCAGCACCTCGTACCCTTCCGCCGAGGCCACGCCGTACATGCGAAGCAGCATCCGACGCATCGCGATCTCGCTGTGGCCTTGCCACGCGGGCATGGTGGACAGTTCCAACCGCTCGCGGGCGACCCAGCGATGGGGGTGGGCCTTGATCTGGGCGATGGCCTGGGCCTTGTCCTTTTTGCTCATTTCGCCGCCGCCGATGGCGTCTTCCGACCCGGCCGAAAACGCCGGCCGCAGCACGAGCGTGTCCAGATTCTCCACGACGTACGCGCACGCTTCCGGATCGCCGCACCACCAGGTCCGCACGGACGGGACGAGCAATTCCTCGCTGAGCAGATGGCGGCAAAGGCTCGGCAAAAACGGCATCAGGGCCGACGATTCCACCGCGCTGCATCCCACGGCGTTGGCGATCAGCACGTTGCCGGCGCGCATGGCCGACAGCAGGCCCGGCACGCCGTCGGTGGTCTGGCTTTGGATCGCCAGCGGGTCGCAATCCCGGTCCGCGACGCGACGCAGGATGACATCGACGGCGAGCAGGCCGTTGAGGGTCTTCAAAAAGACCGCGTTGTCGCGCACCGTCAGGTCACCGGCCTCGGCCAGGGTGTAGCCCAGGTAGCGGGAGAGATAGGAGTGCTCGAAATACGTCGGCGAATGGGGGCCGGGAGTGAGCAGGACGATATTCGGGTGCTCGCTACGGGGCGCCAGGTCGTTGAGATAGCGCTTGAGGGCGACATAAAACGTCGCCAGCCGCCGCACGTGCAGTTCATGGAAAAAATCCGGCAGTGCGTGGGAGACGATGATGCGGTTTTCCAGCAGATAGCCGATGCCCGAGGGTGTTTCGGTGCGGTCGGCGACCACATTCCATGACCCGTCTTCCCGCCGGTAAAAATCCGCGGCGTAGAGATGCATCCAGGTGTCGGCGGGCGGCCTCATGCCGTGGCAGGCCAGTTGGAAACTCGGGTTGGCGAAGACCAGCTCGGGAGGCAGCAGCCGTTCCTTGAGCAGGGTCTGTTCGCCGTAAAGGTCGACGAGAACGGCGTTGAGCAGGCGCGCCCTCTGGGCCACCGCCGGTTCCAGCAGGCTCCACGAGTCCGGGGCCAGCAGGTTGGGCAGGGGGTCCAGGTCCCACGGCCGCTCCATGCCGTCCGGGTCGCCGAACAGGTTGTAGGTGACGCCGTGCTCGTGGATCAGCCGCCGAGCCCGCTCCCAGCGCCGGTCCAACTCATCGTCGCCGATGCGCTCCAGGACGTCGGCGAATCCCTGCCAATGGGGCCGGATGTGGTCGGGGGCGTCGAACAGCTCGTCGTAGGTGCGTTCGATGAGAGGATAGGATTTGGTGAACACGTCGCTCGTCGCACCCCGCGCATAAAGAAATTCACCGGATCAAATTAGAAAGATCGCAGCGCCGTCGTCAATCTCTCCGGGAGGCGGCCGGACCGGTGGGCAATCGGCGTAGATCCAGCGTCAAGGGAAAGTCCGGATGGGGCGCCTCGTAGGGCAGGTCGCCGGAGCCGGGAGTATGGCCGATTTTGAAGAAACGGTTGACCCGCCGGGCCTCGGCCTCGTTGGCGTTGACGGGGAATTGTTCATACGCCCGTCCGCCCGGATGGGAGACATGGTAGGTGCATCCGCCCAGGGATCGACCGTTCCAGGAGTCGTACAGATCGAAGGTCAGCGGAGTGTGCACGCCGATGGTCGGGTGCAGGCAACTGGGCGGCTGCCAGGCCCGATAGCGCACCCCGGCCACGTATTCGCCCTGCGTTCCGGTGGGATGCAGCGGCACCCGCCGTCCGTTGCAGGCCACGACGAAGCGCCCCGGCGTCATGTTGTGCACCTTGAGTTGCAGGCGCTCCACCGACGAATCCACATACCGCGCCGTCCCGCCGCCGCCCGGCTCCTCGCCCAGCACGTACCACGGCTCGATGGCCTGGCGCAGCACCACTTGGACGCCCCGGTAGGTCGCCTCGCCGATATGGGGGAAGCGGAATTCGAAATGGGGGGCGAAATGCTCGTAGCGCAGGTCGAAGCCGCTTTCGTTGAGCACGTCGAGCACGTCGTGGAAATCCTCGGCGACGAAATGGGGCAGCATGAACCGGTCATGGATCTGCGTGTCCCAACGCACCAGTTCGCGCTCGTAGGGCTGCTCCCAGGCGTGCGTGATGAGGGCCTTGAGCAGCAGTTGCTGGGCCAGGCTCATTTGCCAGTGGGGCGGCATCTCGAATCCGCGAAATTCCACCAGCCCCAGGCGCCCCGTGGCGGTGTCCGGCGAATACAGCTTATCGATGCAGAACTCGGCCCGGTGGGTGTTGCCGGTCAGGTCCACCAGCAGATGGCGGAAGGCTCGGTCGACCAGCCACGGCGGCGGGTCGGAAGCCTTGCGCACCTCGTCGAAGGCGATCTCCAACTCATGCACCGAATCGCGCCGTCCCTCGTCCACGCGCGGCGCCTGGCTGGTGGGGCCGATGAAGGTGCCGGAGAACAGGTACGACAGGGACGGGTGGTTGTGCCACATCCCCAACAGGCTGCGCAGCAGATCCGGGCGGCGCAGGATGGGGCTGTCGGCCGGGGTCGGGCCGCCGATGACCACGTGGTTGCCGCCGCCGGTGCCGGTGTGCTTGCCGTCCAGGTCGAATTTTTCCGTGACCAGGCGGGAGAGACGGGCTTGTTCATAGAGCGTGCGCGTCTGCTCGTTCTGTTCGGACCAGGACGCCACCGGCGGCACGTTGACCTCCAGCACGCCCGGGTCCGGGGTGATCTTCACATGGGACAGTCGCGGGTCCGTGGGCGGGGTGTAGCCCTCGACGATCAACGGACCGTGGCCCTTCGCCGCGACGCTTTCGATGGCCGTGAGCAGGTCCAGGTAGTCCTCGGCCCGTTCCACCGGCGGCATGAACACATGCAGCACGCCGTGGCGCGGTTCGACGCACAAGGCCGTGCGAATCACCGGCATTTCGCCGGAAGCCATGGCCGTGCGCTGCTCGATTTCGGTCGGCAGGCGCTGTTCGGTCGTCCAACTGGCGGTGCCGTCCGGCTGGGGCAGGCGGCGAAGCTGCATCTGGTCGCGGGTGGGCAGGGGGCCGCGTACGTCGAACGGGTCCCGGTCCACGTGGAAATCCCGCCGTTCGGGCAAAACCCACGGCAGCGATTCCAACGGCAGGCGCAGGCCCATCGGCGAATCGCCGGGCATCAGGTACATCCGTTCGTCGCGGAAAAACCACCGCCCCCCTTGCCAATACGCCTCGCCCCCGGCTGCGAATCGGCGCTGCATCGGCAGGGCGTAGCCCACGGAGGACGCCAGCCCCTGCTGGAAAATCCGCGCCAAGCGGTCCCGCTCCAACTCGTCGTCGAGCTTGGCGTCGAAGGGGTCCACGTTGACCGGCAGGCGCTTTTCTTTCCAGAGGTAATAGAACACGTCCTCGAAAGCCGGCAGGACGCACTCCGTGGTGATCCCCAATTCCGCGGCGAGGGCTTCGGTGAAGGATCGAGCCTGTTCGGCGCCGTGGCCGACGTTGTCGTCCAGGCGGGCAAACAGCGCCGGATCGCGCCAGATCAACTGGCCGTCCTTGCGCCAGAAGCACGACAGCGCCCAGCGGGGCAGGGGCTCGCCGGGATACCATTTTCCCTGCCCGTAATGCAGAAATCCGCCCACGCCCCAGAGGTCGTACAAGCGGCGCAGCAGATCCTCGCCCAGTTTATGCTTGGTGGGGCCCACGGCGGCGGTGTTCCACTCGTCGCCTTCCTTGTCGTCCAGGGAGACGAACGTCGGCTCGCCGCCCATCGTCAGGCGCACATCCCCCACCCGTAGGCGCTCGTCCACCAAACGACCGACGCGGGACAGATGCTTCCATGACTGCTCGGTGTAGGGCTTGGTGACGCGGGGGGTCTCGTAGACCCGCTCGATGTGCATCTCGAATTCGAAGGAGGTTTTGACCTTTTCGCTCGAACCGGAAATCGGCGCGGCGCTGGGCGGGTCGGGGGTGCAGGCCAGGGGGATGTGCCCTTCGCCCGCCAACAGGCCGGAGGTGGGGTCCAGGCCGATCCATCCCGCGCCGGGCAGGTAGACCTCGGTCCAGGCATGCAGGTCGGTGAAATCCGCCGTCGGCCCCTCCGGCCCTTCCAAGGGCGGCACGTCGGCGACCAGTTGGATCAGATAGCCCGAAACAAACCGGGCCGCGAAGCCTAACTTGCGCAAAATGGCGACGAGCAGCCACGCCGAATCGCGACACGAACCGCGTCCGATGTTCAGGGTCCGCTCCGGCGCCATCACGCCGGGTTCCATGCGCACGATGTATTCCACCGCGTCCTTGAGCTGCTGGTTCAGGTCGACGAGGAAGTAAACGACCGGCCGGGAGCTGTAGTCGATCTTTTCCATGAACTCGGCGACGCGATCTCCCGTGCGGATTTTGCGTCGGAAGGGGGCGAGTTCCTTGTGGAGCGTGCGGTCGTATTTGAAGGGGTATTCCTGGGCGTAGGGCTCCAGGAAGAAGTCGAAGGGATTGATCACCGTCATGTCGGCGACCAGGTCGACCTGTACCTCGAAGAACGGCACCTTTTCCGGAAACACCAGGCGGGCCAAGTAATTGCTCTGCGGATCCTGCTGCCAGTTGATGAAATGGTCGCCGGGGGTGATCTTCAGGGAATAGCTGATGATCGGCGTACGGCAGTGAGGCGCCGGACGCAGGCGCACGACCTGGGGCGACAACGCCGCCGGGCGGGCGTACCGATAGCTCGTTCGGTGTTGTAGCGCGACTTGGATGGACATTCCGGCCCCAAGGACGTGAACCACAAATTTGTAGCAGGGCATCGCCGACTCGGCAAGATTTGTCTATTGCAGTGCGTCAAATACTTTGGACGCACGGCGGAAAATGCGAAAAATATCGATGCCGAATTCGAGCTTCGCGCCGGCGGCCCGCCGTGGTAAGATTCGCGGGAATTTGGGGAGACATTGGGGAGGCGCCGGGCCATGAGCGACGATAAAGAGCGGAAAATTCAGGTGAAAGTGCAGACGACGGTCGGGCCGGTGGTGACGACCGTGACGACGGTGGACCCGAAGACGGGCGAGACCAAGACGACGGTGCATACGACCGATCCGGTCACGGCCGAGGAAACGACAACCGAATCGAGCGAAACGACCGCTTCGGCCCAAGCGTCCACCCAAGAAGGCGGCCTGACCGACGAGCAGCGCGCCGAGCATGCCAAGGCTCACGAGGCCCAGGTGCGCATCCACCACCACATCGTCCACGACGAGCACGTCAAAGCCCATCCCAAGGACGCCCAAGCCCCCCAAACCGGCCGCACCCGCACCGTCAAAAACCCCGACGGCTCCGTCACCACCACCGTGACCACCTCGACCGGCCCGGTCGTCGTCACCGTCGGCGACGCGGACGAGAAGGCGAATTAGACGCGGCGGGTTTCCAGCCTCGTACGGGCATACTTGGTCGTATCAAACCGCTTACTACCGTGCGCGGCTCTGACGGAACGAAAACGAAATCCTAACCTGTCGCGGACTGTTGATTCGCGTCATCCCCCGCCACGCAAACCCGGTCCTTGCCCGCCCGTTTGGCGACGTAGTGCGCCTCGTCGGCGTCGTGGATGAGAGCGTCGGTGGTGGTTTTCCTGCCGGGGAGGTATTGGGCGACGCCGAAGCTGGCAGTGACGCCGATGGTCCCGCCCTGTCCGTCAGGGACCGACTGTTGATTCAAATGCAACCGCGCTCGCTCGGCCAGCGCACGCCCCGAAGCCAGATCGTTGTGCGGTAGGACGACCAGATATTCCTCGCCGCCGATGCGGGCGATCAAGTCGTAATATTCCCGGAACGAATGGCGCAGGACCTCCGCCACCATCTTGATGACCTCGTCGCCGACCGCGTGGCCGTACGTGTCGTTCACCGACTTGAAATTATCGATATCCAGAATCACGACGCACAGCGGCTGCCCGTCCCGGTCGGCGCGCACGAGCTGTTCCTCAAATTTGGGCAGAATCGAACGGCGCACCAGCAGTCCGGTCAGCGAATCGGTCGTCGCCAGCACCGCCAACTCGGCCTTGGCGCGCATCGTCTCGGCATGGCTGGATTCCAGCGCGGCTTTCAGGCGCGTGACGTAGAAGATCAGCATCGCTGATCCGACCGCGTAGAATCCGCCGTTGAGCAGGCGGTAGCGGATGTCCAGGTAAATCTCCGCGCCGCCCTCGGGACGCACCAGCAACGGCGAGTAGGGCAGTTCCCCGACCACTTCCAGATAGCAGATGGCGGTCAGCGCGACGTTCGACGCCATCCAATAAAACCAGGCCCAACGGCCCGAAAAGATCCACACCAGGACCATCGCGGTGCCGGGAATCATCATCACGATGAGGGTGTTCTGCGTTCCGGCCAGGTAGACATGGACGACCCAACTGGCCATGACCACCACGCCCAGGACATGCATATTGAGGTCCATCAGCCGCGACCAATCGCCGCCCCGTCGATGCAACTGGCGATTGAGCAGAAACACGATCGTGCCCGTCAGGGCCATGAACAGGTTCACGGCCACGGAAAGCATGGCCACGTCCATGTTGACGATGCTCGTGTCCCCTCCGAAATAGAGGGCCAAGAACTGATTGAGCGTCACGAACAGCAGGACGACGATCGTCCACTTCAGGCCGACGTTGATGAGGCTGTAGCGGTTTTCGAGGAATTCTTGGTTTTGATGCTCAGGCGGAAACGGAGCGGAGATGGACATGCATGGGTCCTTTGACTCGCCTCCACGTGGTGGTGTCCCCGCCTCCCAAAACGGGAACAAACGTTCACACGAATTCCAAGGACTATACCGGTGCCTCGTCGCCGGAGCAATGTCGAGAAAATCGAAGTGATCTCAAGACGATTCGCGCTTTCATCGTTGCCGCGCCAATCGCCGCTCGGATAAATAAACAAGGAATATTCAAAACTTATCGCAGGCGCACGGTATGCGCCCTGCCGTATCGATCCGGCCGAAAGAAATAATTCGGACCGGGCGTTCTTTTTAATTGAGGAAAATCGAAGGTTTTTTGTCGACATTAGATTTTCCTTGACATCGCCGCCGTGGTGGAGAGAATCCGCGAGCGGTTTCCTGTCGCACTGCGTCAATAATTGAATATTTTTAGCTCTCGTGCCGGAATGCCGGTTGTCGTCGGCGTCCATCGGTCTTCGCCGGGTTGCCGACACCCTATGGCCGACATCGACGCCGCTTTGAGCCGGCAAAGCATTGAAATTGAAGGACGACCTAAATGGGGCTTAGCGATTCGGCTTTACGGCGGCACCTGCGCGCCGCATTCGGTGAGAAGGGCGACGCGTACGTTTCCGCCGACGCCCACGCCGGCACGACGACACGATCGCGCTGGCAACTTAACGGCCACGGCGGCCCAGCGGATCTGCCCTCGTCGGTTTTTGTGAAAAGTCCGGCTCAGGACATGGCTTCGCGCATCATGGGCGTCGCCTTCGGCTTGGGGCGGCGCGAGGTCATCTTTTATCGGCAGTTATCCGCCGAGGTGCCGGTGCGGGTGCCGAAGATGTACGCGGCCCATCTGGGACGCCGGCCGGGGACGTTTTCTCTCGTGATCGAGGACCTGGCCGAAGGCACCGAGTTTCCCAACCTGGTCGACGGCTGCTCGGACGACGTCGCAACGGCGGTCATCGACGCCCAAGCAAAATTCCACGGCCGATATTGGGGTAGCGATCGTTTTGCCGGCGATCTGGAGTCGCTGGCCATCGGGCATTGGCTCAAGCGGATGTGGCTGCGGGATCTGCTGCTCAAAGCCTCGCTGAAAAAGTGCTTTGAACTGCATCCGGGGGTGGTGCCCGCCGAGCAGCAAAATGCCGCGAAGGATTTCTTGAAGCGCACCAAGGTGCTCGATCGCCACACCCAAGGCCAGGCGCCGTTCACGCTCATCCACGGCGACTGCCACGCGGGCAATCTCTTCGTCCAGGGCCCGACGGTCGGGTTTTTGGATTGGCAACTGGCTCGGCAGGCCAACGGCCTATACGACATGTCGTACTTCATGTTCAGCTCCATGCCGATCGATCGGCGCCGCGCCCTGGAGGCGGACTTGATCGAACGCTACCGGCGCGGCCTGAGCGAAGCGGGTGTCGAGGCGCCGACGACGGAAGAAGCGAACGCGATGCACGCCCTGAACGCCCTGCATGTCTGGATGAGCGCTGTTGTCACCGGCGGCATGGCGAACTTGCAGACCATGGACGCCACCCGCGGCGCCCTTGAGCGGGCTGTCGCGGCGGTTGACGATCACGATTCTTTTGCGCGGTTGGCGGCATTGAGCTGACGCGCGTTTTTTTTGACGGTGAACGATCGAGGAGCGGTTTGATGGCGACGACGATGGAACAGGCGGCGACGGACGCCAAAGCGGTGGAGTACCCGACGGTGGGAGGCGGCCTGCCGGTGATCGGGCATCTGTGGCAACTCATGTATGCCTATCCCGAGCTTTTGGTGCGCGGCGAAAAGGAATGCGGCCCGTTGTTCTGGGCGATCTACGGCCCCGGCCGGCCGAACCTGATCTGCATGATGCCCGAGGCGGTCGACGCGCTGGAGAGCACGTCCATTTCCAACCGCTGCCTCTCCGAGCAGATGGGCGATCTGTTCAACGGCACCATCGGCGTCATGGACGGACCCGAGCATATGCGCGTGCGGGCGATCATGACCAAGCCCTTCACCCCCAGCGGGATTACGGCGGCCGACTTCGGCAAGATTTCGCGGCCCCTGCTCGAACAGATGGTCGACCGTTGGATTAAGGACGGCCATGCCAAGGTCTACGCCGATTGCCGCGACGTGGCGCTCAAGGTCATGTTCCGCATGATCGGCGTCAAGCCGGATGTGTTCGACATCTGGCGCAACAAGTACATCGAGTACGTCAAACTGCTCTACGGCATTCCCTGGGACTTTCCCGGCTCGCCCAAGACGGTGGGCCTACGGGCCAAGGATTGGATCGGCGTTCGGTTGCAGAAGATCATCGACACCCTGGCCGCCGACGAGAACGACAATTCGTTTACCGCCCGCATCGCCCGGGGCGCCGACGAACGCGGCCGCCGGATGAGCCGGGAAGAGGTGCTGGACAACCTTCGCGGGCTGCTGTTCGCCGGTCACGACACCTCGTCCGGCGTCTTCGGTTGGATGGTGTTCTATCTGGCCAAGTATCCCCAGTGGTGGGACAAGCTGGTCGAGGAGGTGGCCGGATTCGACGAGCCGCCGATGACGCCCAAGGACATGGCGAATTTTCCCGTCACCGAGGCGCTGTTTCGCGAGGTCATCCGCCTCAATCCGCCGGCGACCATGGCCATGCGGACGATCGAATCGCCCATCGAGGTCAACGGCTATCCGTTGCCCGTCGGCGCGACCATCAATGTGCCGCTGATCCACCATCTGCGCAGCCCGGCCAAGTACGACGATCCGCTTTCGTTCCGGCCCGAACGCTGGCTGGAAGAGGACGAGCGGCGCACCTCCGCGGACGTGCGCATGCCTTTCGGTTTCGGGCCGCACTTCTGCGTGGGCTATCACATGGCTTGGTTCGAGATCATTCAGTTCACGGTCATTCTGGGCAAGGCGCTGTCGGCGGCGGGGCTCCGGCCTCATCTGGTGAAAAACGACCTGCCCAAGCCGGTCTATTTCCCCTTGATGCATCCCAAGAACGACCCGGTGCGTTTCGCGCCCTAAGTCGGCCGACCGTTTTAGGCCAGGGCCATGCCGGTCGTTTCCTCCGGCGCGGAGGCCATGCACACGCGGTCCTTGCCGGCGCGTTTGGCATGGTAGTGGGCGTCGTCGGCATAAAGGATGAGCTGATCGACGGTCTCCCGCCGCCCGGGGGCATGTTCGGCGACCCCGAAGCTGGCCGTGACCGATAATTCGTGCCCTTCCGAATCGATGACCCGTTCCCGAAGCTGCATTCGCGCCCGTTCGGCCAACTCGTAACCGGCGTGCAAGTCGTTGCCCGGCAGCACCACCATGAACTCCTCGCCGCCGATGCGGGCCACCAGGTCATACGTTCGAAAGCAATGCAAAAGGACGTCGGCCACTTCCTTGATGACCTGGTCGCCGACGGCGTGGCCGTAGGTGTCGTTGACCGATTTGAAATTGTCGATGTCCAGGATGATGACCGAGAGCGGCCGCTTCTCCCGATCCGAGCGGATGATCTCTTCCTCGAACTTGGGCATGACCGCCCGGCGAATGAGCAGACCGGTGAGCGAGTCGGTGGAGGCGAGGACTTCCAGTCGCTTATTGGCGCGAACGACCGCCTTTTGGCTGCGCGTCAGATCGGCGAAGAGTTGGGAGACGAGCACCAGCGGTCCGATGGACGCCAGCAGATAAAAAAAGCCGTTCCCGATGCGGTAGCGCACGTCGAGAAATTCCAGATGCTCGGCGGCGCCGGTGCCCGCCAAGGGGAAATATTCCAAATATCCCATGACCTCGGCGCCCTGGACCACGGCCAGGGCCAGATTCGCGAAAAAGAAATAGAACCACGCCCATCCTCGGCCCAGCAGCCACATCGACACCACGGTGCTGCCGGGAATCAGGACGAGCAGGGGCGTACCTTGGGATCCGGCGATGTGAATGTGGGCCACCCAGGCGAGCATGGTGATCGCGGTGGTGACGTGCATGGACCCGATGAAGACCTCCCACCAATGATCGAGAAACCGCCGCGCCAAGGTGTTGACCGCAAAAAACGTCAGGGCGAGGGCGGCCAGGGCCAAGTTGATGCTCACCGAGATCCAGACCGTCTCCTGGTCCACCACTCCGGGTTGGACGTTGGCGGTAAAGACGAAGTACTGAAAGAAGGCCAGAACCAGGAGAAAGGCCGCGCCGCCGCCCATCGCGCGGCTGACAAGCTGGTGGCGCTGCATGCGGGAGGAGTCGGACGTCGGCAGGTAATAGACGCTGGTGGGGGCGTCCTCGTACATATTCTTTCCTCGTTGTGTCGGCTGCAAAAGAGCGCCGAGCCTGTCATGGGATCGCGTTCGGTTGACCGCCGGTCATGCCTGGCAAATAAGAAGAAAATGCTTGGCGCCGCGACGCAATTCAAAGATCCGAGAAAACTAGAGGGAAGCGCCGAAAAAGGCAATTCATTTTTAAATCAGTAACTTAACCGCCGGTTAACGCGGCAGGGCCTGAGGTCCTAGGCCGAGATACGCGTGATTTCGGCCAGGCACACCCGGTCCTTGCCCGAGCGCTTGGCTTCGTAGTGAGCTTCGTCGGCCTGCCGCATCAGGTGATCGACGGTGGTGCCTTGGCCGGGCTCGAATTGGGCCACGCCGAAGCTGGCGGTCACGCGCAAGACACGCCCGTCCACGTCGATGAGCCGTTGGGCGAGCAGCTTGCGGGTCCGTTCGGCCAGTTCATAGCCCGAATGCAGATCGTTGCCCGGCAGGACGATCATGAATTCCTCGCCGCCGATCCGCGCGACCAGATCGTAGGTGCGGAACGAATGGCGCAAAACGTCGGCCACGGCGCGCAGGACGTCGTCGCCCACCGCGTGGCCGTAGGTATCGTTCACCGACTTGAAGTTGTCGATGTCGAGGATCACGACGGAGAGGGGGCGTTTCTCGCGCTCGGCCCGGTCGATCTCCTCGTCGAATTTGGGCAGGACGGCCCGGCGGATGAGCAGCCCGGTGAGCGAATCGGTCGAGGCCAGGATCTCGAGCTTTTGGTTGGCTTTCATCACGGCCCGCTGGCTGCGGTCGAGTTCGGCGTGAAGCTGAGAGAAGACGATCAGCGGCGCGGTGGAGCCGAGGATATAGAAAAGTCCGTTGCCCAGCCGATAGCGAAAATCGAGGAAAAACGACTCGAACACGAAGGTGTCGATGCCGGCCAATGGGAAGTAATGCACATATCCGCCGGCCTCCAGCGCCTGAATCGAGAAGAGAGCCAAACTGCCCACGACCCAATAGAACCACGCCCACCCCCGGCCCAGCACCCACATCACCACGATGCTCGCCACGGGGATCGTCATGGTCAGCATCGTGTTCTGGGAACCGGCCAGATAGGTATGGCAGATCAAGGCGGCCATGGTCGCGATTGCCGCGACGTGGAGGGAGACGATATGCACTTCCCACCAGTACACCAGCACCCGCCGGGCGACCCGGTTGACGAAGACGAACAGGGACGCCAGCAGGCTCAAGGCGACGTTGATCGAGACGGACAGCAGGGTGTAGTGGCGGTCGACGATGCCGTCGTCGTTGTAGTTCCAAAAGGTGATGTACTGCATGAGGGCGACGAAGGCGAAGACGAAGGCGAAGGCGCTCATGCCTCGGTTCATGAGCTGGTGGCGTCGCTCCTTGACCTCCGGCGGCAGTTCATGGCGGTCGGAGAAAATCATGGCGCTCGGTGGCACGTTCGCCCCCTTTGGACGGATGGGCCGTACGCCCTTGGTCCCGGCAGTTTCGTTCTCCGACGAATACCGGCCTTCGGTTAAGACTTCGCTCGCCATATCGTAAAGGATCGGTAATTTCGGGAGAAACATGACCAATAGTGTCCAGTCGGTCAAATTTTACTTTCGTGGAATGTGAGGAATTCGTGGCGGACGGCGGTCAGTTTAACTCAAGCCGCCGATGATGCCCGTCAGGCCGTGGCGGACCATGGAAATGGCGATGGCCGAGAGCATCAGGGCCATGACCGACGAGACGACGCGCATCACGCCGGGGCCGAGCCAGGAATTGAGTCGCCCGCCGAAAAAGAGGATGACCCAATTGATGGCCACGTTGACCGCCATGGCGATCAGTGTCGGGACGATGCCGTAGAGCTTGGAGAGTGTCAGGCACGCGGTCAGGACCGCGGGGCCGACCATGATGGGGATGCCCAAGGGGACGACGCCCGGAGCGTCACCCTCGTCCTGCTGTTCTTCCTGGGCGGATCTGACGGCCCGGCTTTTCCGCCGATGGCGGGAGAAAAGGAGGTCGTAAACGGTGAAGACGAACAGGATGAGCCCGCCGGCGATGGCCAGATCGTAGATGGTGATGCCCAGAACCTTGAAGAGCAACGGACCGCCGACGATCAGCACCGCCGCCACGGCCCCACCGGCCAGCAGGCATTGCGTGGCCAGCCGCCGCTGGGCGTGTTTGTCCAATTCCTCGGTCTGGGAAACGAAGATCGGCAGCACGGGCAGGACGTTGCCGATCAACAGGAGCGGAACAAAGGCTTCAAGGGAGAACCACGTCATCGGCGGCGGCGCTTTCTTGGTCAGTCTATCGAATTGTTACAGACGGCCGACGGGCGGCGCGTCGCGATCGCCCAGGAAATCCGGACGGGGTTTGTCGGCGCCGAACGGCTCGGTGAGTGCATTCTCCAAACTGTTATACACGAAAAAGACGTTATTGCGCGGGAAGGGGGAGATATTGCCCGCGGACCCGTGCATCGTGTTGCAATCGAAGAAGATCACCGACCCCGCCTCCCCCTTGGGCGCCACGATGCCGCCGTCGCGGACCATGGCGGTCAGGGCGTCGACCGACGGCGTGCCGATCTCCTGCTTTTTGAGCGAGGACTTGTAGTTGTCCTCCGGCGTCTCGCCCACGCATCGCACGTAGACTTTGTGGGAGCCGGGGACGAGCATCAACGGGCCGTTGAACTCGTTGTTGGGCGTCAGGATGATCGAGGCGCTCACGGCCCGGGGGCGGGGCATGCCGTCCTCCACGTGCCAGGTCTCGAAGTCCGAATGCCAGTAAAACTCCTTGCCGCGAAATCCCGGTTTGAAGTTGATGCGCGACTGATGGACGCTCACGTCGCTGCCCAGGATCTGTCGGGCGACGCCGGCCAGACGGGGTTCCCGAGCCAGCTCGACGAAGACCTCATCCAGCCGATGCACCTTGAACACCGAACGGACGGTCCGGCTGTCCGGTTCGGCGATGACCCAGTCCTGGTCCGGGTCCACCTTCTTGGCCAACCCGGCGGCATGTTTTTGCAGTTCCAAAACCTCGTCGGCCGAAAAAAGCGACGGCAGGAACAGGAACCCGTCCCGTTCGAAGTCGGCGAGTTGGTCGGCGGAGAGGGGGCCGTCTCCGGGTTTGCCGTAGACGACCGGGTCCACGCGCGGCGCCTGCTCTTCGCGAGGCACGTCGCGGGAGTGGTAAGGATCGATGAGGGGTTGTGCGTTGGCGGCGCACATGACGAATGCCTCCTTGGCGAACGCGCGAATACGGCCGACGCGTTCGATTCCAGTTGATCGGGGGATGATCGACCGGTCTCCATCGGCCCATGGAGCACCGGCGGATATTGTCGTTGGTTGTCCTTGCTGGTGGACCGGATCAGTCGGCGCGGCCGGCGGCGCCCGGTGACGGAGCCGAAACGGCGCCGTCGTCCAAAATCAGCGGATAGGCACCGGTGGCGTCGTGGGTCTCGCGGCCGGTCAGCGGCGGATTGAACACGCACACCATGCGCATCTCCGTCTCGGAGATCAGGGTATGGCGGTCGTGCTGATCCAGGGCATAGACGACGCCCTCTTCGATGGGCCACTCCTCGCCGGTGTCCCGCGAGACGAGCTTGCCCTTGCCGCCCACGCAGTAAACGGCCTCCAGGTGATTTTGGTAGTGCATCGGCAGTTCGACGCCCGCGCGGATGATCGTGTCATGCAGGGAAAACCCCATGCGCGCGTCCTTGAGCAGCAGGCGGCGGCTCACCCATTTGCCGTCGTCCACCTCCCGGTCGGTGCCGATAATGTCTTTGAGCGATTTGACGATCATGGATCGTGTCCTTCCTTGTCGTTTGTTGTCCCGCGCCTATTCGGCGCCGTATCGGGCGTAGAGCTGACTGTCGCCGTTGAGGCGGCTCGCGACGCCGTTGGCGCCGGTGGGCAGCTCGTCCGCTTCTAATTTGCCCTCGACGGACGACGTCGCGGCGGCCTCCACGGACCGGGCGACGATGTCCAAGCCCTGTTCCAGCGTAGTGTCGTCGATGGTCAGCGGCGCCAGGAACTTGAGCACCTCGCCCTTGGCTCCCGACGTCTCCATGATGATCCCGCGCTTGAAACCCTCCGCCGAAGCGGCCCCGGCCAGATGGGGATTCTCGAAGGCGATGCCTCGAATGAACCCGCGACCCCGGGCCTCGCCGTCGTATTTTTCGGCCAAGGCGGCCAAGCGTTCGGCGACGTAGGACGTCTTGCGTTTCACGTCGTTGGTGAGCGTGTCGTCGCGCCAGTATGTCTCCAGCGCGGCGCGGGAGGTCACGAACGCGTGGTTGTTGCCACGGAATGTGCCGTTGTGCTCACCGGGATCCCAGACGTCCAGGTGGGGCTGGATCAGCGTGGCGGCGAACGGCGTGCCGTAGCCGGACAGGGACTTGGACAGGCACACGATGTCGGGCAGCAGGCCGATTTCCTCAAAGCTGAAGAACGGCCCGGTGCGGCCGTTGCCGACCTGGATGTCATCGACGATGAACACGATGCCGTGTTTGCGCGCGATGCGTTCCAGGCGACGCAGCCAGGAAAATCCGGCCACGTTGATGCCGCCCTCGGCCTGAATGGTCTCGATGATGATCGCCGCCGGTTGATCCAGGCCCGAGGACGAGTCGTCCAGCATGGCCTCGAACTGATCCAGGGTGTCCACGTCGTCGCCCAAGTAGCCGTCAAAGGGCAGGCGCGTCGTCATGGACAAAGGCACGCCCGCGCCGTTGCGCTTCATTTCGTTGCCCGTCACGGTCAGCGACCCGAGGGTCATGCCGTGGAAGGCGTTGGTGAAGGACACGACGTTCATGCGGCCGGTGATCTTGCGGGCCAGCTTGAGGGCCGCCTCGACCGCGTTGGTGCCGGTGGGGCCGGGGAACATGACTTTGTAGTTCATATTGCGCGGCGCCAGGATCAATTCGTCGAACGTCTCCAGGAAACGCGCCTTGGCCTCGGTGGCCATGTCCAGGCTGTGCGTGACGCCGCCGGACTCGATGTATTCGATAAGGGCGCGCTTCATATGGGGGTTGTTGTGCCCGTAGTTGAGTGCGCCGGCGCCGGCGAAGAAGTCGATGTATTCCCGGCCGGCCGCGTCATACAGATGCGAGCCCTCGGCCCGGGAGAAGACGGTGGGAAAGTTCCGCACATAGCTTCGGACATTGGATTCGTGTTTTTCAATTGACTGCATTTAGGGCCTCCTTAAAGGTCCGATTCGGAAAAGTTCTTCCGGTTCGTGCTCCATGGGCGGCGCGTCGGATGCGACCTCGGGGATCGCGAAATGGCGCGCTTCAAAAAAGGGTTCGACGCCGCATTCGGCGTCTTGGTCGCGGGCGAATGAGCGAAAGAGTCGCCGCGACGTTTCGTTGGACGGCGTGACCGTCGTTTCCAAAAAATTCGCGTCCCGGCATCCGGGCAGGCGGATGAATTCCTCGAGCAGCTTTTTGCCCAGACCCCGGCCTTGGAAATCCGGGTCCACGCCGATCTGCCAGACGAACGCGGCGTCCGGCGACGTCGGCGGTCGATAACCGATGACCACCCCGGCGACCCGGCTGTCGATTTCAGCCAGCACGCACGTGTCGGCAAAGTGCGCGGCGAATAGGACATAGGCGTAGCAGGTGTTCTGTTCGAGCACCTTGGTGCGTCCGACGCACGCCCACATGGCGGCTCCGTCCTCCACGGTGGGGCGGCGGAAGGCGATTGTCGTCGCGCCGGGATTGGTGCCGGTCAGGTACTCAAGCGCCATCGGAGACCTCCGTGAGCTTGAGCAGCGCGCGGCGGCGTCGTTCCGCGGCGTCCAGCAGATAGCGCCCGAAGGGCAGCAGTTGTTCGTCGCCGCCTCGGGCGCCGTCAGTGGCGGCTTCGCCGTCCCAATCGGGGGCCTCGGCGTGACGTTTGAGCGTGGTCCAGGTCGGGCCGAAGGGCTGGTCTTCGCACCCCTCGCTAAAGAGCAATCGATGCACCTGGCGCACCAGATCGGCGGCGTGTTCGTGGGCGACGATGCAACTCCAATGGGTGTCGTCGGCGGAGTGGGAGATCATGCGCACGTGCTCGGGCGGCAGACTCGACCACACGGGCGCCAGACGGGGCATCTGTTCGCGCAACCCGCGCCCCACCAAACTGATGCAGTTCACATCCCAATCCACGCTGGGGCGGCAGACCTCGGTCAGATCGGCGACGCATGCTTCGATGATCGTCCGCGCGTTGGGTGACGTGGACAAATCCACCGTTACCCGGATATTGCCCGGCGACGTGGACAGCAGGTCGATGGACAGCCCGTGACGCTGGAAACACGCCGACACGTCGGCCATGAACCCCACCGGCTGCCACTCCGGATCGCGTTCCATGGAGATGAGCACCACGTCGGCGCGGCTGGAGACGGCCTTCACACCCGGTGTGAGCGCCTCGTGAGACAATTCGATGCGCGTTCCGGCCACATGGGGCGCGTCGGTCCACGAAATCTGCACGGGGATCTTTGCGTCGCGGCACGGTTGCAGGCACCGGGGATGCAGCACCTTGCCGCCCATGGTGGCGATCGCCTGGGCCTCGTCGAAGCACACGCGGGTCAGCAGGCGGGCGTCCTCGTTTTTCGCCGGATTGGTGGTGAACAGGCCGGGGACGCTGGTCCAGATCTCCAGGCGGCGGGCTTGCAACTTAGCGGCGAAATAGGCCGCGGAGGTGTCCGATCCGCCCCGTCCCAACAGGACGCATTCACCCGTGTCGTTGCCGGCGATGAATCCCTGCGTGATAAAGATGGTGTCCGGCCGGTCGGCCAAATAGGTCGCGAACCGTTCGTCGGCCGAGCAGTCGCAGACGGCCGAGAGATATTCCTGTCCGTCCATCCCCGATTCCGCAACCTCGGCGCGCAACCATTCGCGGGCGTCCAGCCAATGCGTCGCCAGCCCCTGTTGAGCGAGGTAGGCGGCGCCCAGGCGTGTGGACAGCAGCTCGCCCTTGGCCATGATGCGCGCGTGCGTCTTGGGGGTGACACCGTCGGTGCGGATTTGCTCGAACAGCCTGGTCAGTTCGGCGAATTCACCGCCGACGGTCAATTCGAAATCCACACCCATCGCCTCGGCGAGCGCGGCGTGTTGGTCGCGAACGGCTTGAAGCGTCCCGGCGATCCGCCGGGAATCGGCGGTTGCGTCCAGGGCGTTTTCAAGCTTGTTGGAGACGCCGGACAGGGCCGAGCAGACGATCAGGGGTTGTTCGCCGCCGAGCAGGCGATTGCGGGCGATATGGGCGATGGTGGACCAGTGGCCGACTTGGGCGACGCTGGTGCCGCCGAATTTCAAGACAACAGGGCACGCAGGCTCGAAACTTGAGCCGAGCAAAACAGATCTCCTTCATCTCAAGCAGCAATTCATAAATATCATGCATCACACCAATGCGGTGATACATGCGCAAACGCGCGCGGATTATAGGAGTTGTCATTTGAAAATCAAGGGGATACTCGGAAAAATGTGCGGAAATATTGTTAATAATTAGTGATATTAAATTTGTATATAGTCTATTTGTTGTGTGATGTTTTGATCTCGAAATCCGATTTGCCTTCGCCGGGCCGGGGCCGGCAGCCGTTTTGGCGGCCCGTTGTGTCCGGGAAAAACCGAGGCTTTTTTTGTTCGCATCCCGGCGGCGTTGGGATCACTACCGGCGGCCTGGGGGTGTAAGGCTGGTCACGAACCTGGTGCGTCCGTTCATGGCGGGAGCCCGCCTGGCGGCTCCCGTATTGCCATGGCGTCGGCAGCCGACCTGGCGCAGGACCCGCGAAATTCCAAGGGAAATTGGTGCAATGGGGCTTGCGTCAAAAGGAACGGGGCGAGATCAATTGATCCCACCCCGCGTCAAGACGTTCCATATAGGCCAGGAGGGATTCGAACCCCCGACCAAGTGATTAAGAGTCACCTGCTCTACCAGCTGAGCTACTGGCCCGCGCGAGCCCGGATTGTCCGTGCTCATGGAAGGGGCCGGATTATAGAAATCGTCCGGTCGAAGTCAAGGCGAATGTCGGCGCCGCGGTGGACGGGGCCGATCGGATGCCCGGTCGATCAACGCGACGACGCCGCGCAAACGCCGCGACGAGGGGCGCCGGGGTCGTCGCGGCGGGCTGTCGGGCTCGGTGGAGGAAGGGCGTCCGCGTCGGTCGGCGGCCTTGGGCGTGTCGGGGTTGGAGCAATCCAAGCGGCCTATTTTTCGAGGAAATTTTCTGCAAGGGGCGCCGGGCCGGTCAGGGTTTCCAGTTGACAAGCATGGTCGGTGTAAGGCACAAGGTGAAGGTTGCAAGATCAAGACCTCGCGGGAGGATTCGACGGTGTCGGATGTGATGGACGTGACGATCATGGGGCGAACGATTTCCCTGCGTACCGACGGGGATCCGGAATACGTCAATCAGATCGTGAGCTATCTCAACGACAAAATCGAAGAGATCAAGAAAAGCCATCCTGACGCTACCGAGCTGAACCTGGCGATTCTGGCCTCCTTGAACATCGCCGACGACTACATGGGCGCCTTGGTGCGCCAACGGGCGACGTTCTCCCAGATCGAGGCCCATTGCGACGACTTGATCACGATGATCGACTCGCACCTCTGAGGCGCAGAGGCGGGCGCGATTTTCGCGATCGACGATCTTTGAAGACACGAATCCCCTGCGGGCCCCGTGATTTGGCGGTGCGATTGAGCCATCTTACGTACCTTGGGAGCCGACCCTGGCGGCCATGTCGAAGACCCCGATTTATCTTATCGGGGGATCCTACGGTCGCTAATTGGTACCCGCCTGTTGTTATCAACAGGTTCAACTCCACGCCAGACACGGGCCTTTGCGGGGGATTTTGAGAATTTATCGACAGAAATTCCGACGATGAAATCTTCCGATCCGACGGTCGGATGTTTGGATGAAGGACACGACAGACGGTTCGTCCAGGGATTGACGGGGACGGGCTGGTCGGCGTGGACGAGAAAGAGGACACCAGCTATTGAGCCCTCTCGCGAACCCGGTCGATGACGCGACCGGGAGATGTCGCGGGATTTGGAGATGAACGGCGATCCGCGATTCGGGATCGCGCGCTCCTAGACGATACGCATTACGGCGAAGCGGCCGATTTGACCGCATTCGTCCGATTGCTATTGGGCTCGAACCGATAGCCCTCCGAATTTTCGCTTCCACCGATCACGCACGTTCCCCAAGCCTCGGCGTCCTTGTTGTCGGCATGGTACCGCCGATGCGTCGTGTTCCGCCCGGGTTCCCACGACAGCGCGCCGTACAACGCGGTGGGCGCTTCGTTTTTTGATATAAAGGAGACCTTTCGATGGATATCATCGTCCCGATTCTCGCCGCGCTGGTGGCCCTCGTTGTGGGGGGCGCCGCGGGGTATGTGTTTGCCTCGAAGGCCGGCGGAACCAAGCTGGCCGAATACGAGGCCGAGCGCGAAAAATGGCGCCAGGCCGCCGAATCCAAATCCCGGGAAGCGGAGGACAAGATCCGGGATGCGACCGCCCGGGCCCAGGCCGCGGAAAAAGAATTCGACCTGAAGGTTCGCGATACCCGGTTGAAGATCAAGGAAGAACTCGACCAGGAAAACGACGCCGTTCGGGCCCGCCTCAAGAACCAGGAAAACCGCATCCGCCAGAAGAGCGACGCCATCGACAAGAAGGGCGAGCTGCTCGACAAGCGGGAGGTGGAAGTCACCGGTCGCGAGAAGCATCTGATCGTGCGGGAAAAGGCCCTGGTGCAGGAAGAGAAGAAGTACCACGCCCTGGTTGACGATTGGTACGCCAAGGTCGAGCGGGCCGCCGGCATGACGGCCCAGGACGCCAAGAAGCAATTGGTCGACTCCATGATCAACGAGGCCAAGCACGACGCCGCCTCCGAGGTGCGTCGCATTGAGGACGAGGCCCGGGAGGAAGCCGAGAAGAAGGCTCAGAAGATCATCGCGATCGCCACGCAGCGCGTGTCCACCGACTACGTGAACGAAAATTCCGTTTCGGTGGTGCATCTGCCCAATGAGGACATGAAGGGGCGCATCATCGGCCGGGAAGGGCGCAACATCCGCGCGCTCGAAGCGGCCACGGGCGTCGATTTCATCGTCGACGACACGCCCGAGGCGGTCATCATCTCGGCGCATAACCCGATCCGCCGCGCGGTGGCCCGACGCACCCTCGAACATCTGATCGAGGATGGGCGCATCCACCCGGCGCGCATCGAGGAGATTGTCGAGAAGTTCACCCAGGAGATCGAGCGGGACATCGTCCAGGCCGGCGAGCAGGCGACGCTCGACGCGGGGGTGCATGGGCTGCATCCGGAGCTGATGAAGCTGCTGGGACGGCTCAAATATCGCACCAGTTATTCGCAGAATCAGCTTGGCCACGCCGTCGAGGTGGCGTACATCTGCTCCATTATGGCCGCGGAGCTGGGTATCTCGGAAAAGCTGGCGCGACGCTCGGGTCTGCTGCACGACATCGGTAAGGCCGTCGACCACGAGACCGAGGGGCCGCACGCGCTGATCGGCATGGAGCTATGCAAGAAGTACAACGAGCCGGAGCCGGTCTGGCACGCGGTGGGCGCCCATCACGAGGACATCAAGATGGAGACGCCCCTGGACATCATCACGCAGGTCGCCGACGCCCTGTCGGGGGCACGGCCCGGTGCGCGGCGTGAGATGTATCAGAGCTACGTGAAGCGCCTGCAGGACCTGGAAGAGATCGCCAACGCGTTTAACGGCGTGGAGAAGACGTACGCGATCCAGGCGGGGCGCGAGCTGCGGGTGATCGTCGGGGCCGACAAGGTGAGCGACGACGACTCGCTGATCCTCTCGCGGGACATCGCCCACAAGATCGAGGAGCAGATGACCTACCCGGGGCAGATCCGCGTGGTCGTCATCCGCGAGCACCGGGCCGTGGGCTACGCGCGGTAGCTAAGCGCCAACGGACCTGCGGGCGCCATGCGGTAGAGAACCGTCAACGGCCCCACGGGTGCCACGCTTTCGCGACGACAAAGTCGACGGGAAGGCGTGCCAGGTCCCAGGCAACAAACGAATTGAAGCGAAGGGCCGGCGAGAGCCGGCCCCTCTTTTTGAGCCGCTTTTGGGATTAAATGGGATTAATTGGGATGCCGGCGCCCAAGCGCTTGACATCCCCGCCGATTCCCCTATGTTAGCGCGCCCGGCTGACGAAGGGTCCTCGCCAAGGACGCCGCCAAGGGGGCATCGGTCGGGCTTGAAGACAGATGGAACGCAGGTTTGAAAACCAGGCACGGAGCGGGTTTCTGAGGGATCGCCTCCCGGCCGAATCGGTCGGCGAAGCGCCGGGGATTTCAGGTTTTTCGGTGTGAGTCCGAAAAGTGACTTCCCGATGGCGGCAAGCGGTTGACACCACCGACGCAATCCATTAGAAACGCGCCCCGTTGCTCGGAGCCCGAGGGCTCTTGGTGACGGTTCCGGCTCGCCGGCCGGAAGGACGCTTTGACCGGCGTCAAAGTCAGCCGAAATCGGTTGACACGATCTTTGGGGAAAGTTATCCTGATAGTCCGCCTGAAATCCGGGCGTCTACGGGCCACACCCTAAGAAGACAACACGGCTTTGGTCTTTGAAAACTGAATAGTGCATGACGCTTTGAGCTTGTGTGGGAGAACTATGTGAATCATAGAGTCCCGGAAGGGTACTGAACCCTTCTTAAGCAATTCAAACTGAAGAGTTTGATCCTGGCTCAGAACGAACGCTGGCGGCGTGCCTAACACATGCAAGTCGAACGAGAAAGCCCTTCGGGGTGAGTACAGTGGCGAACGGGTGAGTAACACGTGGGTAACCTGCCCTTGGATCTGGGACAACACCGGGAAACCGATGCTAATACCGGATAAGACCACGGATTCATAAGGATCCGCGGGAAAAGATGGCCTCTCAGTGAAGCTATCGTCCGAGGATGGGCCCGCGTGCCATTAGCTAGTTGGTGGGGTAATGGCCTACCAAGGCGATGATGGCTAACTGGTCTGAGAGGATGATCAGTCACACTGGAACTGAGACACGGTCCAGACTCCTACGGGAGGCAGCAGTGGGGAATATTGCGCAATGGGGGAAACCCTGACGCAGCAACGCCGCGTGGGTGAAGAAGGTTTTCGGATCGTAAAGCCCTTTCAGGAGGGAAGAATCGGTCGTCGGTTAATACCCGGCGGCACTGACGGTACCTCCAGAAGAAGCACCGGCTAACTCCGTGCCAGCAGCCGCGGTAATACGGAGGGTGCAAGCGTTGTTCGGAATCACTGGGCGTAAAGCGCGTGTAGGCGGATGACATAGTCCGATGTGAAATCCCCAGGCTTAACCTGGGAACTGCATTGGATACTGGTCGTCTTGAGTACGACAGGGGGAAGCGGAATTCCTAGTGTAGAGGTGAAATTCGTAGATACTAGGAGGAATACCGGTGGCGAAGGCGGCTTCCTGGGTCGATACTGACGCTGAGACGCGAAAGCGTGGGTAGCAAACAGGATTAGATACCCTGGTAGTCCACGCTGTAAACGATGAGTGCTAGGTGTTGGGGGTATTGACCCCCTCAGCGCCGAAGCCAACGCATTAAGCACTCCGCCTGGGGAGTACGGTCGCAAGACTAAAACTCAAAGGAATTGACGGGGGCCCGCACAAGCGGTGGAGCATGTGGTTTAATTCGACGCAACGCGAAGAACCTTACCTGGGTTTGACATCCCCGGACCGGCGTGGAAACACGTCTTCCTTCTTCGGAAGGCCGGGTGACAGGTGCTGCATGGCTGTCGTCAGCTCGTGTCGTGAGATGTTGGGTTAAGTCCCGCAACGAGCGCAACCCTTGTCCTTAATTGCCATCGGTTCGGCCGGGCACTTTAAGGATACTGCCGGTTTTCAAGCCGGAGGAAGGTGGGGATGACGTCAAGTCCTCATGGCCTTTATGTCCAGGGCTACACACGTGCTACAATGGCCGGTACAATGAGCTGCTACACGGTGACGTGACGCTAATCTCAAAAAGCCGGTCTCAGTTCGGATTGGAGTCTGCAACTCGACTCCATGAAGGTGGAATCGCTAGTAATCGCGGATCAGCATGCCGCGGTGAATACGTTCCCGGGCCTTGTACACACCGCCCGTCACACCATGGGAGTTGTTTGGACCAGAAGTCGCTGGGCTAACCCGCAAGGGAGGCAGGCGCCCAAGGTCTGAATAGCGACTGGGGTGAAGTCGTAACAAGGTAGCCGTAGGGGAACCTGTGGCTGGATCACCTCCTTTCTAAGGATAACCGAGGCTTTGTCCTCGATATCCAGGTCATTCACTCAAGCTCGAAGCGCACTATTCAGTTTTCAGAGTCCACAAGCCGCTCTTGGGGGCCGGCCTGGGATCTTTGACACGTCTTTGGTCCATAGGCCCAACACGCCGCGGAAACTCTCGCGACAATTGGTGCTCGGCACTTTGTCCGACGCCGGGGATGTTACGGGCCTATAGCTCAGCTGGTTAGAGCGCACGCCTGATAAGCGTGAGGTCGGTGGTTCAAGTCCACCTAGGCCCATGGGAAGCGGGGAATTAGCTCAACTGGAAGAGCGCCGCCCTTGCACGGCGGAGGTTGCCGGTTCGACTCCGGTATTCTCCATCGGGTCGCCCCCCGGTGGAAGAGTACGGGTCGAACGCCAAGCGGCGGCCGAAGCGGACCGAAAAGCGCTATCGCGGAACACCGGCGGGTGCGTGAAACGATCAGGTCGTTAAGAGATTCTTGACGATCAAGGACCGACGACGCGCATCGACCGGTGCCTCGCACGGCACGAAGAAACGACGATCTTTGACAAGTGAATATCGCATTGGGTTAATCAATTTCGTCGATTGCTTGGAAAAGCATTCAAGGGCACATGGTGGATGCCTAGGCGACAAGAGGCGATGAAGGACGTGGCAGGCTGCGATATGCCTCGGGGAGCCGCCAAACAGGCTTTGATCCGGGGATTTCCGAATGGGGAAACCCACCCGAAGTCATGTTCGGGTAACTGTCGGTGAATCCATAGCCGGCAGTGGCGAACGCGGGGAACTGAAACATCTCAGTACCCGTAGGAGAAGAAATCAATTGAGATTCCCTTAGTAGCGGTGAGCGAACGGGGAACAGCCTAAACCATGCGTATGTAAGACGGCGGTCGTTGTACGTATGGGGTTGCGGGATCTTGCGTGGTATTTCTGCCGGAATACCGGGAAGTTACAAAGGATGACGTTAATCGAACCAGGTGGGAAACTGGGCCATAGAGGGTGAGAGCCCCGTAGATGAAAGCGGACATCCCTTCCTTGCAAGACACCCAATTAGCGCGGGGCACGTGAAATCCTGCGTGAATCCGGGAGGACCATCTTCCAAGGCTAAATACTCCTTGTCGACCGATAGTGCACTAGTACCGTGAGGGAAAGGTGAAAAGTACTCCTGTTAGGAGAGTGAAATAGTACCTGAAACCGTGTGCCTACAAAACTGTGGGAGCTCGGATGCCTTCGGGCATGCCGTGTGACCGCGTACCTTTTGCATAATGGGTCAGCGAGTTATCCTTCGTGGCAAGGTTAAGCCGTTAGGTGGAGCCGAAGCGAAAGCGAGTCTGAATAGGGCGTCGAAGTCGCGGGGGGTAGACCCGAAACTGGAGTGATCTATCCATGGCCAGGTTGAAGCAGGTGTAACAGCCTGTGAAGGACCGAACCCACTAGCGTTGAAAAGCTAGGGGATGAGCTGTGGATAGGGGTGAAAGGCCAATCAAACCCAGAGATAGCTGGTTCTCCCCGAAATATATTTAGGTATAGCCTCGGGATAGACGAACGGGGGTAGAGCACTGGATGGACTAGGGGCCCTACCAGGTTACCAAACCCAACCAAACTCCGAATACCGTTCGATCGTTTCTCGGGAGTGAGACGGCGAGAGATAAGTCCCGTCGTCAAAAGGGAAAGAGCCCAGACCGCCAGCTAAGGTCCCCAAATCCATGCTAAGTGTCAAAGGAAGTGGAACCGTATAGACAACCAGGAGGTTGGCTTAGAAGCAGCCATCCTTTAAAGAAAGCGTAATAGCTCACTGGTCAAATGGGGCCGCGCCGAAGATTCAACGGGGCTAAGCATGGTACCGAAGCTGCGGAAGCCGCAAGGCTTGGTAGGGGAGCATTCCAGTCACCGGTGAAGGTCGCCCGCGAGGGACGGCTGGAGGAGCTGGAAGAGAGTATGCTGACATGAGTAGCGATAAAAGGGGTGAGAAACCCCTTCGCCGTAAACCTAAGGATTCCTGGGCAAGGTTAATCCTCCCAGGGTTAGTCGGTCCCTAAGCCGAGGCCGAAAGGCGTAGGCGATGGAAAGCAGGTTAATATTCCTGCACCGGCAATGCTCGTTCCACTCGATGGGGGGACGAGGAAGGATAAGTCTACGAGCTGTTGGAATAGCTCGGCCGCTACGTAGGTGGAGTCTCAGGCAAATCCGGGGCTCATTAACACCGAGGGACGCGGGGAAGTGCGTAATCTTTACAAACCAACTGACCGACTCCATGCCTCCAAGAAAAGCCTCTAGAGAGAGCATTGCCGACCGTACCGTAAACCGCCACAGGTAGGTAGGTAGAGTATACCAAGGCGCTCGAGAGAACCCTCGTTAAGGAACTCTGCAAAATGACACCGTAACTTCGGGAGAAGGTGTGCCTCCGTTAGGTGAAATCACTTGCTGGTGGAGCCGAGGGGGGTCGCAGTGAAACGGCGGTAGCGACTGTTTACTAAAAACACAGGACTCTGCTAAGTCGCAAGACGACGTATAGGGTCTGACGCCTGCCCGGTGCCGGAAGGTTAAGTGGAGTGGTTATCCTTCGGGAGAAGCTGCGAAATGAAGCCCCGGTAAACGGCGGCCGTAACTATAACGGTCCTAAGGTAGCGAAATTCCTTGTCGGGTAAGTTCCGACCCGCACGAATGGCGTAACGACTTCCGCGCTGTCTCAACGAGGGACTCGGCGAAATTGTAGTGGGGGTGAAGATACCCCCTGCCCGCACCTGGACGGAAAGACCCCGTGCACCTTTACTACAGCTTGGCAGTGAGTTTTTGGCTATTCTGTGTAGGATAGGTGGGAGGCTTTGAAGCCGGAACGCCAGTTTCGGTGGAGCCAACCTTGAAATACCACCCTGGATATCTGGAAATTCTAACTCAGGCCCGTTATCCGGGTCGAGGACACTGTCTGGTGGGTAGTTTGACTGGGGCGGTCGCCTCCTAAAGAGTAACGGAGGCGCGCGAAGGTTCCCTCAGGCTGATTGGAAACCAGCCGAAGAGTGTAAAGGCATAAGGGAGCTTAACTGCAAGACCTACAAGTCAAGCAGGTGGGAAACCAGGTCTTAGTGATCCGGTGGTTCCGAATGGAAGGGCCATCGCTAAACGGATAAAAGGTACGCCGGGGATAACAGGCTTATCTCCCCCAAGAGTCCACATCGACGGGGAGGTTTGGCACCTCGATGTCGGCTCATCACATCCTGGGGCTGGAGAAGGTCCCAAGGGTTCGGCTGTTCGCCGATTAAAGTGGTACGCGAGCTGGGTTTAGAACGTCGTGAGACAGTTCGGTCCCTATCCGGTGTGGGCGCAGGATAATTGCGAGGAGTTGCCCTCAGTACGAGAGGACCAGGGTGAACGAACCTCTAGTGTGCCTGTTGTCGCGCCAGCGGCACTGCAGGGTAGCTACGTTCGGAAAGGATAACCGCTGAAAGCATCTAAGCGGGAAGCCTCCCTCAAGATGAATTATCCCTCTCCTTCGGGAGCTAAAGACCCCTTGTAGACCACAAGGTTGATAGGCCGGATGTGTAAGTGTGGCAACACGCTCAGCTTACCGGTACTAATCGGTCGTGAGGCTTGCCAGGCTTAAGCATTCCAAATCCCGCGCTATGCACGCGGCGAGGAGGGAGTGCACCGCGAGAAGGTGACTTGTCACCCGACCGTGGCTCGACGAAATGGTTGACCCAATGCGGAATTCACGAAGATCGTCCGCGTCCCGTTCGGGGCGCGCAAATGATTCATGAATTTGATTCTCGCCCCGTCAGAGGGGCGAATTGATTCAGCGATTTTCGGTGATTACAGCGGAGAGGCCACACCCGTTCCCATCCCGAACACGGCAGTTAAGCTCTCCAGCGCTGATGGTACTGCACGGGCGACTGTGTGGGAGAGTAGGTCGTCGCCGGATTTCAAATTTCGCATCCCGTCAAACGGATGCCGACAGTTCCAAAAGCCGCCTGGTAACAGGCGGCTTTTTTATTTGCCACGAGATAATTTCCCCGTTCCCGCCCCTTTTTGGAGTTCACCTCTCCAGGTTCAACCTCTTAGCGCGATTTCGTGTAAAATACCGGCGTTAAACGCTTTGCATTGAGGTGAAATATGGAATCTCTCCGTTTCTCTCTTCTGATTTTGTTCGTCTTGGCCGTTACCTTTTTCGCCTGCACGTCCGGCGATGACGACGATGACGCGGCGGACGACGACACCGTTGTCGACGACGATGATGACAGCGACGATGACGATTCCGGTGACGATGACACCTCGGACGACGATTACCCACTCGGCGAATGCACCAATATCGCCGACGAGGTCTTGCCTTTGCCGGCTTGCTCTCCCTATGAGGAAAAAGCCCCTTGGATCGAGACCGATTCTCACTACTACGCCCCCGGGTTTTATTCGGGGAGCGTCGCTCAAAAGCCCGTGACGGCCACGGTCGACCTGCGTCTGGGCGGGCGATTTCGCTTGGTCAATGACGACGGCGAATTGAAGCTGCGTTGGGCGCGTGAGGACCGGCCGGTTCCACTATCCGATGGGCAAACCGTCAAGGTCTTCCGAGGCGGTTCCGCCGGTGACGACGGGTGCTGCGACACGACCGATTTCTTTATTATGAATGAGTTCGGCAAGCTGATTATCGGCGTCGGAGAAACGACCGGCTTTGCCGTCGGCTACGACTTCCTGCCCGAAACAGGGGCCCCGATGCAGCGCGCCTGCCGCTACGAAGGCGAAGGCAAACCGGTCCCCTCGGCCGGCGAGAACCAGTGGTACATCGGCCTCTCAATCGCGGGACAGGTCGAAGGGGATTCGTTTGCGTCGCTCCTGCCGGGCAACACGTCGACCACGGGCGGCGGAACGTACGAGATCAATTTCCCGTACGCCTATCAATATTTCGACTGCGAAGCCGAGGACTATACCAGCGGATTCACCATGCGTTCGCTGGTCGAAGTCGTTGCCGCGGAGTAACCGATGGGACGGACACGGTTACTCTCGTTTATCGCCGCGCTCGCAATTTCGACGACCGCCTTGGCGATGTCTTGCGCCTCCGGCGATGACGACGACGCATCCGAGCCCTACGAGTGCCTTGATTTCGACGAACCTTCGGACGATTTGCCGAATTGCGAGGAGCTTTTCGGCGATGTGCAGCCGTGGTTTGAAACCTCGAACATCAAAGGCACCTACGGCGATTACGAACGTCTCGCCGCCGAAAAGGGAGGCGTGTTGGAAATGCGCGTCGCCGACGTCCGTGGCGATCGCATCGACTTGGCGACGGACGGGTACACCGTGCGGCTTCTAATCGAAAACACGACCATCGTTCCTCCCGTCGAAAAAGACCAACTCATTCAACTCGTTCGATCGGAAAGCGTCGGCGACGACGGGTGCTGCGATACGTCGTCCTTTGAGATTTTTCATCTCGACGGGCGCCTGCTTTTGGCGAATTACATCTCGCAGGAGCAGCCTCGATTCAGATTGGAGGGCCTGACGGCGGTGACGTTTTTCCAAGATCGGGTCTGTGCCTACGAACGCAGCGCCGACAGCCGATATCCTAACTGGCGTCGCGGCATGTCCGTCCACGGCGTCATCGGGGATTCGGCGTTCACGGTTCCCGCTCCCGGCGAGTCGACGACAACGGACGACGGAAAATATACGGTCAACTGGGAATCGGCACGGGAAGGAGAATCCTGCGACGAAGAAGGCCGGGCTTGGTGGTCGCGCAGTTGGATCCTCGAAGCGATTGCCGTCAACGGCGAAGAACCTGACGAGTCGTCAATTTCCTCGGCCATGGCCGGGACGACTATTGTCGACCGCTGACGGCGTGCTCGCCGTTCGAGGCGCTCAGGAGTTCATGAAGTTGATGGTCGCTCGCTGCGTCAAGGGCGATATGAATACTGCATCCACCCTGTTTGGGTGCTTTTTATTTGTCAAAAAATCATAAAGCCTGTTAAGCTAAATTCTCGAATAAAACATATTGGGACTAAGAGAGATGTCGCGCTATATTTGGCTGGCATTAATTGTTTTGGCTGTTTCAGCAAATCCCTGCGAAAACGCCTGCAACGGCTGTAGCCCGCCCGGCCCGACTCGCCACTGCACGGATTTCGAGGCCCCCGACTTGCCGACGTGCCCCCTCTATGAGAGCGACGATTATTGGATGGAAATTCCGGATTATGGTGTGCTTTTGGAGCTGCCGTGTGCCGAACTCGAAGACCCGTACGGTTTCTACCATAGCAGTGAATTTTATGACGCCACCGTCGTTGTCGACGACAACGACATGATTCTTGCGACCGAGTACGGTGAAATGACGATTCATTGGAAACGGGAGGGCCGCAAACCGCCGCTACGTGACGGCGAGCAGGTCGTTCTTTACCGATCGCAATTTCTGAATTGCAGTCCCGACGATGAAGTGGACTATCAAAAAGCTGCGGACTTGAACGGCTACGATGACCAGGCCACTCTGGTTTGGGATCTCGATGGCCGATTACTGCTGGCAAACGTGCGATCCGATGAAGAGACGCTTTTAGCCATTGATCCTTTTGAAGGCTACGTTGATCGCATGCATGAAGCCTGCATCTTTTCTTCGGGTCGTGAACCGGTCGAATACGCCGAGTACTGGGCACTGTCGGTAGGCATTGAGTATCGAGGCGATATTGACGGCGATCCGTTTATCGTCCCGGCCTCGAAGTCCACGGGGGTAACGAAAAGCGGATCGCATGAAGTCCATGTGCCGTTTGGATACGCATCCTATATTTGTGGGGAAGACAGCGACTTCGGTGATGACACGATTTTCCATTGGACTTTGCAGTATAGGGAAATTGTCGCTGTCAGAGACGAAGCCACCGACGAGTCGTCAAGTTCCTCGTCCATGGCCGGGAAGATGACACTTGTGAGGAAACAATGAAGCCTTGGTTGTGGTTAATTGTCGCGGCATTGCTGCTTCTGACGGTTGAATGTAGTCCGTCTTGCGAACCGCCGACGTCGGGCGATTTGGATACACCGCCCTGCGAAGAGTTCGAGCCGAAAAACCTCCCGCGCTGTCCCCCGAACAAAGGAGGGGTGCGCTGGTTGGATTTTTGGACGCATGATTTTCCCGATGGAGAGGATGGGGGCACCGTGTCCTACGATTTTGAAGCGAGGGTTGCGGTCGACGGCGACAGTTATGTCCTCCAGTCCGGCCAGGGGGAATTCATCATTCTCTGGGAACGGGAGGACCTTTCGCCGCCGTTGAAACACGGTCAATTGGTATCGGCGTACTATCTGGTTCAGACCCCTGACGACGTCCTGCGAAAATCGAATTATGCCCGCCCTGAGCGGGTTGAATTGCTCGTTTGGGACGAGAACGGTCGACTCCTGTTGGCGATGACGGGCCGCTCTAAATTTTCGGACGACATTTTTGAGGGTCGGGACGAATTATCCGATCAGACAACGGAAGTATGCACATATAACAAAAAGGAGATCCCCGGTCCGGGAGGCGAAAACTGGATTACGTCGCGCGGTTTATCCCTGAGCGGAGACGTGGCCGGCAGCGAATTTTTCGTGAGCGGGCCGGTGCAAACCGTTTTCACGGACGACGGCCGCTACGAAGTCAATTGGCCGGCGGGTCACATCGGCTATTACTGCGACCGTAGCGGTGACGAATACGGATCCCGAGGGCACTACTACACGGCCCGATACCTCGTCCGTGAAATCGTACTTGTCGATGAATAAAACGACGCGCTAGACCCGACCACGTTTATACAAATCCCCAACCCACTCCTCGTAGCCGTTGTAGAGCAGCGTGTCGATTTCCTCGTCGGTGCCGATGTCCCGCTCGACCATCTGGGACCAGCGGGGGTGGGGCATATTCGGGTCGATGTTCGAAGTGAAGCCGTACTCTTCCGGGTTGCGGTCGTTCCAGAAGGTGTGGGGCATTTCGGCCATAAATTCAATCTTAACAATGGACTTGATGGACTTATATCCATACTTCCAAGGCAGCACCAACCGGAACGGCGCGCCGTGCTGCTGCGGCAGCGTGTGGTCGAAGATCCCCAACCCCGCGAACGCCAGTTCGTTGGTCGCCTCGGCCAGCGTGAGCGCTTCGTAATACGGCCAGTTGTACTGCGTCAGCGTCTGTTGCCCCACGGCCTGGCTCGGCTCGTAAAACGACGTGAACTGCACGAACCGCGCATCCGACGTGGGGTCGGCCAACTCGACGAGTTTGTAAAGTGGGAATCCGACCCAGGGCACGACCATCGACCAGCGCTCCACGCACCGATGGCGATAGATGCGTTCTTCGATGCCGAACTCGGCGTAAAAATCGTCCGGGTCCATGGTTCGCGGATTGCGGCACAGGCCGGTGATCTCAACCTCCCACGGGCGCGTCACCAGCGACCGGGCGTAGATATGCACCTTCGTCTTGTCGATGCCGAATTCGTAGAAGTTGTTGTACGTGGCGGCGATGTCTTCCGGCGTCATTTCGCGACCGGGAGGCACCTCGGCGAAATCGGGGTTGGGATCCGCGGGGTAGTAGGCGCGGATTTCCGCCGGGACGTCCTCGTCGAAGGGCGGGGCGATCTCGATCGGATTCTTGATCGTCTCGTCATCCACGCACCCGGTCCAGATGGACGCCGTCCCCGCGCCGATGGTGCCCAGCCCCAGCGCCTTGACGATCTGCCGCCGGTTGAAATAGCGCGACTCGGAAATCACCCGGCTTTCGGGCAACTCCCATCCCCGTTTCTTCTTGATCAACATTTTCGCCACTCCCGAAACGCAAGTCTTACGCGGTTATCATAAAGGCCATACGCACGAGGGCACAAAAACATTTCCGATTCGCGTAATTCCGAGTGGGGGAAAATATGACGAATGATAGGCGGAGTGGGTTAACACATTGGAATGTCATGATTATTTAGCCGAATCGGGTTCGGCCATTTCGCGCAATTTCAGGACCGTATTCCAGTTGCGAGCCGTGCCCGCGCAGCCGACGGCTTTCTCCAGGTTCGGTAGTTGGAGCTTGGAGCGGCCCATTCCGTTGGGGTAGTAGACGTACAATTCCTGTCCGTTCGGCACGATTTCCTCGGGCAGTTTGTCGAAAGCGCGCAGCTTTTCCGCCGCGTCGGGAGCGGGAGCGGCGGCGAGAAAAAACACCGCCGACTTTTTGGGATCGAAATCTTTTCGGGCCACGAACGGGGCGCGCTCGATCACGCCTTTCCACTCGTCGACCTTGCGGAGGATCACCGCCGGCCGAAATCCCGCCGCTTTTTCGATGGCGTCCTCGATGCCCTGGGCAAGTTTCGCGGCGCCCGTCGCCTTGGCGTTGAAGACGACGTTCCCGCTTTGAATGTACGTCCGCACGTCGCTCAGGCCCTCGGATTCGAAGATCGCGGCGAGGGCGTCCATCTTGATTTTGTTGTGCCCGCCGACGTTGATTCCGCGAAGCAGGCCGATGAACTGGGGCATCGTTCGATCCTTCGAAGGAGAGGAATTGGTCGATTTTCGGCGCCGTGCCGTGCGATTTTTTGCATAGCGCATTCGCGTGGCCATGTCACGAACCGTCCCGAATTCGCTATACTCTCGGGATACCTTCGGAGGGAAGATGACTCTTTTTCGATTCGGCCTTTTGGCCTTGGTCGTGGCCGTGGTTTTCTCGACGGCCGTCGGTTGCGGCGGCGATGACGACGACGATTCGTCCGGCGACGACGTTTCCAGCGATGACGACGACTCGGCCGATGATGATGATTCGTCGGATGACGATACCGTGGACGATGACACAACGGACGACGATTCGGTGGATGACGACACATCCGACGACGATACCGCGACAGATGACGACACCGCGGACGACGACATTGAATACGCCGACGACTACATCGCGCCTTGGCCCCAGCAGAACATCCCGCCCCGCGTCTATGACGAATCGCCGAGCGCCGGGCCCTTGCGCGTCAAGGCCGAGGAATACGACCAGTGGAATCTGGACTGGCATCAGCCTTACTACGGCGGCATCGTCGAAACGGATTTCGTGAGCACCGACTACGACGAGGTGGCCAACTACTATTACTGGAACGACAGCACGGAATGGACGGGCGTCTACCTGACCAGCCAAGCCATGCGCTACTACGTCACCGGCGAGGCTCAGGCCAAGGCCAATGTGCTCAAGGCGGCGTCGATGCTCTCGGGGAATCTGCATGTCACCGGTCGGCCGGGATTCCTCGCCCGCTACCATGCCCCCAAGGATCCGCTGATCTACCAGGGCGACGAGTGGTGCGATTCCAACGAAGGGGAGCAGGACCGCTGCCACCGCGTCGAGAGCGGCGAGTACGCCGGCGATTGGTGGTGGGGGGAGACGAGCCGGGATATGTACAACGGCTGGTTTCTGGGCCTGGGGATGGCCTTTGACCTGGTCGACGACGAGGACATGCGCGAGCAGATCCGCATGGACATGGCCGAGGTGCTCGACGAGCTGATCTCGACGGACTGGGTCATCATCGACGAGGCGGGGGAGCCGACGACCAAGGCGCCCCAGGTGCAGCCGCCGTTCCGCATTTCATGGCTGCTGATCGGCTACCACGTCACCGGCCACGCCCGCTTCGCCGACCAGCTCCGCCCCCTCTTGCTCAACGACTACCGGAAGACCTTCGGTTTTGCCATGATCAACTTCTTCAACCGATACGTGGAGTATTTCGGCCACTGCCTGTCCCACGAGTTCTTCTACAACTGGCTGCGTCTTTCCAAAGTCTATTTCAGCCCGGACGACGCGGCCTTTTTCGCCGAATTGTTCGAAACCCGCGCCCACGAGCCCGTCCGCCTGACGCACAACGCCTTCTTCAACGCGGTCTATATGAGCCAGGGGGCCTACGATCCGGAGGCCGAAAGCCCCGATCCGTATCTCGGCCAGTTGATCGAGGATCTGACGGATTTTCGACCCGCGCCGAATTATCAGTATTACCTGCCCGACCGGGATCCGGATTCGTACACCCTCGACCCGGTTTCCGTTCTGTTGGGCGACCTGTCGGACCAGTATCCGGGCCTGTTCGATCTCATCTTCGGGCACTTCCATTATCAGGCCCTGGAGGCGTTCCCGATTCCCGAGCAGTGCAGCACCGACTTTCTCTTCCAACGCAATCCCTTTCAGATTTACGCCTGCGGCGCCGATCGGCCCACGCACGTTTTCGCGGGCGTCGACTATCTGATCGGATATTGGATGGCGGCCTACCACGGGTTTGTGACCAAGGATATGTAGGGGGACCACAAGCCGGGTGGGCGCGGCGCGCGCGTCGGCTCTTCCGGCTGGACCGGCGGCGGCGCCTCTGGTAGAAAAAAGGCGCCATGACGCGCGACGAAACGCCATTGAAGATCGCGAAACTCGAGGACATTCTCCGGGGTATGGACGGCATGCTGGTCGCCTTTTCCGGCGGGGTGGACTCGACGTTCCTGCTCGCCTTCGCCAATCGGACCATCGGGGACAAGGCGGTCGCGCTGATCGCCGATTCGCCGTCCCTGCCCAAGGACGAACTGGACGAGGCCGTGGCGTTTTCCGAGGGCCTGGGGGTGCGGACCATCGTCGCCCAGGCTCGGGAAATCGACGACCCCCGCTATCGCGCCAACAACCCGGACCGCTGCTACTTCTGCAAATCCGAATTGTTCGACCTCTGCCGGCGCGAAGCCGAGCGCCTGGAGATCCCCTGGATCGCCGATGGCTTCAACGCCAGCGATGTGGGCGATTTTCGCCCCGGCAAACGAGCCGCCGCCGAGCGGGAGATCCGCCACCCCCTGGCCGAGGCGGGACTGACCAAGGACGAGATCCGCCGGACCTCCCACGACATGAACCTGCCCACTTGGGACAAACCGGCGGCGCCGTGCCTGGCCTCGCGCATCCCTTACGGCACCGAAGTCACGCCCGAGCGCCTCTCCCAGGTCGGCCGGGCCGAAAAAGCGCTGCGCGAGCAGGGCTATCGCAATTTTCGGGTGCGTTACCATGACAAACTCGCCCGCGTGGAACTGCCCATGGACCAATTCACCCGTCTGGCCGATCCGGTCATGCGCCGGGCCATGGTCGAGGCGGTCAAAGGCGCGGGCTTCACCTTCGTGGCCCTCGATCTGGAGGGCTTCCGCAGCGGGGCGCTCAACGAGGCCCTGACGGATCAAGATCGGATCGACTACGAATGAGCGAACGTCTGGACGCGGTGGTCGACGCGGCGCGCGAAGGCGGCCGTCTGGCCCTTTCCCTGCGAGGCGACCTGGACCGGCAGATCAAGGACGACGGGTCCATCGTGACCAATGCCGACCTGGCGGTGCAGGAACTGGTCGTCGAGCGCCTTTCCAAGCTCTTTCCCGACGTGGGGATGATCGGCGAGGAAGAGGGCCTGCGGGATCTGGACGGCAAGGACGCCATTTTCGCCATCGACCCCATCGACGGCACCGATTGCTATCAGCGGGGCTATCCCCATTTCGGCGTTTCCATCGGCCTGATCGAAGGCGACAAATGCACCCTCGGCGTCTTTTACAACCCGGTGCTGGAAATGATGTACGCCGTCGACACGGGAGAGCGGCCCACGTTGAACGGCCGGGCGTTTTCCATTGCCGAAGAACAGGCCAACCACAAGACGCAGGAAGGGCCGCTCCTGCTCGCCCCCAGCAACTTCCACCGCCACTTCATCACCGATTTTCGCGGCAAGATCCGCAGCCTGGGCAGCATGGCCCATCACCTGTGCTACGTCGCATCCGGCTACGCCACCGCGACGCTGGCCATGAACACGCACATCTGGGACGTGGTGGCGGGCGTGGCCTTGATCCAGGCCGCGGGAGGCGCGTTCAAGACCCTGTCCGGCGAGCCGTTCGACCCCCGGGCCTATTTGCACGGCGGATGGTTGGACGAGCCTTTCCTCGGCGCGGTCGAGAGCCGGTGGGACGACGTCTGCCGCCAGATCACCCCCAAACAAAATCCATCCACCATCTAGCCCGCTTGGCGCGCCGGGGCCTTGTAGGGTACTCTGGCGCCCGCGTCACTTCGGAGATTTCATGCGCATTGTCATCGCTTTTCTGATGCTGGCCCTCATCGGCGTCGCGGTCGCTCCGGTCCCTTCCGCCTACGCCGCCGATAACGGCCCGCTCGCCAAGCAGCAGGACCTCAAACTCGCCGGCATTCCGGGCTTTGTCGCCAAATATTCCGGCGCCAACCAGGCCGGGGAGAAAATCGAGATTCAGGTGGCCTACAAAGCGCCGACGATGGTGCGTCTGGATGTGCCTTCGGAGAATTTCGCGACCTTCGGCGACGGTTCGGCGGTGGTGCAGTGGGACAAGGCCAGCGGCACGGCGCTCAAAGTCGATCTCACCCGCGCCCGCCAAGTCAGCGCCAAGGCGTCCAGCGCGTTCAAGTCGCTGCCGTATTCCCAGCTTCTGGACGTGGACACCGACCCGAACGTTTACAACTTCTTCCATATCGACCTGACCGAGGACGCCGTCATTTTGGCCGTCTCCTTCGCCGCTCAACCTCACGAGGCGCCCTGGCTTCAGCATCTGGCCGCCGCGGACGTCGCGCCCCTGACGCATAACGGCGACATCATTCTGGAAGAGGGTGATTTTCGCCATGTCATCGACTCGCGCACGGGGATGTTCAAGGGTGTGGAGGAGTTGGAGAACGGCGAGGTCAAACGCTACATCCGCCTCGAATCCTTCGAACGCACCGTCCCGGACGAGTCGTTGTTCAAGACGCAACTGCCGGCGGGGGTGAACGTCCAGCAGATTCCCTCGGACGCGGCGGCCATCGACGCGGTGTTGCGCAGTCGATTCAAGGCCGTCATGGCCAAGCTGCTGCGCGCGGACGAGAACCGCTGGGCGTCGTTCAACGACGCGGACAAAAAGAAGATCGCCGCCGCCGTCAAGCAGTATTGGAAGACCGGGTTTTCCTCCAATCCGGAATTGATCGAGCGTCTGGTGCGCATGGTCGAAAGCCCCGAGAGCCGGGAGTTGATCCGCGCCGAACTGGCCAACGAAACGCACTTTGCCGAGTTCAAGGCCAACAACGACATCCACGACGACGCCGAGGCCAAGAAGCGCTGGCCGGAATTCGTCGCGGCGCAAATCACCCGCCAGGTGGTTCAGCAGTCGCTGAGCGTCGTGCAGCAGGACGTCATCGCCTGGACCATCGGCGAGGCGAAAGTCACCGCCGACAAGCTCGATCTTTCCGACCAAGCCGAGGACGAATTCATCCGCACGCATTCCGAGCCGATCGTCGACGCCATGTTCGAGACGCTCTCCGGCCCGGTCGGCGACAAGGCGAAACAGGTCGTGCGGGAGGTGCAAGGATCATGAGCCGCCACGAGGCGCCCGCCGGGTTGGGGATTTTGATGACCGGCACGGATACCGGCGTGGGCAAGACGCAGGTGGGATGCATCCTGGCCAAGGCGCTGCGTCGCCGGGGCCTGGGCATCGGGGTCTGCAAGCCGATGGAGAGCGGGTGGCCGGTGGAGGGCCTGGGTAGCGACTCGCTGCGTCTGGTGGAAGCGGCCGGGACGGAACAGACGTTGGAAGAAGTCTGCCCCTATCGCCTGAGCCAGCCGGTCACGCCCCTGGAAGCGGCGCGCATTGACGGCGTCACCGTCGACAAGCTGAAACTGATCGAACATGTGCGGGGCATCTGCTCGCGCTTTGACGTGACACTGGTGGAAGGAGCGGGGGGGCTGCTCTCGCCGCTGGCGCCGAGTTGGACGGCCCTCGATTTGGCCAAGCAGGCGCGGCTCGCGGCGCTGATTGTCGTGGCCAACCAACTCGGGTGCTTGAATCATGCGTTGATGACCGAGCGCCTCCTGTTGGCCGAGGGTGTGCGGGTGATCGGCTTCGTCTTCAATTCCCCCGAACCCGGAGACGCCGACTCGGACTATTCGCTGCGGTCCAACGAGCGTCTGCTCCGGCAGACGGCCGTGTCGCCGGTTTTGGGATGCGTGGCGTTCACGCCGCCGGGGGACGGCAGCTCCGCCGACGGTTTGCCTTCGCGGGATGACGACGACCGCCTGGCCGGCAGCGTGCTCGCATCGATCACCACGGGGAACGTATGACACTGAAATTCGCCGTCATCGGGCATCCGGTGGAGCACTCCGCCAGCCCGGCGATTCACAACGCCGCCTACAAGGCCCTGGGTCTGGACGCCGAATTTTCGGCCATTGACGCCGAGGACGGTTGGAGCGGTATCGAACAGGCGCGGGCCGACGGATATCGCGGACTGGCCGTGACCATTCCCCACAAGCAGGTCGCCTTGGCCATCGCCGATCGCAGCGAAGCGGGCGCCAAGCTGGCCGGGGCGGCCAACTCGCTGATCTTCGGCGACGACATCTACGCCGCCAACACGGACATTGTGGGCATCCAGCGGCCCTTCGCCGACGCGGGAGTCAGTCTGGCCGGCGCGCGGGTGTGCATCCTGGGAGCAGGGGGCGCGGCTCGGGCGGCGGTGGCGGCTGCGGCGCTCGCCCACGCGGCGCATATCATCATCATGGCGCGCACGCCGGAAAAAGGGCAGGGCATCGCCAAGGATATCGGCAGCCGCGCCAAGGCCGGGATCGAGGTGCGTTCGTATACGAACAGCGCCATGTCCATGACCCTGCTCGAGGCGGACATCCTGATGAATATGACGCCGGTGGGACTGTCCAATCCGGACGAGTCGCCGGTCGAGGAGCGGATGCTCCATTCGGATCTGGTGGTTTTCGATTCGATCTATCGGCCGGCGGCCACGCGCCTGATGCGGGCCGCGAAGAGTCGATGCAAAAAAGCGATCCCCGGCACCGAGATGTTTTTGGCCCAGGCGGCGGCGCAATTTCAAATCATGACCGGCCGCGAGGCGCCGCTGAAGGTGATGCGCGCGGCCCTAAGAGAGGTTCCCGGATGCGATTGGCCCTGATTGGTCCCCGAGGTTCGGGGAAATCCACCGTCGCGCGGTTGCTCGCCGAACGCGGCGGCGTCCCCGTGGTCAGCACGGACGCGCGGGTGCGGGAAAAAGCCGAGTCGACCATCGAGGCGTTGGTGGAAGTGCGCGGCTGGGCGTATTTCCGCGAAATGGAAACGCAGGTGTTGCAGGAAGTGCTGGCCGAGCACCCCGACGGGTTGGTGCTCGACACCGGCGGCGGGCTGATCCTGGATCCGAACAATCGGGAGGATCTGGGCTCGATGGACCACGTCGTCTATATGCACGCCGATCCCGAAATCCTCGCCGCGCGCATTGCCGGAGAGACGGAGGATCGCCCGGCTCTCACCGACGCCCGTCGGCCCGTCGACGAGATTCGGCGGGTGCTGGCCGAGCGGGAGCCCATCTATCGCAACCTGGCGTCGATCGTCATCGAAACCGACGAGGCCACGCCCGAGCAGGTCTGCGGACAGATCCTGGACGAGATCGAAAAACGCGCCGCCGCCGAGAAAGGCGCGACGGGATGAAATCCGCTGTCGCGTTCGTGCTGGCCGCGTTGATCGTGGCGACGACGGGGACGGCCCACGCGTTCTCCCTGGTCGCCTCCACCCTCGAAACTCCCGGCCGGACGCACTCCGTGCGCGTGGCGGACGCCGACGGTGACGGCCTCAAGGATGTCATCGTCTCCTCCACCACCGGCGCCCCGCCGAGCCAGAAACGTGTCGTCGCCGTGTATTTCGCCGAACCCGGCGCGCATCCGGCCAAGCCGTCCATCACCACCACCGCCCCGGCGTGGGCGTGCGTCTATGACCTGGCGGACGTGGACGGCGACGGCAAGCTGGACCTGCTCTATTTCGGGCGCGACAAGGTGGCGGCCCGGGCGATCGGCCGCTCCGGTTTCGGCGAAGAGCGGGTGCTGATCGCCGCCGGGTCGGACGTACTGTTTCCCGACTCCTATCGCCTCCAGGGCGCTCCCCTGGCGCGCAATTGGCAGGGCGACGACGCGGTCGAAATCATCGTACCGAATTACAACCGACTCGTTCTCTACACCTCGTCCGGCGGCCAATTCACGAAGGACCGGACCCTGCCCATCGAAATGTTCGCCGACCAATGGACCGGGGATTACGAACGCTCGCCCGACTACATCCACGTCACCGCCGACGCGAGCATCGAGGTTTCCGATCTGCGGCAAGCTGACTACGACGCGGACGGCGACCTGGATTTGTACGTGGTCAAGGAAGAGCACATCGCCGTCTTCACGCAGGACAATGGGCGCCTGTCGACCAAGCCCGCCCAGTCCGATCGGTTCCCGATTCGCACCGACGACGAAGGCCGCAAACGCAACACCGATGTGCGTCCGATTATTACGGACCTGGACGGTGACGGCTACGCCGACCTGGTGCAGGCGAAATTCGGCGGATCGCTGATGGACTACAAGTCGCTGGTGCGGGTGCATCGCGGCGGTCCGGGCGGCCTGCCGAGGACACCGCACTTCGAGCGCTCGTCGGAAGGGTTTTCGGCGAACATCCGCTTCGACGACGCGGACGGCGACGGCGTGAAGGACATGATCTTCCCGGTGTGGAAGGTCGGCATCATGACGATCGTGCGCATGCTGACGGCCAAGACGGCATCTCAGAGTTTTTATGTGCATCTGGGGCAGGGGGCGTCGCTTTATCAGGGCGAGGCGTCCTACGAGATCGACGCGGCCGCCAAGTACGACCCCAACGCGGGGGAACTGTACGGCATGGAGCCGCGCTTCGGGTATGACTTCGACGGCGACGGCAAGCCGGATCTATTGACCGCGCCGGATGCGGAGAGTCTGGAAGTGCGTCTGAACGAGGGCGGGCTGAACTTCGGCGATCCGGTGGCGACGGTGGCGATCCCGCCGGTGGAGAAAATCATCATCGACGATTTCGACGGCGACGGCCGCGCGGATGTGTACATGTGGTACGAGAGCTACCGCCAGTCCAAGAAGGTCGTCACGATCTGGAACAAGGCGGACGAGGCGTCGGCGGAATCCGAGGCTCAGTAGTAGCGACGGGTGCCATGATGGGTGCCATGACGGGTGCCACACTTTCGCGAGGACGGAAGTCCGAGAGAAGGTGTGAAGTCGTTGGGATGCCGCGCATGCACACCCTTGGCCGCCTTCGGCGACCTAGAATGTGGCACCCCTCGCGCCACGCGAATTCCCCGAAAATTAGAACCGGAACGTGATATGGAATGAATGGATAAAGTTGCGGGAGCGTTCGATATCGCCCTGGAACGAGTATCCCAACAGACCCTCGGGCGCGACCCACGCGACGCCCGCCGACCAATTCTGCCGCTCGTAGATCTGATCCCAAAGATAACCGGTGCGTAGGGCGAGGCCGCCGGGCGAGCCGTATTGCTTGTAGATCAGGCCCTGGAGGCCGGCGGCGAAGTTGAAAGTGTTGTCCTCTTCCACGTCGAAGACCTTGGTGGAATCGAACGCCACCTCCAGGCGATCCTCCAGCGTCTTGACCGCGATGCCCAGGGCCACTTCCCGGGCAATGCGGTATTCGTCCGGGCTGCCGAAGACGTTGCGTCCCACCAAACCGATACCCACGTAGCCGTCGAAGAGCTTGAGCAGCGCGCCGAAATCGGCGTTGAAGTTGCGCGTGTCCTGGTCGATCTGGATGTATTTGGCCGCGCCGCCGATGAGCAGCAGCGACGGTTCGCCGCCCGCGAAAGCCACCGACCCGCGAAAATCCTCGCCCTCGCCGAAGGTGCGGTTGGGGAAGTTGACCGCGGTGAACGACAATCCGAACGCCGAGCCGGGCACCGTCGCGCCGTCCACGATGGACGCGTGCCAGAAGTCCGACTGGTTTTTCTCGTCGACCGGCGTTTCTTCCTCGTCCTGGAAGAACACCTCGCTGCCGAAGTCGTCCTCCTGGTCTTCCTTGAAGCGGTCGTCGTCCTGGTGGAGTTGGGGATAGTCGCGGATTTCGTATTCGCGCCGTTCGTAGTTCACGTCGACGCTGTAGCGCCCGTCCTGCTGGCCGATGCCCGCCGGGTTGACCTGGATGGCGTTGTTGTCGTCGGCCAGACCCGTCGACGCGGTGCCCATGCCCAGCGGCTTGGTGCCCCAGAACCACACCGCGCGGGCCGGCGTCGCGAAGGCGATCGGCAGGGCGGCGGCCAGCGCGGCGACCAGGGCGAATCGGGCAAGGCGGTGCGTCATAGGGATCCTGCGTAAGGGGGCGATACCCGCGTAAACCCGGTGAACTTAGGGCTTTCCCCGCGGGCGGTCAACCCACGGGGAGTGTCGGCGATGCTCGGCATATGAGAGTTGGGACAGGGTGGGGACGCGGTTGGTTCCGGGGTATCGGCCGTGGACGAGGGTGCCACACTTTCGCGACACCGGAGGTGGGGAGAAGGTGTGAAATTCTCGAGGAAATCGCAATTCACACCCTTGCCCGCCTTCGGCGGACTAAGAGTGTGGCACCCGCCGCGACTACGCGCTCAGTGCACGGTCGGGCCGTCGTCGCGGTCTTTTTTGCCGCCTTCGTGGACGGAAAATCGGCTGCGATATCGCTTGAGTTTGCGTTCGTAGTAGGCGCGGCGCAGGCGCATGTAGACTTTATCGTAACGCACGAAAATGTAGGCGAAGAGCATGCCGCCCAGATGGGCCAGGTGGGCCACGCCGGGCTGCCGGTCGCCGACCACGGCCAGGAACTCGATCACACCGAAAATCACCACCATCCATTTGACGCGCATGGGGATGATGAACATGACCAGCACCTGCCGGTTGGGCCAGGTCATGCCGTAGACCAGGAGCAGACCGAAGACGATGCCCGACGCGCCGATGATAGGGATCTGAGCTTCCGGTCCCCCGCCGAGGACGCTGAACAGCGCCTGGCAGAACCCCGCGCCCATGCCCGAAACGGCCATGAGGATGATGAACCGACGACGGCCCATCATCATTTCGATCTCCGACCCGAACATCCAGATCATGAACAGGTTCATGAGGATGTGCATCAACGGGCCGTGGAGGAAGTTGAAGCTGACTAACTGCCAGATGTATCCCGAGAAGAACTGGGCCGGGATCAGGGCAAAGTAGATCATGACCTGGGGCGCCAGGATTTGCAGCACGTAAACCGCCGCGCACGCCATGATGAAGGCGCGCACCACCGGCGTCATGCCCGGACCGAAGGACATCTGCGTGGGGCCGCCCCCGCCGAATCCCCCTCCGCCGTAACCGCCGCCGCCGCCGCGAAAAGCGCCGCCGCCGCCCATGCGCGTCCGGCCGATGAATCGTCCGAATCGGGAAAAGTCTTGCACGTCACGAATCCCGGGAAAGGGCGCTGGAGATGATTTTGAAGATCGCGTCCAAATGCAGCGCCGTGGGGCCGAAGCGGCTGGTCATCAGGTTGGGCTTCACGCCCGCGCCGCACGACAGCAGCTTTTGCCCCAGGCCCGACACGACCAGGCGCATGCCCCGCTCCTCGTACGCCTGGGCCAGATGGCACAGGGAAGACTGCAGCATGTCCAGCAGGTTGAGGATGTCGAAGGGGCTGCGAAAGGACATCGCCAGCGCGTCCGCGCCCTTGAGATAGAACAGCGCCAGGCGAATAAAGGCGAGGGGATTGTCCAGGGAGACCTTGAAGACCATCTCGTCGCGATGCATCCGGCCGACCATGATCGGGCCGTCGAAAGCGATGATGGTGTAGGAAAATTCGTAGGGAGAATCAACCAGATAGTCGGCCCCGAAGTCGATCAGCTCGAAGATCGTCTCGTTGCCGAAATTGGCGAAGAGGATCTCCCGGACCTGGCCGATGAGTCCCGGCATTTGCTTGAGAAACGCCCGGGCGTTGCCCTTGAGAAAGACCAGCTCGATGAACGAATTGGCGTCCTGGTCGAAGGTGCAGGAGGTCAGATCGGTGGTGCCCAGGCGGATATCCAGCGTCCCGCCGTCGGGTAGGGCGTGGTCCGCCGCGATGGGATAGAGCCCGGAGAGATCCGGGTTGTCGACAAACGGCGCCATGTCCAGATCCGCGCCGTTCTTAATCATATGCACCGAAAAACCGCATTCCAGGCACTTGGCGACGATGGGGTGAAACATCGGCCGGTGGCGCTGGAGATGGTCGACGATCGTGTCGGTGAAGCTCGGTTTGCTCACGAGGTCGGGCCTTGCGCGGATGAGGCGGCGGTTTTGGTCTTTTGGGCGGCTTGGCGAAGGGGCACCAGCATTTCCTCGTCGCCCAGATTGTCGGAGACGCCGCGCCCGTAATGCACCAGCATGAAGCGGCCGTCGGTGTCGATCAAAAACGCGCCCGGCTTTTGGCGCTCCACGCCGTCCCATTTGCCGTGGCGATAGCCCTTGAAGGTCGCCTTCAGGCTCGCGCCCATGCCGGCCGGGTTGACGTACTCGCCCCAGGTGGCGATCTGGACGCCGTACAACTCGAAGAGCCGCCGGTCCGGGTCGGGGATGACGCGCAATTTATACGGTTTCTTCTGCTGATAGAGTTCCATCGTCGCGGGAGTGGATTGGATGACCACGAGCAACTCGGCGCCGGCGTCGTGATATTTCTCGATCGCCGCTTCGAGCTCCCAGAAGCGCATCTGGCAGATCGGGCAACCCACGTAACGCAAAAACACCAACGCCACGCGCCGCCCTTCGCCCAGGATGTCGGAAAGGCGACCCTTGTTGCCGTTGACGTCGACGAATTCGAAATCCGGCGCTTGTTGCTGCGCGACAAAACGCGGCGCCATAGACGATCCTCCCGCAAAGGCCTCGGCGACGCTTCGGACCGGCGGGCCGAGAAAAACGGCGCTCAACTTAGCACTTCGGTTCGGCGTTGTTAAGTTGGGGCGATCGGAGCATGCGCCCGACGAAACAAAGCCCCAAGCGTCAGGGAGGGGTCGTTGAGCGGATCGAACCCACGAACGCTTTGGACCGCTTGCTGACGCGCGCGGCTCTGTCATCGCAAAATGCGACTCCCCGGCTAATACCAACACCCCTGCGCGGCGGCCATGAACGCGGCGTCGTCGGCGGTGAGGGTGCCGTCGCCGTCAAGGTCCGCGTCGTCGCAATGGTCGTTGTAACTGTCGCACGACGCGTCTTCGCCGTACGTCGACCAGGCCGTGTCAAAGAGCGCCTGATCCGCCTCGTCCACCGCGCCCGACTCGTTCAGGTCCACCGGTTCGCACCCGATTGTCGCCCATGCGCAGTCCAGGGTGTGCGTCGATTCGGCGCATAGGGCCGACTCGTGCCACATCAAAATGGATCCGAACCAGCGGTGGTGGTCGTTTTCCACGGAGTGCCATTCGTCGTCCGCGCTGATCGCCTCGTAGCCGTCCCCCGCCCGACGCACCGGCACCGTGTCGCCGAAACGGTCCAGATAGCGCTCCTGGATCCACTCATCCTTTTGCCAAAGGCGCCCGGATTCCGGATCGAGAACGCGGTCGTAGATCTGCTGATCGGTCATCAGCGGCTTGTCGGCCGTATCGCCGTAGGTCAGGTACGCCTCGATTTGCGAAACACGCGAGTCGCCCAGGTCGAAGGCGCCGAAATCCTCCATCGGGGTCTCCAGGTCGTACATTCGCCCGTAAAGCGCCGACATATACTGCAAGCGTCCCACGCTTTCGAGCACGCCGTCCGCCGAGGCAGCGCCGATCTCGCCCTCCACCGAGCCCCACGTCGCCGAATCCGATTTGGCCTCATACACCAGACGCACCAGAATGCGCGTGACCTCCAACAGATCGTAGAGCGACGTCTTTGCCGCGACATAAAGCGCCGGCCGGTCCGTCACCCGAGCGTATTCGCACAGGGTCACGGCTCCCAGCAGCATCTCCTCGAAGTCGTCCGCCGTGCCGTCCAGCAGCAGCGGCAGCAGCCAAGGCACCTTGTCGCCCAACCAGTCGAAGAGCGGCTCGTCACCGATTTTCATCTCCAGGATCTCGCGCCAGGTCAGGCCGATAAATGCTTCGTCGATGCTCTTACAGGTGGGCACCGGCCAGTCGACATGAATTCCGATCCGCTCGAGGGTCCGCGTGACGGTTTGATAGATCACGTCGCCGGGCAGGGGCAGTTCGGGAACGGGATACTCCAGCCCTTCCGTGCTCAGCGCTTGCGCCGTGTAGACCATGGTGCAGGAGGCGAGGCTGCCCAGGTCCTGGCCCTCGATCTCGCCGTGCAGGTCGGGCCGGTCGATGCCGCCGGGAACGAGAACGTCGTAGTCGTCCCACTCGGGCACGGTCATCTGGATCATGCCCGCCTCGGTAATGGCGTCGGCGGTGCGGGTGGCGGCTTCCACGGCATGCTCCGCGGCGTCGGCCAGATCGTCGGGCAGGTCCGGCGTGCGCGTGGCTTCCAGTGCGGCGATGTAGCCCATGGCGTAGTCGGTGAAGTTGTCGCGGGAGTTATGGTTGCCCCAGTAGGCGCCCTCCCAATCGTAGCCTTCCGGCGTGCGCATGAACGACGAGCAGCAATCGCTCAGGCGCAGAAAATGCGGCAGTTCGTCGAACACCCATGTGACCGCGAAGGACTCCAGGGAGTTGATCGGCTTGAAGTTGAAAAAGTACTCCTCGGGATTTTCGCGGTATTTGATGACCACGCCGTCGTAGAAGGTGTCCAGAACTTCCTTTTCCAGCGCCGGGGGATAGGTCCAGGGCGAGACGAAGGGCGCGCCGAAGCGCGTGCGGGTGACGGTATCGGACACGCCGTCCATGGTGCGCGTCCAGCCGGGCAGGGCTTCGCGGCAGGTCAGGCCCGGGTGCCCGGAGACGGCTTCGTTGAACGCCAGGCCCTCGAACAGGCGGATCAGCGTCAGTTCCAGGTTGCGTCCGCCCATGGTTTTGTAGAGCTTCCACGCGGTGTAGGCGGTCACACCGATGGGGTTGTTGTCGTTGGGCCCGACGACGACTTCGTATTCGTTGCCGTCCTTCGCGATGGCCATCTGGTCGAAGGCGTTGGCGAAGACCGCGTCGCCGCCCACGCCGAAGCGGTTAAGGGACAGATTCGCCCGGTCATTGCGTTCCCGGTAGAAGAGGCGGAAGGCGTCGGCCTTGGCGCTCGGGTTCTCCGAAGGCATCGGAAACGGGTCGACCACGGTGTCGTCGTCGCCGGTATCGTCGTCCGAGGTATCGTCATCGGCGGTGTCATCGTCATCCAACGTATCGTCGTCGTCATCAGTCGTGTCGTCGTCGGTGTCGTCGTCCGTCGCGCCCTCGTCGGACGAATCGTCGTCGTCGTCTCCGCCGCACGCCCCGAACGCCAACGCGCACGCCAGCATCGCCACCAGCCACCAAGCCGCCGTTCCCGAAATCCGCATCGTCCCCGCCAAAAGTTAAGTGATTGGGCAAATAACTTTAGCACCGATTTGACCGGGCATTCAATGCGCGGTTAACGGCACTTCCAAGTATCAAAGACGTAAGCGGCCTTGTAGGCCCCCATGCACTCCCGCCGCGTCATGGTTATACTGCCCGCACGATGTTGACGGACGTGATCGAAGAAAAACTCAAGCTCGTGCCCGCCAAGCCCGGGGTGTACCTGTGGAAGGACCGGGACGGGATCGTCTTGTACGTGGGCAAGGCGAAGGTCCTGCGCAATCGGGTGCGCAGCTACCACCAGCAGATCCGCAACAAGGACCTCAAGACGCAGCTCATGGTCAGCCGGGCCGAGGACCTGGACTGGATCGTCACCGATTCGGAAAAGGCCGCCCTGCTGCTCGAAAACACCCTCATCAAAAAATTTCGCCCCCGCTACAACATCATGCTGCGGGACGACAAAAATTTTCTGTCCATCCGCCTGTCCATGCGCGACGATTTCCCGCGCCTCTACCTGGTGCGCAAAATCAAGCGCGACGGGTCCATCTATTACGGCCCTTTCTCCGACGCCCGCTCGGCCCGCGCGACGTTCTCGTTTCTCAACAAATTCTTCCCCCTGCGCGAATGCACCGACCGGGAATTCGCCTCCCGCACCCGGCCGTGCATCAATTACCAGATCGGGCGCAGCTCCGGCCCGTGCTGCGGCATGATCTCCAAGGAGGACTACGCCAAGATCGTCAAGCAGGTGCGTCTGTTCTTCGAAGGCAAGGGCGAGGAGCTGGTCCGCGAGGTCGAGGCGGACATGGAGCGCGCGTCGGAGGACCTGCGTTTCGAGGACGCGGCCCGGCTGCGGGATTTGGTCTATGCCCTGCGACGCACCCTGCAAAAACAGCAGGCCGAGACGCCGGATCTGGCCGATCGCGACATCTTCGGCCTATATCGCGAAGGGGCGTCGGGTGTCGTGCTGGCGATTTTCGTGCGCGCCGGAAAGACGATCGGCCAGCGCGCCTTCCCCTTCACGCAGCAGGAAGACGACGACAACGAACTCATCGCCCAGGTGATCCAGCAGTATTACGCCGACGAAAACTTCGTGCCCGCCGAGGTCATCACGCCCGAACCGCTCGGCGAGATGGAAGGGGCCATGGCCGAATGGCTGGCCGATCTGCGCGGCGCCAAGGTCAAGCTGATCGCCCCCCAGCGCGGCGACAAAGTGCGTATGGTCGATGTGGCGACGGAGAACGCCCGCCAGCAATTCGAATTGCGCCGCCACCGGCTGGCCGACACGCGGGACGTGCTCGACGCCGTCGCCAAAGCGCTGAATTTGCCGCGATTGCCGATCGTGGTGGAGTGCTTCGACATCAGCAACGTGCAGGGACGCCAGGCGGTAGGCAGCCAAGTGTGCTTCGTGGACGGCCAACCCTCCAAGGACCGCTACCGCCGTTATAAGATCCGCACCAAGGACACGCCCGACGACTACGCCATGATGCGCGAAGTGCTGACGCGCCGCGTGTCTCGGGCCATCGAGGAAAACGACTGGCCGGATCTGATGCTCATCGACGGCGGACGAGGGCAGCTTGCCGTCGCCAAGGCGGTGCTCGACGAGTTGGACGTGCATCATCAGCCCATCGCGGCGATCACGAAGATTCGCGTGCAGGACCCGGACAATCCCGGACCGGAGGATATGGCCTACATCCCCGGTAGGAAAAATCCGGTCACATTCCGACGGGGATCGACCACGCTCTTCTTCCTCCAACGCATTCGCGACGAGGCCCATCGTTTCGCGTTGGAATATCACCGCAAGCTGCGGGGCAAGGCCCAGACCTTCAGCGCGCTTGACGACATCGAGGGCGTCGGACCCGCGCGGCGCAAGGCGCTGGTCAAGCACTTCGGCTCGCTGCGTAAGATCCGCGAGGCGGACGTGGAAGAACTGACGCAGGCGCCGGGCATCACGCGGGCGGTGGCCGAGGCGATCTACGACGCCTTCGCCGATCAACGGGGGCAGAGCGTCGACGCCGCGACGGAGGACGACGCGGACGATCTCGACGACGACACGGACACGGTCGACGATACCCAGGCCGCCACGCCCGATGCGTAGGCCCTTGGTGCCGATCGGCCTGACGCTGATCGGCGGCATCCTTCTCGGCGCCCGCGACAACCTTTCTTCGATAATTTTCCTCATTGTCTCAGGCACGATCCTCGCGGCGACATTGCTGCTGCGTCGTCGTGCGTCGCTTTCCTACGGCGGGCTGCTGGCGCTGACGGCCGTCGCGTTCGGGCTATACGGCGCGTGGTCGGCGTCGCGAATCGAGTTTCCCGTCCGCGATTCGACGAGTCTGGCGACGTATGCCGACAAGGGCGAGATCACAATCACCGGCGAGATCGTCGACGGTCCGGAGGCGCACCCCGACGGCGCGATCGTGATCGTGAATGTGCGTCGGGTGGATTTGGCGGCGGGAGCGTATGTGCCGGTCCGGGGACGGACGCGGGTGCGCGTGGAGAAGGGCGGCGAGGCGCTTCGCTACGGCGACGAGGTTCGCTTGACCGCGCGGGTGCGAACGATGCGCGCGTACGGGAATCCGGGGGCGTATCGAATCGACCGCTACCATCGCATGCTCGGCGTCGCGACCGGGGCGTATATCCGTGACGTGGGAGAGATCGAGATTGTGCGTCGCGATGGCGGGTGGTTCGGCCGGCGTTGGCTGGAATCCGCGCGTCGCGGCGTTGCCGAGGCCATTGCCGCGTCCCTGCCTCAGCCCCAGGCGAGCATCGTCGCCGCGCTGACCGTCGGCGAGGTCGGCGGTGTCCCGGACGGTGTGCGCGACGTCTTCCGCGACGCGGGTGTGGCGCATGTGCTGGCCGTGTCGGGACTGCATGTGGGCATGGTGGCGGCGGCAATATTCGCGGTCGTGTTCTTCGTCGCGAGGCGATTTTCGCGGCTTGTTTTGTCGGTCAACGTCGTGAAGTTATCGGCGGCCGTCGCGATTGTGCCGGTGGTGTTTTACGCAGCGCTGGCGGGCGGGCGCGTGTCGTCCACGCGGGCGGCGATCATGGTCGGCGTGCTGTTGGTGGCGGTGATCCTGGATCGGCATCGGGACCTCATCTCGGCGGTCACGGCGGCGGCGGTGGCGATTTTGTTGGTGCGTCCGACGAGTTTGTTCACGGCCGGGTTTCAGCTTTCGTTCGTCGCGGTGTACGCTATTGCGCTCATGCTGCCGCGAGTGGTGCGTTCCCGGTTCGAGGGCGACAACCCGCTGGAATCCGTCGCCCCGACGCGGACCGAACGGGCGACTCGAATTGTCGTTGCGGCCTTGGCGACGCCGCTGGTGGCCGGGCTGGCGACGGCGCCGATTACCGCCTATCACTTCAACGGCGTGGCGACCTATTCGCTGTTCACCAACGTGGTCTTTATCCCGCTCTACGGCTTCCTTGTCGTCCCCGCGTGCCTGGCGGGGGTTGTGCTGTTGCCGATCAGCGCCCCCGCCGCCAGCGCCTGCTGGCACGTGGCCATGTACGCCATCAACGCGGGGCACTACCTGGCCGCCGGCATCGCGACTTTGCCCGGGGCCTATCTCCACGTCGCCCCCCCACTGCCGACGCAGATCGTCGGGTGGTATGCGTTCTTTCTCGGGCTGCTCTACTGGCCGCGACACAAGGCGGCGAAGGCGGCCACGGCCATCGGCGTGGTGCTGTTGGCGATGACGCCGCTCATCACGCGTTCCATGGCGGCGCCGAGCGACAGCGCGAGATTGACGGTCATCGACGTGGGGCAGGGCGTCGCCCAGTTGCTGGAGTCGCCGGACGGCACGCGCATCCTCGTCGACACCGGCGGCGTCGCGTCCGAGTCCTTCGACGTGGGCGAGCAGATCGTCGCGCCCTACCTTTGGCGGCGGCGCATCGAGCGGCTGGACCTGGTCGTCATTTCTCATCCGGACATCGACCATTACGGCGGCCTCGCGTTCCTGGTCGACAACTTCGCGATCGGCGAGGTCTGGCTTTCGAAAGCCATCGCCCGGACGCACCCCGCCGACAGGGCGATCGTGCGGTATCTGGACGCGCACGGCGTCCCTTGGCGTCGCGTGGGGGCGGGGGAGTCGTTGGTGACGCGCGGCGCGCTGCGACTGCGGGTGATCCAGCCGACCGACTCGGTGCCTCGCGGAGGCAGTGCCGACAACAACGCGTCGCTCGTGATCCGCGCCGACTTCGGGACATCCGGCGCGCTACTGGCCGCGGACATCGAAAGTCAGGCCGAGGCTGCCTTGGTCGCTTCTGAAGCTCCGCTGGCCGCCGACATCCTCGTCGCTCCCCACCAAGGCTCGCGCACCAGTTCGACGCCCGCGTTCGTAAAGGCCGTGTCGCCGGATGTCGTCGTCTTTTCCGTCGGGCATAACAACCGCCACGGCCACCCGGCGCGGGAGGTGGTGCGTCGGTATGAAGAAGCGGGGGCGCGGACGTATCGGACCGACCGGGACGGCCAGGTGGTCTGCGATTTGAAGGCGGACCGCTGGTCGTGCGCGCCCTTTCGTCGCGCGGGCCGGACCGACCGATCCGACCGTTGATGCACAGCGTTAAACATGGTACTCGCTCACAGCGCGTTTGCCGCGCCGAACTGCAACTTTTGCAAGCGATGAGAACGAGATGTCCATCAAGGCGATCAAGGGATTTCAGGATATTCTGCCCGAACGGGCCGAGCGCTTCGCGCGTTTGGAGGCCGTGGCCCGGGACGCGTTCGCGCGCTACGCCTATCGGGAGATCCGCCTGCCCGAGATGGAATTCACCGAATTGTTCGCCCGAGGCATCGGCGGCACGACGGACATCGTCGAAAAGGAGATGTTCACCCTGACCGACTCGAAGGGCCGGGCCATGAGCCTGCGTCCCGAGGGAACGGCGGGGGTCGTGCGAGCGTTCATTGAAAACGGCCTGGCCGTCTCCGAACCCCAGGCCAAGCTCTTTTACGGCGGCGCCATGTTCCGCCACGAGCGGCCGCAAAAGGGCCGATTCCGCCAATTCCACCAGATCGGCGCCGAGGCTTTCGGCAACGCCGATCCGCTGTGCGACGCCGAGACGATCGCGCTGCTGATGGACATCGTCGGCGAACGCGGGGTGGACGTGCAGGGTATCCGCCTGGAGATCAACTCCATCGGCGACGACGCCTGCCGCCCGAAGTATCGCGAGGCGCTGGTGCGTTATCTCAAGCTGCATGAAGGCTCGCTGGACGAGGACTCCAAGCGCCGCTTGACGACGAACCCGATGCGCGTTCTGGATTCGAAAAATCCGGCGATGGCCGACATCGTCGCGGGAGCGCCGACCATGGGCGAGCACCTGTGCGACGCCTGCCGCGAGCACTTTGACGGGGTGAAGCGCTACCTGGACGCGATGGGCGTGCAATATCACGTCAACGAACGCATCGTGCGCGGATTGGACTATTACACCCGCACCGCCTTCGAGGTGACGACCGATCGCCTGGGCGCCCAGAGCGCCGTCGCGGGCGGCGGGCGATACGACGGCTTGGTCAAACTGCTGGGCGGCCCTGAATTGCCGGGCATCGGCTTCGCCCTCGGCATCGAACGCATCGAAGCGTTGATGGAGATGGACGATGTCGATATGGAGAAGCAGCGCCAGGATGCTTTGATTGCATTGATTCCGATTGGCGAAGCTCAGCGAATTCTCTGTGCGAAACTTGCAACAAGGTTGCGCGGCGAAGGTATTGCGGTGGAGCTATTTTCGGATAATCGCAAGCTGAGCAAACAGATGAGCCGAACAGACAAGATCGGGTGTCGATACGCCATGGTGGTTGGCGAGGAAGAAGTAGCCAAACGAGATATTGTGGTTAAGGATCTTCGAGAAGCTACGTGGGTTGACCTCCTGCATGAATACAAAGAGGCAATTCCTTTAATCGAAAGTGGCCTGCGAGTTCTTGAGCGGCAATTCCCAACTCAATCAATCGCAATCAAGTCAGAGAATATGGCTGAGGCGAAGAGCCGTACACTTGGTTCCTTTAAGGACTTGATTTCTAAGTATGTAGACTCTCGTGCCGATTTGCCCGCGTGGCTGGCCGAACAGTTTCGCGCGGTCTTGGAGGATTCCGAAAAATGAAAGCCATTCGCATTCACGAGCACGGCGGGCCCGTGCAGTTGGCCATCGACGACATTGCCGAGCCGGGGGCGCCGGGAGTCGGCGAGGTGAAGGTCAAGGTGGAGGCGATGGCGCTCAACCACCTGAACCTCTGGGTGCTCAACGGCATGCCCCATATCAAGCAGGATCTGCCGTTCATCATGGGCAGCGACGCGGCCGGCGAGGTGGTCGAAGTGGGCCAGGGCGTGGACAGCGTCGTTGTCGGCGACCGGGTCATCCTCTGTCCCATCGAGTTCGACCCGACCAGTCCCGAGGCGCTGGCCGGCGAGCATTCCATGGGCAAGGGCTTTCGCATGCGCGGCGAGCACGTCAACGGCTTCGACTCGGAATACACGCTGGTCAAGGAATACGCCGTACGCAAAATCGCGGACACGGTTTCCTATCCCGACGCGGCGGCCTACGGCGTCATCTTCCTGACTGCCTGGCGCATGCTGGCCTCCCGGGCGCGGATTCTCCCCGGCGAAACGGTGCTGATCCACGGCATCGGCGGCGGCGTGTCCATCGCGGCGCTGAAAATCGCCAATCTCATGGGCGCGCGGGTGATCGTCACCTCCGGCCAAAAGTGGAAAATCGACGCCGCGGAGCGAGCGGGCGCCGTGGCGGGCATCAACTACAAGACCGAGGACGTGGCCGCCCGGTGCTACGAGTTGACGGGCAAGCAGGGCGTGGACGTGGTCGTGGACTCGGTGGGCGGGTCGACCTGGCCGATTTCGGTCAAGACGGTCAAGCCCGGCGGACGTATCGTGACCTGCGGCGCCACGGCGGGCAACGATCCCCCGGCGGATCTGGTGCGCATCTTCTGGAAGCAGATCACCATCATGGGTTCGACCATGGGCAATATGCGCGAGTTCACGCAGGTGGTGGAGTTGCTCAACCAAGGCAAGCTCGCCGCGCCGATCGACAAGGTTTTCAAGATCGAAGAGGTGCGTTTCGCGTACGAACACTTGAAAGGCGAGGATCAATTCGGCAAAGTCGTACTCGAATGGTCATAGCCCCATATTGAGATAACCGATGAGCGAACGCGTTTGCCTCGTGACCGGCGCTTGCGGGTTTACCGGGTCCCATTTGGTCAAGATGCTGCTGGCGCGCGGCGACCGCGTGGTGGCCACCGACCTGTCCCGCGCCTTCGAGCACCCCAAGACCAAGCACATCTTCGGCCTGATCGGCCTGGACACGAACCATCCGAATCTGAGCATCACCCCCGCGGATCTGACCGATCAAAGCTCGGTGGGCGCGTTATTCGCCGAGCCGATTACGCATGTCTTCCACACCGCTTCACTGTATGACTACTCGGCTCCGATGGAGGTGCTGCGTCGGATCAATGTGGACGGATCGGTGCATCTGTTTGACGCGGCGCTGGAATGCAAGACGCTCAAGCGCTTTGTTCATTGGAGCACCTGCGGTGTCTTCGGCAAGCCATACACCGCCAAATCCGACCGCAAATGCAACATCCCCTTTGACGAGAGCAGCTCGTCTCCCAAGAACGCGACACCCGATCAGGCCCAACCCGCCGGGACGCACCTGGTCAACGACTACTCGGTCACGAAGTGGGAGCAGGAGAAGATCGCGTGGCGCTACCATCGGGAGAAGGGCTTGCCGCTCACCGTGGTGCGTCCCGCGCCGGTTTACGGCCCTGGCAGCGACTACGGCCACGGCGGGATCACGCTGGCGATCAATCGGGGGCTCGTGCCCTTCATCCCCAAGGATTCGCGCAACTACATCACCACGTCGGTGCATGTGGAAGATATCGCCGGGTTCGCGGTGTTCATCGCGGACAAGGACGAGGCCTTGGGCGAGGACTACAACGTCATCGACGATTCGATCATCAGCTATCAGGAATTTCTGGACTACATCGCGCTGCTGCTCGGGCGCAATCTGCCGAAAGTGCCGCTGCTGACCATGCCCATGCTGCGGCCGTTCGCGATCGTTTCGGCCAAGGTGTGGGTGTACCTGGAAAAGTCCTTCAATGTGCCTCGGATTCGTATTCTGGAGGTGGGGTCGGCGACCTATATGTCCTCGAGTTATTGGATCGCCAACGCCAAGAGCAAGGCCGCGGGGTACGCCTATCGCTACCCGGACGTGCGCGCGGGCTTGCGGGACACGATCCATTGGTTTCGCGACGCCGGTTGGCTCGATCCGAAATACAATCCCCACGGTATCTGGCAGGAGAATCTGAAGAAGTAGCGGCAGGGCCTTTGGAACAGAGTCTTTCGTACAGAGCCCTTCCTACAGAGCCCCGAACGGTAGTGAGGGGTCAAACTCGAACGTGGTTCGTGGCAACCCGCTCCCTGACGGTCGCGGCTCTGAAAGGTCGAAGCAGTTTGCGGACAACGAACGCACCACGTCTTTGAAGGTCGGGGCTCAGTTCACCCGGAAGTCACTCGGCAACGAATCTAAAACCCGCCGATCAGATCCGAAAGGCGCGAAAACTGAAAGCCCTTTTGAGGCAGTTCCTCGATGAGCTTTTCGAGGGTGGGCAGCAGGTTTTTGTGCGTGTCGTGAAAGAGAACCACGCCGCCCTTGGACGTCTCCAATTCCCGGTAGAACCGCTCGATGACGTGGTCGACCTTCGTGTCCTGGCCGTCGCCCGAATCCACCTGCCAGAACACGGGCATCATCCAACGCCGCGTGAGCGTGTCCACCAGGCGCCGCCGGGCCCGGGGCGAGCCCTCGCGGGTCCAGGTCGAGCCGAAGGGCGGGCGGAAGTAGCGATGGGGATAGCCCTTGGGGTAGCGGTCGCGCAGCGCCCGGTCGATGGCTTGGCGCGTCTGGTCGATTTCGGCGCCCATCTGGCGGGCGTTGAGTTCGGCGAAACTGGGATGGCTGAAGGAATGGATCGCGATGATGTGCCCGGCCGCGTCCACCTCCCGCACGATCGACGGTTCGCGGGCCACCCGCTGGCCGAGCATGAAAAAGACGCCTTGGATGCCGTGTTGGGAGAGGAGCTTGGCGACCCTCGGCGTCATTTCCGTGGGGCCGTCGTCAAAGGACAGAACGACGCGTCCGGGGAACTGCTGGTGGAAAAAGACCCCGGGGATCGTGTCATAACCCTCCAGGAAATTCCGCGTGCGCAGGGCGTATCGCTTCAATGTGGATCGTAACTGCAAAACCTGATCAGTCCCATTCGGCGTCTTTTCGCCAAGTGTCGAAAATCTATCGGAACCGGGACCGTTTCTCAAGAACAAACGGTCGATTCTTGTTCGGCGCGGCGCCTCCCGCTAAACTGCGGCCTTCGGAGGGAAGACGTTGATGGGCGACCTCATCGACGCGATGCGCCCGCGTCAATGGATCAAAAATATCCTGGTCTTCGCCGTCCTGGTCTTTTCCGGGCGACTTTTCGACGTCTACCCGGCCATGCTGGCCGTCGGGGCGTTCACGATCTTCTGCGCCTTGGCGTCCGCCGGCTACCTTTTCAACGATTTCGTCGACGCGTCCTACGACCGAACGCATCCTCGGAAGGCTCATCGGCCGATTCCCCAAGGACGTTTAACGCCGGGGCGCATTCTTTCGGCCTGGGCCCTGCTGTCGGGGGCGGGAATTTGGTGCGCCTACCAGCTCGGGCATGCGTTCGGACATGTGTGCGTGGTGTATGTGGTGTTGCAGGTGATGTACTCGGTGATCTGGCAGCATGTGGTCATCGTCGACCTGTTCGCCCTGGCGGCGCACTACGTTTTGCGGGTGGTGGCCGGTTCCGTGGTGATCGGCGTGCCGATGAGCCCGTGGCTGGTGATCTGCACCGTGCTGCTGGCGCTGTTTTTGGCGCTGTCGTCCCGAGCCCAGGACTACAAGGAACTCGGCGAGAGCGCGGTGTCCCACCGGCCGGTGCTGGCGTATTACAATCCTTACCTGATCGACCAGATGATCGCGGCGATCACCAGCGCGATTCTCATCACCTACACCCTCTACACGATCTCGGAAGACACCGTCCGCAAGTTCGGCACCAGCCTGCTGTCCCTGACGATCCCCTTCGTCCTCTACGGCATTTTCCGCTACCTCTACCTCATCCACCAAAGCCAAGGCGTCTTGTCCATCGAACGGGCCCTGTTCACCGACAAACCCATGCGCATCAACGCGATGGCGTACGTCGCGGTGGCGGTCCTGATTGTTTATGTGGTGAAGTAGGGGGATTCGGCGACGGGTGCCACATTTTCGCGAGGACGACAGTCCGTGAGAAGATGGGAACTTGCCGATCAGAACGCCCACCCTTGTCCGCCTGGCGGCGACCTCAGAGTGCGGCGCCCCTAAGATCCCGCCGCGATCAACTCCTGAGCGAAGGCCTCCAGGGCCTGGGCGCCTCGGGAGTTGGGGGCGTATTCCCAGATGGTCCGGCCCATGGACTGGGCTTCGTCGATGGCGACGTTGTAGCCGACGCGCGTCGATGAGAGTTTGTCGCCGAAATATTCGCCGAGCTTTTCCAGAATGGCGTTGGCCAAGCGGGTGTTGCGATAGAGCACCGGCACGACCAGGCTGATCTTCAGTTTGCCGTGGCCGTAGTCCTTCTTGACCGACTCGACGGTGTCGACAATCTCCGCGCATCCGTCCAGCGCCAGATACGTCAGGCTGACCGGCACGACGATTTCGGAGGCCGCCACCATGACGTTGAGCGTCAGCAGGCCCAGCGACGGCGGCGAATCGAAGACGACGTAGTCATAACCTCGGATGGGCTGGATTTTCGCTTTCAGGCGCTCGGCCCGGTCCTCGTCGTGAGCGGCCTCGGTCTGAAAATCGCCCAGCGTCTTGTTGGCGACGATGATGTCCAACCCGTCGATGCGCGTCGGCTGGACGGCGTCCTTGACGCTCAAGGCAGGGTCGAGCAGCAGTTCCAACGTCGTCGCCGGAGCGCTTTTCACATCCATGCCCAGGCACTTGCCCGACTGGCCCTGGGGGTCGGTGTCGATGAGCAGCACCTTCTTGCCGGCGACGCCCGCCAGATAGGACGCCATGTTCACCGCCAGGGTCGTCTTGCAACTGCCGCCTTTTTCGTTCACGAACGCGATTTTGCGCATGAGTCAAACGCCGCCGAATCGAGGGGAAGGTTAGAGTTTCTCGACCTTTTCGCCCAGGCGTTCCAGGCGCAGTACCACGTCGTCCAGGCGCTCTTCCAGGCGGTCGATGTTCTTATTCAGGCTCTTGGCCCGATGGGCCAGCTTGCTGTAGTCCCGCTTGGACGGCAGGCCCGACAGGGACATGGCCAACGCCACGTTTCGGTCGATCCGCTGCTTGGTTTTGGCGACCGACTGAACGGTATTGCCCAACGCTTGAGCGAACTTGGGGTTGGTCAGCAGTTCCTGCGTGACATTGGAGATCGCCTCATCCTTGACCTGGTTCAAACGACCCAGGATCCCGACCGCCGCGCTCATCGACAAACTCCTTGAAATACCGACCTATTGTCCCGGATTGGCCGGGGCTGTCAAGCAAGCCGGAGGGTGAGGAATTGGCCAAGAGCAAAGTTTTGGCTTGACGCCGACTAAGGTTCGATTAAACTGACCGACACAATCAGGCGGTCAAGTGGTCATTGTCGACGACTCGAACGGAGTTTTGAATCATGGGTGCACGATCGGGGGCTCTGATGGCTGATAAAGAAGAACGCATCATCGAAGCCGGGTCCAAGCTGTTCTCCAAATACGGACTGCGCAAAACGACGGTGGAGGAAATCGCCAAGGCCGCCGACGTGGGCAAGGGAACGATCTACCTCTATTTCCAGAGCAAAGAGGAGATCTTCGCCGCGGTCATCCGCCGCGAGGTGGCCGAACACGCCACGCGCCTGCGCACCGCCGTGAAGCTCGAAGAACCGGTCGTCCAGCAGCTTCGCAACTTCATACTGACGCGCTTTCGCTCCCTGCGCGAACTGGTGAACCTGCACAACCTGACGCAGGAAATCTACATGGAAATGCGCATGGAACTGGACGTGGGCAGCCAGGAAGTGGTCGCCGAGGAAAAGGAAATCCTCGAAGGGATCCTGCGTCGCGGGGTCGATACCGGGGAGTTGGGCATCACCGACGTCCCCCTGGTCTCCATGGCCATCTTCGCCACGCTGCGCGGCCTGGAGTTGCCCTGGCTGTTCGAAGGCCCGGACATGCAGCTCGAACGCAAGACCGAAGTCCTCATCGCCCTGTTCATCGAGGGCATGAAAAACCTCAAAGGCCTCGGCCGCTCCGACCCGGAACGCCAGTAAGTGCCGTAGCCGGCACGGGCTGACGGATGCCGAAGGCATCCTGCACGCCGGCGCGTGGGTTGAGCGTTCCTTGGTGGAAGTCGCTTCGCTCCAACCGATGATGACCGCCGCAGCTTGTCCGATCAGAGTGAGGGGTCAAACTCGAACGTTGTTAGATGTCGACCGCGACCGACGTGGGTGCCACACTTTCGCGACACCGAAGGTGGAGAGAAGGTGTGAAATTCGAGTGGACTCAATGACGCCACACCTTCCCGTCGACTTACGTCGCCGTGACAGTGCGGCACCCGGGCTGGAGTCCTAGTCCAAGTCCTACCCCTTCTTCAGCTTCCCTTTACCGCCCAGTTCCACGATGCGGTCGAACTCTTCCTGGGACACCGGGCTCACCGACAGCCGCGACTGCTTGATGAATTTCATGTCCCGTGTCGCGGGGTCGGATTTGAGGGTCGCCAAATCCACCGGCTCCTTGAGCGGGAAATAGGGCGTCACGTCGATGAAGGTCCAGGTGTCGTCGTCCGGGTTGGGGTAGGGCGCGCTCGCCACTTTCATCGCGCCGACGACGCGCTTTTCGGACATGGAGTGGTAAAACAGCGCCACGTCGCCCTTTTTCATCTCGCGGATGTTGTTGCGCGCCTGGTAGTTGCGCACCTTGGACCAGCAGTGCTTGCCGTCCGTGAGCAGGCGGTCCCAGCTATAGTGGTCCGGCTCATCTTTCATCAGCCAATAAGCCATGGCGAATTCCTCTCGTTGATCGAAAAAACGATAGCCGCATCTTTCGAGCGGACGGGGCGACGGTCAAGTCCATCGGGCGCGGCGCGTCGCCGAGCCTACGTCGTTTCGGCGGGGACGCGCTTCTTGCGCAAGAAGGTGGGGGCTCCGTCGCCCTGCTGGATGCGGGGAATGAGCGGGCCCATCAGATGCAGTGTCCGGGACTCGGCGAAGGTGTGCCCCATACCCGGTTCGGCCCGGTTGGCCTGGAAGAAATCGCCGATCGCCTGGGCCTGCTGTTCCGGGTTCCAGTCGGCAAAGTCGACGCCGTCCTCGCAGATTTGGCGCCAGTAATACGCCTCGCGCCAGCTTCCGGCTTTGACCTGGAATTTCACATAGGTCCAGAGGCACGCGAACAGATACGCCCACCCGCCGTTCTGGTACTGCCAGACATGGGCGAGTTCGTGGACCACGGTCTGCATCCCGGCGGGGGTAAATTCGAAGGTGCCGGGATGAAAGTGCCGGGACTGCATATGGATGGTGTTGCCGATGGCCCGCGACGCCCCCCAGCCCAGGGGAGACCGCCGGAAGACCCGGACCTTGCCGTAGTCCAGCGATTCGCCGAACGCGGCGCGAGCCTCGCCGGCTTCATGGGGATGCAGGGGACGGGACAGGCGCCAGGGTTTCCAGGACATGGAGGATCCTCGTTCGTCGCGCGCCGAATCCGGTCGGATCGCGCGAAATGTTGACCTTCGGAACTGTCGATCCTACCAAAATTCGGCGCGGGGAAAAGGCCCGGCGGTTGGCGGCGTTCGGAAGGTCACGTATGGTACGCCCATGACACCCCCCGATCGCCCCCCGCGGCGGCTGCGTCGCGGCCCTTTGCGCACGTTTTTGTTCACCGTCGTCGCGGTGGTGCTGATCTTCGCGGCGGCCGAAGGTGTGCTGCGGGCGATGGATCTGGGGATCAACTGGGGCGACGAGCTGCGTCGAAACCGGTTGTTCTACGCGAATTTCACCAAGGACGGCGGCACCTTCGACGAGCACATCGTTCTGGGGGCCAAGGTCTACCCCCCGGCGCCGGGCAATTACCGCGTCGATAAGGAGCCCGAGCCCAAGCAGCCGGGCGAGGTGCTGATCCTGTGCCTGGGCGACTCTTGCACCTGGGGCGTGGAGGTGGACGCGGACAAGGTCTATTGCGCGCTGACCGCCGACATTCTGCGCGAGCAGTTTCCCGACCGGAAAATCCGCTCGGTCAACCTGGGGCGGCCCGGCTACACCTCCTTCCAAGGCAAGGAACTCTTCGAGCGCGTCGGACCCGAGCTCAAGCCGGATTTCGTCACCTTCCACTTCGGGCCCAACGACGGCTCGGACGCGCCCATCCGGTCGGACGTGGAGTGGGACGCCGTGCCCCTGTGGGCGCTCAAGCTGCATCGGGATCTGTACGAACACCTGCGGATCTATCGTATTTACTGCAATATGAACACGGATTTTCTGCGTTGGCGGGTCAAGCATCCGACCAAGGACGGCCTGGACACGCCCTATCGTCCGCGCGTCACGCAGGACGAATTCTTCGAGAATCTCCGGACCATCAAAACCGAAGCGGGGAACTGGGGCGGGCAGGTTCTGGTCATCCCTTCGGTCGGCTTTAACTTCGGAGAAGTCTTCAGGAATCCGTATTTTCTCAACTATGAACCGGAACCGACCGATGTTCCGGCGTACCGATTGTTTCGCCAGGCCCAAAAGCAGGAAAACCGGTTTTTGGATTCGGTACACCCCAACGAGTCGGGACACCGCCTGTTGGCGGCGGCTTTGGCCGGGATTATCGCGGATCGTTTGAACGCGGAAAACTCGGAAAAGGCCAAAGAGGCCGGATAGTTGGGATAGATCAAGAAATCAGAAATTTTCCAAGGAAGAACCCCGTCGGAGGCGGCCGCCGGTCGTTGCCACGGGGGGCGGGCCAAGCTAGGATACGCCCGCACTGACGTAGGAAATCGAGGAAGGTCCAGTTGGCCCAAAACCAGTCGTTCGCCATCGAAGACTACATCCATATCATCTGGTATCGGAAGTGGTTGCTGATCATTCCCGTGGTGACCATGGTCTTGGTGACGGGCGTGGGATCGCTGTTCCTGCCGGACATCTACCGGGCCTACACCCTGATCCTCGTCGAGAACCAGCAAATCCCCGAACAATACGTCAATCTGCAGCGCTTCGACATGGAAAAGTCCATGGCCACGATCCGCCAGCAGATCATGTCCCGGTCCCTGCTTGAACGGGTCATCGCCGAATACAACCTCTACCCGGAGCTGATCGAGAATCGCGTGCCCATGGAGGAAATCCTGGACATCATGCGCGACTCCATCCAGCTAAAAGTCGAGGGCAAGGAGGGCTTCACGCTCTTTTTCCAGGGCGCGGACCCGTACATCGTCATGCAGGTGACGAACAAGATCTCCAGCCTGTTCATCGAAGCCACGACCGAGTCGCGCACCAAGACGGCCGAGGACACGGTCGAGTTCCTGGAACGCAACAAGGAAGAGCTGCGGGTGCAGCTTGAGGCTCAGGAAAAAGCCCTTCGCGAGTTCAAAACGGCCCATATCGGCGAGTTGCCCGATCAGGCCGAAGGCATTTTTTCGATCATCGCCGGTTTGCAGCAGCAGTTGCAGTCGACCAACGACTCCATCCGCGCCGCTCAGGACCGGCAGGCGGTCATCGAGGTGCAGATCTCCGAGTTGCGCAACGCCCCCGGCGGCGTCGTGGGCCTGGAGGAAGAGCTGGACCAGCTTCGTTCCCAACTGGCCAGCCTGCAACTCAAGTACACCGACGAGCATCCCCAGGTGATCGACGTGAAGGCGAAGATCGCCAACCTGGAGGCGCGCATCGCCAGCGGGGCGTCGTCGGCGCCGTCGGGAAGTCCGGCTATTAAAGGGCTGGATTTGTCGTTGCAACAGGCGAAGATGGACGCGGCGCGACTGCGGGCCGAGGCGGGGTCCATTCAGTCCCAGCTCAACACCTATCGCCGGCGCCTGGACAACGCGCCCAAGGTGGAGCAGGAACTCTCCAAGCTCACCCGCGACTACGAAACCACCCGGACGCAGTACGAAGACCTGCTCAACAAGCTCAGCGAGGCTAAGCGCACCGCCGAGGTCGAGGCCCGCAACAAGGGCCAGCAGTTCAAGGTCATCGACCGGGCCGAGCAGCCCCGCAGCCCCTACAAGCCCAACCGGCCGTATATCGTGGGCGTGGGCTTCGCGCTGGGATTGCTGATCGGGCTGGGATCGGTGTTCATCGTCGAACACCTGGACGACACAATCAAAAACCCGGAGGAACTCGAAGACCTCCTGGGCCTGACCGTCCTTTCCGCCGTGCCGCTCATCGAGACGTCCGAAGACCTGGAGAAAAGGCAAAGATCGGTCTTACTGGGCATCGTTGCCGTCTGCGCGGTCGTCGCGATCGTCGTTGTGGCGGTCCTGCTTCGCTATAGCTTCATCTAGTTTTCACGGGCGCCATGACGGGTGCCACACTTTCGCGAGGACGAATGTCCGAGAGAAGGTGTGATATCAATCCGGTTGGTCTGGGAAATTCACATCTTCCCGCAAACGTCGTTAGCGGGAAAATGCGGTACCCAACGGGTTTTCTTATTCCGCCTCCGGCATCTGTTCGCTCGGCTGCCATAGCTCGATGCGCACGCCGTTGGGGTCCGTGATCCAGGCGAAGCGACCGTATTCCATCTCCTGGATATCGCCTTCCAGTTTGATGCCCGCCTCGGCGAGTTGAGCGACCAGGGCGTTCAGGTCGTGCACGATGAAATTCATCATGAACGGCGCCGATCCCGAGCCGAAATATTCGGTGTCCGACGGGAAGGGGGACCAGACCGTGTACTCCGTCCTATCCGGATCGTCGAACCGCCGCCAGGGCAGCACCGCGTGCCCGTATTCCTCCACCGGCAACCCTAGATGTTCGGCGTACCACGCGCCCGTCGCCTTGGGATCGCCGCACTTGAAGAACACGCCGCCCAGCCCCGCGACCTTCACCTTTTCCGCCATTTTCTTTGCCTCCTGACGCAAAAAACGGCGAGCCCGAAGGCCCGCCGCGTCGGTTCGTTAGGGGTGCGTGGGGTTAATCGCCAATGATCGGGCGCCCGCTGCTGACGACAAAGGTCATGTCCGCCGTCGCCTTGAAGATCGGCGTGCCATCGTCGTCGTCATCATCATCGTCATCGGCGGCGGTGTCGTCGTCCGCCGTGTCGTCGTCGGTCGTGTCATCGTCGGCGGTGTCGTTGTCATCGTCGTCGTCGTCGGCCGCCGTCTCGTCGTTGCGCGAAACGACCAGTTGGAAATTCAGCACCACCGGCACCGTCTCGACGAGGGGGACGTAGACCTCGAAGACCTGTTCGTTGGAGGTCTGCACCCATTCGAGGGTTTCGAACTCCTCCCGGGACGCGTCCTGGTTGCGCAGTTCCACGCGCACGTTGACCGCCCGATTGTCCGGGTCCTCGGCGATGGTGGTCAGGCGGTCGATCACGCAATTGGCGACGATCAACGAGCCGGCCGGTCCGCGGGTCTTGGTGTATTCCACGCGGCCGATGACCTCGTCTTCGGGGAAGTCGAAAAAGTCGTCCTGTTTGACCAGGATGGGGATGCGTTTCAGGCTCGAGCTCGAGTCGTCTTCCGAGTTGTCCTCGCTGCACGCGACGACCCCGGCAAGGCCCATCACCAGGGCCAGGATAACGACCGCCGAGACGATCCAAAGGCGGTTCAACGACGCCTCCTTCAGCAGTTCTTAGAGCAATACATCAAAACGATGGGGACACGGATACGATCAGCCCGTGAGCCCCGGCTTTCGATACGCCGTCCGGCGTTTCGACTCGGCGATTGATACCAGGGCCGTTCAAGGCCCGTCAAGCGCTACTTGCCTTCGACCTGTTCCTTGACGGCTTTGACCGTCTTTTTCAGGCCGGCGTTGGACAGCCATTTCTGGATGAAGCCGGGCACGGCCATGCCGGTGTTCAGGTCCAGGGTGTACGCCAGGATCGTGCCGCCCTCGAAGGGCTTGAGCACCCAGGCGCCGGTGAAATCCTCGACGTTCTTCTTGGGGGCCGAATCGTCGCAACGGAAACGGATGACGTTATTCTCTTTGTCGATCTCGTGGATCGTCGTGTAATGCACCTCGTTGCCCAGGATCGAGAGCTTGAAGAACACGTCCACGCGCTTGCCTTCGCGCTTGACGACCTTCGTCTCCTCCACGTTGGGCATCCATTCCTTGTACGTGGGGAAGGTATCGAGCTGGCTCATGACCGCCTCGGGGGTGGCTTTGATCCAGACGAGGCCCACGCCGGTGCCCTTGTCCTTGCCGTCGGGGGTCTTGGACATGATGTTCTCTTTGACCACATCCCCGTCTTTCAGATCGGCGATGTTTTCGGGGGTCATGTACTTGTCGATGCTCGGTGGCGTCGCGAAATCGGCCGCGGCATGCAGGCCGGACGTCGCCAGGAGAATCGAACACGCCGCCACGGCGCACAAAACGGTCAACTTACGCATGAGCCTACGCATGGATGCCTCCTAATATTTGGAACGGCGCGGGCCGTTACATGTCTTGGGCTAAGGGGGAAGAAATAGCACATCGCCCGGATGTCGTCCATGCAAACGACGGTTGACGGCGGCGACTTGCGCGTCCGGGGCCGGGACGAAAAACGGGAGGGCGCGCGGCCCTCCCGTCGGCGTTATTCAACTTCTGGCGGTGATCAGCTTCCGCAGCCGCCCTCGGTTTCGGTTTCGACCGCGTCTTCCAGCGTCACCTTGCCGTAGAGCGTTTGGACATGCAGATCCCAGGCCGTCGTCGCGCCGATCGCGTCCGCGCCGGGCAGGGTGCCGGTGCAGGTCAAGGTTTCCGGGCTCGCCGACGTGTCGCAGGTCAGCGGCGCCGTGTCCTTCGTCGAATCCAGGGAGACGACCAGATTATCGGCAATCAGGCGCTTGCCGGTGAGGGTGAAGACCTGCTGAACGCCCGGCGTACCGACGGTCGGCGAGATCTTGTCCACCGTGGGCGCTGGGGTCAGAAGCAGCGTGACCGCGCCGCCCAGGTACTCCAGCGACGAGTCCCGCTTGGCGGCGATGGCCGTGTCCAGCGATCCGTCGCCGTTGAAGTCCAGCAGCACCACGTTCGAGCCGAAGCGCGTCTGGCCGTCGGCGTCGAGCAGAGCCCAATGGGCCCCGGCCCCCGGGGTGGTCATGGTGCCGTTCGTGAAGTACGGGTTGCCCAGGTAGAGGTACGCCGCGCCGGCCTGGGCGTTTTTGCGTCCCAGGTTGTTGATGTCGTGCCAGGGCTTGGTGATCCAAAGGTCGTCGATGCCGTCGTTGTTCACGTCGCCGGCGGCCGTCTTCCAACCGAATCGGGCCACTTCCTCGTCGCCGAGAATCGCGCCGTGGAGTTGGTCGGCCAGATCAGAGCGCGTGTAATAGCTCGAAGGCACGTCGCCCAGATCGAAAAAGTCCACCACGCCGGTCTGCAACCCGTTGATCGAGTCGCGCGTGGTGGAGGCGATCAGGTAATCCGTGGCGCCGTCGCCGTTGAAGTCACCGGCGTCGATGTTGGTGCCCAGCTTTTCGAATTCCTGCTCGCCGACGATCGCGAGGTAATAATTGAGCGGGTCGTAGCCGTTGGCCGATGTGAATTCGTAGACATTCAGCGACCCGGCGCCCTGGACGATGCCGACTTTGTCGTAGGGGCTGCCGACGATCAGACGCGCGCCGTCGTCCATGGGCACGACTTTGAGCGACCAGCCGAAATACTGCCAATCGGAGATGCCTCCGGCGATCCAGTCGGCGTCGTAGGCGTCCAGGGAGACGGCCGCGTCGTTGGCGGCGTTAGCAAAGAACACGAAAACGCTGCCGCTCTGCCGGTCGCTGGTGACGTGCCGGTTGTAGGGCGCGCCGATGATCAGGTCGTCGTAGCCGTCGTCGTTCAGATCGCCCCGGCCGAAAGTGTAACCCAGGCCCAGGTTGCGTCGCGGGGTGGAGATGGTGACGTCCGGCTCGTCGGACAGGCCGTCGCCCGAGCCGAAGAAGATGTTGACCTCGCCGTTGTACAGCAGCTCGTTGCCGCCCTTGGTCGGCGAGCCCACGGCCAGATCGTCGATGCCGTCGGCGTTGAAATCCAGCGTCGCCAGCGCGTAGCCGAAGCGGTCGTAGTCGCCGCCGTGAGCCGTCCAGTTCGCCTTCTTCTCCACCGTTTCCTTGGTGTGGCGGGTGTCGGAGGTGCGTCCGTAGGTGACGTAGACGCGGCCCATCTGAGGCACTCCCGCCTCCCAATAGCCGTGGGCGCCCATGGCCAGATCGTCCAGGCCGTCGTTGTTGTAATCGCCGGCGGCCAGAGCCTGTCCCAGGTAGTTGATGCGTGTCTCGGACCGGAAGGTGACGCTGCGATCCACGGCGTCGGGGCGATTGGTCGCCTTGGCCGCCTTGTCGGCGGCGGCGGGGTTTTGGTCGGCCAGCCAGCCGTCGACCCAGGTGTGGAAGGTCACGCCGCCGTTTGCGTCGCGCTCCCGCTCCATATGCAGCAGGCCTTCATCGTAGAACATCATGCCGCGAGCGGCCAGATACTTCACGTAGTTATGGGAGCATTCGTGCTCCTCGCTCATGCCGATGCCGTGGTCGCGGATTCCGGCGGACTTGGTGTCGGCGGCGGTTTCATAGCCGGGCACGCCGTTCTCGGCCCAGTCGATGATGTCGTGCCAGATGTAATTGGTCCAAACGGACATATCGTCCACGCCGCCCAGGTGCCAGTCCTGGAATTGCTCGGCCAGCCACGGGCTGATCATCGCCTTCTGCTCCCAAAAGACCCAGCCGCCCAGGGCGGAGGACTGGGAGCCCAGCACGAAGATCGACAGGCCCGTCTCCAGGTTCTCGGCCGTGATGAGCGATTCCCGACCCATGTAGGCGGTGAAGTAGGCGTGGTAGATCTCCACCAGATCGTCAATCGGGGCCCACCAGTCCGAACGCAGCCAATCCACGTCCAATTCCTTGGAGACCATGAACTCGTCGACCAGGTCGGCGTGGCTGTGGGCGGCGCCCCAGTCGTAGTTGAAATCCTGGCGGGACATGACGGTGATGAGCCCCTCGTCCTCGAAGGAGTAGGGGCCGGTGGGGCCGTACGCGCGGGTGGAGTTGAGCGAATGCCAGGAGACGTCGGCGACGCCGTGGGCCGTCGAGCCCAGCAGAAAGACCAGCAGGCGCTGCGTGTGCTCGTCCCAGGGCTGAGTCTTGTTCTCGCGCACCCAGTTGATGGCGAACGCGGTGAACGGCTCCCAGTGGGCCTCCTCGGCTTCGTCGTGGAAGCCGTCCATGGCATAGCCCCAGTCGGGGAAGGTCGTCCCGGCCTGGAAGGCGTCCTGGTGCTCGCGCATCATCTCGGCGTATTCGGGATATTCGGCCGAGGCGAAGTACATCAGCGCCCGCTGGCCGACCGTGTTGTGCGTGATCATCCCGGCGGCCAGGGCCGAGCCGGCCGTCGCGGCGGTCAAAAGCATCGCCGCCGACAATCCCATCAGCAATCCAAGGAGTTTGCGCATCGCTCGTGTCCTTTTCGCGAAAAAGAGGGCTCAAAAAAACGATCGAATCGTTGAAATCACACCGTAAAATCGAAACTTAAAGGCGGCCCGGATCGGGGCGCGCAGTATGCGTTATCCGATTGTTGAAAGTCCAGAAAAAAATCCGTTTTTCCGGGGGCTTCAAGGAAACGATACGCGCGCGCCACGGCGCCGTTACGGCTGATCGCACGGGGGCTTCCTTGACGCCTCCCAACCCCGATGCCTATATTCAGCCCCCTGTTTTTACGGCGGATCGGCGCGGCCGGTTCGCGGGAGACGCGAGGCATGTTCGAATCCCTCTCCGAGCGCTTGAACGGGGTCATCAAGGACCTCAAGGGCCACGGCAAGCTCTCGGAAAAAAATATCCAGGATGCCCTGAAGGAAGTGCGCATGAGCCTGCTGGAGGCCGATGTGAACTTCCGCGTCGTCAAGGATTTCCTCAAGCAGGTGCAGGACCGGGCCCTGGGCGCCGAGGTGATGAAATCCCTCACGCCGGGGCAGCAGTTCGTCAAGATCGTCCATGAGGAGCTCACCGAACTGATGGGCGGCAAGGGCCAGGAACTCAATCTGGTCGGCAAGGCGCCGGTGCCGATCATGTTCGTCGGCCTGCAAGGCTCGGGAAAGACGACCAGCGTCGGCAAGACGGCGGTGATCCTGAAAAAGAAAGGCCGCCGTCCCTTCCTGGTGCCCGCGGACGTCTATCGCCCCGCCGCCATCGACCAGCTCAAGACTTTGGCCAAGGCCCTGCATATGCCCGTGTTCGAGTCGGCGGTGGGCATGGACCCGGTCAACATCTGCAAGCTGGCGCGGGAAGAGGCCGAGCGCCAGGGCTGCGACACGATGATCATCGACACCGCCGGCCGCCTGTCCATCGACGAGGCCATGATGGACGAGTTGGTGAAGATCAAGGCCGAGATGAAGCCGTCCGAGATCCTCTTCGTCGCCGACGCCATGACCGGGCAGGAGGCGGTCAACGTGGCCGCCACCTTCAACGAGCGCGTGGACATCACCGGCGTGGTCCTGACCAAGATGGACTCGGACGCCCGCGGCGGCGCGGCCCTGTCCATCAAGGCCGTGTTGGGCAAGCCCATCAAGCTGGTGGGCGTGGGCGAGAAAATGGACGCCATGGAGACCTTCCATCCGGACCGCATGGCCGGGCGCATTCTGGACATGGGCGACATCCTGACCCTCATCGAGCGGGCCGAGGCCGCGCTGGACGAGGAACAGGCCAAGAAGATGGAGGAGAAGCTCCGCAAGAACCAGTTCACCCTGGAAGACTTCCGCGACCAGCTCAAGCAGGTGCGGGGCATGGGCGGGCTGGATCAGTTGATGAGCATGATCCCCGGCATGAACAAAATGAAGGGCATGGCCGGGATGCAGCCCGACGAGTCGGAACTGGTGCGCATCCAGGCGGTGATCGACTCCATGACCCCCGCGGAGCGCAAGGACCATCTGTTGCTCAACGGCTCCCGGCGGGCGCGGGTGGCGAAGGGCTCGGGTACGTCCATTCAGGATGTGAACGGCGTCATCAAGAAATACGTCCAGGCCAAGAAGCTCATGAGCCAGATGACGAAAATGGGCGCCGGGGGCATGCCGGGAATGCCCAAGCTGCCCGGCGGCGGCAAAATGCCCGGTCTGGGCGGCGGTGGCGGAGGCGGGGGAGCCGGTCTGTCGGCCGGAAGCGCCAAGAGCGCCCGCCAGCGAGCCAAAAAGCAGCGGGCCAAGGCCAAGAAAAAGCGCCGATAGGCCCACGGGCGATCTTCGGGCTTGATTTGTCGATGAAAATCCAGTAAACCACGCGCCCTTGGGGCCGAAGAGGCCTCGCAACGCGTTTATTGAAGACACCAGACAGGACCACAGAACAAGGACCACAGAATATGTCGGTGAAAATCCGCTTGACCCGCAAGGGCGCCAAGAAGGCCCCGTTCTACCGCATCGTCGTGGCCGACGAGCATTGCCGCCGTGACGGCCGCTTCATCGAGATCGTCGGGACCTACGATCCGCGCAAGGAGACCGACAAGGTCAACCTGCATCCCGAGAAGATCGCCAAGTGGCTCTCGGACGGCGCCATCCCCACGACGACGGTCAAGAACCTGCTCAAAGCCAACGGCATCGCGGTCTAAGTCTGTCGGCCCGCCGAGGGCCGCGTCTTTTTTCGCGAACACGAGCCGCAACTTTTCGGAGCCGGGATGAAAGAGCTGATCGAATTTGTCGCCAAGGGCCTGGTTGATAACCCGGACGAGGTCCGTGTCGACGAGGTGGACGGAGACGGCGAAGTGATTTTTGAATTGACCGTGGCCGAAGACGACCTGGGCAAGGTCATCGGCAAATCGGGCCGCACCGCCCGCGCCCTGCGCACCATTCTGTCCGCCGCCGGTGCGAAAAACCGCACCCGCGTCGCCCTCGAGATCCTCGATTGACCAACGCTGCGGACGAGCTGATCGTCCTGGCGACCATCACCAAAACGCAAGGCCTCAAGGGCGAATTTCGCGCCCGGCCGCTTTCGGGCGAGTCGGAAAATCTCGGCGAAATTCGCGAGGTGACGTTGCGTCTGCCCACTGGCCAAACGCAGGTCCATAAGATCCGGAACGCCGCCGCCCGCAAGGGTTTTTACGTCCTCAAACTCGCCGGAATCGACCATATCGACCAAGCTGAATCCTTGATCGGCGCGGAGATCTGCGCCCGACCCGAGGACCTGGAAGCGCTGGACGAGGGCGAGTTCTACTGGTACCAACTCGTTGGCCTGCGCGTCCAAACGCACGACGGCCGCGACCTCGGCGCCGTCACCTCCCTGTTCGCCACCGGCGCCAACGACGTCCTTGTCGTAGGCGAAGGCAAGGATGAAATCCTCATCCCCTACACCGACGACGCAATCGCGAGCATTGATCTGGATGCGAAGTTGATCGTGCTCGCGGATGTGGAAGGGTTGGTGGAGTAGGGATCGCCTGCCCTCCCGGCAATGGGTAGGGTGCCACACTTTTGCGAGTACGAAGTTCGAGAAAAGGTGTGAGTGTTCAGGATGTTCACACCTTTCCGCCGACGTTGTCAGCGTAAAAGTGTGGCACCCGCTATTGCTTACTAAATCTATCCTAAAGCACTCCGCATCGCGTCCGCCAGACGCAATCCCGCCGCGCGGCGGTGTTGCATGGCTTCGCGGAGGCGTTGGCGGGCAAGGAGGAAGTCGTCGCGGGCGGGGGGCTGCGTCGGGGCGTGAGCGTCGAAGTCGAGCAGGCGCTGCTCGTCGTCCGGGTCCAGCGTCGGCGTCAGCGAGATCTTCGCCGCGACGCACTGCCGCGCAAGGCCGTCCACGTCCTCGGCCGGCGCCTCGATTCCGCTCAATAAAACCAGCGCGCGCAGGCTGTGGCGGCTGGACGTCTCCACGAAAAACCCGAAGCGTTCCAGGTCGTTGGAGGCCAGCGCCGACTTGGCCTGATCCATCGCCACGTCGGCCGACTCCAAATGCTTGAAGGCCGTATCCAGATTCGACATGCACCCATCCCAATGGTTATTTCAAGTTCATTAAGTCGGTCCAAAGGGCATGATTGGGCGGTCGGGAGTATTCGTCAATAGCCGGACGTTACTCGTCTCGGCAAGCGCGTCGTTACGTGGTCGCGGCAAGATCCTTCACTGCGTTCAGGATGACACGATTGGTTCTGGGACGTGGTTCTTCGTGGAAAACGTCACGGGAGGCGGTCAGTCGTTCGCGGCCGTGCGGCGGTCGTGCGTCAGCAGGCCGTGGATGCGGGCCAGGTAGCCGCGCGTCTCGTCGGGCAGGCGCTGCGTGCCGTATTTGTCGACACGGTGGGGGCCCCAGTTGTAGGCGGCGAGGGTGTTGCGCAGGTTGCCGTCGTAACGGTCGAGCAGTTGGCGCAGGTAGCGCGTCCCGCCCATGACGTTTTGGAACGGGTCGTAGGCGTCGCTCACGCCCAGTTCCTTGGCCGTGCCGGGCATGAGTTGCATGAGGCCTTGGGCGCCGACGGGGGAGGTCGCCTTGGGGTTGTACGAACTTTCGGCTTTGATGACCGCGTGGATGATGCGCTTGGGCACGCCGTAGTGCTTCGAGGCGTAGTCGACGATGCGTTCCACGCTCTTGGCCTTGGGATTGTCCAGGTCATGCAGCCGCTCGGCGGGGTCGACGGCGGCGGTTTTTTCCGGCGCGGCTTCGGGAGCGGCGGCGGTTGTCGCGGCCGGTTGGCTCTGCACGGATTGGCTCTGCGCGGATTGGTTCTGCGCGGCGAAGGCCAGCAACTGCATCCATCGTCCGTCGAACGCCGATTCGCTCGCCGTTTCGCCCAGCGCCATCTGCGTCATCATGCGCTGCGTGTTGGCGACGAGCATCTTCGCGATCTGAGCCTGGAAGTTCGCGGGTGTCGCGTCCGCCTGGGGATTCGAGTTGGTCACGATGGGCTTGCGGGCGTTGCGCACCTCGTCGAGGACGGCGGCGAACCGGCCGGACGTGTCCCGAGGCGCGGCGGGCGCGTCGGTGGGCGTCTGCAGGTCCCAGTTGATTCGTCCACTCAAGCTCGAATGCACATTCACCTCGATAACACGGCCCACGGGCCCCAAATAGGGCGCGGGAGGCTTTTAGGGGCCTCGAAGGGTTTTATCGATCGGCCGGGCATGGGCCTTGAGGATGTTTTTGACGGTCCGCATCGCGTTGACGGTGGCCATGCGGGGCGCTAACGTTCGCGAAGTGATGATTTTCGCCGAACTTCTTGCGCTTTTGCCGATGCGCGGCCGGGGAGGTCTTGTCGGGTGATGCGCGTCTTGGAATCCGCGCGTGCGTTGCCCGCGCAGCCGGTCCTGCGCCTGCCGACGCTGTTGTTCTTGGCGAGCCTGGTCTATCTGGTCACTCGCCTGGCGGTGATCGTCTACCCCCAGGACGCGGGCCTGACCGTCATGGCCGACGAGTTGCCGACGGCCAATGTCGCGTTGGCGCTGGAGCAGGGGTTGGTGATGCCCTTGCCGCTCTACCAGACCAAGCCCTTCGCCGCGGGGACCGTGTACCAAGGCCTGCTGACCTATCCCCTACGCGCCGTTTTCGGCGACACGCTTTTTGCCACCAAGCTGGCGGCCGTTATCTGGGGCATCGCGACGATGCTCGTCTGGACGGTGCTGGCATGGCGGTTTTTCGGGCGGGGAGCGGCGCTGGTCGTCGCGACGCTGCATTCGTTGGCGCCGCCGTTTTTCGCGCTGATGAGCGTGACGGCCTGGGGGAATCATCACGAATCGTCGCTGCCGGTGGGCCTCGCGCTGCTGGCGCTCTTGGCGGCGCTAAGGCGTCGGCCGGACGGTCCGGCGTCGCTGCTGTCGTTTATCGCCGGTCTGACGGCCGGATTCGCGGTGTATTTTTGCTACACGTCGGCGATTGCGTTCGTGTTCTTCACCATTCTGATCGCGCTGGCCGGCGGCGGGGTGGGGCGCCTGCGTGTCTACCTGCTGTTCTGGGCGGGGGCGGTGCTGGGTTTCGCGCCGATCCTGTGGTCGGCGAAGCTCTACGGCTGGGACGCGCTGGGCACGATCGACACGTACACCGGCTACGCGTCCGGCGCGATGGTGCATGCGCGGGATATGTTTCTGGAAAATCGCCTGGCATTGAGCCTGAAAAAATTCCTCGCGTTCTGGGGTAGCGACCTTTGGCGCTCGTTCCTCTACCCCCGGGCGGTCGCCACCGGGGCGCGACTGTTGGCGGCGGGGCTGTTGGCCGGGGCGGCGGTGTTGTTGGTTCGGCGGGCGGCTCCGGCGCTGGTGACGATGGTTCGCGACCGGCGGGCGAGGACGACCAAGGAAGACGTTCAACGCCTCGCGGCGCTGGCAATATTGGTCTATCCCCTTGTATTCGCGGCTGTTTATGCCGCTTCGGGTTTTCGGATCTATCCGTCGTTTTCTTGGGACGCCGGCAGCTATGCCCATTTCCGTTACTTCGCGCCGGTCTTTCCGTTTGTGTTTCTTATCATCGGCGTCGGGTTGCAGGAGGCTTGGGAATTCGCCGGCGAGCGCAAACCGCTCCGGGGTGTTGTGGCGGCGTTTGCTACGATTTTACTGTTTTTTTCTTTACCTTATTACGTCAGTCTTGGCGCCTCCGGCCCCGGATTCGACGCCTGGCTCTATCGCGGCGCCGGCAAAATGGACCTCATCGCCCGCCTGGCCGCCGAGACGACCAAGCACCAGGACACCTTCGCCGTGAAGCTCGACCGCATCCGTCATCTCTCCGAGCCGGATCGGGCGATCCTCTTCGAACAGATCGGAAAAATCTCCGCCGACGCCTTCCAGATGGGCGCCACCCTCAACGCCGAATTACCCAACGATTATTGGCCGTTTTTGGCTCGCGGGCTGGGGTACTATCGAGCCGAAACCAGCTACGAGCCCGGTGACGAAAAACGCCTGGACGAATTCGCCGCCAAAGTGAAAAAGTCCTTGCCCGACGCGAATTTGCAATCCTCCTCGCACTTTGCCGAGGGGGTGGGTTGGGGATTGTCTTTTGCGTCACAAGAAGCTATGGCCCGGCTTGTTCCGCTGGTGGCCGCGTGGAATACTGCGCCGGAACATTGGAGTACTTCGCTACGCGTCGGCCTGGGCCGGCGGATCGGGTCCGGCTTCTATATCGACGATCGATTAGGAAAGCCGGACGATCGTTTTTATTACGAGGGCGTGGGGGCGCAGATTCGCCGGAATGTGCGTTTCCAGTGCCGCCGGATGGATCCGGCCGCCGTCGCCGTCCTGGAATCTTCGCCGCTGAGGCGAGGGGCCTTGATCGCCGGTTATCTTCACGAAGACCGGCAACTGATGGGAATGAACACACATGACGCAAGCCCAAACGCGCCCGATTCGTAAGATCAGCTTCGTGTACACCCCCTACGGTTCGATCAAGAACGAGCCGGGGATCAAGGTCGTCAAGGACAACTACGGGGTGTTTCCGAGTCTGTCGCTGGCTTATGTGGCGGGTGTGGCCGAGCACGCCGGGTATCAGATCCAATTCATCGACGCCCACGCCCTGGGCCTGTCGAAAAAAGAGACTGTCCGCCGGATCAAGGAATTCGACCCGGACTTGGTCGCCTACACGCTGACCACCTATCTGTTCCACCAAAATCTGGAATGGATCGACCACATCAAGCAGGCCACCGGGCTGCCTCAGTTGGTCGGCGGTGTGCATATGGGCATCTACCCCAAGGAGAGCTTCCACCATAGCTCGTTGGATTACGCCCTGACCGGCGAGGCGGAAGAGGCGCTGCCGGAACTGCTGGATGCCATCAACAACGGTCGGGACTTGTCCCAGGTGACGGGCATCGTCTATCGGGACGAGGACGGCAATCCGGTCGTCACGCCGCCCCGGGCGCTGTTTCGCGACGTGGACAACGCCCCGTTCCCGGCGCGCCACCACCTGCCCAACCATCTGTACTATTCGTTCATCAGCCAGTACCGCAACTTCACCGCGCTGATCACCAGCCGCGGCTGTCCCTTCCGGTGCATCTTCTGCGAGCAGGGCGGGCTGCGTTTCCGTCCCCGGTCGCCGGAGAACATCTCGGACGAGATCGACGAGTGCGTCCATGTGCATGGGATCAAGGAGTTCGATTTCTTCGATTCCTCGTTCACCACGCAGAAAAAGCGCGTCATCAAGATTTGCGAGGAGATCATCAATCGCGGCCAGCACGAGCACATCGCCTGGGCGATTCGCAGCCGCGTCGACCTGATCAACGAGGAGATGCTGCGCTATCTCAAAGAGGCCGGATGCAAACGCATCTACTACGGCATTGAGTCGGGTAACGAGGAGATCCTCAAGACTCTCAAGAAAGAGACGACCATCCAGCGAATCAAGGAAGTGGTCAGGGAGACCAACAAGGTCGGCATCGACACCTTCGGCTATTTCATGGTCGGCAACCCGGGCGAGACCGAGGAGACGGTCAACGAGACCATCCAACTGGCCAAGGAGATCGACCTGGACTACGCTCAGTTCTCCAAGGTGACGCCCATGCCCGCCACGGCCATGTACGACATGCTGCTCGAGGAAAACGGCGGCAAGGATTACTGGCGCGAGTTCGTCATCACGCCCAAGGACGACTTGTACATCCCCCGTCCCAAGTGCGACATGAGCGAGGAGCAAGTGCAGCGTCTGGCGCGCAAGGCGTATCTGAAGTTCTATTTCCGCCCGCGCTACATCCTCTTCGCCCTGCTGCGGGTCAAGAGCCTGGACGAGCTGTGGCGCTCGGCGCACACGGCCCTGCTCATGCTCTTCCAACGCAATCAAACCGAGGAAGACGGCACCCCCAGCGGAGAAGCCGCCTTCGCGGCCGAGTGGGACGAGCGGGTGCAGTATTAGGGCGAAGCTGTATTACGGCGCGGCTCCGAAGCGGCAAGGACGATGTAACCCGAAATTCGAACGGAACGAGAGGGATCGGATTCGATGAAGAAGACGCGCGTCTTTTTGGGCAACGCCCCCTGGAGCAAACGAGACTACTACGGCGTTCGCGCCGGCAGCCGCTGGCCCCACTTCGAATCCGAAGACATGACCTACATGCCGTTCCCGTTCTTCCTGGCCTACGCGACGGCGGTGCTGGAAAACGCGGGCTTCCCCGTGATGCTGGTGGACGGCATCGCCGAAGGCATCGTGGACAAGGCGTTCTACGACCGCATCGAGGACTTCAAGCCCGACGTCATCCTGCTCGAGGTCTCCACCAACTCGTGGAAAAAAGACGAGCAGCACATCACCCACATCACGCAGCAGTTCCCTCAAGCCAAGCTCTTCCTGGCCGGACTGCATGACGAGATGTACCAGGAGGCGTTCCTTCAGCAGCATCCCGAGGTCTTCGGCGTCCTGATCGGCGAATACGAGTTCGCGTTTCAGGAAGCGCTGGAGCGCATCGAGGCGGGCGTGGATGTGGTCGGCACGAAGGGCGTCATCGCTCGGGACGGCGACAAGATCGTCAACACCGGCCAGCGGCCGCTCGAGCCCAAGCTGGAGGTCTTTCCCTGGCCGGCGCGCCACTTCCTGCCCATGTACAACTACCGGGACGAGCCGGGCAACCTGCCTCGGCCCTCGGTGCAGATGTGGGCGAGCCGGGGCTGTCCCTACCACTGCACCTTCTGCGCCTGGCCCCAGATCATGTACCGCTCCCACAAATACCGCTTCCGCAAGGTCGAGGACATCGTCGACGAGATGGAGTGGCTGCATTACACGTATGGGTTCAAGAGCGCGTATTTTGACGACGACACCTTCAACATCGGCAAGTCGCGGATGATGAAGTTCGCCAAGGAGGTCAAGTCCCGCAACATGGACATGCATTTCGGGATCATGTCGCGGGCGGACCTGATGGATCGGGAGATCCTGGAAGCCCTGAAGGACGCGGGGCTGTGGGGCCTCAAATACGGCGTCGAGTCGGCCAGCCAGCAGATTCTGGATAACTGCAAGAAAGATCTGAAGATCGACGACGTCGTCAAAGGTGTGGAAATGACGCACGCCGTGGGCGTGAAGATGCACATGACGTTCATGTTCGGCCTGCCCGGCGAAACGCTGGAGACGGCCAAGCAGACGACCGACCTGGCTATCCAACTCGCCCCCGATTCGGTGCAGTTCACCGTCGCCACGCCGTTTCCCGGCACCGCTTACTGGCACGAAGTGAATTCGGAGCAGAAGCTCACCTCCACCGACTTCGACAAATACGACGGCTTCCGTTCGGCGGTGGTGCGTACCGATTCGTTGACCTCGGATCAGCTCGAACAGTGCCTGCGCGAGGCGAACCGCCGCTGGAACGAATTCCGCTGGAACACCAAGAACTACTCCGGCACGCACCGGGCGCATAGCGCGTAACGATCGCCGGGTGCCACACTTTCACGCCGGCGACAGCGGGCGGGAAGGTGTGATTATTGTTGAGCGTCGACCGCACACCTTTTCTCGAACTTCGTTCTCGCAAAAGTGTGGCACCCGGGCCGGGGAGTCCGTCGCGACTACGCGACCATAAATTTCTTTCTTGACGTCCTGGGGCCGCGTGCCGACACTACTGACCTGATTGGAATTGACGACGGAGCTTCCGTTTGCATGACGACTAGCGGTCGCATTTTTTTGATCGCGTGCCTTTTGGCGCTGTTGGCGTTCGCGGCGTTGGCCTGCGAGCCCGCCACCGGTGAGCACCAACCGACCGACGACGGCGCCTATGGAGACGACAGCCTTGTCGTTGACGACGGACAGCCGATGGCCGGCGGGGACGCGACCGTCTTCGATCGCAGCGCATCGGCCTTTTCCCACCCGGCTCCCAATCTGACCGATGAAAGCCTGGCGCTGCACGAGCGCGGCCGCCAATTGTTCAACCAAGTCTTCTCCGCGGATTCGGACGCCGTCTTCTTCGGCCTCGGGCCCATGTTCAACAACACGGCGTGCGTGAACTGCCATGCGCACAACGGGCGCGGCATGCCCACGTTTGACGAGGACGAGGGGCATTCCCAGGCCTTGATGAAGGTGGCGGTGCCCGAGGACTTCGGCGGCGTGCCGGACAAACCCGGCGGCCCGCTGCCCGTGCCCGGCATCGGAACGCAGATCCAGGACCACGCCATCGACGGGTTCGTGCCCGACGCGAAGCTGACGCTAGCCTACCATTCGCGGCAGGTGGTCTACGCCGACGGCTCGACCGTCGAGTTGATGCGCCCGGACGTGACGATCACGCCGATCGCCATCGACGAATTCCCCGAGGAAACGATGACCTCCTACCGCCAGGGGCCGCCGATGCACGGCCTGGGGTTGTTGGAGGCGATCCCGACCGAGACGATCATCGCGTGGTCCGACCCGGATGACGTGGACGGCGATGGCATTTCGGGGAAGGTGAATTATCAGTTCTCACTGGACGGCGAAGACCTGCTCATCGGCCGCTTCGGCCATAAGAACAGCAACCCGACGCTCTTCCAGCAGACCGCGAACGCGTACGCCTTCGACATCGGCATCGGCAATCAATTCTTCCTGGACCCGATGGGCAACAACGACGAGATCGGCGAAGAGGAAATCGAGCTGGTCGCGTTTTTCCTGGCGACTATCGGTGTCCCGGCGCGCACGAATCTCGACGATCCGAAGGTGATTCGGGGCGAGGATCTGTTCGACGACATCGGGTGCGTGAAGTGCCATATCTCGACGGTCACGACCGGCGAGCATCCCATCGCCGAGTTGTCCCACCAGAAAATCCACCCGTACACCGACCTGTTGCTGCATGACATGGGTGAGGGGTTGGCGAACACGAAGCGCGAGTTCAACGCCGGCGGCGCGGAATGGCGCACGCCGCCGCTTTGGGGCATCGGCGTCACGCACACCGTCCTGCCCGACAGCGGCTTCCTGCACGACGGCCGCGCCCGGACGATCGAAGAGGCGATCATGTGGCACAAGGGCGAGGCGCTGCATTCCCGCGAGTTGTTCCGCAATATGCCGAAGGAAGATCGCGACGCGCTGCTGGCGTTTCTCAACAGCCTCTAGTCTTAGCGGCTTTCTCATCGCAACTTTTCCAAGGTGTCGGTCTAGCCAGCTAGGCGACTAGCTGTTAAATCCCTCGGATTATGTCCGCATCGCCGAACAAACCGATGTTCTTCGACCGCGTGCCCGGGTGGTTTCCCGTGGCGGCGCTGGCGGCGATCGTGTTGGTCGCGACGGCGCCGATATGGCGGGGGCATTTGCTGTACGGCCACTCGGCGGACATCGACCTGATGCGCCTGGTGGTGTTTGACGGAGCCATTCGCGCAGGCGACCTGTTCCCCCGCTGGGTGCCCGACTACTACTTCGGTTTCGGCTCGCCCATTTTCCATTTTTACGGCCCACTGCCGTTCTACCTGGCGGAAGCCTTCGTCCTGCTCGGCGCGTCGTTCACCGTCGCGTTGAAGGGTGCGCTCGTCGTCGCGTGGCTGGCGACGGCGGGATTCATGTACCTGGCCGCGCGGGATTATTTGAGCCGCGCCGCTTCGTTCGCCGCCGCCTTGCTCTACGTCCTCGCGCCCTATCACCTGGTCGACACGCTCGTGCGCCACGCCTTCGGCGAATACATCGCCTTCGCCTGGTTGCCGCTGGCCGTGTGGGGCATCGTCGGCGGCATCAGATATCCCGGACCGGCGCGATTCGTCGCCGGGGCCGTCGCCGTCGCCGTGCTCCCCCTGACGCACAACATCACCGCGCTCATCTTCATGCCCGTCCTTGCCGCGTTATGGACGCTGGAAACCTGGCGAATGCGCGATGTGAAATCCGCCGCGATCAGCGCGGGGGCGACACTGGCGGGACTGGGCCTCGCGTGTTTTTTCTGGCTGCCGGCGTTCGTCGAAAAGTCGTTGGTCTTCGCCGAGGAATCGCTGACACAGGAGTACTTCCGCTACGCCGATCACTTCGTCTACTTCCACCAATTCTTCGACCCGCGATGGAGCTTCGGAGGCAGTCGCGTCGGTTGGCGGGACGACACCATGTCCTTCCAGATCGGGCTGGTGCATTGGGTGTTGGTGCTCGCGGCGATCTTCGCCTTGAGCTGGCGACGGCGCCGTGACCCTGCCGCGCGAGAAGAATTGCAAGACAAGGTTGCGCCGTTCGCGGCGTCGTTGGGCGTTTTCGCCGTCGCCGTATTCATGGCGCATCACATCTCCAAAGCCCTCTGGGACGCGTTGCCGCTGCTGGCGTTCGTGCAATTCCCGTGGCGTTTTTTGACGATCGCCGCCTTCGGTTCGAGCCTCGCGTCGGGCTTTGCCGTCGATTTTCTCGAACAGACCGGGCGGGCGCGGATGCGTTGGGTGAATGCGGGCGTGGTGCTGGTGTGCGTGGCGGCGATGTACGGCACGTTTCTCGCGCCGCGATTTTACGTTCACGAAAAGTCCACGGACACTTTGCACAACGGGCCGATCGGCGAGGTGCGCGAGTGGATGACGAGCGACGATTTCGAAGACGTCGAGGCCGTCGCGACGCTGGACTATGTCCGCGCCTCCGGGCGCAACGGCACGAGCCGGGACGACTATCTGCCGAGGACCGTCGAGATCAAGCCGCCGTACCAGGCGCCCGCGATCATCGGTGTCGGCGGCGGCGCCGCGCGAGAGGTGAAACGTACGGGGCCGAATCGCTACGAGGCGCGCGTGTCCGTCGAGCCGGGCGGTGGGGAGGTTATTCTCAACCAGTTCTACTACCCCGGTTGGCGCGCGTGGATCGACGGCCGGCCCGCGACCGCCGTTCCCGAGCCGAGCAAGGGGCGGGTGACGCTTGCCGTCCCGGCGGGCGAACACGATGTCGTTTTCGATTTCGGTTCGACGCCCCTGCGCACGGCGGCGAATGTCGTTTCATGGCTGTCGTTGATGTTGGTGATCGGGGTCTTCGCGGTGTGGCGGCGGCGGAAAGGTTACGCGATTTCAGAGCCGCGCGCGTAAGCAAGCGGGTTGGTTCGTCGTGGCAACCCGCTCCCTGACGGTCGCGGCTCTGAATAGTCGCCTAATTCTTCGCTAACTTATCCGAGAGAATATTCGCGATCGTGCGGGCCGAGATGGCTTCGCCTTCCATGCCCAGGCCGGGTAGGACGGCGGGACCGGTGTAGAAGACGCTCTTGTTGGGCGTGCGGTTGGGCATCAGGCCCACGCCGAGCTTGTCGTCGTCGATGGCCTGGAACCACGCCTGCTTGCGTTCCATGACGTAGAGCCGGTAGCTCTCCTTGACCGCGCAAAATTCGAAGAAGTCGTCGAAGAAGGGCATCAGATCCCGCAGCGCCGCGAGGACTTTTTCGGCCAGCACTTCGGCGAACGCCTCGTTGATTTTCGGACCCGACGGACGCACCTTCATCCGCGCCGCGATCAGGCGCTTGCCCGGCGGGGCGATGACCTCGTCGGTGGGGGAGGTGAGCGAGAGCATGATCATGTTGTCGTTGATCAGTTCCTGCCTCGGATCGGCGACCAGCACCGCGTTGGGCGCCATCCCCACCGGCACCACGTTTTCGTCGATGCCGATGTAGAGCACGAAGTCGTGCGCCTCGGGCGGCGTCAGACTCGTCTTGGCCGCCAATTCCTCCAGGGTCTTGGGCTCGTAGCGCGCGAAGAACGACTCCGGGTTCATGGTCAGCAGCAGGGCTTTGCATTTGAAGGGTTCTTTTTGATCGGCGAGTTTGACTTCGGTGTAGCGGCCGAAGTCCACGCCCTCCACCGCGGGCGAGCGATGCACCACGCCGCGATAGGAACTGATGCGTTCCTTGAAGATGTTTTCCAGCACCTTGATGCCGCCCTCGACCTGGAAGATCCCGCCGTTGGACAGGCCCGCCAGATTGGCGGCGAAGGCGAGACTGGGGTTGTCCGGGTACATGGGGGAGAGGAACTGGATCTGGGATTCGACGAAGGTCTTGGCCTCGCGCCCCAGGTCGTAGCCCGCGAGGAATTGGGAGAAGGGCGTCTCCATCGAGTCGCGATAAAGCTCGGTGGCGTTGCCGATCAGGCGTTTGGCGATGCGCTTTTCCTGAAATGTCGTCGGCGGATAAACCAGGTCCTGCGTGAAGAAATTGCGGATGACCGTGGCGTGGCGGTCCAGTTCGTTCATCATCGCCATCACGCGCCCGGCGTCCTGGGGAAACTCGAAGTTGATCGCCTTGAACAGATCGTCCCGATCCTGGGAGACGTCGATGCGCCGGCTGGGCATGATGACCTGATGGGCCGGTTCAGCCATGAGGAAGCGTTTTTTGTCGAGGAATGGAATGCCCAGTTCGGTGAAGATCTCCGAGAAGATCTGCCCCTTGCCGAAACCGTAGAACGCGCCGGGGAAGCGGCCGAGGCGATAGCCCTGGTGTTCCATCTCGATGGACTGCTCTTCGATTTCGACCATCAGGACGTTGAAGCCGCGCTTGACCAGAAAGGCGCCGGTGATCAGGCCCGAGAGTCCCGAGCCGACGATCGCCACGTCGAAGAGCATGCCGATCATGAGGCGGCGATCTCCACCGACGGGTCGGTTTCGCGACGTCGCTCCACCCGGCCCACGCGCCATGCCGACTCGCCCAGGCCCTCCAGCCGCGCGATGATTTCCTCGCACTGCGCCTCGGGCACGACGATCACCAGGCCCAGGCCGTTGTTGAAGACGCGGTGCATCTCGTCGTCGGCGATGCCCGCCTCCCGCTGGAGGAAGTCGAAGATGGCCGGGCGATCCCACGAGCCCTCGTGCAACACGACCTTGGAGGTCTTGGGCAGGATGCGCGGGATGTTTTCCAGCAGCCCGCCGCCGGTGATGTGCACGATGCCCTTGAGGGCGAAGGTTTTTTGCAGGTTTTGCAGGGTCTTGGCGTAGATGCGCGTCGGGCGCAGCAACTCGTCGGCCACCGTGCCGCGAAACTCGGGCAACTGGTCATCCACATTCATCGCCAACTGGTCGAAGATGACCTTGCGCACCAGCGAATACCCATTCGAATGCAGTCCCGAGGACGCCACGCCGATCACCGCGTCGCCCTCGGCGATCATGGAGCCGTCGATGACCGCGTCCCGGTCCACCACGCCCACGGCGAATCCCGCCAGATCGAACTCGCCGGCGGGGTAGGAGTCGGGCATCTCCGCCGTCTCTCCGCCGATCAAGGCGCAGCCGCCTTGCTTGCATCCCTCGACGATGCCGGAGACAACCTGCACCGCCACCTCGTTTTCCAGGCGGCCGGTGGCGAAATAGTCCAGGAAAAACAGCGGCTCGGCCCCGCAGGTCACGATGTCGTTGACGCACATGGCGACCAGATCGATGCCCACGGTGTCGAAGCGCCCGGCCATGAACGCCACGCGCAGCTTGGTGCCCACGCCGTCGGTTCCCGAGACCAGCAGCGGGTTTTTGTATTTGTGGGGATCCAGGGAGAAAAGGGAGGCGAAACCGCCGATGTCGGTCTGGACTTCCGGGCGGAAGGTGGAACGCACCAACGGGCCGATCGCCTTGACGAAAGCGTTGCCCGCTTCGATGTCCACGCCCGCGTCTCGGTAGGAGCTGTACTTCTTCAACTCGCCGTCCTTCGATGGGGGAGTGGAATCGATCGTATATCCCGGATCAAGAGGAAGACGTCCCCGATCGGGCGGGGCGCCGCGAATCGGCCGACGCGGCCACGCTAGCCGGGAAAAACGGCCTAAATTTACGAAGCGCCCGGCTAAAAGTCAAACAGGACGACGACCGGATCGCGCGGGCTATGGGGCCGGTTCGGCAAGGGCCGCCGGCGGCGGCGCGACTCTTTCTTGACGTGGTCGGCGATAGCTGCGAGACTCGCTCGATGCTATGCTAAGTCCCTTGATTTTCCGGGCGTTTGCGCCTTTTGCCTCCGCATAGAGGGGCATCGTCGATAGGGCCATGCGGCGATGAAGAAATCCAACGACTACCCGGTCGCGTTCCTCGGCAACTTCTCGGAAGTGCCGCCGGCCGACGTGCTTTATTCCCTGGCTTGCCAAGACGAGACGGGCGTTCTGGACGTGCGTCACGACAAGGTGCTCAAACGCATTTATTTCGAGGGCGGGCGCATTGTCGCCGTCACGTCCAATCTGGCGCGGGACGGCCTGATCCGGCGTTTTGTGGAAGAAGGACGAACGCCGGACGGACTGCGTCTGGGGGAGTTGCCGACCGAGGACGACGAATTTTTCCTCCCGAATTTCTGGGCGGAATTGGGCGTGATGGACGCGGCCACGTTGGGGATGACGTTGCAGCAGTCGTCCACCGCGGCGATTGCCGACGTCCTGCGTTGGAAGTCCGCGGATTTCGCCTTTCGCTTTGATGACACACCGCCGAGCGCGATGGTTGCCTGGAAGCGGGAGATGGACGTGGGCCGGGTCGTGTTCGAGGGGCTGGTCGGGGCCGCCGACAGCGAAGCGCTCAAGGTTTGGGTCCGCGAATACGGCGACCTGGTGCCGGAATTAACCCTCGATATCAACGACTTGCAACAGCAGTACGCCTTGGGCGCGGGCCAGCTCAAGATGCTGCGTTCATTGGATTTGGACACGCCGCTGATGGACTTGGCGGTGGCCTCGTCCCTTCGCCTGGAGGAAGCCCTGGCGCTGTTTTGGGCGCTTTATTCCCTGCGTTGTGTGCGGTTTCCGAACGATCCGGCGCTCAACATCCCCAAGGCGCCGCCCAAGGACCCCTCGGAGAGCCGGGGCAGCGCCGCCGAGGCCAGCGAGTTGGCGATGCTCCTGGGGCGGGACGGCCCCGAACTGCTGACCAAGCCGCCGTTTCATCTTTTGCAGATCAGCCGAGACAGCTTTACCGATGACGACATCCGCCGGGGCTATTACGCCCTGGCCCAGCGTTACCATGTCACCGGGCTGATCAATCTGCTCTCGCCCGAGTTGCAGGAGTTGTCCCGCAATATCTTCCAGCGAGCCAGCAACTTTTTCGAAGCGCTCATCACCTGGGCCAAGGCCCGGAGCAACAAAGGTTTCGTCATTTTCGATACCTTGATCGAAGAGACGCTGACCGGCGACCTGGCGTTGGCCAACGCCGAGAAACATTACCTGGCCGGTATCGACCTGCAATCCAAGGGCAAGGCCGACGAAGCGCTGATGGAGTTCGAGACGGCCGTGGATCTGCGGGATTTCGAAGCGGAGTACCGGGCGGCAGTGGCGCGGGTGAAGCTGGCGAGCGCCGACGGCGAGGTGAGCCAGGTCAAGGCGGTGCTGGGATTGTTGCAGCGGGCGAATTACCTCAACCGCTTCGACGGCGCGACGCACTCCGCCATGGGCGAATGTTACGAGCGCCTGGGCAATATCAACGAGGCGGCCGGGGAATATCGACTGGCCCGAGCGTGCGGAGCGAGCCTGGGCGGGGATCTTGCCCAGGCGGTGGCGCGGGTGAAGGCGACCTCCAGCGGTGAGACGGCGGCCGGGCAGGTCGACACCGAAGAGGAACGGGAGCGCCTGGCGAAGGTGGCCGACTACGTCGACAACCTGGACGAAGAGGACTACTTCGGCATTCTCGGTCTTGAGCGCGACGCGACCGCCTCCCAGGTGAAAAAATCCTACTTCAGCCTGGCCAAGGACTATCACCCGGACAAATTCGGACGCCTGAAGAACCACCCGACCGTGGTCAAGGCCTTCGTGATGATCAACGAGGCGTATAACGTCCTGTCCGACAACGAAAAACGACGCACCTACGAGCGCGGCCTGCGTAACCTCCAGTCCATCAAGCAGCACGAAGAACTCGAACAGCGTCGACAGCGCTCCCGCTTGATCACCAAGGGCAAGAACATGATCAACGAAGGCAAGCACGAGCAGGCCATCGACGTGTTCAATAGCTATCTGGGGAAGTATGAACAGAACGACCGGGTGAAAACCTACCTGGCTTGGGCGAAGTATAATCGCGACATCAAGAGCCATCCGGACGCGCGGGGTACGTCGGAGCGGGAGCTGCTCGACCTGAGCAAATCGGACGGCGCCAACGACGAGGCGTGGTATTTCCTGGGGATGATTTCCGCCAAGGCGGAGGACTACAAGCGGGCGATGATGTATTTCCGCAAGGCCATCGACGCCAATCCGGACAACCACGAGGCCTCGCGGGAACTGCGTCTGGTCACGCAGCGCGCCCAACAGCAGGTCGCGGCCAAGAAGGCCGAGGCCGAGGACGACAAGGGCGGCCTTTTCGGACGCTTCGGACGCAAAAAGTAGCGCGTCCGTCGGAGTGAGATCGGATGAAATACCTGGCGGCATTGGTGATGGCGGCGATGTGCGCGGCGTTCGTGGTCGGCTACTCGCCTACCACGGCCATCGACTGCGGCGGCGGCGACGATGACGACGACACCGGCGATGACGACACGGGAGACGACGATACCGGAAGCGGGCCCGACGCGCTCAAGGTCATCACCTTTAACCTGCGTTACGCGAATCTCGTCGACTTCCCGAACCATTGGGCGGCGCGCGACGGCATTGTCTTCGACTACCTCAACGGGCAGTCGCCGGACGTCTTCGGCGTGCAGGAAGGGCTGCTCAAGCAGCTTGAAGATATCGAGGAAGGCGTGCCCGGCTACGCCTGGGTCGGCGTGTCGCGATACGGCAACACGGATAACGAATATAGCGCGGTGTTTTACAAAACGTCGCGGCTGGAATTGATCGATTCGGGGACGTTCTGGCTGTCCGATACGCCGGACGTGGTGGGAAGCAAGTTCTCCGACGCCCAGTCCCTGCCGCGCATCTGCACGTGGGCGGAATTGGAGATCATCGACTCCGGCGCGCGGTTTTTCATCTTCAATTCCCATTGGGACACGAGCAACGCGGACAGCATTCCCCAGCGCTCGGCCGTCGTGATTATTCAGAAGGTGGCCGAATTGGCGCCGGACGCGCCGGTGATCGTCACGGGCGATTTCAATGAAAACGTGGGTACCGCCGCCTACCGCATCATGACCGGCGCGCTGACGTACAACGACGTGACCGGCGACTTCATCGACCCGTGGCCCGTCCTGGACCTCCCCGAAGGCGGCACCTTCCACAACTTCACCGGCACGCCCACGTCCTCCTCACGCATCGACTGGATCCTCGCCACCGACGACTTCACCCCCACCGCCGGCGAGATTTCCACCTACAACGAAGACGACAAATACCCGTCCGACCATTTCCCGGTGATGGTGGAGTATGAGTTGGGGGAATAGCGAGCTTCGCGGGCCGACATCGTGGTTTTCAGAATCAGATTCCGGCTTGTCATCCTGAGTGAAGCGAAGGATCTGGTTTCAAGCCCAAACTTCAATGTCGATGTCGAATCTCGGGTTGGACCAAGATTCTTCGCTGCGCTCAGAATGACACTTGTTGGTGCCGTGTTAGAGATTTCCCGGCGCCTGGAATGATACTGCGAGCAGAGTGTTACGCGTGCTCGAATCTACCCAAACACATACCTTCTAAACGTATAGAGAAATCCCGACAACTGCCGTGGTTTGAGCATCTTGAGGATGCGCCAGATGGAGCGGGGGCGCAGGTAGAAGCCCAGGACGGCGGAGCGCTGGTAGCCCTTGACGCGCTTGGCGTCGTCGTCTTTGCGTTGCGTGACGGAGAAGAAATTGATCTGGGCGAAATCGGAGCGGTCCCGGATCGCCTCCTCGCCCCAGGAACTGCCCGGCAGCGGCACATAGGCGCCGAAGTGGGCGAAATCCAGCCCGAACTGCCGCGCCTGCTCGATCGTCCGCTTAATCATATTGTCCGTCTCGTTCGGCAGGCCGACGACGAACAGCCCGTTGGTCTGCATCCCGATCTCTTTGGCGATCTTGGTGATATCCTTGAGCCGGCCGATGGGCACGTCCTTGCCGATCTCGGTTTCCTCGTTGACCGTCTCGATGCCCAGGGAGATTTGATAGCACCCCGCCTTGCGCATCTTGCGCAGAAGTTCCTCGTCCGCGGTTTTGACCATGATGCCGTTGGGGAATTTCCACGACAACGGCCGATCGCGGGAGAGCAGTTCGTCGCACAGGCCGTAGATGTGCTTCTTGACCAGCGTCGGGTTGTCGTCCTCGATGTGGATTTCCTTGATGCCGAAGTTGTCGACCAGATAAAACATCTCGTCGACCACGTCCTTGAGGTCTCGCCGCCGGATCTTCGCGCCGAACAGATACGTGGACGCGCAGAAGTTGCAGTTAAACGGGCAGCCGCGCGAGGTCAGCACCGGCGCCACCGGCAGATTCTTCACGAAAAGCTGATGGGGAATCGGCGGGTAGACCTGGGGCTGGATCAGATTCCACGCCGGCCAGGGCAACTCGTCCAGGTCCCGGGGAATGGGCGCGTCCTCGGTTTCGATGATCTCGCCGTTGGGCTTGAAGGCGATGCCGTTGACACCGGAGGGGTCGCCGCCGTCTTCCAGCGTATTGAGCAGCTCGATCAGGCTGTATTCCGATTCCTTCTTGAGCACGTAGTCGCCGTCGAATTCCGTCAGCGCCGCCCGGGGATAGACCGACACATGGGGCCCCCCCAGGATGATCGTCGGCCGGTAGGGCAGGCTGCGCAGCATCTGGGCGATCTTGGACGAGTTGTGGTAGTTCGGCGTGGAGATGGACAGGCCGATGTATTTGGGCCGCGTCTCGGCGAGTTGGCGGACCATCTGCTTGAAGGTCATGTGCCGCCGGGCCAGGTCGTAAAGTTGCACGCCGTAGTCCGCCTGCTGGAGGCACGCCGCCAGATAGCCCAGTCCCAGGGACGGGCTGACCGTCACCGCGTTGGTCGGCGGATAGATCAGCGCCATCGTGGGGCGGTGCGTCTTGCGGCTCATGTCGAATTCGCTGCGCATCGATTAGCCCAACCCCTCGGTCGCGGCGTCGGCGACGCGGCCGGCGACGATGGGAATGCGTCCGAAGCGAATGCGGCAACGGGCGATTTCGAACAGGGCCTCGAACAGGTGCCGGGCCTTGATCTTCTTGCCGTCGCGACGGCCGCGAGGCAGATAGCGGATCGGCTCCTCGCGAATCGCCACCCCGCGCGAGAGCAGTTTGCACGTCACCTCGGGGCAGAATTCGAACCCATTGCTATGCAGATTCAGCGAGCGCAGAAGGTCCGTCTGGATTGCCTTGTAGCACGTGGCGGTGTCGCTGACGGCAAAATCGTAGCAGAATTTGATGACGGCGTTTTCGATGGCCAGGGCCACGTCGAACAAGGCCCGGCCGGGGTAGGGGCCCGAGGGGCCGAGCTTGCGCGAGCCGTAGACCGCCACCGCCTCGCCGTCCACGAGGGGGCGCAGGAGCTTGGGCCAGTCCTCGGGGAAATATTCCAGGTCGGCGTCTTGAATGATCACGAAATCGCCCTCGGCCTCGGCCAATCCCATGCGAATCGCGTAGCCCTTGCCCCGGTTGGCCGGCAACGTCAGCGCCTTGATGGGCGCCTCGGGATGGGCGCGACGATAGGCGGCCACCTCGTCGGGCGAGCCGTCGGTGGAGCCGTCGTCCACATAGATGATCTCGATGGCCATCTTCAGGGGCGACAGATCCACGCGAGCGACCCGATCCAGGACGATGCCGATGGTCTTCCGCTCGTTAAAGCAAGGGATCAACACGCTCAATAACATCGAGAAAACCTACCATTGGCCCCGGGAAAGTGTCACGCGGAAAAGTAACCGAATAGGGCTTAATTCACAATCTGAGGTTGACAGTCCCGTGGGGGGCGTCAAAGATCGCCACCTATGTGGAGCCGAGACATCACCCTGCTTTGCCCGACGTGCCAGGTCGAGGTCGAGGGACATATCGTCGAGCGCGACGGCGACCTGTTCACCCGCGGTGAATGCGCCGAACACGGGCCGTTCGAGAAGTTCTTCTGGCGGGACGCGGACCTGTACCGCGAGTCCCTGCCGCCGGCCGACCAGCCGGTGCTGCCCAAGGGGCCCCTGGACGTTTTCGACGACCGGGTCGCCGGGTATTTGACGACTTTTGCAATCGACATCACCAATCGCTGCAACCTCACCTGCCCGACGTGCGTCTCCCAGGCGGTGCTGACCAGCGAGGTGGAGGCCTCGGACGAAGACGAGTCGCTGGACGATTTGCTCAAACTGATTCCCGACTACCGGGGCAAGGACGTCAAGCGCCTGCCGAATATTTCGCTGGTGGGCGGCGAGTCGAGCCTGCGTCCCGACCTGCCCGAATTCATCGAGCGCATCATCAGGGAAAAGGGCATCACCCCGCGTCTGAACTCCAACGGCCTGCTGCTCATGGACGAAAAACGCCTGGATCGGCTCTACGCGGCGGGGCTGCGTTGGGTGATTTTGCAGTTCGACGGGTTCACCCCCGAGCCGTCCATCGAATTTCGCGGCCACGACTTCTCCAAACGCAAGCTCGAGATCATCGCCAAACTCGCCAAGAAGGGCTTCTTCGTGCATCTGGCGTGCATGGTGCAAAAAGGCGTCAACGACACCGAGGTGGGCGAGATCCTGCGATTCGCCGCCAAGGAGCCGAACATCCGCCGGGTGAGTTTCTACCCCCGCTCGGACATCGGCCGATTCGACGAGCCCGACCGCCCCGTCACCCACGTCATCGACGTGATGCACGCCATCGAAAACGGCACCGACGGCCAGGTCAGCGCCGACGACGTGCGCGCCACCAAGCGCCTGGGCGACAAGCTCTACCGCCTCACGGGCAACCCCATGTTCCGGCCCCGTCCGTGCATCTTCCCCTTTGTGCTGATGCGCGACGGCGAGCGGCTCGTTTCCTGTCACAAGTTCTTTTCGCCGGGCTCGGCCCTGCGAAATCTGAAGGCGGCGGTCAAGTTCGCGCGGCACGCCCCCAAGATGCTCAAGCCCGACGAGGGTCGTTTTCCGTCCGACTTCCTGTTCGTGAATATCGAGAAATTTTACGACGGCGAGGCGTTTGATGTGCACGGCGCCCACAACTGCCACCATGTCTATCTCACGCCCGAGGGGGCGCTGCCGTTCTGCGTCTATAACACGACGATTCGCGGCAAATCGGCCCTGCAAAAAGGCGGCGGCTGCGGCGTCATGCCCACCGTTCCGGCGGAGAAACGCCGCGTCCCGGTCGAGTTCAAGTCCAGTTCTTCGGCCTAGCTTCCGAAAAAACCTTCAAAGCACCTCGCCTGTTTCGGGGCACTGACGACATCGGCCGATGTCGGTCGCTCGCGGAAACTTTCCGCGATTGTCGTCATATTGTGATAAATGGGGTGTCCTCCGGAAATAAGCCCTATGGGAGGCTCTGATGAAAAACAGCCGTTTTCTTTGGATATTTTTCCTGTCGGTCCTGGTCGTGTCGCTCGGCCTTTCGGCTTGCGGCGGCGGGGACGACGATGATGATGACGACGACAGCGACGTTGCCGCCGACGATGACGCGTCCGATGACGATGGGGATGATGATGACGGCGCCTCGGTCATCGTGGACTTGATCGGCGAGACGCAGATCCTGCCGGGCGGGCAGCTCGATTTGACGGTCCATGTCACCGGCGACTGCGCCGATCCCCGGTTCATGCTCGAGCAGGTCGATCAGGGCAAGACGACGTGGCAATCGGCCCGCGTCTTCACCGTCATCATGGAAACGGTGGGGGAATACGATTTCGTCGCCCACGTCAAATGCGGCGAGGCCCGCTATGCCGCCGAGCCGCTGGAAGTGCGTTGTGTGCCGGCGGATTTGTCGCTGCGGGCGGACCGGCAATGGGTGGAGAGCAACTCGGGCGACAAGGTGCTTTTTCAGGTCGACGCCGGTTCGCGGGTCGTGGATTCGATGACGCTGGAAAACACGAGCGTCTCCGAAGCCTACACCATGGTCGACGACGGCACGCACGGCGATCCGGTGGCCGAGGACAACATCTTCAGCTACCGGCTGGCGACCGATCTGGGCGCGGGCAACGGCGCCTTCCAGGCCACGGCGACCACGGCTGACGCCCTGCTGCTTTCCAATTGGTACAATCTGCCGTCCGTCGCGATTCCCGCGGACGGAGATGTCGAGCAGGCCTATGAAGATTTGGAACTGGTCAACGACTACTCCAAGGACCACGCGGTCGATGCGACCGTCGCGGACTTCATCGCTGCCTATCCGGACGATTTTTCCGGCGCCAAGCAGATTCGGAGCATCGGCAGGAGCGACGACTACATCCGTGTCGAGTTCAAGACCGGCACGAACCTTTTCCTGACATTCACGCCGGAAGGCCGCAATCCCCGCACCGGCCCGCTGTTCGCGGTCGCGGCCCTGGGCGGCATCCGGCTGAATACCCCGACGCGCGCGGCGGCCGTGTCCTCTCCCAAGGCCGACAAGGACGCCGAGCCGGTCTTCATCAAGAACTACAAGAGCCTGATCTACTCGGCGAACTATTCGAATCGGGTGGGCCGGGATGACGGCGAGACGATCAAGCAGACCCTGAGCGGCGACGAGCGATTCACCGATGGAATCACCTGGCTCCAAGACCAGGATGTCACGGTCGACAGCATGACGTCGGACGGCCGCGACTGGCGCGACTACGGCGTGCTCGTCTTCAACGGCCACGGCACCGACAACGGCTATTGGGTGCTCGGAGAGCGCCGAAGCCTCGCGACGCATTGGAAATACAAGGCCGACATGGCCCTGGGCAACGTCGCCACGTTTTTGGATAGCGAAACCACGATCGAATTTTGGATCGTCAAGGTGCATCCGACGGTCTATGGCGTGAAAACGTCGTGGATCGCGTCCCAAAACGACCTGGATCTCAACGGGACGTTTTTCTACACCGGCGCGTGCTACGGCGGCCGCTCGATCGCCCGGCTTTTCCCCGAGCCCTACCGCGTCGAGACGACCGCCATCGGTTCGGCCCTGTTCGGTTTCGACGACGTGACCGAGTCAGGTCCGCCGGAGACGTCTCCCACGATCCTGCCGGCCCGCGCGGGCGATCTTTTCACGAATCTCCTGGACGGCTATCCCTTGGGCGACAGCTACAGCGCCGACTGGGACGTCAACCGGGATCCGGACGTGACGGCCTCGCCGGTGGTGTCCGGCAACCCGAACCTCCTGCTGGGAACCGACGGGTCGCTCATCGTCTTTGACGACTTCGAGTCCTATCCCCTGGACCAGCCGCTGGATACGGAGAACTGGGAAGTCTACAACAAAGGGGCGGGCACCACGTACGTCCGCAAACCCACGGCGGCCGACACGCAGGCGGTGGTCTTCGTGGATCCCCAACTCGACGCGTATTCGCGCATGCGGGTTTTCTTCAACAAATACGATGTGCGCCAAGGTCGGCTGGATTTTGAAATCCGTCCGTCGGCCGAGTCTTGCGCCGGGGTCCGGTTCGAGGATCAACTCGACGAGGTGAACTACTGGCCCACCGTCGGCCCGTACGCCGTCATCTGTGACTGGACCGGCGAAGGGCTGGGCGTAGACGCCTGGGACGCGGCGGACAGCGACTTTGCCCGTGGGGCGTTCATCGACGCGGGGCAGTGGCAGCACATCACCATGATCTTCGATGTGGACACGTTGCGCTACGACCTTCTGCTCAACGGCGAATTGATCGTCGACGACGCCAAGCTCGCCTCGATCCAAACGATCCGATCGCTGCGCTTCGGCACTTTCAGCGATGAAGATTCGTCGTCCAACACCTACTTCGACAACGTCCGCTTCGTCGCCTACAAGATGGCGCCGCGAGAAGCCGAGAAGCGGGCGGCGGCAGCCGTTTCGCCGGAGACGGACCGCGTGCGGCCCTAAGCGGGGTGGAGCGTGGAATCGAGCGGCGCCGTTAATCCGCCGACCGAAACGCCTTCGGCCGAGGCGTGAACTTCAGGAACAGCAGCAGGCTGTACCGAATCATCATCCGAACCATCTTGAACTTGCTGTCGCCCTCGACGCGATAGCGGTAGACCGTCGGCACCGTCGTGATGCGCGCCCCCAGGCGTCGGGCGCGGATGGCGAGTTCCGGTGAAACGGCGAAATCCCGCGCCCGGGGAGCGGCGGCCGCGAGCAACTCACGCGTCATGGCCCGATAGGCGTTGGTGATGTCCGTGGCGGGAATGCCGAACCAGCGACGAGCGAAGGCCGAGTAGGCGTGAGAGAGCGAAGCCTTGACGCGACCCAGATCGCCGTAGTTGCCGCCTTCGTCGGCCCGCGAGGCGATGACCAGATCGTAGCCCTCGTCCAGCTTGGCGACCATCTTCGGGATGTCCTCGTGCCGGTCGGACAAATCGGCCATGGACCACACGATGCACCGCCCTTCGCCGGCCAGCGACCCGGCCATCAGCGCCCCTCCCATGCCGCTCTTGCCCGGGGTGTTCAATACGCGCAGGTGGGGCAGGGTCGCTTTGGCTTCCTCCAGAATCTCGGCGGAGCGGTCCGTGCTTCCGTCGTTGACCGCGATAATTTCCGTGTCCTCGGGCAGATCGGGCAGTACCCGCCGCAGCCCTTCGAGCAGGGCGGGCAGGTTGGCCGCCTCGTTGTGCACGGGAAAGATGATGGACAAGCTGCGCAAAGGCGCCTCTCCGCGACGTCGGGAAAACACGGGGCTAAGCCGCCATTATGAGTCGTTCGTTTCGGCTTGGAAAGGCGGATCGATTGTAAACTGGCGGTAATCGGCGATGGCCCACATGGTCCACCGGGTGATGAAATCCAGCGCGTGGTGATACAGGCGCAAGGGAGCGGAAGGCTCGGCGACCGGTTCGACATTGCCGAGCATCTGCTGGAGATTCACTCGGAAGATGCCGGCGCCCGAGCGGGCGAAGAGATAATTTCCCGACGAGTCGATACTCGCGGGACGCAGGATCTTCCCGAGAAAAACGTGCCCCTGGACGGTGAACCGATCCACGTCCAGCGCCGTCAGTTCGCCGGTGAAATAGTTGGTGATGTAGAGCAGGCGCCGCTCGCGATCGAAGGCGATGTCCCGCGCGCCCGCGCCGATGGGAACGCGGTCGATTTCCTCGAAGGTCTCGGCGTTGAGCACGCTCAACTCCCCGGCCCAGTGACCGACCAGAAACAGGCGCTTCGTTTCGGCGTCATACTCCATGAAAATCGAATACGGCCCCGGTAGGCGCACCTGCCGCACGAACCATAGGTCCTCCGTGATCCCTTGCACCAATACGTTCGCCCCCACGCCCAGCGACAACAGATAAAATCGCCGCGCCAGCGGATCGACCGCCGAATCCTCGGTCCACACGAAGCGTCCCACGTCCTGCGACTCGGTCACTTGATGGGGTGGGTCGATATGCATTCGGAAGATGCGTTTGCCTCCGTCGTAGGTGCCGTAAAGCTGGCGCGTATTTTGATCGATGCGCAGATTATTGACCGACTGCCCCTCGGCCACCGGAATCTCCTCGACAATGCGCAGAGGGTTGGCGGCGATCTCGTAGATGCGTCCGACGCTGGGCAAAAACGCGTGGGACGGGTCGCCGGGATGGTAGATCAGCCGGTCTCCCGCGCGGGTTTTCAGGTCGATCGACTCGACGTTCACCTCGGCCAGATCGATCGAATAGGTGATGAGATAAAGAGTTTTGGTGTAGGCATGGGGGCTGAGCAGCACGCCGTCCCCCAGGGAGTTGGCGAACATGAACCGGTTGCCCAGGCGGCCGCCCAGGGGTGAGTTTTTGTTGTAGCCGTAGACCAGCTCCACGCCGCGCTGCTTGGCGATCTCGGTCGCGGCCTCGGGAAAGGCGCCGAAATAGCGGATATACCCGATGGGGAAGATCGCCGTGACCAGGAAGAAAAACGCCACCGCCGTGCGGGAAAAAAAGTCCAGCGTTCGCGGTCGCGCCAAGCCCGCCAGATGCAGCACAAAAAACGGAGCGAAGCGCAGCGTCATGTAAAGCGACGAATCCATCAGGCGATGCTGGGCGACAAGAAACAACACCAGGCCGACGAGGAGATTGACGCCGAAGGCGATGCGTCGGGGCAGGCCGAAGGGCCGCAGGTACGTCAAAGGTGCGTAGACGAGAATCACGACCCAGGCCCACGGGTCGCCCATCACTACCAGCACCAGCAACGGCGCGAGATTCACGGCGACGAAAAGATAATAGGCCGTGACCGCAATGCGGAAAGTCCACGGCGAGGTGTTCTCCCACCGATCACGCAGGGCGGTGACGACGGGAATCGCCAGCAGGATCGCCGCGACGATGTAGAGATGCGAATACTTCGTCCACAGATGGGCCAGCAGGTGGCCGCCGAAAATCATGAACGCGAGCAGCAGCACGCGGATGCGTTCGCCGCGTGACAGGTCGCTCCAGGGGACGCGTTGGGCGGCGATCATGACGCCCCTTTTGTCGCCGTCGCGGCATCCGACGAGGGGGCGTTCGATTCGGCCGACATCCCGCGAATGATGTCGATCATCGGCAGGCCCGGCAGGGCGAAGAAGGTGCGTCGAAAGGCGAAGTCCAAGGCAAGGCGCGCCGGTCGCGGCAAGGCGGGGCCTTGGATGGCGACGTCGCCCGTGTCGGGAAAGGCGACGGCCGTGTCGACTTGGAAGACGCCCGCGGACGAGCGGATGTAAAGGAATCGTCCGTCGTCCGACAGTTGCGGGGGCTTGAGCGCCGGCCCGAGGTCGAGCTTGCCCAGGATGCGTCCGCTGTCCACATCCAACGCGTACAGCCCGCCGCGAAAATATCCGGCCACGTACAAAACGCGCCGTTTTGCGTCGAACGTCAGATCGCGAATGCCCACCTCCAGGGGCACGCGATCCCGCTCCTCCAGCGTCTCCGAGTCCAGAATCCTCAACTCCCCGGTAAAGGTGGCCGGCAGATACAGACGACGGTCGACCGGGTCGATTTCCAGGAAAATCCCCAGGCCGCCGTCCAGCACGCGCGTTCGCCGCAACGTCAACGATTTCTGGTTGCCATGAATGATGACGACGCGGCCCGCCGCCAAGGCGAGAGCGTAAAAGTCGCCGCCGATGTTATCCAGGACAACGTCCTCGATCCACAGTCGCGGGTCGGCCGCCTCCGAGTACGCAACGGCGCCGGTTTCGATGTCAAGGCGCACGACGCTTCGCGATCCTTCCGGACTGCCGAAAATCCAGCCGCGTTCGGCGTTGAGGCGCAGATTGTTGACGAGGCGGCCGTCGATGGGGATGCGTTGGACGAGTCGCAGCGGCTCGGCGGCCAGCTTCAGGATTTGCCCCCGTCCGCCCAGATACGCATGGTTCGGTTCGCCGGGCGGAATGACGATGCGATCGCCGCCGCGTGTTTGAACGTCCAGAGATTCGATATTTCGCTCGGAGGTGATCGGATCGTCGGTGACGAGATAGACGGTCTCGGCGCCGTCGTGAGGCGAGAAAAGCAGCCCGGAACCCATCGGCGCGGCGAACATGATCCGCGTGCCGAATCGGCCTTGCAGGGGGGCGTTGTCGGTGTAGCCGTAGACCGCGCGCACTCCCGGCTGCGTTTCGATTTTTTCGAGCAAATCCGGGTTGACGCCCGAGTAGTGCACCAGGCCGAGAGGCAGCAGCGTCATGGTCGCGACGAAGTAGGCGAGAGGCGTCGTCGGGAAGAAGGCCAAGGCTCGCGGTCGTGAAACGGCATACGCCCCCGCGCCCCACAAAGCCGCGACGAGCACGACCAACGCGCCGAATCCGTCGACCAGATGCGGTTCGGCGTAGACCAACAGCGCAACGCCCAACATCAAAAACCCGACGAACGCGCCGACACCGTATCCCGCGCGATGGGCCGTGACGAAGGCCGCGACAATGACAGCCGTCACCGGCAATGACCACGGATTGCTCATGCCGACGAGGATGAAGAAAGGGATCAGATTGAGCGTGACGAAAAGGTAATAGACGGCGGCGGACGTCGCGAGCAGGCGCGGCCGGGACGTCGCCAGGCGTTCTCGAAGGCGTGGGTACAAGGCAATGAGCGCCACCGCGATGGCGATCGTCGCGAACATGAATGACGAACGCTTCATCCAAAGATGTGCGAGCTGGTGCGTCAGGAAGACGAACTGGGCGATGACATACACACGGCGCCGTTCCGTGGCGTCCAGTGTGTCCAGTGAGGCGCGCGGCGGCGACTTGAGGCGGTCGAGCAGGCTCACGTCGGCGCTACCCCCGCGATTCCATGAGCAGGAGGAAGGTGTATCGCTCGGCGAAATCCACGGCCGCGTGATAGATCCGCGCGAAGAATCCGGGCGGTGTCGGCGGGGCGGCGAATTTTTCCCGCGCCGCTTGGCCGAAGACGGTTTCCACGTCCACCGCGAAAATTCCCGAGCCGGATCGGGCGGTCAGTTCCTTGCCGTCCGGGCTCAGGTTCGCGGGCTTGAGGATCTTGCCCAGGTCGACGCTGTTGACGATCACCTTTTTATCCACGTCATAGGCGAGCAATTCGCCGGTAAAATAGTTCATCACATAAAGCAGCCGACGCGCCGGGTCGAAGAGCAGATCCCGCGTCCCCGCGCCGAGGGGAACGCGCTCGATTTCCCGGAGCGTCGCCGCGTCGATCACCCGCATCTCGCCGGTGAAATGCCCGGGCAGATAGAGGCGGTTGTCGCGCGGGTCGATGTCCAGCAAAATCGCATACGGCCCCGGCAGACGCACCTGCCGCACGAATTGCATGTCCGACTGCCGCCCCTCGATCAGCGTATTCGCGCCCAGATCCAGGCCCAGGCCGTAGAAACGATCCGCGTCGTTGTCGAGCACGACGTCCACATTGCCCAAGCCCACATCCTCCGGCGGCGAGTGCGTGATTCGCCCGTCGTCCAGGGTCAGACGCAGGACGCGCGTGCCCATGTCGTAGCTGCCGATCAGCCAGCGCTTTTCCGGATTCATGCGCACGTTGTTGATCGAAATCTTCTCGGCCGGATAGCGTTCCAACAGCCGAAACGGCTCGGCCGACAGCTTCACGACCTGGCCGACCGCGCCCATGTACGCCATGTTCGGATCGTCCGGCGAAAACGCCAGCCGATCGCCGCCGCGCACGCCCAGCTCCGCGGTGTCGATGTGTTCGGTGCCGGTGGCGTCCACGGTGAGCAGGTGGATGTTGGTGTTGCCGCCGTGGGGACCGAGCAGATAACCGTCGCCGAATTTCTGCGCGAACATATACCGGTCGCCGACCGCACCGCGATAGGGCGGGTCATTCGTGAAGCTGTAGATCAGCCGCACGCCCGGCTGGGAGGTGATGCGCTCGACATCCTCCGGGAACAGGCCCATGTAACGCACCATCGCGGGGACGTAGACGCTCATCGTCAGCACGAACATCGCCAGGGGCAGCGTCCCGAAAAACGCCCGCGCCTTTTCGCGACGCCGTACGCCGACCAGGATTGCCAGGACGAACATCGTCGGCGCTGTCGTCGACAGACATGCCCCGGTCAGGTGCCGAAAGCCGTAAAGATAGAACAGCAGACACACGCCGATGTGCGTCATAAGGGAACGGCGGCGGTCGAGGCGATCCATCAGGGCGAACAGCGGCGTGTAACCCAGCACCAGCGCCCAGATCCACGGGTCGGCCATCGTCACCAGCCCCAACACCGGCGTGACCAGAACGAGGGCCGCGAGGTAGTAGATCGCTGTCGCGACGCGCCGGGGGAGGCGGGCCCAACGGGGGAGAAAATCGCGCCCGACGATGACCGCGATCATGCCCGCCAGGACGACAAAGTACGGCCCCTCGCGACGCACCAAATAGAGCAGGAGGTGCGTGTGGTAGAGGATAAGACCGAACAGCAGGACCAGGGCCTTGTCCCCGTGGGGCAGATCCCAAAAACGAGGTCGGTCGATCGGCGCGTCGCGACGCAACATCGAGGATGGGGGCGGCTTGGTCGTTTCGGGCATGGCAGCGAGTTTACGGACGACGGGGCGCGCTGGCTACCGGCGCTTGCCCGGCGGGCGCGCCGACGATAGGCTCGTCTTTTCCACGACACGAGGGAAACGGGTGAGCGACGACGACACCACCGCCGGGTCGGGCAGCGTGGCGGCCCTGGAGAAGGCGTGGGCCGAGGATCCTCTGATGATGGATTACCTCGACCCGGCCTCGCCGTATTTCGGGCTCAAGCGCCTGTCGACCGACCTTTATCTACGAGCCCTGGCCGATGTGCTCGACGCCGTCGAATCGACGGACCGGGTGTTGGACTTGGGCTGCGGCATCGGCCGCTTCACGGTCGAGTTGGCGAAGCGGGCGGGGGAGGTGGTCGCCGTGGACCCGTGCGCGTCGTCGCTGGCGGCTTGTCGGCGCCATCTGGCCGAGGCGGGTTTGAGCGAGCGCGTCCGTATCGAGCAAGCGGATCTTTCGTACCTGCGAGACGTGCCCGACGGCGCGTTCGATCTGGTGCTGTGTGCCGAAGTGCTCAACTACAGTGACGACCCCGAGGCGGATATGGCCGAGATCGTCCGTGTCACCCAACCCTCGGGATGCGCGATCGTGTCCATCGAAGGGCGTTTCGGCGCGCTGGTGGTGCGGGGCGTCGGCGAGGACCAATGGGGCGACGCGCTGGGCTCGGGACGCCTGGCGAACAGCAGCGACGGCGCGATTTGGCTGCCGACCCTCGACGAATTCGCGGCCCTGGTCCAAACGCCGAGCGGCGGGCGGGCGTCGGTGATCGGCTCCCATTTCCTGGGCGAGGGCGTGTTCTGGACCAGCTTGGACGACGAGCGCCTGGGCGACGACGCCTACCGCCGACGCATCGCGCAAATCGACGAAACGTTGAACGCCGACGAGCGCGTGCGGCCCTGGGCGCGGGTGTTCATCGCCGTATTGTTCAAGGATTGATGAAGCGCGAACGATTCGCCTAGGGTTTGACCAGCAGCAATTCCCGCCGGATCTTGGAGCGCCGCCGTTCCCGCTCGACAAAGCCGATTTCGTCGAGCATCCGATGCAGGGCATCGAAATGCGGCGCGCGTAGGATCGATTGGTAGGCCCCTTCGCCGCCGTGCCAGCCCAGGCCGATGGCGCGCAGATACGGGTAGACCCGCTTGAACAGGCGGCTGATCCCGTTGGCCGGGTCGATGTCGATCAGGAAAAACACGCCTCCCGGACGCAAGACCCGATGGATCTCGGCGATGGCCGCGTCCACTCCCTCCACATGGTGAAAGACGTATTCGCAATACACGGCGCCGAATCGGCCGTCGTCGAAGGGCAGCGCTCGCGCATCGGCTTGTTCGACGCGGATGTCGGGGCGCCCGGCGGTTTCCGCTTCGGCGAAACGCACCATGGTCGGATCGATATCCACCCCCACCGCGTCACCGGCGTCGAGGGCGTCGCATAGGTAGGGCATCCCGATGCCCGTGCCCACGCCCAGGTCCAGCAGCGGGCCCGTCGCCCCGTGACGGCGCATGGCTTCGGCCACCCGCCGGGCCTGACGCGCCAACGCGCGCCGTCGCGCCCGTTGGTGGTTCAGGTATTCGTCGTGGGTGATTTTGTCGTCGAGAATGGAGCCCGGAGGGGCGTCCGCCGTGCGTTGCATGGTGGTTTACGCTTCGTACCAATCGGGCTTGAGCAGGCCGACGTAATCGGACAACGCCGCCTTGCGCCGGACCGATCGGGAGGGCATGACCCGGTCGAGCACGAAGTCGACGGATACGTAAAACGTCACCAGCGCCCACCAGATGTACATCCGGCGTTTGTAGGTATGGGGCGAGCACATGCCCTTGGCGATGTTCCAAAGGCTCAGGACCTTCTTGTTCATCTCCCAGACCTTGTACTCGACTTCCTCGCGGCTCATCGTCGCGGTGCCCATGACCGGCGTGATCCAGTCGTAGCGGGAATAGTCGGTCTCCTCCAGCCAGCCGTTTTGCACCGCGTCCTTGTATTGCTTGGTCCCCGGCACCGGGGTGAGGGGATGGAACGCGGGGAAATCCGGGTCGAGCTTCTTGACGTATTCCACCATGCGGTCGAGCTTTTCCGGCGTGTCTTCCCGGGCGCCGACGATGAAGGTGGATTGGATGAACAACGACGGATATTTCTGCTTCAGGTACGGGATCAGCCAGGCGGTCTTTTCCGCGCTGTAGTTGTGCTTGTTCATATTCTCCAGGTCTTCGTCCTCGGCCCGTTCCACGCCGATGCAGATGTGCGACAGGCCCGAGCGGATGAGCTTTTCGAAGATCCCCAGCTTTTCGTCGCGGATCAGATAGTCGGCGCGCATGAAGCCGAACCAATAGAAGCTGTGATCCAGCGCCAGCACTTTTTCGGCGAACTCGTCATTCCAGTCCGGACGCACATTCCATGTGTCGTCGCCGAAGACGAAGCAGTTTTTGCCGTAGCGTTCCTTGAGGTGGATCATCTCGTCGATGACCGGGTCGACGGTGCGGGTGCGCCAACGGGGCAGGTAGACCTCGTCGAATTCCTCGGCCGGATCGCCCTTGCGCTTGGACATTTGCAGCCAGCACGCGCAGAAGTTGCAGTTGTCGGTGCATCCCCGGCTGTGATGGATCGTGACTCCGCCCGGCGAGAAGAGGTAGCGCGAGGCGCCGAACAGATGCATCGGGAGGAGGTCGTAGGCCGGGAAGGGCAGGGTGTCCAGGTCGCGGATCAGGTCCCGATGGCCGGTGAACAACACGCCGTCGCCCTCGGCCCGCGCGGCCAGACCGGGGATGTCGGCCCATTCGTGAGGTTTGGTCTTGCCGCCGTCGATGGCGTTGAGCAGCTCGGTCAGTGTCTGCTCGCCTTCGCCGCGCACAATGGCGTCGATGGGATAGCGGGACATGCAGCTCATGGCGTTTTGGGCGAAATGGGTTCCGCCGGAAACAGTGATGATGCTCGGGTCGACGGATTTGGCCAGGGTAAAGACACGGCCGGTTTCGTGCTCGTAGAGGGTTTCCGAATCGCCGGCCATGACCACATGGGGGCGCATCTCGCGAATGGTGCGTTCCAGGCTTTTCCAGCCCATTTTGGCCGGGCCGCAGTCGATGAGCGTGACCTCGTGGCCGGCGGCCCGGGCGGCGGCGCCCACATACACCATGGCTTGGGAGAGCAGGTAGTTGTCTCCCTCGTTCATATAGGGCCACAGGTACTTCGGCGGCCGCACCATCAAGACGCGCATGCGTATTGTCCTTTCGCCGAAGCGGTCGCGCTCGTTCGGCGCAGTCGAAACGCCCAAGGAGCGCCTATGCCAAGGCTAAGTCGTGTCGAACGTCTTTTCTACCACGAGGGCCCAACCCCGAAAAGCCGAATAGCTCACAGATTACCCGGCGTTTTCCGGCTCCGACAGTTGTCTCGGCTTCTCCGGCGGCCGGGCCGGGCCCAGCAAAACGGCGGCGGCGCGGGTCTCCTCCTGGTTTTCGAGCAGGATTTTGACGCTCGCGGTCAGCGGGACGGACAACAGCATGCCCGCCGGTCCCCAGAGCCAGCCCCAGAAGATCAACGACAGGAAAACCACCAGGGGCGAGATGCCCAGGCTGCGCCCCATGAATCGGGGCTCGAAGAAGTTGCCGATGGACGTATTCACCGCCAGATAGCCCGCCGCCACCACGATTGCGTAGCCCGGTCCCAGTTGGATCAGCGCGACCAGGATCGCCGGGATGGAGGCGATGATGGACCCGATGGTGGGGATGTAGTTGAGCAGGAAGCCCAGCAGACCCCAGAGCATGGGAAAGTCCAACCCGATCGCCCACGTGCCGACGCCGATGAGCAATCCCGTCGCCAGGCAGATCAGGGTTTTCAGGAAAAGGTAGCGCTGGACGGAGAAGGCGGCGTGGCCGATCTGGCTTCGGCGGGCGTCGTCCAGGTTGAAGGCGACGACGATCTTGTCGCGCACGTCCCGGGCTTCCAGGAGGATGAAGATCACGGTGATGAGCACCAGAACCGTGTTGGAAAGCAGGGCCGACAGGGAGTTGAGGGTTTTTCCGACCAGGTTCATGGCCGCGCCGGGGTTGATGATGTCCTCCACCGCGCCTCGGCCGATATGCAGCCCCCAACGGTCCAGGGTATCCAGGGCGCCGAGGGTGACGACGGTCAGCTTGCTGCGATATTCGGGCAGGGAGGCGGTGAAGTCCGCGGCGATGGTGACGACCAGGCTCCAGAAGGCGAACAGCACCCCGGCGATCATGACCACCACGAACGCGATGGCCAGCCAGCGGGGAACCTTGCGATCGACCAGCGCGTTGACCACCGGCAGCACCACGATCGACAGGATCACCGCGAAGGCGAAGGGCAGCAGCAGCGCGGCGGCCTGTTTGAGGCCGGCGATAATGATCATCGCCGCGGCCACCCCCACCAGCAGGCGGATGACCGGATAGGCGCGGGCTGTGGGGGCGACGCTGTCGGGCGATGTCATGGTGTGGGGATTCTCGCTTTATGTTAGGGTGTTGTCGACCTCGAACCCTGGTTTTCATGATCGGAGATCTTCGCGTCGCGTCAAGTTTCTTGACCAATATCAAGTCTCTTGGGCGAGGTTGTGAGGATGCTTTTGATCCGGGACGGTCGCGGAACAATTTTCTTGCATCGCCGCCGGATTCAGGTTTAGACTGCGTTCGTTATACGTCAGGACGGCGATAGTCGCGAAAGTTTTCTCTCGCGTCGATCGTGCCTAGTATCCAAGAGCGGAAGGTGCAGTCGTGACGGCTGCGTTGTTTGACCCTTATGGACAAGGATGGAAGCCATGATGGATTATCGTCCCAGCCCTAAGCCGAAGCCGAGCCCGGGACCGGTTCCTCGTCCGTAAGGGGCGGTAGATCGGCAGCGACAAGCGGTCCCTTCGGGGCCGCTTTTCATTTTTTGGGCGAAAGCTCACGCCCCGGGGCGTCGTGCCCGTCGGCCAAACCCGGGATGATGGGCGGGCCGGTGGTCGGCTGGTATACTCCGCGCCCATGACCGACCCGACCAAATCCCGTCCCCGGGGCTGGTGGATGGCGCCGGCCCTTTTTATCGCGCTCGTCGTGATCGCGGCGGGCCTTCGCATTGCGCCGAGCAAGATCTTCACCTTGGATCCGCCCCTCGCGCAAAACTACGCCAAGCACGTCTACTTCACGAATTTCCACGCCAAGACCATCTGCGAATCCGGCGAGTTCTGGGGCTACGACCCGACCTACGGCGCCGGAATCGTGACCGGGTCCGGATGGTTTATCGCCTACCTATTCCCCGCGGTGATGGGATGCGTCACCGGCTGGGACGCGGCGGTGATCATCAAGCTGATGCTCCTGACGGTGTTTATCCTCTGGCCGATGGGCGCTTATCTGTCGGCCCGCTGGCTCGGCCTGGACCGAAGGCAGGCGATTCTGGCCGGCTTCCTCGAATTTTGCATCACGCAGTTTTCGTTTCGCGAACAGGGGATCATGTCCAGCATGGTCGGGTCGTCCCTGGGGATGTCCCTCGTTCTGCCTTTGACCGCCGGGTTCCGACGTCTCAACCAAACCGAGGCCCGGCCCTGGGTTTCCGCCGCCGTGCTGGCCGTGACCGCGACGCTGATCTTCAGCCTCAATCCTCACGCGTCGCTGGTGATGGTGGTCTGCCTGAGCGCGGTGATGTGGGATCGGCGCCGCCTGCTGCTCAATCCGAAATGCGTCGGAATCCTGGCCTTGGCGCCGCTGGCCGTTTTCGGGTTGGTCTGGCCGTGGACCAAGCCGATGATGAAATACAACGCCTCCATCGCGGTTTTTTGGGATCTGCTCTACCCGATGGTCCATCTGGGCTGGAACGCGCTCAATCGGGCGGCGACCTTTTTGGCGCTGCTGCAGCCGTTGCACATTTTCATGGTGATCCCCGGTTATCGAAATTTCCGTCGCCCCGGGCCCGAGCATTCCCAAGTGGTGCGGATGGTTTTCGGGATTTACCTGGCGATCGTCGCCGCCGTGCTGCTGGTTGTCGCGACCGGCCAAGGCCCCAAGGTCTTTCCCATGCGTTACCTGGATTTCGCCATCAGCCTGATGACGATTCCCGCCGCGATACGTCTGTTGGAGGTGCTGCGAGGGCAATACGGTCGCCGCCGCCTTGTCACGACGGTGCTGGGATTTGTCGCGGCCCTGGGCCTGTCGATGTTGGTTTTCCGTCCTTGGCAGCAACTTCGCACCGAGATGCCGGACAACATCGCGCGGATGATGACCTGGCTGGACGAAAACACCGACGACCAATCCCGCCTCCTCATCGAAACCACGCACAACTTTTCCGACGACTACCCCTTTGACTTCGCCGGACTCTTGCCGCGCCTGTTGCCGGGCCGGGAGTTTGTCGCCCTGCCGACCACCGAGTCGCCGGGGGTGGCCCATTCGACCGGCCTGACCGAAGGTATCCTCAATTGGATTCCGATCGCTTCCTACTCGCCCGAGCGGCTGGACGACTATATGCGCGTCTACAGCGTGGGCTGGGTGGTGGCGTTTCACGATTTGTCGGTTCAGCGGCTCCGGGAGCAGCCCGAACTCTTCGAGCCGCGTGAGCAGTTCGGCGCGTTTCATGTCTTCAAGGTGCTGCGCGCGCCGAGCTATTTCCTGGCCGGATCGGGCAAGGTCAACGCCGTCGCCGACCGGATCTCGCTCACCGATCTTCGGCCCGACAAGGACGGCGAGGTCGTGCTCAGCTACCATCTGTTTTCCAGCCTTCGGACGGTCTCGGGGGAAAAACTCGAAGGGGTGTCCCATCCCTTCGACCCGATGCACTGGATCAAGCTGACGAACCCGCCCGACGCGGTGGAGATCGTCAACGATGTGTCCCTTGGTTTTCCCGACTTCGCGCCCGATCAGAACGAATATCCGCCTCGGGTGATCGAAGTGTTGCGCAAGCTGGGCGTGCGAACGGATGTGGCGGACGGGACGGGGATTGTGGTGCGGCGCGTGCCGAGCCAAGAGGACCTGCCGGCGCCGACTTGGTAATAATACCGGCGTTTCGGGGGTATCCGGGACGGCGAAAAAGTCGTTTCAAGTTGACGGGTTGCAAGGGCTGTGGAAGATTGACGCCAATGAGCGCCACTGAGTTGGACAAACTGCGCGAACGCCCCGCCCATGGGGAATCGTTGGGCGGATATCGGGCCGTGCTGCGAAGCATGGAGCGATGGTATTTTCGTTCGCCGGCGAGCCGGTTTTTCGCGTGGCTGATGAGCCGGAAAGCGCGCCACCTCTATGAATACGCCGCCGACCAGCTCGGCGGGCTGCCCGACGGTTCGCGCCTGGCGGACATCGGCTGCGGCCACGGCACCTTCCTGGCGATCTACCTGTCCCGCCATCCGAACGTGCGCGGTTTCGGCCTGGACCAGAGCGGCGAATTGATCAAGTTCGCGACCGCCCAGGCGCGCGAGGCCGGTGTGGACGCCGAATTCCTGGTGGGCGACGTGCATTTCGCGAAGCTGCCCGAAAAGGCGTTCGACGCGATGGTCTCGACCAGTTCGATCTACTGCTGGCAGGACCCGGTTCAGGCGCTGGACAACCTCTACGACGCCCTCAAGCCCGGCGCCACGTTTCTGCTGTGGGAAGTGCTGCGCGCCGACACGTTGCGGGACTGGTGGTCGATGCTCTTCGACCTCAAGGTCTACGGCCTGAGCCTGCCGTCCTACACCGAAGCCGAAATGCGGGATTTTGTCGCGCGAAGCCGTTTCAAGACGGCGCAAGTCGACATCGACCGCCTGTTCATCCGCTTCACCTTCACCCGGCCTGTCGAGGACGACCCGTCCGTCATCGCGACGACGGTCGTCGTTTCGGAAGGAACGGCGAGCGCGGGGAGCGCGGTTTGAGAGTCCTTCTCGTCAATCCCTCGTCCGCCCAGGACCGTCGCGCCGGGCCGTATTCCAAGCTGATGCTTCCCGTGGCGCCGTTGGGGTTGGCGTATCTGGCGTCGGTCGCCCGGCAAGGCGGCCACGAGGTGCGTGTGGAGGATCAATACGCCACCAACCGCATATCCGCCCAGGTGGCGAAGCTGGCCGAGGAATTCGGCGCCGACGTGGTCGGGTTCGCGTGCCTGTCGCCGAGCATGCCGATGGTCGAGCAGACGGTCCGCGAGTTGCGCCGTCGCCTGCCGGACGTGCACGTCACCCTGGGCAATCTGCATGCGGCGTATTTCGCCGAGGAATTGCTGCGCGAGTGGCCGGTGGACAGCGTCGTGGCGGGCGAGGGCGAGACGCCGTTCGTCGAGTTGCTGCGTCGTTTGGAGGCGCGCGAGTCGTTGGACGGGGCCGCGGGCATTGCCTATCGGGACGGCGACCGGGTCTCGCGCGGGCCGGACGGCGAACTGGTGCAAAACCTCGACACCCTTCCGCGCCCGGCGTGGGATCTGTTCCGCCTGGACGACTACCCCTGTCCCCCGCGATTCATGATGCACGGCCGGTTCGTGCCGGTGGGGGCCTCGCGGGGTTGCCCGTGGGATTGCAGCTATTGCTCGCAAAACGCCCTGGCGCCGGGGGTGCGGCGACGCTCGATGGACGCGGTGCTCGACGAAATCGAATGGATGCACGACGAATCGGGCGTCTCCAACTTCGGATTCGTCGACGCGATTTTTCCCCTGTCGAAAAAAGACGGCTTCGAATTCGCCCGCAAGGTCAAGGAGCGCGGCCTGCAGGACAAGATCCGCTGGGGCACCGAGACGCGCTGCGATCTGGTGACGAAGGATCTGCTGATCGAGCTCAAGAGCGCCGGTTGCCATTTTTTGATGTACGGCTTCGAGTCGGCCAGCAAGGAAATCCTGGACAACGTGGACAAGCGCCTGGACCCTCAGCGGGCGATCGACGTGATGCGTTGGAGCAAGGAAATCGGCATCGGCTCGTACGGGCTGTACATGATCGGCTTTCCGAACGAAACGTCGGATCAGGCCCGGGAGACGATCCGTTTTTCGCGCCGTTTGGATACGGATGTCGCCAGCTTTGCCCGCGTGACGCCCTATCCGGGCTCGCCCATGTACGAGCAGTACAAGCATTTGTTCGACGGCGAGGTCAAGCCGTGGCATTGGAATAACCAGTACCGCCCCGAAACCGGCGAGGCCCTCTGGCGCCTTCCCGGCATGACGCACGACGAAATCACGAGCCTGTTACGCGAGGCGGTGGTGGGCTATTACCTGCGCCCGCGCATCATCTGGCGGCACTGGCGGCGCGGGACGATTTCCGTGCGCGAGATGGCGATCGGGGCTTTCGGATTGGTGCGGGATTCGTTGGGGCAGGTCATGTCGCGATGGACATCATCCGAGCCGCGAGCCGTCGCCAGCGGGTGACGCCGGCGGGGCCATCGCCGCTTCCACATTTTTGGACTCCTTCGGCGTGGCCAAAAATGCGGCACACAGAAACGCTAAGCCCCCCGCAAGCCCGTCAGCACGACCCGATAGCCCTGCCTCAGATAATTGCGCAACGTCTCCAGATCGCCGATGCGCGTCAGCCGACGCCACAAATACCCCGGACGCAGATAGAACGTGCGATAAAGCGCCGCGCGCCAGCGCTTGAGGTCGTCGACGGTGAGTCCTTCGGCATAGGAGCCGCCCCCCCCGGCGAATTCGCCGTCGAGAGTCGGGCTGGGGATCTGCGTGAGTTCGGCTTGGTCGACGGTGACTTTCTCGCCCAGCAGCAATGCCCCCGGCCGCGGATCAAAGAGGTTGAACGAGGCGAAGTCCAGCGGCAGGCCGCGCACGAATTGCCGCGTTTGTTCCAGCGTCACTTCGTTTTCGCCGGTCAGGCCGATGACGAAATGTCCCAGCGTCTCGATGCCGTGGCGGCGGCACGCACGCAGGGTATTGATAACGGTGTCGGTGTCGTTGCGGTCCTTGTGCTCCAGTAGGATTTCCGGGCTGCCCGACTCGATGCCGAAGGCGACGAACCGGCACCCGGCGCGGGACATGATCTCGATCTCGTCTTCCTGCAACGTCTCGGCCCGGCCGTAGCAGAACCATTTGAAGCCGTAGTCCTTACGCATCAGCAGGTCGCAGAAATCGAAGACGTGTTGGCGGCTGAAGTTGAAGGTCGCGTCGCGGATCTTCAGGCTGCGCACACCCTGAGCCTTGAGCCAGTCCAGCTCCATTTCCATATTGTCGAATTTGCGCCGGGAAAAATGGATCATGCCTGTGTTGCAGTAGTCGCACTTGTACGGACAGCCGTGCATGGTCAGGACGCTGGCCAGGGGTTCGCGCAGCCCCAGGGGGAAGTTGTAGCCCATCTTCCAGAACAGATCGTGCCGAGGCAGGGGATGCTCGAACCACTTGAGGCCCTTGAGACTCCCGGAGACGATCTCGCCGTTTTCTCGGTGCGTGACGGAGGTGTTTTCGGGAAAGGCGCCTTCGCGCAGACGGTGGGCGATGTCCGGGGTCGTCAAATCGAGCAGGACGCCGTCAATGAATTCGCAGCGCTCCATGACGGCTTGATCCTGAAAGCGCGGCAAATCGCCGGAGACGAACAGGGGCGCTCCGACGCGCCGTTTGAGTTCGGCGAGAAAGGGGCGGTCCTCCTGCCAGGACAGGTGGCTGCACAGGGCGACGACAGCGACAGGATTCTTCGCCTCCACCGTCGCGACGCATTGCTCGGGCGTCATGCGCTGCAATATGCCGTCGACCAGGGAGATTTCAAAATCCGCGTCCAGGTGCGCACTCTGCATCAAAAGATCGAGAGGGGCCCAATAGTAGTTCGCCTTGTCCACGCTGCTGCAATAGCAGTCGCGCAGATAGCGCTGCGTCCCCGGAGGGTTGAGCAGGACGACGGTGGGGCGATCGGTTCGGGTCACGCGGCTCCTCGCCGGACAAAATCGGTTAACTGCGAATAACAGCCTGTTATTTCAGCGTGATTTTCGCCGTGCCGCAATCTTGTGACGGCCGATGGCGCTCCGGTCAAGGCGCGGGGTCGGTTTTTGGTGATGGGGACTTCGTTGACGTGCCGAACAAGTCGGTGTCGAAGCGGTACATCTCGTTGAAAACCCGGGTGGCGACCTTGCGATATCCCTCGGGGCTCAAGTGGCGGTCGCGGGGCGTCAGGTAGTTGGATTCGTCGTTATGGATGTCGGCGACGTGCACGGCCAGCGCGCCGTATTCGACCAGAATCGTGTCCAACTCCTTATGCTTGCTGCCGTTAACGATGGTGATGTTGGCCGCCGCGGTCGTCTTGCCCAGTTCCGACGCGGCGGTGCGCAGGCCGAGCGCCACGTCCTTTTTGTTCGCGAAGACAAACGGCCGCAGGACATAGCTGAAGAATCGCGCCAGGCTGAAATGTTCGTTGAGCCATTCGGCGACGCCGTAATAGCGCAGGGTGCGGCCGGCCATATCGGTGTGGTTGAAATACAAGACGATCTTGTCCGCGTGGTATCGCTCCGCCTCCATGCGCGCCAGGCGCATCGACTGAATGCCGGTGAAGCCGGGGATACCCATATTCCAAACCTCCAGGGGCCGGTCGACGAACGGCGCGATGAGGGCTTTCAGATCCGCGGCCAGCGTTTCGTTCTCGGCTACGCCCGAGCCGAAGGCGTACGAATCGCCGAAAACCAGATAGCGGATGCCGTCGCCGGGCTTCAAGGCGGCGTAGTCTTCGCTACTGCGATAGCCCTCGGCGTTCGTGCGCACCAACGTGGGCGGCGCGTCGTGCATCATGCCGTGAAAGATCAATTCCTGATTCGGCTTGAGGCGATAGATCGTTTCGTCCTCGGGGATCGGCGCCATGATCGCCTTGAGCTCGAAGTTCATTTTGAAGATCGAGCCGACGATGATCTCGCCGAGCACCAGCGCGCCCAATGTGCCCAGGACGGCGGCGATCGCACGCTTTCGCCACGACCATCGACGCGTTCGCTTGCGATGACGTTTCATATGAACGCCTAAGCCGTCGGCGCCGGGCGCCGGTCGAATTGAAGATTGCCTTGAGCCTAGCGGATTGCCCCATGGGGGGCAATCGATATTGACGAGGGCGGCCTTCGGTTGACTTGTCCCCGCTGCGTCCTAGATTCTGTCGGCTGTCGCAATCGCACGTCGCTGCCGCGGAGGTTTCTTGCCCCACGCCGAATCGCCCCGCTCGCTTCGGCCCTATGCCTGGTCGAGCCTGCAAGGCACGATCCTGATGATCGTGGCGCTCATTCCTCTTTTTCCGGCCGCGACGGCGGTTTGGCAAAACGCCTATTTTGCGCAGGGGCTTTCGCGAACCGGGGTGCAGGTTTTCGCCGACGTGTACTTCGACCTGTTCGTCCCGCTGCTTGTCGCCTCCCAGATCTATTTCGCCGTGGCGGTCCTGGCCTCGCGCCGGGTCGCCGACGTGCGTCGGGCGGCGGCGTTCGCCGGGCTGGTCGCCATGGTGTTCGCGGCGGTGCATCAACTGACGGTCCTCTTCCTGACCGACATGGTGTCCGAAAACGTCGTCGATTTTCAGGTCGGCATTCACGATGTCCCCGAGTTCCTGCGGGATCGCGTCGGCGAGCGCGTCACCGAAATGTTCGAGCCGATGCGGCGCTCGCCGATGGCCCTGTACAGTGCGTACTCGATGACCGTCGGCGCCCGCGTCGGCGTGGTCGCGACGTTTTTCGGCGTCAGCTTGCTGCTGGCGGCGCTGCTGTGGTGGCTGGGCGGCCTGGTGTGGCGAAAATCGAAGGGGAGGGGATGGCGGGCGTCCCGGCGACAATTCCGCTTGCCGAAAATGTCGTTGCGCGGGGCGTGGCAATTCGCGGCTCTCGCGATCCCGATCCTGACGGCGCAACCTCTCGCATCCTACACGCAGCCCGACCTGACCGGGCGGCCGAGCATCGTGCTGGTGAGCATCGACACGCTGCGCGCCGACCATGTGGGCCTCTACGGCGCCGAGCGCGACACGACGCCGGCCATCGACGACCTCGCCGAAAGCGGCATGGCCTTTACCCGCGCGGTCAGCCAAAGCAACTGGACCCTGCCGTCCCACGTGTCCATGCTCACCGGCCTCTATCCCGTCCAGCACGCCTGCACCGCGGTGCAGGGGCTGCAAATGTCGCCGCGCCTGATGACCGTCGCCGAATATCTGCGCAACGAAGGCTATCCCACGTACGCGGTCGGCGCGTCCCAGTTCGTCAGCCCCATTTACGGCCTGGACCAGGGGTTCGAGACGTTCGTTTATCGCCAGTCGACGGCGGACGTGGTGATCGATCAGGCGCTGGAATTGGTCAAATCGGCGGATGAGAATCGGCCGATGTTTTTATTTGTGCATCTGTTTGATCCGCATGATCCCTATCGCCCGCCCGAGGATTACCGAAAGCTCTATGTGAGCGACGAGGAATATTCCCGCGTGGACGGCCACCTGGATCACGCCCAAATCAACACGGCCGACAGCGGGCCGGTGGATCGGGACCGTCTGGACATTCTCGAACGCCTCTACGACGCGGAGATCCGTTTCGCCGACGCCGAACTGCAACGTCTGTTCACCGCGCTGGAAGATCGGCCCGACTGGGACAACACGCTGGTGATCCTCACGTCCGATCACGGCGAGTCGTTCGGCGAACACGGCGTGCTTTGTCACGGGACTTCGCTTTACACGGCGGAGACGCACGTCCCGTTGGTGGTCGTCTACCCGCCCCGCTGGCCGAAGGCCGGCCGGAACGACGCACTGGTGGAGGCGTCGGTGTCCGTCGCGCCGACGATCCTGGACGTGGCCGGGATTCCTCAGCCCGAAGTGATGGAGGGCCGTTCGCTCTTTACCGTCACCGCGCCGGAAAAAGCGCCGGGCGCCCATTCCGAATCCCACCTGAGCCTGCTGCCGATGTTTTCGTATCAGGACGGGGAATGGAAGATCATCGCGCCCGTCTCCGGCGGCGATCTCCTGCCCGATCAGGCCCATCTGTTCGACGAACCCGAGGATTGGGTCAATGAAAACGACCTGGCCGATCGCGAGCCCAAGGTTGTCGAAACCTACGTCGACGAGCAGCTTCGCCCTTATTCTCAGCGTCCCCCGGTTGTTTCCGCGACGAAGGGTTCCCGCGTGGTCCTCACCGATACGGACATCCAGAAACTCAAAGCGCTTGGGTACTTACAATAGGTGGAATCAGGTCCGTCAGAGCCGTTCCGTCCGAGTCCGCCAGGGCCCGTCCGAGCCCGCCCGAGCCGCGCACGGTAGTAAGCGGTCGGGTTGAACCCGGCACGCCACGCGCGAATCACCGAACAACAATGGTTACGTACAGAGTCAGTCCAGACCCCTCTCTACAGGTCGGGGCTCTGAATTGCGGGGGTATTGAATCTTAAGCTAAACGGCGGTCGCTTCGCTGTCGACGGCCGCTTTCGGGGGCAGGTCGACGACCTCGGCGATGGACGCGGGCAGTACCGTGCCGGGGCGGACGACGCGAATTTGAGGCACGTACGGCGCCAGGATGCGACGCGGCCGATGGGTCAGGCGCTGGGCCATGTGACGCAGGTAGTTGTAGGCGATCACGCGCGAATCGCTGATGATCGGGATGCGTTTTTTCCCGTAGCGGATGCGTGCGTAAATGTCCGCCAGCCACTGCTGATAAATGAACAACGACTTCTTGGGGACGAAACGCAGACGCGATTTGTCGGCCAGGAACCACTCGGTCCAGCGGCGCGGGATGATCACGCACAGCAGCATCAGGTTGCATAGCCGCTTGAGCTCGTCGTCCGCGTTGCCGTCCTCCATGGTAAACGACTTGGTGCCGCCCGACGCCTCGATGCGCGCCACGTCGTCTTCGGTCAGATCGCCGCTTTCCAGCGCCGTCTTGACCAGGTCGATGCGCGGGTAGTAGCGAATGTGGAAGACGACCGTGTGGTCGACGGGGTGCTCCAGATACATGCGGATCAGGTTTTCCACGTCCCGGTTTGTCTGCTTGGGCAGACCGACGATGTTGTCGGCCATGACGTAGACCTGGGACTTGCGCAGGGCGTCCAGCGCGGCATGCATATTTTTGTCGAACTTCTTGCGGTTGACCACGTTGTCCTGCTGCCCGGGAATGCGCGTCACGCCGATCCACGCGTTGGCGCATCCGCTGGATTCCAGCAGCCCGGCGATCTCCTCGTCGATGGAGTTGGGATCGACCCAGCAAAAATAGGGCAGGCCCACGCGCCGGGGATATTTCTCGGCGAATTCCTTGAACCATCGCCGATCGGCGGTCAGCACGTTGTCGTGGATGAGCACTTCCTTGATCGGGTACTTGGCCTTGGCCAGTTCCAATTCTTCGAGGAAATAATCCACGCTCTTGAGGCGCAGATATTTGCCCAGACCCTGACGGCGGCTTTCCTTGAACAGGAACGAGTGGCAGCAGTATGAGCACGTGTGAGGGCAGCCCCGCGCCGCGATGGTGTGGTAGCGGCCGTCGTAGTGCGTCAGCCAGACGTCGGCCAACAGATCCTTGTCCGGGTGGGGCAGGGTGTCCATGTCCTGAATGAAGGGCCGCTGCGGGTTGACATGGAAGCCGCCGCGATCGTCCGTCTTGTAGGCCAGATTGCGGATGTCCTCGTAGGGACGGCCCACTTCCAACGCCTCGCAAAGCTCCGCCAGCGCCTCCTCGCCTTCGCCCACGATGCCGAAATCGAACGAGGGGTGCGTCATGACCTTTTCGGGCACGCTGGTGACATGGATGCCGCCGATGACGACGGGCACGTCAAAGTGCGACTTGATCGCCGTGGCCATCTCCGCGGCCCAGTCGAAATAGTCGGTGACGACGGAAAAGCAGATCAAATCCGGCTGAAAATCGGCGACTTTTTCGAGAAGCAGGGGCTTGTGGCTGAAAAAGGCCGCGGTGCGCGTCCAGTGGAAATTGCTGTCGTCGAAAAGGCCGGGGTCGAAGAACGCATCGACCGTGTGCCCTTCCCGTTTGAGGTAGGCGGACAGATTCTCGATGGGAAGGGTGACTTGAATATGCTCGACGAAAAGGACACGCACGAAGACGGCTCCTACGAGAATCTCGTGAACAAAGATTCAACACCTTAGAGATGACCGAAAGTCGGTGTCAACTCCTTATTTGAATTCCGAAGGATAGGAAACGAACCGGTGAGTGTTCCCACCGTCGCCGTCGATTTCCTGTGGGGACACGCCCCACGCTTGGTCGATTGAGTCCTTACAGGCCGGGTCTTTTCGATTGCCACGCCCGCGCGCGGGTGCTAAGAGACGTGCATGGCCGCTACCGACGTTTGCCTTGTGAATACGCCCCTTTGTCGCTACGGATTCAATCTGAGCGGCATCTACCCCATGCCCCACCTGGGCTTGGGCTACCTGGGCACCATGTTGCAGCGGGACGGCCGCACCTTGGCCTATGTGGATTCCCAATTCGATGAACAAAATCCCCTGCGTCGACCGGACATGCTGCC
>JACKCT010000029.1 GCA_020633895.1 Deltaproteobacteria bacterium | reverse complement strand
CAGATAAGGCCGCGACTACGGCACTCAACAGCCGCAACCGGCGTCGTCTTCTTCGTCCTTGGATTCGCTGGGCGTGAGTTCCTCGCCGGAACCCAGGGACGAGAGTCCCGAGTCTCCATCGTCGTCGCCGCCGCTGTTTTCGCCCTCGGCCAGATAGTCCCGGTAGCCTTCCTGCCAGGCCTTGTCAAAGCGGCCGAAGATGTCCGCCCCGGCGCGGGTCTCGCAGGTGGATTCGCCGCCGGTCAACGTGCCCACGACGCGCTTGTCGTCGTTGAACAGCGGCGAGCCGGACGAGCCCTGCTCGGTGTTGCCTTCGTCGTAGGTGACGATCCAGTAGTTGCCGTCTTCCACGCCCGCGATGGAGCCGTCCACGGCCTGGCCGATGAAGAAACGTTTGTACGATCCGCCCGGATGGTGGATGCCGTAGACCGTGTCGCCGGGCGAAAGATCGTCCAGCGAAAACTTCAGCTTGGCCGTCCCCGGTGGCGGGGCCTCCACCAGACGCAGCAGCGTTCCGTCGCCGTCCTCGAAGCGGGAGCCGGTGATGAACGTCGCGCCGTTGGCCTGGGGAACCGCGCCCGGTCCCGGCGGCGGATCGCCGTTGCAGGCGTCGGTTTCATAGTCCCACAGCGTCAGCAGCGTCTCCGCGACCGATTGGCTGGAGATGCAGTGATTGGCGGTGATGAACCAGTTCTTGTCCGAGCCGTCCGCGTCGGAGAGCAGGCTGCCGGTGCAGGTGTAGGTGTTCACGCCGTCCTCGAAGACCATCATGGCGATCGCGCTTTTGACGGCCGCCCACTCGGAATAGCAGTTGATGTCCAGATGGCAGGAACCGACCTTCGCTTCCGGCAGCGGATCCCTTTCGCCGTAAGCCAGATCCAGCACACGCACCGGCGGTCGGTCGGCATTCGCCGTTCCGATCCACGTCAGCAACGCCTCGTCCCCTTCGACCAGGGGCGACCAGAGCGTCGTGTCCGATGTAACGCGGCGGCTGATGCGACGGCCGTTGTCGTCGACGGGACCGGCGATGGACAGTTCGCCCGAGGCGCCCTCGTCGATCGCCACGCGGGCGCGCAGGAACACGGCCCCCGGCGCCCGGACGGACGTATGCCAAGCTACGCGGCCGTCGGAAAGATCCTGCCGCGTCCAGAAATCCGGGGCGTCATCGATGGGAATGTGGAAGCCCAAGCGGTCGCGACGCTCGCCCGCGGCGGCCACCTCGTCATCGGCGGCTTTCCGCGCGGCGGCGATGGAAGCCTTGTCGACCACCAGTTCTTCGGCGGACTTTAGCCCGGAATGCGCGGCGGCGATCTCGCCCTTGTGCATCGGCGCGGTGGGGGGCTTGGCGGCGTGCTGCGCGGCGTGAGGCTCGGACGGAGCGCGGGCGGTCATCCACCCGGCCGCCATCAGCAGCCCCACCAGCAGGATCGCCCAGAGGGCTTTGAAAAACGTTTCCCGCGTCAAATCCGACGTCTCCCCCGATCGGCCACGAACCTTGTCCGGAAATCGGAATTAAACCTGATTATGACCGTATCGGTCAATTCATTCGGCCCATGAATTCCGACCGGGCGCGTTCCGGCGATGCGTTCGGACACCACCTTGGCACCGTTGGGTGCCTCGAGACAATGAAAAACGCCAGGGGAGAAACCGAGTTGCCCCACCCCTGGCGCGATTCTTACGTTTTTTCGGACCGATTTTAGAAGTTGACGAAACCGGAGAGCAGGCCGGCGCCGGAGCCGCATCCGCCGCCCGAGTCGTCGTCATCGTCGCCCGGCGGAGTTCCGCCCGAACCCAGGTATTCGTCCATGCCCCGGCTCCAGGCCTCGTTGAACTTGCCCCACCAGTCGTCGCCGTCCCGGGTCCAGCAGTAGGACGTGCCGCCGGTCAGGGTACCGATGACCTCTTTGTCGGCGTTGAACAGCGGCGAGCCGGACGAACCGCCCTCGGTGTTGCCTTCATCGTAGAGGGTGTACCAATGGTTGGGACGCAGCGCGCTGCCCTGGGAGATCCAGCCGGTGAAGAAGCGCTTGTAGGCGCCGGCCGGGTGGTGGATGCCGTAGGCGTCGTCGCCCACCGACACGTCATCGAGCGACCAGGGCAGACGCACCTCGGTCGGCGGGTCCTCGGCCAGCTTGAGCAGCGTGGAGTCGGACGAGCTGTTGCCGGTGACGTAGTCGGCGCCCTCGGTGGTCGGCACGGTGAACAGGGCCGGAACCGAGCCGTTGCACGAGTTGGTCTGGTAGAACCAATAAGCAACCAGGGACTCGGCCTCTTTTTGCTTATCGATGCAGTGGGCGGCCGTCAGGAACCAGGGCTCGCCGGTCAGGTCTTCGTCCTCGATCAGGCTGCCGGTGCAAAGATAGGTGGACAGGCCCGATTCGAACTGCATCCGGGCGACGGCGGGAGCCAAGGCCGCCCAGTCGGGATAGCAGTTGGGATCCAGATGGCAGTTCTGCTCGGTGGCCGCCTTGGGCGTGAAATCCACCAGGCCGTGGGACAGGCGGGAAATGATCCGGCCCTCGGGGCGGTTGCCGACGACCTCGATATTCATCACGTCGCCGAAGACGATCGGGCTCCAAACGTCCTGTCCCTTGTGGAAGAAGCGATCCCGAACGCGCTTGGCCCGGCCGTTTTCGCCGTAGACGAACACATCGCCCTTGGGCAGCTCGGCGAACAGGGCGCGCAGGAAGACGGCGCCTTCGGACTTGATCGTCGTGCGCCACGAAACCTGCCCGTCCTTGCCCACCAGCCGCGACCAGTCGCCCGCCCGCAGCGCCGGGGCCTCCACGTGGGAACCGATCATCAACTTGCGATCGCCGTGCTCGGCCGTGTACGCCGCCTGACGGGCCTTGGCCTGGGCGATCTGATCCGGCGCGACGCTCAGAATGTGGGCCGGGTTCGCCTTGACGGCCGTGCCGACGGGACCGGCCGCCAAACCGGCGCCGGCCATCGCCAACACCAGCGCCGCCGCCAGCATCGAGATATATAAGGTTTTCCTCATGTCGCCATCCTCATTGGTTGCAGAAATCGTTGCAGAAAAATTCAACAAAAAACGGCGACCCGGCAGGTCGCCGCTTAAAGCTCGGTTTCGAGTTATGTCGCCTCGGGGCGTGGCATCGCGCCCGACCTAATAGCCGGCCAGGTCGGCGGAAGAACCGCAGCCGCCGCCCGAATCGTCGTCGTCATCCGGCGGAGTGGTGTCGTCGTCGTCGTCCACCGGCGAGTCGCCCAGGTAGTCGGACAGACCGGCGACGTAGCTGTTGCCGAACTTGCCGTACTCGTCCCAACCGCTCTGGTTGGTGCAGGAGGCGGAGCCGCGATGCAGTTGGCCGACCAGCAGGTCGTCGTCGTTGAACAGCACCGAGCCGGACGAGCCGCCCTCGGTCGTGCCTTGATCCCAGGTGACGCGCCAGTGGGTGTTCTCGTCGGAGACCTCATGGCCGAAGGAAATGCGCTTGTAGCTGCCGCCCGGATGATGGATGGCCGTCACGTCCTCGCTGTTGCCCAGGTCCGCCGTGGTCCAGCCCAGGAACACGGTGCCGTTCGGGGGCGCGTCGTAGAGTTCGACCAGCGTGAAGTCCGAGGCGAAGCCGCTGACCTTGTGGTCGGCGCCGGAACTGCGCGGCAGGGTGAACAACGACGGGGCGGAGCCGTTGCAGCTCGTGGTCTCGTAGTTCCAGTAGACCTCCATGGTCTCGGCGGCGTCCTGGTCGTTGAGGCAGTGGTTGGCCGTCAGGAAGAACAGGCGGCCGGTGCCCTGCTGGTCGGCGACCATCTGTCCGGTGCACAGATACGATCCGCCGTCCTCGAAGCTGTAGCGGCCGACGGCCGTCTTGAGATCGTTGTAGGCCGAGTAGCAGGTCACATCCAGGTTGCACGACCCGGCGGTGATCAGCGAGACGGGCAGGCCGTAGGCGACGGTGTCGACAACGACGTTTTTGAGGTTTTTGCCGCCGAGGACCTCGATGAACATGGTCTGGCCTTCGACGCGCGGACCCCAGATGCCGTCCTTGTCGCCGAGCAGGAAGCCCGAACGCACCTTGCGGGGCGTGGGATCCAGATCGCTGTAGACCAGGATCGTCGCGCCCAGCGCGGCCGGCGTAACCGAGAAGTGGGCGCGCAGGGAGGTGGCGTTTTCGGCTTGAATCGCCGTGACGGCCGAAACGCGCCGGTTGTATTCGACGACCGGCTCAAACTTCAGGGAAGACGGACCGGCCACGTGCTCGGCGATGAGCATGCGCTTGTCCGTGGGATCCATCCGGTTCAGGCGGGTCTTGGCGCGGTCGATGGCCGCTTCGATCGTTCCCCGGTCGATGCGCGCGATATTCGCGTCGGAAACCTTGAACCCGGTGCGAAGGGCCGGAGACACGTCGATCGACAGATCGTGAACACCGTCACCGTCGAAAACGAACGACTCGACCTTTTGCACATCCAGATGCTGCTGGGACGGCGAAGCACCCAGAGCAAACAAAGCCGCCGCCGCCAAAACAGCGACACACCACAGGGCATGTTTCATGACATGACTCCAAATACAACTAGGGGGGTCTTTCGGCCCGTGAAACGATCGATGCTCAGGACTTATCGTATAAAAGCGGCGGGAGTATAAGTAAATCCCCGACATATTTCCAGAAAAAAATTCAAAATTGCCGGATCCGAGCCTCCAAAAGGGCGTTTTGGCTCGCGAAAGTCCGTTTTGCGACGGATCACGGCGGCCCAAGGCGTTGTCTAGGCTGGAAGTGGGCCGCCGGGACAAGGCGCGTAGGCCTCTTCCCATGTCCGGCCCCGACGCGAAGGCCGATTCGCGCGGCCCCGTGGACCGACGGGGGCTCGAAGGCGGATTTTCCTCTGAATTTCGGGAATTTTCGATTCGGGAGGCCGTGGCACGATATCTGCTTGTTACTCGCCCGGACTCGTGCGCCCAAATTCGGTCCCGCCCGCGACCAAGGCTCAAGTGCCGCCTTGCATTCGGGGGGACAAGGCGCTTAAACTGGCGCGGATTTTCGTAGGATTGACGGTGACTTCGGAGCGATTGTCTGTTGAACATCGGTACCGTTTTAGAATTGCTCAAAAAGTACGCCTGGGTGGTGAAGCTGGCGTTCACGGCCCTGCTGGCGACGCAGTTGGCCATGCTGGTCAACACGCGCGTCGAGGCCAAGCTGGGAGCCATCCAGGTGGTGGACGTGGACCATGTGAAGGTGGCCCAGGCCGCGGCGTTTACCTCCATCTCCGAATACGACCCGATTTTGGAGAAGAACGTCTTTAATTCCGACTATGTCTGGGTCAAGAGCGACGGCCCGTCGTCGACCGAATCCCGGCCCGAGGACTACGAGCTTCTGGGCACGGTGGCCTGGAACGACACGTTCTCCATGGCCATCATCCGCTCGCGCACGGCCAACAAGGACGACGTTTATCGCGTCAACGACCCCTTGGGGGACGACGCCGAGGTCAAGGACATCGAACGCAAGCGCGTGACCATCGAGCGGGACGACGGACGCATCGAGGTGCTGGAACTGCCCGAGGCCGTCCTGCCCCTGCAGATGGCCTCCAACTCGCCGATGTTCGAGCGCGGCGTCGATGTCGGCGAGGGCGGCATCAAAAAGGTGGGCGACGGCGCCTACGTGGTGGACAAGGGCGTCATCGAGGACGCGTTCTCCAACTGGGGCAACGTCATGCGCGGCGCGCGCATCGTCCCTCATTTCGATCGGGGCAAGATTTCCGGCTTCAAGGTCAAGAGGATCAAGTCCAACAGCATCTACAAGAAGCTCGGAATGGAGGACGGCGACATCATCCACCGGATCAACGGCAAGGAGATCACCGGACCCGACGACGCCTTTCAGCTCATGGCTGAGTTGAAAAACGCCAACCGATTGAGTATGGACATCACCCGCGGCGGCGAACGCCGCTCGTTCTCGTACGATGTGCGTTAGTCCGATGGGAGTGAATTAGTGCGTAGCGAGCAGGCCTTATGGATGACAACGCGACTGGCGGCGCCGTTGAAGGCCGCTTTTGTCGTCCTTTGCGCCGCCGAACTGGCGATGCTCGTCAACGTGCGTCTGGAGGCGAACATCCCGGCGACGTCCGGCGTCGACTTCAGCCGTCTTCCCGCGCGGGTGAATGCTCTCGCCCCCTTGGCCGACTACGACCGCATCCTGGAGAAGAACGTCTTTGATTCCGAATACATTTGGGACCGGAACACGTCCGCGAATGAAGCGGTATCGGTGCGGGAATACACGCTGGTCGGTACGGTCGCGTGGGACACGGACCACTCCCAGGCGGTGATTCGAACGCGCGAGACGGGCACGGTCGACGTCTATCGCATCGGCGACAAACTCTCCGAAGGCGCGACGTTGACGGGCATCGAGCGCCGTCGCGTGACGGTCGTTTGGAACGACGGACGCACGGACATCCTGGAATTGCCGGAAACGGCCGTCCAAGAGGTCGAACCCATCCAGCGTAACGCAACCGTCGGGGTGAACGGCGTCAAGAAGATCGGCGATGACACCTACGCCATCGACCAGGAATTTATCGGGAACGCGCTGGCCAATCCGGCTCAATTGATGCGCGGCGCGTTCTTGGCCCCTTCGTTGGAGAAAGGCCGTATCGTCGGATTCAAAATCACGCGAATCCGCAACGGCAGTTTGTACCAAAACCTCGGCCTGGAAAGCGGCGACGTGATTCATCGCCTCAACGGCCGGGAAATCAACGGCCCGGAAGCGGCGTTGGTTTTATTCACCGAACTGAGAAACGCGGATCGCTTTTCGTTGGATCTGACCCGCGGCGGCGAACGCCGCTCGTTCTCGTACGATGTGCGTTGAGGATGTGGAATTTGAATTTCGAGGGGGCGCCCGGCGCCGTGGAGATGAATTCGGGGCGATGAAACCCATGACGAACAAGCAATTTTGGATGCGAGTCGCGCTGTTGGCGCTGGTGGCCGTGCTGGTGCCGTCGGTGCTGCCGGCCGGGCCGTCGATCGCCTCGGCTCAGGAGACGGACGACGACGACGGGGATGACGACGGCGGCGACCAGATGGCGACGACCGCTCCCACGGCCCGGGATTACCCGCGCCTGACCGACTCGGACGACCTGGTGTCCATCGACTTTACCGACACGGACATCAAGCAGGTCGTCAAGCTCATGTCGGACATGACCGGCGAAAACTTCATGATCGACAAAGGCGTCGCGGGCACGGTGACGATCATCAGCCCCACCAAGGTCACGCCCCGGGAGGCCTACGACATCTTCATGTCCGTGCTCGCCGTCAACGGCTTCACCACCGTCAAGGTCGGCAAGCTGACCAAGATCGTGCCCGTCAAGGACGCCTCCAAGGCGGCCATTCGCACCAACACCTCGGGCTATCCTCGGGACAACGAGCAGTTCATCACCCAGCTAGTGCCGTTGCAGTACATCAACGCCAACGACGTTGTCACCGCGTTCGAGGGCATGGTCTCCGACGACGGCACCATGTTCGCCTACGGGCCGTCCAACATGGTCATCGTCATGGACAACGCCTCCAACATCAATCGCCTCATGCGGATCATGCGTCGGCTGGACGTGGCCGGCGGCGAGCAGGAGGTGGTGGTCATTCCGTTGGAATACGCCGCGGCCTCGGTGCTGGCCGATGTGATCCTGGAACTGTTCTCCGAAGAGGACTCGGGCGCCTCCGCCGCCCAGGCCCGCGCCAATAGCATCCGCCAGCGCATCCAGGCTCGTCGCCGGGCGCGCAACAACGCCTCGGCGGCGACCAGTTCGTCGGTGCCCAACAAGGAAAACACCAAGATCCTCGCCGACGAGCGCACCAACAGCCTGATCGTCAAGGCCAGCCGCATCGGTATCCGTCAGGTGCGGGAACTGGTGCGTAAGCTCGACCAGCCCCTGCCCGGCGGCGAGGGCAAGATCCACGTGGTCTATTTGGAAAACGCCAACGCCGACGAGTTGGCCCAGACGTTGGCGGCCCTGGCGGGCAGCGGCACCGGCGCGGGAGCCGGGGCCTCGAACCTGGCCGGCCAGCGCCAGTCGCGTCTGGCCTCGCAAAATCGCAATCGCAGCAGCCTGAGCAACCAGGCCCGGTCCCTGGCCTCGGGCCTGTCCGGCGGCGCCTCGTCCTTCGACACGGGCCAGCAGTCGGGCATCGCCTCGACCACCGGGCGCTTCCTGGCCGACTTTGACGGCGCGGTGCGCATCACCTCCGAGCCGGCCACCAACTCCCTGGTCATCATCTCCAGCAATCGGGATTTTCGCATCCTCAAGGACGTCATCGACAAGCTGGACATCCCCCGCCGCCAGGTCTTCGTCGAGGCGTTGATCCTGGAGATCACCATGGACCGGGGCCTGGACCTGGGCTTTGAGTTCCGCTCCACCAACGACGCCACCGAGGACGAGGGCGTGCAGGTCATCGGCGGCACCAACTACGGCGGCATCCAACAGGCCGCGGCCAATCCCCTGGGCGTGACCGGCTTCGCCATCGGCGCGGCCGACGGCACCATCTCCTTCGGCGGCGAGACCTTCCCCAACATCGGCGCCCTTTTCCGCGCCCTGGCCACCGACCAGGATGTGAACGTGCTGTCCACGCCCCACGTGCTGACCCTCGACAACGAGGAAGCCGAGGTGGTGGTCGCCGACAACGTGCCCTTCGTGACCGGCCAGATCTTCTCGGCCAACAACACCAATCCGACCACCACCATCGAGCGCCAGGACGTGGGCATCACGCTGCGTCTGACGCCCCAGATCAACGAGTCGGACTACGTCAAGCTGCTGATCTATCAAGAGGTCAGCCAAGTGACCGACTCGCCCGAGGGCTTGTCGGCCGCGGACGTGGGCGTGACCACCGCCAAGCGCACCGCCGACACCGTCGTGACCGTCAAGGACCACCAGACCGTCATCATCGGCGGTTTGATGCAGGATTCGGTCACGGTGGTCGACTCCAAGATTCCGGTGCTCGGCGACATCCCGATCCTGGGATATCTGTTCAAGAGCAGCCGCAAGAAGGTGTCCAAAACCAACCTGCTGATCTTCCTGACGCCCTACGTCATCAAGGACGCGGCCGACCTGGAAGAGGTCACGCGCATGTCCAACAAGCGCATGGAGATGTTCCGCGAGAAGAACTTCATCCCGGAACGCACCAACGACCTGGGCCTGCTCGATCCCCAGAAGATGACGCCGTCCGAGACGATCTTCATTACGCCCATGGACGACACCATCGAGACGGACCCCCGGGTGCGTCGCATGATGGAAGAGCGCGACCGCAGCCAGCAAACGCAAGACGGCATCTACGACCCGACCGAGTACGAGGACGACGATGCCTTCGAGGACTACGACAATGAGCCAGGCAGCAACAGCGACGAATTCGCCCCGACCGGTCCCTAAGGGCGCGGGCCGACGCCTGGGCGAAATTCTGATCGCCCAAGGCGCCGTCGACGCGGAGACCTTGGGCAAGGCGCTGGAAGTGCAAGCCGAGAAGGGCGGCCTGATCGGCGAGGTGCTCATTCGCATGAAGGCCGTGGACGAAGCGGCCGTGATGCACGCCCTGGCCACGCAGTTCCACATGGAATACGTGGACACCATCGAGGTCGAGAAGGTCGACCCGGCCCTGGTCGTCAAGATCCCCATCCACTACGCCAAGCGCCACTTCATCCTGCCGATGAACGAGGAGGAGGAGCGCATCGTCGTGGCCTGCGCCAACCCGCTGGACTACGAGGTGCTCGACGATCTGCGCATCTTCCTGGGCGGCGAGATCAAGCCGGTCCTGTCCACCCAGGCGATGATCTTCGACACGATCAACCTGGTCTACGACAAGGCCAAGGAGACCAGCGAAGAGGTTCTGGAGGATCTGGAAGGCGAGAAAGGCCCCGAGAGCTTCGACCTGGACGAAATCTCGGACATCATCGACGCCACCGACGAAGACGCGCCGATCATCCGCCTGATCAACCACCTGCTTTATCGGGCGGTCAAGGAGCGCGCCTCGGACATCCACATCGAGGTGTTTGAAAACGACCTGGTGGTGCGCTTTCGCATCGACGGCGTGCTCTACGAGGTCATGCGGCCGCCCCGGCGCTTTCAGTCGGCCATCGCCACGCGCATCAAGATCATGGCCAAGCTCAACATCGCCGAAAAGCGCGTGCCCCAGGACGGGCGCATCCGCATCAAGATCGCCGGCAAGGACATCGACATCCGCACCAGCATCATCCCCACCGCCTTCGGCGAGCGGGTGGTCATGCGTTTGTTGGATAAGTCCCAGGTCAAGCTGGACCTGTCGTCCCTGGGTCTGGACGACGAACGCCTCAAGACCGTCGTCAACCTCATCAGCCAGCCCCACGGCATCATTCTGGTCACGGGCCCGACCGGTTCGGGAAAGACGACGACGCTCTACGCCTCCCTGGTGCGCCTGAACAGTCCGGACCGCAACATCCTCACCGTCGAGGATCCGATCGAATACCAGCTTCCCGGCATCGGCCAGATGCAGGTCAACAGCAAAATCGGCCTGACCTTCGCCTCGGGCCTGCGCTCGTTTTTGCGCCAGGACCCGGACGTCATCCTCGTCGGCGAGATTCGCGACCTGGAAACCGCGGAGATCGCGATTCAGGCGTCCCTGACCGGTCACTTGGTGTTCTCGACGTTGCATACCAACGATTCGGCCAGCGCGTTCACCCGCTTGGTGGACATGGGCGTCGAACCGTTTCTGGTTTCCAGCTCCATCATCGGCATCATCGCCCAGCGTCTCGTTCGGGTCCTGTGCCCCGAATGCAAAACGCCCCACGAGCCGACCGCCGAGGAATTGGCGAAGATCGGCCTGGCGCCCCACGAAATCACCGGCCCGGTCTACCGCCCCAACGGGTGCTCAAATTGCGCCAACACGGGCTACACGGATCGAACGGCCATTTACGAGATCCTGCAAATCAACGACGCCGTGCGCCAGTTGGTGCTGGCCAATAAAGACGCCGGACAAATCAAGAAACTCGCCGTCGAGCACAACGGCATGATCACGCTGCGTCGCGACGGCGCCCGCAAGGTCCTGGCCGGCGACACCTCCATCGAGGAAGTCCTGCGCGTCACGGCGCAAGACACGAACTAGTGCCGTAGTCGGCACGGACTGACGGATCGCAAGCGATCCTGCGCGCCGGCGCGTCATCGTGCGTTCCATGGAGAATCGTCGCGTTGCTCCAACCGTTTCAGAGCCGCGACCCTAAGGGAGCGGGTTAATTCGACGCGGCAACCCGCTTGCTAACCCGCGCGGCTCTGAAATGACGAAACCGAAACGTAACCGCGAAATGCGTTGTCCAACGACCTAGGACAACCACCGGAAGACACCGCCGATGCCCGTTTACAGCTATGTCGCCATGGACGCCAAGGGCAAGACGATCAAGGGGATCGTCGACGCCGAGACCGAGAAGGTCGCCAAGGCGAAACTGCGCAAAGAGAACAAGTTCCCCACCAGCCTCAAGGAAGTGCAGGAGGGCGAGGAAAAGGCGGTCAAGGGCAAGGGCCTGTCGCTGGAAATCGACATCCGCTCCTTGATGGGCACGGTCAAGGCCCAGGATCTGGCCATCGCCACGCGCCAGTTCGCCACCCTCATCGGCGCGGGCATTCCCATGGACTCGAGTCTGCAAGCCCTGGCCAAGCAAGTGGAAAACCCGGTGCTCACCAAGACCTTCTCCCAGATCCGGGAACGCGTCACGCAAGGCACGTCCCTGGCCAACGCGATGAAGGAATTCCCGAAAATCTTCTCGCCGCTGTTCGTGAACATGGTCAACGCCGGTGAGCAGTCGGGCACCCTGGACGCGGTGCTCAACCGGCTGGCGGATTTTTCCGAGATCACCCTGGATCGCCAGCAGCAAATCAAGGCCGCCGTCACCTACCCCATCTTCATGGCGATCGTCGGCGCCGGCATCATGGCCTATCTGGTCACGTTCGTGATTCCCAAGATCACGCAGATCTTCGAGGGCATGGACAAGGCTCTGCCGCCCATGACGATGCTGCTGCTGGGCGGAACGAGTTTCATTCGAAGCTATTGGTGGCTCATCGCGATCCTGCTGGGCGTGGCGTATTACTTCTTCCATCGCTGGAAGCAGACCCCCAAGGGACGCAAGCGTTACGACGCGATTCTTTTGCGCCTGCCCATCGTCGGCAACCTTATCCGCAAGGTGGCGGTTTCGCGCTTCACCCGCACGCTGGGCACGCTGCTGCGTTCGGGCGTGCCGATCATCGAGTCGCTCAACATCGTCAAGCGCGTCGTGGAAAACACGATCATCCAGGAAGCCATCGAAACGGCCACGGACAACATCCGCGAGGGCCAGCCGATCGCCCGGCCGCTGGAGCAGTCCGAAGTCTTCCCGCCCATGGTCATCCACATGATTACGGTCGGCGAACAAACCGGCGAGCTGGAAGAGATGCTCTTTCGCATCTCCGACGCCTACGACCGGGAAGTGGCCGCCGCCATCCGCGGCATGATGTCCGTTTTCGAACCCGCCATGCTCCTGGCCATGGCCGCCGGCGTCGCCTTCGCCGTCATGGCGATCCTGCTGCCGATCATGGATATGACCAGCGGATTGCAGTAGTGGCGTAGCCGCCACGGGCTGACGGATACTTCGTATCCTGGAAAGCTGGCGCCCCGACGCACGCTCTGTTCAATTTTGTCGCTTCGCTCCAGCTAATGTCAGAGCCCCGAACGGTAGTGAGGGGTCTGGTGCGATTCAGTACGCCACGTTCGTTACTTGGCTTATCGCGGGTTTAGTCCCGGGGCGCGGTCAACCGCTCACTACCCACCTTCGCAAAGGCTGCGGCGGGCAAACGGTTCGCGGCTCTGTTGGGTCGGGATCGCTATCGACAACGTTCGAGTTTGACCCCTCACTACCGTTCGGGGCTCTGGCGGAAGGACACTCTGACGGAAGGACAACGCATGGAAAGTGCCGTGACGACGAGGCATGGCACCCATCTTGCTTATTTCACTGGCCGAGGACGTGACAAGGGCACATCGGCCGGGAAAAAAGCCGATGATGAGGATAAGTGCGTAAGGAGGTACGCGATGCACACGGTGCGACTGAGAAAGACAGTTCCCACCCGGGTGGCCAAGCAGTCCGCGGGTTTCACCTTGCTCGAGATCATGGTCGTCGTCATCATCATCGGCACGATCGCCGGGCTGGTGGGCGTGAAGGTGCTCGATCGCCTGGAGCAGGCCAACGAAAACGCCGCCGAGGCGCAGATGAGCAGCATCAAGAACGCCCTGGACCTGTTCAAGATGGACAACGGTTCCTATCCGCCGGACCTGCAACTTCTGGTGACGCCGCCCGAGGCCGGCGGATTCGGGTCCAACCGAGGTTATCTCAAGGGCGACGAGGTTCCGCTGGATCCCTGGAACATGCCTTACGGCTACGTTTCCGACGGCTATCAGTTCACCATCTGGTCCAACGGGCCGGACAAGCGCCCCCAGACCGAAGACGACATCCAAGGCTAGTTTTTGTCGACCGCGCGGCGGCGCTACGTTCCCTCCCTCACCGAGAGCCGCCGCGCGGTTTCGTTTTTTTGACTGGACCACGGTCCTCGCCTTGCCCTAGCGGCATCGGCTACACTCGTCTCCCTATGGCCAAGCTCGAACGCCAGCATCGCTCCCGATTCGGATTCGCCGCCGTGGTGCGTCGCGAGCGCGGGGGCTTCACGCTGCTGGAGATCATGGTCGTCATCGTCATCATCGCGGCCCTGAGCACCCTGATCATCCCCCAATTCGGCGACCTGTTTCAGACCAACCTCAAGGGCGCGGTGCGCCGCCTGACCGGCACGGTGAAGTTCTGCTTTCACGAATCGGTCATCAAGCAGCAGATCATCCGCCTGCAGCTCGACCCCGTCACCGGCGACTATTGGCCGACGATCCTGGCCGTGGGCGACAACAACGTCGGCCAGTTCGTGGACCTGCCCGGTTCCCTGGGCGGTCGGGGCCACCTGCCCGACGGCATCCGGTTCGTCGACGTGGTCACGCCCCACGACACCCTCAAGGAAGAAGACGAGATCGCCTTCATCTCCTTTTTCCCCACCGGTTTCGCCGAGCGTGCGGTCATTCACATGGAAGGCGGCCGGGAGAATTTCTTCACACTGGTGATCGAACCGCTCACCGGGGATGTGGAAATCCTGGACGGCTACGTCGACATCGTCGACACGCAGCCCACGCAGGGCCCGTTCTCCCAGGACGGTTTTTAGATGCTCGCGCGCCTCGCGAATCGGGATCGGGCCGGTTTCACCCTGCTGGAAGTCGTCGTGGCGATGGCGATCCTGGCGACGGTGCTGGTGGTGTTGCTGGAGAACCATTCCACGTCCATCCGCATGAGCGAGCGGGCGCGCAAGCTGTCCATCGCCGCGAATCTGGCCCGGGATCTGATGACCGAGATCGAGATGAAAGGCTTTCCCGACCTGGGCAGCGAGACGGGCGATTTCGAGGAAAAATACCCCGGCCAGTTCCCGGATTTCACCTGGGAACGCAACGTGAACATCTCCATCTTCGCCGACTTCATCCGCGAGGTGGAGGTGAAGGTGACGTACCTGGAGGACGGCCGGCCGCGAAGCATCGAACTGCTCAACTTCATCGGCGCTCGGGATGTGAAGGAGCAGGAGCGGGCCGAGGAAGAAGTCCCCGACGAAGACGCCGAACCGGGCGCCGGATCCCAGGCCCTCTCGGATTTCGCCGGCGAGGGGGACAACTGATGCCCCTCGGATTTCGCCGCCGTCGCCGTGCCGGTTTTACCTTGCTGGAAGTGCTCGTGGCCGTCGCGGTCACGGCGTCCATCCTGTCCATCGTCTACGCCACCTTCACCCGCACCATCGAGTCCAAGGAGTACGTCGAGGAAGGCAACGACGCCTACCACAAGGCGCGCTGGGCGATGGACAAGATCGCCCTGGATCTGTCCGCGGCGTACGTGTCACCTCGCGAGCAATCCCACACGATTTTTTACGGGATCTCCAACCAGGTGAACGGCCTGCCCATGGACGAACTGCATATGACGACGCTCGCCCATGTGCGTCTCAATCCTACGGCGGCTGAATCCGACCAATCGGAGGTGTCCTACAAAGTCGCGTACCTGCCCGACGAGGAGCGCTTCCAACTATGGCGCCGGGAGGACGCGATCATCGATGAAGACAACATGCTCGGCGGCGAGGAATACATCCTCATCGACGATCTGACGGCGTTCAACGTGCGTTTTTATGATGGGAACGTCTGGCGCAACGACTGGGATTCCCGAGGGTTCGAAAATCAATTCAACGCCGACGGAACGCAGGTCGAAACCGACGTCGTCCAGTCCGAATCGATGATCAACGCCGTGCCCGTGGCCGCCGAAGTCACCATCGCCGTGATGGGCCCGGACCTGCGCCCGATCGTGTTTTCCTCCAAGGTGAAATTGGAGATGTCGACCATCGACCTGTCCAGTGAAGACGACGGCGATGACGACGACGACACCGATAGCGAAGACTCGGACGACAGCGATTCGGGCGGCTCCAACCAATTGGGCCAACTCAATTCGGGCCGGAGGAACTGACATGCTCACGCGCCTTCGTTTCCGCGGCAAAACCGGCCGACGCAAGCGCGGCATCGCGTTGCTGATCGTCCTTCTGGTGACGGCGATTCTTTCGGTCGTCGTGCTCGATTTCGCCCATTCGACACGCATCAACCTCTATATCGCCTCGAACATCGCCGACGGCCTCAAGGCCTACTATCTGGCCAAGAGCGGCCTGCAGGTGGCCCAGGGCGCGCTGCTCGACGACGTCCAGAAAAAGCGCAAGGTCGATCATTTGGGCGAGGACTGGAACAGCCCGCTGTTCAGCTACATCCCCCTCTCCGACAACGAAACCATCAGCGTGACCGTCACCGACGAGTCGAGCAAGTTCAACCTCAATCAGCTCGTCGGCCGTTCCGGGACACCGCGCCGGTTTGAAGGGGACTGGTTCCGCAACCTGCTCGCTCTGCAGCAGATCGACGACCCGGACGTGGTCGCCGCGATCATCGACTGGCTGGACTCGGATGAGGAAGTCCTGGGCGGCGGCGGCATGGAGGACCAGGTCTACGGCTACTCCTCCGCCCAACCTCAGGCGTACAAATCCCGCAACGGTCGTCTGCTTACGTTGGCCGAACTGCGCCTGGTCAAGGGCGTGACCGACGAGATCTACCGCAAGCTCACCGAGACCTGCACCATCTTCGCCGATCGCAAATTGAACATGAATACGATCGATCAGCGCGTGCTGCAGGCCATGATTATGGCCTTGGACGAAAAGGCCGACGCCGCCGGCGAGGCGCAGAAAATCGTCAGTTGGCGCGTGGCCGGCCAGGAGGAAGCGGGCAAGGAAGAACAGATCTTCGACGGCAGCGGCGTCGTCTCCGAGCTCGAGGCCGCCGGCGTCGATCGCAATCTGGCCCGCAAGATCAACCGCAAGGTCGGCGTCACCACGCGCTACTTCTCCGTGGACGCCACCGCCATCGTCAACTCCACCATCAAAAACGTCACCGGCGTCATCCAGCGCTCCACCCGCCGCGCCCGCCTGATCTACTTCCGCCCCGGCGAGCGCGTCACCCCCATGCCCGCGACCCCCTCCGGCGAAGAACTCGAACAACTCAACGCCGCCGCCGTCGCCGGCGGCCTCAACCTCGGCGGCGGCGAATAGTGCCGTCGTCGGCACGGACGAGGAGATACTTTGCATCTCTTCCGTCAGCGCTCCGAACGGCTTGCCGCGCCGTAGCCTTGGCGGAGGCGGGTAGTGAGGGGGTGAAGCATTCATTGTTCGAAAATCGTTGCGACAAATCAGAGCCCCGACCGTGAGGGAGGGGTCAAACTCGAATGTCGTTTGAAGGGATTTCGCTGGAACAGAGCCCCGACCGTGAGGGAGGGGGTTGGTCCAACCATCGAACACTGTCACGCCGCTTTGCGATGTCCGAGCCGCGAGCCGCTTGTCCGCCGTAGCCTTGGCGTAGGCGGGTAGCGAGCGGGTGACGCGTTCGATGTTCGCAAAGCGTTTCTATGAATCAGAGCCCCAAGCGTTAACGCGGGGACGTCGTGCGTTTCGAATCAGCGGACGCTTTGGACCGCTTGCTC
>JACKCT010000028.1 GCA_020633895.1 Deltaproteobacteria bacterium | reverse complement strand
CTCGAATGTTGTGGGAAAACGGTCACGCCCGCTCGGAACCGCGACCTGCTTGGAGCGGGTTGGTCCGAGGACGGTTGGTCCGAGGAATTGAAAACGATGGGCGCCGCACTTTCGCGAGAACACCGTTCGAGTGAAGGTGTGATTTTGATTTGATCGAGATTGTCCGGCGACGCGGGGGCCGACCCCGTCGCCTCGATCTTGGAGATATTTGAATGCATCGCGATTTCGCCCGTCACGTGGCGGGCCTGGCCCTGACCGGAACTTTGCTCATCCTGGCCGCCGTCGCCTGGACCAATCCCGCCAAGCCGACGGCGCGCATTGTCCAGGTCCACGCGATCGTCTCGCCCAAGTCGGCCGTCGCGAAACAGGCGGACGAAGCGCCGTTGCTCGCCCGTCGTCTTCCCCTGGAACGCACCGCCCGGTTCGTCGTCGCCGACGCCCTCATCGAACAAGCGCGGACGCGGCTTGTAGCCATTGAAGCCGACCCGGCCGAGAAGCGCCGCGTCGTGGGCATGTCCATCGATCTGGCCGACGACGCTCCCCTGGTCTGGCAACGCACCACCTTGGACGACGGCGCCGTCTCCTGGCGCACGCGCATCGAATCGCCCGACGCCCATTACCTGCGGCCGTTCCTGACCGGCATCGTGGAGGACGCCGAGGGCGAACTGTGGATTTACGGCGACGACGGCCCGGCCCGGCGCGTGGCGCCCACGGCCAGCCAGGATCCGGAGGCGTTCTGGGGTCCGGCGATCTTCGGCGAGGCGCTGACGCTGGAATTCATCGCCGACGGGGACGCCGAGCCGGACATTGACGTGGCGCGCGTCAGCCATGGGTTCAAGGATTTCCTCGGCGCGCCGAAACTTGCCGGAACCTGCAACCTGGACGTGAACTGCTATTCGGAATTCGCCGACATCAAATCGGGCATCGCGACCTACCTGATCTCCCAGGGCAGCGGCGACTTCGTCTGCACCGGCACACTGCTCAACGACCTGGACGGCACCCTCCAGCCCTGGTTCCTCACGGCCAATCACTGCGTGGGGTCCAATTCGGGCGCGTCTTCGCTGCTGGCCTTCTGGGGCTACGAAACCGACGGATGCAACGGCACGCCCGTCGATCGCAACTCCCGCCCAACCTCCGCGGGCGCGACGTTGCTGTATACGGAAACCGTCGCGGCGGGCACCGACGTGTCCTTTCTCCTGCTCGACGAAGACCCGCCGGACGGCACCACCTACCTGGGTTGGACCACCGACAGCCCGGATATCGGCGACGGCGGCCTGTCCGTCATCCACCATCCCCAGGGCGACTACAAACGCATCGCCTTCGGTTCCAAAATCCCGGTGCAGGACATCAACGGGCTGAGCACCAACCCGGACAATTTCCACTTCGTCCACTATGTGGAAGGCGATTCCGACCCCGGCGCATTGGGCACCACCGAGCCCGGCTCCTCCGGCGCGTCGCTGCTCAACGACGACCATCAGGTCATCGGCCAACTCTACGGAGGCACCGCCTCCTGCGCCGAACCCGACGCCCCGGACATCTACGGCAAATTCGCGATCTCCTTCACCAACGGCGTCGGCGAATACCTCACCAACGGCACCCTCCCGACCACGACCACCGTCACCACGCCCGTTTCCCCCGGCGACGGCGACGATGATGACGACAAATTCCGATCCAACGACAGTGGCGACGACTCCGCCTGCGGCTGTTGAGTGCCGTAGTCGGCGCCGACTAAGAGCGCTGGCGCGTTGTCGAACGCTCCTTGGTGAAAGTCGCTTCGCTCCGAGCAACTTGCGGATTAGTGTCCAGCCGAATCAGAGCCCCGAACGGTAGTGAGGGGTCAAACTCGAACGTTGTTTGACGTCGACCGCGACCTTTCAGAGCCGCGACCGTAAGGGAGCGGGTTGGTGCGAATTGGGAAAACGAACTCGGCGTCGTGGGATGACAGAGCCGCGCGCGCTGGCAAGCGGTCCGGAACTTTCGACAATTCGACACGCTCGACGACCCTTCCCTGATGGTCGGGGCTCTGAAGGATCGAGATATTGTCGCGAATGCGTTTTTACACCGCGTCGCACGCCTTCCGGATCAATTCCTCGACCTGCTCGGCCATCGCGGCGACGTCCGGGTTATCGATAATCTGAAACAGCGCCTTGGGCCGGGCGAAGGAAACGACCACCTTGCCTTCGTCGTTTTCGAATACGATGACGTTGCACGGCAGCAGCAGGCCGATGCCCGGGTCGCGGGAGAGGGCTTCGTGGGCGATCGGCGGGTTGCACGCGCCCAGGATCTTGTATTTGCGAAAATCCTTGTCGAGCTTGGCCTTCATCGTGGCCTTCACGTCGATCTCGGTGAGCACGCCGAAGCCCTGCGTCTTCAGGGCGGCGGTGACGCGTTCCAGCGCCGTTTCGTAGTCGGTGTCCAAGGTTTTCGTCAGCCCGTAGCTGGGATCGAACATGGAATGCTCCTCGAAAGTGTGTGGCGCTACCCCATGAATGATTTTAACACGGGTCGCGCGGCGGGTCTTGGGGTAACGAGATTCCGATGTGGTCGGAACGAAGTGACTAGGCCGTCGCGCCGCCGCAAGAAGAGCCGGCGCCGGCGGTGCATCCGTAGCAATGGCGGGCGGTGCGGATGCGGCGGGCGGCGAATTTTTCCGGCGAAAATTCGAAGACGGTCATCGCCCCTTCGGACGACGAGCCTTCCACCGCGATCTCCATGTCCAGCATCTGGTTGAAGTCGCAGTCGTAGACGCGGCCGTCCCACCCGACGGAGACGGTGTTGCGGCACATCACGCCGGGTACGGTCGCCGGGTTGAAGCCGTCGAGCAGACGGTTCATGTACGACACCAGATTGCCGCTGTTTTGCAGCCACTCCAGGAAGCGGGAGATGGGCATGTTGTTCAACGCGATCAAACGATCGAAACGCGCCCCGTGGTCCCGTTCGAGGGCCGCTTTCCACTCACGCTCCATGCTGGCCTGGCTGCCGGCGAGGAACGCCCCGGCGGGATTGGTCATGAGGGTGAGGATCTTGTTCGGATCGCCTTGGCCGTACCCCGCCTCGTTGAGCCGACGCAGCGCCTGGATGGATTTTTCGTAGGCGCCGTCGCCGCGCTGGGCGTCGGTATTGCGTTGGCGGTAATGGGGGAGGCTGCAGACGACTTCGACGCCCCGCTCGGCCAGCCATTCGGGCAGGTCGGCGAATTTGGGCACCAGCAGGATCGTCAGGTTGCATCGGTCGATGACGTGCTTGCCGCGCTTGATCGATTCCTCGACCAGAAAGCGGAAGTTGGGGTTGAGTTCGGGGGCGCCGCCGGTGATGTCGACGGTGCGGCAGTCGGTTTGGTCCAGCGCCGCGAGGCACGCCTCGGCGGTGGCGCGGGTCATCATCGCCTCCACGCGGTCCGGCCCGGCGTCCACATGGCAGTGTTTGCAGGTCATGTTGCACAGCTTGCCGACGTTGATCTGAAAGATCTCCAACGGCGCGGGGCGCAGGCCGCGCGCCATGCCGATGTCGGCGATGTGTTGCTCGAAATTCGCCGGGCGGCCTTGAGCGTCGACGAGGTCCAGCGTGCCCAGGGTGCGCAATTGCTCCGCCGCCGAGGCCAGGGACGAACCCCGACGGCGCAGCGAGATCACCGGCTTGGGCCCCGCCTCGGGCGAGTCCAGATCCACGCCGTAGTCCAGCGCGGCCTGGGTGTCGTCCGGCGCGTGGAAGAGGCGCTCGTCGGCGTCTTTATTGAAGGTCATGTCGTTCCTTTGCGCGCGGGCGCTTTACATGCCCGATTCTTCCACATGCATTTTCATCTGCATGCCGTGCACCAGCGACGCCCCGCCGCGAATGGCGACGGCGACGTGCAGCGCTTCGGTCATCTGCTCGAAGTCGGCGCCCTTTTCCTGGGCGTCCTTCGAATATGCGTCGATGCAGTACGGGCACTGCACCGCGTGGGCGACGGCCAGGGCGATCAGGGACTTTTCCCGCGCCGTCAGCGCGCCGTCCTCGAACACCTTGCCGTAGTACGAAAAAAAGGCCTGCCCCAGTTCCTTTTGCCCGTCGGCGATCTTCGCGAAGTTGGCCAGGTGTTCGGATTTGTAATAGTCGGACATGCGTCGTTCTCCCCTCGAAAACGTTTTGAAAGTATGGACGCCGCATGCGTCGGCGGCAAGCGCGCGGGACGAAGCATGGGCCGATCCTGCGGCCGCCTCTTTGCGAAATCCTGCGAAAACGCAGAGATGCGTCCGGGGTTCCTCAGGACGATACGGACATTTCGCCTGCCGTGTTACCGCGAGCGGGACGTTCTTTCGGCTGCGGGTTAGAACGTGTAACGCATATTCACCAGCATGGTCGTGCCCACGCCGACGGCGTCTTCGGAATCCTCGTCGCTTTCGGTGGTGAAGCGGTTGTTGAGCAACGACAGGCCCAGGTCCAGGTTGCGGCGGCCGGTGTAGTTCAGGCCTCCGGCGAAGGTCATGGTCGAGGTGTTCACCTCGTCGTTGGCTTCCTGCTCGTAGCCCAGCTCGAACCGGAAGCCCATCGGCACGGACGACATCTTGTTCAAATCCAGGCTCGCCATGCCGCCCAGGAACCACGCGGTGGGCGGATCCTCGGTCTCGAATTTCTCCGTGCCCAGTTGTTCCTGCTCGTCGATGCCGTAATCGTATCGCGCCGCGAATTGCAGGCCCACCGGCGGCGAGACGGTCTGGGCGATCAGGATCTGAGGGCTCACGGTGGTATGGGAGGTCAGCACGATGGAGTCCACCACCTTGATCTCCACGATGTCCTTCAGATCGCCCTCGGTCAGCGGTTTGCCCTGCAGCGCGTCCTGGAGAATCTCCAGCGCGTTGTCGATGACCTGCGTGAGGATCAGGAACGGCGAGCTTTGGCCGCCCTGGTCGTAGCTCAGATTCGCCGCCAGCGTGACCATCGTGCCCGACTTGGTGTTGCGGTAGACGTTGAACTTGGGCAGGGCCGAAACGGCGTAGACGATGGTGCCGCCGTAGATGAGCGCGCTGTTGTCGTCGATGCCGCCGAGGAACTGGGCGTCGACGATGAACTCGGTGCTGAACCGGTCCATGAAGCGGGCCTCGAAGTCGAAGGTCTCGCTGATGCCGCCGAGCTTGAAGAGGTCTTCCTGGAAGATCACGAAATCCAATTCGTCGTTGTATTTGATCTCCGAGTAGTTGTAGCCCAGGAACACGCCCACGTTGGTCGAAAGCACGCCCGAGGCGAAGTTCAGCGGCCGGACGTATTGGTGGCCGGCGAACTGGTTGTCGGACACGTCGACCACCAGCGGTTTCTTACCGGTGTCGGCGGCCGAGGCAAGGGACGGGGCCGCGAAGGCCAAGGCGAAGATCATCAGAATCGAAAGCACGGACCGATGCATGGACATGGCACCCTCCAGGATCGAGGACATCCCCCAACAATTCGGATCACGGGTCGTCTTTAGTATGAAGCGCGACGCGGCGTTCGTCGACAGTTGATCCCGCGCCGACGCCCGACTAGGGCCGCCACAGATTCCAGGTCGCCAGCAACAGAATTTTCGCGGGACGTCGCCAGACCTTGGCGGACATGGGGCCGAAGAGGTAGTCGCGGGCGCGTTGCGGGTCGAACAGGCGCGGGCGGTCGTCGGTCTCGTGGGCGATCACGCGTTCGAAAAACGCCTCCACACGGGCGTCGGAAAGGTAGGTGGCGTAAGGCGCCTGCAGGCGGATTTTTTTTCGATCGGTCACGGACGCCGGCAGGCCCAGATGCCGAGCCGCCGCCTTGACGACCGCCTTGCCGCCGTCGGGGCCGGTTTGCAGATCGTCGGGCAGGCTCTCGGCAAAGTCGATGATGCGCCGGTCCAGGAAGGGATAGCGCATCTCGAGCGGCCAGTGCATGCCGATGCGGTCGTTTTTGTGGAGAATGTTGTGAGCCAGCGGCCCCAGGCGCTCGGCGATCAGGATGAACGACAGGGGCGACAGGCCCACGTCCGCCGCGTTCGCCACGCCTTCGGGAAGCGTTCGGGATAGATCCCGCGCCGGTTCGACGCTCGCGGCGCCGATGCGCTCCATCTCGTCGGGCGTGAACACCTCCGTCAGTTCCAGATAGCGGCGCACCACCGAGGGCGCGTTGGCGTAGCGGGTCGGGTCTACGTGGGCGTACCCGGCGAACAACTCGTCCGCCCCGCCGCCGGACAGGGCCACGCGGATCGTGCGGCTGGCGTCTTTTGTCAGCAAATACAGCGGCGGCGCGCTAATGCTCATGCACGGCTCGTCCAGGGTGTCCACCACGGCGCCCAACTCGTCGATGAGCATCAGTTCGTCGGCCCGCACCTTGGTCGGCGGGTGCATCCGCAGGCATTTGGCGGTTTCGGCGGCCTCGGCGAACTCGTTGTATTGCTCAATGGATTTCTCGAAACCGTCCTCGAAGTGATAGCCCGCCGTCGGCGCGGTGCCTTCGAAGCCCACGCAATAGGCCGGCAGATCCCGCCCGATCTTTTTGAGCGACGCGGCGATCAGCGCCGAGTCCACCCCGCCGGACAGGAACAACCCGGTCGGCGCCGCGGTCGAGATGCGCCGCGCCGTCGCGTCCACCATCAACTCCGCCAGACGCACACCCGCGTCCTCCACCGATCCGGTGAACGTGGGATTGGGGGCGGGGCGATAGAAGCGCCGGTGCGCCGTGGCCGTTTCGTTGACGACGAGCATCGCTCCCGGCTCCAACTGGCGGATCTCCACGAGCGGCGTGTCCGGCGGTTGCCAATACCCCAGACGCAGAAATCGCGACATGGCCGCGTCGTCGTACGTCGTGCCCGGCAGCCAACGAGCCAGCGCCCGCAGCTCGGACGCGGCGGCGACGAGGCGGGAGGTCAGGTGGTAGTGCATCGGGAGGATGCCGGCCGGGTCGCGGGCCAGGATCAGGCGGCGCGTCGAGGCGTCCCAGGCCGCGATGCCGAACTGGCCGTCCAACTCGGCGAAGGCGTCGATGTCCTTGGCGGCCAGCAAGCGGGGCAACAGCGTCGTGTCGCCGGTGACATCCGACAGGTCGAAGGCGGCGGCGACTTCGCGCCAGTTGAAGATTTCGCCGTTCCACGCCACGGTCCACGCGCCGAATCGCGCCGGCTGGCGACCGTGCTCGATGTCCTCCAGCGCGAATCGGTAGGACATCAGCCCCGCCGGGCCGTCCAAGGCGATACCGGAATCGTCCGGACCCCGATGGCGGATGCCGTCGCCCAGGCGGCGCAACGACGCCTCGTCGGCCGGCGCGCCCGTGCGTTCGAAGATGGCCGCGACGCCGCACAAGGCCTAGGGCACCGGCCGGACTTTGGAGCAGGCCATCAGCACCTTCTCGTAGTCCCGAGCGAAATTCTCGCCGACCCACTTGGTGTACTCCACCGGATCGATGCCCAGCATTTCCAGCGAGCAGGTGCGCACCGGGGTGCCTTCGGTGGTGACATTGATGCCCGCGTGGATCATGGCTGATACCGGGCTCAGCGTGGCGATGGAGACCGACAGCTTGCGACAGCCGGGCAGGTCGTAGTGAAAGCGCATTTCCGCCAGCAGTCGCTTGAGGTCCATGTCCTCGATCTGATCGGGAAAGACGCAGTAGACGTCGTTGCCCGACAATTCCACGTGGCAAACGACATCCGGCGACTTGAGCAGCCGGGCGCCGCGTTCCATCCAGCCGTTGAGCAGCCGCTGGGCCATCACGGCGAATTTCAGTTCCACGCCGAACATCTCCACCACGTAATGCACCTGGGAGTCGGCGTGAATGGGCCGGTTGTGCAGGGCGTCGTCCCGGTCGATGAGCTTTTCCACCGGAATGTGGCACGGGCCGATGTACCCCACCACCGAATCCCCCTGCACGCCGAAGGTGTCGTAGGCCCACAGGCTGCGGAGTTGGGAGGCGTCATAGATCTCGGTGTAATCCTCGGCAAAATGAGAGCGCATAATCATTCCTTTCGGGCAGGGAGACCGTGCCCTGCATCCTGGAAACGTTGGGCCGGGTCTGTCAACGAGGCGGGAAAGCCCACGGAATATTTGATGGTTTCCAGGGCGTTGCCGAACGCCGTCCACCGCGCATCTCTTGCCCCCCGGCGCGGCAAAAAGTGCCTCGTTGCCGGGGCGGAAAAAATCTCCGGTGATCCCGTCACCCCGCCGAAATCGCGCTGTTTCCGAGCCGGAAATTCGCGTAACCAATTGATATTCAAGTAGTTTTGCTGCGGTGCCTTCCGGTTGTCCACAACTTGGCACGGCGCTTGCTCACCCTTGGCGGCGTGAAGACGCGCATTCGGTGCGCGAAAGGATGGAGAAGCGCGATGAAACAGACCGCCCGGATCGCCATGGCCGCCCTGATTGTCCTGACGTTCATCGTCGCCGGTTGCGGAGACGAATACATGACCTCCGAGGAGGATGTGGCCACCAACGACGCGGGTCAGACCCTGCGCCTGGCCGCCACCCCGGACAACCTGGATGTCAACTCGGGCGGCGCCATCACGGTCCTGGCGGAACTCTACGCCGACGACGGCTCGCCCATCTCCGGTGCGAATGTTTTGCTGACCAGCACCCTCGGGGCGCTGGGCGAATCGAAGATCACCACCGACGTGGACGGCATCGCCGCCACCACGCTGACCGCCAACGGCGTGACCGGATACGCGGTTATCGTCGCGACCTACAAGGGCCTGCAGGTCATGATCAACGCCGACTTCTATGAAGGTGATCCCAGCGCCAGCGCGCCCTCGGGAGACAACACCGGCGGATTCGGCGACACCACGGCCACGGACACCGGAACCGGAACAGGAGCCTAACCGGTCGAACGTCCGCGACACCCCCAACGCAAGAGCAACGCGCCGGGGGGGAGAAACAGACACAGAATTCGTGGGGGCCGTACTGATCCGGGGACCCCAAGATCGGCGCAACCGATCGGACGCCTCGGATCTAAGTTAAGACGGATCGCCACACTGGAGAGTCGGTCGACCAGACCGACTTTTTTTTTGTGCCCGCGTAGTCGCCACGGGCTAGGGACGCTGGCGCACTCTGTACACATGTAACTAAGTCGTTGGCAAACCCAGTTTATCAAAAAACGCGCGATTTCTCTCTTTGGCGGATTTTAAAACACGGTCAAAAGAGCTAACTTCTATGTAGGCATCAAATTCAGGATTGTGACCAAAGTATCCCATTCCATCCGGCGTTTGCTTGAGCCCATGAATTCTGCATCGCTTTATAACCGATTCGGTGAGGTCACATAGAATGAAACAGAATCCCTGAATCTTGTCTGCATTTGGAATCGGCCGTCCTTTCCAAAGCACGCTGCCAGTTCTGATCTCATCCAAATAATTCAACGACTGCTCGATAGGGTCCTTTTTGTGGCCAGCAATAGCATCATCGCGCATTGGTTTTTTAATTTCGATAATAATAATTTTCGCTAACTCAGGGCCGATATTTTCGCCCATAAGATGGGGGTTATCAAAAAGATTCAGCGCGAGAATATCGGGCTCTAATGCGGAACTACTATTAATGGTGGGCATGGAGTTAATAGTTTTATCTGAGGCCAAATAATAGTGGAAAGCTAACCTTTCATCTATCAGCCAAAGATTCATGTTGTCGAATTTTACGTCATTGGAGTCTACTCGCATTGGCATGATAAGTTCATGGATTTGATCCTCATTTGCATACTTTCCATCGGGCCCAATTTGGATAGCGCATTCAAACATATCTATAATAAAGCGTCGGTGAAAAACATAGTCAGCCAAGTCAGACATTTTCATTTCCGTGACACGTTCCATATATCTGGGCAAGCGTTTCTCATATTCAGCTTTCTGGCCTTCTTTGAGTAGATTTAACAATTCATGGCCATCTTCGAGAAGTTGTTGTTCCTCTTCGGCCCAGAGCTTGTGCAGCGCGAGTTCTAGATCTTTGTCAGCAATATCCGGATTTACGTTGAAGCCCGTTTCTGTTGCTTTTTTGGCAATGTAACGATAGCGGGGAGCTTTTTGTGAAACGAATCCATTTAGTCTTTCGGCACCTTTTTTAAGGTTGTCCTGCAAATATTTATTTAAAAATACGCTGACTTGGCTAAGAATTTTTTCTCGAATTTCTTGCATGGACAATTCTTCATTGTCAAATAACTTAGGTTGAAACTTTGGTGTTTCCAAAATGCTAAAACCGGTTCTCTCTGGTCTGACTTTTTTGTCGAGATATGGGGAGCTAATGTAGCAGGAATATGTAAAGTCGCCGTGCTCGTCAGAAATCCGCCCAAACAAGCCCGCGACTTTGTTTGTGATTGGTTCTTCTGCAACTAGTCTGTTGGAGGCGCAGAACGCCAAACCGTGTTCTTTGGAGCGCATTTCTCGAAGTTTTATGTGGGTAATCGAGAAACTGTGTGACTTAATTGCTAGGTTCTCAACTACTGCATCACTTTCCATATGGGCATCGTAAATGTCAAAAAGAGAGACAGAATCGTCGCCATCGACAACTTCGATGTCTGGTGCGCTACCGTCGCGAACGAAGTACCAAAGACAGTGCTCAAATAAACTGTTAGAAATAGACGGTAGTGTTTTAGGTGCATTTTTTTGATATTTTTTGTCAAATCCAACGAGTTTTACAGTAGTCTCTCTTGAACTATCAATTGGAGCTGCTATTGTTGTGCTGCTGTGTATTCCATGAGTGTCATTGAATCGGAATGTTCTGAGCATCTTATGCTCACTATCGCCTTCAAATACGCTTGTGACCTCCACGTATTCAAAAGCTTTGAGCCATAATAATCGTCCGACGCCTCTGCAACCTCGTGATATTTTATGTTCGGTATCAAGTGTTTCAAATGCTTCCATATTTTCGTCATTAAATCCTATACCGTTGTCGGTGATGGAGAATGACCAGATATCCAGTGATGGCGCGGGGCCGCGTTTGCCTCGACCCTGAAGCTGAATGTCTTCTTGCGCCGATCGCAGTATGCGCAAGGTAATTTTACCCTGTTCTACGTCGCCGAAATCCTCAATTGCGTGAATCGAGTTTGTTATGGACTCAAATACAGGCATCAAACCATGTGTAGTCGGCAGGTCGGTATTCCGGAGGCGCCCTTTTAAGTTGGTTTTGATACTCATCAGTTTGGTTCCTTCAACATAAGAAGACGGTTTGGTCTTTCAGTGTGTATCACAAGAATATATTGTCAGAACTTCTCAAACACCGCCAGCGACTCCATGTGGAACGTCTGCGGGAACATATCGTAGAGGCGGATCTGCGTGGGGTGGTAGCCGTGGGCACGCAGGATGAGTCCGTCGCGCACCAGGTTCTGCGGGTGGCACGACACATAGACGATGCGCCGCGCTTCGAACAAACTGACGATTTCCGAGACCATCGGCCCCATCCCCACCCGCGGAGGATCGGTGAAGACCACGTCGTACGTCGCGTCGTTCTCGAGCAAGCCGCGACAGGCTTGAAAGGCGTCACGTCCGTCGTGCGTGATGGGCAAGGGCCCGTGCTCGGCGGCATTCTTTTCCGCCCAGGGGTGGGAGACCGGCGAACTTTCCACCGCCAGCACCTTCGCCCCCCGCGCCGCCAGCGGGATGCTGAAATTCCCGATCCCCGAGTACAACTCCAGGACGCGCAGCCCCTTTTCCGGCGCCACCGTTTCCACCGCGTCGGCGACCAGGCGTTCGTTGACCGCCGGATTGATCTGCGTGAAGCAGTGGGGGTGAAAGCGGATCGTCCGACCGTCGACAGCCATGGAAAAAGGCCGCTCGTCCAGTTCGGGATTTTCGACCAGACGTCCGTCGCCGTCGATGACCACCATCGCCACGTCGGGATAGGACGCCCGCTCGTGGCTCTCGGCCGCCAGCGCGATGCGCCCCGTGGCTTCATCCAGAAAAATGCGCACGCGATAGGGCTGGTCCTCCGCCAATCCCCGGTCCACCAACGCCCGGGCGATAGCGTCGAATCGGTCGGCCAGGCCGGGTAGGAAGAGGGGGCAGCGCTCGACCTGGATCAGATCGTGGGAGCGGTGACGGCGGAATCCCAGGCGGATCGTCGCGCCGGTACGGACGGCCGTCAGTTCCCCGCGAACGCGATAGCCCAACGGACTTGGCGAAGGGGCGACGGGCGTCAGGATCGATGGATCGTCGATCAGGCGCTTGAGTTGGTAGGAGGCGACCTCGTGCTTTTGCGCAAGCTGGGCGTCGTACGTCAAATGCTGCCAATGGCACGATCCGCAGGTTTCGAAGACGGGACACGGCGCCGCCACGCGGTCCGGGCCCGGCTCGATCACCTCGACCAGATCGGCGTTGACGAAGCGTTTCTTGATGCCCGTAACGCGTACCCTCGCGACGTCCCCCGGCGCGGCCCGGTCGGTGAACACCGAGCACTCGCCCACGGCCATGCCCTCGGGGGTGCCTTTGCCGGCGCCGGAGGCGGCCATGGTCTCGAAACGCACCGTCAGTTCGTCGCCGACGCTGAAAGGCAGAGCGGATTTCGCGGCCATCAGGGTTCGTCCACCCGAGGATAGAGGCGCCAGACCACGGCGACGAGCACCGCCACGGCCAGGACGCTCAGCCACTCCAGCCCGCCGATCGCGCCGGTGACGAGCAGGTGAAAGAGGAAGACGAGGACCGTCAGCACGCCGGCCACCAGGAATTGCACCAACGCCAGGCGGTATTTGGCCGGATCCGACGCGGCCATCCAGATGCCCACGCACAGCGCGACGATCACCACGCCGACGCATTGCGCCAGGAAGAGATGAAACGGGTCGGCGGCGTCGTAGCCGGTCTGGCCCAACAGGGCGAAGTATCGCGCGGGAAACAGCAAATGCGTCGCGCCGAAGCCCACGCCGAGCGCGACGGCGATGACACGCATGAGAATCGAAAGCGGGCGGTGGTCGTTCATGGGGCCTCGCGCGTTTGGGGGTGCGTCCCGGACCCGGGCCTGTAAGCCGGACCGGACAGCGGCGCACAAGATGGCCGCGAGGGGCGGTCAGGTCAAGGGTTTGATTGCGCCTTTTACGCGCGGCGTGGTAAGCAATCACGTTTATTTTTGAAGATCCGACGACGTCGGAACGGGGGAGATCTTGGCCCGCGACGACCTGGCGAAACTGCTGACGTTCACGCACGCCGACGTGCAGGCGTTTCTCAAGACCCTGGGCCCGGAGGAATTCGAGAGCCGGCAAAACTACTTCCGCTGGCTCGAATACCCCCTGGCCATCTCCCTGGCCCGGCCCAAACCCGGCGACCGGGTGCTGGAAATCGGCTGCGGGTTCGTCAACGCCTTGCCCCTCATCCTCGCCAAGAAATTCAACACCACCGTTACCGGCGTGGACAAGGAGCCTATTCCTCCCTCGGGTCCGTCGCACCTGGCGGCGCTGCTCAAGCGCGCGGACATCGACGAGGCGCGCCTCAAAGTCATCCAGGCCGACGCCACCAAGCTGCCCTTCGACGACGACAGTTTCGATCTGGTCATGTGCGTTTCGACTTTGGAGCACGTGCCGCTGACCGAAGACTCCCAGGTCATGGCCGAGATCGGCCGCGTCCTGGCCCCCGGCGGCCGGGCGGTGGTGAGCTTTCCCTTCAACCACCACGGCGAGCACATCGAAACCGAAACCTGGGGCGGCGCCGAATACGAACAGCGCCACTACAACGAATACACCACGCGCTGGCGGGTGGTGCGTCCCTCGGGGTTGGCGTTCAAGAGCGCGACCGTTTTCGGGGAGTTGGACGCGAATGTCTCCAAGAGCTTTCTGGCGATGGACAAGGACGAGCGGCGCGCCTGGGCGCTGAAAAACGCCAAGCGGTGGGAGCGCTACTGGAAGATCTACTACCACGTGGAGCGCCCGGATTTTTACATCAACGACGACGAGATCCCCAACGAGATCGCCCAGAAGGCGGGGCTCATCGCGCTGGTGCTGGAGAACGATCCGAACTTCGAGGCCAAGACGCATTTCAAGGATTTCGATCCCCTCGAATGCTATCTGCAAAACGCCAAGGCGCTCAAAACCGCGGAGCAATCCGGCCAGGGCGTGACCATCGGCATGGTGCGCATCATGAACGCCATCGGCAACGACATGGACGTGTTCGAGTCGGGGCAGACGTGTTGGATCGAGATCCATTTCACCGTCGCCGGCGAGGTGGTGAACCCGGCGTTTCGCGTGTTTTTTCAGGACGACCAAGGCAATCAGGTGGCGGGTTTAAACACCTATCACGCGGGCTACGACTTCGGCCACATGCGTGGGGCGCACGTGCTGACGATCAAGTTCGGCATGCTCAATCTGATGCCGGGCAAGTACGACGTGTCGGCGGGCATCTTCGAATACGACACGCCCAATCCCATCCCGCCTTACCCCTTCGATATGCATTACAAGCGCTATCAGATCGTCGTGAAGGAAAAGCGCGGCGGGCTGTTCGGCTCGGTCTACATGCCCTACGACCTGGACATGGACAAGCCCATGCCCGCGAATATGAAGGATCGAGACAAACACGACGCGGTGGCCTCGAAGGCGCGCGAGGACGCCATCAAGGAGGCGAAGGATTCGGGCCGGGATGTCGCGGACGAGGATTAATCGTGGTGTCGGGTGCCACACTCGCGACCGTGCCCGTTCAGAGCCGCGCACGGTAGTAAGCGGTTTGGTCCGACCTGGGGAAACGAACTCGGCGTCGTGCGATGACAGAGCCGCGCGCAGCATGCCAAGGCGACGGCGCGGCAAGCAGGTCTCGGTTCCGGTACTTCACGCACACCTTCTCTCGGGCTGAGCCCTCGCGAAAGTGTGGCACCCAAACGTCACTGCCGACGATTCGCCTAGCACCCGCACCCGTCGTCATCATCATCGTCGTCATCGCCCAGGGCCGGTTCGAGGGTCTCCTCGGGCTCTTCCCGTTCGCCGTCGCCGCTGGGAGTGAAGGGCGCCTCGACGACGATGCGCAGGTCCTTCCAATCCCAACCGCCGTCCGTCTCGGCCGCAATGATCGCGTGGTAGCGACCGGCGTGGGGCGGCGTCCAAACGATCGTCCCCTCATCCACCGTCGCGCCCGGCAGGCCGAAGATTTGCACCTCCACCGCGCCCGATTCGAGCGGCGCGTACGTCCAATCCTCGCCGACGACACCGGTGTTGATCTCGTCGAGAATCTCCGGCGCCTCGAACCCGACGGCCGGCGGCGGCGTTTCGAACGCCAGCTCGTTACGAAACGCGTTCGTCTGGAAGAGACTGAGCTGGTAGCGGTCGCCGATGGCGAGATTCGTGTATTGGTACGTGCGATTGAGCAGATCCTCGATCTCGTCGGACTCGTCATCGTTCGTGTCGTCGTCGTCATCGTCATCATCGTCGACGCTGTCGGTGGCGCCCATCGTCGCGCCGATCCAGCGCGTCAACCACAGCAGCGCATACCCCTCATGCACCAACCGATCCGTGGGGAACCGGAAGTCGTCGACCAGCGTCGTCTCCAGCGTCGAGTGGTGCATCGCGTCTTGGGTGGTCGCCATTTTCGCCGCCATGGTCAGCAGGTTCCAACCGGCGGCATGCAGCGCCTCGGCCGAACCGTCGACCAGGGCGGCACGGAACTCATCGAAGGCCGCCCCCATGATGGGATTGACCGGCAGACTCACCGCCGGCAGGCCCCGCGCGCCGTTGCCGTCGTGCGTCGTGGCGAGGTAGAGCGCCAGGGCGTCGTCCTCGTCGGTCTTTGTCTCCAGATCGGCGGCCCACTCCCGCGCCGCTTCGAATTCGTAGTCTTCCGGAGCCTGTAAAAACAAGCCGTACGTCGGCACCGTGAGGCGATTGACGGCGCCCAGGATGCTCGGGTTGGCGACCAGGCCGACGATGGCGTCGACCAGATCCGGCGAGCGGGATTCGAACGGCGCGGCGTAGACCTTGCCGACGAACGCGTCGCCGCCGTCCGTCGCATGCAGGTTGTCCCAGATAGCCGGGGCGCGGCCGGTCAGGTCGGTGACGCGTTCCATGTCCGCCGCGTCCAGATCGAAGCTGAACGTGTTGGTGCCCGTCCACATCAACACGATCGCAGGGTCCAGGTCGGCGCACGCGGCGAGGTACTCTTCGCCGAACTCGTAGGCGTCGATGCGGTTGTCCGAATAAATCGTCGGCACGAACCACAACGCGACGTCTTCCCCGGCCAAATCGCTCAACTCCTCGCGTAGCCAATTGGCCAGACCCACGTGTTCGGCGGCCAGCGCGGCGTCGACGGGGCGTTCCAGGTCGAATTCGATGTCGTCCATCAATAGCGTGAAATGGCGGAAACCCCCGTCGATAAAGGGCGAAAGCTTGGCGATCAACGTCGCCCGCTCGTCTTCATCGTCGATGTCCATGTCCTTGCCCGGGCTGATGCCGAACGACCAGGTCACGCCCACCGCCTCGCCCAGGCGCCGCAGCGCCGCGAAGCGCGCGATGTCTTCATCCGGATACGGCTCGCGCCACTCGTCCCGATGCAGCGGGTCGTTCTTCGGGCCGTAGATGTAGAGGCCCAATCCCGCCTGGGCCATGCGCAGCGTGATTTTGCGTTTTTCTTCGGTGGACCAGGGACGGCCGTAGAAACCCTCAACCAGCCCGCTGTCGGCGAATGTCGGCGTTTTACGCCCGGGTAGGGCGGCGGTTTGGGCCTCGCCGGTCGTGCCGTCTTCCGCCACCGGCACCACGGCGATGACCATGCCGTCCGCGACCGGCAACGGGCCTTCCCATGAGGTCGGCGGGACCGCGTTGTCGATCCAATTTTCGTCCGTCGGTTCGTCGTCCTCGGACGCGAGGTAATGCACCCGCGCGTGATGCACCTCCGCGTCCGGCGCGGGCCATGTGACGCGCACGCCCTCCGGCATTTCCTCGATCGCGATCTCGCCGAGCGTCGGCGCCGTGTCGACGGACATCGCCTCGACATGCAGTTCGGTCAGGTTCGTCGCGCCGGGGTCGACCGCCGTGATCGTCACGCACGCCGCGCGGACCGGCGGATCGAACGCGAAGGGCAACAGGGGCTGTCGCCACTCACCGGCCGCCAGTGCGTTGCCTCCGCAGTGTTCGTAGGCCCGCACGAGGATCGATCCGGCGAACGGACCTGTCGCTTCGTCCCATTCGGCGGTCAGGGATTTGAGCATCGGCGCGCGGGGCGACAGCGGCGCGAAATCCAGCGTCAGCGTCGACTCCCCGGCGACCAACGGCTTCCAGGATGTGGCCGGATCGGCGTCACGCACCGTGTAAGCGGCGTCGTCCGTCTCCCTCGGCCAGAATTCCAGGAAAGTCTCCCGCGTCTGATCCGCCGTAACCCGCGCGAACGGCGCCAGATCCAAGCCGTCGGCCGACGCCGTCATCGGCGCGAAAGCGATGGACGAAACCACCAGAAACGCGACAAAGCCCCGCATGATCGAACCCCATTTGTCGGAAACGTTCCATCATCATGACAAAATGAGACTCGGTCGCCTAGTGGGCCGTCGCTTTTTTCAGAGCCGCGACCTGGGGAAGCGAGTAGGGGCGAATTCGCACAATGCCTTGCGACCTGGGAAGGGCTTTCGACCGATCAGAGCCGCGCACGGTAGTAAGCGCTCGGGTTCGTCC
>JACKCT010000027.1 GCA_020633895.1 Deltaproteobacteria bacterium | reverse complement strand
CCCGACGGCATCAACGAAAAGGACATCAACCTGGCCATCGGGTTGAAACTGCGCGACCGCCTAGTGCGCGACATGGGAATCGAGGTCATCATGACGCGCGAAGGCGACTACTTCATCCCCCTGGGCGGACGCACCACCATCGGCAATCGCTCGGACGCGGACCTGTTCATGTCCATCCACGCCAACGGCGCCACCAGGCGCAGCGCGACGGGTCTGGAGACCTACTTTTTGAGCATGGAAGCGACCGACAAGCAGGCCGCGCGTCTGGCCGCCGAGGAGAACAAGTCGGCCCAATACGACACCGAGGGCCTGTTCGCGGGCGGCGTGGAGAACGAGGACGATCTGAAGACGATCCTGCGGGATATGATTTCGTCGGAGAATATGAAGGCGTCCGAGCAACTTGCCGCGTCGGTCCAGAAGCGCATGGTCGAGACGCTCAACCTGCCCAATCGCGGCGTGAAACAGGCGCCGTTCTTCGTGCTCGTCGGGTCCAAAGCCCCGGCAATCCTGGTGGAAACCGGCTTTGTCAGCAATCCGGACGAGGCCCGCGTCCTGGCTTCCGAGTCCGTGCAGGAGCAGATCGCCGACGCCCTCTACGAAGCCATCCTCTACTACGACGAAACCCTCACCGAACGCACCAAGGGCCTGAAGAACGCCCAGTGATCAGATCACGTCGCGGGCGAGTCCAGAACCCGCGCCACGCCCGCGTCGCCCAGTCCCTCGATGCCGTCTTTCTCGAAGCGCTCGATGACCTCCATCGCCCGCAGGTCCGACGGCGCCAGTTCCTCGACGATCTGGCTCTTCTCCGGGAATGCATAGATCCGATGCAGAATCTCCCGCACCGTCACCGTGCTCAGATCGCGGGAAGGCACGTAGCCGGGCTTGGGTTCCTCCACGATGAGAACAAGGCCCGCGTCGCGAAACTTGAGCAGGATTTCCTGGGCCGTTTCGACGGGGACATTAAAGCGTTCGAAGATCGCGTCCGAATCCACCGCCCCCTCGCCGTTGCGAAAGCGCGTCGCGATGAAAAAGTAAATCTGCAACGACAGGAGCATGCGGTCGCGGGAGGACAAATCCGGCGCCAGGCGATTCATCATCAGGGCGCGGAAATTCTGGTGAACGTAGGTGATCTCGGTGGCGATCATGATGATAATCCACGTCAGATACAGCCAAACGAGGAAGATGGGAATCAACGCCAGCGAGCCGTAGAGGACCGAGTAGTTCACCGAATCCGCGGCCCAATTGCCGAACGCCTGCTTGGCGACCTCCCACAGCACGCCGCCCGAGATGCCGCCGATCAACGCGCTTTTGAAACGCACCTTCACCGAGGGCACGAAGAGCATCATCAGCACGAAACCCGCGCTGGCCAGACCCGTGGGAAACAGCGAAATCACCAACTTGCCCAGGAAATTGATCTCGCCGAGCGTATCGAACGAAAACATCGCCTGGATGCGTCCGCTGATGTAGACGCTGGCTCCGATGAAGATCGTCCCCCACACCAAAAGCGACGTGAAGATGATGAACTTCATGTAGAACTTGCGCTCGTTCTTGGCGCGCCAGACGTGATTGAGGCTGTTTTCAATGTGGTTGAACAGCATGATCGACGTAACCAGCAAGCCGATGGACCCGATGAAGCTCAGGGCCTTCGCGTTGCCGGAAAACTCGGTGAAGTATTGCTGGATCTCGCCGCTTTTGGCGGGGATGAGAAAGTTGAACAGAAAGTTCTGCACCGTTTCCTTGGCGCCCTCGAAGGCGGCGAGCGTGGTGAACATGGAGAAAAAGACGGTGGTCAGCGGCACGAGGGCGAGAAGCGTGGTGTAGGTCATCGCCGAGGCGCGGATGGAGCAGTCATCCCGGGAATACTCGGCGACCACCTGCACCAGGAACTGCACGAAACGCACCGCCCGACGCTTCCACGGCGAATACTCATGCACCGGCAGACGAAATAGCTTCTCAACCAGCGACAAACCGCTCTCCAAACTCTCTGCAACCAGCAACTCTCGATGCTACCGGCTTTTCCCGAGCGTGCAAAGGCGAAGAGCGGGTGCGCCCCATCAGAGCCGCGAACGGTAGTGAGCAGCGGGGAATGACCCGGCAGGACACGTACGATGCCTGGAACAACGACAATAGCGTACAGGGTCAGGGTCGCCACAGACCCCTCCCTACCCGCTTTCACCAAGGCTTCAGCGAGGCAAGCAGGTCGGGGCTCTGAATCGGCGGGGATAATCGCGGGACCGCCCGCCCCGCTATTTCTCGTCGCTGGGACGCAATCCGCCGACCGGCTTGAACTCCCGATCGACCATGCGGCGCCTCGCGGCGGCGGCGGCGCTCCACAACTCGGCCAGATCCTCCGGGCTGTCGTTGAGTGCGCTTCGCAATTGGGCCAGGGCCGCTTCGAATTCGTCCAGGATGGCGTTGATCGTCTTGCGGTTCTGGTCGAGGACGCCGCGCCACTGGGACAGGTCCGAGGCGGCGACCCGCGTCAGATCGCGAAATCCGCGACCGGCGACTTTGAGCGCCAGATCCCGATCGTTGGGCGCGTTGAGAATGGTGTGCATGATCGTGGTGGCGATCAGTTGGGGCAGATGGCTGGTCAGGCCGACGAGGCGGTCGTGGTCCGCGGGGTCCAGGGTGATGGGCCGCCCGCCGATGTCCTCGACAAGCTTGACCATGCGCAGCAGCTTGCCGTGGTCGACGCCCGGCAGGGGGCAGAGGATGTACGACCGGCCCTGAAACAGCAGCGGATCGGCCGCCAACCCTCCGGCCCGTTCGGAACCACTCATGGGATGCCCGCCGATGAAGATTCCGCCGCCCAGCGCCTCGGCGCCGGCTTTGCAGATCGGGCCTTTCACGCCGCCCACGTCGGTGACGATGGCCGAGGGTTTGACGACGCCGGCAAGCGTTCGCACGGCGTCGGGGATTTTTTGAACGGGAGCGGCCAGGACGATCAGGTCCGCCTCGGCCGCCATCTCGGGGAAACGGTCCAGGGACTCGACCCGGTCGGCGATGCCCGAGTGACGCAGGCGCGCCACTTCGCCGGGCAGGTCCACCCCCTCCACCACGGCGGCGGGGTGCACCTGTTTGATCGCGCGGGCCAGGGAGGCCCCGATCAAACCCAAACCGGCGACGCAGACCCGTTTAAGCGGCATCGTCCTTGCCCGGGGCGATGTTGCGACCCAGGACCGTGGCGATGACACGGCAGCGCTTCATCAGCGTATCGAACTGCTCCGGATAAAGGGACTGGGCGCCGTCGGACAGGGCCTTGTCCGGGTTGTTGTGCACCTCGACCATCAGGCCGTCGGCTCCCACCGCCACCGAAGCGCGGGCCAGATCGGCGACGTACTGGCGAATGCCGGTGCCGTGGCTCGGGTCCGCGACGATGGGCAGATGGGACAGCTTTTTGATCACCGGCACGGCCGACAGGTCCAGGATGTTGCGCGTCTGGTTGTCGTAGGAGCGGATGCCCCGCTCGCACAGCACGACGCCCTTGGTGCCTCCGGCGAGAATGTACTCCGCGGACATCAGCCATTCCTGAATCGTCGCCGCGATGCCGCGTTTGAGCAGAACCGGCTTGTGATCCTTGTGCTCGCCCAGGGCGCGCAGGAGATTGAAGTTCTGCATGTTGCGGGCGCCGACCTGGAACATATCCGCCCACTCGGAGATCTCGTCGATCTGCTCGATGGCCATGACCTCGGTGACGACCTTCAGGCCGTACTTGTCCCCCGCCGCGCGCAGGAGTTTGAGTCCCTCGACGCCCAGGCCTTGGAAGCTGTAGGGCGAGGTGCGGGGCTTGTAGGCGCCGCCGCGCAGGATCCGGCCGCCGGCCTTGGCGACCGCCTCGGCACAGGCGAAGATCTGCTCCTCGCTTTCCACCGAGCAGGGACCGGCCATGACGATCACCTCGTCGCCGCCGATCTTCACTCCGTCCACGTCGACGATCGTGTCTTCCCGCTGGAAGGTGCGGCTGGCCAGCTTGAAGGGGGACGAGATGCGGATCGCGTCATTGACGCCGTCCATCACGAGGAAATCGGACGGCTCCAGGTTGGCGCCCTCGCCCACGACCCCCAGCACGATCGATCCCTCGCCGTCGGAGCGATGGACCTTGCGACCCAACGCATGCACTTTTTCCGTGACCGCCGCGATCTGTTCCTCGGTCGCCTGGCGATCCATCACGATAACCATGTCGATTCTCCCAAGGGCCTCTCACCCATGACCGCGACGTGCGTCGCGCCCGGCCCATATCTTCGCGCCCCGATTCGGGCGCCGTGTTCATCTCGATGCATCTCGGCGCCGAAAATCAGCCCGAGCAACTTATCCACAACGGATCACGGTCAATAGCAAACCGGCGCGCGCCGATCAAGCCCACGCCGGGCGATCGGCGAATGAAAAGCGGCGGAACCCGAGGGTCCCGCCGCCGGTTCGAAAGAGTCACGAGGATCGGGACGATTAGTTGTCCAGGTCCAGGTTTTCCACCAGACCCGCGGCGCCCATGCCGCCGCCGATGCACATGGAGACGATGCCCCACTTTTTCTTGTGGTCGCGCAGCCAGTACACGATCTGCGTGGTCAGCTTGGCACCGGTCGCGCCCAGCGGGTGCCCCAGGGCGATGGCGCCGCCGTTGGGATTGACCTTTTCCGGATCGATGCCCACCTCGCGGACGCTGTAGATCGCCTGGGAAGCGAAGGCCTCGTTGATCTCGAAGCAGTCGATGTCCGCCAGCGTCACGTTGTTGGCGGGGCCGAACTTCTCAAGCAGCTTGGGAATCGCCAGCGCCGGGCCGATGCCCATGTAGTTGGGATCGAAACCGACCACCACGAAGCCGCGCAGGGCCGCCATCGGCTTGATGCCCTTGGCCTCGGCCGCGGCCCGCTCCATGAGCACCAACGCGGCGGCGCCGTCGCTCATCTGGGACGAGTTGCCGGCCGTCACCGATCCGGCGCCCTCGATGCCGGCGGCCGGGTTGGCGAAGGCGGGCCGCAGGGAATTCAGGCCTTCCAACGTCGAGGCCCGGGGGCCTTCATCGGTGTCGAAGGTGAACTCGACGACGTTGCCCTTGCCGTCGTAGCGCTTGGTTTGCAGCGGAACGATCTGCTCCTTGAAATCGCCCCGCTCGATGGCCGCCAGCGCCTTCACGTTGGACTCCAGGGCGAACTTGTCCTGGTCCTCGCGGGAGACGTTGTATTTGATGGCCACGTTCTCGGCGGTCTGCCCCATGCTCACGTAGGCTTGCGGATACTCGCGAGCCAGCTTGAGATTCGGGACGATCTTGCTGCCGCCCATGGGGATCATGCTCATGGACTCGGTGCCGCCGGCGATGCCGACGTCGTACTGGCCGGACTGGATGGCCATGGTCACGTCCCACACCGTTTGCAGGCCGGACGAGCAATAGCGGTTGACCGTCTGGGCCGAGATGGACTCGGGCAGTCCGGCGGCGTGGACGCACATGCGGGCCACGTTCATGCCCTGCTCGGCCTCGGGCATGGCGCATCCCATGACGCAATCCTCGACCTCTTCGGGCTTGATACCGGCACGCTTGATCGCCTCCGAGATCACCACGCCGCCCATGTCGTCGGGACGGGTGTGGATCAGGGCGCCGCGCTTGGCTTTTCCGACGGCGGTCCGAGCGGCCGAGACAATGACTGCTTCACGCATAGGTTCTTCCTCCTCAAGGCGCCGCCGGTGCGGCGCCGGGGTTGGCGCGTTTGGATGGGCGCTGGCCGAACTGAGCAACCTTGGTTGCGCAGTGTTGGTATCGCGCAACTCGTACTAGTTGCGCAGTATTGGCGCCGTGCAATTCACACTAGTTGCGCAGTATTGGCTCCGCGCAACTCATGCTAGTTGCGCAGGGGCTTGCCCTTCTCGAGCATATGACGGATGCGGTCCAGCGTCTTTTCCTCGCCCAACAGGCTCATGAACGCCTCGCGCTCCAGATCCAGCAGTTCCTGCTCGCTGATCGTCTGACCCTCGTAGCGGTCGCCGCCGGCGATCACATGGGCCAGCTTGCCGGCCACCTTCTGATCATGCTCGCTAATCCACCCGGCTTTCAGCATGCCATCTAACCCAATGAGCATCGCCGCCTCGGCCGTGGCGCCGCCGACGGGGATGTCGGTGCGGGGCGAGCCGGGGTTGAAGCCCATCTTGAGCATGCCCAGAGCCGCGTCCTTGGCCCGGCCGATGACGAAGTCCCGGTTGGGAACCATGATGTCCTCGTCGCTCACGAAGCCCAACTCCTGGGCCTCCTTGAAGCCCATGGAGAACTTGGCCATGGCGATCGTCTCGAAGGCCTTCTGCAGGAAAGGCAGCATCGGCGGGTTGGAGCCGTCGGGGATCGAGTCGACCATGCGCACCACCAGTTCCTTGGTGCCGCCGCCGGCCGGGATCAGGCCGACGCCCAGCTCCACCAGACCCGCGTAGGTCTCGGCCGCGCCGGTGACGAGCTGGCCGTGCATCACGAACTCGCAGCCGCCGCCCAGCGCCTGGCCCGCCGGGGCCACCACGCACGGTTGGCGGTGGTACTTCATGCGCATCACGTTGTCCTGCATCAGCTTCAGGCCGTCTTCCACCGCCTGGTGCTGATCGTTCATCACCGCCATGAGCATGATGAAGATATTGGCGCCCACGCAGAAGTTCTCGGCGTGGTTGGCCACGACCATGGCCTCGAACTTGCCTTCGTCCAGCAAATCCATGGCCCGGGAATGCAGATTCATGATGTCCGGATCGATGGCGTTCATCTTGGAGTGGAACTCCAAGCAGATCACGCCGTCGCCGATGTCCCAGATGGTGGCCGAGTCGTTCTTCTCGACCTCCTTGGCGCCCGCCTCGGTCTTGAGCAGCAGGATGCGCGGGTCCTTGGGGATCTCCACGTACTTCTGTTCGACCAGGCTGTAGGCGTACTCGGTGTTGCCCTCTTTTTTGTAGAAGCTGGTGTTGCCCTTGGAGAGCATCTCTTCCACGTGGGCCGGCACCTTCATGCCGTCTTTCTTCATGCGCTCGACCGACTCGGCCACGCCGATGGCGTCCCAGGTGCGGAAAGGTCCGAGCGACCAGTTAAAGCCCCACTCCAGCGCATGGTCCACCTCGACCACCGAATCGGAGATTTCGGGGATGCGGTTGGCGGCGTAGATCAGGCCCTTGGCCGTGGCCTTCCACGCGAACTGGGCGGCCTTGTCGTCGCCGTCCATCACGAAGGCTTTGATCTTGCCGGGCAGCCCCTTGGCCGCCTTGGCCTTGTTGATCGACTCGAACTCGGGACGGCCGGCCGGCACGTACTCCATCGTCTTGTAGTCGAGCACCAGGCGATCCTTGCCGGCGCGCTTGTAAAAGCCGCCCTTGGTCTTGTCGCCCAGCCATTTGCGCTTGACCAGTTCCTTGAGGAAATCCGGAGCGGCGAAGACATCCCGCTCTTCGTCATCGGGCACGTTCTCGTAAACCGTGTTGGCCACGTGGCCCATGGTGTCCAGACCCACCAGGTCCGAGGTGCGGAACGCGGCCGAGCCGGGACGGCCCAGCGGCTTGCCGACGATCGCGTCCACTTCGTCGATGCGCAGGTCGAATTCCTGCATCAGGTACATGGTGGAGTTGATGCCGTAGACGCCGATGCGGTTGCCGATGAAGTTCGGCGTGTCCTTGCACCAGACCACGCCCTTGCCCAGGTCCTCGGCGCAATACTTGGCCATGAAGTCCAGGATATCCGGCTTGGTCTGCGGATGGGGGATGATCTCCAGCAACTTCATGAAACGCACCGGGTTGAAGAAGTGCGTTCCCAGGAAGTGCTCTTTCATGTCGTCCGAGCAGTCCTCGACCATGCCCTCGACCGACAGGCCCGAGGTATTGGTCGAAACGATGGAGTCGGCGCGACGGTGTTTGTCGACCTCTTTCCACAGTTTCTTTTTGACCGCCATGTCTTCCACGACAGCCTCGACGATCCAGTCCGAATCGGCGATTTTCGCGATGTCGTCTTCCAAGTTTCCGATTTGGACGCGAGCGGCGTCCTTCTTGGAATAGAACTTGGGCATCTTGGACTTGAGCGACTCGGCCAGGGCCGTGGCCGCGACCTTGTTGCGGATCGCGGGCGAATTCTTCTTCGCCTTTTCCGCGTCGGTGAGCATGTCGTCCGTCGGGACGATGTCGAGCATGAGCACGTCGACGCCGCAACCGGCCAGGTGCGCCGCGATGGCCGAGCCCATCACGCCCGAGCCGAGCACGGTGGCTTTCTTAATGGTTCTGCTCATGGATCAAAACCTCCACACTAGGAAGAAATGTTGCCGGTGTGCCCAAACGCCGACGGCGATTCGAGCAAGACCCCTCAATATTGGTATCGCGCCGCACGCCGGTGAACGGCATGCGGCCGTGCGCGGTCATTCATTCCTCGGCCTTCAACGCGGCTAAGATGCAGTTGCAAGGCACATGCAAGACACAATCTCAAAGGTCGGCATTCGGCCCATGAATGAATGCTCATTCATTTAACACGGGCTACCGAGGAATGGCAAGGGGGCCCTACCCGGACGGGGCGGGAATTTCACCGGACTCCCACCCGATCGGCCGGCGAATCCAAAGAAAAACCCCGACGAGGCCCGAGGCCGCCGTCGGGACACGTGAAGGGAGAGGAAGTCAGGACGCCGGGTTTTCCTCCGGCTGCTCCATCGGCTGCTCCGTGAACGACCATTCTTCCGGGTCGTATCCGCGTTCCACCAGACGATCGATGATCGCCTCGATCTGCGCGTCGTCCGGTTGCGGCGAACGATGGAGAATGAACAGCTCGTTTAGCGTCGGTCCGCCGACGACCGCCCACTCGTAGGGCTCGCCGGCCTCGCGTCCGTCCAGTTCGATAATCCAGTAAGGCGCGCCCTGCTCGGCCGGTTCATCGCCGAAATTCACTCGCAACTTGGCCGGGACCTCGGGATCGACGATCGACGCGAAGCCGCTGATGGTGATATTGGGGCCGTCCAGGTTGAACCAGTTGCAGCTATTGAAGACCGTGACCGTGTCGTCATCGTAGTAGCCGTACGTGGCGGTGGTGTTGGTGCAGAAGATCGAGAAAAACTGAGGATCGACGGCAATTTCCCTCCATGTCCCCAGGTAGCGTTCGACGTCCACGTCCGCGACCACGCCGTCCTCGTTGAGCGGCGCGAAGACGACCGGTTCGCCCATGTCGTCATCGTCGTCGTCATCGTCTCCCATGCCTCCGCACTCCAAAGGCGACATCGCCGGCGCCATTACCCCGAGCACGGCGACCAGAACCATCAACTGCAACAATTTCATCTCGACCTCCGGAATCTGTCTGCTCATGAATCTTGACACATCGCCTGCACTGGCAATATCAACTAGATTTTATTTGGACTTTTTGCAGATTTTTTCTAGACAATGCCTTGAAACTCGTTATTGAGCCCACAAATCCAGGCATGGTTTCGCCGCAACGACCAGGCCGGCGAGGACGCCGAGTTGTCAGACGCAAGCTGTTGGGTGAAGTCGTGGACTATCGGATCTTGGAGAGAACGGCCTCGACGACGTGACGCGTGCGGTCGAGGATTTCCGGGGCATTTTCAGAGTGTTTCCAGAGCTTTTCGCGATAGACGGAATGGGCAATGGCGTCGGGGAAGAACGATAATTCCACCAACAAGGCCTTGTCCTCATCGGACAAAAACGCCGCCGCGCCGCCCTCCTCCGCGATGAGATTCAGACGAACATCGGCCAACGGGTAGCTGTTACGGGACTCCAGATAATAGCCGCGCAAAACCTTGAATAGCGCCTGATGGCAAATGAACGGCACGTAAAACGGCTGTCCGGCGTCCAATAGCGCCTTGGCCGCGTCCAGATCCTCGCGGCAACCGTCCAGGTACTTTTGCGTGGCTTCCATCATCGCCCGATCCCCCTACTCGTCCGCCTTCCACGCGGGATTTTCCGCCAGCGCCGCCATCATCTCGTCGTGCACCAGGCCGTTGGTGCAGAGCAGGTGAGTCGGCGGATCGGCCAGCGGCCCGCCCGAAAAATTGGTGATCCGCGCACCGGCTTCCTTGGCGATCAGCCACCCGGCGGCCATGTCCCAAGGCGCCAGACGCAATTCCCAGAAGGCCTCGAACCGCCCGACCCCGACCCAGCAAAGATCCAGCGCCGCGCTGCCGAATCGTCGGATGCCCTGCACCTTCAACGCCACCGCCTTGAAATGATCCAGGTTGTTTTGCGGGTTCTCCCCTCGGTCGTACGGAAACCCCGTCACCACCACCGAACGCACCAACTTGTCGATGGTGCTCACGCAAATCGCCTCGCCGTTGAGCGACGCGCCGCCGCCTTGCACGGCCGTGTACGTCTCGCCGAGCGCCGGGGCATGGACGACGGCGACGATCGTCTCGCCGCCTTTTCGCAGCGCGATGGACACGCTCCAATTGGGGATGCCGTGGGCGTAGTTATTGGTGCCGTCCAAGGGGTCGACGATCCATTGCAGTTCGGCGCCGGGGTTGGAAGACGTGCCTTCCTCGCCCAGGTAGCCGGTCTCCGGGAAGGCGGTGGTCAGGCGTTCGTGGCACAAGTGCTCCGAGTCCTTGTCGGCCTGCGTGACCAGCTCGAGGCGGCTTTTGTGTTCGATGCCGGCGGTTCCCCGTTGGCTCATGAGAATTTCGCCGGCGGCGTCGGCGGTTTCCTTGGCGATTTTGAGGTACTTCTGCACGTCCATGGGGTCGGCGCGGCCTCTCGGGCGGGATTGCCCGTGGCCTTGGTATCAAAGGCCCGCCGACGGCGCAAGGGACCTTCGGGAGGATTCTCGCATGCCTCTGTTCACGCGCTTGACACGCAACGCCAAATTGCCTAGGTTTCCCGTCCGATCTGCCGCGGGGTGGAGCAGTCTGGTAGCTCGTCGGGCTCATAACCCGAAGGTCGTAGGTTCAAATCCTGCCCCCGCTATTCAACGATTTCAAAGGGTTAGATGCCGAACGGCCTCTAGCCCTTTGGTCGTTTTCGGCCATTTTCGGACAGTGAGCCCCGGTTTCTGGTAAACTGGAGGCCCAAATGGCACGACGCAGGCGGCGGACGATGGACAATCAAAAGCGCTCGACTCGACACGCTTCCCTTCCCTCGCAGGACCACAACGGCGCATGGCGCATCCGGTGGGTTGACGCGGACGGCAAGCGCCGCTCCAAGAACTTCCCGCCCAACGGCTATCAAGACGCCATCGCTGAACTGGAGCGCATCAAGGGCGAACTGCGAGCCGTGAAGGACGGGCGCGCCCCGATGCCCAAGTCCGTCCCGACGTTCGACGAATTCACGGCGAAATTCTGGCTCCCAAACCGGACGCTGCAAAAGCGTTCGCCCAAGGATGACCAGTCCATCCTTCGTCGTCATTTGTCCCCCGCGTTCGGCCCTCTGCCTTTGAATCTGATTTCCACGGCCCGCGTCGAAGCCTTCAAGGCCGATCTGGTCGGCAATGATCTTGCGCCCAAGACGATCAACAACGTCCTGACGCTCTTGATTTCCATGCTGCGTTACGCGCACGAATTGGAGCTTATTTTTCGCTTGCCCAAGGTGTCGAAACCGAAACCGTACCGCCAAAACTTCGCCTACCTCAAGAACGACAACCAGATTCGCGCGTTCCTGGAGAGCGCCAAGGACCACGGGGAAGGCCCCCATGCGTTCTTTGCCACGGCGATTTTCACGGGGATGCGCGCGGGGGAGTTGTTCGGGCTTCGATGGGCGGATGTGGACCTGGAGCGTCGGCTGATTACCGTTCGGCGGTCCTTCGACAAGCCGACCAAGAGCGGGCACGTCCGGCACGTTCCGATTTTGGATGTGCTCTATCCCGTGTTGCGGTCCTGGAGGCTCCAGAACGCCAATGACCTGGTTTTCCCGAACGCGGCGGGGAACATGCACACCCCAAGTCCGCGCCTCGTCAAAGAGACATTCCCGGCGATTCTAAAAACCGCCAAGCTCCCGCCGATGCGCTTCCACGACTTGCGTCACACATTCGCCTCGCAATGGGTCATGCGCGGCGGGGATTTGTTCAAGCTCCAGAAGATCCTAGGCCACGCGGACCAACAAATGGTCCAACGCTACGCCCACCTTGCCCCGGAAGCCTTCGACAGTGACCGGGCGATTTTCGGAGCGGACGCGCCACAAGCCGACAACGTCGCGACGCTTCGAAACAAGACGACGTAGCGGTTCTACTCGTCCAAGTCGTTCGGCGCGGGAATAGGCATACGCGGCGGGGCGGTGCGCCGCAATCGCCAACGCCTTGCCGAACGTCTAGATAGGCTTTTCAAGATGTGCCATTCTAGTTTCCCATTCAATCTTCACGAGACACCAACAGAAAAATTTCGACGCGGAATAGGTTAGCGAGGGTCTACCGTGGCCGAAAAAACCAATCGTTGTTCGACAACAGCCTGTTAATCACTTGGTCGGGGGTTCGAGTCCCTCCCCAGGAGCTTGATAAGGCCCAGGCTAGTCAGCCTGGGCCTTTCTCTTAACAGGACCCTCGTCGGCGATGCCGGCGGGGGTCTTGTCGTTTCTGGCGTGGTGGCGCGGGTTTGCGGCGGGTCGCCCGTCGCGGGGTGTGCTCTCTGCTCGGGCGGCGCCAGAGTACCTCGCCTCGTCGCCGGACCGAGAACGGTGCTCTCTGAGTGCTCTTGGGGCTCAGAGACGCCTCCAGACGCCGAAAAGCCGGTTCACACCAGAGAGCCGATGGTTCACGGCTCCAGAGTGGGACAACGACTGGGCTTCTTCGTGATCAGCGGTTCACCGGGCGAGACGGCGGTTCGCGACAACATCTCGCGAAAACTACGACGCATGCTCGCCTGCCGGAACGCCGTCGCTACTCGGCAGCCCCGTTCTTCGCGCGGTCATCGGCTCGCTGAAGGGCGGCTGCCGTGGCGGCGCTCGCGTCCGCGACGGCGACGAGCTCGGAGGGGTCCAACACCTTCTCGGCCCGCGGGAACAGCTCGCTCTCCTCGAATCGAACATGCTCCCGAAGCAGCTCGCCAAACCGTCGAAGGCGCCCCCGGTCGTCCCGTGTCTGAGCACAAAGCGCTCGCAAGCGTTGATGGTCGGATCGAATTCGCCCCACCAGCTCGTCCTCTCCAGCTGCCTCGAGCGGAGGCAGCAGGTGGTGCTCTTCGACCTCGAAGTGAGGCCCGAGGTCGGAGTCGAACGCATGGGCGATCGACTCCCACATCGAGGCGACCTCCTCGTCCGAGCCGGTCTCCGCGGCCCTCTCCGCCCGGCGTGCGAGGACGAGCGCGTGGTGGTGATCGCGGCTCAGGTCCTGGAGGTTGGGGTCGCGCTTCATCGATGGCCTCCTCGTGCGTCGGTAGTGTGTGTCAGCCTTCCTGCAGTGCCCGCGGGAAGAGCACGTGGTTCTCGAGGTGAATGTGCGCCATCAGGTCCGCTTCGAGCCGGTCCAGTTCTTCGTACATCGCACGCCAGGTTGCGCAGGCTTCAGCGGGAGGCGTGAAGTCGTTCGTCAAAGCGCGCGTTCGCTTGAGGTTGTCGCCGTGATCGTCGTGCTCGCGCATCATCACGGTGACCGGGCCGCTCAACATCCCGCCGCGGCGGCCGGCGAGCAGGGCCGGGAACAGCACCTGCTCTTCCTTTGCCAGGTGGCTCATCAGGCCGTCTCGAATCGACCGCAGATGCGCCGCCAGTCCGCGTGGGCACGACTCCTTTGCGCCGTGGACCCTCTCGACCTTCTCCGCCGCGGCGAGGACAGAGTCGATGTGGTCGGGGAGCGGTCGGTGGTAGCGCTCGAGGATGTGCTCCACCAGCTCCTCGACCGACCGTTCACGCCAGTCTGCGGAGTCCGATCCGCGATTCGCGGCCACCTCGAGCTCGGCCACGACCTGATCGAGGTCGAGCCCGGCGGCTTCACACGCCGTGGCCAGGCTTCGGCCGCCGCCACAACAGAAGTCGAGTTGGTAGCGAAGCAGGACGCCCCGTGCGTCTGTGCCGGTCGCAGCGAGATCGCCGAGTGAAGTGTTGGTGTCGATCATGGTCGTTGTCTCCGTTCTGGGTTGGGCAGGACTCCTGCCGCAGATTTGAGGATGTGTGCCAGGGCGAGGGCCTGTCCGAGCCAGAACGCCGACCGCAGCGTCATCGCAGCCACCGTCCTCATCTCGAAGGCCCCGCCCATTGCGATGTGCACGCCGAGCGCGGCGAAGACCAGCGACGTCGCCCCGGCGAGAAGGCGAGCCAGGTGGAGCGACCACCGCTGGCGCGCGAGGGCACCGACGCCCGCGAGGACGTAGACGAAGCCAGCTCCGAAGTTGAAGAGGAGCACGAAGTCCACGACGGCGCCAGCGTCGGCTCGTGCCGCGGCGCCGCCGAAGAGCACCCTTCCTCCCGAGAGCAGGGTCATGGCGCCGAACACAATGGCGCCGACCCCGAGGGCCCACCGCAGCGCTGGGCGGCGTGAGGCGGTTCTGGGTGTTGCCGTCATCGCGGTCATGGCGTCGCCTCCTGAACGCCCCAGTGGCGCAGCGCGAGCACCCCGCTGAAGACCACCGAGGCCGTCATGGCGACGGCGCCCAGCAACACGAACACCGGCGACAGCCCGAGGTAGACCTCGCCCAGGATGCCCATCGGCATCAGCAGGCCGGCGAGCCCGAGGGCCGCGGCCGTGGTCCTTGCCCTGTCGCTGGCGCTACCCAGCTTGGCGAGCACGAAGCCGAGGGCGAGGTTGAGGAGGGCGAAGAGGTTGCCGTGCACGTGCGCCAGTCGAGCCTCGAAGTGCTTGCCGACGGAGTAGCTGGCGACCCACGCCTCCTTGTCAGGGGCGAAGTCGCGTAGGTAGATCAGCACGAACCCGTAGAGCATGAAGCCGCCCATGACGAGCAAACCCACGCCCACGTTGTAGCGTCCGGTCTTCATGGAGCACCTCCATCGGGGTTGGTCAGGGTGTCGGCAAACGAGGTGAGGACGCGCAGGTCGACGCCCTCCGCCGCGGGCGCCTGGGCGTGGCAAGACTGACAGGCCGAGACCATCTCTTGGCTCAGCGCCCGGGCATCGTCGCCGCGTCCGGCACGAAGCGCGTCCGCGAGGCGGCTGGCGTTTCGGTGCAAGTCACGGTCATGCTCGAGGAAGGACGGCCCTAGCCGCTCGGGCAAGGAGCCGTGCTCCGAGTCGCTGTCCTCGCACGCGCCAGCGATGGCGTCGGCGTGCGTCGCGGCCCGGGGCAGGTCTCCCTGGGAGAGCGCGCCCTGCAGCTGCACCGAGTCGACGAGCATCTGCTGCATCAGCGGCCGGAGGACCTCCGGCGAGGTGTGGTCATGGTGGCCCGCGGCGTGAGAGTCGCCGTGCGCGGAGTGCTCTTCGTGGCCGGCGAGGTGGTGGCTGACGAAGAAGCCAACAGCGAAGACGAAGCCAACTGCCGCTACGTGCAGCACCCACCATCCGGGGCGAAGGAAGTAGAAGGATTCAGGGAGCTTCATGGTTGACGGTCTCTCTCTTGGAGGGTCGAGGCGAGCCACTGCCACGCCTCTTCCGGAGTTGGTCTTGGGTGGACGGAGCCGAGCGCGGCGCCGCGGAGCATGCCGGTCACGACCCACACCTGGGCGGCCGCCGGGACTGCGTCCGAGATCACGCCCGCCGACTGAGCACGCTCGAGGCAGGCGCGGATGAACGAAACCGAACGAGCCACGACCTTACGGACGCGGTCGGCGTGTTCTGTTTCGCCGGTCACGACGAGCAGGTGCTGGTTGAAGGCGAGCCGAATGACCTCCGGCCGCGCCTGGACGAGTGCGAGCCGCCGCAAGAAGAAAGTCTTCAGGCTCTCCCAGCAGGGCTCGGCGTCGGGGAACGTGTCGGACAGGACCGTCTCGAAGAGATCGAGGGCGGCGTGGAGGATGGCGGCCTTGTTCTCGAAGTGGCGAAAGAGGGACGAGCCATCCATCCCGACCCGCGCGCCGAGGTTGCGAGCCGTGAGCTGGCGCGGCCCTTCCTCGGCGAGAATCGCGAGGGCTGCCGCCGCGATCTCCTCTCTCCGTTCTTCGTGCTGTTTCCGCATGGCCTCTCGCAAGCAAGCGTTTGCTTGCAGGATGATAGACACTCAGATTCAGGTGTCAACACGCACACGCACCTGCTCCCAAGCTCAGCGCGACGGCAATCCCGCGAATCGCTCGCCGCCCTCCTCGATGAAGTTGTCGATGGCGATGGTGTCGAGGGTGAAGCCGGCGAGGCCCCGACGTGGGCTCCACCGGACCGACCAGACCAGGTCGCGCACCATCCGGTTTCGCTCGGCGCGGGACCACGTGTGCCAGGATGGGCGAAGGTGCTCGAGCAGCGCCCGAGACCTCCGGTCGGGGATCGTCCGTGGGTCGGCCTTCTTGAGCGCGGCGAGCACGATGGCCTCGACCTTCTGCGCCGAGACCTGGACGGAGGGCGTGCAGGCCGGACGCTCAGCATCGCCGCGACAGCGGTAGTAGCGCGGTATCTGGTCGGCGTTGTCGATGGTCACCTTCGCGGATGCGCTGGTCGTCATCACCCGCTCGCAGCCAGCGCAACGAAGGAGCCCGCGGAGCATGTACGGGTCGCGGTCCCAGTCCAACGCGGGGCCTCGCGGCTCGGGTTGCCGGGTTCGACGCTCGTCGATGGCGCGCCATGCTCGCTGGGCCAGGTCGGCGTCGATGATGCCATCGTGGACGCCCTCGACGGTGCCGCCGCCGTGGACGCGCTCGCCGACGTAGATCGGGTTGCGCAGGATTTGGAGCACCGTGCGCCCACTCCAGCGGTTGCCGCCCTGCCGACCGTGGACCTTCGTGCGATGGCCGGCGTCGTTCGCCCACCGCGCGATGCTCGCGGCTGACTCCCCGGCCGCGCACCGCTCGAAGAAGGCTCGGACCACCGCGGCCTCGTCCTCATCGATGACCAGCTGCCGCGTCGCCAGGTCGGCCTTGTACCCGAGGGAAACGCGTCCCGCGGACCGGAGTCCCCGCTCGCGCAGCCGGGCGTGGGCATCGAGGAGTCGTTCGCGGATGAGCTCCCGCTCGAACTCCGCGAAGCTGGCCACGATGTTGTTGACGAGGTCGGCCAGCGGTCCGCGGGCGTTGGTTCCGCCGTCGACGAACACGAGCTCGATGCCTGCCTGCTTGAACCAGTCGGCCAGTTGCACCCAGTGGCTCATCTTGCGGTTGAGGCGATCGAGCCTCGTCGCGACCACGATGTCGACCCGCCCCTGCACGCACCACGACTTCAGCTTGTCGAGGCCAGGACGGCTGAGCTCGGCGCCGCTCACACCGAGGTCGTCGAAGTGTTCGTCGAGGAGCTGCCACCCCTCGTACTGCATCGCGCGGACGTAGTTCTCGCAGCGTTCTCGCTGCACGTCGCAGGACGTCAGGTCCTGCTCGGCGTTGGCGACCGACTGTCGGGTGTAGACGGCACAACGGAGAACGGGCTGGTCTCGGCCGGTGAACATGTCGCGCACCGACTCGTTGGGATTGCGTGTCGGCATCAGAGGTCTGGGTCCACATCGGTGTTGACGAGCACCTTCCACCTCGGATCGAGGGCGGCGCCGTCGGTGGTTCGGTACGTGGCGAGCGGCGTTGGCAAGAGCCGCTTGCCCTCGAGCGCGGGCGCGAGCGCGTCCGCCAGCTTGTGCTCGCCGATGAAGTCGAGCAGCCACCCGAGGCGCTGGACATCGGTCCGCGCGACGCGATCTGCGCCTTCGAGCAGCTTGTTGCCGTCGACCACTTCGACGAGCTCGATCAGGACGGTCGCGACGTTGTTCCAGTAGCCCGCGGCCGCGGGGAAGCGGACGATGTCGAACGCGGTGGTCTCGGGAGTCGCGATCGCGATCGTCCCAGTCGGAGTGTTGCGCCTCACCGTCGCCGCGCCCTCGACGAGGTTGCTGACGTGGAAGTTGATGCCGATCCCGCCGACCGTGATGTTCCTCTCCGGGGCGTCGGCGATCACCTGGAACACCATGGGGGCCTGGTCCGCCCCGTGGAACCTTCCCGCAGTGAGCAGCGCCACGTAATAGCGACGGCCGAGGTGCTCCATCAACTGGTCGACGAACCACGCTGCCGGTGGGCAGCCGACCGTTCGGTACTCCGGCGGCAGCACCACGAAGAAGTCGCGCCGGGGGCTCACGATCGCCTTCCGCTTCTTCAGTCGGTAGAGGGTCTGCTTGACGGCGGCGGGCGACGCGTCGGTGGCGCACAGCGCCTCGGCGCGGCTGAACGTGTACCGCCCCCGCGCGGGTAGGTCCTCGACCCAGTCATGTAGGGTGCCGGGGTTGGCCATGGCAAAACCTCATGCAGAACGTATCGCAATGCGTAACGTTCCGAAAGAGCCTCCGCGCCACAGGCTTGACCCGTTTCGACTGGCGGCTACAATAGAGTATCGGGTATTCCGATACCTGCTGAG
>JACKCT010000026.1 GCA_020633895.1 Deltaproteobacteria bacterium | reverse complement strand
GGCTGGTCAGCAAGCGGTCCAAAGCGATCGTTGAGTCAAACTGCTCGACAACCCCTCCCTCACGGTCGGGGCTCTGATCGGAATATCCATGCCGGCGACGGCAAAGAAAACGGCCGCGCGAAAAGGGCGCGGCCGGTGGAGGAGGATTGTTGCCCGATTTTTGCTCGGAGTGTCAGCCGGGCGGAACGCGGCGCAAGTCTTCGCGCCACCCCAGGTCGGTGAGATCGTTGAAGCCTTTGTTCATGAATTCGTAGTTGCCGCACCACGAGCAGTCGTCGCCCAGCAGCATGGACCCGCAGCCGCCCTCGACCATGTTGATGTTGTAAGCCAGATCGAAGGCTTTGCCGGCCATGCGGGCCTTTTGGTAGCGGTCGGAGAACCACAGTTCCTTGAAACGCACCCGACGCAGGTTGTCCACGATCTTGTCGTGGCAGCAAAAGCTCACCTTGCCGTCGGTGAATGCCCGCGAGAAAAACCACCCGACGATGCACCCCGTCTTGTTGTACAGATCGTGGGACCAGAAACACGAGAGCACGTCCTCGTCCAGATCGTACGTCTTCTCCGATTGCTCGAGCTGAAAATCGATATTCGCCACGACGTTCATGCCCTCGCGGGCGGCCTTGCGTTTGCCGGCCTCCACGCCCGCGCGGGCGATCTCGAATTGCTCCTTGGTCATCAGCAGGCTCTCGGTCGACGAGCACGCGTGCATGATCTGGTAACGCACCGAATCGGCGCCCACGTACAGCGCCAGATCCATGAACTTTTCACACTCGTGATAGTTGTCCGCGTTGATGACCATCGCCATGACAATGTGCGGCTTGTTGTTGCGTTTGCGCTTTCGTTGCGCCAGATCGCGCACATTCTCCACCATCTTCGGAAAGTCCTCGGGACGGCGTATGGGCTGCATGCGGTGGAAGGTCTCCTTGGTCGCGGCATGCAGGCTCCAATAGAGCATATGCATCTCGTTCTCGACCATCACGTCGATCGCCTTGCCCTTGACCGCCAGCCCGTTGGTGAACAGCGTCAGGTTCATATCCTTGGCGCAGACGTATTTGACCATGTCCAACGCCCGGGGGTGCGCCAGCGGCTCGCCTTCGCCGTTGAACAGGATGTCCTCGCGGCAGCCGATGTCATGCAGATCGTCGACCAGGTCGGTGAACTCTTCCCAGTCCCGCTTCTTGCCTTTCCACCCGTCGGTAAAACGACGGCCGAGCATCGGCTGCTTGGGCTCGATCAAAAGCGGCGAATGCAGTCCGCAAAACGTGCAGTTCGTGTTGCAGGTGTTGGAAATATCCAGATGAAAAGTGTGAGGCCCGATGAAGACCGTGTCGCTGACCACGCCCAGCAGGCGCAGCAGATTCGGCCGCGTCGCCGGCGTCGCCCGCTGATCGAACCCCTTGAAGACCTCCACCAAACGCGGATGAAACCCGCCGATGTCCACATTCGCCCCGTGCAACATAGGCCGCAGGTCGCGAACATACTGGTGAATACCTTCGGTCAGACCGGGCGCCGTCGCCGCCTCGAACGTGGGCATGGGCGGCAACGCCTTGCCCTGCATCGCCGCCGCGAAATGCAACAAGCGCGGCAGCCGGTGAAAGGTCGTTAGCGTCACCGGCACCACCACCTTCTCCCCCGTGCGCACCCGTCCCGTCACCCGCGCGAAATTTCCCGCCTGGGTGTACGCGTCATGGTTGCGCGGCGCTTCGTCGTAGAGCAGCAGGGCCATCGGCTCTCGATTACTCCTTCACCAAAGGTTGCAGCCGCTCATTATGCCGCAAACCGCCCCAGGTCGTGTTGTCAGTGGGATTGCAAATGAACAAAATTGTTAGGAAATGTCCGACGATCAACCCATCGTTCATCCGGAAAGGGCTGCCTTCGACGCCTCGTCCCCGTCCAAAAACCGCCGCATCGCCTCCGGCGTGAAAATCCGAAACGCGCACGTTTCGCACGGCCCCGGCCCGTGGGGCAGACCCAAAATGCGCCGCCGGGCGTTGATCGCCGCCGGGGCGTTCCAAAGGTCCAGCACATCGCCTTCGCCCAGGCGACCCAACTCGATGCGATGCGTCCCGCCGCCGAACATCGCCGAACAGCACGCGAACGCCGCCCCGTCCCGCCGGATCATCATCATCTCCAGCGGCTGCATGCACTCATGCACGCCTTCCGTCGGCGGCAGATGCAGATCCACGCCCGACTCCCGCGCCGCCGTCCATGCCTTGTCGAACGCCGTCCTGAGGCGCTCCGGCTCTTCCAGCGCCGAGTCACCGCCCTGCGCCCGGATGTAGAGCTTCTGATGAGCGACGAACACCGCCCGCACGCCGTGCTCCGCCGCAATGCGCACCAATTCGGGAATCTCGTCAATATTGTGCCGCGAAAGCGTCACGTTGAACGTCGACTCCACTTCCGGCGCCACTTCGCGCAGTCGAGCGACATGGGTCAGAATCTGCGTCAGAGGCACGCCCCGTCTTTGCATCATCGTCTTGTCCGACGCCCCATCCACCGAGAACAGATAGCGCCCCACCGGCAACTCGGCCGACAGCGCGTACCATTCTTCGCTCAGGAACGTCCCGTTGTTGATAATCTCGATGAAACATTGGTGCTTGGCCGCCAAACGCAAGATCGCTTTGACGTGTTTGCCCATCAGCGGCTCACCGTACCCGCCCAGCAACACGCGCTCGGCGTGGGCGAACAGCGTTTCCAATTCGGGATAGTCGCGGGGATTCAGATCGCCGATGCGGTTGAGCGCCTTGGGATAGTAGTTGCGCGCGCACGTGCCGCAGACCAGGTTGCATCGGTTGGTCGCTTCCACCTGCACCTGCATGGGATAGCTGGCAAGCCGCGCCTTGGCCTCGGCGCGCTCGCGTTCGTTAAGGCGTCGGTTGGCGGCTTTAAGTTCTGAGGTGCCGATCATGGGGCCTTCCTCGATTGAACTCGGCTAGATCGGATCCAGTTTGTTCAAGGTGATCTGACAGGGGCTGTACGTCAGGCCGCCGCCGTGCTCGCGCTTCTGACGCACGGTGATGATGTCCTTGAAATCGTGCACGTCGTAGGGCGTCTTGGCGGCGAAACTCTGGTACTCGTCGGGCCAGACGCCGGTGTTCACATAGTAGTCGCCGTTGAGCAGGTGCAGCACCGGATAGCGGATGATGACCTCGCAATGGCCGTTGATATTCGGGTAATGCACCTCTTGGCGGTAATTATTCATCCCCTGCACCAGAAGGCCGTCGTTGCGCAGGAACTGCACGCGAAAGCACGGGTCGGGCAAGGGTCCGTCGGTGACGAATCGGATGCGGATGCGCAGTTCTTCACCGGTGCGAAATTCCTTCTTCGGCTGCCCCGTGGCGTCCAGAAACTGCACCTCGATGATGCGCGCGCCGCCGACTTTTTCCCGCACCACGTCGAGCACCTCGTCCTGCATCACCGGCGCCTCGATGGACCGATAGAGGTTCTCGCAGTCCTCGACGTAGCTTTTGATCACCGCGTCCGTGTTACCCACCATCACCACTTCGCCGTCCCGCAGCAGGATCAACCGATCGCAATAGCTGGAGACCTCCGAAAGACTATGGCTGGTGATGACGATGGTCTTGCCCATGTCGCGGAATTGCCGAATGGCGTTGACGCATTTGCGTTGGAAGAGAAAGTCCCCGACGGCCAGCACTTCGTCGACGACCAACACGTCGAAAGGCACATGAATCGCCACCGAAAACCCGAGCCGCACCTGCATGCCCGCCGAGTAGGTCTTGAACGGATGCTCGATGCGCTCTTCCAGGCCGGAAAATTCCAGGATGCGCGGATAAAGTTCGCGAATCTCGGACGGTGTCATGCCCAGCAACGAGCATTTGGCGACGATGTTCTCCCGGCCGGACAGATCGCCGTTGAATCCCGTCGACGGGTCCAGGATATAACTGACGCGCCCCTCCACGCGCACATCGCCCGCCGTGGGGTACGTGGTCCCCGCCAGGATTTTGAGCAACGTGCTCTTTCCCGATCCGTTGTCGCCGATCACGCCCAGGCACTCGCCCTCGGCGACATCGAACGACAAATCGAACAGCGCCCGCTTGGTGTCGTGAAAATTCCGCTTGCCGAAGGTCAGGACTTCCTTGAACTTCTGCCCGCGCCTCGAATAGATGTGGTAGTCCTTGGTCAGGTTCTTGACCCGGATCGTCTTCTCGTCCATCGGGACGTCGCTGCCGGAAAGATCGATCGCGGTCATACGCTCGGTTCCGTCGCGCCGGACAGCCGCTGCCATTCCCGCTCATGATGCACATTGAGGATGTAGTTGTAGCAGTAGTCGCACTGTTCGTCGCGCAGTACGCCGCCGTCGGGCACCATCATGTTGTCCCCGGCGGGGAAGTTGAACGCGACGCGCCGGGCGTTTTTCATTTCCCGGCTCCACCAATGCTCGCGAAGGGACATGAAATTGAGGTTGTGAACGAACTTCAACCCGCAACAGAAGCTGACCATGCCGTCCCGACGCACCCGCGCGAACTGATAGCCGATGCGGCACGGAATTTCGTCATAGAGCCCTTCCACATAGTTGCCGGTCTCCGGATTCACCCAGCGCATCTGCACGTCCAGGTTATCCTGCACATCCACGCCCGCCGCCGCGGCCAAATTCTTCACATGCTTCATCTCAAGCTGCACGCACTCGAGCTGCTCGCGCGTCAGGTTCATGTCCTGGCTGATCTCGGAAATCTCGGTGAGCTTGTACTGCACCTCGTCGACACCCAGGCGGATGGCCTGCTCCATCATCGGAATCACCTGGCGGAAGTTGCCCGCGTTGACCACGTTGACGATCAACACGCGCGGCGCGCCCTTTGCTTGGCGTCGCTCGACCAGCTTGCGGATGTTGTCTTCCACCTGCCCCAGCAGGTCGCCCTTCATCCCCGGCCGCTGCTCGATAAATGTTTCATTGTCAACGGCGGAAACCGAAAAGTAATAGCGTCCCCGTTCGGCGGAAGCCATCAGGTCGATCAACTCGTCCTTGAGCAGGATACCGTTGGAAAAGACCTCGAACTCCATCGGCGAGCGACCCATGCGCTCAATGATCTGCGGAAAGCACGAATGCAAAGACGGCTCACCGGCGGCCAGGATCGGCATCTTCTCGCAGCCCAACTCCTCGGCCTGGTCGATGAGCTTGAAGATCAACTCCGACGGCATCTCCATGTACCGCCATTTTTCCCGGCCCTCCAGGCGCGGCGAATGATCGCGACAAAAAACGCACGTGGTGTTGCATCGGCCGGTGATGTCGATGAGCACCATCTGCGGGCCGATCAGCGCCTGCCCGATCCACGAGCCCACCAGCACCAACAGTTGCTTTTTGCGCGGCGTCGCGACGTCCGGGCTGGTCAACTCGGCGCGGATCGTCGGCCACGCCGGATGACCGGACATGGGCAGATCCGCGACGGCCAGCGCCTCGCGCACGCATTGGTCGATGTCGAACATGGGCCGCATGCTACCACGCCCCGGCTCGTCCAACCTGCTAGGAAAATTACGCTTTTCTCCAAGCTCGACCATCAATGCTCCACCCGAACATTCGGGATTCGTCGTCTCACGGCACGCACGGCAGCACCTTGCCGCTCATGCTTTCGGGCTTGCCGATCCCCAGCACCGCCAACGCCGTCGGCGCCACGTCGGCCAATGGGATCGTCCCCACGTTGACCGCCTTGATCCCCGGCCCCTTGGCGATGAACACGCCCTTCTCGGGCTCCTCATGCACGCCTTCCATCGCGTACATCTGCAAAACGGTGTCGTATTTCGACCCGCCCGTCACCAGATCCCGCGCCGCCTCGACCGACGGAATAAGATAGAGGTCGCCGTCCCGATTGGCCAGCGGCGGCGAATGGGGCGCCAGGCGCGAAGTCGCCTGTTCGTAAGGAATCGCTTGAAACGCCGGGGCGTCGCCGCCCAAAAGCTGGTCTTTGTACGACGGCTTTTTCTCTAACTCGTCCTTGTTGATGCCCAAAAGCGGCATCATCCACCGAAAACGCAGCCCGTCCCCCGCGTCACCCAGCGACTCCACCGCCGCCGACTGCGTGCCGGGAAACTCGTGCAGCAGCTTGCCCAAAAACTCGCCATGCACCCGGATATTGCGTTGAGGGAAGACGGCGCGGCCGCCCGACTCGCTGACGATGAAGATCGTGTCCTTGTCCAACCGGTCCACCAGCGGCGCCAGCCACTTGTCGTACGTTGCGTACAGGCTCGCCAGCTTCTCCGACGATTCCTTCACGTACTCCGGCGCCTTGTCGCCCAGACGACGCGCCTCGTAAAATGACCAAATGCTCTGGTGTTGCTGCTTGTCCGGGGCGTCAATGATCGTCAGGTACACCCGCGTCGGATAGGCGTCCCGCAGGTAGGCCTTCACGTCCGCCCCGTCGAGGACCTGCATCGGCGGGTCCCGATTCTCCAGTTCCTCCCGGGGCACCAGTCCGGGCCGCGACACTTTCCCTTCTTCGCCGTCGTCCAGGTAGACATAGCTCCCCTCGGGCACGCCGATCTCGGCCAGAAGCGGATAGTCGGCGATCCCCACGCTGATGCCCCGCCGCCAAAGAAAGTCCCACAGACTCGGACGCTTCACGTCGCGCGGTAGGCGAAAGGCGGGATTGGGGTCGGCATCGGTCCAGGTGATGCCGTGCTCGGAGGGTTTGCATCCGGTGGCCAGGCTCGTCCAGTTGATGATCGAGTTGCCGTGATACGGCTGCGTGGAGCCCACCGCCGCCCCGTCCAGGATGCGCGACAGATTCGGCAGACGCCCCTCCTTTTTGAGAGACTTGACCATGTTCCAGCAAATGCCGTCGGTGAAAATCAGGTACAACCGCCGGGGCGGGCCCGGCTTCGTCGAACCGGCGAGCACCTCCGGCGGCTCGTCGCTGGGCACGTTGAGGGGATGCGCCGGCGGCTCTTCCCAGCGATAGGGATCGGCCAGCAGCGGGCTCGTGTCCGGCGCGGTCCACTCCAGGTTCCGCCCGATCACCACCGCGCTGACGACCAGCAGGGCCAGGGCCCCGGCCGCCGGTCCGTATCGTCGCAGGCGTTTCATGCCCGCTAGGTTATCGAGACGACGCCCCCGCGTCGAGGTGCCGCGCCGAAGACGGTGCCGCTTCGAAGCCGGATTTGGCCTCCAGATAATTCCGCACCTTGCGTCTCGCGGCGGCCATATGCTCATGCACCGTCGATTGGGACAACCCCAGCTTCCCGGCGATCTGCCGCTGCGTCCGCCGGTCGACGACCGCCATGGCCAGCACCCGCCGCTGCAAATCCGTCAGCCCCGGCACCTCGTCCAAATCCCGGCGGCGCAACCCCGGCCCGGTCATGTCCGCCAACGCCGTCACGCGCTCATTGGTGAGCATCAGATTCATCGTCGCCGGACCGACCAGAATTTCTCGGCCCTGCAGGTGGTGCGTCTCCTCGGCCAGCAAGCTCGCCAGCTTCGCGCAGGGGACGCGGCATCGATCCCGTTTTTCGCATCGAACGCACGGCCCGACAGCGGTCTTTTTCATAGTCGGCTCCTGATTTTCTCAAGGGGAATTCGGTGCTTGTTTCGCCCGTTCATGATGACCGCCGCGCCGAGGAAACCTCAAGGCCTCTATCGCGCCGAAACCCGCCATTGGGCGTCATTTTCCGTCCGCCGCGCCCCGCGCGGACCTTGACCGCCCGCCGCGCGCCGTTCTACGCTCCGCGACGAATTTGCATTTCGGAGTGTCCGTGCGTTTGCGCCTCGCCGCCCTTGTCTTCGCGATCTTGATCCTGCCCGCAGGCGCGTGGGCCCGCCCGGCCTATACGGGTTGGAAGGCCGACGTGGAGCAAAAGCTCATCGAAGGCGACTTCGCCGGGGCCCGTCTGCTGCTCAAATCCGCGGAATCCATCTCCGACAAGGACGCCGATTTTTACTTTCTCAAAGCCAAACTCGAATTTGCCGGCGGCGACCTGGACGAAGCCCTGAGCCTCACCGAGCGGGCCATCGACAAAGATCCCAAGTTCGCCGAGGCCGTCGGCCACAAAGCCGTGATTCTGTTGCGACAAGGCAAACGCGAAGAAGCGGAGAAATTCGCGAGCAAAGCCGTCGCCATCGAGCCGTCCGGCGAGCTTTACTACGCTCGGGGCGCCGTGCGCATGACACTGGGCAAGTTCGACGACGCCCTCCAAGACCTGACCGCCGCCATCGGCCTGGACCCGCAAAATGGGGACTATTACGTCTCCCGAGGCGAGGTGAGTCTGCGAAAAGGCGACGTCGACGCGGCCAAAAAGGACTACGCCCGGGCCATCGAGTTGGACCCGAACAACGCCAACGCCTACCTGGGTCGCGGCGGCCTGGCGCTGCTGGTCGGCGATTTTCAGACAGCCCGATCAGACCTGGACCGATGCCTCACCCTGGCGCCCCGGCATCCCACTTGTTCCCTGCGTCGCGGCAAACTCTTCGAGATGCAGGGCGACATGGAGCGGGCCCTCGCCGACTACACCAAGGCCACCGACAACGCCCCGGATTCCCCCGAGGCGTGGTACGAACGCGCCATGACCGAACTGGCCCTCAACAAATTCGCCGAAGCCGAGGTCTCCGCGGGGAAAATCACCCAACTCGAAAAATCCGGGCGGTCCCACAAGGTCCTGGGCATGGTGCAGGCCACGCGCGGCCAGCACGAACAGGCCATCGCGTCCTACACCAAGGCGATTAAGGACAACGACGACGATTACGAAGCCTATTACCTGCGCGGCAACGCCTACGCCTTCATCGAAAAGGACGACAAGGCCCTGGCCGATTTCGACAAGGCCATCGCCCTCAACCGCCGTTTCATCGACCCCTACCTGGCCAAGGCCAACCTCTACGGCGCTCAGCGAAAACTCGACAAGATTCTGGAAACCTACAACGACGCCATCGCCGCCATGCCCGACAGCCCCCAGCTCTACCGCCTGCGCGGCGAACTTTACGAGGCGATGAACGAATACGACAAATCCATGGCCGACTATCGCAAGGCCAAGCAACTCACCGACGAAAGGCGAGGCGCTCCATGACGACCCCCACCGACGACCCGGCGGCGTTGATCGACCGCCTGCGGGAAATCCTAGTCGCTTCCGTCATGGACCGGCCGCCTGCCGCGCCCATCGAGCCGGACGACGACCTCATCGCCAAGGGCCACATCGCCAGCCTGCAAATGCTCGATCTGGTCGAAGCCTTGGAAAAGGAATTCTCCATCCGCATCCCCCACTACGAAGTCGCGCCGGAAAACTTCGAGACCCTGCGCCGCATGGCCGATTACATCGCGAAAAAGTCCGGCGGATGATCGTGCCGGTACGACCTCGCCAAAAGGCAACGGGACCTTCAGAGCCGCGCGCGTAAGCAAGCGGGTTGCCACGACGTACCAATCCGCTCCCGGACGGTCGCGGCTCTGAAAGCTCCCGCCGTTTAAGGGTACGCCTCCCCGAATTTTTCCCGCAAATGCGCCTCCTCCAACCGGATGCGCCAGATCACGACGGCGACAAACACCGCCACCGCCCCCCAGCTCCAACGCACGGAAAACGCCAGCGCCAATCCGACCGCCGTCGCGATATTCGCCATATAGATCGGGTGTTTCATGAAGCGGTAGGGACCGTGCGTGACCAGAGTCTGACTCGGGTCCGTATTGCGCGCCGTGGAAGCGTAGTTATCACCGATGACCTTGCGGCACCACAGCGTCCAGAAGAGCGACCCGACCACCATCGCCCGCCCGACCCACATCGTCGGCGTCGAAGGCACAGCGCCCATCGCCACGGCCTCGGCCACGATCGCCGCCACCAAAAGATCCAGCGACGAGATCATGGCGTAATATGTCGGATCGCCCCGGTCGTAGTGCGCGTCCGCCCCTTTCTTGCGGACAAACCCCGCCGCCAGATGCGCCACGGCGAAAAGCCCCATCAACCCGAGAAAAATCGCGGCGAACAACCCCATGTCGGCTACTCCTTCCCGGCCGAATTCAACAACCGGAATTTCATAACGCATCCGCCGCCGCTCAAAACGTCAGCCGCCTGCCAGGGTAACGATTTTTCCCGGTCCTTAACCTCGCTGAAATCGACGTGTCTAATCTCGCGAGTCTTCGACTTTCTGAGATAGAATGCGCCGACGCGTTTTTTCGCCGCGCGGGAGGTTGTGACGATGAAATTCTCGAATCTTCGTCTGTGCACCTTCATCCTCCTTCTCGCCTTGGCGTTGACCGGAGCGATGTTCGCCTGTGGCGGAGGCGACGACGACGACGAGCGCGATTCCTCCTCCGACGATGATGACGACGTCGGTCCCTCCGGCGTTTCCGACGACGATGACGATAGCGACGACGACGACCTCCCCGCATTCGAGTGCGGCGACGACCTGAACTGCTATGACGAACTCCTGATCTGCCTGCGTGATTGCGACAACCTGTCGTGCCTGACCGGCTGCGACGACGCCTACAACGCCTGCCTCGCCCCCAACGGTTGCGCCAAGCCCCAACTGGATTGCTATGACGACTGCCTCGACGGCCACCCGGATCGGGACGGTCCCTACTGGGAGTGCGTCGAAAATTGCGATACGACGGCCGCCGGATGCTGGGCCGACGAATGCGGCTCCGACGAAGAATGCCTCGGCGTCTGCGGCGACACCGCCCGCGACTGCCGCGCCGCTTGCGGAGCCTTCGACTTCGCGTGCCTCATCGGATGCACCACCGACATCTACGCCTGCACCTGGGATTGCTAACGGAAATTTCGCCCACGCTCGCGAAACCGTGCTAACGTCGGCGCAAGGCAAGAAAAGGAGCGAGGCGATGATCCTCAAATTACCGTCCTTTCCCTTCATTTTGGCGATCGTTCTGATGTTGGCGGGTGGCGTCGCGTTGGCCTGCGGCGGAAACGGCGGTGGCGATGACGACGACGCCGAGGACATCACCGTCGGCGACGACGACACGGACGACGCGGTGGATGACGACGAGGGAGACGACGACGAAGTCGTTTCGTCCATGATCTGCGAAGAGGAAATGGGCTGCTTGCTGGAGACCTGGTGGGGCTGCCTGGGCGGCGAAAGTACCTACAGTAGTTGCCTGAAACTCTACGCCGAATGCCTCGAATCCCCGAGCTGTGGAAATACCGTCTTGGATTGCCGATCCGCTTGCGCCGCCACCTTCCCGGATTTCGGCCAACAGCGATCCGAATGCGCCTACGATTGCGGCCGCGGCAGTGCGCCTTGCCTGGCCGACTTGTGCGGGTTTGACGAAGCGGCGTTTGCCGACTGCTACACCACCGCGAAAGCCGCCATCGGCGCCAAGTGGGACGACGAATGCGGCACGTCCCAGGACAACGCGCGGCAATGCGACACGGAGTTCGAACTCCAAGTGTTCGAGTGCCAGCAAGGACTCTTTTAGTTTTACGCCCGGCTTGAAATCGCCTCCGAGGCCTCCTAGCATCTCGCCCCATGCGCCGATTCCTCGCCATCGCGGTCGCCTTGCTGGCGGTCGCTGTCGCCACGTCGCCCGCCCATGCCTGGCAGGAAGTAACCGACGTGCGTTTCATCGATCGCGGACGGCCTCAGGATCTGCTGCTCGCCCTGGATCGGCAAGCCGAATACCTCTCGCGCAATCCCAACGCCGTCGCCAAGGTCGGCCCCCTGCGCCTGACGCACGCGAAACTGCTGGAAGGCGTGCGCGCGCTCTCCAAACTCGTCATCGAGTCCTACGAAGACCCGAGTTTCTCCGACAAAGTCCGGGCGCAATTTCGCGTCTTTCGCACCAGCAATCCGCAAAAATCCGGCAAGGCCCACTTCACCGCCTACTACGACCCGATCATCAACATCTCCCTGCAACGCACCCCCCGGTTCAGCGAACCGATCTACCGGCTGCCTCCCGAGTATGTGCAGGGTCCGAGCGGCTGCCACCGCAACCTGCAACAGGGCCGCGCCCCCTGCCACACGCGCTACGAAATCGAAATCGGCCACGCGCTGGAAGGCCGAGGGCTGGAGATCGCCTGGACCGACGACCCGGTGGAGCTGCATTTTCTGCACATCCAGGGCTCGGGTCTGGCACGCCTGCCCGACGGCACGTTCAAGATCCTCAACTTCGGCGGCCACAACGGCTTCAAATTCGAATCGGCCACGCGCCTGATGATGAACGACGGCCTGCTCTCCGGCCACTACATTCAGGCCAAGGACTACATGCGTACGCACCTCGACGTCGCCCGCAAATACCTGGCGCGCAATCCGCGATTCATCTTCTTCAAGTTGGAGGACGGCGTGACTCGCGGCGCCGCGGCGATTCCGCTGACGTCGGGACGCAGCATCGCCACCGATCCGAACCAATACGCCTCCGGCACGCTGGGCTTCATTCGCTACGAAGCGCCGCTGGTCAACCAGGCCGGCGACGTGACCAGCACCATCAGCACGTCTCGATTCGTCGCGGTTTGCGACACCGGCAGCGCCATCGTCGGACCCGGCCGCGCGGATCTCTACGTGGGCGCCGGGCCCCAGGCCGAACGCCTCGCCGGCGCCACCAACACCTTTGGCGAGTTGTATATTCTGGTTCCGAGGTAGAACACGTTGTTGGAGGAAGATTTCGTCCGAACAGAGCCCCAAGCGTCAGCGCGGGGTCGTCGAGCGGATCGACTCAACGAGCGTTTTGGACCGCTTGCTGACGCGCGCGGCTCTGACGAACGGCGAGGCGAAGGCGTTTGCGCCCTACAAAAACAACTTCAGAATCGCCTTCTTCACCGAATCCAGGCTCACCTCTTTATTGAGGACGTTGTTGGCCGCCTCGGCGGCTTGTCCGGCCGTGGAATGGGCCTTCTCGCGAGCCTCTTTTTCTTTTTGGGCTTCCTGGTAGCGCAAGGCATGCAACGTCTGAAGCTGTCGCTTGGCTTCCCGATTGTTCTTGTTGAACCGGAAGGCCTGGGCAAACATCAGCGCCGCCTTGTCGAGCATGTGGTTGTCTTTGAGCAGCACGCCCAGGAAGTGATAGGCCTTGTCCGACCGGGGGTTCAGGCGGATGGCCCGCTCCAAAAACGTGCGCGCCTGTTGGGTGCGTTCGGCGGGGGGCATGGACTCCAGGTGGTAGATCACCCACCCCATATAGGCGTGGTATTCCCCTTCCTCGGGAAACAATTCGATGGCTTCGGCGAAGTGATTCTTCGCCGTATCCCACTTGTGCTGCTTGACCGCCGACAGGCCCATGTTGAACTCGTTTTCGGCTTGCAGAATCATGCCGATCGTGCGCTCTTTGCGTTCGATGCCGTCGGCCAGTTGGGAATCGTAGGCCTTGCGCCGCTTGGGATCGGCCAATGTGCGGAAGGCATCCGTGACCTTGAACGTAATCTCGCCGGCCTTGCGTAGCGCCTCGCCGGTGAAGTGTTCCTGGAGCCGGTCCGGGTGGTATTTCTTGAGCAGGGAATTATACGCGCTGCGGATCTCGATCTCCGACGAACCCTGCTTGACCTTGAGCACCTGGTAGAAGTTGGACTTGCCCAGCGCCAGGTAGTCCTGAAGGATCTGCGCCAGCAGTTCCTGCTGCTCGGGCTTCAAGGCGGCGAAGTCCTCCTCGCTCATCTCGAAGCTCTCGGCCAGGCTGCGTTCGGCCCGTTCGCTCTCCCCGCCGCGCTCGTCCAGATCCGAGTCGTCGTCGATGATTCGGCGCGACCCGAAGGCTTGATCGAACCCGGATTGGGCGCTTTGTTCAAGCTCGCTGGGCACGGCGCCCAAGTCCTCGGCCTCCACGTCGCTCATGAAGTCCGCCAACGCCTTGGACAGATCGTCCGACAGCGGAATGGGCTCCCCGCCGTCCTCGTCCCGATCGTCGATATCGATCTCGATGCTCGGCGAGGATTCATCGTCCGGTTCGATCACGTCGCCGCCGGCCGGGCCCAGGTCGAACGTCGTTTCCTCCAGATCCGGCTCGGGAACGAATTCTTCCTCGTCGTCCTCATCGTCCGCGTCGCCGAAAGAGAACGTCGCCTCTTCTTTCACCGGCTCAGCTTCGACCGATACAACCGGCGCCGTCTCGGCCATGGTCGGCGGCTCGGCGGGCGCCTCGCCTTCGGTAAACATCTTTGAAAGATCCGTCGCGCCCAGCAGCGACGACGTCGCGTCGCCCAATCCATCGGAGATCGCCAGATTGACGAGTTGGTCCAAGCTGGGATTCGCGTCCGGAAGATGGGGTGTCGACCCGGCGGCCACGACGGTCGCGTCGAGTTTGTCGAACTGACGCAGCAGCAACAGGGCATAGAGCACCTGATAAGTGCGTTCGGCGGGAAGGGGAGAGTCGACGACCACCTCGGCCAGCGACCGCCGCCCGTCGATCGTCTCCATCAGCGCGTCCACCTCGGCCGGGAACTGCAGATCCGCGTACGCCACCGGCGCTTCGTCCCGCCGTCGCAGCGAAAAATCCTTCATCTCCTTGAAGATCTCGCGGATGCTCGCCGCCCCGTAAAAACGCAAAATCCCCTGCAGCAGCACCAGCGGCGGCCACATCTCGAAGACCGTCATTTCCGAGGTCTCGAACGGACCCGCCTCCCACGCGTACTCTCCCTCGAACCAGTCGAAGGTCGCCACCAGTTTTTCCTGGGCCTGAATCTTCAACGCCTGGAACAGCTCCGCCGGCGAAAGCGCGCCCATGTCCACCAGCACGTCGCCCTGCCGCCGATCCAACTCCGCCAGCGCCGAGAGGGTCCGCGCGTGCGTCTCGTCATCGATGCGGCCGTAACGACGCAGCACCTGTCCCAGTGTCTCCTCGCGGACCGATCCTTCCACCGAGATCGGCAGGCCGTCGCGAACGAACACCTTCTTTTCCCGACCCGCCGAACGCACCGTCAGCACGCCCGTCGCCCCGGCGAAAAACAGCGCCGCGACAATCTCCGGAACGCTCGTCTCCTCCAACGCGCCACGAGGCGCCAGGGACAACGCCGCGCCCGGGGACCGCGTTCCGCCGATGGCCCGACGCGCCGCGGCCCGATCCTGAGCGATGAATTTGTCTGCCTCGCTGGTCACACCGTCCACGGCCCGGTCCGCCGCGTCCATCATCGCCTCGAACGGGTCCACCTCGACTTCCGTTTCGTCCGTCGGTGAGATGTCGTCGTCCCCCATGGGCGAAACGTCGTCGATCTCGTCATCCGGCGACATGGAGGCGTAGCGTTCGAGTTGTTCGGCCAAATGCCGCAGCAGGTCGTCCTTGCGATAGGGCTCTTCCAAGAACACATCGACGCGCCAACGGTCGCCCGCCATTTTGTCGAGTTGCATATTTTTGAAGATCGAGCTGGTGAGAATGACCGGAATTCGCGAACCCGGCGCGCTCTTTTTGATCGACAACGCCAACTCGGAGCCGGGCGTCTTGGGCAGGGTCATCGTGACGATCAGTGCGTCCGGTTGCTCCCGGACAACGGCGCCGCGCGCCTCGTCCGCCGTCGCGACGCACACCGCGTCGTGGCCGACAGAAGCCAGAACTTTACTCAGCCAGCTTTGTTTGGCCGGCACATGATCGACGACAAGAACTTTCGCCAAGGCAATGACCGCCTTTGCAGTTTTGGTCAGTTTGTGCGATGCTAGCAATCGACCTTGGGCATGTCAACGCGCAAGGGTAACAAAAATGCGCGGATTCTTTACGATTCCACGCCTGTGGGGGAGTGTGGGCGATGAGCGCTCCCGATGACGATCGCCCGAAAAACACCGGCCCGCGCCGCGGCCCCGTCGCCGATTGGGGCGAGCACGAGCACGTGGACGATTACGTCGATCCGGCGATCCTGCGCGAGGTCGAAGCCGAACTCGGTTTGGACCCCATCGAAAAAGCTCCGCCGCCCCTACCGACTCCCCCGACAACGCCGCCCGTCGACGAAACCGCCCGTCAAGCCTGGCGCCAGGTACGGCGGGGGCTGCTGGCCGTGGTCCTGCTGGCCATCGCCGTTATCGGCTGGCGAGTGACCGCAAGTCAACGCGAGCCCGCTCCGGGCACCGGCGCCGACCGCCGCGTTCCCCTGCCTCCGATCAACCAGCCCCCCGATCCGGAGGTTCGCGCCCAATCCCGCGCCTTGAGCGACGCTCGCCGCCGCCTGGCCTCGTCCGATTTCTCCGGCGGGATCAACGACTTGGAAAATCTGGCCAACGAAAACGCCGACACCCGCTACGGCGCCGACGCCATGCTATTGCTCGCCGCCACCTACCGCTATCAAAAAAACGAGCCGGAGCGCGCCGTGCATTGGTATCGCCGCTTCCTGGATCAACACCCCCGCCACGCCGACGCCCCCGCCACGACGGTGCGCCTGGCCGAATATCTGGTCGAATTGGGCCGTGAAAGCGAAGCCCGCGACGCACTGGACGCCTTCCTGCGCTCCGATCCGGGCGAAAGCCCCTACCATCGGCAGGCCCAAACCATGCTCGACCGCCTCAACCGATCCGCCGTCAAAAAGTAACGCCGATCGCCTCCCGTTCGAGTTGCCCCTTTGACCCGTCCGCCCGCCGACCCTATGCTGTGCGCCCATCGCCCTGGGAAGGACGACCATGACGCAAGAAATCCTCCGCGCCGCCGGTTCCTTGGCTCATCTTGTCGCGACGTTGCTGCTTGTCGCCGGTCTGGCGACCGCGTGTACGAAAAAGGACGAGCCCAAGGGCGAACCCACTTCAACCGCGCCGACGGCCGTCGCGCCCAAGGCAGTCCTCAAAACAGACCCGCCGGCCAAGCCGCCCTATACCCTGGAAACGGACGACGAAAAGGTCATCGATCTGGCCACCGACCGACAGCAGATCGTTCTGCTTACTCGTGAGCAAGCCAAGGCCAAGTTGGAGGAATACCAGGTCGAACTGCTCAAATGCGACGAAGAGGACGCCAAGCGCGAGGACATCTGCCAGCAGCGCATTGCGTCGTTTTACTGCATGCTGATGGGCGACCGTTACCGCGACCTGGGTGACGGCGACGGGGCGTTCGCCTTTTACAGCGAAGCCATCAAACGCACCCGCGACGAGCACGACGTCTCCGAAAAGCTCCTCGAAAAGGCCAAGGCCGACGCGCCCGCCGATCCGACCGCCAAGGCGATCGACATCGCCTACCACGAGGCCCGCTACAACTTCCAATCCTACAAGGACTTCGCGGAGACGGCCCGCTATCACAAACGCCTCGCCGAACTAATGATCCTCGCCAAGAACGACCCGACCGAACACTGGGACGCCGCCAAGGAAAACATCAAAAAATCCGCCGAGCACTTGGCGAAATTCGAGAAAGCCTGGGACGACCTCCAAGCCCTGGAAGACAAGGCCGCCGACGCCGACGACGCCAAATTCCAGGAGATCGAACGCTACGCCAAAGGCAAGAAAATCGAGCGGATCTAGCGATCCGAAAGACCCGTTCGATTTTCGAATAGGCGACTGTTCGATAATCGAACAGTTCCAGGTACGACTGCCTCCGCCCCGCGCATCGTCAACCACATAAGCTACTGAAATCCCTAAATTTCCCCTCTTCACCGAATTTCGGCACGGGAATTGATTATTCATCACCCGTTTGCTGAGTTTTTCGGAGGGAAGGGGAAGTTTATGGGCTTGATGGCGCATTCGGCGGCGGTGCAAGGGGTGCAGGCCACGCCGGTCGAGGTGCAGGTCGACGCGCGCAAGGGCGCCTATTTGTTCACCCTCGTCGGCCTGCCCGACGGCGCCGTGCGCGAGGCCAAGGACCGGGTCGAGGCGGCGATTTACGCCTCCGGCTACCACATCCCCCATCGCCACATCACCATCAACCTGGCCCCCTCGGACCTGCGCAAGGAGGGCGCGTCCTTCGACCTGCCCATCGCCGTCGGCCTGTTGGCCGGCATCGGTCTGATCCATTCGTTGGAGCGCCTGAACACCTACGCCATGGTCGGCGAGTTGAGCCTGGACGGTTCGGTGCGTGCGGTGCGGGGCGTGCTGGCGGTGGCGACGCGCATGAAGGCGATCGGCATGACCGGGCTGATCGTCCCGGCCGACAATGCCGTCGAGGCCGCCGCGGTGGACGGTCTGCGCGTCCTGCCCGTGCGCCAACTCAGCGAAGTCGTGGAGTTTTTACGAGGCCACCTTGACCTGGTCCCCGCCTCGTTCGACGCCGAAAAGCACCTGCGCGACGCCATGATCAATACCGACGTGGATTTTTCCGACGTCGCCGGGCAGGAGCACGCCAAGCGCGCCATGGAAATCGCCGCCGCCGGGGGGCACAACATCCTGCTCATCGGCCCGCCCGGATCGGGCAAAACCATGCTCGCCAAACGCATGACCACGATCCTACCGGGTCTGCGTCTGGAGGAGGCGTTGGAAGTCACCAAAATCCACTCGGTCGCCGGACGTCTGTGCTCCGACCAGGGATTCGTCACCCGACGACCGTTCGAGGCGCCGCACCACACCATCAGCTACGCGGGCCTGGCCGGCGGCGGCACGAATCCCAAACCGGGCACCATCAGCCTGGCCCACGGTGGCGTACTCTTTCTCGACGAGTTGCCCGAGTTTTCCCGCCAGGTACTCGAGGTTCTACGCCAGCCGCTGGAGGACGGGAACATCACGCTGGTGCGTTCCCAGGCCAACGTGACCTTCCCGGCTCGTTTTCGCCTGGTCGCCGCCATGAATCCCTGCCCCTGCGGCCACCTCGGCAACCCCGTTGTCGCCTGCCAATGCACCGAGCAACAGGTCCAGCGCTATCGCGGCCGCCTTTCCGGGCCGCTGCTGGATCGCATCGACATGCATGTGGAGGTGCCGACCATTCGCTATCGCGAGTTGCAACGCAGCGGACGCGGGGAAGGTTCCGCCGCCATTCGCGAGCGCGTCGTCGCCGCTCGCCGTCGTCAGGCGGAGCGATTCGCCGACACGCAGACCGTCTGCAATGCCGACATGACCGTCACGCAACTGCGTCGCCTCTGTCCGCTGGAGACCGAAGGCCACCGCATCATGGAATCGGTCATGGACCGCCTGGGCCTCTCCGCCAGGACGCACGACCGCATCCTCAAAGTCGCCCGAACCATCGCCGACCTGGACGGTCACGAACAGATCCGCGCGCCGCACTTGGCCGAGGCGGTGCAATATCGCGGCCTGGACCGACCGACGTCGATACGGGCTGTGTCTTAACAGCAAATTAAGGTGGGGGATCCATCGAGAAACACAACCAATCAGACCCTTCGACGAAAACAAGTTCGCCGTGTCGCGCGAGTAAATTAGCCGGGCGCGGTCGGCACCGCCGAGAAAAATAAACTTGAGGGAAAATTCGCATCCGAGAAGGGCAAACGCGAAGACCGCTTGGCTGAGCCCCGCGATTTGACATTTCCCCCGCGCAACGCACCTTGTCCCGTGGAATCGACGGACAAGGGAGAGGTGCCATGGAGGGAATGTCGGTGGCGAAAGCCGTCGGGACGGCGGCTTTGGTGATGGCGGGGATCTGGGGATTTGACCGCTTGATGCTCGTCGCGGAGGCGCGGGGGTATGTCTACTGGCGCAGGAAAAAACCCTCGCCGGGCACGGTCGGCAGCGCCCTGATGGAGGTGCAGTCCATCTTCGAGCCGG
>JACKCT010000025.1 GCA_020633895.1 Deltaproteobacteria bacterium | reverse complement strand
TGCGTGGGTTGGATGAGCCGTGGTGGAAGTCGCTTCGCTCCAATCGCTTTCGAGCCACGACCTATAGGGAGCGGGTTGGTCCGTGTCGGAACAAAGACCGCGACGACCGTGCCCGACAGAGCCGCGCGCAGCTTGCCTCGCCGAAGCCTTGGCGAAGGCTAGTCAGCAAGCGGTCCAAATCGTTCGATGACTCGACACGCTCCACGACCCCGCGCTCACGCTTGGGGCTCTGTCGGGCACGGTCTGTCGGCGCGCCTACGCCTTCATCATCTCCCGCGCGGCGGCCTTGGAGGCGTCGGTGACGACCTCGCCGCTCATCATGCGGGCCAGTTCCTGTTCCCGCGCCGCGTCGTCAAGTTCGTGAACCTGCGTGGCGGTGCGGCCCTTGGCGACGGTCTTCTCCACGCGCATATGCCGATCGGCCATGCCCGCGATCTGCGCCAGATGCGTGATGCACAGCACCTGATGGCGGTCGGCGACCTGGGCGAGCTTGCGTCCGACGATGGCGGCCTGGGCGCCGCCGATGCCCGTGTCCACCTCGTCGAAAACCAGGGTGGGCACGTCGGCGACCTTGGTCATGGAATTCTTGATCGCCAGCATGATGCGCGATAGCTCGCCGCCCGACGCGATGCGCGCCAATTGGCGGGGCTTTTCACCGGGGTTGGCGGAAAACAGAAATTCGACGCGCCGCGCGCCGGTGCCTTCCAGGCGGACGCCGTCCACGTCCATCCCCGCGCCCTCGGGCACGGGAGAGAAATCCGCGGCGAATTGGGCCTTGGGCATGCCCAGGTCGGCCAGTTCGGCGGAGACGGATTTGGCGATGGCCTTGGCGGCCTTGTCCCGGGCGGCTTCCAGCGCCTTGTCGGCGGCGATGAGCGCGTCGCTCTGAGCGGCGAGGTCCTTGCTCACGCGCTTGATGTCCGATCCTAGATCCGACAATCCGCCAAGCTCGGCTCGGGCGTCGTCGGCGGTTTTGAGCACGGCGTCCACGCTGCCGCCGTATTTTTTCGTCAGCTTGCGGATCAGGTCCAGGCGCGCGTCCAGGCGTTCGAGTTCCTCGGGGTCGAGCTCCAGCGACTCCCGATAGGACCGGGCCGACCGCCCGACTTCCTCGGCCGTGACCACCAGGCTCTCCACCGCGTCGGCCACCTCGCGAAAATTCTTGTCGATCCCCGCCGCTTCCTCGGCCCGACGGCTCAGATTGCCGGCGGCCTCGGCGATGGACCCGTCGTCCTCATACACCGCCGACGCGATCTGCTCCGCAATGGCCGCCAGCTTCTCGGAGGCCGCCATCACCCGTCGCCGGTCGACCAGTTCGTCTTCCTCGCCGGGAGAAAGTTCGGCCTCGTCGATCTCGTCGAGCACGAAGCGCAGGTAGTCCTCCCGCGCCGCCGCGTCGGCCTGGCGTTTTTCGAGCGCCGACAACTCGCGACGCAGCGCCTGCACCGAGGCGAACAGTTCGGCATGGGCCTCGGTGTCCTTGGTCAGGCCGGCCGCCGCGTCCAGGATTTCCAAGTGCGTCTCGGGCCGCAGCAGGCCTCGGGATTCGTGCTGGCCGTAGATGCTCACCAGGCGTTCGCCGATCTCGGCCAGGCGGGCCAGGGGCATGGATCGGCCGCCGATGAAAACCCGGTGCCGCCCGTTCGCCGACAACACGCGACGCACCATCAGCAGGCGTCCGTCCAGCAATTCCTCCTCGGCCAACTCGGCGCGCAGGGCCTCCATGTCGCCCACGTCGAAGATCGCCTCCACCTCGGCGGTTTCGGCGCCGTGGCGGATCGCGTCGGCGCTCGCCCGCTCGCCCAGCGCCAACTGCAGCGCGCCCACGAGAATCGACTTGCCCGCGCCCGTCTCGCCGGTCAGCACATTCAGGCCGCCGCTCAAGGTCACGGTCACGTCGTCGATGATCGCGAGTCGCCGGACGGTTAATTCCAGGAGCATCGTCTCTCCGCGAGCGAAGAAAGTGGATCGAGTCGTGGTGTCATCCTGAACGCGGTGAAGGATCCGGGTTCGCCCGAAAATCCGCTCGACGTTTTCGGATCTAGGGTTGTCACCAGATTCTTCGCTTCGCTCAGAATGACACGGGTTGCAAGCCGCACCGACGCTCGAAAGCTGAACCCGTGCGTCGCCTAATCCTCGCCCCAATGGAGTTTGTCGCGCAAGATGGAAAAGAAGTCGCGCTGGGGAGAAATCACCTTGCGCACCCGCACCTCGCTTTGGCGAATGCGCAGCACGCCGCCGTATTGCAGCCGCCCGATGCGCACCCCGTCGGCCGAGACGATCACCTCGCGCTCGGGGGAGACCAGCTCGATGCGGATCTCCTTGTCGGCGGGGACGACCACCGGGCGAAAGGTGAGGCTGTGGGGGCAGATGGGCGTGAGGATCGTCGCTTCCAGATCGGGAAAGACAATCGGCCCGCCGGCCGAGAGGCTGTAGGCGGTCGAACCGGTGGGGGTGGAGACGATCATGCCGTCACCGCGCACGCTGGTCATGGGCAGGCCGTCGACGGTGATCATCAGGTCGATCACGCGCCCTTCGTCCATCTTGGTGATGACCACTTCGTTGAGCACGGAAAACAGCACGGGCTGCAACGATTCTTCCGCCGCCCACGGCCCCGGGCCGCGCCGGTCGCCGGGGGGATCGTAGATGGCGTCGAGCATGTGCCTCTCCCGCACATGCAGTTCGTCGGCCAGGGCCCGCTCCATGACCTCGTAGAGCTCTTCGAAGGCGATCTCCGTCAGGAAGCCCAACGAGCCGAAGTTGACGCCGATAATGGGCGTCGGGCGCTGCATCATCATCCGCGCGGCCGCCAGGAACGACCCGTCGCCGCCCAGCACCACCACCAGATCCGCCTTCTCCACGATGACGCGCTCGGGCACGCCGCCGCCGATGCCGTACTGTTCCTCCAGGTCCGTCAGGTACAGCGGCACGATCTCCCGCGAACGCAGCCAGTCGATCAGATCGCGCGCCGCCTCGCCCGCCGCGGGTTTGTTGCGCACCACGGTGATGCCGATGAAACGCACCAAAGAAACGCCGCCTTGTCGTCGGAATTGCCGTTGCGGTTGACGCTAACAGAGATCCCGGGAACGGAAAAGCCGGGGCGATGGTTGGTACAACTAAGAAGACGAAACCGCCGTCCTGCGATGACGGAGCCGCGCACGGTAGTAAGCGGTTTGGTTCGTCCCGGTACGCCACATTCGATGCGTCAAACAACGTTTAGTGCGTGCCGGGTTGGACCAGACCCCTCCCTACAGGTCGGGGCTCAGAAATGTCGTGCGCGGCTCTGTCATCGCAAGCCATCGCACATTCTCTCCGCCTTCGGCGTCGCGAAAATGTGCACCCATTGGTTTTACCGGCTCGAACCGACCCGCTACCTACAGGTCACGGCTCTGAATCGCTCGGAGCGAAGCGACGCCCTCCACGGCTCATGCAAGCCGCGCGACAGCGTCAGAGATACGAAGTATCTCCTAGCCCGTGGCGGCTCCGCCACAAAAAAAATGGGCCGAGGTTTGGTGCCTCGGCCGATCGCAGGTCGGGAATTGGACTCGACTTTGGTGTGCTAAAGTAGTCGGTCCACGTTCTCTGATTTTGGGGGGCGCTTGCGCTTTCGCGGCGCCCGTGTCGGCTTTCCGGTGCGTCGGAGGGATCCCGTTTCGGGTTCGACCGTCCGAGGTTTCATCGCTTTGCGAGCGATTTTTTTGAAACCGGATTCAACTTTGAACCGTCAGCCAACGAGCCTTTTGATAAGCAAGACCCGGGCCAGGGGATGCGAATGTTGCTCGTTTGGCGAAACCGTTAGTCAGGAGTGCCAATATTGTTGTATAGATAACAATATTGAGGTCGATTTCGGGGGAGTCGGGGAAAGATTGGGGCGAATTCGCCACGGATCAGTGACGATTTTTGTCACGGAGTGACAAATCCCGTACTTCTTCTACGGGGGATTTTGTCTCAACTCGGGGATTTCCCGATATGATTTGTCCGGCCCGCTGTGGAAATTCCGGGATCTGTCGAATTTGCTCGAAACTTATTCGAATCCCTCGTCGCTGGGAGGCGGCGACTGGAACGGCCGTCCTCCGCGGGGGCCGCGCCGACCGTCGCGGGCGTCGTTCATGAACCGCTGGATCTCCCGCTGGAACCGGATCTCGAAGAGCAGGTACTTGGCCAGCTTGGTGGGGGAGAGGTGCTGCTTCATGGCCTCGTAGTGCGTCCGGCGGAGTTTGAGAAGGTCGTCCTCCAATTCGAGAATTTCGTTCGTTTTCGACGTGATTTCCTTGGCTTTCGTGTCGTCACCCGCCATGGCCAGGCTTCGCAGATCTTTCAGCGCCGTCTCCCGCTTGACGGCCAGCGTCCGCCATTGGTTGTGGTAATCGCGCAGCAGGGGGATGAGCGCGGCCATCTCGTCCTCGTTCAGGTCGAGCACCTCGGCCATCTTCCACATGCGCACCATATCCACGCGTTTCCAGCGGCGCTCCTGTTCCTCGGGGGACAGATCCCGGCGCGGCCCGGCGTGGGCCAACATCGGGACGGCGAGCATCAAGGCGGCCAGTATCGCGGCGACCAGGCGGCGCGCGGCGGCGGCATGGGGCGGCATCGTCATCGTTTCTCCTCGCGGATTTCCTAGCAGGGGGAACGGGGTCATCCTAAATCTCCCACGACCCGACGGACTCCAGGTATTCGGCCAAGGCCTGGAGGTCTTCGTCGTCCAGGTCCGAGTAGGACGTCTGAACGCGCGCCACCAGGTCCGGCGTTTCGGGTTCGTCCTCGGCCAAGGCGGCCAGGTTTTCATCGTTGTCGAGCAGGGCGACGGCCAGGTCTTCGTCGCTCACCTCGGTGTCGGTGTCCGTTTGGTCGGCGACGCCCTCCGGTCCGGCCAGCAGCAGTTGCTGCTCCACGCTTTGGCGTTGCACGGCGGCGACGATGGCGGCGGTGTCCACAGGCGACGCGGTGTCGTCGGTTGTCGGCGTGAAATAGGAAAGACCCACGGCGATGACCACCGCCAACGCCGGCGCGGCGGCGAGCAGGGGTCGCCAAATCGGCCCGCCCAGCCACGCGATCGCCCGCCGGGTCCAGGACGCATCCGGCGCTTCGTCGATTTGCGTCAGGACACGGCGGGATAGGCTCTCGAAATAGGCCTCGCCCGGATCGGCGGGGGCGTCGGCGTTCTTCACCTTGGCGGTCAGCGACAGGATTTCGCGATAGGCCGACCGATAAACGGCATCCGAACGCACCAAATGATCCATGCGCTCGCGCTCCTCGCCGAAAAGCTCGCCTTCCGCATAGTCGATGAGGGCGGCGTAGTCGGACTCGGAGAGGATGTGGGTTTCGTCGCTCATGCGTCGGACTCACCGGCCAGCCGCCGCTGAAGCGACCGAACCGCGTAGTGATAGTTCACCTTCGCCGAAGACACGGACACGCCCAGCGCGTCGGCAATCTCCGCGAAGCTCAGCTCCTGATGCACCCGCAGGCGCAGGACTTCCTTTTGCCGGGGCGGCAGCGTTTCCACCGCGTCGGCCAGCAGGCGGCGCTCGTCGTCATGGGCCATGCGCTCTTCCGCGTTGTCGTCGCCGACGGGGAGGCGCTCGTCCACTTCCTCGCCCTCGTGGCGGCCCCGATCCCGGATCCGGTTTTTGGCGAAGTTCGAGGTCATGCGATAGATCCAGGTCTTCACCGAACTGTCCCCGCGAAACTTGGCGAGGTTTTTGTGCATGGAGATGAACGTCTGCTGGGCCACGTCGTCGGCGTCGTCGTGGGTTTTGACCATTTTGAGGGCGACGAAATAGACCATGCGTCGATAGCGCTCCATGAGGACGACAAAGGCGTCGGTTTGGCCGGCCTTGAACGCGGCCACCAATTGCTCGTCGCTGGGTTGTCCGCCCGCCGTCACGCGCCTCTATCGCCTTTCGTGACCATCCCTCGCGGCCGCTTGCCCATGTGCGACGACCGGTTTTTCGGAATGGAGACACGGGCAATATACAGAAGGTTAAAGAATTAGGGAGGAATCGGCGGGGGGGCAATGTGGACGTGGGGTGCCGCACTTTCACGGCGCCGTGGGCGACGGGAAGGTGTGAATGCCGCGACTTGAGCATCGAAATACACACCTTCTCTCGGGCTACGCCCTCGCGAAAGTGTGGCACCCGTGGGCGAGGTTTGGCTAAAAGCTCGTGCTGGGCTTCTCGACCGTGCCGCGCAAGCGGACGTTGAACCAGCCTTCGTCGTCCGGCTCGGCGGCGAGGGTGAGTTCGGGGACGGCGTCGAGCATGGTCTCGGAGGGACGGAACTTGGCGGTGAAGTTCAAGCGGGAGCGCTCGAAGGGTTCGCGCAGGGCCAGGTCGCCGGCGACATTGACCGACAGGTTGTCGCCGTTCATGACCCATTCGGAGATATCGAACCCTTTGCGGTCGAAGGCCATGTTGATCGCGCCGGGCTCGAAGACCACCGGCGGCAGGCTCTTGGAGACAACGACCGCGTCGGTCATGCGCAGGTTGGCGAAGGACAGATTCACCTCGCCTTTGTTCTGCTTTTTGTCCTTGTCGTTGACGAACAGATTCACGTGGCCGGACAGGTTGCCGTAAAGGTTGAAGCTGGCGTAGTCACCGACCAGGGCGGCGAAGCGGTATTTGTTCAGGTCCAGGTCGCGGAAGTTCACCGCCAGGGCGTGCTTGGTGTATTCCCGGGATTCGAACACGCCCGACAGGCCGCCGCCGTAGGCTTCCAGGTCGTAATCGACGATCAGGCGGCCGGTCAGCAGCGAGCCCAGGTGGGTGCGCATCCGGACCATGTCAATGTCGGCCAGGGTGACGTCCGGTTCCTCGGCGCGGCTGATGCGAACGCCCTCGAACTGCAGGCCGCTCATGCGGATGGGTTCGAATTTGTCGATCTGCACGTTGGTGCCGGTGCGGGCCTCGAACTCCGTGACCATCAGCGTCTTGATGGAGTCCCAGGGGAAGGTCCAGTAGAGCACCAGGCCGAAGACGATCCAGAAGACGTAGCTATAGACCATGGCGGCCTTGAGCTTCTGCCGAAGGCCCGCGCTTTTGAGGAATGTCAAAATCCGTCTGAACATCGGCTCCACCGACGAGGCATATCACCGTGCCGTTTGGGTTTGCCGTTTGGGCCGTTTCTTCTAACATAGGGCCCTGGGGTTCACAAGACACCAACGGCCCCGGGAAAGTTGCCGATCATGCGGACTTTGCAAACATTTTCCAGAGGTTATCGCCGTATTCTTCGGGTCGCCGTCCTCGCCGCGGCCGCCGTCGGGCTGCTGGTGACGGCGTCGGCCGTCGTCCCCGCGACAAGCTGGGCCGAGGAAGACGAACCGCCGCCGGACGACGAGCCCAAGCGCGACGGTCCGCTGGCCGAGGCGCCGCTGGACAACGGGTTCTATTTCGGGGTGGGCGGCGTGCCGCTGATGATGGAGACGGGGCGGTTGTCCGCGAAGATCGCCGACAGCGAGGAGTTGCCGCTGATCACGCCGGGGCTGGATCTGGAACTGCATTTCTTCGGTCGGGAGACGGGGCTGTTCGGCTTCTCGTCCACGCTGTGGGCCTCCGAGGCGGACGGCGAGGCGATGGACGTGGAAGTCGACGGCTGGGACCTGCAAATGGACTTCGGCACCCCGGCGGCGAACTTCGGGACGGTCTCGTCGATGATCCTGGTCGGCTTGGGCTACGCGGAGAATTTTATTCGCTTCGACGGGGATTTTCGGGCGGTGGACCTGGGCGACCCGGATTTGCCGTCCGGCAACGGCGAGGCGAAACTGCGCCAGCAGGCGTTTGTTTACGACGTGGCGCTGCGCACCGACATCCGCGATCCCTTCGGCAAGCGGCGCAAAGGCGGCGGGCTTTGGCTGACGGGTTTTTCGGTCGGCTACAAGGGGCAGGCGGCCGGAAGGTGGCATCGCGCCGCGCGCCGCATCTCCAACGTGCCCTACGTCGCTGAACGAGCCTTCTTCGCCAGTCTGCATCTGGGCCTGGGCGCCGGGGGACGCAACGTGACGGACGTGCCGGTGTATTAGCCGTATTTCGGTGCCGGTGTCCGTCAGAGCCCCGAACGGCTTGCCTCGCCGTAGCCCTAGCGAAGGCGGGTCGTGAGGGGTCAAATTCGAACGTCGTTCGTAAAACGCTGAGACGAAACTGAGCCCCGACCGTCAGCGCGGGGTCGTCGAGCGTGTCGAATCGGCGAACCCTTTGGACCGCTTACTTACGTGCGCGGCTCTGTCGGACACTTAAGGGCGGCTCTGCGCGGCTATACGTCTCTCAACTGTCGCACGGCCTCCCCACTTGCCAACGATGAGGGAATGGTTTACGAAGCGAACGAAGGTCGGCGTTTCTTGGGGAAGAACAGCGCTGGCCGATCCTCGAGACGCGGGGCCTTATGAAAATTCGAACGAGTTGGTGGGCGCCGGCGGTGCTGTTGGCGGCGTTGGTCGCGTTCGGCGCGTGCGCGTCGGGCGACGACGATGACGACGACTCGGACGCCGCGTTGAGCCACGCGGAATGCGTCGAGGGGATGGACGCGGTCTATGACTGCGCGTTGGTTTCCGTGGAAGACGGGGAAACGGAGCTGACCGAGGAGCAGGCGGTCGAGCGATGCGCCGACGGCGAGGACATCTACGAATGCTTCGCCCAATGCGCCCTGGATCAGATTTCCGAGTCGGCCTGCTCCGAAACCATTATCCCGTGCATCGAGTCGGAATGCCGAACGACGGTCGGCGCCAAGTGACCCGCCGTCAGTTTTTGGGGGATTTATCCACAGATCGAAGTGGCTAAATCCTTGGAATATCGAAGGGTTAATGTTGCCTTGGACTTTCCTCTTGGAAGGTCGGGAGGCATGTGATAAGAATGAGTCCCGCGTAATGCGGGTTCAATCCGCGAGTCACAGACATCGAACAGATGAAGAAGTCGCGAGTAACGCCTAGCGTCAGCTCCCTTACGGAGTCGTCCATGTCCGATTCGTCCAAGCGCGGGGTTCGCAAGCTGCCCACCTCGGCGTCCGGCGTGATTGCCGAGATGTATCCGCAATTGCGCGATGACACGGCCCGTTACGGCGCCGAGTCGGCCCGGGAGTTAGCGCCCGAGTTGCCGCCGGCGCCGCCGGTGTCCCGCGTGGTGGAGGACTCGGGCTGGGGCGATCTGATCGACGAAGACGGCGACGACTACGTCAACGCGTACGACAATTCCTACGACATCGAGGAAGAGGATCCGGAGGCGCGGGTGGTGCCTTCGCTGTATCCCAAGGGCGATCCCGAGTTCAACCGCCCGATTTTCCGCAAGCCCGGCGAGTATCCGTCGATCCCCGTCGCGCCCGCCAACCGGCGTCCCATGGACATGCCGGTCATGAACCACGCGCCGTCCCAGATCTACGAAGACAACCCGGTCGATTACGACGACTGGCATCACCCGATCGTGCGTCGCCATGGACTGCCGCCGCGCCACGAGGCGCCCGGCGCGCGCTATGACGTCGACGCCGCCCGGGGGGAATATCCCGATGCGTTGGAAGGCCCGGTGGTGCGTCGTTATTCGTCGCCGCCCGCCTCGCCGACCCGTTCGGTCTTTCCCGACGGCGCGGGCCAATTCGGCCGACGCACCAACACGCCCATTTCGGCCCGGCGGCCCACCAAGCCTCGTCAGCCGGTGCGGGCGCCCCGTCCCGAGGAAATCGCCGAGGGCCAGCCCGTCGCGCCGATTCCCGTCCGCCGCATCGACACGGGCATTCAGGCGCTGGACATGCGCACCGAGGGCCTGTCCATCGGCTCGGTGAGCTGCCTGTCGGGCACCGAGGGCATGGCTCGCTCCCATGTGGCCGTCTACATCGCCAAGCATGTCATCGCCCACGGCGGTCGCGTCCTGGCGATGATCACCCCCGATATCGAGCACCACTGGCCGCCCATGCCGGGGCTGGCGCTGGATGTCTCGCCCAGTCGCGATCTGGAAACCATCGCCCGCACCATGCACGACGTGGGGCCGGTGGATCTGGTCATCCTCGATCCGGTGCATTCCGTCCGCACCCCCGCGGAGCAGGAGCGCATCGCGGCCGTGGACCTGGTCCTGGCCGAGTTCCACCACCTGATGCGTCAGCGCCGCTGCGCGGGCCTGGTCGTCGCCCATCTGGTTGACCGCGCCGCCCGCCACGACGGCGTGTCGCTGCATCCGTGGATGTTCCGCGACGTGTCGTGCCTGATGGATCTGACCAACCTGATTCTCATGCTCCGGACGCACCGCGCCGGGCACCGGGAACTGCTCGTCTACCGACGCCCCGCCACCGGCACCCGCGTCGGCGGCCTTCCGTCCTTCGTTCTCCCCTGGATCTAGGCGGCGCCGCGCGCGCCCCGTCCGAGCCGCAAGCCGCTTGCCTCGCCGTAGCCTCGGCGGAGGCGGGCCGTCAGTCTCCGCCGACTACGGCAGACGTGACAGAATCGTCGATTCTGCTATAAATGCCCGGCGCTTTTGGGGGCGCGGTTCCACGAAAATTCGAACGATCCGTACTATCGCGACTTATAGGAGACGCCATGAGCCGCATCGAGCTTGCCGACCGAGTCAAAAACCTTCCGCCCTATCCGTTCGCCGCGCTGGACGCCGCCAAGGCCAAGGCCAAGGCCGAGGGCAAGGACATCATCAGCCTGGGCATCGGCGACCCGGATCTGCCCACCCCCGGCTTCATTGTCGACGAGCTCAAAAAAGCCGCGGCCGACCCGGCGACGCACCAATACCCGGACTACACCGGCCGTCTGGACTATCGCCAGGTCTGCGCCGATTTCATGAAGCGGCGCTTCGGGGTGGAGTTCGACGGCGCCTCCGAAATCCTCGCGCTCATCGGCTCCAAGGAAGGCATCGCCCACATCCCGCTGGCGTACATCAACCCGGGCGATTTCGCCCTGTGTCCGAATCCGGGCTACCCGGTCTACGACGTCGCCACGCAGTTCGCCGGCGGTCAGGTCAAATACTTCACGCTCGACGAAGACCGCAAATTCCTGCCCGACCTGGGCGGCATCCCCGCCGAGTGGGCCCAGCGCGCCAAGTTGATGTTCCTGAACTATCCCAACAATCCCACCGGAGCCGTGGCGACCGTGGAGACGTTGCAGCCGGTCGTGGATTTCTGCCGGGAGCGCAACATCCTGCTGGTTTACGACAACGCCTATTCGGAGCTGGCCTTCGACGGGTACAAGCCGATCTCCATCTTCCAGGTGCCCGGCGCCAAGGAGATCGCCATCGAGATGCACAGCCTGTCCAAGAGCTTCAACATGACCGGCTGGCGCATCGCGTGGGCGGCGGGCAACGCGGACTACATCGCGGGCCTGGGCAAGATCAAGACGAATGTGGACTCGGGCGCCTTCGACGCGATCCAACTGGCGGCGATGGAAGCGCTGCGTCGCAATGAAGACCCCATCGTGACGCAGAACTACGCCACGTACGGCGCTCGCCGGGCCGCCTGCGAGAAGAAGCTGACGGAGATGGGGATTTCGTTCCTTAAGTCTCCGGCGACGTTCTACGTCTGGTGCAAGGTGCCCACGGATGAAAAGAGCGCCGCCTTCTGCCAGCGCATCCTGTCCAACACGGGCGTCGTGGTCACGCCGGGAACCGCGTTCGGCTCGCTTGGCGAAGGGTATTTCCGCATCGCGCTGACGGTCCCCGAGCGGCGGATGATCGAGGCCCTGGACCGCATCGCGGGGCAGTTGGGATAGGTCGAGCAAGGATCGACAGACAACGAACGCAAAAACGCCCACCCCGACCGGGGTGGGCGTCGCATTTTTCGAATGGGAGTCGCCTTACTTGGCCAGGGGCTTCGTGACCTCGGTGTTGATTTCGATCCGCACCGTCTCGCCGATGCCGGCGTCCTTCAGATCGCTGTCCATCTGCACCTTGAAGTCCTTGCGGTTCAGTTCCCCGGTAACGGCGAAGGCGGCGCGAGCGTTGCCCCAGCCGTCGTCCGGAATCGTCCCGCCGTGCTCGACCGTCAACGTGATGGGCTTGGTGACGCCCTTGATGGTGATCTCGCCGGCCATTTTGGCCGTGTCCTCGTCGACCTTCTCCACGCTTTTCGAGACGAATTTGATTTCCGGCGTCTTGGTGACGTCGAAGAACTCGTGGTCCCGCAGGTGGTTGTCCCGCTTTTCGTTGCCGGTATCCACGCTGGTCGCCCGGATCGTGCCCGTGACCTGAAGGGTGGATAGATCCTTGCCGTCCCATTGCACCGTGGCGTCGTAGTCGGTGAACTCGCCGCGCACCGAACTGATACCCAGATGCTTGATCTTGAAGTCCACATTCGTATGGGCCTTGTCGACCGTCCATTCGTCGGCCGAGGCCGGAATCGCCGCCGCCATGACAATCAACGCCACGGCCAGGCCGCGAAGAACCAATTTGCGCATCATCTTCTCCTCGAATTTCGTTGGCGAAAAAACCACGGGCGCGCGCCCGTTCCAACCAACCTAAGGCACATCGTTGTCGTGGCAACAACCGGGCGACATGGAAACGACCGAAGTGTAAGGAATCCGGACCTTTTGGTACGGAATGAAGAACGCGCGGAGGAGAAGCGGTGTTTAGGAGGCGACGACCGCGGCGGTTTCGACCTCGGCCGCGGACTGCATCACGGCTTCCGGGCGCGCGGTGTAAGCAAACGTGGGCCGTCCCAGGCCTTCAAGCTTGACCCGTTCGCGGGCGTCCAACGGCGGCGTCAGCACCACCTTGGCGCCCCATTCGTCGAGGGTGGCGCGGACGAATTTCTGCGCCTTGAACGGATCGCACTTGGCCGCCCGGTAGCCCATGGAGCGGAGCATGGCGGTCTTCTCGGCGGTCAATTCGCCGACAAAGCCGATGGCGCAGTGCCAGGATTCGTTGAGGGTGCGGGCGGCGGACAGGGCTTGGAACCAGTGCGTGTCTTCCGTGACGAGGAAGGCGACGGGGAAGTCCTTGGCGTCCATGGCCTTTTGCCGGACATGGGCGTTGATGTCCGCGATCTCCGGGTAGCGACGCAACAGGTCGGCCACGTCGGCGGCTTCGAAGATTTCGCCGGGGCGATAGAGGATGTCATACACGGTGGAGGCGAACTCGAAGTCGGCGTAGTTGTCCACGGACAACCGATAGTGGCCGCGCGTCTCGGGGGTCGGCACCGGATGAACGACGCGGAACAGGTGGACGTGGTTGCGGATGTAACGCGTGACGTGTTCCCGATCCGGCCCGTCGTCGCCCAGCAATCGCGCCATTTTCAGCGCCCGCAGCGTAACCACTTCCATGCCTTCGTAGGCGCCGGGGGTGCGGGGGTCCGGCTCGGCGTAGTCGGCGTGCGTGTCGAGTACGACGCTGACCAGGCGGTCGATCATCTTCGGGTCGATGAACGGCGAATCGCCGCAGATGCGCACGATGACGTCCAGGTCGAACATCTCCGCCGCCTCGATGAAGCGGGACTGGACGTCGTTGACGGCTCCGGCGAAGCCCAGCACGCCCCGGCTTTCGGCGAATTCCAGGATGGCCATGTCGCCCGGGTTGTGGGTGGTGGCGCAGACGATTTCGTCCACGGTGTCCGCGGCCATCAGGCGGGCGAGGACGTGGTCGAGCAAAGGCTTGCCCGCCAGCGGGGCGAAGACTTTGCCCGGGAATCGGGACGAACCCGTTCGCGCTTGGATGATCGCTCCCACGCGAGGAAAGCGATTCGTCATGACCGGCCTCCAGAGACGTCGAGATCGCGCGGCGCGACCCTTATGATCCTTTTCGGTCGATCGGGCGAATTTGATAACGGTCGATTTGCCCCCTCGTGATATCGGTCAAATCGCGAACGAGCCTTGAAAAACCGACGACATTTCGAGATGATCGCCGCCCGCGACGCCATGGAGGCGTTTTCCCTTTCAGAAGAGGCCGAGCCCATGAAAATCGCCATGATCCAGACCTCGCCCACCAACGGGCGCGTGACCGAAAACCTCAAGGATGCCGCCGCGTTGGCCGCGAATGTGGACGCGGACTTGGTCGTCTTTCCCGAGCTGTTCGCGACCGGGTATCTGCACGCCTCGAAGGAAGTGGCCGCGTCGTTGGCCGATGACGGCAGCGGCGAGACGATCGCGTGGGCCAAGGCGCTCTCCAAGCAGCTCGACGCCGCGATCTGCGGCGGATTCATTTGGAAAAACGGGGAGTTGATCCAAAATGCCGCGTTCCTGGTGGACGGCGACGAGGTGCTGGACCTGTACGCCAAGATCCATCTTTTCGATCGGGAAAAGGTGCCGTTTGACCAGGGCGAGGCGCCGACGCGGGTCGTCGAGTGCCGGGGGGCGCGCGTCGGGATGATGATCTGCTATGACTGGCAGTTTCCCGAGGTGGCGCGGTGCCTGGGGCTCGACGGGGCGCAGATTCTGCTGCATCCGAGCAATTTGGTGCTGCCTTGGGCGCAGGACGCGATGCGCACCCGGTGCCTGGAAAACGGCGTGTTCGCGGTGACTTGCAACCGGGTGGGATCGGAGCAGGACCTGACGTTCACCGGCCAGAGCCAGATCACCGGACGCAAAGGCGAAGTCCTGGCTCGCTCGCCGGAAACGGGCACGGACGTGCAGATCGTCGACATCGACCCCACGCACGCCGACGACAAGCAACTCACCCCGAACAACCACCGATTCACCGACCGACGACCGGAGTTGTACGGGCGGGTGACGCGGACCTCGTAGGGCACCGACGGAAAGGGAACACGAAAAAGCGACGGGATACGGCAGCTTTTGTCGTGTGAACCTGTGGTGTGCCCGATCGCGTGGTTGAGCTTTGCCCGCGCCGTGGCATACAATTCGCGCACTTCGCCAAGGCATCTCGGTTGTGAGGGAAGGAATGTCGAGCGTGCGCGAACGCATGGAAGTCCGCCAGGGGGACATCACCAAGCTGCCGGCCGACGCCATCGTCAACGCCGCCAACCACACGCTGTTGGGCGGCGGGGGCGTGGACGGGGCGATCCATCGGGCCGCCGGGCCGAAGCTGCGCGAGGAGTGCGAGGGCCTGGGCGGTTGCGAGACCGGCGACGCGAAGATCACCGACGCCTACGCCCTGCCCGCCAAGCACGTCATCCACACCGTCGGCCCGGTTTACGGCCGGGGCGGGCCCGACCGGGCGGAATTGCTGGCCTCCTGCTACCGCCGCTCGTTGGAGGAAGCCGTCGGCGCCCACGTGTCGACCATCGCTTTTCCGTCCATCAGCACCGGGGTCTACGGCTACCCTGTGGACGAAGCGGCCGAAGTGGCGGTAAGAACCGTCGCAGAATTTCTCGCAAAAAACGACACAATCACCAAAGTTATTTTTTGCACGTTCAGCGACGACGCCACCCGCATCATGAACGAGGAACTCGCCAAGGTGTCGTAGCCGGGCGTTTTCGCGTCCAACGCCGGAAGGCCTAGAGGAATTCACCATGCGCGCCGTGATCGTCCATCCCCGCCTGGAACTGCATTTCGAGGCGCTCATGCCCGGCGAGGTGGGGGAGAAGTGGGTGCAGGTGCCCGCCCTGGGGTGCCTGTATATCCGCGAGGTCACGCGGCAAAACGGTTTCGAATGCGACTACCTGGACGCCGACGCCCTCAACCTCACCGCCGATCAGGCCGCGGGGCGCATCCGGGACGGTCGTTACGACGTGATCGGGATGCAGGTGAATTCGTACAACCTGGCCTCCGCCGTCAACCTGGCGCGCAAGATTCGCGACGCGATGCCCAAGGCCTACATCGTCGCCGGCGGCATTCATCCGACCATTTTCCCGAAAGAGACCGCCGAACTGCCCATGTTCGACGCGGCCGTGGGCGGCGAGGGGGAGATCGCCTTTCCCGCCATTATGCATGCCCTCAAGAACGGCGAGGATGTGGGCGCGATCCAGGGCGTCGCCACCAAGGGCCGCCCCTTCGGCGGCAACGCGCCGATGATCCAGGATCTGGACTCCATCCCGATCCCGTCCAACGACGGCCTGCCCCTGACGCACTACTGGTCGGCGCTGGCCCGCTCCCGCCCGGTCATGCCGATGATGACCAGCCGGGGCTGTCCCTTCAAATGCACCTTCTGCGACCGGCCGGAGGTGGACGGCGGCCTGCGACTGCGTTCGATTGAAAATGTCATCGACGAGATCGAACTGCGCCAAAGCGTCGGCGTGGACGAATTCTGCTTTTACGACGACACCTTCACCGCCAACAAGCGCCGGGCCATGCGCCTATGCGCCGCGCTGGCCGAGTTGCCGCGCAAGATCCGCTTCGACTGCCGCAGCCGCGTGGACACGTCCGACGACGAGATGTTCCAATCCCTCAAGCGCGCCGGTTGCGACCGGGTCTACTTCGGCGTCGAGTCCGGCGACCCGGACATCCTGCACAAGATCCGCAAGTACACGACGCCCGATCAGGTCAAGGACGCCGTGCGCGCCGCGAAGCGCTCGGGTCTGCGGACCCTGGGGTATTTCATGATCGGCCTGCCCGACGAGAGCCACGATCAGGCCCAGCGGACCATCGAACTGGCGTGCGAGTTGAAGACCGATTTCGCCCTGATCGAGCTGTTTATCCCCATGCCCCAGACGGAGGCGTATTCCGACGGCCTGCGCGACGGGCTCATCAAGCACGACTACTGGCGGGCCCAGGCCACGGACCCGGATCCCAAGTTCGTGCCGCCCGCGTGGCCCGGCGGCCTGCTCGACGAGGGGCAGGATCTGGTGCGCGAGGCGTATCGGCGGTTCTATATGTCGCCGTCGTACATGGTCCGCAGCCTTTTCCAGATTCGCAGCTACGAGGAATTCCGCCAGAAGGTCCACGGCTTCTTCCGCTTCCTCAAGCTGAAAGCGTCCGCCGCCTAAACCCATGGCCGCCGCCGACGCCCTTCCCATTCCCGGCAAGCACGGCCGGCGAGAACGGCTCGAAGCCCTCGTGCCCGACGTGACGCGAACGCGCGTCCAGCGCCTATGGGCCCACGCGTCGCTGCTGATCAAATATGCCACGCCCGCCCGCGTCGCCAACGCGTTGCTCAACGAATACGAATACCGCCGTCGGCGCGATGTTCTTTCGTCCTACCCGCCGACCATGACCATCGACATCACCAATGCCTGCCAGCTCGAATGCCCCCTGTGCGCCACGGGGAACAAATCGGCGGCACGCGCGAAGGGCGTGATGCCGCTGCCCCAGTTCGAGGACATGCTCGATCAGGTGGCCGAGCGGGCGTTTCAGGTGTTTCTCTATAGCTGGGGCGAGCCGACGCTGGTGCCGCGGCTGCCCCAGTACATCGCGGCGGTGAAACGGCGGCGCCTGGGGTGCGTGTTTTCGTCGAATCTGTCCCGGCCGCTGTCGGAGGCCGAGGCGGAGGCGATTGTCGCGGCGGGGCCGGACCGCATCATCGTCTCCCTGGACGGCACTACCGCCGAGACGCACGCCCGCTACCGGGTCGGGTCGGACATCAACGTCGTGCGAGGCAATGTCCAAAAACTTCGCGCCGCCCGGGAGCGGCAGGGGCGGGGGTATCCGCGCTTGGTCTGGCAGTTTTTGGCGTTCGCCCACAACCACCATCAGCTTCGCGAGGCCCATTCCCTGGTGCGGCCTTGGGGGTTCGACACGTTGGAGGTGGAGCGGCCGAATCTGCCGTTCGGCGTGGACGACGAAGCGCTGGCCCGGGAGTGGTTCGCGCCGGAACACGAGCTGCGTCTGCATGGGGCGCCGGATGTGAAGGACAACATCGGCAAGGTGTGCTTCTGGCCTTGGCGGGTGGCGGTGCTGGCGCCGGACGGGGGGTTGTCCACGTGCTGCTATGTCGAGGGTGATAAACTCGACGTGGACAACGCGCGCACGCGGGGATTTTTCACCGCCTGGAACTCTCCCAAGATGGCCGCCGTCCGCCGGGGCGTCGCTTCCGGCCACGACGTCCCCGCGCCGTGCGTCGACTGCTCCGCGGCGTATCCGCAAGGGCGGCCGGGTAAGTAGAGTCGTACACATTGGGGGTGCCACACTTTCGCGACACCGCAGGTGGAGAGAAGGTGTGAATTTTCGATTCGCGCCGACTATGTCCGTCCGAGCCGCGATCATGCCCGTCAGAGCCCCGAACGGCTTGCCTCGCCGTAGCCTTGGCGAAGGCGGGTAGTGAGGGGTCAAACTCGAACGTTATTCGCAAAATACTCCGACGAATCAGAGCCCCAAGCCTATCCGTCGTAGCCTTGGCGAATATGGATCAGCACGGGGTCGTCGAGCGTTTCGATTCGGCAAACCCTCTGGACCGCTTGCTCACGCGCGCGGCTCTGACGGAAGTGTTCGTCGTGCGCGCCGTACCAGTCCGCTCCCTTTGCTTTAACAAATATTCAACTTACGGCGCGTCGCAACGCCGGAACTTTCCAACCTCCGTCCGATTCGTTAGCGTCGAGGCATGTACCCCACGGACAACGTCGTCATCGTGATCCCCTGCGCGGGCGAGCGCGTCACGCAGGAGACGATCAGCGCGGCGCTCACGCAGCGGCCGGGGGTACGCGTCATCCTGTCGGGCGCGCGGCCGGCGGATCTGCGCGACCAGCCGGGCCTGACCATCTTCGACACCGGCGCCCCCGTCCCGCCGGGCATGGCCCGCAACATGGGATTGCAACTCGCCGGCGAATTCGACGTGGCCGTCTTCCTGGACGCGGACTGCGTCCCGGCCCATGGGTGGCTCAAGGCGCTTCTGGCGCGCGTCGCCGAGGGGCACGAACTGGTCGGTGGCGTGATGCGCCCGATCGACGGCGGCTACTGGCACACGGCCGACCAAGTCACCGGATTTTTCGATCAGCTCGAAGGGCACCCCGGCGGCGAGGTGGAGACGCTGACCGCGACGAATCTGGCCGTGACGCGACGTCTTTGGGAGACGGCCGGGCCGTATCCAGATAAAAACCGGGCGGGCGAGGACTTCGAATTCGTCCTGCGATGCAAAGCGGCGGGGGTGACGCCCTACTTGGAACCGGCCGCGCGCATCACGCATAAGCCGATCCCGGTGGGGCCGGGCGGACTGTGGCGTCGGGCGGGGCTGTGGGGGTTTCATTCGATCCAGGTTCGCAAGCGCCTGCCCGAGCTTTCGGCGACACCCCGCGCCATGCTCAACCCCTTCGTCCTTGCCTTCGGAGCGCCGTTGATCGGAGCGATCTTTGCCGTGCATCAATTGCGTCACACGCCCATTGCCTACCGTCGCTGGCGCCTCTGGCCCGCCATGGCGATCGCGAAGACGAACTGGTGCCTGGGGGCGGCGAGTTCGTTGTTTCGCGGGGCGGAATAGGGTGGGGAACCGCGCCGACGACACGGCATTGGCCGCCAATTCGCGATTGTGTAGGATGAGCGCGATTCGTCACGGAGTCGACGTGCGACGCACCCTGAACATTGCCGCGATCATCGGCGCGACATTGACCATCCTGTTCGCCATGGCCGTCCCCGCTTGGGCGGGCAAGACCGAGGCGCGTTGCGGCTGGGAAGTCGGCGGCGGCCTGGGTCCGGCGTTTCCCACGGACTCGGAGATCCGGGACGAATTCCCCTTCCTCTACGAACTCCAAGTCGACTTCAAGCGCTATCTCTTCTGGTATTTCTCCCTGGGCGCCCAGGTGGGTTATCAATTCGGCGAAGGCAACCCCAAGGGCGTGACGCTCGACGGCGAGGCGATCGTTTTCGACAACCGTGGCTACAGCTATTGGCGGGCAGCGCCGGTGTTCGCGGTGCTGCGCTTCGAGCCGTTTCGTTATCGGGAATTCGCGCCGTACGTGGGCTTCGGCGGCGGGTTCAAATATCTTGTCCTGGAGCGCAGCGGCAAGGAACGCACCATCCCCCGGGCCAACTCGGGCGACGCCTTCCTTTGGGGAACGGCCTTAAGCGCGGGCTTCGACTATGAACTCAACAAGTTCTTCTTCCTGCGTCTGGAGGGTCGCTGGGACGCGACGCCAACCGCCGACGATTCGGAGGAAATCTTCGAGGCCAAGGACTTCTCCACCGCCGGGGGCTATGTCGGCGTGAATGTCTATTTCTAGCGCCCTTCCGATTCTTTTCCCTCGAATTTTGTAAGATCCCACGAACCGCGCGGCTGTTGACGTGATTCTTCGTTGACAGACGCCGGGGGTTAATCTTTGATCCGGGACGTTCAGAAATACCTTCGTCTTGGATGAACCCCGCCGCGGGAGAGTCGCATGAAAACCCTTGTCGTTCGCCGCATTCTGCTTTGCATCCCCCTCAAAACTGCTTTTTTCGCGTTGCTCATTTTTGCCGCTGCTTTCGCGTCCCCGGCGACGGCGTCGAGCGACGCGCCGGGATCCGCCGCCTGCGATGCTCATTTTCACGCCCATCGCCACGACCACGCCGCGGCCGCGGCCTCGTCGCTTCTGAGGGATGTGTTCCTGGTGCGGTCGAAAAACGGCGAGGAGGTGCGTTGGGAGGATTTGCTCGATCGGGTGGGAAGCGCTCCCGTCCGCGTATTGGTCAAGATCCCCCATCGCCGGACGATCATCGGGGCGGCCGGCGCGGCGGTCCGGGAGAGTCTGGCGGCGGATAGCGCGCTGGACGTGGTCACGTTGAAGTCTTCGGATCGCCGGGCGGCTGCGTTGTTGCGCCGGATCGCGGTGTCGGGGACGGGCCGCGATTCTTCGGGCTTGGACGGCGAATTGAAGCGGGCGATGGCCGGCGAGGTTTTTCGGGCCGCGCCGTCGCTCGCTTTGGATACGCCCCAGCCGCTGGACGGCGAGATCGGCGTGATCGTGCATACCCCCGAGAGCCGCGCGATCCTGAGTCCGAACACCGAAACCTGGACCGAGGAAAACTGGGGGAAGGTGGAGGACGAGATCGCCGCCGCCCTGGCGTGGTGGGCGGCTCAGGCGGACGCGGCGGGGCGGTATCTGGTCTTCGATCTGTCCGCCTACGGCCCCGACCATCGCACCGCGAAAACCGTCTACGAGGCGATTCAGCTCTCTTCCGAAAATGAAGGGACCTGGATCAGCCCGCTTATCAACGGCTCCGACCCGGGTTCGGGCGATTACATGCAGGACGTTCGAAACAGCAACGCCTCTTCCAAGGCCTTTTTCGGGTGGGACGGCGCGGTGACGATCTTCGTGGTCAACAGCGAAAACGACGCGGATGGGGCCTTTGCCGACGGCGTGTCGAATTACGCCTACTACGGCGGGCCCTTCGCCGTGATGACCTACGACAACGGCGCTTGGGGAATCGACAATATGGACATCGTCACCCGGCGGCTGATCGGTCGCCTGTTCGGCGCCTGCGAAGAACACGTGGACGCGGACAAGTTTGCCTGTTCGTGCTCGTGCCCGGACAATCCGTGGGAAACCGCCAACGGCAATTGCGAGAATTCCTGCGACGCGGACGACGCGTGCGTGATGAAGGATTATTCGTCCGCCGTGTGCCCCTTTACCCGCGCTCAGGTCGGCTGGGACCGGTTCGGCGACGAGGATCTCTACGAGGAAAACGACACGCGCCAGACCGCCTACGATTTGACCAAGAAAGAGACGATTTGGCTGACGACCCTCGAGGGCTACGGCCGGCAGTGTGACGAGGATTGGTACGAGGTCGAGACGTCGGGGCCGACGGACACGGGGCGGGTGAAGGTCGACGTGCTGTTTTCCCACGCGGAAGGCAACATCGACGTCGCCCTGGTCGACGCGGCCGGCGACACGATCGCCACCGCCGATTCGACCACGGACAACGAGGCCATTGACTCCAACGTGGACGGCGAGGGGACGTATTACATCAAGGTTTACGGGAGCGACGAGTGCGTCAAGTACGATCTGCGGTGGGACGATCTGCCCGCGGCGCCCACAACCACCACGACAACCACCACGACAACAACCACGACGACCACCACCACCTCGACCACCGGCGAGGGGACGACGACAACGACCGTCACCTCGACCACCGGCGGCACGACGACCACCACCACCCTTCCCGGCGACGATGACGACGCGACCGACGACGACGGGGACGATGACACGGTTGACGACGACGGAGGGGACGACGACGAGGTCGATGATGACGTCTCCGACGACGATGACGACGACGATAACGGAGGATGCTGCGGCTGATGATGCGGAAGGTTCCCAATGACGTTGGTTGCCGAAAAATTCTAGGCGACGCGCCCCCGATTTGCTAAGATCCGGCGCCATGATGAACGAACATTCAAAACACGGTTGGTGGGTCGCGGGCATCTTCCTGCTCGTCGCGACGATGGGAATGACGTGGGGCGCCGGCTGCGGCGGCGACGATGACGACGATTCGTCCGACGACGACGTTGTCGATGACGACAGCGTGGACGATGACGACACGGTCGACGACGACGTTGTCGATGACGACAGCGTGGACGATGATGACACGGTCGACGACGACACGTCCGACGATGACACCGGCGACGACGACGATACCTCCGATGATGACACTGCCGACGATGATGACACGGCGGACGACGACACGACCGACGATGACACGTCCGACGATGACACGTCGGATGACGACACGTCCGACGATGACACTTCAGACGACGATACGTCCGATGACGACACCGGCGACGACGATCTGGACGAGCCGTGGGATCCGTCCACGGTGGTGCCTATCGAGCGCCATCCGGCGATGCGCGGGCTGACGACCCTGCGCGGCCTGATTCATATGCATTCCATCTATTCCCACGATGCCTGCGACGGCAAACCGTTCATCGACGGCAAGCCCAATCAGGACTGCTATGACCAACTTCGCGAGGCGATCTGCACGACCAATCAGCAGTTCGTCTTCCTCACCGACCATGACGACTCGTTCGTGCATTACGAGTATCCCGAGGTGCTGCTCTACCAGCCCGACGAAGGCGACGAGTTGCTCTATGAAGGCGAGTTCCCCTACGCCAACAAGATCACCTGCGAGGACGGCAATTACGCGCTCGTTACCGCCGGCAATGAGAACGATCTGATGCCCCTGGGGCTGCGACGCATGCCCGACGGCGACGCGGCGGCCCGATCCCAACTGCTGAACGGCTCCACCGCCGACGCGGTGGCGGGCATGAAGGCGCTGGGCGCGATGGTTTTCATTCCTCATACGGAAGGGTGGAAAACCGAAGACATCCTGGCGCTGCCCGTGGACGGTTTCGAGGTTTACAACCTCCACGCCAACATCGACCCGGATATCCGCGCCGAATTCCTGGGTCTGCCCGCCCTGGGCTTTTTGGGCGACCTTTACAACATGCTTTTCCCCTTCGGCGATTCGGCCCACCCGGACCTGATGCTCATGGCGTTCCTGTCCGAAAACGGTCCGTCGCGGATGCATTGGGATAAGGTGCTCAACCAGCGCCACACGGTCGTGACCGTGGCGACGGACGCCCATCGCAACGCGCTGCCCTTCAACCTGTCCGACGGCGATCGGGCCGACAGCTACCGCCGCATGATGCGCTGGTTCGCCAATTACGTGCTGGTGGAGCATCGCAACCTGGACGAGATCGAAGAGGCGGTGGGCGACGGGCGCATGTACGGCGCGTTCCAGGTCTTCGGCGAGCCGATCGGGTTCGATTTTCACATCACCGACGACTCGGCCGTGCATGAGATGGGCGACATGGCGTCCCTGGGCGACAGCGCGGTGGCGCACATCAAGGCCCCGACGCTCTACAATATGCCGCCGGGCCTGGCGACGCCGACGATCAAGCTCCAACTCTGGCGGGCCGACGGCTCCGGGGGTGAGCTGGTCACTGAAACCACGGAGTCGACGATCGATCTGCCTCTCGACGAGACCGGGGCGTATTACGTGACCGCGACGATCGTGCCCGATCACTTGGAAAGCTGGCTGGGCCCGAAGGCATCCCAGTTTATCCGCGAATACCCCCTGATCTACGCCAACGCCATCTACGTCGGCCCCTAGGGCGCGTAGTCGCGCCGGACTGGGAGATACTTCGTATCTCTCACGCTGTCGCGCGGGTTGGACGAGCCATGGTGGAAGTCGCTTTACTCCAGCCGCTTAAGTGCCGCAACCGACGGGGGTGCCACACTTTTACGAGAACGAAGTTCGAGGAAAGGTGTGAATTTTCAGAATCGCGACTGACCAATCAGAG
>JACKCT010000024.1 GCA_020633895.1 Deltaproteobacteria bacterium | reverse complement strand
GACGACGATGACGACGACAGCGGGTGCGGCTGCTAAGGCCTAACCCACCGATTTTCAGGGCATTTCGACCGGCGCCACGGAGGCGTCGGTTTTTCGTCGTCCGACCGCGCGATCCGCTTTCATAAAAAATTTCAATGACCATTCAAAATCCACGGACCGCCGGTCACGAAACCGGCTTGCCAGATGCGGCGCGGAGCCTATACTGAACCTCGTTCGATATCTTCAGCGAGATTCAAATTTTATCCCCAATCGGTCGCCTGTGACGACCTGGAGGATTGAGCATGCGTCGGTGGAATTGGTGGCTTTTGGCGGGAGTGACGATGGTGGCGCTGGGTCTGGCCTGGGGCGCGGCGTGCCTTCCCGAGGACGGCGACGAGGACTGGGGCGACGTCGGCACGTCCGACGACGACGATGACGACGACGCGACGTTTGCCGTCAAAGCCGACGCAACCGACGACGATGACGAGGACGACATCGCCAAGGCCGATGAAGAATCGGACTTCGCGCTGGCCGAGACCGAACTGACCTACGATGACGGCGGCGCGGAAGATTACGACAACTTCAACGCCTCCACCGCCGTGGCCGCCACCGTCGCCACACTGCCGGCTCCCGATACGTCCGACTACGAACTGACCGCCGTGAAGGTCTACCACGACGGCTCGTCGCCGACCGGCTCGTTCACCGTGTGTGCCTACGACGCCGCGGTCGCCACCGGTCCGACCGGCTCGGCCCTGGGCTGCGACGGACCGTTTACGCCTTCCACGCTCGGCGCCTTCGAACAGTATGACCTGACCACGCCGATCAACGTGGGCGCCTCGGGCGACTTCGCCGTCACGTTGGAATGGACGGCGTCCACGTCGAACTACATCGGCATCGACACGACCAGCGACAACGCCCGCAACTGGTACTCGGGCGACGACGGATCGAACTGGACGGCCTTCGGCGATCTTTCCCGCGACTGGAACCTCATGGTCCGACCCATCGTATGCAACGACTGCTCTTCCACGACCACGACAACAACCGTCACAACGACAACCACCACTTCGACGACAACAACGACCGTCACGACGACAACGACCACTTCGACGACGACAACGACCGTCACGACGACCACGACAACCAGCACAACGACGTCGACCACGACTTCGACGACGACAACCACGACCAGTACGACCACGTCGACAACCAGCACGACCACGACGACCACTGTCGACACGACTACGACAACGACGGAGCCGTCCACGACAACAACGACCGTCGACACGACAACGACCACCACTACGGAGCCGTCCACGACAACAACGACTGTCGACACGACAACGACCACCACTACGGAGCCGTCCACGACAACGACGACCACTGTCGACACGACAACGACCACAACGACCGAGCCGTCCACGACAACAACGACTGTCGACACGACAACGACCACAACGACGGAGCCGTCCACGACAACAACGACTGTCGACACGACGACGACAACGACGTCCACCAGCACGTCGTCGACAACGACCACCGCGCCGTCCACAACCACCACCACCGGCGGCGGCACGACAACGACCACCACGCCGGGGACGACGACCACGACCGAAACGTCGAGTACCACGACGACAACCGGCGTCACCACCACGACGACCGTCGGTACGACGACCACCACCACGACCACCACCCTGGGCAATGCGGTCAGCGTGGACGCCGATTCGGAAGCCGCCACGCGCACCGGCTTCATCGTTGGTACGGACGACCGGCTCATCGTCACGGCCTTCGGGGAGATCACCATCGAGTCGGGCGGCACGGACGTGGGCCCGAGCGGCCGGGGCGAATCGTGCGGCGCGGGCTGCCCGATGCCCAATCAAAATTGGGGCGCGCTGATCGGCGACATCTTCAACAACGGCGAAGGCAGCGGGGGCACGTGCCTGTTCAAGATCGGCAACCGCTTCGACGGCAACCCGCCGTGCAACGGCGAGCTGGCGCTGCTGGTCAACGACCGCTTCTACCTGGACAACGCCGGATCGTTCAGCGTGGAGTACGAAATCTCCGACGAACCCATCCCCACCGACGACGACGAAGAGGAAGTCGACGAAGAAGACAACTCGATCGCCGACGACGAGGATAAGTCGGGTTGCGGCGGCGCGGGGTGTTCGTGCTAGCGGACCTGCTAGCGGACCTGGTAGCGGAGGCATGAACCCCATCGAACGGGTGCCGCACAATCGCGAGAACCTCGTTCGAGCGAAGGTGTGCATCTGAAATCCATCCGGGAATTTCACACCTTCCCGCCGTATCCCGCGACGTGAAAGTGTGGCGCCCATCGAAATTTTTTGATCCGCCCAACCCACGCGCCGGCGTGCGGGATACCTTGGTATCCGTTAACCCGCGGCGGCGACGCCCCACACCTGGGCGCGGGCGTTCGGGCTCGCTATAATCATCTCCCAACGGTGATTTTACGGTTCGCGAACAGGGGCGCGCCGGCTCGTTTCGTCGGACCATTAAGGAGATGCCCGCCCATGGCCGAATCCCGTGACGCCTTCATGGATCGCGTCAAAGCCCACAATCCGGGCGAGACCGAGTTCATCACCGCCGTCGAGGAAGTGGTCGAGTCCGTCTGGCCCCTGCTCGAGCAAAACCCCCGCTACCGTTCCGGCCGCGTGCTCGAACGCATGGTCGAACCCGAGCGCATGGTCGTCTTTCGCGTGCCTTGGGTGGACGACCAGGGGGAGGTCCAGGTCAACCGGGGCTTCCGCGTGGAAATGAACAGCGCCATCGGCCCCTACAAGGGCGGACTGCGTTTCCATCCCAGCGTGAATCAGTCGATTCTCAAATTCCTCGCCTTCGAGCAGGTTTTCAAAAACAGCCTGACCACATTGCCCATGGGCGGCGGCAAGGGCGGCTCGGACTTCAATCCCAAGGGCAAAAGCGACAACGAGGTCATGCGCTTCTGCCAGGCGTTCATGGGCGAACTTTGGCGCCACATCGGCCCGAACACCGACATCCCCGCCGGGGACATCGGCGTGGGCGGCCGGGAGATCGGCTTTCTGTTCGGCACCTACAAGAAACTCGCCAACGAATTCACCGGCGTGCTCACCGGCAAGGGCCGGGGCTGGGGCGGCTCGCGCATCCGACCCGAGGCGACCGGCTACGGGTGCGTCTATTTTACGCATGAAATGCTCGCCACGCGCGGTCAGAGCCTGGAAGGCAAGCGCGTGCTCATCTCCGGCTCGGGCAACGTGGCCCAGTACGCGTGCGAAAAGGTCATCCAGCTCGGCGGCAAGGTGCTCTCCCTGTCCGACTCGTCGGGCACGGTCATCGACGAGAACGGCATCGACAAGGACAAGCTCGCCTTCGTGATGGACCTGAAGAACAACCGGCGCGGGCGCATCCGCGAGTACGTGGAAAAATACCCCGGCGCCACGTATCTGGACGGCGAACGCCCGTGGAAAGCGGCCAAGTGCGACGTGGCCCTTCCCTGCGCGACGCAAAACGAAATCAACGCGGAGGAAGCCCGGGCGCTGCTCGACGGCGGATGCGCGTGCGTGGCGGAGGGGGCGAATATGCCCAGCGAGCCCGGCGCCGTCGAGGCGTTCCATGGGGCCGGCATCCTCTTCGCTCCGGGCAAGGCGTCCAACGCCGGGGGCGTCGCCGTCTCCGGGCTGGAAATGGCGCAAAACAGCATGCGCATTTCCTGGACCCGCGAGGAAGTGGATCTGCGCCTTCAGCACATCATGAAAGAGATCCACGAAATGTGCGTCACCCACGGCCAAACCGGCGAGGACCATTTCGTCGACTACGTGGACGGCGCCAACATCGCCGGTTTCATCAAAGTCGCCGACGCCATGCTCGACCAGGGCGTGGTGTAGGCCGCGTCGACGCGGCGGAGGCGGAAAGCGACGGATCTTTCGTGCGTTGTTCAACACTACATTCGCTGTTTGCGAAGAAACGGCACGTCGGCGATAACTGAACATGCCCCATCCCAACCGCCGCATCCGCCGCTTCGCCGACCTGATGCCCCACCGGGTGCGCGAAGTCCTGCTGGTCTCGTCGCCCTATGACGCCTTCATCCTGGAAGAGGACGGCGGCCTGGGCGAACGCATCTATGACCAATACCGCCAGCTCTCGCTGACCGACGCGCCGCGCTTCACCCTGGCCGAAAACGGCGAGCGGGCCCTGGAAAAATTGGAGAACCGCCGCTTCGATCTGATCATCGCCATGACGCGCGTGGCGGACATGGACGTCTCCGCCTTCGCCCGACAGGTCAAGGAACTGCGTCCCGGCCGTCCGGTGGTGCTGCTGGCGCTGGACCGGACCGAGTTGTCGCGCCTGGAATCGAACATCGATCGGGAAGCGGTGGACGGCGTGTTTCTGTGGAGCGGCGACGCGCGCATCCTGCTGGCGATCATCAAGCTTGTGGAAGACCGGGAGAACGTCGACGAGGACATCGCCACGACCAACGTTCGCGTGATCGTCCTGGTCGAGGATTCCGTGCGCTTTGTCTCGCTCTACACCGGCCTGCTCTACGAAGAGCTCCTCACGCAGGGCCAGTCCCTCTACACCGAGGGCGTCAACCCGATCCAACGCCTGGCGTTTGTGCGTTCGCGGCCCAAGATCCTGCTCGCGCGGGATTTCGAAACCGCCGTCGGGTTGATCGATCAATATCAGGACAACCTCATGGGCCTGATCACCGACGGCCGTTTCCCTCGCGGCGGACGCCTGGACTCGGACGCGGGCCTGGCGCTGATCGCCGAGACACGGCGGCGCGATCCCCAACTGCCGATCTTGATTCAAAGTTCGGAGAGCCATCAGGATGTGGCCCGCCGGGCCGAATCGATCTACTTCCTCAACAAAAACTCCGTCCATTTGCTGCGCGAGCTGCGCACGTTTCTGACCGACGGCCTGGGATTCGGCCGTTTTGTTTTTCGCATGTCGGACGGGCGCATGGTCGACGAGGCCCGCGATCTGCGCGAGTTGGAGGAAAAGCTTTCCGCCATTCCCGACGAATCGTTGCGCTACCACGCCGAACGCAACCACTTTTCGGTCTGGCTCAACGCGAGAGGGGAGTTCGACACCGCCGACGCCCTGCGCCCGCGCACGTTGGCCGAGTTCGCCGACATCGGCGAGGTGCGGCACTATCTGCTCGAAGCGATCCGCAAGGGCCACGAGGAATTGCACGAAGGCGTCGTCTCCGACTTCGATCCCGCCCACCTGGCCCACGAATCGTTCTCGCGCATCGGATCGGGGAGCCTGGGCGGCAAGGCGCGGGGCCTGGCGTTTTTGAACATGCTGTTCGCCGACAACGACGTCACCGAAACCGAGGATCTGGCCGTTCACCTGCCCCCGACGATCGTGATCGCCACCGACTATTTCGATCGCTTCATCGCCGAAAACGACAAGAGCAGCATTGCCGGGATCGAACCGGACGACGAATCCATCCGCGAACAATTCGCCGCGGCCTGGTTGCCCGAGGAATTGCGCGACGCGCTGCTGACCATCGTCACGCACTTTGACGTGCCCCTGTCGGTGCGTTCGTCGAGTCTGCTGGAAGACTCCATCCACCACCCCTTCGCCGGCATTTACGGCACGTACATGATCGCCAATAACGCCGCCGAGACGGCGGTGCGTCACGAGCAACTCTGCCGGGCGGTCAAGCTGGTCTACGCCTCCACGTTCTGCAAAAACGCGCGAACCTATCTGAAGAACACCGGGGCCCGCGTCGACGAAGAGAAGATGGCCGTCATCATTCAACCGGTGATCGGCCGACGCCACGGCGACCGCTTTTACCCGGAAATCTCCGGCCTGGCCCAGTCATTCAACTTCTACCCCATCGGCCCCCAGACCTCGGGCGAAGGCATCGCCCACTTGGCCCTGGGTCTGGGACGCACGATCATGGAAGGCGGCCGCGTCCTGCGCTTCTCGCCGGCCCATCCGGGTGTGCTGCCCCAGTTCGCCACGCCCCGCGCGGTCATGGACGCCTCTCAGCGACAGTTCTTCGCGCTGGATTTGTCGATGGGCGAAGAGGCCGATTTCATCGCGGCGGTGCGTTCGTTCGATTTGTCCGACGCGGAGGAAGACGGGGCGCTGGCCCTCGTGGGCAGCGTTTTCGACGAGGGCGACGACGTCATCCGGGACGATCTGTCCAAACCCGGTCCCCGGGCCGTGACCTTCAACAACATCCTCAAGCATCGGGCGATCGCCCTGGCCGAGGCGCTGGTGCGCCTGCTCCACATGGGGCGCGACGGCATGGGCGGAGCGGTGGAGATCGAGTTCGCGGTGCATATGGGCGACTTCGGCCGACGCACTCCCCGGACACGGCTGCGTCGCGAGCCGACGCTGTATGTGTTGCAGATCCGCCCCCTCGCCTCCCGCGAGGCCGCGACCGACGCGACAACCCATGTGGAGATTCCGCCGATCGAAAGCTGCCTCGCCGTCACGGAGCACAGCCTGGGCCACGGCTACTTCCCCGATCTGCGCGACATCCTTTTCGTCCGGCCCGAGACCTGGGAGGCCGCCGCCAACGAAGCCATCGCCGCCCAGATCGAGACGATCAACGCCGAATTGAGCAAGGCCGGGCGCCCGTATATCCTCATCGGCCCGGGCCGTTGGGGCAGCGCCGATCCGTGGCTGGGCGTGCCGGTGCAGTGGTCCCAGATCAGCGGCGTGAAGATCATGGTCGAGGCCTCCCCCGCGGACTACCCGGTCGATCCCTCCCAAGGAACGCACTTCTTTCAGAACATCACGTCCCTGCGCATCGGCTATCTCACCCTGCCCCCCGGCGCGAACCGCGAGCAGCCCAAGGACGCCGGTTTCCTGGATTGGGCGTGGCTGACGAAGCAACCCGCCGCCAAGGAGACCGAATATTTGCGCTTGGTGCGTTTCGAGCAGGATGTCGGCGTGTATTTGGACGGACGCACCGGCCGTGGCATCATCGCCCGGCCCGGCGCCATGCGCGTCGAGCGGGAAGAAGCCGAGCCGGTGACGTCGAGCTAGCCGTCGGAAATTCACAAATCCCAAGGTCAAGCATTCGGCTTCAACGACCGATCAAAAATTAACCCGATTCGTCCACCGCAACGACGGGAGCGTTTTTTGCCCGATTGGACATCCATGCGCGTCCTGGTCGCCGGGGCCACCGGCTACCTGGGCGGCTATGTGGCGCGGGAATTCAAGGCCCGAGGCTGCTTCGTCCGCGTATTGACCCGCGACCGGGGCCGACTGGGCGACCTGGCGGGGCTGGTCGACGAAGTCTTCGAAGGCGAGATCACCAAGCCCGAAACCCTGACCGGCGTCTGCGACGGCGCGGACTACGTCTTTTCCTCCGTGGGCATCACGCGGCAAAAGGACGGCCTGTCGTTCTGGGACGTGGATTACCACGGCAACCGCCACCTGCTCGACGAGGCCCAGCGCGCCGGGGTGCGCAAATTCGTCTATGTCTCCGTCATGAACGGCCCCAAACTGCGGCACATGGCCATCGTCGACGCCCACGAGCAGTTCGTGGAAGACCTGGCGGCCTCGGGATTGGACTACGCGGTGGTCCGCCCGACGGGCTACTTCTCGGATATGCGGGACTTTTTCGAGATGGCGGGGCACGGCCGGGTCTACCTCTTCGGCGACGGGATGCATTCGATGAATCCGATCCACGGGGCGGATCTGGCCAAGGTCTGCGCCGACGCCGTGGCGGGGGACCAAACCGAAGTTCCCGCCGGGGGGCCGGATGTGCTGACCTATCGGGACATCGCCCGACTGGCCCTGGAGGCGCGGGGGATGGCGATCAAGATCATCTCGGTCCCCGAATGGGTGGCGCGCTTACTGCCGAAAATCGTTAAGGTTTTCCACAAGCGCTCCGGCCAGACCCTGGAGTTTTTGACCACCATGCTCGTCTCCGACACCATCGCTCCCACGCACGGCACGCACACCCTGCGGGCCCATTTCCAAGCCCTCGCCGATCAAGCCCAAGCCAAGCCGTAGCCCCGGGCAAAAAAATCCCCTGTAATTTCGGAAAATTAGACGCGACTTGCGTGAAATTCCCCACACTGACACGGAAACGTCGCGAGAATTTGACGCAGCGCGCTATAGTAGCGCCACGGTGGACGAGGTTCCGCCGCGAATAGGAGAAAACCGTCGATGTCGATGGTCCCCCAACGAAAACGCATCGCCTTGGTCGCCCACGACAACAAGAAGCTCGACATGGTCGCCTGGGCGAAATTCAATAAGAAGACGCTTTCCGCCCACCGCCTTTTCGCCACCGGCACTACTGGGAAGATGTTGCAGGACGACGTGGGATTGGAGGTCACGCGCCTTCTCTCCGGCCCCCTGGGCGGCGACCTGCAACTGGGCACCAAGATCGCCGAGCACGAGTTGGATATGATGATCTTCTTCTGGGATCCGCTGGAGCCCCAGCCCCATGACGTGGACGTGCGCGCCCTGCTGCGCATCGGGGTCGTGTGGAATATTCCCATGGCGTCCAACCGGGCCACCGCCGATTTTTTGATATCGTCGACGCTCATGGACCTGCCCTACGACCGCATCGTGCCGCTGTACGGCGACGTGAAGGTTCCGGGCAAGTTAAGCGGCTGAATTCAGTCACTTAGGAGCGTTGCGGCCGGGCGGTCGGGCCGGGGCGTTTCCGTGCGCTCGTCGACGGGGGTTGACGGAGCCGTCGATCGCCTCAGATTTTTGCGGCGCGCGGGCGGTTTTCGGTAGATTTTTCCGTTGACAGCCCGGCAAATTTCCTTCAAAAACCCCGACTTAGCAATGCTGCGCCGGGGCAAGCGCCGCACGAGGAAGCCCGAGCGCGGCATTTTTGCGTCGGGCGATGATACGATCGCGGTCGGTTTTTTTGGGTCCAATACCGCCGCGCCGCGCGCCCCGAGGCCGTTAAAACGGCACTCGATGGTACGGCACTGCGACACGACTTAGAGGAATCTTATTAAAAAGGTGACACGTCCCTGCCGCGCCAACCGGCGAGGACTTTCAGCGATTTTCGGCCAACAACTTCGGCCCAAACGAATCCTTGGAGTTTGACATGACGAAATCGAAGAACGCGCAATGGTGGATTCTGGCGTTGTGCCTGATCCTGGCGACGGCCTTCGCGGCCGGCTGCGGGGGCGGGGACGACGATGACGACGACGACGACAGCTCGCCCGTCGACGACGATGATGACGACGACGACACGAGCGACGACGACGATGACGATGATGACGACGACGATGATGATGACGATGACGACGACGACTTCCCGGGCGATAAATTCGAACTGGACGCGTCGGCCGACTCCTGGGTGGACTCGGGCATTGCCGTCACCAAGGGCCAGTATGTCACCATCAGCGCCACCGGCACGGTGAACCTGGGCTCCGAATCCGCCGGCCCGGACGGCACCGACGCCCTGTGCGGTGAAGGCTGCCTGACCGCCTTCCGGCCCAAGGGCGTCATCATGGGCAAGATCGAATCGGCCGCTTCCAGCGCCGAGGATCAGCCGTGCGTCTTTGACGTGGGCCAGGCCTGGAACGGCATCGCCCACTGCTCGGGCGACGTGTATTTCCAAGTCAACGATTCCAACTACGGCGACAACTCGGGTTCCTTCGACACCTACACCTTCGTCGAGGAAGGCCCGGACGTTGTTTGGGATTACTTCCTGTTCGAGGCCAATCCGGCTCCCAAAAACCCGGAGACCAACGCCGAGACGCCTGACAAATACAATCAATATCCCGTCTTCCGCTATCGCTGGAACACCGGCGAGGACGCGCCCAAGCCGGTCAAGGCCATCCTGATCATCGTGGCCGGATACACCGCCGGCGCCAACCAGATCCTCTACATGGCCGAGAACATGGTCCGTTCCTCCAACGGCGAGATCGAGGTCTGGGTGCCCGAGCGTCGCTTCCACCTGCTGGAAGACTTGACCGGTTCCAACAAGGCCGAGCGCAACGGCGAGCCTCACCTGTCCTATCAGTACTACAACGAAGGCAAGAACGTGGACGGCCGTGTCTACGCCGGTCTGCTGGACCTGCGCAGCGACGAGACGGACATGATGACCGAGTGGGGCCTGGATCTGCAGCTTCGCGACTACAACAAGCTCATCAAGTTCATCCAGGATCAAAGCAGCGAGTCCGATCCGGACGGCTACAACACCCCGATCTTCCTGGGCGGCCACTCTCGCGGCGTGGTTTTCGCCACCGCCTACGCGGCCAACGAGTTTGAGGACGGCCACTTCGGCTACGAGGATCTGGCCGGTCTGATCTTCCTGGACGGCGGCCCGCGCTGGGAGCCGGAATACACGGAAGACGACTACAAGGACGACCTGAAGAAACTGCGTCAAGGCAAGCTGGACCGGGCCACGGCCTTCGGCCTGATCACCCCGGCCATGTACCAGCACCTGGAGACCTTCACCATGGCCACCGCGGACGGCCTGGGCGATCCGAGCAACCCGTGGTACGGCGGCGACGGCGTCTATCCTTACTTCGGCGCGTTCGAGCCCCTGCTGGGCTTCATCCTGCCCGGCGGCGCCAAGGACGACGTGACCTTGACCAACGAGGCCTTCGTCGGCGTGGTGACGGACAACGAGTACGGCCTGATCGACAACTTCAAGGGCGCCATGGGCGAGATGCTGCCCATCGGCATGTCCAGCGACAGCGAACTGGTGGGCGACGAGTTCTGCGACGGCAAATTCCCGTTCAAGAACCGCATCTATCCCTGCAAGCCGGGCACGACCTATCGCTGGCTCAACTACAAAGAGTCCAACCCCGGCGAGCTGATGGACATTCAGGAGTTCATGTACTCGGTGTTCGGCGGGCCGTCCAACAACAACGACCCCTACTACACCACGCGCCTGGACTACGACTTCTACGTCGCCTACAACCTCCAGTCCGACGAGGTGAACGGCTCCACCAACCCGGACGAGTGGCGGGACGATTACTTCACCTTCCGCTTCGACCAGGTCGACACGCCGGTCTACAAGATGGTCACGGAGCTGGTGGCCAACGAGGAGATCTCGCCGGGTGTCTCGGTCGCCGAGTACTACGAAAGCGTCCTGCCGCCGGTTCGCGGATCGGGCACGGCGCGCACCCTCAACGGTTCCGACCGGGGCTTCGACTACCTGGTGCATGACGACTGGTCGCACATCGACGGCCTGCAGATCGCGCTGGAGTACAACGACTTCTTCCCCGACCTGCTCGACTGGGTGGATTACTGGGTCGACGAGGGTGACTACGAGCCCATCCAGGTGCCCGAATTCGGCACCCGTTGGGACGGCAGCTTGAACGAACTGGACGAAATCGACGCGGCGAAGTAACCGCCTCGTCGCGTTCCCCGAACCGGTAGCCGGGTTATCGCTCCGGATCCGGGATCACCTTCGCAGATTGCTGCGATCAACCGCTTTGAAATACAGATCCAATGCGCCCCGCCTTTCCGGCGGGGCTTTGTTTTGGGGCGGGATCACCCCCATCGGCGCACCTTGGTTCCCCCCCGCCGATCGGCTATGCTGCCGGGCCTGAGCAACGATGGCCCGCATAAAGGAGACGACGCATGCGTCGAGTGATGATGACCGTCCTGGCGGCGGTGGTGACGATGGTCTTCGCGACGGCAACCATGGCCTGGGCCGAGGACGCGGCGAAGGCCGATACGGCGAAATCCGACACGAAAGGAAAGGTGATGACGACCGACAGCGGCCTGAAGATCGAAATCGTGAAAGAGGGCGACGGCAAGGAGGCCAAGAAGGGCGACATGGTCTCGGTGCATTACACCGGTTGGCTGACCGACGGCACCAAGTTCGATTCGTCCAAGGACCGGGGCCAGCCCTTCGTCTTCCCGCTGGGCGGCGGCCGCGTCATCAAGGGCTGGGACGAAGGCGTGGTCGGCATGAAGGTCGGCGAGACGCGCAAGCTGACCATCCCGCCCGACATGGGCTACGGGGCCCGGGGCGCCGGCGGCGTGATCCCGCCCAACGCCACGCTGGTCTTCGAAGTGGATTTGTTGGAGATTAAGTAAATCGGTTCAGATCGGGTGCCCCACTTTCACGATGCCGAAGGCAGAGGGAAGGTGTGAACATGCACCGTCCGGAAATTCACACCTTCTCTCCGACATCCGTCGTCGCGAAAGTGTGGCACCCATGATTGATCGCGACGACCCGGCTAAAACAACGACGCCTGCCTCGTGCCGGCGTCGTTTTTCGTTTCCAGGTCGTATTCGGACTCGACGGTCTCGACCAGTTCCGCCGGCAGATCGCGGGAAAAGCGGCGCCAGTCGTCGTGGTCGGACAGTTCGACGATCGCCTTGTCCGGTGAACGAAAGATCGTCGCCGCCTTGCCCGCGCCGAGCAATCGCACCGCGTTGAGCAACGTTCCCTTGCTCTCGCCGTCCCAGATCATCAGGCCCCGCGTCGCCTCGTGCGCCATGGCCCGGTCCTTGGCGGTGTAAAAACGAAACCCGCGCTCGCCGGACGCCACCGCCCGCGTCTCCCAGGGCGCCAGTCGGTTGCGCCACCGGTCGCCCGAATGAAACACGATCACGTTCGCGTAATGTTTGTCGGCGAAGAACGCCTGCACCGCCTTGTCCGCGCCGTTGGCGTCGCCGACGACGACCGTCTCGCCCGCGTCGATCGCCGCGTCCAAAAGATCCCGCACCAACGGATGCAGTCGCGACACCTTGCGCGACCCGCCGACGAACAGCACCCCCGCGTCGCCCGGTTCGATTTCGTTCATCGGCGCGTCCTCGCCATCGTCACCGCCAACGTGCAGACCTCCTCGGCGCCCCCGTCGCGAACCAGCGCGTCCGCCGCTGCGTTCAGGCTGGCGCCCGAGCGATACAGATCATCCAACAGCAATACCCGCCGTCCCCGCACCCGCGTCGGATGGGCGATGAACGCGTCGCGCAGCGCCTCCCGTTTGTCCTTGGCGCGGGTCAGGTTCTTGATCTGGGCCGCGTCGACCGCCTTGGCCAGGGCCTCGTCCGCATAGTCCCAACGCATCGCCTCGGCCACCATCGCCCCCAACACCCAGACCGGCTGCAGCGCCCGGTCGCGCGTCGGCGAGACGGGCACGAGCACGTCGATCGACGGATCCCATCGGCGAATGAACGCGACCAAAGCATCGGCCAGCGGTTCGGCCGCGCCGCGCTCGCCCTTGTATTTCAACCGGTAGAGCAACTCGCCGACGGGAGTGCGTTGGGTGCGGGCGTGCCAGGGGTCGGGGTCGTCCTCGTCCGTGTCGAGGGTGTGCGTCGCCAGGGCGTATCCCTCGCGCCAATGCCCATGCAGCGGGATCGGCTCGATCGCCGCCGGATGAATCGCCACCTTCGCCAAGCCCTTGTGCGCCATGCCGTTTTCTTTCACGAATCGCGCGGCCGTTCAACCGGCGTGGTATGATGCCCCGGCACAAAATCGAGGCGGCGATGACGCATCCCTCGCGGGGATTTTTCGACGGGCAGTTGAAGGCGCACGGGGCCTATGCGGCGACGCTGGTTATTTCGTCCATCGGCTATGCGTTGGCGACGTCGCCCATGGTCCGCCGTTGGGGGGACGCCGGGCCGCCGGATTTGGTGGCTTTGGGGCAGTGGTTCGTCGTCGCGTTGGCGTTGCCGTATTTCCATCAGCAATACGTCTGGCTCGTGTGGCGGTCCGAGTTGCTGCACAAGGGCATGACGCGCCTCTTCCGAGGCAATACGAAGAAGGCGTTTCGCGCCTACGCAACCGGCTTTTTCATCGGCTTCGCGTTGCGGCCGATTCCGGTCATTCTCTGTGCCTACTATGACCGAACGGTCACAGCGATTCCGTTTCTCCCGGCCGCCATCGTCGCTGCTATCCTGCTTGTTCCCGCCGCCTACGCGGGCTATTCGGTGAAGCGCTACTTCGGCATGCTGCGGGCGACGGGGGAAGATCACTTTATCGAAGAGGCCAAGACGCGGCCGTTCGTGCGGCAGGGGATGTTCAAATACAGTTCGAACGCGATGTACGCCTATGTGCCGCTGCTGCTGTGGTCCATTGCCATCGTCGCGCGCTCACCCGTCGCGCTCATCGCCGCCGTCGCCCAACACGGGATACTGTGGGTGCATTACTACTGTACGGAAAAGCCGGATATGGCGCGGATTTACGGCGAGACGCCCAAGGAAGCGGACGTGAAGGCGGTGTCGTGAGCCGTCGCTAGTCGGCGCAGTATTCCCGGATGTTGTAAACCAGGAAGGAGCAGCGCAGCGGTTGTTCCGTCGCCTCGTACGCCTCGGCCAGGCATCCGTAGCCGTCCCGGTCGGTCACGCACACTTCGTAGATCTGCTCGGGCACGCCGCCCTGGATCTCGGCGTCGCATTCGATCATGGCGTTGACCATCTTCTCGCAAGAGACGCCCAACTCGCCGTCCTCTTCGTCGGCCAGCGTCACGTAGTCGTGATCGTCGTCGTCGTCATCACCGCCGCAAGCCGCCGCCGTGACCGTCGCCAGCGCGAAGGCCGCAAGCAATATCCAGAACATCCGATGGCTGCCGAACATGGCCGCCGTCCTCCCCAAAAGCGCGCGTTTTGCCGATCAGCACGCGTCGCTGAAATTGTCGAAAAATTCGTCGCAGGTGCCGCCGTCCGACGTGCGGTTGTAGGCGTCGGCCCAGCATCCGAAATTGGCTTCGTTATTGATGCATTTGTCGACCACACCCTCGGGCGTGTTGCCCGAGATCTCGCCGCCGCAATCCAGGAACATCTCAACCGCGGCCTCGCAATCGGCATCCCCGCGCCCTTCCGCGTCGGGACATTCCTCCGCGATGCATCCCCGGTAGTCGCCGCAGACGAGGGAATCGGGCTGATCCTTATAGCAGGCCCAGACGCATTCCATGTCCGCGTGCATGACCACGCAGGCGTCGAAGGCTTCGTCTTCGTCGTAGCCCGCCAAGGCGCCGTCACAATCGAACAACGCGTCGAACGCCCGGATGCACGACCCTTCCACGCCGCTGTCGGTGTCGTCGTCGGCCGCGTCGTCATCGGAGGTGTCGTCATCGACGTCAACGCTGTCGTCATCGTCGTCCGACGCCTGGCGGGACGCCGTTTCGTCGTCGTCATCGCCTCCGCACGACGGCGCGAAAATCACCAATCCCATCACCGGCAGCAAGAATGCCGCCCACCAAAGACCTCGCGCGCGTTCCATGCTCAAATTTCGCATCCTTCGTTGACTTTCCCGTCCAGCGACCGACCCCGTCGCCGGCGACGGGGTCGTCCACATCCATCACCTAGGGATTTCGCTCGACCATCAGCCGCCGCAGCGGGAGCTGAGATTGGCGAAATAGTCTTCACAGGTGCCGTCTTCCGACGTGGCGTTCCACGCGTCAGCGATGCAGCCCGCGCCGCCGCTGTTGCTCACGCACGCGTCGTAAGCCTGCTGGGCCGTAGCGCCTTCCACACTGCCGCCGCAGGAGACGTAGAGGTCATTGACCGCGCCCTCGCAGTCGGAGGAATCGCCGCCGCTGGACGAATCGTCGTCGCCGCTGGAAGAGTCGTCGTCACCGACGCTCAGACCGCCGTCGTCGTCGTCATCGTCGTCGCCGCTCGAACACGCCGCCGCAAAAACCGTCGCCGCGAAAATCGCCACGGCCGCCAACACAAACCAAATCCGTACATTGCGCGTCATGAGGTGCCGTCCTCCACTTGGTTGATCGGGAACCTTTCCTGCTTACACCGCCCGCTCGGAGGGGTAAAGGACTTTCTCCCGCGCCCCTTCCTGTCCCATCGCCAAAGGAAAACCCCGCCGGGTCGGGCGGGGTTCGTCTTAGGTCGCTTCTATCTTGGAGAAAACGGCTAATCGCAATCCTTTTCGATGCAATCCACATAGTCAATGCAACTCGCTCCATCGGAGAGCGAGTCCCAGCATTCGGCGATGCACACAATGAACTTGTCCGTACCATCGAGGCAGCGGTCCACGGCCTCTTCTTCGGAGAGCGGGGTCTCGCCGTCGACATCCGTGATGGTCACGCCGCACGCCTCGTACAGATCCGACATCGCCGGTTCGCAGATTTTGTCTGTGTAGCCGAAGCAATCCTGGACGCAGGAAGTCGTTTTTTCGCAGCTATCGAACGCTTCCGCGCAAATCGCGGCGCATTGATAACGCGGCTCCCCGTCGGCGCACAGGTCGTTCGCCTCGCCTTGGGACGGGGTCATTCCCGGAACTGTGATGTCACACGAAAAAATCTCCGAGAATCCGGCGACGCACCGACTCTCGGAAATATCGTCATCGTCGTCATCGTCGTCATCGTCGTCATCGTCGTCATCGTCGTCATCGGTATCGTCGTCGTCCGAGGAATCGTCGTCGCCATGGAAGTCGCCCTCATCGAGGTCGTGGGCGTCGTCGTCGTCATCTTCATCGACTCCCTCTTCGTCTTCGTCGTCGTCGCCCGAACCGGAGGAGCATGCCAAGGCCAGGCTCAAACCCAATAAAAACACGGCGAACAGCACAACCCACAATTTTCTCATTTCTTCCCTCCAAAAAACTTTCTACAGGCCATATAAAATGAAAGTGTACTCCTGCTCAAGCCGATCTTGAAGTCTGAATAGCGGCCTCATATCGGAAAGGGGAGAATGGTTTTTTTGCCAAAGGAAAACCCCGCCGGGTGGGCGGGGTTTCTCGTTTCTCTTTGTAAGGACGAGTTTATTCGCCGAGGCACTCAGCGTTGATCGCGTCCTCAAAATCGTCACAACTGGTTTCTTCCGGCAGCGAGTTCCACGCCACGGCGACACAGAAATAATCACCGTCAATGCAGCCTTGAATGGCGTCGCTCTCGCTCAATTCGTCGATTGTGCCGCAGAACTCATACCAATCGCCGACGGCGGCCTCGCAAATGGCGGTTACATCCTCGTCGTCATCGCTACTATCATCGTCGTCGGTGGTGATGTCGTCATCCGAGCTCACATCGTCGTCATCATCGTCACCGTCGTCGTCCAGGCCGCTGATGTCGTCGTCATCGTCATCATCGTCGTCGTCGCCCAGCGAGCAGGCAAGAGCGCCCGCGCTCAGCGCAAAAACGGCCAAGGCCAAAGCCAGATACCACAGCTTAATATTCCGCGTCATTGATGAACCTCCGTCATGGGAATAAGACGCGCCCCTTGCTTAGCATCGAGCCGGAGCGGGCGCAAAGGTTTTTTCGACCACTTCGATTAAAACCTTAGGAAATTCGGCCAATGTACGGATATGCCCCGACATTTTGACGGGAATCCCCCGACGTCTTGCCAACTGCGCCCCGGCATGGCACTTAAGTTCCTATCGCAAATGCGTTTTTTCGAATCCGCCTTCAAGGAGGCCGCCGTGTTTGATTCGTCCGCCTACCCCCAACGCAACGGCGTCGTTCAACTGACGCTCGACAACTTCGAAAAGGACTTCGGCGATCGGCACCTGGTCCACGGGTGCGTCGAGAAGTTTGCCCGCGAGACGCCGGACAAGGTGGCCATCATCGACGCGGAGACGGATATCTCCTACACCTACGCCGAGTTCGATGCCCGGGCCACCGCCTTCGCCATGCAGTTGCTCAAGATGGGCTTCAAGAAGGGCGATTTTTTCGCGACGAGCCTGCCGTTCCTGGTGGAACACATCTTCCTGGAATACGCGTGCTTCAAAATCGGCGTGATCCACGCGCCGCTGGACCTGCGTCTCAAGGGGCCGGAAGTGATCCGCTCCCTGGGACTGATCCAGGCCAAGGGCTATTGCTTCCTGGGTAAGACGCCGGTGGCCGACTTCGGAGAGTTGGGCAAGGCGGTGATGGAGAACTGCAAATATATCGAGCATTTCATCCAGTTCGCCCCCGCCGACGAATGCATCTATAACGCGACGAGCGCGTTTGTGATCGCCGAAGAGGCCAAGGACAGCGCCGCGGACCCCGAGTTGCAAAAGGCCTACGCCGCCGCTCACGGCGCGGTCGACGAAAACGACGGCGCGCAGGTGATCTACACGACCGGGTCCACCGGCTTTCCCAAACCGGCCCTGCTCTCCCACCGCAACATCACGTGTCAGAATATGTGCCTGGGCGCGGCGTTCGGCATCGTTGACGACGCGAAGATGCTGGTGAACCTGCCGCCGTCCCACGTGGGCGGGCAGGCCGAGCAGCTTATGACGCCGTTCTTCTTCGGCGGGACGTGCGTGGTGATCTACATCTTCGACCCGGAAAAGACGCTGCGCGCCATCGAGAAATACCAGGTCGACTCCTTCGGCCAGATCCCGGCGCTCTTCGCCATGGAGTGGCGTTTGCCGAACTACAAGGACTTCGATCTTTCGTCGCTGCGTTTCGCGCTCTACGGCGGGCAGCAGGTCTCGCGGCAGTTTTTGGAGCAGCTCTCCCAAATGGCGCCTCAATTCGGCACGGGCCTGGGCCTGACCGAGATGGCGGGATTTTGCACCTATTCGCCGCTGGACGGCACGGTGGACGACATCCTGGCGGGGGTGGGCTACGACATGCCGGTCACGCCGCTGACGATCCGCAAGCCGATCCAGGAGGACGGCCGCGCCGGCGAGGAATTGCCCGACGGCGAGGCGGGAGAGATCTGCTTTGCCGGGCCCCAGGTGTTCATCGCGTATGTGAACAACGAAGAGGCCTATCGCAAGACGGTCTCGACGGACGGCGTGTGCTACACCGGCGACCTGGGCTACAAGGACGAAAAGGGGCTGCATTTTTCCGGGCGGTCCAAGCTGGTCATCAAGCCCAAGGGCTATCAGATCCACCCGGCCCAGGTGGAGCAGCATTTCATGGACATGGAGGACAAGGTCTCGGCCTGCGGGTGCGTTGGGGTGGCCCATGAGGTGTTCACCGAAGGCATCGTCTGCTTCGTCGAGAAGAAGCCCGGCGCGTCGCTTTCCATCGAAGACCTCCAAGCCCACGCCAAGGACATCGCAGCGTACATGCGCCCGTCCCTCTACATCATCCTGGAAAACGGCACCTTCCCCCTCAACCGCGTCGCCAAGACCGACTACGTCGTCCTCAAGGACACCGCGAAGGACGCCGTCGAAACGGCCCGCAAGACGGGCGGCTGGGATGCCGCGTAGTCGCGGCGGACTGACGGATCGCTAGCGATCCTGCGTGCTGGCGCGTTGTTGAAAATTCCTTGGAGAATTGTCGCTTCGCTCCAGCCGTTTTGTTGAGTCGCGATCGTCCATTCAGAGCCCCGACCTGTAGGGAGGGGTCTGGCTCGACTCGGCACGCCACGTTCGCTGTTCGATATATTCGCAAGTAGCGGACTGCGTCGTCGCCAACCGCTCACTACGGTTCGCGGCTCTGATTGGGCGGAATCGCTTGCCGACGTCAAACGTAAAACTGCTCCCTTGCCGCCGGGGCGCGATCCGGCCTATCCTCCCGACCAACAGGCGAGCCCCGTCCAGGCCGAAAGGCCGGCGGGGCTTTCCGCGTTTTTGAACGGCATGCATTACATCAGATATACAAAGTATTGACACCGTTACCCTTAAGTGTCACGATTTGTTATCGACTCTGGAGGAATCCGATGATCAAGACCCTGACCAAGCACGGCAATAGCTGGGCGCTCATCCTCGACAAGCCCATCATGGAGTTGATGGATCTGACCCCCGATACGCTGGTTCAATTAGAAATCCACGGGAAAAAGTTGACGGTCGCCGCCGCGGAGGACGAGACGCCGCAGCGCGACATGGCGGTCAAGGAAGCCACCGAGCGAGCCATCAAAAAATACGAGACGACACTCAGAAAGCTGGCTGAATGAAAATCAATTTCCTTTCCGTCGAGAACGTGCTTCAGATCCAACGTCAACAACTGGAAGAATTCGGCGGCATCCAAGGCGTACGGGATCTGCGTTTGCTGGAGTCCGCCGTTGCCCAACCCCAAGCGGCGTTCGGCGATCAATATCTGCATGGCGACCTGTTCGAGATGGCGGCGGCCTATTTGTTCCACATCGCTTCCAATCACCCATTTCTCGACGGTAACAAGCGTGCCGGCTTCGTGAGTGCGGTCGTGTTTTTGGACATCAACGGGATCGAACTCGACGACGATAGCGATGACTACTACGACCTTGTCATCCGCGTCGCCCAAGGCCAAATCGGCAAGCCCGAGATCGCCGAGTTTTTCCGCAAGCACGGCGCCGTGCGCGAGCCGTCCCGGTAAAATCCCGCCCTAGCATCCGCGCGCCTTTTGTGACAAATTCGCCTCGCTTTGCGCCACGGAAAGAAGGGTAACGGGGCAAATGGAAACTAGCGACGGTCAGGTCATTCCCCTGGAGGGCGAGGAGGTCGCGCTTGAATTTAAGCGCATGCCGTGGACCTGGCCCCTGTTCGTTCGCGGCCTGTTCATTTCGCTGGGCAAATCCCAGGGCCGTCTGGACCGCCCGCCCCGCCCGATGCGCGCCACCGTTCGCGGCTATCGCATGATCCCGGAAAAGCTGACGCTCTATCGCTTGGTCTGCGAGGAGCAACACGCCGGAACGCAGGTGCCCCTTTGCTATCCCGAATCCCTGTTCATCGGCCTGATCGCCTCCCTGGCCACGCACCGCGCCTTCCCCGCCAGCCCCCTCGGCCTTATCCACTCGCGCCAGAGCCTGCGTCTGCTGCGTCCCATTGAGTCGGACGAGCGTCTGGACCTGACCGCCTCCCTGGCGGAGGTGCGCGAGACGCCTCGGGGTTATGAATTCGACATGCGCATGGAAGTCGTCTCCCGAGACGAGCTGGTTTGGGACGGCACCGCCACGCTGCTGTCGCGCACCGTCGCCACGCGCAAGGGCGAGACGCGCAAGATCCCGCCGATCCTCAAAGGCCCCCTGCCCGTGCCCGCCTCGCGCCTGGACGTCCTCGAGCCCACCGGCCGCTACTACGCCAAGGCCACCGGCGACTACAATCCCCATCACCTCTGGGGTTGGTCGGCGCGCCTGCTGGGCTACAACAAGCCCATCGCCCACGGCATGTGGTCGCTGGCCCGGGCGGTCTCGGAGATCGCAAAGATGGCGGATCTGTCGGGAGTGGTGGAGCTGGCGTGCGCGTTCAAGCGGCCGCTGCTGATGCCCTCGTCGGTGCGGCTGCGTTTCGAGGCGGAACGCTTCATGCACGACAACGAAGGCCGCTTCGATATCTGGCGGGCCGACGACGGCGAGCCCATCCTCTTCGGCGAAATCAAACGCAACCCGCCGCCCCAACTGACCGACGGCGACGAAGACGTTGTCGAGGACGAATACGCCGTTTGAAGGACGTCGAATAGAATCGCGTCATCTGCTCCCGATCGTCCGCGCCTCTGAATTCAATCCAACGCACGCAGCACGAATTCGATCGTCGTCGGTGGCACCTCGGCGATCGCACGCTGCATCGCCTTCTCGTCGTCATAAGTCGCCTTGGGATCGAGAATACGCGCGGGCATGGGGCAGGCGAGGGACGGCGTCGTAAACGGATAGGGATCGAGCGTCGCCGTGCGCGCGTCCACCGGCGCGAAACGCACAGAAGTCACCGCACCGGCATCGTCGGTCGGCACGTTTTCGAAATCGTATTTCCGCAGCGGCCGCATGCACATGAACAGCGACAGCGCGTCGTAAAACCACAGCATATTCGAGTTGGCCAGGACGGCCGCATCGGTCAGATGGGGCGCGTCCGGATCGGCCTCGCGCAGGTCGGCGAGCATCGTCCGTTGCTGCTCGGCCAGTTCGTCGAGGTAACGCACCACTTTCTCGTGCTCGGACTCGTTGCGCTGCTCGACGGGACGGCCGGAGTAGTGGGCGTTTTTCAGATCGTACAATCGCGACAGATGGCGGCTCACCAATAGCCCCGCGTAGGCGTCATCGCGATGCGTTCGGTGGATGCCGCGTTGATAAAGGGCACAGTGGTCGTCAACCCCGATTTCGTAAAAGGCGACCGGCAATCCCGTTCGTTCGTTGAGTGTCGGCGCCTGCTCCCACTCATACCAGCCGTTGTCGTGTTCGGCGCACGCCTTGGCCATCGACGCGAGCGGCACGAGCGGCGAGAACCCCGGCGCGCCCCAGGCCTTCGCAAATTCGCCGCACAGGGCCGCGTGGTCGGTCTGCATGATCAGGTGGCGGGTGTCGCCTTCGTCGCGAATAATCATGGCCTCGGATCCTCCCGACACGACCGGCGCGTCGCCATGGGCTTATCCATCTCACCCTACCAAAGTCCGAATCCGCTCCAAAGTCGGCGTCGGGATGTCATCCCCAAAAACGACGACCGCCGCCCGTCGAAAGGCGGCGGTCGCTTGCTCGCGGGGGAACTTGCGTTTAACCGAACACTTCGTCGCAGTTGCTGCTGAAGCACGTCTCGAAACACGCGTTGGCCACGGCGCAGCTCGCATCGTCGATGCATCCCGCCACACACTCGGCATAACCGTCGGCATCCGTGCAGTCCGCGAATTCCGTGATGCACTCGTCCGTGGAACCGAAGGTGCTGTCCTCTTCGTCGTCCTCGCAGATCGAGATCGCTTCGTCGCACACGCTTTCCGGTGTCGCGACCACCTCGTCGTCGTCGTCATCGTCATCATCATCGTCGTCGTCGCCGCCGCACGCCACGCCGCCGATCAGCGCCGTCGCCAACACCAAGGCCATCATCACCAGCCACCATCGCTTCGTGCCCATCGTCATCTCCTCCTTCACACGCGCCAAAACGCGATCACGAAATGTCGCGTCGCGACGCCTATCGCCGCGACCGGGTTCCATGCTCGGCGACCGGGTCGGGGGCGTCAAGCTGAAAATGAACGGGAATACGGACGGGAAAATGGACGAATCGGCGTCGTTATCGACGGCGGGCGAGACGCAACAGGACGGCTCCCATCAGAACGAGAAGAACCGCGTCGAAGTTTCCGGCAGGCTCGGGAATCGGCGTTGTCGCGCAGGCGTGGCCGTCATCGTTGTCGTCATTGTTCGGCGTATGCACCCGCAAGCCGATTGACTCGGCCTCGGTGCGATTGCCCAGGCGGTCGGCCGAGGTGACGCCGATATTGTACGTCTTGTTCGCCAACGAACCGGCCAGGCTGACCCGCAAGGTGAACAGCTCGTAGTCCTCGTCCTCGGGCGCGGGCCCCGCGTGGTTCATTGTCGGCGTGCCCAAGCCAAGGGTGCGCAGATCCAGCGTCACGCCGTCCGAGGCCACCCCGGCGATCGCGTCGCGGGCGAGCACACGCACCTCCACGGTCCGCCCCGGGCGCGTCGACGAACCGTCGCCGTCCGCGTCGGGGGCATAGTCCACCAAGAACTGTTTGAGGCGCGGCGGCGTGTTGTCCACGACCACCTGCCGCTCGTTCGAATTGCTCCAGGCGCCGTTGGCCCGGAGCGCGCGGATTTGGATCGAATGGGCGCCGTCGGGACCGGCGGTCGTGTCCCAATCGTCGTAGCCGTCGTCCCAATGGCCCTCGGAGGTCGGCGGCATCGTCACGTCGTCGTAATTCCCGCCGTCCACCGACTTCTGCACACGGATCAGGCCCGGTCCCACGTTGCCGTCCACCGTGAACAACACGCGGGCCGTGCCGGTCACCAGCGTCGCCGCGTCCGGTTCGATAATGCGCACGGTGAGGTCGTTGGAAACCGTCACCTTGCGCAGCGACGAATAACCCACCCGTCCCGACGAATCTTCCGCGCGCACCTGCGCCGTGTGGGAGCCGTCGGGAAGCGGCACGGTCGACCAGGCATGGGCGCCGTCGTCCCAATCGCCCGCGCCGGTCGGGGGCGAGCTGACGTCGACGTAGGCGCGACCGTCGATGGAGATCCGCGTGGAGACGATGTCCAGATCGTCCGGCGGATCGATATCGAAGGTGATCGCCTGTGGACCGCTGACAAGGGGCAATTCCAGCACCGTCACGTCGCCGTAGGTCGCCTCGACCGCGCCTTCCGGCCAGGTCCACGTGATCGCGATTCCGTTGGCGGCCACGAAGCCGACCACCGACGAATATCCCCAAACCCCTTTGTCATCCAGCGCGCGCACCTGCAACGAATGCACCCCATCGGCCAAGGCGGCCGTGTCCAGGGCGTGCGTTCCGTCGTCCCAGTCGCCCTCCTGGGTGGGAGGCGAACTCACGTCCGTCCAGGCGCCGCCGTCCACACGCAACTGCGTCTGCTCGATGTCGCGGAAGGCGGCCGGCTCGATCTGAAAGGCGACTGTTGCGGTCTCCGAAAGCGCCTCGCCGTATGTCGGCGACGTGATGCGTACCTGCATCGCGTTGTCGACCGCGTAGGTCACGCGCG
>JACKCT010000023.1 GCA_020633895.1 Deltaproteobacteria bacterium | reverse complement strand
CGTCGTTGTTGTCGTGGTTGTGGACGTCGTCGTCGATGTGGTGGTCGTGGATGTCGTCGTGGTCGTTGTCGGCTTCGTCGTGGTCGTCGTGGTGGTTGTCGTCGGAATGGTCGTTGTCGTGGACGTCGTGGTCGAAGTCGTGGTCGTCGACGTCGTTGTTGTCGTGGTGGTGGTCGTGGTTGTGGTGGTCGTCGTCGGAATCGGGATGATATTCCACGCCACGTCGTAGGTATTGCCGGCGTAGGCCGGGGAGTCGACGCGGATGTAGTTGGGCAGTTTCAGGACGCCGCTACGCACGAAGGTGCAGTCGATGAATTCGTTATCGGTCGTGCTCTGGGAGCAGGGCGAACCGGACGAACAGGTCGCGACGGCGCCGGTTTGGTCGATCAGGCAGACATTCAGATCGCCCTCGGAGTGCGTGAATTGCAGATCGATCTGCACGCGCTCGCCGGTGTCCATGCCGTTGATCTTGTAGAAGTCCTCATCGTACGAGCGGGCGTCGCCGTCGATTGTCGAAAGCCAGGTGTTTGGTAAGTCTCTGAAATCAAAGGCGGTTTGCCTCGTGTCGTTCTCTTCGTAGCTGTCGTCGGGAATCGTCGTGGTCGTCGTCGACGTGGTGGTTGTCGTCGTCGTGGTCGTTGTGGTGGTCGTGGTCGACGTCGTCGTCGTTGTTGTTGTTGTCGTGGTGGTGGTCGTTGTCGTGGTGGTCGTTGTCGTCGACGTCGTGGTGGTTGTCGTGGTCGACGTCGTCGTTGTTGACGTTGTCGTTGTCGTAGACGTAGTGGTGGTGGTCGTCGTCGGTTCGGCCGTTGTGGTCGTGGTCGTCGGCTCGAACGTGGTGGTGGTGGTCGTGGAGTCGTCGTCATCGTCCCCGCCGCAATTCGGGGCGAGGATGGCGGGCGAAAACGCGCCGAGCACGGCGACGATCAGCAGTACATGCAGCAATTTCATGGATTCCTCCCAGGGGAATCGAATTTCTAGCCAATACGGGCCTTGCCGTCAATAAAAAAATGTAAGGTGTCGGTGAAAATGTAATAACCGAACGATGGTCACAGGCCGTTGATATAACTTAAAAATTGCTGTCGCCGCGCATTCGAATCCGCTCTTTTTCCAAACCCGTCACAGGCGCCACATTTGCCTCACCGGCAACGCACCGGCGCGTCACGAAGGCCGAGTACTCGTTTTGACGGGAATCGAATATCGAGTCGCGGTATCTACCTTGGAATATCCATTATTTAGAATAATTATTTGAGTGCAGTTCCCGAAAGCCTTTTCGGCAGGTGCTCCGGCGGCAAAGAAAAACGGGCGGCCGAAGCCGCCCGTCGTGGTTGTGGATAATTTTTCCCGTCGATGGCCTCTCCTACTCGTCCGCGGCTGGATGCAGCGGCGGATCGAGCAGCACGGCTCCCTTATCGATCTCCAGGTCGGAGAAGAAGCCCATGTAGTCGTTGTTGGCGCCCATGATCTGCTGGTTGAGCACCGACATATTCACCCCGCCGAAGCCCGGCAGGACGATGCCTTCGAACAGAGCGTCCATGGACGGCGCGACCAGTTGCAGCAGGAAGCTGGAGAGCCCCTGCAACTTCTGATTATCCCAGCCGAATCCCAGCGGCTCGGCCAGAACGTACACCGCCATCGTCGCCTCGTCGTCGGCAAACTGAATGTCCAGCGTATTGTCCGGGTACTTGATGCCCATGCCCGCCGGCATGATGAGCTGGCCGGCGATATCCAGGAACAACTCCTCGGTCGATCCGTTGTCCACGTACAGGCTGACCATCAGTTCGCCCATCTGCACCTCGACCGGAATCAGGCTCGGGTCGCCGTTGCCCGTGCCGCCCACGGTCAGCAGCGGCGGCAGCAGCGGACGCAGTTTCATATTGATGTCGCAGCCGTTGCAGTACGACTTCAGGCCCGGGAAGATCAGGCCCATCCCCGTCGTGTCGGTCGTGAAGATGCCGTTGAAGTCCAGGGATAGCAGACCGGTCCGGTAGAGCGTGTATAGCGACTGGTTGAGCACCTCGTCGGTCAACACGATGCCGAACGCGTAGGGATTCTGCGTACCGGGGATGTAGCGGCTGAACTCGCTATCCTGAGGCGGAATGCTCTCCGTCTCCAAGGAGCCGCCGAAGTCGGGCACCGCCGGGCTGCCGTCGGTGGTCCACATGCCCATGTCCATCTTGAACGTGCCGCCGTCGTCGTCCCAGAGGATCTGGTTGAAGGCGTATTCCACGTTGACTTCGTAGCCGGACAGGTTGAAGGCGAAGTCCGTCGGCAACTGGCCGAGCAAGGCTTCAAGCACCTCGGGAACGATCGCCGAGAGCGTATTTTCCACGGCGCTTTCGAGGAAGTCGGTCATGGCTCCGATAAAGAGATCCTCCAACTCATCCGGGAAGTCGCTGATATCGAAGCTGAAGCCGTCCAAATAGGCGTCCACGCTGGAAAGCGTGATCGTCACATCGTCGTACTCGTCCACGAAGATCTGGGCCGTGGCCCGCAGACCCACCTTGTCGGCGTCGATGTCGCCGTTGGTGTTGTAGCCGATACCGGCCACCGCGCCGCGGATATTCATGTCGATATTCACGTCTTCCACGCCCACATCGATGGTCAGACCCTCGAATTCCTGGGCGTCGATGGTGAAGTAGGCGTCGCCGAAAGAGGCGTTGGTGACGGTGCCCTTGGCGCTGGCGACCTCCACGCCCCAGACGTCGATGCTGTCGTCGAAGACCGGGTTTTGCGCGTAGATCAGATCCGGAAGTTGATCGACGCCCTCGTTGAGCGTCGGTTCGATCAAACCGGCGATCTGGTCGAAGGTTGACTCGTTGAGTCGCAGCCATAGGCCGTTGGGCACCAAATCGCCGTCCTCGACCTTGTCGCCGTGCATCGCGCTGATGGACGCCTCGGCTTCGTTGTCCGCTTCGTCCGTCGCGACGACTTCCACGATATTCAGGCCGGTCGACAGTTCGGCGCTATGGGAGAACCGGCAGGGGGTCGGCTGACCGGACAGTTGGCCCTGCGTTTCGTTGCCGTCCTGGATGTACTTGATCGTGTCGTGGATGTAGTCGCAGTCGGTGACTTCGCCCTCGACGACCAGATTGTTGCCTTCCACCCACTGGCCGCGCTCGGTGTAGATCACGATCTTGGGCGGGGAAACGTCGATGACGTCCAGGGACGCCGAGTCGTTCAGGCCGTTGTAGGGCGGCTCGGCGTTGGCGGTCACGACGAAGTGGCCGGCGGTGTTGAAGGTGTAGTCGCCTTCCTCGGGAGAATCGGGCACCACGCCGGTGGACGGGGCGACGCCGAAGACCGCGCCGACCTCATCGACCTGATTGCCTTGGGCGTCAATGAGCACCGCGTAGGGCGTGGTGTATTCGCCTTCCTCCAGCACCGGATCGGGAATGATCACCTCGATGTCCACCGGCGGTCCGGCGTGGACGATGACCGTCTGCTCGTCGGTCGTGCTGGATCCGATGACCTTGACCCGCACGCGGAATTCCCCGGCCCGTTCGAACGTGATCTGGGCCATATTGTCGAATTCCACCACCGTCACGCCGCCCGGCGGCCAGACCGAGTATTTGAAGTCGGCGTAGATCGGCTCGTCGGAGGAATTGTAGGCGGTCGCCGTGGCTTCGATGGTGGTGCCGGCGTCGATGTCGTTATCCGACAGCTCCAGTTCCACCGAGGCCGCATCCTGCTTACGCACCCAAATGAACGCCTCGCCCGTGACCGGCTGGCTGTCGAGCACCGTCTCCAGGACGATGTTGAAGAAGCCCGGTTCGTTGAAGATCACCGAGCCGCTGCCGTTGCTGCCGTCGTTGATGACCGCGCTGGGCGAGGACGGATCGGTGCTCCAGGACACGACGGTGTCGCCGGTCCGGTCGTTGCCGCTCTCGTCGATCAGGGTGAATTCCACTTCGATTTCTTCACCCGTGTCGGCGATGCGCGGCTTGGCCTTGATGTCGAAGTGCGCCGGAACGACCTCGACGGTGAAGAACGAGTAGGCACGCACAATGCCGTCCGGGTTGTTGTCCGGGTCGATGTTGTTGGCGTTGAATCCGTTGATTTCCAGCGTGTAATCGCCTTCTTCCAGGAAGGGCAGCTCGCCGCTGATCTCGCCGTTGAAGACGGTCAGATCGCCGGTTTTGTCCTCGCCGTTGAGCAGGACGTGCACGGTGTTGGTCGCGATGTTGATGTAATCGGCGCTGACCGGCACGTCGCGGACGTTGAAGATCGTTCCCGGTTCGGGCTCGTAGATGATGATGCCGCCCAGGTCCACGTTGAAATCGACCGAGGCTTGGGCATTGCCGGTCGCGTTCTGCACCGTGATGCGCAGCGTGTGCTCACCGGCTTCCAGGGTGATCGAACCGGACACCGACGACGGTGTGATCGTCAGCGCCACATCCGCCGCCAGATCCTTGGCCTCGAATTCCGAGGTTACATCCACGTCATCCACGTAGACCGTGACGGTCGTCGCGTTGGTCAGCGTCGCCGCGACCTCAACGTCGTAGCTGGTCAGGTCTTCGTTTTGCGTCGGAGCGGTGATGACCACGGTGGGCGACGGGATCGTCGTGGTGGTGGTCGTCGTTCCAATCACGGTCGTGGTGGTGGTGCCGGGCGATGTCGTGGTCGTCGTGCCGGGTGAGGTGGTGGTCGTGGTCCCCGGCGAAGTGGTCGTGGTCGTTCCTGGGGAGGTTGTCGTGGTGGTCCCGGCGCCTGTCGTGGTCGTTGTCCCCGGCGAAGTGGTCGTGGTGGTTCCCGGCGAGGTTGTCGTGGTGGTGCCGGGGCCTGTCGTGGTCGTGGTTCCCGGTGATGTTGTCGTGGTCGTGCCCGGGGACGTGGTTGTCGTCGAGCCGCCACCGGTCGTCGTGGTCGTCGTGGAGATCACGGTCGTGGTGGTGCTGGACGAGATCGTCGTGGTGGTCGTGGTACCGGTGTCGTCGTCGCCCGTATCGTCATCGGCGGTGTCGTCGTCCGTCGTGTCATCGTCGACGGTGTCGTCATCGGCCGTATCGTCATCCGTGGTGTCGTCGTCGACGTCGTCGTCATCGTCGTCGTCCGTCAGACCGGCGGGCGGGCCGTTGTCGTCGTCGTCGTCGCCGCTGCGAGCGACGTCGTCGTCATCGTCGCCGCTACCGCAAGCCGCGCCGCCGAAGGCCAAAATCATCAAAAGGGGAAAAAGGACAAACCAGAGCGCGGATCGCGCCCGCATCGCATCCGACATAAGTCAACATCCCTCGCCGAAAATCGGGCGAAATTATTCCATTACAACCAGCGGCATATCGTACCAAAGGCGGGAAATCACGGTCAACAAAATAACGCCAACGACCCGAATATGCGGGCCAATCTCACCAATCCCCATGTCCGGCGGTCATGGCGGGTTAGGCGTACTCCGCCAAAAGCCGCTCGACTCGCTCGATCGTGGCCTCATCGAGCACCCAATCCCCCGCGCCGGCGATCTCCGGCACCTGCTCGACCTTCCGGGCTCCGACGATGGCGCACGTCACCTCCGGCCGACGCAGCACCCACGCGATCGCCAGTTGGGCCGGAGTCCGATCGAATTCCGCTGCCAGGGCGCGCAGCTTTTCGATCAGCTCCATATTTCGCTCGAACTTCTCGCCCTGAAAGTTGCGATTGTACTTTTTGCGCCAATCCTCGTCGGGTAGGGCGGCGATCTTTTCCTTGGTGAATTTGCCGGTCAGCAGTCCCGAGGCCATGGGCGAATAGGCCACCACGCCGATGTTGTTTTTGCCGCAGTAGGACAGGATTTCCGCCTCCACGTTCCGCTCCAGCATATGGTAGGGCGGCTGGAGACTCGCGATCGGGCCGATCGGCGCCACCCGCTCCATCTGAGGCACATTAAAATTCGACACCCCGGCATGGCGGATCTTGCCCTCGGCGATCAGATCCTGAATGGCGCGCCAGCCCTCTTCGATCTGGGCCAACGGCTCGGGCCAGTGGATTTGGTACAGGTCGATCGTGTCGGTTTTCAGGCGACGCAGGGAGTTGTGGCATTCTTCCTTGACCGAATCGGTCGTCAGGTCGCGGTAGATCGACCGATCCTCGTGCCAACGCATCGAGCACTTCGTCGCAACGATGACGTCCTTGCCTCCCGGATATTCGGCCAGCGCCCGGGCGACGACCTCTTCCGAACGCCCCAGTCCGTAAATCGCCGCCGTGTCGATCCAGTTGATGCCCGAATCCAGGGCCTTGTGGATCGTTTTGACCGACTCGTCGTCGTCCTGGGGTCCCCAGCCGAAGTCCCAATCCCCGCCACCGATGGCCCACGCGCCGAAACCGATGGCCGTCAGATGCAGGTCCGTGTTGCCGAGTTGTCGCTTGCGCATGTCGTCGGGGTCCTTTCGCGGGAGGAAATTTGCGATCCGCATCCTAACGCGTCGGCCGGATGCATCCAAGTCGCGATCCTCACCAACGTCGGAGGACCGTGGCCGGTTGACAGCACGTCCCGCCGTCCTAAGCTCGGGACTTCCCTTGGAGGTGCAATGGACGTCTATTCGTATAACGTCAACGGCATTCGGGCGTGCGTGAAGAAGGGCTTTCGCGATTGGATGACCGAGGCCAAGCCCACCATCGTCGGCCTTCAGGAGGTGCGTTCCCCCGTGGACCAGGTGCCGGAGGATCTGCACGGCTTCGACGGGTTTGCCCACCATTTCGTCGCCGCCGAAAAGAAGGGCTACAGCGGCGTCGGCCTGTTGGCGGCCATGGAGCCGGACGAAGTCGTCACGACCATGGGCGAGGAGCGCTTCGACGTGGAAGGGCGCTTTCAACTGGCGCGCTTCGGCAAGCTGACGATCGTCAACGTCTATGTCCCCAACGGCACCGGGCCGAATCGGGATCTATCGCGCATTCCTTATAAATTGGACTTCACCAAGCGCCTGTTCGACATCCTGGAGGCCGAGCGGTCCAAGGGCGGGCGCATCCTGGTGATGGGCGACTACAATACGGCCCACCGGGAGATCGACATCGCCCGACCCAAGGCCAACGTAAAAAACAGCGGCTTCCGTCCCGAGGAGCGGGAGGAAATGGACCGCATCCTGGCGCTGGGCTGGACCGACACCTTCCGCCATTTCGAGAAGGGGCCGGACCATTACACCTGGTGGAGCCAGCGCTTCGGGGTGCGGGAGAAGAACATCGGATGGCGCATCGACTACATCATGGCGTCGCCGGGGGCGATGAAGTTCGTCAAGGGCGCGGCGATCCACCCGATGGTCATGTGCTCCGACCATTGCCCGATCAGTGTGAGATTGGACGATAAGGTTCTGAAATGACATCGGAAGCCGTCATCCGCTACGCCGTTTTGACGATTTCGGATCGCAGCTTTCGCGGCGAGCGTCCGGACGAGGGCGGACCGCGGGTACGGGCGGCGATGGACGAACGGGGGGCGAAGTGCGTCGCGGCGGAGGTGTTGCCGGACGAGCAGGCGGCTATTGAAAATCGCTTGCGGGAACTTTGCGACGGAGCCGGCGTCGATCTGATTCTCACCACCGGCGGGACGGGCGTGGCGCCTCGGGATGTGACACCGGAGGCGACCCTGGCCGTGGCCGAGCGCCTGGTGCCGGGGATGGCCGAGGCGATGCGCGCGGCGTCCCTGGCGGTGACGCCCATGGCGATGATCTCTCGGGCTGTCGCGGCGATTCGTGGACGGACGTTGATCGTCAACCTGCCGGGTAGCCCCAAGGGCGCGATCGAATGCCTGGATGTGGTCGCTCCGGTGCTGAATCATGCGGTGCGTTTACTTCGCGCGGAGGCGGATGAGCATGCTCCAAAGACCACTTGAACGAAAACGGCTCGCGTCGGCGCTTGTCGTCGCGCTGACGTTGACCCTTGCGGCAACGGCTGCCTTCGCGGAAGACATCGCCGTCTCGCCGGAAGCTCGCCTGGAATTGGTCGTCAAGGGCGGTTCCGTCATTGTTGAGCCGGGGGACGCGAAAATCGTGCGCGTCATGGGGGTGGACGCGAGTTATCGCGTTTCAGCGAATGACGGCCGTGTTCGTGTGAAAATGTCGAATCGGAACAATGGTGAATCTAAGATTGTTATATCGATTCCGCCCACGATGCCGGTGGAAATCAACCAGAAGATCGGCATGGTGGAAACGCACGAACTGGGCGGGCCCATCGACGTGAAAATTCGCGGCGGATTTCTCCGAATGCGGCAATCCACCGGCGATCTGAAAGTCGAAATGAAAGACGGCGTGCTCGACGTTCGGGACTACGCGGGGGAGGGCAAGTCGGTCAGCATCGAAGGCAAGGACGGCTGGGTGGATTTATCGCTGGCCGCCAAGAAACCCGGGCGTGGCATCGTGCATCTCAAGAAGGGGCGCGTGAATTTTTCGTCCGCTCGCGAGACCGTGATGCAACTCCACGCTGAAGTCGAAGACGAAGGCGAAGTCATCACGAATCAGCCGCTTAATCGTCCGGATCCGAAGGTCTTGTATGTCACGACAAATCGCGGCAAGACATCGTGGGATCTGACCGTCGACGAAGGTACGATTCGCGTCGAGATGCCTCGTTAAATCGAAGCGGCCGATCATAGGGTTGTCTTGAGAAAGTTAGAGTTGTAATCGACCGGCACGCTTACACGACAAACGGCAAAAAAACGACCCGCGAGATGCGCCTCGCGGGTCTTGTCGTTCGTCGGTCCGATTCATCGGAGAGAGAGGGATTCGAACCCTCGGTGCGCTGTTAACGCACACACGATTTCCAGTCGTGCACCTTCGGCCACTCGGTCACCTCTCCAAACGCGTTCGACGAATCCTCCGGCGCAAGCGCCACCATTTCACGACATTGTATCCGATGGGGATCATCGGAGAGAGGGGGATTCGAACCCCCGGTACGCTATAAACGTACAACGGTTTTCGAGACCGCCGCATTCAACCACTCTGCCATCTCTCCGCAATGGGTCGCTGATCGTTTAGGCCTTTTGTCGTTTGTCGCGAAAGAAATCCGACAGCGCCCGGGAGCATTCTTCCGCCAGCACCCCGCCGGTCACGTCCGGCCGGTGGTTGAGCCGTGCGTCGGCGAGGATTTCGTACAAACTCGCCACCGCTCCCGCCTTTGGATCCGTCGCGCCGTAAACGACCCGATCCAACCGCGCCAGCACGATCGCCCCGGCACACATCACGCACGGTTCCAGCGTGACATAGAGGGTGCATCCGGTGAGTCGCCATCGCCCTAGGGCCTTCGCCGCCTCGGTGATCGCTCGGACCTCGGCATGGGCCAGGGGGTCCGCGTCCACCTCCCGGCGGTTGTACGCTCGGGCGACGATCTTCCCCTCGTGGACGATCACGCACCCGATGGGCACTTCGTCCAGCGCGCGAGCCTTTTCGGCCTCGGCCAACGCCTGCGCCATGAAGCCTTCGTCATTCGGTTTATCAAAGACCATTTCGCCGCTTCCCGGTCGGCTAAATCGGAGCGTTTCTTTAGCAATCCGCCATCGCCCTGTCAAGGCGGACGACGCCCGCCGAAAGGCGTCGACGAAGGCCTAAGGGCGCGACATCCCGTTGATTTCCGCCGGTCCGTCCGTCATGATCGATCGGCCATGATGAATTGTCGAAAATTCCTTGCCCTGCTCGTTGCGCTGCTCGCCACCGCGCTGTCGGCCGGGCCGGTCCACGCCGCCGCGACGCAGGTCGAATCTTTTTTCGGCACCTTCGTTTTCGCCCACGCCGACCAGAAAATCGCTCGCGCCGGGTTCGTGGAATTCCACACTGATCACACCTGGACCCGCGTGATGCATGTCGACACCAACGGCGACGCCATTCCCGACGACATCAACGTCACCAAGGGCGCCTTCAAGGTGGTGGCCGACGGAGCCGACGGCGTGTTGAGCATCAAAACCGATGACGGTCGCGACGTGCCGTTCGGTGACGTCCACTATCGGCGCGGGTCGGTCGAATCCTTCACGATGGACGGCGATCGATTCACCCGTAAATCCGAACTCATGCCGTATTTCGCCTGGCCGGATCATTCCGTGAAATACGCGTCCCGACTCGTCGTCACGACCGATCCGCCGGGCGCCTTGGTCTACGTCAATGGACGTGCCATGGCCAGCAAGACGCCGCTGATCGTCGAAAAACCGCAGGCCAACGTGAAATTGGAAGTGCGCGTCGAGATGGCCGACCATCTGCCTCAGACGCGGACGGTCCGCCTGAAAGACGGCGAGCGAGGCGAATTGAAATTCGAACTGCTCGGCGGGGACACGCAACTGTGGGTGAAGACCGACCCGGCGACGCGCATCGAAATTGACGGCATCTATAAGGGGACTTCGCCGCTCAAACTCGAGGATCTGGCCCCCGGCGAACATCGGGTGGCGATGAGCCTGCCGGCCCTGGATCTGCGGGAAGAAACGTCGGTTTATCTGCAACCGGGCGAGGTCAACAAGGTTTACAAATCTTTCACCGGCTTCTTGAAGGTCGATGTCGGGCGCCCGGTTGCCGTGTCCATTCGCAAGGAATTGGATTTGGGCGACGCTCCCGGCGACGCGCTGGAATTGCCCGTGGGACAGCACGTCATCCTACTCAAGGACGCGACGGGAGACGTCCGCCGGGCGTTGGTGTCCGTCAAACTCGGCGAGACGACGACGCTGGTCACGCCCTTCGAGAGTCTGGATAAGGAATAGGGCGTCGCGCTACGGCACGCAGCGGTCGTCCGTCTCCGGGCACTTGAAACGCACATGGATATGGTTGCTGTGCCCGGCGACGTGGCGGATTACGCCCTGGCGGGTCGAGGCGGAGCGGGGGTATTGGAACCACTGGGACAGACGTTCCTTCGAATATCCCATTTGGACGTATTCATAAAGCGGCTTTTGCAGCGACCGGTCGATGAAGATGTACTGCACGCGGTCGGTCAGCAACAGAGTTTCCAGGAAATGCCAAGTGCGTTCCACGTCGAGAGTGATGGGCGTCATCTTGGTGAAGAAATGAGACGGCAGCGGGATCTTCGGGAAATAGCTGAAATCCACGTCCCGCCCGGAGCGATGGCTGCGGTGGGGCGGCAGTGGGCCGCCGTGGCGCTTGGAAATGTCGCCGATGATCACATCCGGCGAACCGGGAAACAACGCCAGCGTTTCGTTGACCGCCAGTTCGATCAGGTCAATCGTCTCCGGCGTGCCCCAGGCGCGCTCCGGGTTCACCACAAACACTCCGGCCATCTGGGGCATTTGCGTTCCGCCGTTTAAGCGGCCATCATTCGGACGCCCGATCGAACCGACCACGCCGGGCGATTTTCCGACGCCGGGTTGCGCGGCGGGCGGCCTGGCCGGGGCACAAGCGGAAGCCCAGGCCATCGCCAACACGCCGACAAATAAACCGGCGAGGCGTGGATTCGCCCGACAAATGGCAACGCACCAATGACGCAATCTCAACCCCAATACGGCGCTTCAAACGATAGTTCTATACAAAAACCCAATGCCACGGGTCAAGGAAAATCTCAGTTAATCTTCGGCAACTCCATGATAAATAAGGTGAATAATAGTCAGATCGATGCAGAATTGGGGTTGGGTTTCGAGGTCGGTTCGTGAATTCGGAGTTGTCCAAACGCCCGTGGCGCTTTGCCGTCGACCGGGGCGGGACGTTTACCGATGTGATCGGAGTCGACCCCGAGGGGCGCGTGCGCGCGATGAAATTGCTGTCCGAATCGGACGGCTATGACGACGCCGTGGTCGAGGGAGTGCGTCGGATGTTGGGATTGGGCGACGGCGAATCCATCGACGCCTCCCGTGTCGCCGAGATCCGCATGGGTACCACCGTCGCCACCAATGCCCTCCTCGAACGCAAAGGCGAACGGGTGGCGCTGCTCATCACCGGCGGCCTTCGGGACGTGCTGGAAATCGGTTATCAGTCCCGGCCGGAAATCTTCGCCCTCGATATCCAAACGCCGTCGGTCCTCTACGAACGGGTTAGCGAAGTCGACGAGCGAATGAACGCCGAAGGCGACGTCGTCAGGCCGCTGCAAATCGACAAGGCTCGCGCGGCGCTTCGCGAAATTTATGACTCCGGCATCCGCTCCGTCGCGATCGTCTTTGCCCACGCTTGGAAAAATCCCTCCCATGAGGCGGCTGTCGCCGGCGCGGCACGGGAAATCGGCTTTACGCAGGTCTCCGCGTCCCATGAGGTCATGCCTCTCATCAAGCTCATCGCCCGCGGCCAGACGACCTTGGTGGACGCCTACCTCAGCCCGGTGCTGCGTCGGTATGTGGATCGGGTGCGGGCGCGGACCGGCGATACATCCCTGCTGTTCATGCAAAGCTCCGGCGGACTGACCCGCGCCGAGGCGTTCACCGGGAAAGACGCGATTCTCTCCGGCCCGGCGGGCGGTGTCGTCGGTTGCGCCGAAACGGCGCGCATCAACGGTATCGATCGGGCCATCGGTTTCGACATGGGCGGAACGTCGACGGATGTCTGTCACGTGGCCGGTGGCATCGAGCGGGTTTTCGAATCGAGCATCGACGGCATCGCGTTTCAGACGCCGCTGATTGACATCCACACTGTCGCGGCGGGCGGCGGGTCCGTTGCCGAAGTCAAAGGCGGGAAGCTCTATGTCGGCCCCGAGTCGGCGGGCGCATCGCCGGGCCCGGCGTGTTACGGCTTGGGCGGACCGCTGGCGGTGACGGACGCGAACGTGGTCCTCGGGCGCGTACGGGCCGAGGATTTCCCCCTGGTCTTCGGGCGGGACCGAAAGTCCCCCCTCGATCCGACGAAATCCCGCGAGCGTATCGCCGCCTTGTGCCGCCAAATGGCCGACGATCTCGGTGTCCGACGCACACCCGAAGAGATGGCGCTTGGCATCGTGCGTGTCGCCAACGAAACCATGTGCCGTCCCATCCGCCGCATGACCGTCGGGCGCGGGCGGGATGTGCGCGACTACGCTTTGATCGCGTTCGGTGGTGCGGGAGGGCAGCACGCTTGCGGCATCGCCCGGGCATTGGGGATGCGCAAGATCGTCGTTCCGCCGATGACGAGCCTGCTGTCGGCGTACGGTATCGGCGCGTCCGACCATGTGCGTTCCGGCGCCGCGCCCTGGCTGCGATTGGCGGAAGTGATTCAAGATGACGAGTTGTCGTCCGCGTTCGACGATATCGAGGCGCCCCTCGTCGAGGATCTCCTCGGGATGGGTTTGCCGACGGAGGCGATTGAGATTGCGAGGACGCTCGACTTGCGTGTGCAGGGGACGGACACGCCGCTGACCATCGACTACGACGACATCGCCGCGACGCTGGCGCGATTTGCCGACGAACACCGCCGCCACTACGGCTTCGCGCCCCCGGAGACGGGAGTCGAGGTGGTTGCGATTCGCTCCCGGGTGTCGGGCCGGGCGAATGTGTGGGAAGAAGCCGGTATGTCGACGAATGACGCGCACGAGCAGGCCTTGCCGCTCGGGACGACGGGCGTGTGGTTCGAAGACGGAATGCAATCCACGCCGGTCTATCGCCGCGACGATCTGGCGACGGATCAAGCCATCGCCGGACCCGCGCTGATCGTGGAGGAACACACGACGACGCTGGTCGAACCCGGATTTGCGGCATCGCTCGCGGCGAGCGGCGCATTGATCCTGGATGCCCAAGGCCCGCCGCCTAAGCGGGTGACGACCGATTGGGATCCGATCACTCTCGAAGTCTTCCATCACCGTTTCATGGGCATCGCCGAACAGATGGGCGCGACGTTGGAACGCACCGCCCACTCGACGAATATCCGCGAACGGCTCGATTTTTCGTGCGCCGTTTTCGACGGCGAGGGGCACCTGGTGGCCAACGCGCCGCACATTCCGGTGCATCTGGGCGCCATGGGCGATTCGGTGCGCGGCATGCTCGACGCGAACGCGAGGGCGATGCGTCCGGGCGATGTGTACGTGACGAACAACCCGTATCGGGGCGGGTCGCATCTGCCGGATGTGACGGTGGTCTCGCCGATTTTTGACGCGGACGGCAAGCTGTTGTTCGTCGTCGCCAATCGCGGCCACCACGCGGACATCGGCGGGATGACCCCCGGCTCCTTGCCGCCGGAGGCGACCGAGTTGTCGCAGGAAGGTGTGGTGCTCGACAATCTGCTGCTCGTGCGTGACGGCGAATTTCGTGAAGAGGCGGTCGTCGACGCGCTGTCGGCGGGGCCGTACCCTGCGCGCAATATTCCGGAACGTTTGTCGGACCTGCGCGCGCAACTGGCGGCGAATCAGATGGGCGCACGCCTGCTTAATGCGCTCATCGATGAGACCTCGCAGGCCATGGTCACAGCTTACATGGGGTACATCCGTGAAGACGCGAAGCGCGCGATGGAGGCGGCGTTGTTTGAGTTCGTCGCCGACGGGAAAACGTTCGACCGGCGATTCGCGGACAAGCTTGACGACGGCGCGCCCATCCGTGTGCGCATTCGCATCGAACCGGTGGCCGATCGTGTGAACGCTGCGCGGGCTCATGTGGATTTCACCGGCAGCGCAACCCAGCACCGAGGCAATCTCAACGCGCCGTTGGCGGTGACGCGGGCGGCGGTGTTATACGTCTTCCGCACGCTCATCGCGCGCGAAATTCCGCTGAACGAAGGATGCCTCGCACCGATTGAATTGGTGGTGCCGGAACATTCGATTCTGCGTCCGGACGCAGCGGCGGCGGTCGGCGCGGGAAATGTCGAGACCTCCCAACGCATCGTCGACGTGCTTTACGGCGCGCTCGGCGTTGCGGCTGCCTCCCAGGGAACGATGAACAACTTCCTCTTCGGCCGCGCGGACGGGGCGGGCAAGCAGTATTATGAAACCATGGCCGGCGGCAGCGGCGCGACGGCGCGGCAGGACGGCGCGAGCGCGGTTCAGGTGCACATGACAAATACGCGCACGACGGACGTGGAAGTACTGGAGCATCGCTACCCGGAGATCCGCGTGGAGAAGATGCGCATCCGGCGCGGGTCCGGCGGGGCCGGGGCCCATCGAGGCGGTGACGGCCTGACGCGGGCGTTTCGCTTTTTGGACGAGCGGCGCGTGACCGTCATCTCGGAGCGACGCGTGGAGGCGCCCTACGGCATGGCCGGCGGCTTGCCGGGCAAGATCGGCTGGAATCTGCACCATCGAGCGGACGGGCGCGTGTCCGACCTGGGCCATCGCGCCACCGTTGACGTGGCGGCGGGTGACGTCATCGAAATCAACACGCCGGGAGGCGGCGGATTCGGCTCGGAGGAGAAAACCGACGTCGAGGAGACGCCATGATTACGTGCCTTGTCGCCGTCATTCCCTGGCTGCTGCTGATTCCCGCGGCATGGTTGTTCAACGTGGCCATGCGCGTCCGGCACTGGTGGTGGCGGCCGGTGTTTCTGTTCGGCTTCATCGCCTTCACGTTTGTCGCGGCGTGGATTTGGCAGTTTTCGTTTTTGATCCAATAACGGTCGGCGCATGACAAAGGTCGTCCTGGAAAAACTCGGCCGATTCCCCGAGCGCTGGCGCGCGATGTCGCGTCGTCGTCGGTGGATGTGGTCCTATCTGGCGGCGATTGTCATGAGTTTGCTTTGGATCGAGACCGTGGGCCTATCGCAAATCCGCCTGGACCTGGACCTGCATCCGACGCGTTTCTGGCAGCTTTACCCCCACCGGTTTTCGGAGATCAACCCGGATCGCTACCGGGGCGAACGCGTCGATTTCTCGAAACCCAAGCCCGGTTTGCGCGTGCTTTGCCTGGGCGATTCGTCCACGTTCGGACTGGGCCTGCCGGTTAAGGATACGTACCCCTTCCAACTGCAACATCTCCTGAGGAAACGGGCCGTCGATGCCCAGGTCGTCAACCTGGGTGTGCCGGGATACACGGTCGTGCAAATCCGGGATTGGCTGCACTATTGGCTGGAGGAACGCGGCGTGCGCGCCGACGCGGCCGTCTTCTACACCGGTCACAATGAGTGGAAAGGCTCGCACACAGGCTATGCCGACGAGAATCGGCGCCTGGGCCGCGATACCGGGGCGCCGCCGCGATGGCTGTCGTATTTTCGGACGGTTCGGATGTGGCGATATAAGCACGCCAAGTGGGTTTCCATCCGGCCGGTGCGGCAGCGGCAGCCCCGGGTGCCGGAGCAACGGTACGTCGCCTTGATCGAAAATCTTGTCACGGATTGTCGCGACCGGGGAATCCGCCCCTATTGGCTCGCCTATCGCCAGCGGGATCCCAGTGCGATGCAGTTGAAATACATGGAATTGGGGCGCGAGACGTGCGAGCGGCTCGACGTGCCGTTTCTGCCGATGGAGACCATGATCGCCAACGAAGCCACGGCATTCGGAGAAGATGGGACGCACCCGTTTCCCGAAGGCTATCGCCTCATTGCCGAGGCCGTGGCGGAGGCCGTCATGGCTGACTTCGGCGGCGAATCGCATGGTCCCAACGAAAACGGCCCCGCCGAAGCGGAGCCGCGTTGAGAACGATTTGATCGGCGAATTTTCGTCTAGCTCGTCTTCGTGCCGTGGGCCAGCTCGCTGGGCGAGGAGCCGGTCGTCGCCTTGGGCTCGCTCTTGCTGCCCAGCAGTCCCGGGCCCCACATCAGCCGCCCCAGGCCCGCCAAGCGCTTGAACATTTTGTGGCCGTAGTTGGACTGCCAGAACGGGCTCCAGGCCGGTTGGGGCAGGGCGTCGTAGTTGACGTGATAAGCCACGCACAAGTCCTTGAGTCCATCGTCGCTATGCACACGTCCGACGCCGGATTTCTTCACGCCCTGCCAGGGCGTTTCCGGAAAACCGTGCGTGACGAGCACTTCGTTGACCATGACGGTGCCGGCTTCCAGCTTCTCGGCGATGCGCTTGGCGCGGCTCTTGTCGGACGAGAAGACATAGGCGTTCAGGCCGAACTCGGAATCGTTGGCCTGGCGCACGGCGTCGTCGTCGTCGCTGTATTTGATGAACGGCAACGTCGGGCCGAAGGTTTCCTCGGCGATGCACCGCATCTCGGGTGTCACGTCGGACAGGACCGTCGGCAGGTAGAACTGCCCCGGACCATCGACGACACTGCCGCCGGTGTGGATCTTCGCGCCCCGAGCCTTGGCGTCCTCGACTTGATCGATAACGATCTTGAGCTGGCCGGGATCGGTCATCGGCCCCATCTGCACGCCGTCTTCCAGCGGGTTTCCGACTTTGAGTTCCTTGACCTTCTCGACGACCTTGTTGAGGACATCGTCGTAGATCTTCTCATGCACATACGCCCGCTCGACTGACGCGCAAACCTGTCCCGCGTTGGCGAAACCGCCCCAGACCAGGCTGCCGACGGCGGCGTCGATGTTGGCGTCGTCGCAGACGATCATCGGGTCCTTGCCGCCCAGTTCCATGGAGCAGGGGATCAGCAGACGCCCGCATTCGGCGGACACGCGCTCGCCCACGCCGGTGGAGCCGGTGAAGTTCACATAGTTCACGCCCTGCTTGATCATGTCGAAGGCGACGCCGCCGGGCATGGGCAGAACCTGATAGAGATCCGGGTCCAGGCCCGCCTGGTCGAACAACTCGCGACACTTCAGGGCAATCAGCGGCGTGATGCTCGCCGGTTTGTGGACCACCGCGTTACCGGCCAACAGGGCCATAACGATTTCGCCGGTGGGGATGGTGAAGGGGAAGTTCCACGGGCTGATAACGAACAGCACGCCTCGCGGCTTATAGTGCAGATAGCTTTTGCGATACTTCACCAGATGCATGCTGATGGGTTTAGGCTGGAGGATCTTTTCGGCCCGCTTGCAGAAGTAGGCCGTCAGGTCCATGACCGGGATGACTTCCGTCGTCATGGCTTCGGTCAGGGGCTTGCCGTTTTCCTTGGCGATCAGCTCGCAGACCTCTTCCGAGCGCTCGGCCAGAGCGTGCTGGAATCGCTTGATGACCTTTATCCTCTCGCCGATGGACTTTTCCGACCACTTCTTCTGGGCGGCGCGGGCGCGCTTGATGGCGTCGATGCCTTCGTCGAGGGTGTGGCTCTTGACCCGGCCGATTTCCTCACCGGTGGCGGGATTGGTGACGACGATTTCCTGACTCATAAGTCAACCTCCTCGGGAGGGCCTCCCGATCAAACGCAGGCAACGATGAACACATCTATGAACGCTTAAAGGACGGCGCGAAATCTACGCGAAATATAGGAGTCCATTAAGATCCCAGGCCAATAAGTCTGCCACATTTGAAACGCGGATGCCAGGGGTTTTCAGGGGTGTGTGACGCGCGCCGAGGCTAAATCAACTCCGCCGTCTCCAGCATCGCGACGCTAGTGGGGATGATACCTTCCCGGTGCTCGGCGACGAACTGGCCGACGCCGTCCTTGGCCACGCACGCCATGGCGGTGTATTCGTGGCTGGTCAGCGGCTCGCCCGGCGGGGCCATGTCTTCCGCCGTCAGGTTGCATTGCAGCTCGACGCACAGATCGTAGGTGTTTTCCTTCTTGTCCAGAATCAGCGCCAAGGGCCGCGTTTGTGCGATCGAATTGGCGGCCAGACCGGTTTCCTCGTGCAATTCCTCGAGCAATTGACCGATGAAATTCACCCGTCCGTCGCCGCCCAGGTGCGTCTTGTCGATGACACCCGCCGGAGCCAGCTCCCACCAGCCGGGGTAGAGCGTCACATGCTCCGCCCGCCGCCCGAAAAGGATGAAGTCCTCGCCGACCAGCAGGCCGGACACGCCCAGCGGATAGATCGGGAAGCGCTTGCGCAGGTTTCGGTCGCGCAGGATGCCGATATATTGCTTGTATTCGATATACCGGGCGTAGACGTGCGTGCCTTCCATCTCTTCGAAGACCAACAGCGGGTTGTTGAAAAGATGCCCGTTGCGCCGGGCGATCTCTTCTTTCCAAAGCTGTTCGATATGGATCTTTTCGGGGACGGTCAGGTCCAGGTCGCGTTCTCGGATGTGCAGCTCATAAGTATCGTCGAGTTCCCAAACAGACGTATCGTCATGCGGCATCAAGGCGCCCTTCGATCAGCCCCACCACGTCGGCCAGATGCGAGATGCGCATCAAGACGCCTTCCGGGTCGGGCTCGAGATCGTTTGCGCGCGCGCCGTAGGCCACAGGACGCATACCGGCGGCCAGCGCGGCCAGCAAACCGTTTCGTGAATCTTCCACGGTTAAAGCGTCCTTTGGCTCGATTTGCAAGCGTTTGAGGGCGAGCTTGTAGATGGCGGGATCGGGTTTGGATCGAGCGACGTCCTCGCCGGTCACCATGCAGTCAAAGTAGTCGCGCAGATGGTGGTGCCGCAGGAAGGCCAGGGCGTGCTTTCCCACCGCGGAAGTGACCAGCGCGACGGGAACGCGCGCCTTACGGGCGGCTTCCAGCAGTTCCCGCGCCCCGACGTTGGGCTCCACATGCGTGGCGTAGCGTTCCAGGATGATCCCGGCGTATTCGCTGATCAGATTGGAAGTATCGCCGCGCAGGCCGTAGCGAAAACGCAGCGTCGCGACCACTTCGGGCAGGGCGGGGCCGTTGAGTTCGGTAAATTCGGCGATCGTGCCGCAGGCCCGATGGTGGGCCAGGAAGGTCTGGTAGGATTCGTACATCACCGGCAGGCTGTCGGCGAGGGTTCCGTCAAGGTCGAGCAACAGCGCCTTATAACGCATGACGACCGCTCCCATCATCAAAAAGCCGATCACCAACTCGCAAAAACATTTTACAAGTCGATGATAGTGGCGAATCCATTCAATTTCGGTAACTTAATACCATGTTTTTCGTGTTGATTCTTCAAAAAAGTTTCCGACCCGGCTCCCGTGTCGGTGCTTCCGCCGGACATGGACGACTCCATGGCCGTATCCTCCAAACGCACTCCGTCTCCCAGGGCGATATCCCGCGTCGCGACGCGTCCTTCGATGACGGGCAGGTGCCTCGGGTGGGCGCCCAGGGACCGCTGCCCCGGGCGCAGAATGTCGATGTTGCGTCCTTCCATCAGCAGGTCGCCGGCGGCGATGGGCTGCGTGGCCTGGAGGCCTCGGCGGGCGAACTTCGCCAGCTCGCTTTCGGCTTGATGCACCACCTTGAGCCCGGAGCCGCGCATCATCTCCGCCTCGCGCACGGCCGTGATCATGTCGGAGAGTTCCTCGGGGGTGAGGGCAAAGGCGTGGTCGGGGCCGGGCAGGCGATTGTCGAGGGTGAAGTGCTTTTCGATGACCGACGCCCCCAGCGCCGCTGCCGACACGGGCGCGGTGATCGGCGAGCGGCTGTGATCCGACAAGCCGACGGCCACGCCGTAGCGGCGGGCCAGTTCGGGCAGGACGGCCAGGTTCATCGAGTCGATCGGCGCGGGGTACTTGGCGGTGCACTGCATCAGGCAGAGGGGCGCGGCGCTGCGTTCGCGGAAAGTGTCCACGGCCCATCGGATGTCGGCGTGGGCGCTGGCGCCGGTGGACATGATCGTCGGCTTGCCGCTATCGGCGATCGCCTCGATCAAGCGCACATGGCTGATTTCGTACGACGCGATTTTGTGTGACGTGACGTGGGGATCGATCGCCGCGAAGTCCGCCGGAGAGAAGGGCGTGGACATGAAATCGATGTGTTGTTTGGCGCAGTAATCGGCCAGTTCGGGAATCATTTCGTAAGGCATCGCCAGATCGGCGAAGATTTTTCGGATGTCCTGTTTGATGCCGGCCTCGGCCAGGTAATCGCTCTGCCCGGCGTTGGGGACATAGACCGTCTCGGGACGGTAAGTCTGAAATTTAACCGCGTCGGCTCCGGCGGCGACGGCGACGTCGATCAAGGCCTTGGCCATGGCCAGGTCGCGCTCCGGCGTGCCCATGCGCCAGTTGGACCCGGCCTCGGCGATGACGTACACGCCGCCCGAGTCCCAGTGCGTCGGCGTCATATGGCGCACGAAACGCACGATCCGGCAGACCTCGCCCGACGCGTCGACCAGGTGGTCGTCCTCGCCCATGCCGCGAAATCCCGCCCGTTCGAACGCCCGCTGGGACGCCACATTGCCCAGACGCACCTCGGCGTGGATCTCGTCGATGCCCAGGCCGCGAAGGAAATCCTGCATCTTCGTCAGGACGCCGCCGCCAAGGCCCTGGCCGCGCATATCGGGGCGTAGGTTGATGGAGACGTCGCACGCCCGGCGGCGGGCCGATGTCGCCTCCCGACGCGCGAAACGCACGAACGCCACCGGCTTGCCGTTTGCCCAGGCGAACACCGGCGGCAGCGACGGGTCGACGAAATAGACACGGCGATACTCGTCCCAAAACGATTCCCACGACTTGGGATCGTGGTGGTAGAAATTGCGCAGCGTGTCCGGGTCGTTGCGCCAGATCATCACCCGGCGGGCATGCATTTCGATGGGGCGGGCGATTTCGAAGCTGATTTCCGGCGCGGGATTGTGCGTGGAGTTAGGCATAGGGATAGACCTTTGCGCGGGCGACCACGTCGGCGGGCCAGGCGTTCCAATCGACCTTGCCGTATTCGGTGCGTCGCGTGAAATCCTGGGGGATGCGAGGCGCGGTCCCGTCGTTGATATGGGGGACGTACATGCGAAGGATCCGGGCTTCCAGATCCATCGCTTCGTTGTACAGAGCGGTGGCGTCGGCGACGCGGGGATCGAGCCGGCCGACGAGTTGGGCGATGATCGGGCCGGTGTCCATGCCGCCGTCCAACTCGAACAGCGTGATGCCGGTCTTTTCCTGGCCGTGCAGGATCGCGTTGGCGATCGGCACCGCCCCGGCGCCCTCGGGCAGCAGGGATTCGTGAATGCCGATGACCGGCGCCGTCTCCAAAAGCCGCTTGCGATAGATCTGCTGCCAGCCCAGGGAGTAGATGACATCCGGGGTCAGCGCGCGCATCTCGTCGACGTGATCGTTGATATTGCCTTGGACGATGGTCTTCGGCACCCGGGAGGCAAAGGGGTAAAGACTCTCGTCAATCATCGCCACGCCTTCCCAGCCGGGGGAGTGCTCGCCCCGGGTGTAGAACATGACGATGTCCTCGCCCAGGTCGTGCAGAACCTGCGCGTTGCGGTAGGTGCTCTCGATGCCGCCGATGACGATGACCCGGGCCATGCGTTCTCCTAGCGCTCCACCCGTCGGATCAGGCAGAAGGCTTCGGCGTATTCCAGTCCCACATCCAATCCGCGCTTTCGCGCCGAATATTCCAAACCCTCGACACTGCGGGGGTGGGGGTAGGGCCGGTACTCGCTCTCGTAGATCTGCATCGCCGCCTTTTTGCGTTCGATGCCGGCGCTGATGTCAACGTAGGTGTTGGGCAGGAAAGCCCGATTCGCGAAAGGCGCGGCCCGCTCGGTGGAGGAACCCACCTCGAAGGTGTACAGCTCCGTCGGCGCGAACTCGCCGGGGCTGTGGCGGGCGGCCATCATGACCGCGTCGAAGACGACGCCGTGGTCCCAGTTGTAGTCGCCGGGATGGTGCGTGTAGATCGTGTCGGGGCGCACTTCGTCGATGAGGCTGTCGATGGCGTGGGCGATGTTCTGGCGTGGGACGGTGTCCAGACGGTTGTCGGCCAGATTCAAAAAGCGCGTCGTCGAAAAGCCCACGGTCGAGGCCGCGCGACGGGCGTTGTGCTCCAACGCGACGCGCTGTTCGGCGAATTCTTCCTGGTGGGCGGACGGGTCGGCGAAGCGACCGGCGATTCCCGAGGCCACGATCATCAGATGGGCTGTCCAGCCCTGGTCCACGCGCACCGCCACGGTGCCGCCGCAGCCCAGAATTTCATCGTCCGGGTGGGCGGCTACGACCAGCAACCTTTTTCCTGTTTTCTCGGACATTTCCCGTCACCCTTCGCCCCGCGAAAAGACGATGCGGGGCTTCGTGTCTGTATATCGGGCGGACGGGCTAAGTCCCTGAATATCTTACGAGATGTTTTCCGGCGGCGGGTCCGGTTCGTCGTCGGGCGGCGGCGGCGGGGCTTCACCCGGTGGAGGCGGTGGTGGAACGCCCGGCTCGTCCTCGGGATTCGGCAAGGAAATTTCGCAGACGTCGGGCACAACCCGGTAGATTTCCAGCGGCCCGACCTGCCGAGCGGGGATCAGGTACGGCGGCGCGAACCGGCTCAGATCCCCGGCGTCTTCCCGATATCCCTCCCAGCGGATTTGCAGACTGGTGTCGCCGGGGTCGTACAGAAGCGTTTTCGCCGTGGTATGGCACAGGAAGCGGCGCAGGCTCTCGTGGAAATACTCCACGCCCTTCACGAAATTGGTGTGCAGATAGATGCGGGTGCCTTCGAAGAACCAACTGTAATAGACGAGGTTCGGGTCGGCCAGACCGTAGGTCGGGTTGGTCGCGGCGACCCGGCCTTGGATTTCCATTTCGCCGCGGATCACCCGGGCGGCTTCCTCGAACGCCGATCGCGGCACATGGGGCCGGTCGCCCTGCGTCGTCCAATCTTCAAAGAGTGCTTCGCGACGTAAATTCGTCCAAGCGCGTCCCCCGACGGCGAAGAGGAAAATCGCGGCGACGACGAAGGCCGTGGCTCGGACAATGGCGCGGCGTTCCGTCTTTTCCCGGTCGATGAGAACGCCCAGTGTCCGGAAAAACGCGCCCATGGCGAGGGGGAACAGCCAGAGCAAATAGCGGCTGATGTCGTCGTAGGCAAAGGTGCAATAGAAGCATTGAACGACAAACGCCGTCGCGAAAATCAGCACGAACGTCCGGCGACGACGCGCCTCGTCCCGACTCCAACGCCAGGCGAAGAATAAGGCGAGGAAAGGAATGGGTGTGTACATTCGCAGCAGCTCGATTGTCCACTCGATCGGGCCGACGAGGAAGCGAAACGCCATCATGGGGATCAGGGGAATCAACGAACCGGCGACGCCGTCGCGGGCGAAATCCACGGCGGGGATGAGGTTGATGTGAAATAGAAGATTCAGCGCCGTTTCCAGGCTGTTGACGCGCCATCCGACCGCGTCCGCCGACCGGATGGCCAAAACTTTGGTGACTACGGCGAAGGCCGCGACGGTGGCGAAAAACATACCGACGACTAGCGCCGCATCGCGAAGGCGCCGTCCGCCGTCTCTCGGTGACACCAGCAGCGCAAACGCCAAGGCGATGACGGCGAAAAGTCCGGTGAATTTCGTGGCGAAGACGAGGCCCGCCAGGACGCCGACCATGGCCAGGCGCCGCGTATCGGCGTGTTCGACGAGAGGAATGGCCACGGCGAGCGTTGTGATCGTCAGGAGGTTGGCCAGCACGTCGGACGTGCCCAGCAGGCTCATCAGCAAGAGGGGATGCATCGCGAGGGCGGCGACGGCGCTTCCCATGGCGACGCGATCCGAAGCGAAAATTCGCTGCACGCATTTATACGACGCGAAAAGGAATAACGCGGAGAATATCGCCGCTAAAAATTGAGCCGAGCGGAACGCGTTGCCGGTGGCCGCCGTCAAGACCTTCAGAGGCAGAATGAACCCGAGGGGGTGCGTGGCCAGCGTCAGCTCTTCGGTGGCGGTGCCGACGAGAAAATATCCGTCCCGTTCCTGGCCCCAGGGGACGTCATGCCACATCAAATTCGCGGCCATGCAAATCACGGCATAAGCCGCCGCGAGTGCGGCCATGAGTTTGTCGTGGCGCGTCCAGGTCCCCATTGTCAGCGATCACTCGCGCAGCGAAAGCCCATGTTGGCGGCCTCGGGGTCGATGTCGCCATGGCTGCGATGGGCGGCGGAAAGGGTGAATTGATTGCCGGCGAAGGATCCGCCGCGCAGGACGTGGGGCGCCGGTTCCCAAGGCGGTCGAAAGACCAGGCGCGAGCGGGAGTAGGCGTCCGGCTCGTAGATATCCTTCACCCACTCGGCGACATTTCCGGCCATATCCAGCACGCCGTAAGGACTGGCGCCTTCCGGGAACGACCCCACGGGCCGGGATCGAATATCGCGGTCGATGTTGATATCCGAGTTGTTGGCCATTCGGTTGTTCCAATCGTTTCCCCAGGGGAAGAGACGCTCGTCCGGACCTCGCGCGGCCTTTTCCCATTCCGCTTCGGTCGGAAGACGCTTGCCCATCGCGCGGCAATATTCGTCGGCCCGGGCCCAGGAGATCGGGTAGGCGGGGTGTTCGGCAAACTCGGCGATCAATTCGCCGTCACGCCAAAGGGGCGGTCCGGGCTCGGGGAGATTTTTGGCCTGACGGAATTGTTCGTACGCCCCGGCGGTCACTTCAGTCCGGTCGATCCAAAACTCCGGCAACCAAATCCGACGCACCGGCAACTGGTCGGACGCCATCTCGGATCCCATGACAAACGGCCCCGCCGGGACAAGGACCATGCCGTCGTCTCGCACCGTCGGCGTTACAACCGGCGCGTTCGACGCGTCGTATGTCGGCGGGACGGCCTGTCGCCACTGTTGCACCACACCGGCGAGGCTCAGCACGGCGAAGACGGCATAGAGCGCCAGATAGCGCATCGCGCTCCTCGAAGGAAAGTCGAAAGGCGTTTAAAACCCTGGACGTGACGGGCATTGTCGCGGATCGGCCGCGAATTGACAACGCGGGGAGATTCCTGAAAATGCGCCGATGATTCGCTTCCGGACCACGATGAGCCGCCGAACGAAGACGGCGATATTTCTCGCCTTCGCCGCGTTGATGTTGGCGGTCGGTGTCGCGTGCGTCAGTCCGGAAGGCTCTCCGACCGCCGGATCGAATCCCGGCGCCGCCGGAACAGCCGCTCCGGGTTCTCCGGGAGTGGCCGCGCCGGAGCAGGGCGCCCCTCCGCCGCCCACGGGCGAAACCGCCACCGGTCCCGCGCCGGGAATCCCCGAAGACGGCCCCGGCCCGGCTCCCGGCATTCCCGACGCCGATCCGAGCGGGTTAAACGCCGCGCCGCCGCTGCCGGGGCAGGCACCCATGAATCCCGCCCCGATGCACGAAGAGGCCCCGCCCGAGGGCGGAGCGGACAACTACAAGGTCAAGGATCCGGCGCACGGCGAAGAGTGCTTCGCTTTCTGCGCGCGACTCTGCCCGGCGGCGATCAAATGCGAAATCATCAACGACATGAAACCGGCGGAGTGCGTCACGGAGTGTCGCAAGTTTTGCGCCGAGGATAAGATCAGCCTAGCCTACGACAAATGCTTGAAGATGCGTTGTAAGAAAATGAAGGAATGCACCGTCGAGGTCGACGAAGAACAGCGCATTGAGCTGCCGTACATGGTCGACGACACCGAATCCGACGCCGCGCCCACGGCGGAAGGGACCACGCCCCCCGCGCCTTCTCCGTCGCCGTCTCCCTCGGACAAACCCGCCGACGAATAACGCCGCCGCTTTCCGCTTTCCTATTCGCCCCCGGCTACCGGTTCATACGGACAAGGCATACGCGTCCGCCGGGCGTAGAGCGCAATATTCTCAAAATCGATCCCTTCGGGCGGTCGAAGTTCCAGGCGCATCGTGTCTTGCGACTCACCGTTGGGGATTTCATAAATCCGCATCTGCCATTTATCGAATCCACGTCCCGAGGCGGGCCATTCGCACCTATCAATCTCCCGCGCCGCCACGCCGTCCAGCGCC
>JACKCT010000022.1 GCA_020633895.1 Deltaproteobacteria bacterium | reverse complement strand
AGGGGGCCGAAGAAGACGTCGTAGATCGCGTCGTGGATGGCGCGATAGCCCTTCTCATTCGGATGGATGCAGTCGCCGGAGCCCATGTGGCTCGTCGGCGTCGGCAGGGCGTAGACCGGGGCGAAGGGGATGCCCGCGTCGGCCTGCATCACGCCCATGTTGTTGCGGTTGTAGACGTTCGGATAATCCGCCGCCACCGCCGCGATCTCATCCTGCAGCCGCGCGATCACATGGTTCTTGTAATCGGTGTTCCCGCCGAGCACTTCCTCGCCGATCAGGATGCATTCCGTGGTCTGCTCGAAGTTCAGGAAATCGTAGCCGTTCAGGTAGATATTGATGCCCGGCCGGACGGAGAGGATGTCGTTGATGACATTGTGCAGGCTCGCGTTGACCTGGGGGAAGATCGCGTCGCCCACGCCGTTGACCTTGTAGTTCTGCAACACATCGTTGCCGCCCAGTGAGATCATCACATACTTGATGTCCAGGTTGCCGACCAGCGTCGCCAGCGTATCGAACAGAACCGCGTCATTCGTCCAGGCCGCCGCCGTGGAACCGGGGATGCCCTTGTTCCAAAGTGTCGCCTTGTGTCCCTCTTCGCGAAGCTCTTTTTCCAGCGCCGTATCCCAACCGGCCGCCCAGCTATCGCCCAGGGTCAAAACCTTGATCTCCGGCTTGTCGCAGTCCGCGGCCATCAGCGCCGCACCCAGCATCATCACCGCGACCACGAGGCCCAATCGTTGCCACCGAGTCATTCCACCGTTCGTGCGTTGGTTCATGTTGTTGCTCCTTTGCGTGCCGACGTTCGTACCAGCCTTCCTTCCAAAAGTCCAGAAAAAATTGAACGGGTTCTCAATGAAATGATCTCGTAAAAGCCCTGTCATTATTGGGTAATATGGATATTTTTGTTTTCTCGATATTCAAAATGTGAATTTCTCCCTGTCGTTTTAGCCCTGACGCGCGTCCGCGAAATTCAACAACGCCTCTCTTCGGGCCATGACGATAAATATTTGGAATCAGCAAAAAATCGACGTCCCAAGCGCGATCGAACGCTCGTTCGAATTGCGTTGACGCGGTGGCGTTCGGCACATAGGCTCGGATGTTACACGCATGTCACGGAGACGGGACGTTGTCCGAGCAAAGCGACTTTCTGGTGATCGGGACCGGCATCGCCGGGCTGGTCTATGCGCTCAAGGTGGCGCGATTCGGGACGGTCAACGTCCTGTGCAAGCGCGAACCCGAGGAAGGCAACACCCGCTACGCCCAGGGCGGCATCGCGTCCGTCGCCACCTCCGAGGACAACTTCGCCACGCACATCCAGGACACGCTGATCGCCGGGGCGGGCCTTTGCCGGGAAGACGTAGTGCGCCAGGTGGTCGAGGCGGGTCCGGAGCGGGTGCGGGAACTGATCGACTGGGGCGTGCGTTTCACCCACGGCCACAACGGCGCCACGCACGAGATGGAATACGACCTGCATCTGGAGGGCGGGCACTCGACCAAGCGCATCTACCACGCCGAGGACCGCACCGGTGTGGAGATCGAGCGGGCCCTGCTGGAGCGTGTCCGACAAGAGCCCAATATCCGCGTCTTCGAATATCACATGGCGATCGACCTGATTACCACCGCCAAGCTGAGGCAGTTTTCCGGCGCCAATCGGTGCGTCGGCGTCTATGCGCTGGACGAGAAGGCGGGCAAGGTGCGGGCGTTCGTGGCGAGGACGACGCTGCTGGCCACCGGCGGATCGGGCAAGGCCTATCTGCTGACCACCAACCCGGACGTGGCCTCGGGCGACGGCGTGGCCATGGCGGCCCGGGCGGGGGTGCCGGTCGCGAATATGGAGTTCATTCAGTTCCACCCGACGTGCCTCTACCACCCCATGGCCAAGAACTTTCTCATCAGCGAGGCGGTGCGCGGCGCCGGGGCCAAGCTGGTGGACGAAAACGGCCGCCGATTCATGGACAAATACGACGAGCGCGGCGAGCTGGCGCCCCGTGACGTCGTGGCCCGCGCCATCGACCACGAGATCAAGACGCGCGGCGTGGAGTGCGTCTATCTGGATTTCTCCGGGCAGAACGCCGCCGAGATCACCGAGGGTTTCCCCGGTATCTACGAGCGCTGCTACGAGTTGGGCATCGACATCACCACCGACCTGATTCCCGTCGCCCCCGCGGCCCATTACCAATGCGGCGGCGTGGTGGTCGACGCCAAGGGCCGCACGTCCGTCGCCGGGTTGTACGCGGTCGGCGAGGTGAGTTGCACGGGTCTGCACGGGGCCAATCGGCTGGCGTCCAATTCGCTGTTGGAAGCGGCGGTTTTCGCCCATGAAGCGTCGGCGGACGCGGCGCGGGCGGATCTGCCCCTGCCCTCGCCCAAGGACGTGCCCGAGTGGGACGCCGGCAGCGCGACGGACTCGGACGAGACGGTCGTCGTCTCCCACAACTGGGACGAGATCCGGCGGTGCATGCAGAACTACGTCGGCATCGTGCGCACCGACCGGCGGCTGCTGCGGGCCAAGGCGCGCATCGATTTTTTGCAGCGGGAAATCTGGGAGTACTACTGGAACTTCGTCGTCACGCGCGACCTGCTCGAACTGCGCAACATCGCGGTGGTCGCCGACCTGGTCGTCACTTCCGCCATGCGCCGCCGTGAGTCCCGGGGCCTGCATTACAACCTGGACTGCCCCGAAACCTTCGACGCCGTCCCCGCCAAGGACACCTGCATCAGCGATTATCAGAAAACCTTCGCCAAATTCGCCAAGGTGCAGGGGCTGTAGCGCTTCGGACAACGGACACGTCACCCGCTCGCTACGGCTCGCGGCTCGGATGCATCGCAAGATTGCCTTGGCGCGAACCTACCCGCGACCACGCCCGTTCAGAGCCGCGACCGTGAGGGAGCGGGTGGCCCCGACCCGGTACCGTATGTTGTCATCCCGAATGAAATGAGGGATCTCTCGTGGGTTGTTGGTCGGGATTCCGAACAACGTGCGTGACGCGCTGACTCGCACACAACCGCTGACGCTTCAAGCACACCTTCTCTCGGGCTGAGCCCTCCTGAAAGTGCGGCGCCCGAGCCCCTTACTCAATCACCGTCGGCGGAATCGCCTTCGCCGGCATCGACGGGTCGTCCTCGTCGTCGTGGGCCTGACCGGGGATGACCACGCCGCCCGAGATGATGATCTTGAAGGCGTCCTCCACGCTGATATTCAGCGGGCGCGTGTCCGACTCGGGGACGATGAGGAACCAGCCGGACGTGGGGTTGGGCGTGGTGGGGATGAAGATGGCCAGGGAATTCGGCGGCACCTTGTCCACCAGCGGCGGCTTCTCGATGTGGTTGGTCACAAAGCCGATGGACCACACGCCCCGCAGGGGATATTCGAAGAGCACCGCCCGGTCGAACTGGCGCTTTTTGCCGCCCAATAGCGTGTATGTGAACTGCTTGATCGCCGTGTAGACGTTGCGCACCAAGGGGATGCGCGCGATGAGATTCTCCCCGTAACGCACCGCCCGGCGGCCCAGCAGATTGCGGGCGAAGAAGCCGATCGTCACGATGAACAACACCGCGAACAGGATGTCGACGAACGGCAGCTCCCAGCCGATGTACGTTTCCGGCTTGAGGTACTTGGGCAGCGAGTCCAGGAAGCTGTCGAGCAGACCGACGACGAAGGTGATCGTCAGCCACGTCACCCACAGGGGGATGATGACCAGCAGTCCGGTGGCGAACAGGCTGCGAAAGTCCGAACGCACCGACGCCCAATAGCTGTGCCAGGCCCGTCGCGTGCGCACGGCCCACGGGAGTTTCGGATCGTCGGGGGTGTTTTCGGAAGACATGGTCGCTTGCCCAATCGTGCGTCGGCTTTCGTCATAACGCGAATGAAGCCGCGTCACAAGGCCGCCGTGGCCGCCGTCCGAGCTATTCGGCCGAAATTCGGTTGCCCGAGCCCGAGGATTGGGCTAGCGTATTTGCGCCGTCGACATGACGCGAGATCGCCGCCCGACGGCCCATCGAAGGAGCCTTTCGTGAAAGCTCTCCGGGACGAATTCGAGATCCAGCACGCGACACTCGACGACCTGCCTCGGGTGCTGGATCTGTGGCGTCAGCTCATGGAACTCACCGCGACGCACAACGACCGCTATCGCCTGTCCCCCGGCGCGATGAAGCTACAGATGTCCTACCTGCGCAGCTTCATGGACTCCACCACCGCCGCCATCTACATCGCCAAGTCCGACGGCCTGATCGTCGGCTTCACCGACATCTACACCACCAAACCCGCGCCCGTCTTCGAGCAGAAGGTGTTGGGCGTCATCGAAAACATCTACGTCCTGCCCGAATACCGCCGCCTGCATATCGGCGAACATCTGGTCCATTGGGCGCGCCGTTTCTTCGAAAACCTGCGCGTCGGCGAAATCTTCGTGAACGTCATTCCCACGAACGAGACCTCCGTCGTTTTCTGGGAATCCATGGGATTCCGAACGCAGAAACTCTCCATGACCTGGAAATCGCCGAATCTGCCGTAGTGTCCTCGACCGGTGCCGATTCTGATGAAGAACCAAAATTGAAAAACGGGCTGCCGATTTCGGCAACCCGCTGGTCGTTCTATTCGAATGATTCACACCTTCTCTCGAACTAGCGTTCTCGCGAAAGTGTGGCACCCTTGGCTCATTTTTCGTTGGAGCGAAGCGACGTACCACCAAGGGTCTTCCAACGATGCGCCAGCGCCAGGATACCTTTGGTATCCGTCAGTCCGCGGCGACTACGCCGCTTAGGTGCCCATTTCCCAGGATTCGAGGTACTTCTTCTGCTCGGCGGTGAGCTCGTCGATCTCGATGCCCATGGCGTTGAGCTTGAGCAGGGCGACCTGCTCGTCGATCTCGCGGGGGACGTTGTGGACGGTCTTGTTGTAGCCGTCGGCGCCGCCCTTGGCGAGCCATTCGAGGGTCAGGGCCTGGTTGGCGAAGGACATGTCCATGACCGCCGAGGGATGGCCCTCCGCGGCGGAGAGGTTGACCAGGCGTCCGTCGGCCAGAACGTAGACGTTGTTGCCGTTAGGCAGGGAGTATTCCTCGATGAACTCGCGCACCCGGCGTCGGCTCGTGGCCAGCTTGCCCAGGCCTTCCAGGTTGAGCTCCACGTTGAAGTGCCCCGAGTTGGCGACGATGGCGCCGTTTTTCATCTTCTCGAAGTGGGCCACGTCGATGACGTTGATGTCGCCGGTGACGGTGCAGAAGAAATCGCCCTCGGGGGCCGCCTTGGCGATGGGCATGACGCGATAGCCGTCCATGACCGCCTCCAGGCCGCGCAGCGGGTCAACCTCGCAGACGATCACCCGGGCGCCCAGGCCCCGGGCCGTGTTGGCCAAGCCGCGTCCGCACCAGCCGTAGCCGGAGACGACGAACGTGGACCCGGCGACCAGGCGGTTGGTGGCCCGGATCATGCCGTCGATGGTCGACTGGCCGGTGCCGTAGCGGTTATCGAACATATGCTTGGTGTTGGCGTCGTTGATGGCGAAGACCGGATAGCCCAGCACGCCCTGCTCGCCCATGGCCCGCAGGCGGATCACGCCGGTGGTCGTCTCCTCGGTGCCGTATTTGACGCCCGCCAGCTCGGCCTTGCGCGAGGTGTGCAGGGTGTTCACCAGGTCGGCGCCGTCGTCCATGGTGGCATGCACCCCGGCATCGATGACCTCGTTGACGTGCTTGTAATAGGTCTCGTTGTCCTCGCCCTTGATGGCGAAGGTGCGGATGCCGCAGTTCTTGGCCAGGTGGGCGGCCGTCGGGTCCTGCGTGGACAGGGGGTTGGAGGCGCACAGGGACACGTCCGCGCCGCCGGCGGCCAGGGTGATCATCAGGTTGGCCGTCTCGGTGGTCACATGCAGGCACGCGCCCACTTTGAGACCCTTGAGTGGCTTCTCGGCCTCGAAGCGCTCCTTGATCTGCCGCAGGACGGGCATGGTCGCCTCGGCCCACTCGGTCTTGTCCTGCCCCTCGGCGGCCAGGTTGATGTCTTTCACGTCGTAATCGGCCATCGAAATCTCCTGTGGCGATGGGTCCGGTTCCACGAACCGGCTGAATGCAAATTCCCGTTCGGTCGTGCGTTGAATGCGGGCCCGATCGGCCTACAGACCCGCCAGATCCTTGATCTTGTCCGCCCGGTCGGTGTGCTCCCAGGTGAACGAGTCCTCGCTGCGTCCGAAGTGGCCGTAGGCGGCCGAGGCGCGGTAGCGGGGTTTGAGCAGGTCCAGGTCGCGGATGATGTCCGCGGGCTTCATGGAGAAGGCCTCGCGGATGATCTTCTCGATCTCCCGGTCGGAGACCTTGCCCGTGCCCCAGCTATTGGCGTTGACCGACACCGGCGCGGCCACGCCGATGACGTAGGCGAGCTGCACCTCCAGCTTGGCGGCCAGTCCGGCGGCCACGCAGTTTTTGGCGATGTAGCGGGCCATGTAGGCGGCCGAGCGGTCGACCTTGGACGGGTCCTTGCCCGAGAACGCGCCGCCGCCGTGACGGCCCATGCCGCCGTAGGTGTCGACGATGATCTTGCGTCCGGTCAATCCCGCGTCGCCCATGGGGCCGCCGATGCAGAACTTGCCCGTGCCGTTGATGTGATAGATCACGTCGTCGTGCATCATGTCGTCGGGCAGGACCTTCTTGACGACCTCTTCCTTGACCCCGGCCACGACCTCTTCGTGGGAGGCGTCCGGATTGTGCTGGGCGGCGATAACGACGGTATGCACCCGCTTGGGCTTGCCGTCGACATATTCGAAAGTCACTTGGGCCTTGCCGTCGGGACGCAGGAAGGGCAGCCGGCCGCTCTTGCGGGCGTCGGTCAGTTCCTTGCACAGCAGATGGGCGTAGTAGATGGGGGCGGGCATCAGTTCGGGGGTTTCGTCGCAGGCGAATCCGAACATCAGGCCCTGGTCGCCGGCGCCCTGCTCTTTGTGCAGCCCCTCGCCCTCGGTGACGCCCTGGGAGATTTCCGGGCTCTGCTTGTCCAGCGCCACCATCACCGCGCAGGTCTCGGCGTCAAAGCCCATGTTCGAACTGGTGTAGCCGATCTCCCGAACCGTGTCCCGCACCAGCGATTGAAAATCCAGTTGGGCGGTGGTGGTGATCTCGCCGGCCAGAACGACCAGACCGGTCGTCGTCAGCGTTTCGCAGGCCACGCGGCCGCGCGCGTCCTGGGAGAGCACCGCGTCCAGAATCGAATCGCTGATGCAGTCCGCCATCTTGTCCGGATGGCCTTCCGTGACCGATTCGGACGTAAAAAGGAAGTTGCCTTCCGACATCGACGCCTCCTGATACCCGGCGCTCGCCGCTCGTTGGAACCGTCGTACCCACGGCTCGAAAAGGTGCGCGTTACGCCCTAGGGGGAAAATTACGGGTGCGCACTATACGCAGAAACATCCCCGAGGGAAAGGGACCCCGACCCCGTCGATGTGGGGGTGCCCACAAAGCCTGCAAATGCCGGAAAAACAGGGGGATTAAGGCCGCTAGGGAAGGGGCGTTTGACCGAGCAGGGAGCGCACCGATTCCAATCCGATCGCCGCCTGACCCATCACGTAAAACCCGAACGCGAATTGGCCGATGGCGACGAATCCCGTCGCGAATTGCCCCAGGCCGAAGGCCACGCCGCCGGCGAATTGGGCGATGACCACGGCGCCGAGCATGAACTGGCCCAGGCCGAAAATCGCCCCGATGCCGAATTGGGCCACGGTGATGAACCCGAGGGCGAATTGCCCGATGGCCACGATGCCCTTGGCCACGCGCATGCGCCCGTCCTTGCGCCCCACGGCGATATGCACCAGGGGCAGGCCGAACAACTCGGCGCGGGTGCGCCATTCGAATCCCCAGTCGGGGCGAAGCTGCCGCCAAACGGACGGACCGGCGATGGGTTTTTCGGGCGGACTTTGGGCGGGCGGCAGCGGATTGCGCGGAAAATCCTCGCGGGGCGAGCCGCAATATTTGCAGACCCGAGCCCCTTCGTCGTAGGGCGCGCCGCAGTTTCCGCACCGGGTGATGGACATGGCCGATCCTTTCGCCTCGTCACCGATTGCCTTTGATCTTGCCGAAAGAGCCGTGCGGCGTCGAGGATAACGCGCGCCGGAGATTTTCCTCGCGATGATCCGCTCGCGTTGAGATCTGTCATCGCCAAGCGAAATTGCCTAAGATCGAGGGAACGACAAACTACCCCGAATGACCGCTCAAAGGATGGACCGATGACGCACGCATGGCGCGCCTTGGTGGTTGTAACGATGGTCGGCGCGGCGTTCGCCTTGGCGTTCGGGTGCGCCGAGGACATGGACGACGAATCGGCCTTGCCGGAAGCCGACGGCGACGACGCGGCCGAAAACGAAGACGCGGAACGTCTCGCGGCCGTTCCCCGCGCGGCGATCGCGTCCCGCCCCGAGCGCTACCACCTGCGTCCGGCCTCTTCCATGGACGCCTCCAAGTACGCCGACATTCTCGACGCGATGAGCCGGGGCGCGTTCGACTCGTCGTGGTTGGCCGACGGCCTTGTCGAGTTGGCGCTCGTTCCCGCCGCGCCCAAGTTGGGCCAGTCGTGCTCGGGCGACGCGGAGTGCCAGGACACGACGTATTGCAACGGCGATGAGGTCTGCGAGGACAACGTCTGCGTTTCGGGCAATCCGATCGTCTGCGAGCAGGATACGGATTTTTGCAACGGCGACGAGGTCTGCAACGAGATCGTCGAGGACTGCGCCAGCGTGGGGCGATGCAACGACGGGCAGTTCTGCAACGGCGAGGAGCGGTGCGTGAACACCGGCCCGGGCGAGGGCGAGTGCCTGGAGCCGCTGGCCGTCGGCTGCCCGGACGACGGCTTGTTCTGCACCGGCATTCCTTTGTGCAACGAGGAACGGGACCTGTGCGACGACCAGCCGGTGTTTTGCGAGGACGACGGGAATATCTGCAACGGCTATGAGTATTGCGACAACGAAATCGAGAACTGCACCCACTCCGGCGATCCGTGTCGCGATGACGGCGAATGGTGCAACGGCGAGGAATATTGCGACGTGGAGCTTCAGGCCTGCTCCCGACGCAACGACCCGTGCGACGACGGCGTTTTCTGCAACGGCCATGAGCAATGCGACGAGGACACCCGGGAGTGTTCGCCGGGGGTGCCTCCGTGCGAGCGGGAGGAGACCTTCTGCACCGGCGCGGCCACGTGCCTGGAGGACGACGCGGACTGCGTGTATGAAGGCAATCCCTGCAACCCGGAATTCGAGCGCTGCGACGTGGTCCAGGAAGAATGCGAGCTGCTCGAAGACCTGGAAACGGGCGGGGACAGCCTGGGAGAAGGCGACAACGACGATAGCTGCTGCGGCTGCTAGCAACCGGCGTTGCCATCGGCTAATATCCTCTCCATGTCATCCATGAATAACTTTTCGGCGGGGATCTCCACTTGGACGGCGGAACGTCTTCGCCGTCGAGCGTGGGTGTGGATTTTACTGGGACTGGTGTTGGTCCTTTTCAGTGGGACGGCGGCCTGCGGCTCCGGTGACGACGACGATGACACCGGCGCCGCGACTTCGACGGACGACGACGATACATCCGACGACGACACCGCGGATGACGACACATCCGATGACGACACGTCAGACGACGATACCGCCGACGATGACACGGCCGACGATGACGTGGAATTGCCGCTGTACGGGCCGTCGTTGGCCGATCTCGACGCGGATTGTCAGCCCCTGGGTTGGGGCGACGAATGCCTCTATCCCTATCCCAGCAATGTCTTCATCGACGACGCCGGGGACGGCCGGACCGTGATGCTGCCGGACCGGGCGATTCCGGCGAAGAACGAAGGCGAGCCGATCTCGCCCCTGGGGTTGTTCAACGCCGACGGTTTTTCCCACGGCGCCCAGATTGTCACCCTCGTGCCCGCCGACCTGGACACCGAACCCCTCGTCGGAAACTACGAGGATCCCGACGACTCCGTTTCGCCCGACAGCCCGACGCTTTTGATCGATACCGAAACCGGCGAGGCGATTCCGCATATTGCCGAGGTCATGCCCCTGACCGCCGACGACAACGACCAAACGCAGCTCCTGTTCCTTCGTCCGATGGTGCGGCTGGTCAACGAACGGCGCTACGTTGTGGCGCTCCATGACCTGCACACCACCGACGAATCGCCGATCGATTTTTCCGAGACATTCGACGCGCTGGTCGACGGCGCCGCCGCGGAAAACCTCGAACCTCTCCAAGATTGGTACGACCTGGCGATCTTCCCGATCGTCGACGATTTCGGCGTCGCGGCGAATGACCTGCAACTGGCGTGGGATTTCACCACCGAGTCCCAGGCGTCCGTCGCCGGCGACATGCTCTCGATGCGCACCCAGGCGCTCGACGACTTCGCGGCCAACGGCGTCAAGGTGAAGATCAAGAAAATTCTCTCCCGTTCCGACGGCGACGAAATTCCCAACGACGACAACGAGGCCATCGCCTACGCCGTCGAGGGCGTGCTCAAGAACGTGCCTCTGTTCATGGATAAGGACGGCCCCGGGGCGCGGATGATCCGCGACGAGACGGGCGCGCCGATGTTCACCGAGCGGGCGGACGTGCCGTTTTTGATGCTCATCCCGACCTCGATCACCGCCGATGACGCGGGCAAGGTGCCGGTGGTGCAGTACGGCCACGGCTTCTTCGGCACCTACCTCGACGGCGAGCGGATGTACCCCTTCCTGCGCGATTACAAGATCATCATGGTCAAGACCGATTGGGTCGGCATGACGCGGCCCGACGCGGTGTCCGTTGGGTCGACCATCGTGTTCAATACGGAAGAGTCCTTCTCGTTCACCGACCGGCTGCATCAGGCGATGGTGAATTTCATGGCGTTGACCGAAGCGACGCACCAAGGCATCGCCGTGACCATCGACGACCTCGGCCTGGACGGCGAAGCGCCCTACGACCCGGACCAATTCTGGTTCTACGGCAACAGCCAGGGGCACATCCTGGGCGGCACGTATATCGCGCTGGCGCCGCACATCGAACGGGCCGTGTTGGGCGTGGGCGGCGCGAACTGGGAGATGATGATGTCCCGGGCCACGCCGTTCCAACCCCTCGCGTTGGTCGGGCGCGTCGCCTTGGGCGGTGAATTGAATTTTCAAAAATTCGTGTCCATCGCCCAGAGCAGTCTGGACCGGGTCGACCCGCTCACCTACGCGCCCCATGTCCTCTCCGACACCTATCCCGGTTCGCCGAGCGCGCGGCGCGTGTTGCAGCACATGGCGCTGGGCGACGTGTCGGTGCCGAATATGGCCGGGCAACTGCATTCGCGGGCCCTGGGCCTTCCTCAACTCGGTCCGGTGGACGGCCGCACGGCGATTCCGTTGGTCGACACGGTGACGGCGCCGGTGGACGGCTCCGCGGTGATGGTCTTCGATTTCGGGCTCGATCCGCTGCCCGGCCGGGAGCCGGGGTTCGAATACACCGATCCGTCGGTGCATGAACTGCCGCGCGTGCAGGAAGTCGGCCAGGAGCAGATCGACCAGTTCGCCCGCACCGGCGTCATCAACGCGGTCTGCGACGGCGTGTGCGATCCGGATTAGTCGGCGGAAATTCGTTTACACCGTCTTCCGCGCCGTTTAGCATCGATCCCCATGAAAGAAGCTGGATTTTCCCGTCGCGTTCTTACCGCACTCGCGCTCGGCTTTTTCCTCGCGTCCGCCGCGATTTTGCCGTTCGGATGCGGGGCGGACGAAGAAGCGTCCGACGACGTAACGGCGTCGGATGACGACGATACCGCCCCCTCGGACGACGATGCCCAAGCGGCCGCTCCGGACGAAGAGGCTTTCGACGAGGATCACGTCTTCGAGACGCTCGCGGAATTCGAGGAATACGCCGGCGGCGAGTTGCCCGAGGCGATCGACGACGAGATCGTCCTGGCACGTCTCGCGGCGATTCGCGGCGACATCCCCCGCGCCGCGCGGCCCAAGGCGGGCATCGGCGAGTCGTGCACGAAAAACAGTGACTGCGACGACGACGCCAAATTCTGCAACGGCGTGCCCTTCTGCGCCGACAACGTCTGCGTGACCTCCGGCAACCCGTGCATCGACGGGACGTTCTGCAACGGCGTCGAGAACTGCGTCGAGGAATCGGACCAGTGTTTTCCGTCGGTCGAGGAAAAATGCCCGGACGACGGCGCGTATTGCAACGGCGTCGAGGTCTGCGACGAAGAGAACGACAAGTGTGGCCGCACCGGCAACCCGTGTTCGGACGGTGTCTGGTGCAATGGGACCGAAGACTGCGTCGAGGACGGGGACATCTGCCCGGGAACCCATTCGGACCCGCCGTGCCCGGCGAATGACGGCGTTTTCTGCAACGGACGGGAAAGCTGCGCCGAACCGGCGAACGGATCGACCGTCGGAACGTGCGGCACGACGATGCCTTGCCCGTCGGACGGAATCTTCTGCAACGGCCAAGAATATTGCGACACGGAGGCCGACGCCTGCGCCGGCGACACGACGGATCTGTGCCCCGACGACGGCCTTTACTGCAACGGAATCGAATACTGCGACAGCTCCCGCGACGCCTGCGCCAGCGACGGCAACCCGTGCTCGGACGGCGTTTTCTGCAACGGCGAAGAGGCCTGCTTCGAGGACCGGGACGAATGCGGCCCCGCCTCCGAACCGCCGTGCCCCGACGACGGCAAATTCTGCAACGGCGAGGAATTCTGCGACACCGAATCCGACGCCTGCGCCAGCGAAGGCAGCCCCTGCAACCTCACCGTCGAAGTCTGCGTGGACGACGAAGACACCTGCAAAGCGGTCGAGGATTTGGAAGTCGGCGGCGACGGCCTGGGCGACGGCGACAAGGACGGCGGCTGTTGCAGTTGCTAATGGTGCATTTATCAGAGCCCCGAACGGTAGTGAGGGGTCAAATGCAAACGTCGTTCGAATAAATTTCGACCCATCAGAGCCGCGACCCGCTTGAGAGGGGTCATCGAGCGTATCGGGGCGACGAACGCTCCGGACCGCTTGCTCACGCGCGCGGCTCTGTCGGGGCGAAAAATTACGCCTCGCCCTACACCGCCATCTTCGAAAACAACGCCAGCGTATTGGCCGTCGCCTGTTCGATCACCTGCTCACGAGGCAGTTCCAGCAACTCCGCCAGCTTATCCACCACATGCACCGTAAACGCCGGTTCGTTGCGCTTGCCTCGGTGGGGTTTGGGCGCCAGGTAGGGGCTGTCGGTTTCCACCAGGATCCTGCCCATGCCGATGCGCCGCACGACTTCGTGCACCTCCATCTGGGCCTTGAACGTGATGGTGCCGGTGAAGCTGATATGCAAGCCCAGTTCCACCAACGCCTCCGCCGTTGCCAACGACCCGCCGTAGCAATGCACCACCCCGCGCACCGGGCCGTCCGCGTTTTCCCGCAGCACCGCCACCGTGTCCTCGTCGGCCTCCCGCGAGTGGATCACGATCGGAAGGTCCAGCGCCCGCGCCCGGCGGATCTGTTCGGCGAACACGCGCCATTGCACGTCCCGGGGCGAAAAATCGTAGTGGTAATCCAGCCCGATCTCGCCCCAGGCCACGACCTTGGGATGGGCGGCCAGGCGTTCCAGGTCATCCAGCACCTCCGCCGTCGCGTCCTTGGCGTCATGGGGATGCATCCCCAGGGCCATGAAGACCTCCGGGTGCTTCTCGACGATTTCCAGGTCCCGCCGCGCCGAATCCGGGCCGGTCGCGATCGTCACCATGCGCGTCACGCCCGCCTCGATCGACCGGGCGATGACCGCGTCCCGGTCTTCGTTGAAGGGCTCCATGTCCAGGTGGCAGTGGGAATCGATGATCTCCAATCGGGTCTCCTGTGCGTTGTCGGGGCTTTTCCCGACTTTTCGAGGGTTCTTGTCGGTCCGATGCCAGATACGATATAAACGGTTTGCCCGGCAAGATGAAGCTCAACGACATCTCCTACGCGCCCTCACCCGCTTTTCAAGACTGGAGCGACGCGCAATGAAAATCGGCGTTCTGACCGGCGGCGGCGACTGTTCGGGCCTCAATGCAGTCATCCGTGCAGTCACCAAATCCGCCATGTACCATTTCGGTTGGCAGGTCGTGGGCATCCAGGACGGCTTTCAAGGCATTACCAGCCAGCCGCCCAACGTGCATGTTTTGGATCTGCACGAGGTCAGCGGCATCCTGGACCGGGGCGGCACCATCCTGGGCGCCAGCAACCGGGGCGACCCGTTCAACTACCCGATGCACGATGAAGACGGCAAGCCGCTGCTGGACGAGGAAGGCAAGCAGATTCGCCAGGACATCTCCGATCGGCTGGCGGAGAATATGCGTTCGTTGGGGATCAAGGCCCTGGTCGTCGTCGGCGGCGACGGCACGATGCGCCTGGCCAATCGGCTGCATGTGGAGAAGGGCATGAACATCGTGGGCGTGCCCAAGACCATCGACAACGACCTGGGCGGCACGGACATCACCTTCGGTTTCAACACCGCCACGCAGATCGTCACCGACGCCACCGACCGGCTGCATTCCACGGCGGAGAGCCATCACCGGGTCATGATTATCGAGACCATGGGCCGCTACGCCGGGCACATCGCCCTGAACGCGGGCCTGGCCGGCGGCGCGGACATCATTCTGATCCCCGAGATCGAATGGACGGTGGAGAAGGTCGCGGCGGTCATCAAGGAACGCCGACGCATGGGGCGGCGCCACACGATCATCACCGTCGGCGAAGGCGCCAAGCCCAAGGGCGGACAGCTCGTCACGCACGGCAAGCTGGTCGAGGATTCGGTCATTGCCGAGCGCCTGGGCGGCATCGGCCACTGGCTGCGCGAGGCGCTCGAGGATCTGATCGATCTGGAGGTGCGCGTGACGGTCATGGGCCACACGCAGCGCGGCGGCACGCCCACGGCCTTCGACCGCAACCTGGGCACCCTGCTGGGGCACGCGGCGGTGCTGGCCGTGCACGACAAGAAATTCGGCCAGATGGTCGCCATCCAGGGAACGCAGATCGTCACCGTGCCCCTGGATCTGGCCTCCCGCACGCGCCCGGTCGATCCCGACAGCGAAGCGGTCCGCGCCGCCCGAGGCACCATGGTGTCCTTCGGCGACTAGGCTGCGTTGGCCCGCGATGTCCGAGCCGCGACCCGCAGGGAGCGGCTGGCGGGGGCGTTGTTGGGGACGATTTCGACATGACAGAGCCGCGAACCGCTTGCCTCGCCGTAGCCTTGGCGGAGGAGGGTAGTGAGCGGTTGGCGGCACCTTTGCGACAATAGCTCGTCATTTGCCGAATCGACATGCTCGACGACCCCGCGCTGACGCTTGGGGCTGTGACTGGACAAGATCCACGAACGCCGGATGCAAGACCGCTCCCAACGGCTCTCGGCTCGGATTGGTCGATAGCGGCTCCGACATCGAATTCACACCCTTGTCCGCCTCGTGGCGGCCTAAGAGTGGGGCACCCGAATCATTGTCGCGGCTCGGACGGTCGCCAACGTTCGACAAAAATCCCCACCTTGCCCTGCGTCGCCGAGTGCGGATACGATCACCTCGCCCCCTACCCGGTGCGAGGCATTCATGAACGAACCGCGCGATTACGTTTACGTCCCCCCCGAAGAGTCCGTCCGCAAGACCCTGCTGCATGCATGGCACGCCGAGGCCGGGGCGAAGATGGTGCCTTTCGGCGGTTGGGAGATGCCGGTCCAATACCCCCCGGGCATCTTCGCCGAGCACGCCGCCACCCGCACCGCCGCGTCGCTGTTTGACGTGTCCCACATGTCCTGTTTCGAATTCGCCGGGCCGGACGCGGGCGCTTTTCTGGAAGGACTGCTCGCCGGGCTGGTCGAAAAAGTCGCCGTGGGGCAGGCTGCCTACACCGCCCTGTTCTATCCTCACGGACGCACCATCGACGACGCCTTCATCTACCGCCTGGGCGACGTGCGCTACATGCTCGTCGTCAACGCCGGCAATGCCCGCGAAGTCTGGGTCTGGGCGAGCGCCGTGCTTGCGGGCGACGCGGTCATCGACCCCCACCAACGCGACCGACGCCTGCCGAACAACCTCACCATGCGCGACCTGCGCGACGAGGGCTCCAAGGGGTTGCTGGACCTGGCGCTGCAAGGCCCCAAGTCCCACGGTCTGCTCATGGACCTGGCCGACGACGACGCGAGCATCCAGACCGTCGCCAACCTGGAACGCAACCGCATCGAGCAGGCGTCCATCGCCGGGCACGCCGTCTACATCGCCCGCACCGGCTACACCGGCGAGTCCGTCGGTTTCGAAATCTTCGTCGCGCCGCCGGACATCGTCGATCTGTGGACGAGCATCCTGGACGCGGGCCGGAGCCTGGGCGTGCTCCCCGCGGGCCTGGGGGCACGAGACGCCGCGCGTCTGGAGGCGGGGCTGCCTCTGTTCGGTCATGAACTGGAAGGCGAATTCGGCGGCACCATCCACGAGGCCGGTTATCCCTGGATGCCTAAGATTGCCCATGACACCCCGTGGTTCATCGGCAAGGCCGCCTACCATTCCCGCGTAAGCCCCAAGCCGGGGCGCCACCTGTTGCGCCTGGCGGGCCGGGGCGCCAAGACCGTGCGGGAGGGGCACCGCATCCTCAACGGCGAGGGCGAGGCCGTCGGCGTGGTCACGTCCTTCGCGTTTCTCGACGACGCCAAGAACTTCGTCGTCCTGGCCTACACCGACAGCGCCTTCGACCCCGCCCCCGGCGACATCGTCCGGGCCGCGCGCATCAAGGACGATCCCGAACCGGGCGCCGACCTGTCCGGCAAGATCGTCGAACTCACCGTCCGCACGCGCTTTCCGAAAAAAGTCGAGCGCGACGGCTGGCGAAAGCTGTACTCGAAAAGCGACGGCTGATCTTTCCCGACAATTTGGGCCGACTCGACGCGCCTATGGATAACCCCTTTTTGAGGAGGGGTTCTCCACAGGCGCTCGACCTCAATGTGTCGAATGCCTCAAGTCTGTCGAAGCGGCAAGGAGACCTGTGGGCAAGACCCTCAACAAGGTCTTGTCCATAGGTCGGTGCTGAGGTTTTCCGTGTTCGGAATGCGTCGGGACGACCCTACCGCCCGTGCTGCATCGCGGGGGAAGGGGCGGTGTAGTCGGCGCCGGTCATGCGTTGGATGACGAAATGGCGCGTCAGACGGCGCAGGTAATATTTGATGTAGAGCCAGAAGCGATAATCCCGCCCCTTGATCGCCCCCAGAACCTGCAACGCGATGATGACCGGCGACGGCAGGCGGCCGATCTGCCGGTTGATGCCGGTATTGAGAACCTTGTGCACCACCGGTTCGGGCAGGATGGGGAGGAATTTGTAGAGACGCGAAAAATCGTCGATGCGCCGCAAGGCCTGCTTTTCGGTCACGGTGGCCGAATGGAAGAAGTCGCCGATCTCGCCCCGGTTGATCTGAGCCAGGCGCTCGTCGGAAATCAGCCCGTCCCGATGGGCCTTCTCCACGATGGGCGTGTTGGGGAAAAACGAGAGCAGGTGGCACTTGATGCGATTAAGCCGACGCAGTTTGGCGTACATGGCGGCGGCTTCGAAGAAGTCTTTTTCCTGCTCGCCGGGGATGCCGAAGATGTGGTCGATGTCATACGGCAGGCCCACCTCGTCGCAGATCTTGAAGGCGCGCATGGCCTGGTCGTTGGTCTCGTGGCGGTTGAGGACCTCTTTGCGGATCTGCTCGTTGGTGGATTGCAGGCCGAATTCGATGGCGTAGCAGCCCGAGCCCACCAACTCTTCGGCGATTTCGCGGGTCATGAATTTCGGATAGGCGAAGGCGCGGAAGGGCAGGCGGATCTGCTCGCGATACAGACGCAGAAATTCGCCGAGCCATTTGGCGTTGGTGAAGATCATCGCGTCGTTGACCATCACCTCGCGAAAGCCGTAGCGCGCACCCATGACCAACAGTTCGTCGATGACGGCGCGGGGGTCGCGGCGGCGGAAGTATTTGTTTTTGTAGATCGCGTTGTTGGTCGCCTCGCAGCAAAACGAGCACGACAGCGGGCAGCCGCGCCCGGTCATGATGAGGTAGTCGTCCTCGTAGTTGATCTCGGTTTCGAACAGCGCCTTGTCCGGGAAGGGAATCGTGTCCAGGTCCGCGATGGCGTCGGCCATGGGATTTCGCACAACGCGCTCGCCGTCGCGCCACAGGACGTTGCGCACCTCGGCCATCGGCTTATGCCCGGCGAGGGCTTCGGCCAGGTCGACGATGATCGCCTCCGTCTCGCCGAAGCACACCGCGTCGGCACGCGAATCGGCCATGACCTGATCGGGCACGAGGGTGGCGTGGTAGCCGCCGAAGATCACCTTGCCGGCAAAGCCCCCTTCGCGCGCGGCGGCGAGAATGGACAAGGCCCACTGGTAGGTGTTCGTGTAGACGGAAAAAGCCAGGACGTCCGGCGGACGGCGCAGGATGTCTCCGACGATTTTGTGGAAACGGGTGAAGCGCTTTTCCAGACGCGGGACATAGAAGACGTTGTCGTTCGGTCCGAACAGGCCCGGATCGTAATGCAGCCGGGTCCGGTGCCCCGCCCGTTTGAGCACGGACGAAAGGTACTCGATCCCCAGATTTTCCCGACCCAGATGGACGAACCCGAATTCCATACCGACCTCAAGCGCGTTGCGCCCGCGAGTTTCGACGCATTAACCGAATTTGTGCAAGCCTTTTGCGCGTTGTTGGTGGGGTGCATTGGTCGAATAGGTCGCGTGCTTTCAGGTCAAATTCGAACGATGCTCGAAACGATCCCGACCAAACAGAGCCGCGACCGTGTCCGTCAGCGCCGCGCGCAGCTTGCCGGGCCGTAGCCTTGGCGAAGGCTGGTGAGCAAGCGGTCCAAAGCATCCGATGAGTCGAAGCGCTCGACAACCCCGCGCTCACGCTTGGGGCTCTGATCGGGCGGGATTCCCTCAAACAACATTCGAGTTTGACCCCTCACTACCCTTCGGGGCTCCGATGCCAAACGAACATCGTCTCTTAAGACTGCTTACGACTGCGGCGGGGCGGGTGCGTTGTCGGCGGCTTTGGCGGCCTTGGCTTTTTCCTTTTCCTGGCGGCGTTTTTCGTCTTCGTACCGCATGCGTCGTTCGTGGGCCGACAGGAGCATGTCCTCGATCTGCTCCGGGCTGTGGCGCACGAAGATGTTGGAGCGCCGTTCGCGTTGGATGGTCGTGCGAGGGCCGTGGCCGGGATAGACCTGGATGTCGTCGGAGAGCACGAAAAGCCGGTCCATGATGCTCGCCGACAGCGCGTCCCACGAGCCGCCCTTGCCGTCCGAGCGCCCGATGGTGCCGGCCATGAGGGTATCGCCGGTGAACAGCCGCTTCTTGTGCTTCAGGCAGATGCCGCCCGGTGTGTGGCCGGGGGTGTGGATGACCTCGAAGCTGTCCGCGCCGACCAGGATCGTGTCGCCGTCCTTGAGCAACCGGTCGGCCGGCGGCGACCAGTGCGCGCGCCCTCGGGTGAGCAGAGCCCCCACGGCGAATCGCGACAGCCGCTTGGCCTCCGCCTCATGAATGCAGATCGGCGCCCCGGTGGCGTCCTTGACCGCCTTGTTGCCGCAAGTGTGATCGGCATGGCCGTGCGTGTTGACGATGGCGACCACGTTCAGGCCGTTGTCGCGGATGTAGGCAAGCAGCTCCCTGGTGCGCCAACCCGGGTCGATCACCAGCACGTCTTGGCCCGGCTCCGGGCCGACCACATAGGCGTTGGTCTTGAACAGGCCGGTGGTGAACGTCTCGATGCGCATGCCTTGCCTCCCGCTTTTCGCGGCGTCTTCGTCGGGCTCACAACATAACCACGCCGCCGCCGGACGCACGCCCAAAGGCGTTGCCCCGTGACCGCACATACAGGCCCGACGGCTGCATTTCTAGGCGGAACAGGACTTGAACCTGCGACATCCTGCTTGTAAGGCAGGCGCTCTACCAACTGAGCTATCCGCCCGCACTCGTCATGGAGACCAACATCGTCCCACGAATAAGGCGCGGAATGTTAGCAAATGTGGGGGCGTGGGGAAAAGAGCCATATTCGGTCGGGGCGTTGTTCGCCCTGAGGCGGCGAGTGACGTATATTCTCCCCCGCGATGCGTTTTTCCCGGGTTTTCATCATCTCGCTGTTGCTGCTCGTCGGTTTTTCGGCTTGCCACCGTCCGCCGGAGCCGTCCGGCCATGACGCGACGCCCATCCCCCTCGCCGACGATCCGACGCAGATCGATATGACCGACGACGGGCCGCTCGAGGTGCGTTTCGACCGGGGAACGGCGACGATGACCCGGCGGGCGGGCTTTCGCTTGGCGGGCAAGGTTTGCGGACTCAACCACCTCAAGAAAAGCAAGTTTCACGGCCTGATTCCCTATGATCTGTGCGTCGCCTGGGGACGGCTGGCGACCGAGGACCTGGGCGGGAAGGTGCATTACAAGCATGATTCGCTGCGCCTGGTCTGGGTGCATGTGGAGGCGGATTCGCCCGTGTCGTGGGATTACGCCAAGACGCATTTTTCCAACAGCCACCTGATCTGCGCGGACGATCGGGTCTGCCGGGCCCTGGGCAGCCTGTCCAAGGGCGACGAGATCGAATTGACCGGCTATCTGGTCGACGCCGACATCCTCCTCACCGGCGAAACGCGCCCCCGCGAGTGGAAAACCAGCACCGTGCGAACCGACACGGGCCTGGGCGCCTGCGAAACGATCTACGTGACATCGGTGCGTTTCGATGGGAATGTGTACGGACAGGTTACACCGACGGAATGAGGCGCCTTTGGCCTTATTACTTCATTATTTCTTGACACCGCGCACTCGCGACCTCATCATTTCCTAGTCCAGTGCCGCTTGACGGCTCAATAGGGTTCGCCCCGCTGGACATCATTTGTTTTCCCGTCGGCGCAACTTAGATTTTTCCCATCTCAGATCCCGCGCGGAAACCGCGTGAGCGGACTTTCCGGTGGGAAGACCTTTAACCCGTCCAATTTGTCGGCATCGGTGCGTGACGATGTATAGATCCGGCCGGTCAATCGCTGGAAAAACGGGTACTCCGGCTTCTGATATCGAAATGCATGATAGATGGAATAGGAAACGAGATCGGCGAGTTGGACGCCGTTCGACAATTCGCTTCGTACGAATAACGGCATTTCCACAATGTGATCCAGGCGCAGGTTCGCGGATGTGCCGGATTGCAGGAAATAGGCGTGTTTGGCGGCGAGATTTCGATTGGCTTGCAGTCCCATATCGTCGCGAATGAGCAAGGCTTTGTGGCGCGGATGGCGCTCGGTCATGAATAACTCAACCCGTTCGATAAGCAATTCCCAAGCCTTGCGATGCAGTTTGTCTTGGTCGAAGTAGTCATGGATCAAGGTCTTGTCGATCACAACGGCGAACACCGTCATTTTGCGAAACTCGATTTGCGCGAAAAATTCGCTGACGAGTCCGGTGAGTTCGTCGCTGCTTAGCGCGTCAAGAAACGGCCGCCGGGCCCTTTCCTTGCTGATTCGGACCCAATTCGATTTGAGTTCGCATTCCGCCAACTCCAAGTGCATACCGCGAGTGTGAAAGAGCTTTTGACGAAGTTCGTTTTTCCTGCGATCAATCCCGTGGGAAAAGCGCGGCCATTCGTGGTCCAGCATCGTGATGCCGGTCAAAACGAAGATATTCGGCGCATCGTCCGTGATCGGCGAACCAAGATCCAAATTTCCCGATTCGTCGACGTAGCAAAGGTACATAAATAATTTCCCAACGCATTCATGTCTGAATTGATTGGCAGCGATCATATCCGAAGTGCCAAAAGACAACCACGGTTTATCGGTTTGATATTGACGACGATCCCCCTTGATTCATTATGAATCGTCATCCATCGACTACGAAATACGGGGAAGTCCCAACCATGTCCGTTAACACAACGCATTTCACATCGCCCTTGACGCAGTACGAGGCCGAGGCATTTTGCGCCCGGTGGCTGCCGGCGTGGACCGGCAATCGGCCGGAGGCGCTGCTCGAATTCTACGCTCGCGACGCCTATTACGCCGACCCGGCCGTGCCCGACGGACTTCGGGGCCGCGAGGCGATGGCGGCGTATTTCGCCAAGCTGCTGGCCGCCAACCCCCGGTGGATTTGGGAGACGCAGGAGGTGCATTGCACGCCGCGCGGCTTCACCCTGAAGTGGCACGCGCGCATCCCCACTCCCGGCGGCGTGTTGGAGCAGGACGGACTGGACATCGTGGAAATCGCCGACGGCGTTATCACCCGCAACGAAGTCTACTTCGACCGCACACCGCTGCTGGCCGCCCTGCGCGCCGGCAAGGAAGGCTGAACCATGGACATCCGCGAAGCCCTGGATCGACCGCTGGCGCTGCCCTGCGGCGCGTCGCTGCCCAACCGCTTCGGTAAATCGGCCATGAGCGAAGCCTTGGGCGATCGGGCCAATCTGCCGTCCGATCGGCTGCTGCGGTTGTACGGGCGTTGGGCCAATGCTGGCGCGGGTTTGCTCATCAGCGGCAACGTGCTCATCGACCGGCGCGGGCTCGAGCACGCGGACAATGTGGTGATCGACCGGGACGACATTGACGTGGAGCCCTTCCGCCGATGGGCGGACGTGGCCCAGGCGGGCGGCGCCAAGCTCTGGATGCAGATCAATCACGCCGGACGCCAAGCCATGCGCGTTCGCGGGCAAAAGCCGCTTTCGCCGTCGGACGTGCCGGTCAAGGGCATGGGCCCGCTGTTCGCCGCGCCCAAGCCGCTGACCGAGGATGAGATTCTCGGCCTCGTCCAAGCCTACGCCCGCGCGGCGCGGGTGGCGAAACAGGCGGGGTTCGCGGGGGTGCAGATCCACGGCGCCCACGGCTATCTGGTTAACCAATTCCTCTCGCCGTATGTGAACCGCCGGACCGATCGCTGGGGCGGCTCCTTGGAAAATCGGGCGCGATTCGTATTGGAGATCGTCGCGGCGATGCGTCGCGAGGTGGGTCCGGATTACCCCGTCGGCATCAAGCTCAACTCGGCCGATTTCCAGCGCGGCGGTTTTTCCGAAGACGAGTCCATGGACGTGGTCGCGATGCTCGACGAGGCGGGGCTGGATCTGTTGGAGATTTCCGGCGGCAACTACGAAGCCCCGGCGATGGTCGGCGCGGCTCGCAAATCGACGGTGGAGCGGGAGGCGTATTTCCTCGACTACGCCGAGAAGGTTCGGGCGCGCACGAAGCTGCCGCTGATGGTCACGGGCGGGTTTCGCAGCGCCGAGGCGATGGTCCGGGCGATCGAGGGCGGCGCGGTGGATGTCATCGGCTTGGCCCGTCCGATGGCGGTGACGCCCGAGTTGCCCCGTCTGCTATTGGAAGGCGCGATGGACCGGGCGGTGATGGTGCCCGACCGGGTCGGCATTCGCGATCTGGACAATCTCTTGCAGATTTTCTGCTACGGGCAGCAACTGCGTCGGATGGGTGACGGATTGGAGCCGAGGGTGGCGCGTAGCCCTTGGGCGGCGCTGGGGCAGGGGATGCGCGAACTGCTGGCCGCCCAATGGCGTGTCCTGCGGCAACCGTCGATCGCCGCCGAGCCGCACACGGCCGAGAACGCCTAGAGACGCACCCCGGCCTTGACCACGTTCCCGTCCACGCAACGACGGCCGTCGCTTTTTCGCGCGCGGAAACGTAGCAACCGCGGCCTAAATCGACCGCGGAAACCGGATTTTTCGATAATTCAGAGTGTCTCGGGAGGCCGAAAGGCTCCGTCGAGTTGTGCAACCGCAAAACGAAACGCAACCGACCCGATGCTTCTCGTTTTGCGGCTACCTGCCCTGGGGCCAAATCGCCGAAACCGTCACGGTTCGACCAACCCCATGGAATTTCAAATCATTGGGCGCCGATATACAGAGCGGCACATCCGAACGTTGTGGCCAAATAAGCCAACAGAGCCAAAAGAAGGAACAGAGCACGACTGGACTTGGAGCTTTCACGACCCTGGACCCACGCCGATGACCGCTTTTCTTGCTCATCGGCCTGAGCCTGCACGACACGCGCCGCCGTACTGGGCGGACGAGTCATCCGGACACTGCTGTTGTAGATCTCGGCCATAATCATCCTTCCCTTCACCAAGCTCCGTCGGGAAAACCCTGAGTCGCCTGGCAGCCGATCGCTACACTCAGTTTCGTGTTAGCGATGTTCAATATGGAAGAATCGGCTATTCTTGTAAAGAACTTTCTTGGAAAATTCGGACTTAGTCCGATTTTTTTACGGGTGAACAAAAGTCAGAGAAAACGGGGGTTTACATCGAAACCGGTGGAGGTTTGAATATGACTTCAAGTCACCATCATGACTAAAGGGTGAATCCAGGTCATGACGCAGCCCGTCATGAATCGAGTAGTTGCATCTCCAAATATTTCCGGAGTTGCCGGATATTGTCCTTGGGGATTTCGCTGTCCTCTTTCGCCTTACGGATAATCAGAGACCCTTCGAAAACCGCGATGAATAAGTGGGCGAGATTTCCCGGATCCAACCGTCCGGACATCCCCCGAGATTCGATCGCCGCCTCGAAAAGCTCCTTGGATTTCGCCGCCCAGACGTCGAAGGCCGCCGCGCTCTTCTCTCGGAAAGTTACCGAGCCCGACGCATGCTCCAAGGTGAGCATCGCGACAAGGCAGCCGTCCCGCAGCGCCGGGGCGTCGCACATCTCGATCATGCGATCCACATAGCCGAAAAGCCGCGTCACCGGCTCGGCCTCGTCCATATAAGGCGCCGAAAAAAGCGCCCCCACCACGCGGCCGCCGAATTCTTCCAACGCCGCTAGGCCGATCGCCTCTTTATTCGGAAAATAGTGAAAAAACGCACCCTTGGTGATGCCCGCTTCCGAGCAGATCTGGTCCACGCTCGTGCCCGCGTAGCCTTGGCGCTGCATCAGCGTTTCCGCCGCCATCAAAATGTTTTCCCGTGTTCCTGCCATTGAAAAGTCCTCCCGACAACCGCCGGACGGCGCGCACGCCGATTCGCATTGCAAGTATTAAAGACGTTCTTATGATTCCGCCAAGTAAAAAAGAAATCAACCCCGCGTGTAAAATATTGATTAAATTTTTGAGACCCTTCTCAAACGCCTATTCGAGCCTCAATCCGGGTCGCACGCGCCGTCGCAGAATTGGTCGATCACGCCGGTGGAGACGAGCGTCGCCACCTGCTCCTGCGCCTGAGGCAGAAACGGCGCCAGACCGTGGACCTGATTGTCAAAACCCGGCGGCGTGTTGGACTCCGGCGGCGGGATGAGGTCCACCAGGTACGGCAGATAATACTGACCGAAGGCCACCCCGTCCGTGGGCGCATCGTCCGGAGGCAGTCCCCACACCGACGCGACCGCCGGCATCAACTGCTTGGCCCCCACGGCTCGTCCCAGGATCTCGGTGGCCATATTCGGGATCTGGGCGTCGCCGATGGACTCCTGCATCAGGACCGTGCGGCTTTCCGGAGCATCGGGCAGGGGATCGCGAAGCAGCAGGCGGCCCAGGTTCGCCGGGTCGGACAGATCGAAACGATATTGAAAGAACGCGATCATGAGCTGCTGCGTGAGCGGGTCGGGATAGAGCGGGTCGACACCGTTTTTCTTGATCGGCTTGTAAACCACCGAGCGCGGCAGAATGTTGGCCCACGTCCCGCCGGGCACGGCGATGACCGCTCGGGAAATGTCCCGCGAGATGGACACCAGCCCCGTGCCCTGAATGCCGCCCAGGCTGATGCCGTAGTAATACACCCGCGTCGGATCGACGACCGCGTTGGCGCCGACCTTGATCTGCGGATCGGTGGACAGCGCGCCCTTGCCCAGTTCGATGAGCGTCAGGTTGTTGACCAGGGACTGGGCCAGGCGGTCGGTCACGATGCCTAGCTTGTTCAGATCCGGCACCACCTCGTCAAAGATCAGCTCCTGGTCGGCGCCCGACAGGCCGATCCAGTCCGTCGCCAGTAGCACCGCGCCCACCTGTTCGGCCAGCTTGTGCGCCACGCCCACCGAGCCGAAGCCCAGCAGATATTCCTCGCCCGTGCCGAAGATGCCGTGCCCGATGATCGCCAGGGGCAGCGGATCGCCGTCCAGGGCCTTGTTGGGCAGGATCATGGTGAAGGGGAATTCCTGATCGGTCGCCTGACGCACCGGCGCGCCGTTCTCGTCGAAGACGAGGTTGTTGGCCCCGTCGATGAAGGTGGGTGCGAAGAAGCGGCCCTTGATCGCCCGCGTCGCGTATTCGCTGGGGTTGTCGATGACCTCGTCGATGACGTACTCGAAGCCGTCGCCCGCGGACTGGTCGAAGACCTGCCGGCGCATCGAGAGAATGGGCCCCAGGACCGTGTCCTGGGTGGCGACGTGGAAATCCCACGCCGTCAGCAATTCGCCGGACGCGTAGCCTTCGTCCGCCAGGAATTCGAAATAGTCTTCGTAATCGTCCCGGGCGCCCTCGACGCGTTCGTCGGTGGTAATGACGCCGTCCCGCAGCGCTTCGAACACCGCCGGGGATTCGCACGCGGATTCCTCCGGGCAGACGTCCTTGGTCAGCGCCACCAGATAGCGATGCCCCAGCGCCATCGGCGCCGCCGGGCGGATGATGAGGGCATAGCGGTTGTCGTAACCCTCCACCAGATTCGCGTCCATCTCGGCCATATACGCGACGCGCTCGCCCGTGTCCCAATCCCACAGGGCGATGGGGGCGTCGTCGATCAGCGACTTTTCGATTTCCTTCTGGCCGACCAGGGCGTCGGCGGGCACGTCGAAGGCGAAGTGGGCGAGGATGGGTCCGGCGGGGGAGGCGCCGTCGTGGCGATTGACCGGGGCCATGTCGAGCGGCGGATTGCCTTCGCCCAGGTCCACCGAGCCGTCGGGATAGACCATACGCACCCCGTCGGTCGTCGCTTTTTGAAAGAACGCGCTGGGATAAGGCAGCACGCACGGGCTGTCGGTCATGGAGAAGGGGTTGCATTCCGCGGGAATGGCCAGGTCGACCGGGTCCGGACCGGTGTCGTCGTCGGCGGTATCGTCGTCATCGTCGCCGATGTCGTCGTCCGACGTGTCATCGTCGTCAACCGCGTCGTCGTCGACCGAGGATGTCGCGTCGTCGTCATCGTCGTCGCCGCCGCACGCGACGCCGCCCGCCATCAGCATCAGGACCGGCACAACGGCCAAAACGAACCACCAACGCGAATTGGTCCCCATCGCACGCCTCCGAAATTTTGCGTTGCGTTAGGTTATAGGGGCGAGGGGTCGCGTTGGGCAAGGGGAGGGTGACGCGGTCGCGGCTTAGGTTGACGGCGACGTCTGGGCCGCGCCGAAAAAAATCCCCCGCACACCGCCCCACATATCCGCCGGGCGCATGCGCGAGACCAGCCGCGCGACGCGGGTCGGGCGCGTGTAGAAGGCGCGGTACATCGACGCGCGGGCCTGTTCCAACTGCGTGCGAGGCAGAGCGCCGTGTTCCGAGCCGGAGGTGGAGTCGTGGGGCGTCTCGCCGCCGCCTTGCGCCTGTTCCAGACGGGAGCCGATGCGCGGCGCGTAAAGATTGACCGAGATGTACACCGCTCCGTCCGCGCCCGTAAGGAACCGACGCAGTCGCGCCAGCGTCTCGCGCGTCTCGCCGGGCAGGCCGAGCACGAGGTGAAATCCCACGTCCACCCCCACGCGCTTCGCATCAGCCAGAACGCGACGAATGTCGTCTTCGCCGTAGCGCTTCCCGGCCGCCGACAGGATTTCGGGCGCGACATGCTCGATGCCGATTTGCACCAGATGGCACCCCGCCGCCGCCATGCCGGCGAGCATCTCCGCCGACAGATCCTCGATGCGCGCGTACGTGTGCCAGGTGAAATCGTGGCGCGCGAGCAGGTCGAGCACATCGGCCGAATGGGCCTTGTGAGCGCCGAAGGACATATTCTTCAAAAACAGTTCGCGCACGCCGAGCCGCCGGATCGCCGCCAACTCCGCCTCCACGTCTTCCATCGGCCGACGCCGGTAGCGCAGCGTCCCCGTATTGCAAAATGAGCAATCGTACGGGCAGCCGTAGTCGGTCAGCAGGCTGGCGAAGGGGCGATGCTTTTGCAGCGGCATACGGTAGTCGGCCATCGCGAACAGGTCATGGCGCGGCGTCGGGACGCGAAATTCGCGCGACGTCTCCGGACGCGGAGCGACGATCTCCCCGCCCCG
>JACKCT010000021.1 GCA_020633895.1 Deltaproteobacteria bacterium | reverse complement strand
GGGCTGCCCTTGGGGCTGGCTGCCGCGCGGGATGATCAAGCGGGCGCTGCGACGCACCGCGATGTAGGCGTAGGTCCATTGCAACAGCACCGACAGGCGGTTGCGGAAACCGACCAGGTACATGATGTGGACGAACAGCCAGGTCATCCACGCCGGCCGACCCCCGAAACGCAGTCCGAAGATGTCGGCGACCGCCTTGCCCCGGCCGATGGTGGCCATCTGGCCGAAGTCCCGATAACGGAACGCCTTGGTCGGCGATTCGGCAATCAAGCGGCGGATGTTGGCGGCGGCGGTGTGGCCCTGCTGCGTGGCGACGGGCGCGAGACCCGGCAAGACGCGGCCCTTCTCCGTGGTGAACTTCGCCAGGTCGCCGATGACGAACACCCGCTCGTCCTCGGGCAGGCGCAGGTCCGCGTTCACCACCGCCCGGCCGCCCCGGTCCAATTCGACCCCCAGGCTTTGCATGACCGGCGACGCCTTCACTCCGGCGGTCCAGATGACCGTGCGCGTCGGGATGAAAGTCTCGTCCACCAGCACGCCGTCCTCGCGAACGTCCTTGACCATCCGCCCGGTGAGGATTTCCACGTCAATGGCCTCCAGCGCGGCGCGGGTTTTGGCCGAGAGGCTTTCGGGAAACGGCGGCAGCAATCGGTCGGCGGCCTCGACAAGAATGACGCGCGCCTTGGTCGGGTCGATATTCCGAAAATCGCTGCGCAGGACATACCCGGCCACTTCGCGGATCGCGCCGGCCATTTCCACGCCCGTCGGACCGCCGCCCACGACCACGAATGTCATCAGCTCGCGGGCCTTGTCCGGATCTTTCTCCCGTTCGGCCGCTTCGAACGCCGAGAGGAGGTGCTGGCGCATGCCCAGGGCGTCGCTCAGGTCCTTCAAGCCCGGCGCGTACCGCTCCCATTCGTCGTGGCCGAAGTAGTTGTGCGTCATGCCGCAGGCGACGACCAGGTAGTCGTAAGGCATCTCGCCTTCGGTCAGCGTGACCACTCGCCGTTCCCGGTCGACGGCCGTCGCCAGACCCATGACGACGCGAATGTTCTTTTGCCGACGCAGAATCGAACGGATCGGGTAGGCGATATCCGCGGGCGTCAGGCCCGCCGTGGCGACTTGATAAAGCAGCGGTTGGAAGAGGTGGTAGTTGTTTTTGTCCACCAGGACGACATCGGCCGCCACGCCTTTCAAATCCCGGGCGCAGGCCAGGCCCCCGAAGCCGCCGCCCAGAATGACGACGCGGGGTCGTTTGTTGTTCGAATGTAAATCGGAAGAATGCATCTGGAGCCCCTTTCGCGCGATCGCGCGAGATCAATGTGAGGACCGGGGCGCAACAATCAAGGGCCGACGGCGGATTTTCCCCTAGTCTTGTGAGGACAGCCGGGGGCCGAGCCAGTCGAAGGCGAGGGACATCTGTTCGGTGACGAAGGTTCCTTCGTGGTGCCCGGGGCGAATGGGATCGTCGGGGAAAAGTTCGGCCCCGGCCTTGGCCAGAAGCGGCCGCACGACTTGGACCTGATTGAAAAACTTGAACTCGTCCTGGGCGCCGACGACCAGATAGACCGCGTGGCCGGACAGATCGGGGGCCTCGTCGCGCAAAAGATCGGCCGGGTTGTTGTCCTTGAGGCGTTGCCAGACGGGCAGGTCGTTTTTCCACACCGGCCCCGGCGTCTCATCGCTGTTGAAGACCGGCCAAAATGCCCACGCGTCGGTGTAGGTGCCGTAAGGGCCGAGTTTGACCACCGGGCGATTGGGGTCGTCGGTGGTGATCGGTTGATACCCCTTGGGATCGTATGCGGCCAGGCGATCACCGTTGACCGAATAGCGCAAATCCAGCGCCGGCGAAATCGCGATGACCGTGTCGGCCAGCGACGAATCGCGCAGCATCGTCAGCACCGCCAGGTATCCGCCCGCGGAAAATCCCGTGAGGATCGTCCGGGCCGCGTCGTCGGTGGCGTTGTACTCCGCGCGCATCCAGGGCACCAGTTCGTCGAAGATCCAGTCGTTGTACCGGCCACGATTCGAGTTGAGCCCCCAACTGCCCAGGCGGTCGTCCAGCGGCGTCGTGGGCAGGTCGCGCCCTCGTCCGCCCAGCGACAGATCCGGCACGATCGCCACGCACGGCGGCATCGTGCCGGCGCGGATTTTGTCGTCGAGTTGGTTGACGACCGGCGTGAGGGTGTGCAGCGGCCGGTCGAGATAGCCGTGAAAAACCACGAGCAGGGGGTAGGGCGCGGCGCTCTTGTCGTAGCCCGGCGGCAGATAGACCAGCACGTCGCGATCGGCGCCGAGGATGGCGCTCTTTTTCGGCGCGTGCTTTTCGACGTGGGGGCCGAAGGGCGGCTCGTCCATGAACGCATGCAGCGTCCCGTCGCCGTCGAACGTCACCGGCGGCAGCGGCACGATCAAGCGATGGGCGCCTTCCGGACCGTAGAGGCGGCCCTGGGCCCGCCCGGCCAATGTCATCAGCCCGATCATCCCGACGACGACGACGCCCATGCCGATCGCGAACGTCCACAGCAGGGTGCGTTTGAGGGCCCTGCGATCGGCGCGGATTTCCTCCTCGCTGCGCGGCGGCCCGTCCGGGTCGTTGAGAAAGAAGTCTTTGAGAAATTCGATGAGGGATTTCATGGAACGTTCCAAAGGGGTGAGGGCCCGTCAGAGCCGCGCACGGTAGTAAGCGGTTGACACCGACACTTCCGCAACCCGCTCCCTACAGGTCGCGGCTCTGACGGACAATCAAGGCGACAACCGCCCCATCAACCGGGGAAACGGAATCGACTCGCGCACGTGATGCAGTCCGCAGATCCAGCCCAGGGTGCGTTCGATGCCTAGGCCGAAGCCCGCGTGGGGTACCGAGCCGTAACGGCGCACGTCCAGATACCACGAGAAATCGTCCTCGGACAGGCCGTGCTCCTTGATGCGTTCGACCAGGGCGTCGTAGTCGTCCTCGCGCTGGCCGCCGCCGATGATCTCGCCGATGCCCTCGGGCGCCAGCACGTCCACGCACAGGGCCTTTTTCGCATCCCGCGGATCGGCCTTCATATAAAACGCCTTCACCGCCGCCGGGTAGCGATGGATCATCACCGGCCGGTCGAAATTTTCGGACAGCACCGTTTCGTGCTCGGCCCCGAAGTCGTCGCCGTATTCGAACTCGACGCCCTTCTCGGCCAGGATCTTCGTCGCCTCGTCATAGCTGATGCGCGGAAAGGGCTTTTGCACGGCTTCCAGCTTGCTGATGTCCCGTTCCAGGGCGGTCAACTCGGGGCGGCATTTTTCCAGAACGCGCGCGACGATGAAGCATAGAAAATCCTCGGCCAGTTCCATGTCGCCGGCAAGGTCCATGTACGCCACTTCCGGCTCCACCATCCAAAATTCGGTCAGATGGCGGCGGGTCTTGGACTTCTCGGCGCGGAATGTCGGGCCGAAGCAATAGACCTTGCCGAAGGCCTGGCAGGCGGGCTCCATATATAACTGTCCCGATTGGGACAAATACGCCGTCTCGCCGAAGTAGTCGGTGGAAAACAGCGTGGTCGTGCCCTCGCAGGCGTTGTTGGTCAGGATCGGCGCGTCGATGAGGGTGAAATCGTTGTCGTCGAAGTAGTCGCGGATCGCCTTGATAAGCTGATGACGTACCCGCAACACGGCATGCTGGCGGGAGGAGCGCATCCACAGGTGGCGGTGATTCATCAGGAAATCGACGCCGTGCTCCTTGGGCGAGATGGGATATTCCTGCGCCTCGGAGACCAGCTCCACGCTCGTGACGTCCAGCTCGAAGCCGATGGGTGAGCGGGCGTCCTCCTTGACCGTGCCTTCCACGATTAGCGCCGATTCCTGGGAGACGTGGTCGGCCAGTTCGAAGACTTCCGGCGACACATTGCCCTTGAACACGACGCATTGAATCGTCGCCGAGCCGTCGCGCACTTGCAGGAAATGCAGTTTGCCGGACGAGCGCTTGTTGTAGAGCCAACCGGCCAGACGCACCGATTGGCCGACGTGCTCGGCGATATGGCGGATCGAAACCGTCGGGACCATGCCTTCGCTCCGAGGAAAATTCATGGGCAAAACGCGCGATGAGAACGCGCGCGCCTAGGCTGTCATGAAATCGCGGCGATGGGAACGGGTGGGCGGCGGCCGCACTACCGCGCGTCGGCCACAGCCGATTTCTTCTCGCGGGGCGTGCGGTACACGCGGTTCTTGCGCAGCGTGTATTGGTTGAAGCTGTTGAGGTGCTCGGCCAGGCTCACCAGGTCCTTATTCGTTTCGATTTCCGGCTCGCCGGGCCATTGCTCGCGATCGGCCAGCAGATCGCCCTGGAATTTGAAGCAGGACATGGTGTTCAACTCGTCTTTCACATAACCCTTGGGGCACCAAGGCGTGTGGTCATGGAAGCATTCCTCGCCCACGTCGTAGCAGTAGTCCTCGCCCCGGCGGATATTCCATTCCCGGTCATGCACCATCAGCGCGAAGCGCGGCGGGCCGCTCTCGTCAGCGGTGTAGAGACTGCGTCCGACGAAGGCCTGGGCGGTGCGAATGCCCATGATGTCCAACAGCGTGGGCGCCACGTCCACCTGGGAGATCACGTCCTCCACCACCCCCGGCGCGATGATCCCCGGCGCGTACACCATGCCCACCACGCGGAAGTAGCGTTCGATCTTCTCCACGTCGGTGACGTCGCCTGTCTCGGGAAAGCGCCAGACGCCGTGGTCGCCGGAGATGATGAAGATGGTGCGTTCGAACCAGGGCTCGTCCTTAACGGCATCGAAGAATTTGCCGATGGCGAAATCGGTGTAGTGGATGCCGCGCAGGTAGTCGTTGTATTCCTCGCCGCCTTCGACGGTGGGGACGGTGTCGTTGCTGGGGTAGTCGAAGTTGAAGGGATAGTGGTTGGAGAGCGTCATGATCTCCGCGAAGAACGGCTGCTCGGCCTTGCTCAGCCGGTCGGCGGCCGAGGCGAACAGATCCTCGTCCGACGGGCCCCAGCCGATTTTCTTGTATCCGGCGGGGATGTCCTCCCGGTCATAGATGTGCCGGACGTGGTGGCGCTTCAGGAAGCGGCCCTTCTTGCTGTACGTCTTCTTATAGGACCCGATCCAATAAGTGTCGTAATCGAAGTCATGCAGGATGTCGGGCAGGCATCGCATCGAAGTCTTGTGTTTTTTGACATAGATCGGGCCGCCGCGCAGGTTGGGATAGTAGGAGCACAGCAGGGCCATCTCGCCCCGCACAGTCTGGCTGCCGTTGGCGTAATAATTCTTGAAAACGAGGGAGTCCCGCGCCAGGCGGTCCAGGTTCGGCGTGAACGACGGGGAATGACCGTAGGCGCCCGACGGCTTGGCGATCAGGGACTCGCCGAGGATGAGCACGACGTTGTACGGCTCGGTCGGCCCCTGTTCGGCGCCCAGCACGCGCTGCGTGAGCAGCCCCTTGGACGACGCGCGGCGTTTGTACTTGGTGCCGTCCGTCGGATAGTAGGCCTGCATATCCTTCCAGACGTCCCGCCGCCGCCCCTTTTCCCGATAGCGCACGATCTGTTCGTAGATCGGCTGACGCACGAAATAGAGCATCGGCTCGTTGTGCTTGGGCCGAACGTTGGTGCCCACGTTTTGGAAATGGGCGATCAACAGCACGGAGGCGACGGCCAGCAGCGCCGGAATCCAGACGCGGCGGCGCAGGCTCGCCGGGGTCCAAGCCGCGCCGACGGCGGTCGCGAGCGGGAGGACGACGACGAACAACACATCCGCCGGGCGCACCAGCCGGGCCACCGCGGAGCCCAGAGCCCCGGCGTCGCCCCACTGTTCGAAGATGTCGACGTGGACCCAGGTGTTGTAAAAGCGGGCGAAGATCAGGTTGCCGCCGTGGAAGATGACGAACCAGAGGGCGATCAAGAGCGTCGCGGGGACTCGGATCGCGCGCTTGCGGGGGAGAAGCAGGATCAGGACCAGGTACAGGGCCGTGAAGGCGGCGATGTCGGCGATCTGCCAGCGGGTGAAGGGGTTCTTCAGGGCGACGGCCGAATATACGGCCAAGCAGATCGGAGCAATCAGGGCCAAGGCGAGGAACGCCGCCTTCCAGGCCAGCGCCCGTGTATCGACTTGGACGACGACGTCCCGGCGGGGCAAAGCGCCGGTGTTCTCGATCAGGTTTTCGGCCATGACTACCGTCCCACGCGACCCGAATTCGCAGTGCCCCGATTTGGGGCACGAAATCACCGTCTGTTCCGGCAAAAATGGGCCGGAACCTTCATCAAGGGCGGTAGTGTCACCCTAGCGACGCAATACGTCAACGATTTTGACACGAAATTGCCATGCTCCGGTGTCGTTAAAGAAGAAGGCCCTCGCCGGAAGTCGGCAAAGGCCTTGTTATTTTTAAGGTTTTTTTGGTGGCTTCCCGCTATTCCGGGATGCATTCCTCGGCGCATCCCAGGAGTTTGCCGCATTGGCCCTCGTGTTCGACGCCGCAGTTGGCCAGGCAGTAGTTGATCCCGTCTTCCAACATGCATCCGTCGACCAGCGCCTGGAACTTGTCACGGGACCAGGCATCGAAGGTGCAGGCGGAAACATGGGCGATTCCCACGTTGCACAGCTCCTTACGGGCCTGCTTTTCCTGTTCCTCGATCTGAGCCGCCACGATGCAGTCCTCGACGCACCCGCCCATATTGTCGCAGTCGTTGTTGTGCAGCAGCCCGCAGTACGCCGAGCAGGAATAGGGGTTGACCTCGGCCAGGCACAGGTTGACCAGCGGGGTGCGCGTCAGGCTGCCGAACCAGTTCAGGCTCTCGGAGCAGACGAGGAGCCGGTCCACGCCGTCATTGCAGACATCTTCCCGCAAATGCCCCTCGCCGCAGTCCTGGGGCTCGGATTCCCGGCTGTTGTCTTCCTCGTCATTGCCCTCGTCTTCATTGTCTTCGTCGGCCGTCTCCTCGACATCGTCGTCCGAAGCCGCGCTGTCGTCATCGGAGTTGCCGTCGTCCTCCGCTCCAACGGTGTAGCTTCCGGCCTTGTTCCCCGAGCCGTTTCCGGCGTCGCAGGAGGTCAGGGCGAGGAAGGCCGTGGTGGCCGTCAGCAGCAAAATCATGAACAGCAGTCGTCGGCAAGTACGCACGTCAATCTCCTTGGCTTTGGCTTGCCGGCGCGCGAACCCCGAATTCGGCGGGCAATGTTGATGGATTGACGCAAAACTAGCACGCAATGTGATGGAATGGCAATAGATATGTACCGAATTTTTTACTTTTGATGATTTTTATGCGCAGAAGTAAAGGAGAATGTCCTTATTCGAGTACCGGACCCCCGTCTCCATCGTCGATGCAGTCCTGGACGCAGGTGACGACTAGTTCGCAGTCCTTGTGGTCAGTGCCGCAGTCGGAAACGCAGACCGACGTGGGTTCGTGGAATCCGCAAAGCTCCTTGAGTTCCGAGAGGGTGGTGTCGGTGCCCAGGATGATGATTTGCATCTCCTCGGGCTTGCATTCGAAGACGTGGTCCGGCCCGCTGCTGCAATTTTGCGCAATCGGCGGCTCGAAGGTGTCGTCGTCATCATCGTCGGTGGTGTCGTCGTCGGTCGTGTCATCATCGGCCGTGTCGTCATCGACGGTATCGTCATCGACGGTATCGTCGTCAACGTCGGTCGTGTCGTCATCCGACGTGTCGTCGTCATCATCGCCCGGGTCGATCACGGTGACGCTGTCGTCGTCATCGTCGCCGCCGCAGGCGACCAGGAGCGTCGCGGTGCCCAAAATCACGACCGCCAAAAAACCGAAAAGCATTTTCCAGGACATAAAAACTCCTTCGCCGCCGAATCCGTCGGCGACGTTGTAGCACACCAGCTTCCGCGCGCCGACGCCATGACCGGGGTCAAGTGACGAAAACGCCCGGAACCCCACGGTTCCGGGCGCGATTTGTCGGGCTTTTGCGAGGGAGTCTTCGTCGGGTCAGCCTTGGGGGCGCAGGAATTTTCGCACGCGGATGCCCAGGTCCTCGAGCTGTTCGTCGGAGACCTCGGAGGGCGCCTCGGTCATCAGGCACGTGGCCGACGCCGTCTTGGGGAAGGGGATCACGTCCCGGATGCTGTTGGTGCCGGCCAGCAGCATGATGAGTCGGTCGAATCCGATGGCGATGCCGCCGTGGGGCGGGGCGCCGAATTTCAAGGCGTCGAGCAGGAAGCCGAACTTGGCCCGGGCCTCGTCCCGGTCGATGCCCAGCAATTCGAAGACCCGCTGCTGCACGTCCATCCGGTGGATACGCTTGGACCCGCCGCCCAGTTCGTTGCCGTTCCACACCAGATCGTAGGCGTCGGCCAGCACCTTGCCCGGCTCCGTCTCCAGCAAGGGGACGTCCTGTTCCCGAGGGGAGGTGAACGGGTGATGCATGGCGTCCCAGCGCCCGGCGTCGTCGTTCCATTCCACCAGCGGCCAGTCGATGACCCAGTGAAAGTCGTCCCGCGACTCGTCGATGAGCCCCAGGTCCTTGCCCAGGCGAAGGCGCAGCGCCCCCAGGGCGTCGAAGACCTGCTTGGCCGTTCCGGCGACGATCAGCAGCACGTCGCCCTCCTTGGCCTCGAACGTCTTGGTCAGGGCGGCTTTTTCGTCGTCGGACAGGAATTTGCTCGATCCGGCCGTCCAGTCGCCGCCGGTGTACTTGGCCCAGACCAGGCCCCCGGCGCCGTATTTCTTGGCGTAGTCGGTCAGCTCGTCCATGGTCTTGCGGCTGGCGGTCTCGCCCAGCGGCGCGCAGATGCCCCGGATTTCGCCGTCCCGGTCGAGCACCGACTGGAGCACGCGGAACTGCGTCCCGGCGAAGAGATCCTTGAGATCGGACAGCTCCAGGCCGAATCGCCGATCCGGCTTGTCCGAGCCGTATCGGTCCATCACCTCCCGATAGGACACGCGCTCAAACGGCGTTTCGATATCCCGTCCCTGTGTCTTTTTGATGATGGCCGCGACGAGTCCCTCGATGGTCGCGAACAATTCCTCGCTTTGCAGGAAGCTGGTCTCGATGTCGATCTGCGTGAACTCGGGCTGGCGGTCGGCGCGCAGGTCCTCGTCGCGAAAGCAGCGGGCGATCTGGAAATAGCGATCGTACCCGGCCACCATCAGGATCTGCTTGAAAAGCTGGGGGCTCTGGGGCAGGGCATAGAAATGCCCCGGCTGGATGCGCGAAGGCACAATATAGTCCCGGGCGCCCTCGGGGGTGCTGCGGGTCAGAATCGGCGTTTCGATTTCCAGGTAATCCTGCTCGGACAGAAAGTTGCGCACCTGCTGCATGACCTGGTGACGCAGGATCATGATCTTCTGCAACTCCGGGCGGCGCAGGTCCAGGTAGCGATACTTCAGACGCAGGTCCTCGCCGGCGTCCACCTTGTCGACGATCACGAACGGGGGCGGCTCGGCCTCGTTGAGGATTTCCAGGCGCTCGACGACCACCTCCACATGGCCGGTGGGAATGTCCTCATTCGCCGTGCCCTCGGGGCGGACTCGAACGGTGCCTTCGATGCCCAGGACGAATTCATTGCGCAGGCGCTTGGCCCGGGCCACCAGATCCTCGCCGGCCAACTCCGGGTCGAAGACGAGCTGCACCAGGCCGGTGCGGTCGCGCAGATCCACGAAAATGATCTGTCCCAGGTCGCGGCGGCGGCCCATCCAGCCGCGCAGGCTGACTTTTCGGCCGTCATCGCCGTCGCGCAACGCGGCGCACCAGTGCGTCCGGGGCGGAAGGGAAGGCAGGATGTCGCTCATAGGTTTCGGTCCCTTGTCGATCGGGCAAAAATGCGTTCGGCGGACGAAAGAGCCGCCGATTCTCGCGCCGCAATCATGACTTTGAAGAGGCTGCCGGTCAGGCTCCGGTCGCGTAAGGCGGCGATTATAACGGCGGGCCCCCTGGCGTCAAGCGACGACGCATCGGCGTGCAATGTCGATGAATGTCAGGAAAATGTCGATTTATCAGCTAGTTACGCGGAGATATTTTAAGAAGAGGGGGCGGGGGATGATAGAATCGCGTTCGAAACGGAAAAAACGATCAAAAACAAGGGGCTGGGGGTGAAAAACACGTTGACACAAGATGTGGTATGACGTTATATAGCACAACGAATCGCGTTCATGCGGGTAGTGATCCACATCGGATCCCAACATGAATTTTGGGCGGTGGCCCGAGTTCTCGGGGGCGATGACAGGATTATCCTGCAATAACGGGCTGATGAATGCGATGCGCGCCGCTGTGGGGTGAAACCTTCGGCTTCGGGGCCGAGGGGGGAAAGTGTGCTTGACAGGCTTGGAAGCGGACTTCTAACGTGCCCGCGAACCAAGCCTGGATGGCGGAACTGGCAGACGCGCGAGACTTAAAATCTCGTGACCGTAAGGTCGTGCGGGTTCGATCCCCGCTCCAGGCAAAACCCTCAAGTTTGACCCAGGAGGAAGTCCATGGCAGTGGCAAAGAAGGCAACGACAAGCGCGAAGAAGCCGGCGGCGAAAAAGCCTGCGGCCAAGAAGACGGTCGCTAAGAAGGCTGCGCCGAAGAAAGCCGCGGCCAAGACGACCGCCAAGAAAGCGGCTCCGAAGAAGGCTGCCGCCCCGAAGAAGGCTGCGCCCAAGAAGGCGGCTCCGAAGAAAGCCGCCGCGAAGCCCGCCGCCAAGAAGGCCGCGGCTCCGAAAAAGGCCGCCGCCCCGAAGAAGGCTGCGCCCAAGAAAGCCGCCGCGAAGCCGGCCGCTAAGAAGGCTGCGCCGAAAAAGGCCGCCGCTCCGAAGAAGGCCGCGCCCAAGAAGGCGGCTCCGAAGAAAGCCGCCGCGAAGCCGGCCGCCAAGAAGGCCGCTCCGAAAAAGGCCGCCGCCCCGAAGAAGGCCGCGCCCAAGAAGGCGGCTCCGAAGAAGGCTGCCGCCAAGACCACGGCCGCCAAGACGACGGCCAAGAAGGCCACGGCCGCCAAGAAGCCCGCCGCCAAGAAACCCGCGGCGAAGAAGACGGCCACCAAATCGACCGGTTCGAAAGCGGGTAAGAAAAAATCCTCAGCACCACTCGTGTCCTCCGGGGTTAGTCCGCCGATAACCCGGGAGGTCGAGACGATCAGCCAGGCGGTGAACTACCCCTTCAACATCCACGGCAAAACGCCGGATGGGAAGGTGTACACCGGGACGGGCACGATTCTCTTGACCGGCGATCGCCATATGCGCCGGGCGTCCTACACGATCACGATGAACACCATCACGTATCGGGGGACGGCGCTGCTGCGAGGCGCTCTGGACGACAATTCCATCGTGATGATCCTGGATTATCACGACCGACCGTCCTACAAGGGCATGGCCGTGGCGCTCCACGAGCAGGACCCCAAGAGCGGAAAATTCATCGGGCGCGTGCTCTTCCAAGGCTCCACCAAGGTCTGCGAAGAGATCATCACGCTCAACGAACCGAAGAAGAACTAGACTTCGCGACCGCTCGCGAAGATGCGTTTTCAAGGGGCCTCGGCAAAATTGCCGGGGCTTTTTCTTATGGGCCGCACGCGCTAATCTAGCCTCTCCCTCAACACCGAGAGGACCCGCCGTGAACGACCAACAGCGCTTCAATCTGGTGCAATACCGCCCCGACCAGGCCGGCGGCATGGTGGAGAGTTTCTTCTTCAAAACCGCCGACCCCCAGCGCGGCGCGAGCCTTTGGATCAAATTCACGATCCTCAAGCCCGAGGACGGCGGCCCGGCCCGGGCGAGCGTGTGGGCGACGCGGGTGGTGGCCAACAACGCGGCCCGTTCGATCGGCATGCGCAACGAGTTTCCCGTCGAGGACTGGAATTTCGAGGAAGAGAAGGTGGGGCTGGTCGCCGGGCCTTGCGCGTTCGGCGACGGGTTCACGCACGGCCGGCTGGAGGACGCCTTCGGCCGGGTGATCGAATGGGACATCAAGCTGGACGGCGGCCGGGAGCTGATGATCTATCCCCACAAATGGATGCTCACCAAGGCCTTCCCCCGCTTCAAGACCTGGACGCCCTACGCCGACACGATCGCCAACGGGCACTTCACCGTCGAGGGCGCGCGTACCGAGGTGCAGAACCTGCGCGCCATGCAGGGCCACAACTGGGGCAACGCCCACACGACGCACTACGCCTGGTCCCACTGCAACACCTTCGACAACGCGCCGGACACGGTGTTCGAGGGCTTTTCGGCGCGCATGTCGATGGGTGGCAAGGAGACGCCGTTTTTGACGATGGCGGTGCTGCGTCACGAGGGGAAGGACTACAAGTTCAACCGGCTGCGCAAGGTTCGGGCGAAGGAATCGACGATGAACCGCCAGTGCTGGTCGTTCACGATGGAGGACCAGGGCCTGCAGCTTATGGGCATGGTCATCGGCCATCGCCACGACTTCGCGGGGCTGGTCTATCCCAACCCGGACGGCACCGAGAAGCTGTGCGTGAACACCGGTGTCGCCAACGCGAACGTCGAGCTTTCGCGCATCAAGGACGGCGAAGTCCTCGCCAAACTCACCACCACCCGCGGCGCCATGCTCGAACTCATCAGCCCGGATCCCTGGTTTGACGTTTGCGTGCAGATCCCCGGCCACTGATCGACGTGTAATCAACTCATTTGTAGAGACTTTCCTGAGGGTCCCTTGCCCTTTGGCGCTTTGCGTCATAGGATAGCGGGCCGTGGTCCGGGGGCGCTTGCCGGGCCGTGGGAATTTGCTCGAAATTCCATGCCATGACGACCAGCGACGCCGCCATGCGCGGTGTCTTTGAAGCGGCTCGAACGAACGTTCGGTCGGCCGCGTAGCCCGAGGGGGTGACCAATGGCTCGAAGCACGAAAAAGTCCAACGGGGTGAGCCTGCGCAAGGTGTGCGTGATCGAGGGAAATCGCACGCCGTTTTTGCGTTCGGGCACTGAATTCAACGCCCTGTCGTCTTATGACCTGGGCCGCTACGCCGTCGCCGGATTGCTGCAAAAGACGGGCGTCGAGGTCGACCAGATCGACCAGGTCGTCTTCGGCACGGTCATCCCCGATCCGGCCATCGGCAACATCGCCCGCGAGGTTTCCCTGGGCGCGGGCATCCCCATCTCCACCCCGGCCTACACGGTCAGCGAAGCGTGCATCACGGCCAATCAGGCCATCGCCAACGCCGCGGACCAGATCGCCATGGGCCACGCGGACATCGCCATCGCCGGCGGCACCGACACCTGCTCGGACGTGCCCATCCGCTTCTCCAAAATCATGCGCCAGAAATTCATCAGCACGCAGAAGGCCAAGGGCCCCAAGGACTACTACGAGATCTTCAAGGACGTGAAGCCCAAGGATCTGATTCCCGACGCCCCGGCGATCGAGGACTACTTCACCGGGCTGTCCATGGGCGCCTCGTGCGAACGGATCTGCCACCGCCTGGGCGTGACGCGCCAGGAGCAGGACGAGTTCGCCGCCCGTTCCCACCAGCTCGCCGCCAAGGCCTTCGACGACGGCATCTACGACGACGAAGTCATGATGGTCGCGCCGCCGCCCCATTTCAAACCGATCACGCGGGACAACGGCTTTCGGGGCGATTCGACGGCCGAGAAGCTGGGCAAGTTGCGCCCGGCTTTCGACCGGCAATACGGCGACGTCACCGCCGGAAACTCGTCGTTCCTCACCGACGGCGCGGCGGCGGTGTTGCTGATGAGCGAGGACGCGGCCAAGGCCCTGGGTTATACCCCCAAGAGCTACATCCGCACCTACGCCTTCGCCGCCACCGACCCCCTGGACGAAATGCTCCTGGGACAGACCTACGCGACGCCCATCGCGCTGGACCGGGCGGGCATCCGCTTCAAGGATCTGGACGTGCTGGAAATCCACGAGGCCTTCGCCGGTCAGATGGTGGCGACCATCAAGCTGCTCGAATCCGACGAGTTCGGCAAATCCCTGGGCCTGCCCGGCAAGATCGGCAGCGTGGACATGGACAAGCTCAACATCCACGGCGGCAGCCTGTCGCTGGGGCATCCGTTCGGCGCCACCGGCGCGCGGCTGGTGACGACGGCGTCCAACCGGCTGCGTCGGGAGGATGGCCAGTTCGCCCTGATCGCCGCCTGTGCCCTGTCGGGACTGGGCAACGCGACGATTCTGGAGCGGGCCTCTTAACGAAAATCGGAAAAGCGCGGCGCTCGCGAAAGGCCCTTGTGGTCGCGGGCGCCGTGGAAGTTCGGCAAATCCGGACGCATCGCGACGCGCAACATCGGTCCGGCAATTACACATCGCATCGAATCGCCCATCGCCGGTTATGACCGGCGCTTGATCGGAGGGGCCCCATGGCCGAGAAGAAGACCCCCGCGAAGTCCACGGACAAGAAGCCCGCCAAGAAGGCCGCGGCCAAGAAGTCCACCGTTAAAGCGTCCACCGCCAAATCCGCGCCGAAGAAAACCGCGACCGCCAAGTCGACGGCGAAAAAACCGGCCGCGGCCAAGAAGACATCGACGCGCAAGGTCAAGGCGGAAGATCACCACGTCACCGAGCATGTCTCGGAAGTGGCCCACCACAGCCTGGACGCCGCCGCCCATCTGGCCGCCACGCACGTGATCCCGGAGCACGAGGCCCATCCCCATCCGGGGCAGCTTTACGAGGTGGAAAAGCGCGACGACGGCGTGGCGATGATCTGGTTCGACAATCCGAAGGAGGCCGTCAACACGGTTTCGTTCGATCTGATCGACGCCTTCAACTCCTTGATGGACGATCTGGACAAGGACCCGAAGGTCAAGGCTATCGTCCTGATCAGCGCCAAGGACGATTGCTTCATCGCCGGGGCGGATTTGGCGAGCTTTGCCCGTCTGAAGTCGGCCAAGGAAGCCGAGGAAGCCTCCCGACGGGGCCACAAGGCCCTCGACCGTCTGGCCTTGAGCGCCAAGCCGTGCGTCGCGGCGATCAACGGCACGTGCCTGGGCGGCGGTCTGGAGATCGCGCTGGCCTGTCACTACCGCATCGCCACCACGCATCCCAAAACGGTCCTGGGCCTGCCCGAGGTGAAGCTCGGCCTGCTGCCGGCCGGCGGCGGAACGCAGCGTCTGCCTCAGCTTATTGAGTTGCAGGAAGCGCTGGACATGATGCTCACCGGCAAGAATGTCTATCCGAAAAAAGCCCGGAAGATGGGCCTGATCGACGACGTGACCAGCCCCTTCGGCCTGGCCGAGAAAGCCGCCACCGCCGCCAAGCGTCTGGTGGCCAAGGGCGACTGGTCGCGGGACGTGGACAAGGGCCTGGCCGACAAGGTGATGAAGGAGATCGGCCCGGCGCGCAAGATGGTCATCTCCAAGGCCGCCGAATTGACCGAACGCAAGGCCCGGGGCAATTACCCGGCGCCGATCGCGATTTTGGAATGCGTCGAGGCGGGACTGGAAGGCCCTCGGGAGAAGGGTTACGAGGTCGAGGCCCGCAACTTCGCCAAGATCGCCACCGGCCCGGTCTCCGAACAGCTCATCAATCTGTTCTTCGCCATGACCGGCTCCAAGAAGCACCCGCTGGCCAAGGGCGCGCCCGAGGTCAAACATGTGGGCGTGCTGGGCGCCGGGCTGATGGGCGCGGGCATCGCGCTGGTGACGGCCGACAACGCCAAGACGTCGGTGATCATGAAGGACATCGCCCCCGAGGCCCTCGCCAAGGGTCAGCAATACATCTACAAATCGATCAACAAGCGCCTGCAGAAAGGCGCGGTCGAAAAGCTCGAACACGACAAGATCAACGCCCGCGCCTTCGGCACGCTGGACTACGCGGATCTGGCCCGCGCCGACCTGATCATCGAGGCCGTCTTTGAAGAGATCGAGCTGAAAAAGCGCGTGCTCAAGGACACCGAGGCGGTGACGAACGACAAGTGCGTGTTCGCCTCCAACACCTCGGCCCTGCCCATCGGCGAGATCGCCAAGGCGTCCAAACGGCCCGAGACGGTCCTGGGGATGCACTACTTCTCGCCCGTCGAGAAGATGCCGTTGCTGGAGATCATCACCACGCCCAAGACCGCCAAGTGGGCGGTGCAAAAGGCGGTGGCCTTCGGCATCAAGCAGGGCAAGACGGTCATCGTCGTCAAGGACGGCCCCGGTTTCTACACGACGCGCATCCTGGCGCCGTACATGAACGAAACGTGCCTGTTGCTCGACGAGGGCGCGATCATCCCGGACCTGGAAAAGGCCATGCTCGACTGGGGCTTCCCGGTGGGGCCGATCGCGCTGGTGGACGAGGTGGGCATCGACGTGGCCGCCCACGTGGGCACCAACCTGGGCGAGTTCTTCCGCAAGACGCGCGGCGAGTTCCCCCACGCCACGGGCCTTCCCCGCATGGCCGAGGCCGGATACGCCGGACGCAAAAACAACAAGGGCTTCTATCGCTACAACGTGACGACCAAGTCCAAGGCCTTGTCCATCCCCGGCATCACCGGCGGCAAGAAGGGCAAGGAGCCCAACGAGGCGGCGTACGAATTCTTCGGCGGACCCGATCGCAAGAAGATCGACAAGAAGCTGATCCAGGACCGGTTGGCGCTGGCGTTCGTCAACGAAGCGGCGTTGTGCCTGCAGGAGGAAGTGATCTCCAACCCGGCGGACGGCGATCTGGGCGCGATCCTGGGCCTGGGCTTCCCCCCGTTCCGCGGCGGCCCGTTCCGCTACGTGGACGCCACCGGCGCGAGCAACATCGTCAAGCGCCTGGAGGAACTGGCCGGAAAGCACGGGCCCCAGTTCAAGCCGGCGCAGATCCTCGTCGACAACGCCAAGAAGGGCGCGACGTTCTACAAGAAATAGCGCGCCTCGCTCGACGCAAAAACGACAAACCCGCCGCGATTGCGGCGGGTTTTTTCGTTGTGGGAAACGTCGGCGATGTCCGAGCCGCGAGCGGGTGACGCGTTCGTTGTTTGTAAAGCACTACGGCGAATCAGAGCCCCGACCGTGAGGGAGGGGTCGTCGAGCGGGCAGACTCATCGGACGCTCTGGACCGCTTGCTCACGCGCGCGGCTCTGCCGTTGCACGCCGGCGAACTCGCTTCCCGAAATCGAACCAACCCGCTCCCGACAGGTCGCGGTTCTGAAAAGTTCGGGCCGACGCGCGAGCCCCCTCTACTTCCTACTTCGCCAACTCCCGCTCGATCGTCGAGACGACTTCCTCCGCTTCCGGAGCGGTGGGCGGGGCGAAACGGGCGACGACCCGGCCGTTTTTGTCCAGCAGAAATTTCTCGAAGTTCCAGTTGATGTCGCCGGAAAAATCCGGGTTCGTGTCGGCGCCGGTGAGAAATCCATACAGCGGATGCATCCCGTCGCCCTTGACGACGATCTTGGAGAACATGTCGAAATCCACGCCGTAATTGGTGGTGCAGAATTCCAGGATGTCCTCGTCGCTGCCCGGTTCCTGGGCGGCGAATTCGTTGGCGGGAAAGCCGAGAATCGCCAGCCCCTGGTCGGCGTACTTGTCGTGAAGCGCTTGCAGGCCGTCATACTGAGGCGTCAGGCCGCACTTGCTGGCGACGTTGACGATCATCACGACCTTGCCCTTGTAGTCGGCCAGGTTCCTGTCCTCGTGTTCGATGGTCTTCATCGTGAAGTCCAGAGCCGATGCGGCCATGCTGCCCCCTTCGTTGACGACGCGGGATGGGTGGATCGTCGCGACCCATGGCGCGACCACGTCATTTTGCGGAACTCGGGAGGGATTACCACCCCGGCGGCGGGCTGACCACTCCGGTCGGCCCCTTCGGTGGCGATTCGAACAGATCTTTCGTTGCGCCCGGCGCGCCCGTTGGCTACCATAGGCGTTCGCTGAAAGCATTTGCCGAACAAACTTGGGGCGATGGATTTCGGCCAAGCGGGGTCACGCGTTCAGATGAGCAAAAGCGTTCTGGTGATTGATTACGAGTCCGGCGAGCTGGCCCAATACGCGGCGGCGTTGGCGTCGGCCGGGTATCGGACGTTGACGGCGTCCAGCTCGGAGAAGGGTCTGGACATCTACGACGAGCACACGCCCGACGTGGTGTTCGTCAACCTGCTGATGCCCGGCACCAGCGGCGTGGACCTGCTCAAGAAGATTCGCGCGCACCCCTCCGGCGAACATACGCATGTCTATCTCATGTCTCCCCTGGCCACCGGCGGCAATCTGGCGGCACGCAGCAACGGCGCGGCGGGCACGTTGTCCAAGCCGATTCCGCCGGGCAATCTGGCGGCCATCGCCGAGCGGCATCTGGGGCCCGGGGACGCGCTGCCGGATGTGGAGACGGACGTCGACGCGGCCCGCCGATCGCGCCGGGAAGCCATGGAGCGCCGAGGGCGCGAATCTCGGGAAGAGGCGCGGCGCGACCCGGGAGGCGGGAGCGATCTGCCGATGGACCGGCCGCTGCACGCGGTGGTCGGCGCGGAAGGGCGCATCGAGCAGGTCGGCATGCCCGAATTGTTCGCGTCCCTGGGCCGGGAAAAATTCTCCGGGCGACTGAATCTGGAGACCACCAGCGGACCGGAGGCGGTGCGTTTTTCCGACGGGTTCGTCGTGGCGGTCAAGACGTCGGACCTGATTTTCTACCTGTCGCGCATCGGCAAGATCACGCGGGCCGAGGCGCAGAATCTGCGCGCCCGTCGCGACAACGACGGCCAGGAGGTGCCGGCGGCGCTCAAGGCGCTGTTGCAGTTCACCGATCGGGAAGTGGAGCAGGTCGTCGAGGCGTGGCGGGTGGATCACCTGCGCAGCCTGGCGGAGTTGCGTCGCGGGGAGTTCGTGAAAATCCCCGGCGCCGGGACCGGGCCGTTGCGGGTGCATCCGGTGGTGCCGGTCTACCATGGCGTGCTGTGGCATTACGACGCCGGGGCGATTGCCGAACGCCTGTCGGCGGTGGCGGACGTGACCGCGCCGTTCTACGTTTCGGTGCCGCCGTCCACCCTGGCCGACGCGCGGGTGGAGGTCGTCGAGGTGGTGGCTCGCAACTGCGCCCAGGGGCTGACGTTGCCCAACCTGCTGCTGCTCGAGGCCGAGGACACGAAGATCATGGCCGCGGTTTATGCGCTGATGTTGCTCGGTATCGTCACGCAGGACCGCAAGCAGGCCTTCGATCAGGAAATCTCCCGGTTCGATCCGGTCGTGCGCCACGCCCGCCGGACGACCGACGTGCCGCCCGGCCCTGTTGCCGAAAAGGCCGCGCCTCCGCCCAAGCCGCCCGTGGCGCCGCCGTCGGCCGGGTCCAACGGGACCACCCGTCCCGCCCCCCCGTCGCCGCCTCCGTCAACGAGCGCTCGTGTCGAGGCGCCGGGCAACGGCGGGGCGTCGCGACCGTCCTCAAGCTCCTCGGCCTCTTCGACCAACGGCGCGAAGCGCGTTCGCGTGGCCACGGAGAAAGAGGCCCGCGAAGACGACACGGTGGTCATCAAGGAGTCGCCGCCTTCCAGCTATTTCACGCCGCCCGGCGCCAAAGCCGCCGCCGAGGCCCCGCCGCAGGCCGCCGCCGCGCCGAGGATGGTCCATTGGGATCCCCAGCCGGTCAGCGCGGACGACCTGTTGGAAAAGGGCGATCAGTTCATGAAGGAGCAGACGTACTCCAAGGCGTACGAATGCTACGACGCGGCGGTGCTGCTGGACCCGTACAATGTGGAGGCGCTGGTCAAGCTGGCGCGGGCGGCCTATCGCAACAAATTCCTCGATTCCTTCGACCGCCATTTCGAATCGGTGCGTTGCTGCAAGAAGGCCATCGCCATCAAGCCGGACTTCGTGCCCGCCTACACCACCCTGGTGAAGATCTGCGAGGAAGAGGGCAAGGAAAACCTCATCGGCGGATTCGTGGCGGCGGCGCTGGACTACGATCCGGACAACAAAGAGATGCAAAAACGTTTGCGATCTCTCTCTCGGCGCCGGGATCGCTGACGCCGGCCGGGCCGGCGTGGACAAACGCGGCGCACGTATGCCATACAAAGGGCGGGACCGCGCTGCTTTTTCGGTGAGCGATTTCGCGATGAAATCCGGTGCGGCGGCGTCTCGCGCAACCCTCAACGACAACGCCATATTTTCGCGGGAGTCATCCTCATGGATGTGAAGGGCTTGTCCCGGCGGCCGGTGATTCACGTCGGCAGCACGAAGAATCTGCGGCAGGTGAAAAAAGTCACCGCCAAAAACCCGGGCGTGTTCTGGTTCGAATTTACCGACGACTACTCGGTCTTCGACTACGGCAAGATGCCCGACACGATTCCCAACAAGGGCGCCGCCGCCGCGATGATGACCGCCCACCTGTTCGAAAAGATTTCGGCGCCGGCGACCTGGAAGGCGTTCGTCAAAAATGACGTGCTGGCCAAGGTGAAGGACAAGGCTCTGCGGGCCGAACTGGCCGATTCGCCGGTGCTCAAGAACCTGACAAAATCGGGCTTCCCCACGCACTACCAGGGCATCGTCAACGAGGACGGCCAGGCGGTGCCGGTGGCGAAACTCAAGTCGCCCAGCCGCATCGTGCAGGTGGCGGCGGTGCGCATCGTCAAGCCGAAGATCGTGAATATCGCCGGGCGCAAACTCTATGACTACAGCCCCATTCCGGCTTCCGAGTCCAACTTCCTCGTCCCCGCGGAATGCATCTTCCGCTTCGGCGTGCCCACCGGCTCGTCCCTGCTGCGGCGGCTGGAACGCAATCCGGCCTACGGCGACGAGATCGGCCTGACCAAGGCGATCAAGGCCGGATCCATGCTGCCCAAGCCGATCGTGGAGTTCACCAGCAAGCTGGAGCCCTCGGACCGCTTCTGGACGTACGAGTTCGCCTTGAACGCCTCGCGCCTGGGCGCGGAAAGCTTCCTGAAACTCCAGCACGGCGTGTTGCTGATGGCCCTTTGCCTGCGCGAGGAATTCGACCGCATGGGCATCAAACTGTGGGACGGCAAGTTCGAGTTCGTGCACATCGGCGGGGCGCTGTCGCTGGGGGATGCGATTACGCCGGACGAGCTGCGCCTGACCTACAAAAAATTGCAGGTGAGCAAGGAACCGCTGCGGCAGTATCACTTGAAGCACCAGCCGGATTTCGTGGCGGCGGTCAAAAAGGCGGCGGAGATGTCGGTGAAGGACGACCGCTCGCTGGCGGCGATCACCAAGGCCCTGGGCCACCCCCCCGTGCCCATCGACCCGGCCATGCGCCAAGCGGCCAGCGATATGTACGCGGGCATCACCGAGACGCTGCTGGGCCGGGAGGTCTTCGGCGGGACGGCGAGCCTGGCGGACGTGACCAAGCAGCTCAAGAAGCTGGGAGTCTCGTAATGGCCAACCATCCGCTCGCGGGGAATTTTTTCGTCAATCGCCACGGCGACTGGTTTCACAACGACGAGAAGATCACCCACGAGCGGACATGGAAGCTGTTTTCCCAATTGCTGCGGCGCGAGGACGACGGCACGCACGTGGTGCATTCGGATGGAGTGCGCCTGGAAATCGAGGTGGAGGACGCGCCGCTGATCGTCACGGCCCTTCGCGTCGAGCCGGAGGGCATGCGTCTGCGTCTGCATGACGACACGTACGTGATGCTCGATCCCAACTCTCTCGTCTTCAAGGGCAACGTGCCCTATTGCGACGCCCGCAACGGCGTGCGCGCCCGCTTTTCCACCAGCGCCTATCACGAATTGGCCGAATGCATCGAGGAAGACGGCGAGGGCGGCTTCGAACTGGTGTACAATGACGCCCGGTTCAAGCTGCCGCCCCAAGAGGGCATCGAAACGGCCGCCGACAACGTCAACTGACGCGTCCCCTCCGGCGCGATCGGATTTCCCCCATGACCACGCGTGTCGCGATTCTTCTCGTTTTCATTTTGCTTTTCGCGTTCGGTTGCGCCGGCAAGTCCGAGCCGTCGCCGGAGCTGTCCGACGCCGCGAACGCCGCCGCCGTGCAGCGGGGGCTCGACGCGCGCCTGACCGGCTACGACTACCCCTATCCGGTGCAAATTTTCGAAACGACCTCCCAGAATCAGCGCGTGGAGATGGCGTTCATGGACGTGCCGGCCGACGGCCTGGCCAAGGGCGCGGTGCTGCTTTTGCACGGTAAGAATTTCTCGGGTGCCTATTGGGCGCGGACGATCGACACGTTGACCCGGGACGGCTATCGGGTGATCGCGCCGGATCAGATCGGCTTCGGCAAGTCGAGCAAGCCGATGGATTTCCAGTACAGCTTTCACCAGCTCGCCGCATTAACGCACGAGTTGCTCGAGGAATTGGGCATTCACGAGGCGGCGGTGGTCGGCCATTCCATGGGCGGCATGGTCGCGACGCGCTACGCGCTGATGTATCCGAAAGGCACGACGAGCCTGACGCTGGTCAACCCGATCGGGTTGGAGGATTGGAAGCGCGTTGTGCCTTATCGCACGGTGGACGATTGGGCGGCGCGGGAAACGAAAAAGACGCCCGCGTCGGTGAAGCAGTATATGAAGGACGCGTATTTCGCCGGGCAGTGGCAAGAGGCGTACGACCCGTTGCTCGACATTCAGGCCGGGTGGGCGGTCGGGCCGAACGCGGCGTGGATGGCGCGGGTCTCGGCGCTGACGTATGACATGATCTTCACGCAGCCCGTGCTCTATGAATTTCCCGATTTGAAGATGCCGGTGCTGCTGATCATCGGGCAGCGGGACCGCACGGCGCTGGGTAAAAACGACGTGCCCGAGAAGGTGGCCGAAACGCTGGGCGACTACCCGGAACTGGGGCGCAAGGCCAAGGCCGCGATTCCGGACGCGACGCTCGTCGAACTCGCCGACATCGGGCACGTGCCCATGTACGAAGATTTCGCCGCCTTCAAGTCCGCACTATTGCCTTTCCTGGACGAACACCGCCCCGCGTCCAAACCCCAATTCCGCATCGGCATCGGGATCGGCATTTCCAAGCGGATTCGCTGATTAACCGACGATCGCTTCCAGCGCGTCGAGCGCGGCGTCTTCCTTGTCCAGTAATCCGCCCAGCCACGCCTGCACGTCGGCGAGGAGGTCGGCGGCGTGGGCGTCGGTGAGGGGGAAGTCGGCGAGCGTGGCGATTTCGAGGGCTGCTAGCTCGTCGGTGATTTTCGCAAGCTGCTTGTCGGCACCAGCGCCTTTGGATTCAAACAAATCACGCCTCTTGCGAAGGAGCGTCTTGGTCTTTTTGAACGGCGCGACGCGGTCCGGCAGGAATGCATCGGCCAGCACGGTCCACTCGGTCGCCAACTCGTGATGGGCCGCGGCCGCCTCGGACAACGCGGGCGTTTTCGTGACGATCGCCGCCTCGTCGAGAAACTCCGCGTACATCCCGCGAAAATTCCCGCCGCCGTTGCCCCAGGTCTCGATGGAGTCGAACGCGTCCCGGAGCGCGCGATACAACTCGCCGCCGGAGTACGCCCGCCGCCAGCCCCGCGCGTTTTTGTCGTTGGTGAGCATCTTCGCCCACTCCCGCAGGCCGATCAGGGAGAACGTTTTCATTTTCGGCCGACGGGACGCGTCGATGTAATCCGCCAGCCCCGCGCGAACCGCGTCGGCATACGCCGCCTTCGTCAGCTTCGTCGGCAGGTCGAGCGTCACCACGCGGTTCTTGAACGAGCACACGTCCGCCCGCGCCGCCGCGAACGCCGTCCCCTCCACCGACAGGGACGTGGGCGCCGCCTCGGCCACGCGCACATCGCCGCCGGCCTCATCCAACGAATGCACGCACACCACATGCATGAACCACTGGCAACCGTCCCGCCAGCCAAGATGCAGATACGGCAACATCGTCTTCTGGGCCCAAACCATCGCGGGTTTGCCGTCGGCCAACACGGCCGCCAGATTCGCCAGGGCCTTCTTCTCTCCGGCGGTTTCGGAGACGTGGATTTTCCCACCCAGGCGCGAGGCGACGCGCTCGGCGAAGATCGGCGTGGTGGCGATGAGGTGCGTCCGGCCGGTGACGAGAACGCCGCTCGCGCGATCCAACGTGGAAGGGCAAAAGGAGTAGCCGGGAACGATGCCGCCGCCCAGACCCAGGATCATGGCCTCGGACGGCGGGCGGCCGGTGAACGGATCGACGACGCCTTGGTAGGTCAAGGCGGCGCCCAGGGCGGCCGTCTCCCAATGGCGACCGCCGGGGACTTTGAAGTCGGGAAGCTCGACGGGAGGCAACGCGCTAGGCGCTCTTCTCGGCGCCGCCCTTCTTGCCCATCTTGCAGGTGTTGATACCCAGCAGCCCGTAGGGCGGGCACACGCCGGTCAGGCCCGTGACGATGGGTACGATGCCGATCAGGCCCCACAGCGTCTTCGGCCCGACGAACACCAGGCTCAGCAGCACCAACCCGATCACGATGCGCACCCCGCGCTCGATCGGATGGACATTCAACGAGAAGATCTTCGACGCCATGACATACCTCCAGTCCGTGTCCGGTTGCGCTACCCTTCGGTCAATATAGCGCGTGCAATGGGGATGGGAAGGGGGAATCGCGCATCGACAAATGGGTGCCACATTTTTGCGAGAACGAAGTTCGAGAAAAGATGTGAATTGTCCTATTTCACACCTTCCCTCCGCCTTCGGCGTTGTGAAAGTGTGGCACCCGATGGCGCTCTGTCGTCGCCCATCAGTAATCCGTTAGCTTCCTCGGCGGGAACGCGGCGCGAAGGGCGTTGAGCACCGCGAAGACGTCGATGATCTCCTGGGCGACGGCGCCCATGACGGGGGTCAGGACGCCGAAGGCGGCGAAGCCCATGCCGATGCCGGAGAGCGCCATGCCGCCGATGGCGCTTTGCAGGGCGATGCGGCGCATGCGTTGGGCGACATGGAAAAACTCATCCACCCGACGCAGAGACGCTTCCAGGATCACCGCCCCCGCCGCCTCGCCGGTCACGTCCGAGCCCTGGCCCATCGCGATGCCCACCGTGGCCTGCATCAGGGCGGGTGCGTCGTTGGTGCCGTCGCCGACGAAGATGAGCTTGCCTTCTTCCAGCACCTGCCGGACGATCTCCAGTTTCTGTTCCGGCGATTGCTCGGCCAGCACCTCGGTGATGCCGACTTTTCGCGCCAGATATTTCACCTCCGATTCCCGGTCGCCGGACACGAGCATGACGTGCTCAAAGTGGTGCTTCTCCCGCAGATGCTCGATGAACGGACGGGTGCCTTCCCGGGGTTCGTCGTGGAAGCGGAACGTCGCGGCGTATTTGCCGTCCACCAACACCACGCACTCCAACCCGGACTCGGTCGGCGGCGGCAGGTCGGCGTCCAGGCCCCGGGCCTTGAGATGGGAGCGGCCCGTGACCTCCACCTCGCACCCATGCACCGACCCGACCAACCCGTGCCCCGGCTTTTCGCTGATGCGTTCCGGGTGTTCGGTCGGCACGCCGGCCGCCTTGGCCGCGTCCACCAACGCGGTCGCCAACGGGTGTTTGGAATAGCGCTCCATGCTGGCGGCGAAGCCCAAGACCCGGTCGCGGCTCATGCCCGGCGCCAGATGCGTGTCGGTGAGAGTCGGCTTGCCGTAGGTGAGGGTGCCGGTTTTGTCGAAGATGAGGGCGTGGCAGTTGTCTACCTGCTCGAGCACGGTGGGGTCCTTGATGATGACGCTGCGCCGGGCCGCCACCGAGATGGAACCGACGATCGCGACGGGGATGGCGATGAGCAACGGGCAAGGCGTGGCGACCACGAGCACCGCCAGAAAGCGGATCGGGTCGCCGGACACCAGCCACGCGACCAGCGCGATGGTGACAGCGACGGGAGTGTAGGCGGCGCCGAGTTGATCGCCCAGGCGGCGGATGCGCGGGCGGCGCTGCTCGGATTCCTTCATGACGGCCATGATCTGGGCGTAGCGCGAATCCACGGCCCGCTTGGACGCCCGCACGACCAGCGCGCTCTCGCCGTTGACCGCGCCGGATAGGACCGACGATCCGGGGGCCTTGGACATATCGTAGGGCTCGCCGGTCAGGTACGACTCGTCCATGGTGCCGTAGCCTTCCTCGACCGTGCCGTCCACCGGGCAGATGTCGTGGGGACGCACCACCAGCAGATCGCCGACCTTGATGTCGTCGACGGGCGTTTCGACGAGGCCGTCGTCGGTTTTCAGATAGGCGTGGGTGGGGCTGCGGGCGGCCAGGGCCTCCAGCGCCGAGGACGCGCGATGCACCGCGTAGGCCTCCAGCGTTTCGCCGCCGGAGAGCATCAGCACGACGATGGACCCGGCCAGGTATTCGCCCAGCAGCACGGCCGTGACAATGGAGATCCCGGCCAGCAGATCGGCGCCGAATTCGAAGCGGAGAACGTGCTTGGCCAGATCCCAGACCAGGGGTGCTCCGCCGAAGATCAGCACCGCCCACAAAGCGTAATCGGCGGTCGCCTGGGGCAGGCCGAGGGCGAATTTCATGACCAGGTACGCCGCGATCCCGCCGATCGCGAGGAGGGCGATCAGCAGTTCTTTCGGGTGCCCGCCGAAATAGCGTTCGAAGAAAGATTGGCGCGGGATGGCGGTGGCGTCCATGGCGACAACATCATCGCCGAGGACGGGCGAGGGGGCAATGGCTCCAATTCCTTCAGAGACGCGACCTGGAGGGAGTGCTTGGAGCGCCTGAGCAGTGAGATCGCGTCGTCATGCGATGTCCAAGCCGCGAGCCGCTTGCCTCGCCGTAGCCCTGGCGTAGGCGGGTAGTGAGCGGTTGGCGATGTCCCGGTGAAAGTCGTCCGCGTTTGTCGCTTCGGAACGCTCGACAACCCCTCCCTGACGGTCGGGGCTCTGAAAGGCCGAATGCGCTTCTAATTCTCCGGCAGGCAGGGCGCGAATTCGTTGGAATTGTTGTCGACCCAGATCGGCGTGCCCAGCTCGACCGCCGTGCCGAAGAAGCATCCGATGCGTCGGCGCAGTTCGGGGAAGCGGAAGCTGACGAAGTGGCCGTCGCTGCCGTCGGTCGGCGCGGGGTACTGGGAGTAGGTCGCCGTGATCGGCTCGTCGTCATAAGCCGCGCGGTTGGCGACGACCGGGCTGTCGGCCAACTGCATCCCGCCGGTCCAGACAATGCGGGACAACGAATCCGGGTCCAACGACGCGCCCACCTGGTCCAGGTGCGCGGCGGCGGCGAAGGTGCCTTGGTTGAGGATGTCCACGTAGGTGTCGGTGACGCCCTGTCCCTGGGCCACGTGCTTGGGCGAAGCGCCGGGCACCGGTTCGCTGTAGTAGTAGCGACCGAAGGTGCCGCCCTCGGCGATCTCCGCGATGTGCTGCAACATGGACAGGGCCGGGTGGAACTCGTCGAGCTCCTCGGCCGCCTCTTCCTCGGACAGGCCCAGGGCCACGCGCACCAGCGCCGTCACGTCAAAGGGCAGCTTCTTGGTCAGCAGATTCCAGATGAGCCCCGCCCCGGCGCCGGAAAAATACGCCGCCTTGATCATCGGGTCCACGGCCACCAGCGGCGGGCCGACCGTCGAGCCCTGGGAGTGGCCCATGAAGAAGACGTGGTCCGGGTCGAAAGTCGTCGCCTCCTGCTGAGGCACCAGACCGGCGGGAACGACCAGATTGAGCACCTGGCGGATGAGCACCATCGATTCGGTGGCGCCTTGGATGTTGTTGTCGAAGAACGCGTCCGGGTTGGAAGCGTTGTAGAAATAGAACGACCACCAATCGCCGTTGGTGCCTTCGGGGGCGCGGGGGCCGTGGTGGGGCGCGTCGATGCCGATGCCGGCCACGCCGTTGCGCGCCAGCCAGGCCGAAACGTCGTTGGAGCCCACGAAGCTGCGGTAGGATCCGCCCGAGCCGTGGCAGTAGATGAGGATCGGCCAGCCGTCTTCGGGCATCTCGCCCTTGGGAATGGTCAGGGCAAAGCGCGTCGAGAATTCGTTTTGAACGATCGGCTTGCCGTTGCCGTCGAACTCCACATTGCCGCCGGCGAAGGTGAAGGGCGCGTTGCCGGACTGATAGTTGGGCAGCGTGACCTGGCCCTCGATGACCTGGTAATCGCCGGTCTGCTCGGCGTCGAACAGGCTGTTCGCGTCGATGGGCGTCAAGGCGTAGTCGTTGTAGGCGTGGTCGCGCATGGCGAGCATGCGAGGCAGGGGATCTTGGATCGTGTAGACCGAGGCCACGGCGACGGACTTGAAGGGAATCTCCTGGTCGTCCAGGAAGGCGGCCAACTTGGCGAAGACGCTGTTGACGTCGGCCGACGCGCTACCGGCCAGCGCGGCCTGGAAATCCGAGGCAGTCTTAAGGGCTTTGCCTTCCTCGTCTTTCACCTTCGTCGTCACCACCGCCGCGTACGTCTGCCCATGACGCAGTCCCGAGCCTTGCACGGGCAGCATGGCCAGCGAATTTTCGGGCAGGTATTTGGTCGCGGCGGCGCGGAACTTGAAACTCACCGGATATTTCACGCCGTAGTCGGGCGTGCCCGGATCGATGGACACGATGTACGCCGAGGCGTCGGCGGCCACCGAGGACTGCGTCGATTGGGGAAGGGAGGCCGGGTCGATACCGCCGTTGAAAGTGAAGAACACGCCGCCTTGGCCCCAGCCCTTGACCTCGCGCCGGGCCGTCTTGATGTAGCGGTTGATAAGCACCGCGCCGTCCGGCTGCGGGAAATCACCCAGTTCCACCGTACCCGATTCGCCGATCAGCAGATCGTTGGGGAAAGGCATGTCGTAGAACTGCTTCGAACCGGGTTTGAAGTTCGGGGTGACGCCGCCGCAATCGGCGGCCATGGCCCCCAGGGCGATCAACAGGAGCAGAATCATGACGGGCGTACGACGCCAACGCAGACGCCAATTCATCGGGAACCTCCCTCGTGGGCCGAAAATCAGGGGCCCCAGTCGCGGTCGCGGTGAAACCGATGGACCGTCTCCTGGCGCGTGTTGCTCAAAAAGCCGGCGGAGCATAGCATAAGTCGCCCGAAAAACGCGACGAAAAATGGCATGGTGTGCCAGCTTTGTGACCCCTAACCGACCTGCATCGAGAGCCTGTGACGCACAAACACCCCAAACGAATCGCCTCCCACATTTTCCTCGTCGCCGCGTTGATGTTGGCGCTGGGGTCGGCGGCGTTTTGGGCGAGTCGCGACGCGGCCGGACAGGCGATGCCCGCCGGTAAGATTGTCATCAACCACGGCGGCACCATGCCCGTCACCTTCGACCACACCGCCCATCTGGCCCGAGCCGGCGCCGACTGCCTGAAATGCCATCATACCGAGGAAGCGCAGGGGATGGGGTCGTCGTGCGTCGAGTGCCATACGGTCGGGGGGAAGGACGACGTCATCCCCTCCAAGCGGGCCTTCCATCTGATGTGCAACACCTGCCACGCCACGGAGAAATCCGCGCCCAAGCCTCGCAAGGATTGCCGCGTCTGCCACAACTTTCGCCCGGATGTGAACCTGAAGCGCGGCGGCCCGGAAAATGTCCGGGGCCCGCTGGCCAAGGAGCCGCCGGAGCCGGGGCCGGATTGGGCGAATTAGGATCAGGCAGGTCGGGGCTATGTTTGA
>JACKCT010000020.1 GCA_020633895.1 Deltaproteobacteria bacterium | reverse complement strand
GGGCGCCGCCAACCGCTCACTACCCACCTTCGCCAAGGCTACGGCGAGGCAAGCGGTTCGCGGCTCTGTTTGGACGCGGTCGTCTCGCAAGTCGAAGCCGTCACCCGCTCGCTACGGCTCACGGCTCGGACGGGCACGGTCGCTGCAGAAAATCACACCTTCCCGCCGCCTTCGACGCCGTGAAAGTGTGGCACCCGTGATCGGTATGCGGCCTACGCTCCGCCTTCCATTTGACTTTCGCCCGCGAGATTTCGCGCCACGCCGATGGTCTCGAAGATCATCCAGATCTCCAGCACCATCACAATCGCCGAGATGGCGATGAGGTGCCACTGCCGGCCTTCGATGAAGGTTTGCAGGTTGATGAGCATGGCCCAGGCGGTCATGACGATCATGAAGACCATGGGGATGAGCATGAACATGGTCGGCTTGCCGCGACGCAGCAGGTAGACATAGATCACCAGGAACGCCAGCCCGGCGAGTAACTGGTTCGTCGCGCCGAACAGGGGCCAGAGCAGCAGCCCGCCCTTGCCGCCCTCTTGCGCGAAGGCCAGCGCCGCGGCGGTCACGACGGCCACGGTCGTCGCGGCGTGCTTATTGGTCAGCACCGGGATGCGGTAGTCATGGGCCAGTTCCTCGACCACATAGCGCTGGATGCGCGTCGCCGAATCGAGCGTCGTGGCGGCGAACGACGCGACGAACACGCCCATCACCGTCGTCATCAGCCCCAGATTGATCCCGAAGGCCTTGGACACGATGTGCGCCGAACCGTCGACGAACGCGCCGAGCTTGGCCCCCAGGCCCGAGGCGGCGGCGAAGCTGGCGTAGTGGTGCGTCCAGGCCTCGTGGGACGCGAAACCGGCGGTGCACGCCAGAATCACCAGAACCGCGAGGAAGCCTTCGAGCAACATGGAGCCGTAGCCGATGGTCAGCGCGTCCGTCTCTTTGTCGAGCTGTTTGGACGTGGTGCCCGAACCGGCCAGACTGTGGAAACCGGAGATGGCCCCGCAGGCGATGATGACGAAGATCATCGGCACAATCGGCGGCGCCCCCTCGGGATGCAGTTGCACCGCCGGGGCGACGATCTCCGGCCGGGCGACGAGCATGCCGAGAAAGAGGATGGCCATGATGATGAAAAGTTGATGGCTGTTGATGTAGTCCCGGGGCTGCAACAGGCGATGTACCGGCAGCGTGGAGGCGACATAGGCGTAGGCCAGCAGCAGGAGCGTCCAGAGCACCACCGGGTTGATGGATGTGGGCAGGATCTCCGGCGGCACGGGCACTTTGTAGCCCACGTACACGAACACATACATCAGGAATACGGCGATCGCGCCCATCGCGCGCATGCTCGCGCCCCGTTTGTGCACCATCCAGGCGAGCCAGAGGGCGATGGGGATCTCGCTCCAGACCGGGATGACCGACTCGGGGTATTTGGCGAAGATCACGGCGATCACCAGGCCGAAGATGGCGATGATAATCAGCAGCGCGAAAAAGATGATCAGCAAAAAGAGGGTGCGCACGCGGGGGTTGATGATCTCCTCGGCCACCTCGCCGATGGACACGCCCTTGTTGCGGGCCGAGATGACCATGGAGCCCATGTCATGCACCGCGCCCATGAAGATCGGCCCGAGCATCACCCAGACCAGCGCCGGCAGCCAGCCCCAGATCACCGCGATGGCCGGACCCACGATGGGGCCCGTCCCGGCGATGGTGGTGAAGTGGTGGCCGAAGAGCACCTCGGCGCGGGTGGGCACGTAGTCGTGGCCGTCGTTGTGGGCGTGGGCGGGCGTGACGGCGGTTGCGTCCAGATGGAAGATCTTGTGGGACAGCCAGCGGCCGTAGATACGGTAGGCCAGGATGTAACCGATGGCCGCGATCACCATAATTAATAAGGTCGCCATGCGTTCACTCCGCTAAAATCGAATTCGAAAGGGCGCCGTCTTCATGTCGGGGCGCTTATCCTAGCGCGAAACGGCCCCGCGGAACATGAAATTTCGCAAGAACCGCGATCGGCTGACCGGACCCGCGCTCGCGATGACGGCGGCAAGCCGTGTATACCAGACACGACCGGCAAAATCACGACGCCGGTAGGGATGGAGAGAGCACAAATGACCGCCCCCGACACGATGATTCGCTACGACGATTTGGTCGCCAAATTTATGAACGACAAGGAATACGTGGACGACAAGCTCGCCTCATTCGCCCGGGACTTGCGGGAAAAGGGGGACGAATTGGAGCGGGCGGTGGCCGAAAGGCGGTTCGAGAAGATTGCGCTGATGGCCCATTCGCTGTCCGGGGAAGCCCGGCTTCTGGGGATGGACGCCTTCGTCGAACCGCTGCGAACGCTGTCCCAGGGCGGGTTGCATGACGACCCGACGGGGCTGGACGGGCTGATGGACCGGGTGCGGGCGCTTCGGGATCGGTATTGGGCGGAATACGAGGCGCTCGTCCGCCGGAGCGGCGACCTGTAGGGAGCGGGTTGGATGGAGTGAATTAACGACCATCACGGGTGCCACACTTTCGCGAGGACGCATGTCCGAGAGAAGGTGTGCAATATCCGGTCAATGCACACCTTCCCTCCGCGTTCCGCGTCGTGAAAGTGTGGCACCCTACGACAGTGTCGTCTGCCACCGTTTACGGCGTCAGCAGCACCTTCCCGAAGTTCTTGCGGTCCTGGATATAGTGGTGCGCCTTGGCGGCGTCGTCGAAGGAGAACTTGGCGTCCACGACGGGCTTGAACGTGCCGTCGGACATCAGCTTCATAATTTCCTCCATCGCCTCGCGCAGCATGTCCACTTCGTGCCACAGATGCCCCAGGTTCACGCCCTGCACGCCCTTGTTGTCGAGCAGGAGCTTCACCGCCGGCCAGATCGGCGATTTGAGGGCGCTGCGGTAGAAGCTGATCTTCCCCGCGGATTTGGACGAGGCGCCCGAGGACATGCCGAACAGGTACAGGCGCCCGGATTGGGCGGTGCATCGGTAGCTTTTCTTGAAGGACTCGCCGCCCACCGCGTCCAGGGCGATATCCACGCCCCGGCCCTTGGTGATCTCCATGACGCGCTGCTCGAAGTCCTCGTTGCGATAGTCGATGGGGTAGTCCACGCCCATCTCCTTGAGGCGCTCGTGCTTGGAGGCCGAGGCGGTGCCCAGGATCGTGGCGCCCCGCCATTTGGCGATCTGGACGGCGGCCATGCCCACGCCGCCGGCCACCGCATGCACCAGAATTTGGTGGCGGGCCTTGAGGTTGCCCAGGTCCATGAGCATCAGCCACGCGGTCACGTAGTTGACCGGGATGGCGGCCATGTCCACCAGGTCCAGATGATCGGGCACACGCAGGGCATAGGTCGTGGGCACCACGACCACGTCGCTGTAGCCGCCGAAGCGGGTGAAGGACATGACGCGGTCGCCTTCCTTCCAATCGGACACGCCCGGGCCCACGGCGTCCACCGTGCCCGAGACCTCGTAGCCCACCACGCAGGGAATCGGCGGCGCGTCCTGATAGAGCCCCATGCGCGCCATGATGTCGGCGAAGTTGATGCCGCTGGCGGCCACCCGGATGCGGATCTCTCCCTCGCCCGGCGTGGGATCGGGAGCCTCCTTGATCTGTAAAACCTCCGGCTCGCCCGCTTTCGTGATCCAAATCTGACGCATACTGTCCCCCTCGCCCGGTCCGACCTGCCGACAGTCCAATACAGCCCAACCGTCGTTGATATGATGTGATGGCCCCGTGGGGCCCCATGAATATTGGTCGGCTCGGCCGAATGTCAATCGACGAAATGAGGCGGCGGCGACCGACGTCACGCTTTTATTCACGTCGGACCCGGTCGCCCGGCGGCCTCTTGCATTTTTTCCGCGATCCCGACAAGGCTAGGGAACGGCGAAATGATGCGGAAATTCCTCGTTCGATGTCTGGTGGGGCTTATGTTGGCGGCGATGCCGGCCGTCGTCTCGCCGCGTCTTTCCCACGCCGAGGATGCCGGCCCGGACGATTCGCCCCCCGCCGAGCCCTCCGCCGAGCCCTCCGCCGAGCCCGTCTCCAACGAAGAACTGCTCTACGAGATCCAGCGCCTGCGCGAGCGCGTGGAGGACCTGGAGGAAGAGCGCGAAAGCTACGTGCGTCGTCAAAATACGCGACCGGTGCGGGCGCCGTTTCCGGACGTGGAATACCGCTTCATGTTCGAAAACGACATCTTTATTCAGAACGTGCACGGCGGCGACGAAGCCTACACCAACGGACTGCGTTCGTGGTTTCTCTCGCCGTTGGTGCTGGAGGAGGGCTCCTTCGGCGCGCGCCTTCGCGACCGGCCGATTCTCGGGCGCCCCCTGCGCATCCTGGACGATTGGCAGACCGCCCAGGGCGAGTCGGTGGTGCGTCTGGGCGCGGTGGTCGGCCACCAGATTTTCACGCCCGAGGACATTGAGGAGCGCAAGGTCATCAAGGAAGACCGCCCCTACGCCGGGTGGTTATATTTGGGGATCCTGGCGGAGATTTCTAACGACAAGACCACGGTGCTCATGGAGTTGGACGTAGGCGGCACGGGCAAATACTCCCTGGCCAAGGAGGCCCAGCGCAACGCCCACAGCCTTTTCGGCGCCCGGGACCCGAACGGGTGGAACAACCAGATCGCCAGCTCGATTACGCCTCAGCTCTATTTTACCGGCGACCATCGGTTTTTCGAGATCACGCGGGAGCGGTTCTCGTTCATCCCCGTGCACATCTTCGATATGACCGTCCATGCCCAGACCGCTTTGGGATTTCGAGAGACCTCCCAATCGGTGGGCACGATCTTCCGCATCGGGTGGATTCGCCATCCGTGGTATTCGGCCGAGGTGCAGGAGCGCATGCGCAAGCGGGGGGACGATCCGCCGATCGCCCTGCCGACTTTCGGAGCGCAAAGCGCGCAGATCTATATCTTTTCCCGCCTGGAATCGATTTTCGTTTTGCGCAACGGAACCATCCAAGGCATTCCCTTCCCCTTCACCGAATCCAAACACACCCTCAACATCCAGCCCTTGGTCTTCGAGGGGGAAACGGGCATCGTCGCCCAGCCGTTCAACCTGTTCGAGGCGCGTATGTCGGTGATTCATCGCAGCCAGGAGACCAAAAACGGCTTTAACGACGCCAACGGCCATTCGTGGGCGCAGATCCAGTTGGGGTTGAATTTCTATTAGGCCTTCCTGCCTCGACGCGATGACCCGCCCGCGAGCGCCCTCATCCAAACGGCCCTTTATCCTTGCCGACGCGCCGAGAGCGTGGTACGGCTCGCGATGCTGGTCTTGGCGCCCCGAGAGATAAGGGGAGGCAAGACAAATGCGAAAGTTGTGGATTCTCGGGCTGTGCCTGGCCCTGGGGTTGTGCTTGTTGGCGAGCATCGCTTGCGGCGAGAACGACGGTCCCCGGGGCGTGGACGACATGGACGATGACGACGACGATGCGGTCTCCGGCGGTGGAGGCGGCGGGTCGGACGACGACGCATCCGATGACGACGAAACCGCCGACGATGACGCGGCCGACGACGACGTCACCGATGACGATGCGTCGGATGACGACGACCTCGACGACGACGATGACGCCGTCGATGACGACACCGCGGACGATGACGACGACACCGGCGACGACGACATGGGCGAGCCGGGGGACATCGAGATCACCGCGTCCAACGGCTCCGGCTCCCTCAAGCCCGACACCGAATATCAATTTCTCTTCACCGTGAAAAACAACGCCGTGCCCGAGGGCGAGACGGCGAGCGCCAGCGTCTACGGCCTCGAACTCTGGATGCCCACCGCGGACTACGTCCCGGATACCAACGTCGAGACCACCACCCGGCCCGCCGACTGGAACGAGCCCCTCTTCACGCAAGACTCCGAGGCTTCTCCCTACAAGATCTATTGGGAATACAGCGGCTGGGCGTCGTCGAACATCGGGGATATCGGACCGGGCGAGAGCGGAGCGTTCAGCTTCTACGCTACCACCGATGATACCGGGACGGACGGCTTCGGCTGGTTCGCCTACCTGGACGACGAGACCATCAACTACGACGTGAAGTACATCTTCGATCCGGGCAAGGGCGATATCGACGACTGACCGCCGATATCGCTTCAAAAGGTCAGCGGCGCGGGCCGACGATCCGGTTAGGATTTCGGCCCGTAGCCGACCTTTTCGAAGAAGGCCATGACGTCCTTGTTGACCTTCTCCGGGACTTCCTGCTGGGCCAGGTGGCCGCAGTTCGGATAGCGGATCAGGCGCGAGTCGGGGATTTGTTCGTCCAGACGTTCGCCGAACTCCACCGGCACCCATCGGTCCTGCTCGCCCCAAAGGGCTAGCACCGGCACCTGCACCTCCGGGTAGCTCTCGCTCATGCGCACGAATTGATCGGAGAAATACCGGCGCAGCAGGCGCGCGAGGTAGTCCTTGTAGTTGGGCTTGGTGAAGGGGCGGGAATACTCGTCGATGAGCGTGTCGGTGACGAGGTTTTCGTCGTAGAAGACCTGCTTGAGCGCCGAACGGGCCGTCCACGCGCCCATGAACTGGGCGTTGATGTCGCCGAGCACGGGGATCTTCACCAGCTTGGTGATGCCCGGCGCCTTCTGGGGAAACGACGCCGGCGAGATGGGCACCGCCGCGACCACGCGAGCCGGGTGCGTCCAGGCCAGATACAGGCTGATTCCGCCGCCCATGGAGTTGCCCACCACGGCGAACTTGTCGATCTTGAGCCGGTCGGCCAGCAGCAACACCGAGTCGCTCAGATTCTCGATGGACGCCGTCCACGTGCGGTCCGGCACCGACGACTGCCCCAGGCCCGGCAGGTCTACCGCGATAACCCGATACCCCGCCTCGACAAACGTTTTCACGTTATTGTGCCAGGTGTAGGTCGAGTCGGCGAAGCCGTGGACCATGAACACCGGCCGTCCCGTGCCCATATCGATATAATGCATCGTGTAGTCGCCGAAATCCGCGTCGACCCGGTGGTCGCGCACGTACGCGTCCCAGACCATGTCCGACGGGCCTTCCTTCGCCCGGCAGGCCGGCAACAGCACCATCGCGACGATCAGCAACGTAAGAACGATCGATCGGGTTCGGGGCGTCATTCCGTGCATTTTTCCACGCATCTTGGTCCAGGTATCCTTCGGCCCCATTCGGGCCGGGTTCGTCCGGCGCGCACCTCATCACATTCGGCCCCGCCCGGCAAGTCCAACCGGCGACGAGGCCCATCAAACATGCTAGTTTGGAGGCCGCACATCTCCGGAGGTTCCCATGAGCGTCGAAGGTCGCATCACCACCGAGGTCTCGGGCCGACTTTTGCTGATCGGCATCGACCGGATGGAGAAGAAAAATTCGTTCACGCCCCGGATGTATCTGGACCTGGGCGACGCGTACGCTCGGCTGGATCAAGACCCGGAACTGTGGTGCGGGGTGCTGTTCGCTCACGGCAACGACTTTACCGCCGGGCTCGACCTGCCTCAGTTCGCCTCGGTGATGGCGGAAGGCAAAATGCCGGTCGTGGAGGGCTCGTGCGATCCGTGCGGCATGTACGGGCCCTATCCCCGAAAGCCCGTCGTCACCGCGATGCACGGCCTGTGCCTGACCATCGGCATCGAGCTGATGCTCGCCGCGGACATCCGCGTCGCCGCCAAGGGAACGCGCTTCGCCCAGATCGAGATCAAGCGCGGCATCTATCCCTTCGGCGGGGCGACGGTGCGTTATGTGCAGGAGGCCGGGTGGGGCAACGCCATGCGCTACCTGCTGACCGCCGACGAGTTTTCCGCCGAGGAGGCCTACCGCATCGGCCTGGTGCAGGAGGTCGTCGAGGACGGCCGGCAGCTCGAGCGGGCGATCGAGATCGCGACCACCATCGCCGAGCAGGCGCCCCTGGCGGTCCAGGCCACCCTGAAGCATTGCCGCAAAGCCCTCTACGACGGCGAGAAAGCCGCCGCCGCGGCCCTCATGGACGACTTGGGCGCCGTCGCCGCGTCCGAGGACGCCATGGAAGGAATCCAATCCTTCCTCGAACGCCGAAAAGCCGACTTCAAAGGCCGCTAGGCGCGTGGCGTGGGGTCAAACTCGAACGATGTCATTCTGAGATTGCGTCCTTTCAGAGCCCCGACCGTCAGGGAGGGGTCGTCGAGCGGTTCGAAGCGACAGACAACGAACGACGTTTACCGGGACGTCGCCAACCGCTCACGACAGTTCGCGGCTCTGTTATGTCGAAATCATGTTCAACAACGTACCCGTCACCCGCTCGCTACGGCTCGCGGCTCGGACATCGCAGGCTCAGTCAGGGCGTCCTCGTTTCCGACATCGAACCGGAATCGCTTGCTGACGCACGCAGCTCTGAAAACTCGTGGCCGCCGACGAAAAACCCGATTATGCACACCTTCCCGCCGCTTCCGGCGCCGTGAAAATTTGGCGCCCAGACGCACCCCCGCATTTACACCCCGTTAACAATTCTCCCCGTTTCTCCACACATTTCCTTAACGGCCGCGCGGCAAAGTCGGTTTCATCAAATCGGAACCCACGCGCGGCGACGCCGGGCGTCACAAGGATAAGGAGATGAACAATGGAACGGATCTATGCGGTTTTCGGTGCGTTCGTGATGGTGGGTCTGTTGCTCACCTGGAGTACGGGCTGCGATCTGCCGGACATCGAACCCGGCGATGAACCCGACGCGCCTTCCTTGAACTCGGACGCGGCCGCCACCGGCGCGGACGACGACGACGCGGCGGCCGGAACCCTGCCCGACGGCACAACGGCCGGTCCCCCGCCCGAGGCGTTGGAAGCCTGCGACGGCTTGGCGATTGCCGACGAATGCATCATCGAGACGCCCTTCGGCGACCTGCTCGACGGCACCTGCGAGGACATCGAAGGCGACGTGGCGTGCGTGCCCCTCGACGGCCCGCCGGAAGGCGAACCCCCGGCGGTGTAGCCCGCGACAAGACGCCCGCGCAAGGAGGACGCCGTGTCTTACCTGAAACGAATCCCGAAGCGGACACGATTTCTCGAACGACTGGAATGGCACCTGGCCCCTGTCTTGGAGATGGAACAACGCGGCGAGAGCCGCGACAAGGAAACCGGAAAAGGAGACCGACTGATGAAGAAACGGCTGATGGTTCTGATCCTGAGTCTGGCGCTGTTTGCGCTGTGCGTCTCGATGGCCCACGCCAAACCGCCCAAGCCCCCTAAGCAGGCGTTCGAAGTCTGCGTCGACAAGTCCGAGGGCGATGCCTGCGAATTCCCCGGTCGCAACGACGAGACGGTCGAGGGCGAATGCGCGCAGCTTCCCCACTTCGAAAAGCTCGCCTGCAAGCCCGACAAGATGCCTCCCCCGCCTCGGGGCGATCACGGCGACGACGACGGCCCGCAGGACGAATAACCCGGTCCCAAGGTTCGGGCGGCGGCTTTTTCCCAACGCCGCCCGAACTTTTTTCGAAAAAAATCGCGTTGTGACATCTGAACGTGATTGGGGAGGGGATCCGGGGTTTGATGGCCCCAGGACGAAACGCGAAGGCGGCAAGCCGTCGCGTCGGCTCTCTTCCCCAATCCGCTCGTTGACCCACCAACGCATCCCGCCTGAGACGCCGCTCCCGAAACGGGGGCGGCGGCCTGCATTTTGGGGCGGTGACGGGCCGCTGGAATACGCGCGCTCATCCCCCCGCGTTGACCTCACCCAACGCACCACGGATACTTCCGCCATGTTCAACAATCTCCGCGACCCGCGCACCGGCCGACGCATCGGCGGCGACTGGAAAAAGTCGATACCGCCGCTGCTGGTGTCGGCGGGCCTGCTGGCGTTTTTGTTGACGCAGGTGGACCGCGCAAAAATCTGGGCGACGCTGCGTCAGGCGGATCCCTCGCTGTTCATCGCGGCGCTGACGATTTCGCTGGCAGCCACGACCATGCTGGCGTCCGATCGCTGGCGCGTGCTGCTGCATTCCCTGGGCGTGCCCATGGGCTTGGTCGAGGTGATCAAGGTCGAGTGGGGCGCGGCGCCGATCAAGTTTTTCGTCCCGCTCAAAATCGGCGAAGTCCTGAAGGTCCTGTACGTCAATCGGGTGCACGGCGAGGGCTTCGAGCGCGTGCTGGGCACGAAGTTGGTGGACAAATACCTGGTGCTCATCGGCCTGTTCGGCCCGATGGGCGTGGGCGCGGCGCTGGCGGGAATCGGCTGGGGCGTGGCGTTGGCGGGCGGATTGTTCGTCGGCATGCTCGCGCTGCTGCTGGCCACCCCGCTGCATGGGCTGGCGATCCGCGTCGCCTCGCTGATGCACAAGCGGGTCGGTCTGCTGGCCGAGCGGGTGCTGGCGTCGCTGGCCGCGCTGCCTACGTCGCGCAAGCTCTATCTGGTCGCCCATGCGACCGCGTTCAACCTGCTGATCGTCGTCTACCTGGGGCTGTGCCTGGCTTCCATGGGCGTTCGTCCCCCGGCGGCGGACATGTTGTTCTACTTTCCGCTCATCCAACTGATCGCCCTGCTGCCGGTGACGGTGTCGGGTATCGGCGCGCGGGAGACGGCGGTCGTCTACTTTTTCGCCAAATACGGCTCGGACGCGGCGCTGTTTAACGCCGGTCTGCTCATGACCTTTTCCAACCAGATGCTCATGCCCCTCGTCGGCCTGTCGTGCGTGACGTTCCTGGTGCGCGCCCTGATGAAAAAACCCGTCGCCGAAAGCCCGGATGCCGGAGCCGTATGACGGCGCGTCGTGACATCGCCCCGCGCGTTCCGATCGCGTTCGGCGTCCTCTGGCTGGCGTGGAATCTGGCGGTCGCCGTGTTCGATCTGCGCATCGTTACGCAGGATTACGCCCGCGTGCTGTTAAAGGCCTTGGAACTGGTCGACCTGGGCATCGTTCCGCTGGACTCCAACCCGGTCCTCGGCCCGCTGCGCCTGGGGCCGCTGTCGGTCTACCTGAGCGCGATCCCGTTGTTGTTTTCCCGATCCCTGTCGGCCCAATACACCTTCTTCGCCGTTCTCAACGGCCTGGGCGTGCTGGTGTTTTACATGGCGATGGAGGCGCTGGGGCGGCGGCGGACCTTTCGCTGGGCGGCGACGATTCTCTTCGCGTTCTCCACGCTCGTGCTGCTGGCGGTGGTGGAAAATTCGACGAACCGGGGCATCCCGTTTTTTCTCGCGTGCTATCTGTTCTGCCTCATCCAGGCGATGAGCGGTCAGCGGATGTTCGTCGTGCTGACATGGATCCTCGTCGGGCTTTGCATGCAGCTTCATCTGGCGTGTTTTGTCCTGGGGATTTCCACGCTCTATGCCCTTAACCCCTTTCGCAATTTTCGCGACATGGCCCTCAATGTCCTGGGAATGCTCGCCGCCCTCCTGACGCATATCGGCGTCCTGTTCGCTTTGGCCGCTCGGTTGGCCGAACCGGTCAGCCCGGCGGCGGCGCCGTCGATGCTCTCGTTGCCGGCGTCCAAGTCCGTCGGCGCTCTGGTGGTGTCCTACCTCGGAAATGTCGTGGAAGGGCTGACGTTTCTGCCGGCGCTGGCGGCGAGCCCGCTGCTGTTCCTGTTGGCGGCGGCGGGGGTGTTTCGGCTCCGACGCCTGTCCGATACGTCCGCGGTGCACTATCGACTGCTGAAAACGTCGGTGGTGCATTGGGGGGCGTCGGCGGGATTGTACGCGTTCCTATTCCTGTTCAAGGACCGCACGCAGGTGGAGTATTTCCAATCCTTCGTCGTTTTCGGCGCGGTGCTCGCGGCGTCGTTTTTCGCTGATTGGTGGGAACGTCGCGGGGAAGATCGACCCACGCTGGGCCGAGCGCGAACGATCGCGGTGGGATCGATTCTCGTGATCCTGCTGATCGGCACGGACCTGATGATGGCCTATCGGGTGACGACGACGTGTTCCTACAAGCCGATGTTTCGGGCGAACGCCTGGACGCGCATCGCCGAGCAAACGGACGACTACATCCGCGAGCGGGATCTCAAGGGCGTCTCCGTGCGCCAACACACCTACACGGTCAATCCCTCCGGCGAGGTCGTGACCAGCGTCTACGACTATCACATCCCCACCGCGATGCTCTTGCTGCGGGATCCCCGCCTCTATCCCCGCCTCGTGCGTGACGATACCTTCGCGCCGCAGATGTACATCCGCATCGTTCCCCAGCCCTTGTGCGAGCGCGCCGCCGCCGCCCTGACTCCCGAGTCGAGCGATCCCCTGGCCGCCTCCTTTGACGCGGGGTGCATGCGGGTGACGCTCACCGGGGACGGACGCATGGCGCCGATTTTGCCGCAACCTCCCTCCGAGTGAGTTTTTCCGGCGACGTCGGGAGTGCGGATTTTAACTTCCCGACATTCCAAGAATTTCTCCGTGGGGGCCTGGTGCGGTCGGTGGTGGGGAGAAAAATTGACCTTGATTTGTCGTAGCGACGGCGTAGGATGACAAAAAAACGAGGCGAAGAGCCTAAAAACTTGACGGATTTTAGGTCATTTATGCAAGTCGTGTGCAACGACCCGAGTCCGCCGGACTAGGAAAAAGCGTGAAATACTGCGTGTGCCCCGCGTGCGAGCAGCCGGTCGACGCCACCGCCTACACCCCCGGTGAGTCGATCATGTGCCCCAATTGCCGCGGCTCATTCCAGGTTCCCGAACCGGGTTCGCCCCGGTGGGTGCAACCGCGCATGCTGCCCTGCCCGTCCTGCTCCACCCACGTGGATGTGACCGCTTTCTGGCCCGGCGCCAAGGTCCTTTGCCCCGTCTGCCAACAACAATTCGTTCTGCCCGGCGATCCGCCCCCGGCGCCGCCCTCGACACGGGTGATCGACTGCCCCCACTGCCGAGAGCACCTGGACGTCAGCACGGCCCGGCCCGGCAGCGAGATCGACTGCCCCAATTGCGGCGACCGGGTCTGGATCCCGCCCAACGTCCCGGCGATCGCGGGCGCGTCCGCCCAACCCAGCGCCCTGGCGACCATTGCGTTGATCGAGACGATTCTGGCGGCGGTATTTTTCCTGCCGTTGGCGGCCATGAGCCTGGCGATCGGTTTGGTGGCGTATTGGCGCATCAAGCGGCGGCCGGATCGTTTGGAAGGCGGGGGGCAGGCGGTGATCAGCGTTTGGGGCAGCGCGGTGCTGTTGCTTATTTATTTGCTGTTCATGCCGGGGTTCTTCACGGCGCCGATGGGGACCGCGCCGCTCGATGATCTGCCCGGCATGCCGGTGGCCTCGACGGAAAAGCCGTCGGCGAATGTTGAGGACACGAAGATCCGGGACGACGGGTCCGGCGGCACGGTCGTCACCGGATCCTACACCCGCAAGCTCGACGACCTGATCCCCTACAACAAGACGCTGGCCGAAACGCCGGGCGTAACCTTCCTATTCGGTCCCATCAGCCCCGACGGCTACACCTTCACCACGATGCACCCCCGAGGCAGTCGCGACGAAAACGGCCCCAAGGGATTCGTCTTTCGCGGCGGCGCCAAGCGCTAGATCCCGACATGGTCCGACATGACGTCCGACGCCGCATGCGACGCGTCTACAGGCGCACGGCCTCGCCGTTTTCGATGTGGAATAGCGGGAAGGGCTTGTCCTTGAACGAAGCGATCATGCCGGACGGGTCGCCGGGGGCGATGAAGACAAAATAGCGATCGTGGAAAGGCACGGCGTAGAATCCGCCCTGGCGGGTGCGTCCCGGGTGGTGGTTGAGCTGATCGGTGGTGATGAACAACCACGGATTCATCGGCACATAACGCACCTCCCGCCGCGCCATATATTCCAGGCTCGCCGTTTTCTCGTGGGCAATGCGGCCCAGGTGCGTCGGCGGCTCGTTGTGCGCCACGTACTCGTCGGCCAGGCCGTGGATATCCAACGTCCAAAGGCCCGAGCGATAGGGCACCACGCCGATGGAGTACAGCGCGATGCGCTCCTCGGGGCGCATCAGCCCTTCCTTGAGCGCCCGCTCGACCCACTCGGCCTGCTGTTCCATCTCCCGTCGAAAATCCATGTGCAGCTCGATGCGCTTGGCGACGAACTGGTCGTCGATGGGGTCGTAAAGGCGGGTGTAGGCGGCGAAGATCGGCGCGAGTCCGGGAAAGGCGTCGGGAGTCGCGCCTTGGTGCGCGGCCTGACGATAGCCGTCCGCGGCCAGGGGCATGGCGTATTGGACGAGCGCCAACGCGGCGACGAACCCGGCTCCGAGAGCGAAACACGCCGTCGACGATGCCGCCATTCCCGCCGCATGGTACGCGCCCCGCGCGACGATCAACGCCCCCACCGCCAACAGCGGATGCACGAACCGGAACTCGAAATGGTCGCCGCCCACCGACGCGACGTACGTCAGGTACAGCCCGCCGGTCAACGCCGCGAAGGTGATCGCGCGCCGCTCGGACGTCGTCGGCGCCTTGATCCACGCCAGGATCGCGAACGGCGCGGCGAGGACCACGGCGTATTCGATGGCGAAGACGGTCAGGTACGCGAAGCCCTCGTCCCAGTGGGCCTGGGAGACCTTGGCGTAGTAGGTGTTGGGCAGCGGATAGCCGTAATAGCTCCACCGCCACGCCAGATGCGCCAACACCGGCCCCGCCGCCGCCACGCCCCACAGCAGAAACGCCCCCAGCGCTTCGCGCCGCCGTTCCCGCGTGGCGATCCACGCGCCCATGCGCGCCAAGCCCGCCAGACCGAGGAAAAGCAACCCGTCGGGGCGGGTCAGGGCGGCGGCGGAGAGGAGAAACGCGGAGAGGGGTTTGGACTTCGGGCCGTCTTCGATTTCGCTCCAAAGGCGCAGCAGCCCGGCGGTGACGAGAAAGGTGAACAGGGCCGTTTCCAACCCGCCCGTCGACCACCCGACGAAGGTGCGGTTGGAAGCCAGCAGCGCCGGGGCCGCGAGCGACCACAGGGGCGCGTCGGCAAAAAAGCGCCGTCTCGCGAAAAGCATCACCGTCAGCAGCGTGCCCGCGCCGGCCAGCACGCCCATCACCGGCGCCGACTGCTCCGGGGCGATGCCCAGCACGCGGCCCAGCGTCAGCAGCGCCAGCCAGACGAAGCCGGTGTAGCCCTCGACATGTTCGCCGGGATTGAACACCGGCCCGAGCCCGGCGGCCCAGTTGTCGGCATAGCGAAAGTAGATAAAGGCGTCGTCGCAAAGGAACATGTACTTCGCGACGTGCATCACGTAGAGGGCGAGCACCAGCCCCGCGCCGCCCAGCAGCAGCGCCCGTTGCTCCGGATCGGCGGCCGCGTCGGCCGGCTGGGCGTTCGGGTCGGCCATGCGTTAGGGCTTGTTCACCTTCTCCAGAATGCGGGTGACGATCTCGTCGCTCGACAGGCCTTCGGCCTCCGCCTCGTAGGTGGTGATGACGCGGTGGCGCAGCACGTCCGGCGCGATGGTATGCACGTCGTCGGCGATGACGAATCCCCGGTGGTTGAGAAATGCGAAGGCCTTGGCGGCCAGCGTCAGGTAGAGGCTGGCGCGGGGGCTGGCGCCCAGGCTGATCAGGTCGCGCAGATCGCCCAGGCCCATGCCCTCCGGGTCGCGGGTGGCGAAGACGATGTCCAGAATGTACGAGACGATTTTTTCGTCCACATAGATGCGCTTGATGAGGTGGCGCATCTCGATGAGTTCCTCGGGGGTGACGACCGGCTGGATGTCGTAGGTCTGGTCGGCGCCGTGGCGGGCGATGATCTCCCGCTCCTCGTTGCGCGTGGGGTAGATGACCTTAAGCTTGAACATGAAGCGGTCGACCTGAGCCTCGGGCAGGGCGTAGGTGCCTTGCTGTTCGATGGGGTTTTGCGTGGCGAACACGAGGAAGGGATCGGGCAGGGGGAACGTTTCGTCGCCCAATGTCACCTGGTGTTCCTGCATGGCCTCCAACAGCGCCGACTGCACCTTGGCGGGGGCGCGGTTGATTTCGTCGGCCAGCACCAGATTGGCGAACAGCGGCCCTTTTTTGGCGCGGAACTCGCCGGTTTTCTGATCGTAGATCATGGTGCCCACCAGGTCCGCGGGCAGCAGGTCGGGCGTGAACTGGACGCGCATGAAGCTGCCGTGGACGGCCCGGGCGAAGGTGTTGACCGCCAGGGTCTTGGCCAGGCCGGGCACGCCCTCGAGCAGGACGTGTTCGCCGGTCAGGATGCCGATGAGCACCCGTTCGATCATATAGCGCTGTCCGACAATCACGCGGCCCACCTCGGCGGTCAGGCGGTCCACCTTGGCGGCGGCGCGCTCCACGTCGCCGGTGAGGGCTTGGATTTCGGCGGGCAATTCCATGGTGCGGCTCCTCGTTTCTAATCGTTGTGGGCGTTGGGGGCGTCGGATCGTCCGGCCGCCTCGGGCGCGGGCAACAGGGCGTCCCGGGCTTCAGACACCGCCGCGCGCGCCTGGTTCACCGCCTCGATGGCGTCCCCCTGGGATTGGGGGCCGTCCACGTGGCGATTCTTTTCGCATTGTCCGACCACCTGGCGCAACTTGGCGATCGCCGACTCGGGCACGCCGTCGTTTTGCAAGGCGGCCAGGCGCGTGGAAGAAGTGCCTTCCTGGGGGTGCGTGAGCTGGAACATCTCGTCCCAGACAGCGGCCTCCAGGTCGGCGTAGAATTTTCCGTCGGGTGTCTCCCGCGCCCGGGCGGCCAGGGCGTCCCAATCCTGGCGGTCGGGTACGGGGATGGCCTTGGCGGGTTGTTCGGCCTTGGATCGACGGGCGCGACGCACCAGCATCACCAGTCCCCAGAAGAACGCCAATCCCAAAACGAACAGGACCGCCTTGCCCGCCGGCGACTGCATCCGTCCGATGAGGCCGGGAGAGACCGTCACCGAGACGGCCGCGGCGTAGGCGGTGTTCGGCTGGGAGTTGACGCCGTCGTAATATTTGATCGGCAACGGCCCCAGGTCGAACGTGCCGGGCTCGGCGCAACGATAGGTAACGTCATGCACCCGCTGGGCGACACGCCGCCCGTCTTCCATCGTGCTTTTCGCGCTTTGCGTATCGGAGAGTTGGTCCAGGCCCTGGGCCAGGGGCAGTTCCAGATCCTCCACATGGACCATCCGGCCGGGCTCCACCTCCCAGGAAAGCTCCAGATGGTAGACGATAGTTCCGCCCTTCGCGCACGTGGACCGGTCGGTCGAGGCCACGGCGTTCAGATGCGTCGGAACGGCGGTCGGCGTGGGCGCGGGGGTGGTGTCGGGAGCGGCGGTCTCGGCGCGAGTCGGCGTCGCCGTCAGGCCGAGGGCGAGCACCGTCGCCAGGGCCAAGGCCCGTCCCCGGCGAAATCGCGGGCGATCCGCGAATGCGTCGCGATGGTTCATGCACACCCTCTCGTTCACTGCGCTGCCGATAGCCGCCAATATAAACTGACGACATGGCGGGTCAAGAAACGCCGCGCTCGCGGGCGTCGGGCGGCTCGATGATTTTTCGCTCAAGTCCCATTCGCAAAAAACCGATGAACAAGACGTGCGAGGTGCGAGCATTTTGGGGGCCGCGCCGTCGCCGGGAGTTTCATGGATGAACATCACCTCCCCCTCGTTGTTTGCCGGCCTGACGTATAACGCCGAGGGTCGGGTCGACGGTTCGGCCAAAAAGCACCTGCGGGAAAAGGCTGAACGCATCGCCGGCTCGAGCCAGGGCGCTCGTTATCACAGCCGCAAGGAAGAGGCCGAACAGACGACGCCCGGCGAGCGCGCCGAAGAGGCGTTCGAGCCGGATCGACCGTCGAGCCCCTCGGCCGAATTCCTCCCCTACACCGACGCCGATGGGACAACGCCCGAAGCCGGGACGTTCCACACGTATATGGAAAACCGCATACAGGAAAATGCGTACGCGGCGCCCCCGCCGACCGCCTCGCCCGACGATTCGGAGGCGATTCAACGCTCCGAGACGCAGCACCGCGCCTTTGCCGCCTACCGCAACGCCCAGAACCATCGGGAGATCGTCGCCGTGCCCAAGGGCGTCCGGACCAACCATCGGGCGTAGTCGCGAATTTCAGACAACAACCGACACCGAAACGTAAAAAAGCCGCCGATCCTTTGCGGATCCGCGGCTTTTGTCTTTGGCCTTTTCGGACTGGCCTGTCAGGCGAACCGGCTCGCGCCGGTGAAAGCCCGTATCGTTACTTCTTGGCCACCGGGGGAACGATGGATTCCTGGCAGCTCTTGAGCAAGCGCATCTTCACGACCGTCTTGGCGGGAATCTTGATCTCTTCGCCGGTGGCCGGGTTGCGTCCCTTGCGGGCCTTGCGCTTGGTCTTGGTCAGCTTGCCGATGCCCGGGATGGTGAAGGCGCCGACCTTCTTGGTCTGCGAGGTGGCCAGCTCCGCCAGCTCGTCGAGCACGTCGGCGGCCTGCTTCTTGGGCATCTCGAATTTCTCGGCAAAGTGGGCAACGATCTGAGCCTTGGTCATGGGCTTCTTGGCGTCCGCCATACGAACCTCCTCAAAAGGTAAAGAGACCTTGCGGTCAACGGTTGTTGTGAGCATGCCGAAGCTACGGTGAAAATTTTGAAAACGCAAGCGAAAAACCCCGGCTGGCGGGCCTTTGGCGATTTTTTCCTGTCGAAAGGCCCGGTTGGCGGGCCTCTGAGGCCCCCGGCCTGGGGACAACTCGCCCATCGGCGCTATGGGCGGGGCTTTGCGACGATTGGAGAAAGCGCGCGTCGGGTCAAAATTGGGATTCGCGCTCTTCCCAATCGTCGGGATAAGTGACCTTCAGATCCCAGGGCGTGACGCCTTGATTGGTGAATTGAAAGACCTTCGCGGTGCCGGGATATTTCGTCTGGAATTTGTAGCGGGAATCGGTGGCGACAACGAACTTGAACTCCACCTCCCGGTCCGGATCGATCGTGGGATCGACGGAACGCAGGTCGTCCAGCGAGGCGGTGTAGCGCTGGTGTTGGGCGAAGTAACGCTGCATGGCTTCCTCGGCTTGCTGCCCGGCCTGCTCGGCGAGATTGATCTCGGTTTGCCCCGGCCGGTTGTACAAAGCCAGCGGCAGGCGAAACAGAACCAGCCAGACGAACGCGATGAAAAAGCAGATCGCCGGCGCGGTCAGCCATCGGTCGAAATCCCGCCACTTCCTCGCGCGCGCCGCATCCCCGACGCGCACCGACAAATACGCCAACGCCCCCGCGCAGATCGACGCGACGAAGTAATAGGTCAGAAAAACCTCGAGCCAGCGCCAGCCTTCGGGCGCCCGGTCGCCCCACGCGAACAAGGGAACCAGCGCCAGGACGCCCAGCACAATCGCCAAATTCATCCAACGCACCCACGACGGCGATGTTTGTCGCTCGGCGGCGGTCGATTCGGCGGGCGGAGATTTTTCGGACACATCGGACATGGGCGGGATCATAGGTCCAGGAACGCGAGCGGGTCCAGGGGTTCGTTACGGACGGATATTCCGATTACTCGCGGGCGCCCTCGCCGGTGGCGCAGTCGATCCACGCGATCATGTTGTCGCGTTCGGTGGCCAAGGGATAGGGCGCGGAGGGCGGCTGGCCGCCGTCGTCGAGCAGGGAGGCGCGCAGACGCGCCGGTTGGTCGAGCACGCCGTCGAGGGTGTCGAAGTTCAGATCCTCGGGCGCGCCGTTGCGATATTCGGGTTCCAGATCGCCGGCGTGGCAGCGGTTGCAGTAGGTGTCGAAAAACGGCAGCAGGTCTTCCTCGAACTCGGCGCCGCAGATGACCTGATCCTTGCCGTCGTCCATGGGGTCCTGCGTGATGTCGATGTCTTCGTCGTCGCCGTCCACGCACGCGGTGGCCAGCGCGAAGCCGAGCGCCGATAGAACGACCAACAGGGCGAAAAGCCGCGAGGGCGCGAGGAATGTTCGAGGCGTCGTCAAGGTTGATCCCGGTCCGTCGCAAGGTTGTGAGCGCGCATTATAGACACTCCACCGCGATCGGACCAGGGGTCTTGAACGGGCCTTCAAGGCCCGTGCGTCGACAGCTACTTGGCGCGGTGTTTTTCGTGGCCGTGTTGGCCGAAGAATTCGCCCCATGTCACCGGATGATAGTGCTCCGCCTTGCGTTGGGTGCGTTCGGTCATCTTCTTCGGGCTGCCCGAACCTTGGTAGGTGCCTTCGAGAACACGTACTCGCCGCGTGGTATCAACGCGGTTGTCACGGCTGGCCTTGGACATTTCATTCTCCTTCGGCCGACGGTCGAATGGGCGCTATGAACACCGTCGACCTGGTTTCACGATACGCCCCCGCTGGCACGGACCCCATTATAAATTTTGGACGTTCGAGCGTTGGCCCAAACTTGGAAGGCTCCCATCCCTTCGGAGCCCCGACCTGTAGGCAGGGGTCTGTTTCGAATCGGTGCGCCTTTTTCGTTGTGCGACGGAATCGCGCGTGTCGTACCGGGTCGGACTCAACCGCTTACTATCGTGCGCGGCTCTGACGGAACGAGCCGATCCTCGGCGCCGGGTCTTGCCCCGCTGCCTTACGGTCGGGGCTCTGATTGACTACCCGGTTAGTTGCGTTGGTCGCCGGGAATCAACGTGACTTCGTTGACGTTGACGTGGGGCGGTTGGGAGACGGCGAAGACGATGGCGGCGGCCACGTCTTGGGCGTCGAGGATGCGGATCTGGTCGAGCATCTCGGCGCGCTTGGCGGCCTCGGCGTCGGTGACGTGCGTGATCAGCTCGGTGGCCACGGCGCCGGGTTGGATGGACGTGACGCGGATGCCGTCATCCGCCGACAACTCCTGACGCAGCCCCTCGGTGATGGCGTTGAGGGCGAATTTCGTGCCCGAATACACCGCCGCCGAAGGCAGCACGCGCTTGCCCGCCACCGACGAGATGTTCACGATGATGCCGCTTTTCTGCTCGCGCATGATCGGCAGCACCGCCGCCACCGCGTAGAGCACGCCCTTGATGTTCACGTCGATCATCTTGTCCCATTCGTCCACGTGCCGGTTGCGCATGAACGACAGCAGCATGATGCCCGCGTTGTTGATGAGGATGTCGACACGCCCGTATTTCTCGTGGGCCAGGGCCGCCAGCTTGTCCACCTGCTCGCGCACGGTTACGTCGCACACGGCCCACAGCGCCTCGCCCCCGGCGTCGGTGATCTTTTTCGCCAACGCCTCCAGACGGTCCGCCCGCCGCGCGCCCAAAACCACCTTCGCCCCGGCCTTCGTCAATTCCAGCGCCGTCACCTCGCCGATGCCGCTGGACGCGCCGGTGATGATCGCCACTTTGCCCTTCAGATTTTCCATGAATCGTCGTCTCCTTCGCCGAAAGAATCTGGGGGAAGGCGACGGCGCGCGTCAAGCCCGGTCGAACGGTGCCGCGACCTTGTCCGTCAGAGCCGCGAACGGCTCGCCTCGCCGTAGCCTTGGCGTAGGCGGATAGTGAGCGGCTCTGATAGGTCAGTCCCATCTCGAACAGCGCACGAGAGGTCCCTCACTGCGTTCGGGATGACATACTCTGGTTTTGAATTGCGGCTTTGAACGGGCGATCGACGAGATTTTTCGAAAATGAATCTTACGCGGAGGTACGCGCCAAACCGCGGCGGCGATGCACCAAAGAAGCGCGGATGGTGCTCAGCGCGGCGGAGGGATTGGGCACAAAGCCGCCGGTCAGGTCGAACAGAGCCTGGGACGCGGGCGACTCGGGCTGGGCGACCACATGGGGCACGACCCGCTCGATGGACCGGCGAATGGACATGTCAAAGGGGATGCGAGCCGTCTCGATGCCGGCCATGGACAGATTCTTCACCGCCAACTCGCCGATGCGAGCCACCCGCGCCGGGTCGTTGGCGCTCATGGACGAGTTGATGACCAGCCGCACGGAAAACGCCCCCGCCTCGGCCTTGAGCTTATCCGCCAGGACCGCATCCTCCCGACGCACCGCCGCCAGGAACGCCGTCAGGCTCTGGGGCGTCTCGGTTTTTGCGCGTCCGAAAAAGAAATCGTCGAGGCGCTTGCGCAGATCACCTTCCACGCGCATGGCCCGCACGTGGCCGTCCAGGCGGCGATAGAGCGCCGTCTTGATGAGGCCGTAGGCGTCGAGCAGGGCCGTGGGCTCGGTGTTCGTGACCAGCATGTGCTCGTGGGCCATCAGGAAAAAATCCAGCGTGTTGAAGTCGGTCCCCGCCCCCAGGTCGCAGACAACGACGTCATACGGCGCGATCGACAGGCGCCGGATCAGCGACATCTTCTTCGCGTAATGCACATTCGCGCTGCCCAATTGGGAGCCGTCGCCGCCCAGCAGGTCCAGATTTTCGAAATCCGTCGCCGTGGGCAGGGACCACAGGTCGGCGCCCCGGTGCGTCAGGAAGGTGTTGAGCGTGGTGGTCAGGCGTTTGACGCCCAGGAAGAGGTGCAGATTCGCGCCGCCCAGGTCCAGGTCCACGGCCAGCACCTTCTTGCCGGACAAGGCCAGGCCGATCGCCAGCGACGAGGAAACCAGGCTCTTGCCCACGCCGCCCTTGCCGCCGCCCACCGCGATGATGCGCGGGCCGGACCGGGCTTTTTCGGCCCGGGACTTGCCGTCGGTCGATGTTGCGCCGTCCGTTTCGTCATCCTGCCCGGTGGCGAAGCGATGCAGGATCTCGTACGCCTGTTGGACGCACAGAAATTCCAGGGCATCCGGGCTCGTTCCGTTTTTGTCGCCGGCGCGTCGGCCGAATCCGCCGGGAAACGACGCGCGCACCCGCTTGGCGTGGGCGTCCTTGAGGTACTCGGGGCCCAGGGTCGGCAGATCGTCCACCTCGACGCCGTGCAGATCCAGAATGTCCATCGCCCCCAGGATTTGCAGACGCTGCTCCAGGCGCATCTGCACCGGTTCGCGACGGTGGGGCGATTCGTCGAAGGGCGTTTGGTGGGCGGGCATCATTTCGTGGGCTCCCAAAACCGGGCGATACTCCAAAATTCCGAAAATCCGACGCGCCCGAGGGCCGTTTTCGGCGCACCGGGCCGGGGCGCAAGAGGCGCCTCTCGAAAACTTATCGGCACGAGACGCAAAAGGGTTCAGGTCAATCGCACAGTGAATGACGGTCGGTCCCAAACGGGGAAAATCGAGCCGATTTCGCTTGCGCCGGTGCGGTCGATCTGGTTTATTACGCCTCGATGGCACACGATCGATCTCAGCCCATGAGCCGCGACGAGCTGGCTCTCTACATCAAGGGAAAAGACGCCTATCAGCGCGGCCATTTCCACGAGGCCGAGCGCTGCCTGGTCAAGATCCTCAAATTTCATCGGAATTATGCGGATATTTACTGCATGCTGGGGACGATCTTCGCCGAACGGGGCCGTTTCGGGGACGCCATCCGCCTGTACGCCAAGGCGCTGGAGATCAACTCCTCCTACACCGAGGCCAAGGTCAATTTGATGGTTCTTTTCCAGGACTTAGGCCGTTACGATCGTTCGAGGCAGATCCTGGAGGAGATCCAGCGGGGCGTGGATTCCTTCCCCCAGACGCCCGACCCCCTGTCCAAGAACCGCCTGGCGAATCTGCATGCCACCACCGGCGATATGTACGCCATGCTCGAGCTCTACGACGCGGCGATTCGGGAGTACGAAGAGGCCCTGAAGATGCGTCCGTCGTACGCGGACATCCGCATCAAGCTGGCGCGGGCGTACAAGGAAACGGGGCAACTCGACATGGCCGAGTCCAACTGCCGGGCGGCGCTGCGGGCCAATCCCAAGTTCACGCACGCGCGCCTGCTGCTCGGGTCCATTCTGCTGGCGCAGGAAAAGCGGGACGACGCCATCGACACCTGGCGCGAGATCCTGCTGACCGAGCCGAAAAACGAGGACGTCATCCGTCTGCTGCGCGCCGCCGGCGAAGACGAAGGCCTGCCGCCCGCGCTGGGCGAAAAGGCCGACGCGGCCCTCTCGGACGCGGCGGAACTCGCCGCCGAATCGGCCGCGGAACTGCTCGACTCTTAAATCTTTCTCCAAAATCCTTCGCTAAGCAGACGTAAAAAACGGGAACCGTCCGGCCCCCGTTCGTTTGTCTGGCTGAAGTTTGTGCGCTTAAAGATCGACGTTCAACGGGCGTTCACCGGATCGCAGACCAGGGTTCCCAGGCTCGGCGTTCCCGTTCCCGCGCGAACACCGTTGCCTTTGCATTGCCCGGTCGAACCGGCTTCGATATCCCAGAAATAGGTCGAGCTATAGGTCATTGAATCCCCGTGGATCACGAAAAGCCCTGATTCCTTGTAGCCTTCGTCGGAGCTGGTCAGGTCGGTGTAGGTCACGACATCGCGCGAGGCGCTCACCGGGCCGGACAGGTCGCCGAATTCCATGCTCGCCGACGCGCCGGAGACCGTGAAAGTGATCGTGCCCGTTTCTTCCTCGCACAGGACTTCGTCCGTCACGCAGCGATAAACGACGCTCCAGTCCCCCGCGATATCCGCGTCGGCGACCGTATCGTCGTCGTCGTCCGTCGGAATCGTATCGTCATCGTCGTCGCCGTAGCAGCCCGGCCCCATATTGGACAACGCCACGGCCGCCATGATCAAGAAAACACCCCAAACCCTTGGACGCAGGAGACGACGATACATACGGACCCCCTTCGACGAGTCTCACTTGGCTGAACATCCTCGATGCCGAGTCGCGGTCGGTTTCGCCGAGGTCTTTCCGAGGTTTTACCGAGGATTTTCCGTGGCAAAGACCGGAACCGGGGCAACGAGGTCAAAACTCACAGATTGCCGGACTGTCCAGCGTCGGTGTTCCGAAACCGTTGCGGAACCCATTCCCCCGGCATTCGCCGGAATGGCCTCCCTCGATTTCGAACTCGTATTCCGATTCCCAGGTGACGTTGTTGCCGTCGATCGTGAAGGTTCCGGATTCGATGTAGCGTTCCTCGGAGCTTTCCAGGTCGGTGTACGTGATCTCGTTGCCCGACAAGGTCGCCGGGCCCACCAAGTCACCGAAATCCATCTCGAGGGAGTCGCCGTCGAAGGTGAAGGTCACGGTGCCCTGGTCTTCCTCGCAGCCGAAGCCGTAGGTGTAGCAGCGAAAGATCAGGCTCCAGGTGCCTTCGATGGCGGAAGTGTCGACATCGTCGTCCCGGTCGTCGTCATCGCCCGTGTCGTCATCCGGCGCTCCTGTATCGTCTGTATCGTCGTCGCCCCAGTCGTCATCGTCGTCGCAGGCAAGGCTCAGGCCCATGTTCGACACGACGTTGATCGCGACAACCAGCACCACGCCCCAAAATAACGGATGCAAAAAGCGACCGGCCATGGGGTCCTCCTTGGGCAATCTTTCGATTTGGAAGGGCCCCATTATACCGAATGTTGGTCATTCGTGTCGGATTATTTGTTCAGCAACAATAGCCCGGCAAATCCCGGCGATTTGGTGGCCGAGGGGCCTAGCCCTCCGGCACGCACGGCGGGTCGGCGATCTCCGGCGGCGCGTCGGTCTGATCGCCCCGCACCCCGTTGCCTCGGCAGATGCCGTTGTCGCCCAGGTCCAGGTCGTCCCAGGACGAGCGGAAGTTCAGCGTGTCGTCGTCGAAAAAGATGAACGACCCGGACTCCCGGTAGGTGCGATCCGAGTTTCGGATGTCCGTGTAGCGGATTTCGTTGCCGATCAGATTGCCGCCGCCGGCGATTTCCCCCAGGTCCACCCGCACCGCGCTCACGCCGGAGAACGTGAACGTCACCAGACGCACCTGCTCTTCGCAATAATCCGGGTCCTCGCTGGCGGTGCATCGGAAGGCGACGGTCCACTCTCCGCCGTATTTCTCCTGGGACGTCATATCGGTGTCGTCGTCGGCGGAGTCGTCGTCATCGTCATCGTCGCCCGCCGTGTCGTCGTCGGCCGCGTCGTCGTCATCGTCGTCGTCGCCGCCCCCGGAGGAGCAGGCCGCCATCGACACCAAGGCCGCCAGCGCCGCCAGGGCCAAGATCAGCCAAAATTGTCGAGTATTCATCCCGGTTTCCATGATGCGATCCCTTCTTGTTCGATCATATCCTATATCTTGCATGGCGCGCGTGGTCGCCAAACGTTTCCACAAAGGACCGGGCCTCGCCCGGAACGGCGAAAAAGTATGCCGCGAACCGATCTTCCGTCCAACGCGGCAAAATGTCGCGGCAAAAATCCGCCCCGGCGGACTTTCCGCGCCGAAACGTTTCTTTTTTGTCTTTAACCGGACGCCGAACCTGTGTTAGTCTCCCGGCTACTCTGCGACGCCGTTGGTCGACACGGCCCTGGGTACGGCCCCGCGCGCGGATGTCCCGAAATTCATGGAATCACGAGTCGCTGACACGCGGCTTTGTCGGAATTTTCAACGTTTTCATCGATCGCAAGGTCGAATCTTGGTCGACGCCTGTCGGCGTCTTGTAAGGAATCCTTATTCATGAGCGCAACCGAGACCTCGGCGAACGCCACGACCCTCGCGCCGGTGGAGGGCGACCGTCCCCAATGGGGCACGGCCATCCCCTTCTTCCTGATCCACCTGATGCCCCTGGGCGCCCTGTGGACCGGCGCGACCAAGCTGGACTGGGTCCTGTGCATCGCGTTTTACTTTATGCGGCTGTTTTTCATCACGGCGGGCTACCATCGATATTTCGCCCACCGCAGCTTCAAAACCGGCCGCGTGATGCAGTTCATTTTCGCTTTCGGCGGCGCCACGGCGGCCCAAAAAGGCGTGCTCTGGTGGTCCGGCAATCATCGCCATCACCATCGGCACTCGGATGATGACGAAGATCTGCATTCGCCCAAGCACGGTATCTGGTGGAGCCACTTCGGCTGGATTCTCTCCTCCCGGTCCAAACCCACGCCGATGCACCTGATCAAGGACTTCGCCAAGTACCCGGAGATCCGGTTCATCGACAAATATTACCTGCTTCCGCCCACGGTGCTGGGGTTGTTCTGCTTCGCGGTCGGCGGGTGGAGCGGCCTGTGGATCGGATTCGGCCTGTCCACGGTGCTGGCCTATCACGGCACCTTCCTGGTCAACTCCTTCACGCACATCTGGGGCCGACGCCGCTTCGTCACCTCGGACACCTCGCGCAACTCGATGATCATCGCGTTGGTGACCATGGGCGAGGGATGGCACAACAACCATCACCACTACCAGCGCTCCTGCCGCCAGGGTTTTTACTGGTGGGAGATCGACCTGACCTTCTACATCCTGACCGTCATGTCCTGGTTCGGCCTGGTCTGGGATCTGCATCGGCCCACCGAGCGGGCGCTGACCGAGGGGCGCATCAAGGACGGCCACTTCGACGTGGGCATGTTCGACGCCTACTGGGCCAAGGCCTCCCAGAAGATGCTCGAGGCCCAGGTCAACGCCTCCCGACGCATGCGCGAGGCCCATCTGAACGCCGAAGCCTACGCCGAGGCCAAGCGCAAGGCCCTGGACGAGTTCGTCGAATCCACGAAAGACCGGGCCCGCGAGGTGGCGGCCAAGTCCGACGAGCTGATCGAATCCACCAAGCAGACCGCCGAGGACGTCGCGCGCCTCGCGAAAGGTCCTGCGGGGGTCGCGGACTAATCGGTCGGTCGCTCTTCGTCAAACATCACCATCCATCCGACGCACTTTGCCGGGACGCGCCTTTCGCGTCCCGGTCATTCATTTTGACCACGATCAAGACGTTTGACCTGCCCCGCCCAACGGCGATAAACTGCGGCTTCCATTGAGTTATTCGGGCGCGTTGCGTCCCCATGTTTTGGATATCGGACGATTTGCCACTGCCCGCCCGTGCGCACCCCATGCCGCATCCTCCGGCGGCGCCGGCCTGTGGACACGAAGTCGAAACGCGACGGATTGGAATGAGAGTCCGGGGTCGGGAAACGTGAACACCCATCGAGGCCATATCGCGCCGTGTTTGGCGCTACGTCTGGCGGCGGCCGTTGTCGTGGCGGTGGTGCTGGTGGGCGCTAGTGCGTCCGCGTCCCGGGCGGCGTGGGTGGACCCGGCGTTGGAACGGCAACTCGAGACGGCCGAGCAAACGGCGGCGGCCGACGCGGCGATGATCGACGGTGTCGTGCGTCTGGGCGATCGAGCGGACGTGGCGGCCATTGTCGCGCGCGCCGACCGGGAGGGCTGGTCCCTGGCCCGTCGCCATCGGGAAGTCGTCGCCGCTCTACAGGATCACGCCGAATCCTCCCAAGCGTCTCTGCGCACGCGGCTGCATTCCGCGCGAAACGGCGGCTTGGTCGATGCCTCCCACGGCTATTGGATCGACAACGCGATGAGCATGCGCGCGACCGCATCGTTCTGGCGGGAGATGGCGGGCCGTGGCGACGTGGCGGCGGTCTATGCCGCGACGACGCCTCGCGTGGATGTGTTTGCCGAATCGGACGAAGGGGCCCCGCCGCCTTTGGCCGCCGCAACGGAGGCGAATATCGACGTGACCGGCGCGCCGACCCTGTGGAAAATGGGCATCGACGGCAGCGACACGCTGGCGGCCTTCCAGGGCTCGGGCGCGGACGTCAACCATCCCGCCTTCGGAATTCGCTACCGGGGTTTGCTGGATGACATCGAGCCGGAAACGGCGTGGCTCGACCCCCTCTTTGATGATTTCACCCCGAGCGACGGCGACGAATTCGGTTCGGGCACGCATCTATTGGGCGTCATGCTCGGCGGCGACGGCATCGGCATGGCGCCGGGGGCGTTGTGGATCGGGGCGAAGACGGTCGGCTCGTCGCCCTATATCTCGTTGGCGAACATCCTGGAAGCCTTCCAATGGGCCGCCGACCCGGACGGAAATCCGGAGACGACCTTCGACGTGCCCGACGTATTTCTCAACGGCTGGTCGATGTCGATCCTCGATTACGGCCCGTGCCGCACGGATTTCGACGGCGCGTTGGAGGCGATCGAGGCGGCGGGCGTGCCGGTGATTTTTTCCGCCGGCAATGACGGCCACCTGGGCGCGAGCAGCGTGGGCTCCCCGGCCTCGACGGCGGCAAGCCTGTTGTCGGCGTTTGCCGTCGGTGCGCTGGCGGCGGATTACGACACAACGGCCGACTTTTCGAGCCGGGGCCCATCGTCCTGCGACGGCAAGTCCATCAAGCCCGAGCTGGTCGCCCCCGGCACGGCGGTGCGTTCGTCGGTGCCCGGCGGGGGCTACGCGCTGCGCAGCGGATCGGGCGTGGCGGCGGCCCACGTGGCCGGGGCGGTGTTGCTCCTGCGCCAGGCCTTCCCCGAGGCGACGCCGGAGCAGATCAAATTCGCCCTGTGGGCCACGGCGACGGACCTGGGCCTGTCCGGCGACGACAACCGTTACGGCAACGGACGTCTCGATGTGACCGCGGCCTACGCGATGCTCCACCAGATGACCGCCGACTCGGACGGCCGGGTGACGATCACCCCCCGAGCGGCGTGCGAGGACACGGTGCGCGTGGAGGTCGTCGACGGCGATCTGTCCGGCGAAGCGATCGACGTGCAGGTCCTCTCCGACACCGAGCAGAACGGCGAGACGCTGGAACTGGCCGCCGACGGTCCGGGCCGCTACGTCGGGTCCATCCCGGTGAGCGACGGCAAACCCGGCAAGGACGGCACGTTGCAAGTGCGGGATGACGACGGCATTTTCGCCATCTACATCGATGCCGACGACGGCCGGGGCGGCACGAACGTGGAGAAAGTGGCCGAGGGCTTGGTCGAGTGCGGCGCGCCGGTCGTGGTCATCACGCAGCCGACGCCGGGCGAGAGCCTGTCGGGGGTGGAGACCATCGCGTTCACGGTCGACGGCCCGGACAACTTCGAGGTGGCGAGCGCCCAGCTCAGCGCCGACGGCGTCACCTGGGTCGATGTGTCCGACGCGCCCACGTCCGGCGGCGCCTGGGACGACGGCGCCCATGATTGGGACACGACCAAGCGGCCCAACGGCGCCTACGAAGTGCGCGTGCGCGCGTATGACGCGGACAACAACGTCGGTGTGTCGGCCCCTGTCGTCTTCTATGTCTCCAACGACGCGAGCGTGACCATCACCGCTCCGGCGCGAGGCAGCAGCGTCAGCGGAACCGCGCGCATCTCCTTTGACGCCGATCCGATCCCCTTCCGCCCGATCACCGGCGCGCATATCAGCGTGGACGGCGGCTCGTTCCGCAAGGTCACAAACGTCCCGACGCAAAAGGGCAACTGGAAAGACGGCTACCACGACTGGGACACCACGTCGGTGCCCAACGGCCGGCACGCGGTCGTCATCCGCACGACGGACGAAAACGGCCGCGTGGCCTACTCGT
>JACKCT010000002.1 GCA_020633895.1 Deltaproteobacteria bacterium | reverse complement strand
GATGATGATTCGTGTCGTCGTTCCCACGCTCAATGAACTGACGTGCCTGGGGCCGTGCCTGGAGGCGATCGTGGCCGGGCGGCCGGACGAGGTGGTGGTCGTCGACGGCGGCAGCACCGACGGCACGGACACGGTGGCCCGGCGTTACCGCGTCGTGGCCCGCAAGCGATACGTGAACCTGGAGGTGCTCGACGCGCCTCGCGGACGGGCGTCCCAGATGAACGCCGGAGCGCGCCATCGCTGGTCGGACGGCGACGCCGGCGAGGATGTCATCCTCGTTTTCTGCCACGCCGACACGATCCTGCCCGAAGGCTGGACCGAGCATGTGCGCGCCGTCATGGCCGACCCGAAGACCACCGTCGGCGCGTTTGAATTCCGCCTGCCCGGAGCCTCGCCCGCCTACCGCCTGGTCGAGCTGGGCGTCGCGTTGCGGGGGCGATTTCTCAACGGCCCGTATGGGGATCAAGCGCTGTTTTGCCGCAAGGCCGATTTCGACGTCGTCGGCCCTTTCCCCGAGCCGCCGGTGCTGGAAGACATCGGTCTGGTGCGCGCCTTGAAGTCGCGGGGCCGATGCGTCATTGTCGACGCGCCGGTGCTGGTCAATGATCGGGCCTGGCGCGAAAACGGCGTCTTCCGTCAAACATGGCGCAATTGGTCGCGGGCGTTGGCGGAGGCCCGGAGGCGGCCTCGGACGACTTCGGCGGATACCAAGGCAGCGGATACGGCCCTGCCCGATCGATAATCGAAATCAAGGAATCGAAATTGCCCAAATCCACCCTGCTCGTCTTCACCAAAACGCCCCTGCCCGGCCGGGTCAAAACGCGCCTGGCCGCCTCGGTCGGCGAGGAAATCGCCTGCGATCTGTACGTCTGGATGGGCAAGGAGATTTTCGACGCCATCACGCAGGTTCCGGGGCTTTCCACCAAGGTCGTAATGGCGCCGGAGGACTCGTCGGACGAGCGCGTGCGGGCGTGGCTGGGCAAGGACATCGAGATCTGGGTGCAGCACGGCGACGACCTGGGCGAACGGTTGGCCAACGCGACGCAGGACGCCTTCGACGAGGGGGCCGAGAAGGTGCTGATCGTCGGTCTGGACGCGCCGGACATGGCCGCGAGGCACATCGAACAGGCCCTGGCCGCGCTGGACGAAAAAGACGCGTGCCTGATTCCCACCTCCGACGGCGGGTACATCCTCATCGGGCTGACGCGCCCCGAGGCGGCGATCTTCGAGGGCATCGAGTACGGCACCGAAACCGTGTTTTACGAAACACGAAACCGCATCCGAGCCCACGCCATGACCTGGGCCGAACTGCCCGAGATGCACGACCTGGACACCGCGGACGACATCCGTCATTTCCCGACAATCGAAGACTGGCTCGTCTCCAAAAACTGGTGCCGCTAGTCGGCTCGCGACGCGAAACGCCATGCCCCGCCCCTCCCGACGCGCCGCCTACGCCCTGCTCGACGACGTTTACGGCCGTTACCACCGCGTCGAGTTGATGGGGATCGACCCGGTCTCGCGAGTGCATCGCTTTTCCAAACCCGAGGACGTCGAAATCGCGGGCCTCGTCGCCGCCGCCTTGGCCTACGGACGCGTCGCCTCCGTCGTCAATTCGGTGGACAAGGTGCTCGCCGCCCTGGGGCCGTCGCCGTATGACACGCTGAAAAGTTTCGACCGCCGCCGCGACGGCAAGCGCTTGGCGGGATTTGTCCATCGTTTTACGACCGCCGAGGACATGACGGATTTTCTGCAAGGCGTCGCCCACTTGGTCGGTGAGTACGGATCGGTCAAAAACGCTTTCCTCGCCGGCGACGAGGCGGGCGCGACGATCGACGTGCCCATGGCCGCGTTCACCGCCCGCCTGCGGGAAGGCATCGGCAAATCCCGTCACGCCAACAGCTACCTTTGGCCCACCCCCGGCGACGGCAGCGCGTGCAAAAGATACAATTTGTTTTTGCGTTGGATGGCTCGCCCCGACGACGGTGTCGACTTCGGCCTATGGCCCGAGGTGGGCGCCCATCGGCTGGTAATGCCGCTGGATGTCCACGTGGCGCGCATCTGCCGGGCGCTTGGGCTGCTCCAGCGAAAGAGCAACGATTGGAAGGCCGCGTGCGAAGTCACCGCGCATCTGCGCAAGCTCTGCCCCGAGGATCCCATCCGCTACGACTTCGCGATCACGCACATTGGTATCACCGGTCGCTGGAAAGAATTGCTGAAAACGGTCTAAACTTTCCAGAGTCATGCAACATCGCGACAAAGGTGAGGCCGCCTTGGACAAGCCGTCCATCTCGTGCTTTTTCCCGTGCTACAACGACCGGGGCACCATCGCCACGATGGTATGCGCCGCGATCTTTACGTTGCGTGAAGTGGCGTCCGACTATGAGGTCATCGTCGTGGACGACGGCAGCACCGACGGCGCGCGCAAGTTGTTGACCGATTTACAGACGACCTTTCCCGACCACCTGCGCCTGGTGTTTCACGACGCCAATCGGGGTTACGGCGGTGCGCTGATCTCCGGCTTCGAGGCGGCGACCAAGGATTGGATCTTCTACACCGACGGCGACCACCAGTACGACCCGGACGAGCTGCGACTGCTGGTGGAACAAATGAGCGACGACGTGGACGTGGTGCAGGGCTACAAAATCTCCCGCAACGACCCCTATCACCGCAAGGTCATCGGCTCGATTTATCAGCACACGGTGCGCCTGTTCTTCGGCCTGACAGTGCGGGATGTGGACTGCGATTTTCGACTGATCCGCAAGTCGCTGATGGATCGGGTCACGCTCACGCGCCGCTCGGGGGCGATCTGCGTGGAACTCATGCGCAAGACGCAGGACGCCGGGGCGCGCTATCGCGAAGTCGGCGTGAGGCACTTCTTCCGCGTCTACGGACGCAGCCAGATCTTCAACGTCAAACGCCTGGTGCGTTCGGTCGCTCAATTGCTGGGGCTTTGGTATGAGTTGATTTTGCGGCCGAGAATCGGCGGCGGACGTTCGCCGTCAGAGCCCCGAACGTAAGGGCGGGTTATCGCACCGCCCTACCGGCATCGCACGAGAGGTCCCTCACTGCGTTCGGGATGACAACGAGCATTGCAAATGCTGGAGCGAAGCGACGAGCCCCAAGGGTATCGTGACCACGCGCCGGGGTGCAGGTCCGCCGGGGCTACCCGGCTAGAACACGAGCGGGTCGTCGCGGGAGATGCCGTGCTTGGGCTTGATCTCCTTGACCTTGATGCCGCCGTATTCGTCCACGTACTGCTCGCCGGCCGACTCGACACCCATGTTGTATTTGGTCAACAGCTTGCCCAGTTCCACGCCGGGCTGGTCGTAGGCGTCGATATCCCATAGCGCCGCGACGCCGGCCGTGACCATTTCCAGGAACATGAAGACCTGGCCCAGGTTGTGAGCGGTGGTCTGATGCATGTCGATGCGCATGGTCGGCCGCCCGAAGGTCTTGAGCGCCGCCTGCGTGGCGTCGCCTTCGATGTTGAGCAGCGTGTCCAGCGTCGACCCGCCCAGGAAGCCGTAGGCGTCTTTCTCGAAGCGGGGTTTGGGGATGGATACTTTCGTCTTGGCGGCGGTGCGCAGGAAAATGTACGTCTTGTCGTCCGGTCCCTCGGCGTAGAGCTGCACCTGGCTGTGCTGGTCAGTGGCGCCCAGGGCGGCCATGGGCGTCATGCCCACGTGGACCCGGTGGCCGTGGTTGTCGGTCGCCTTGCCCAGGCTCTCGGCCCAGAGCTGGCGGAACCAGTCGGCGGTGCGCCACAGGCTGTCGGCGTAAGGCATGAACACGGTGATCGGCCGCCCGGCCTTGCAATGCAGGTCCAGGGCCAGGGCCGTGGTCATCGCCGGATTCACCAGCGGGTCCGAACGATGGCAGCGCTTGAGCATCGCCCCCGCCCCGGCCAGCAGATCGGCGACCTTGATGCCCAATAGCGCCGCGGGAAAGATGCCCACCGGCGTGAGCACCGAGAAGCGCCCGCCCACGCCCGGCGGTACGGGCAGGGATGCGACCTTGTGCTCGTTGACGAAGCGCCGCAGGGCGCCGTTTTCCGGATCGGTGATGGCCACGACCTGCTTGAGGGCTCCGGGCAGACTGCCTTTGTGGTGCTTGACCAGGCGCTCGAGGACCACCATGAAGTTGGCGATCGTCTCGCCGCCGCTGCCGGATTTGCTGATGACCACCACCAGCGTCTTGGACGGATTGATGATGTCCAGAACGGCGGCGACGGTATCCGCGTCGGCGTTGTCGAGCAAATGGAAACGAGGGACTTTGCGCTTGGAGTCGGGCAAGGCGTTATGCCGGGGATGCAGCAGCGCCTCGGCGACGGCCAGGAAACCCAGCGACGATCCGCCGATGCCGCAGATCACCACGTCGGTCACGCCGCTTTTCATTTTACGCGCCAGCTTCACGGACGCGTCCAGCAGCTTCTTGTCGTCGGGCAGCTTGGTAAAGTCCATGCGCCCGGCCTTCTCGTCCTTTTCCAGCGCTTTGAGCGCGCGTTTGCCCTCGGGGCGAGCCTTCTGGAGTTGCTTGGCGGTGACGTGTTCAGCGAAAAAATCGGAGAGATCGATTCGAATCGGATGCGTTTGGGCAGGCACCTCGTCCATCCTTTCTGCTTTCGGGAAAGTTGCGCACGGGCCTGCATTCAGATTGCGCTCAACCGCCCGGCGAATGCAAGGCCCCTGGGGGCGAAATCCCGATCGGCGTTAGTTCGCGCTTTGGCGTTGCCGCTCGGAAACCAGGGCGGCGAGGGCCGGAACGATCTCGGCGGCGCGGCCTCGCAGGCTGATGTCCACGTAGGGCGTCAGGCGGGTGGTCTCTCGATTGACCTCGATCAAGGCGGCCCCGGCCGAGCGGGCGACCTCCGGCAGTTGGGCGGCCGGGTAGACCTCGGCGCTGGTGCCGATGATGAGCATGGCGTCGCAGGTCGAGGCCATGTGCATGGAGGCCATGGCGGCGGCGGCGGGGATGGCTTCGCCGAAAAAGACGAAATCGGGCTTGAGGATCTCCCCGCTGACCTCGCAGCGCGGCGGCGTGCGGTGCTCAAAAGCGGCGATGACACTCGGCGCGTCCGCGTCATAGACCTTGCCGCTGCGCATCCCGACCAGGCGCCGGGCGTTGCCGTGATACTCGACCACCACCCGGCTTCCGCCCATCTGATGCAGGTTGTCGATGTTCTGCGTCACGACGCCGGACAGGCGCCCGGCCTGCTCCAATGTGGCCAAACCGACATGCCCCGGGTTGGGCTTGGCGGAGGTGAGCAGCGTGCTCATCTCGAAGATCATCGTCCACACCTTCTCCGGGTCGGCCAGGAAGGCGTCGATGGTGGCGTATTCCATGGGGTTGAATTTGGTCCATAGGCCGTCGTCGCTGCGAAAATCCGGAATGCCCGAGTCCACCGAAATTCCCGCGCCGGTGAAGGCCATGGACGAGGACGCCTCCGCCAGCAATTTTGCCGCCTGGTGCAGATCGTCGCTCATCGACGATCCTGAATTGAAGGAGTGTCGCTCATCGACGATCCCGAATTGAAGGAGTGTCGCTCATCGACGATCGCTCATCGACGATCCCGAATTGAAGGAGTGTCGCTCATCGACGATCCCGAATTGAAGGAGTGTCGCTCATCGACGATCCCCAATCGAAGGAGTGTCGCTCATCGACGATCCCCCGTCAGCAATTCATCGGAGAAAGAGCTGCGAATGGTGCGCAGGCGGTCGTCCGCCCGTTCGAGCATTTCCATCGGCTCGCCCAGGATCGCGCCGATCTTCAGGTAGCGCTGATACTGCTCCGCCGCCTCGTGGGGCCGTTCGGCGTTTTCCAGCGCGGCGGCCAGATTGAAGTGGGCCTGAGCGTTGTCGTAGTCCTGCCCAATGGACGCCTCATAGGCGGCGATGGCTTCCTCGTAGCGCATCAAACGGCTCATGGCGATGCCCATGTAATTGAGCAGGCGGCTGTTGGCCGGGTCGGTCTGGAGGGCTTTTTGCAGCAGATCGGCGCATTCCTGAAAACGTCCGGCCTGGAGCAGCGAGCGGGTCGTCGCCAGATAGTCCTCGACGATGCGTTCCTTGATGACCTCGTCGTCCGCGGGGTTTTCCCGGCTGAATTCCGTGTTGAACATCTGCGTGGGGCCCAGGCCGCGCTCGGTGACTTTGCGCACCGGCTTGATGGTCGACAACGCCCGAGGCAGCAGCCCCCGGCGCTGGGCCAGCCAGACGATCATGTAAATGCCCAGGAAGATCGCGTTGCAGGTCAGGTAGTACGCCGCCGCCTGCTTGACGTCCCAATGCCAGAACGCCAGGCCTCCGGTCAACGCCAGCACCAAGATCAATTGGGGCGCCAGCAGCGAAAATACGCGGTTTCGATCGAGTCGCACCATGGGTCTTTTCAATAGCACAACTCGAATCGGGGCGTCGATACGGTGCCGTAGCCGGCACGGGCCGGCGGATGCCAAGGGTATCCTGCACGCCGGCGCGTTGTCGCCATACCCTCGGTGGGCGTCGCTTCGCTCCAACCGTTTCAGAGCCGCGCGAGTCGCGGTTTTTCTCCCCACCCCCGATTTTCTCTTGACCATTTTCTTGAAATTCAATACTTAAGTATATGCTTAACCATTCGACATCGTTGGACGGCCTTTTTCAATCCCTGTCGGACCCGGCGCGTCGGCAGATGTTGGAACGGCTGAGCCGGGGGCCGGCGTCGGTCAGCGACCTGGCCAAGCCGCTTTCGATGAGCCTGCCGGCCGTGATGCAGCACCTGCAGGTGTTGGAGCAAAGCGGGCTGGTGCGATCGGAAAAGGTCGGGCGCGTGCGTACCTGTCATATCGAAACGGGCGCCCTGCGCAGGGCGGAGAGCTGGATTCACGAACGGCGCACGACTTGGGAGCGCCGCTTCGATCGCCTGGGCGAGGTGCTCGCCGAACAATCCGCGGTACCAACCGAAGTGCCAACCGAAGTGCCAACCAAGACGTCGACCAAGGCGCCGAAGGGGAGGAAGAATTCATGAGCGAAAGATCCGTCGTTCACGACACATTCACCATGGAGCGCCGCTACGACGTCCCGCCCGAGCGCGTGTTCGCCGCCTGGGCCGACAAGGCGCTCAAGACCCGGTGGTTCTGCGATCACCCGGGCCTGACGATGGAAGAATTCACCATGGATTTTCGCGTCGGCGGCCGGGAGTACAACCGGGGCCGATGGGAAGGCGGCATGGTCCACACCTTCGACGGCGTCTACCGGGACATCGTCGAAAACGAGCGCATCATTTACACCTACGCCATGACGGTCAACGGCGAGCGCATCTCCGCGTCGGTGGCGACGGTGTCCTTTTCGGCGAACGGAGACGGAACGCTGATGACGTTCACCGAACAAGGCGCTTTTCTCGACGGCCTGGACAATGTGGAACAACGCAAGGAAGGCACCGCCGCCCTGCTCGATAACCTGGGCGCGTCGTTCGAAAAATCGGCCGACACCGCTTAGCGCCAAAGCGCGTCAAAGGAGATCCGAGATATGACCGCCCGATCCGCCGTTCACGGCACCTTCGCCATCGAACGCACCTACGACGCGCCTCCCGAGCGCGTGTTCGCCGCCTGGGCCGATCCGGACCTCAAGATGCAGTGGTTCTGCTGCTCGCCCGATTGGACGGTGATCGAATTCGACCTGGACTTCCGCGTCGGGGGACGGGAGGTCAACAGCGGCGCCATGGGCGACGGCGTGGTGCATGCCTTTGACGGACGATATTTCGACATCGTACCCAACGAACGCATCGTCTACGGCTACGACATGCGCCTGGGCGACGCGCGCATCTCCGTGTCGCTGACGACCGTGACCTTCGAGCCCCACCACGGTGGAACGAAGATGATTTTCACCGAGCAGGGCGTCTATCTCGACGGCCACCAAACCCCCGAGGCGCGCGAACAGGGCACGCAAATGGGGCTCGACAATCTTGGACCGTTCCTGGAGCGTTCGGCGAAAACGGCCTAGCCCTCCCCCTCGCGGCCGATTGCCCTCAATGAAAAACGCCCCCGCATATCGCGGGGGCGTCGTCGTTGGAAGCTTCGAATAATCGGCTAGCGCACCAGGTTTTGCAGGAGGATCCAGACGCCCTTGGCGACGAAGATTGTTTCGTGCAAGGGATCGCGCCAGATGCGTTCCAGACGACGGGCGACGTTCTTGCGCGAGAAATAGAAGCGCATCCACGCGGCTTTGAGGATCTTCTTTTGGCGCTCCTCGGAGATCTGGCTGTCGAAGAGCTTGGAATCGGAGGTGACGAAGAACTTGTCCCAAGGCAGTTTCTTGACCTGTCCCGCCGCGACCATCTCGTCGTAGAGCGGGCTGCCGGGCATGGGCTTGAACAGGTTCACCGAAATCAGGTCCGCGTCCAGGTTCAGCGCGAACTGTACGTTGTCCTCGATGTCCTGCTCCGACTCCCAGGGAAAGCCCAGGATGAAGTTGGCTTTGCATTCGATGCCGGCCTTGCGGGTCAGGCGGCAGGCCTCCTTGATCTTCTCCGGGCTCACGCGCTTGCGCACGCGCTTCTGGGACTCGGGCACCACGGTCTCGACGCCGTAGATGACATGGTAGCACCCGGCCTTTTTCATCAGGCTCAGCAATTCCTCGTCCACCACGTCCACGCGGGAAAAGCAGTTCCACGTGACCTGCAGATCGTTGTCCAGGATGGCGTGGCACATCTCTTCCATCATCTTGCGGCGGATGGTCGGACCCTCGTCGAACAGACGAAAGTCGTTCACGCCCCATCGCTCCTGGCAGTACTTGAGTTCCTGGATGAAGTTGTCCGGCGAGCGGTAGCGCACCGAGTTGAGGAACACGCTCTTCGAGCAGAAGGTGCACGGGCACGGACAGCCTCGGGAATAGAGGATGCCCGTGGTGGGCAGGGTGTAGTAGTTGCCCACGTCCGGCACGTAGCGGTGGATGGGCACGCCCTCCCGGTCGGGAAACGGCAACTCGTCCAGGTGGCGCATCAGCGGCCGGGCCGGGTTGACGTGGATGTTCCCGCTCTCGTCGGCCCAGGCGATGCCGTCCAGATCCCGGATCGTGTCCGACCGGCCCCAGTGGTCCATCAGGTCGAGCATCGTCTCCTCGCCCTCGCCGTGTACGAGCACGTCGAAGACCGGGTACTCCTCCAGCGTCTGCTTGGGCAGCGCGGACGGATGGAATCCGCCGGCCACCACGGGCGTCTGGGGCCAGTAGTGCTTGATGCGCTCGGCGATGCGGGCGGCGATGCCGATGTTGGTGGTGTAGGAGGTGATGCCCACGGCGTTGGGCGGGTTCTGAATGAGCCGCCGACGCAGGGCCTCCTTGGAATTTTTCTCCAACGTCAGGTCCATGACCTCGGTCTTGTACCCGTTCTGCTTCAGATAGGCCGAGACGGTCATAATCGACAGCGGGATCTCGACGCCCGGCAGGTTGAACAGAGTGCCTTCCACGTTGGGCGGCTGGATGAGCAGAAGGTCGGTCATGAGCTTTTGTCCTCGTCGTTAAAACGTCCCCGTCGGTGTCGGGCCGACGGCGGCGTCGATCACCACATAAACGCCTTGCGCACGAAAACCTTGATCAGCCGTCGGGAGTGCGTCCAACGGTTGGGCAACAATCGCAGGAAACGATACACCCGCCGGGGCGAGAAGAACCGGCGATACATGGTCCGCCGATGCTTGAGCACCCAGTCGGTGGGCACGTGCGTCAGATTGGTGGTGGACTGGGTGTAGTTGTAGGAATCGAACGAATCCTCGAAGGCGATTCCGTCTTTTTTCGCCAGATCGGTCAGGCCGCAGTCCTTGAAGGGGATCGCGATGGAGATCGCCATCGAATGCAGCTTCGACTCCAAGGCGAAGCGCATCGTCTCCTCCATGTCCTCCTTGGTCTCGGTGGGCAGGCCCAGGATGAAAACACCGTGCACCAGCACGTCCTTGTCGGCGATCTTGCCGATCATCTCCTTGGTCTTTTTCAGGTTCAGGTTGCGGTCGATGACCTTCTGCACGCGGGGGCTGCCGGTCTCGATGGCGACCATGCATCGGTACATGCCCGCGGCCTTGAGCAACTCCACCGATTCCTCGTCCAGGATGTCGCAGCGGAATCCCACGGGGAAGTGGAAACTCATGTCCAGCTTTTCATCGATGACGCGCCGGGCGAATTCGTTGGTGCGTTTGACGGAGAGATTGAACATGTCGTCGACGGGGACGATTTCCTTGACGCCGTGATCGCGCTTCAGGCGCCACATCTCGTCAATGACCGAGTCGATGCTGCGCGTGCGCCAGGTTTTGCCCAAGGTCCGGTGACAGTAGGCGCAGCGGTAAGGGCAGCCCCGGCTGGTGGTGATGGTCGCGTACTCGCGGTTCTTGTACACCCACGCGATGCGCGGCAGGTCCCAGTATTCCTTGAGGGGGATGGTGTCCCAGGCGGGGAACGGCAGCTCGTCCAGTTCCTGGATCAGCGGCCGGGGCGCGGTGCGGATGACCTCATCGTCCAGACGCACCACCAGGCCGGACACGGCGCTCAGATCGCCGCCCGACTCGTGCGTCCGGACCAGATCGGCGAAGGCGGCCTCGCCCTCGTTGAGCACCACGGCGTCGATATTCCGGTCCTGCTTGAGGATGTCCTCGGCGTAGGCGGTGGCATGGGGGCCGCCGGCGATGACGAAGGCGCTCGGGTTGACCTCCTTGATTCCGGCGGCGCAGTCGTGCAGCGCGCGGGAGTCGTAGGTGATCGTCCCGATCCCGATGTACGGGTTCATGGTCTCCCGATAGGCGTCGACAAAGTTGCGGGTCGTCATGTTGTGACCCTTCATGTCGATCACCTGGGGCGCGAACCCCTGGGTGCGCAGATAAGACGCCAGGTACATCACCCCCAGCGGAGGCGCTTTTTCAACGTCCGGATAATAGACGGACCCTTGAACAAGGGTGACGTTTGACATCAGTCTCGAATCTCTCCATTGCAAACGCGGCTATTGTGCGAAAATCGCGCCGGGGCGACAAGTCGGAACGCCGCCGACGTGTCCCGCATAACACCCGACGCGGCGAAGTGGCCCCTCGAACCGGGAACTACATATATTCCAAGGCCTTTTGCGTAATGAATCGCATCTGGCCCAGGCTTTTGAATTTCGTGACGAACCGCCAAAATTGGCGCGGCCGAAAATAGAACATCGCCAGCGCCTTGAAGCGCATCCATTGCAGGAATCCGGTCGAAAAATCCGTGTACGAATAGTTGAATCTTTCGAAATGGATGTCCTCCCAACGCATCTCCTGCAACTTGCCCTCGGCCTGAAGCTGCATCGTGATCGGCGTTCCCGGAAAGGGGATAAAGGTGTGGAAATGGGCCTGGTCGAAAGGCACATCCATCGACACCCGCACCGTCCGCTCCATTTCCTCCTTGGTTTCCCCCGGATAACCGAGAATAAACAGCCCGATCGTCGCGAAACCCTTGTCCTTGATCAGTTGCACCTTTTCCCGCACCAATTCGGGCGTGATGTTCTTTTTCATCGCCTTTTGAATGCGGGCGCTACCCGACTCGACCCCAACGGTCAACTCGTACACCCCCACCGACTTGAGCGCGTCCAGGATTTCCTCGTCGAGGGTCTGGAGATGCACACCGATGGGCAGCGATAGGGTGATATCCCATCCGTCCCGAACCTGATGGCGGTGTAATTCTTCACAAAATTCCAGCACATAGCTCTTTTGCGTGGTGAAGTTGTCGTCCAGGACCCGCACTTCGCGAAAGCCGTATTTCTTATGCAGAATTTCGAATTCGCGCATCACATAGTCCACGCTATGTCGACGCACCCGGTGCCCGTTGACGATATGCACCGAGCAGAACTGGCACTGGTACGGGCAGCCGCGACTCGTCACGAGAATCGCCGCGGGGGATCGCTTGGAGCCGTGGGCGATGTATTCCCCGTGGTAGTCCCGAGGGTCGCACAAGTCCCAGTCCACCGGCGCCAAGCTGTCCAGATCCTGGGGCCAGGCGATCTCGTTACGACGCGTCCGACCGTTATCTTTCCAGACCAGGCCGGGGACGCGGTCCAGGGGCGTGTCGTCCATCCCGTGATGGATGCGCGTCAGCAGGGGTAGCGCCTCCTCCCCCTCGCCCACGATCAGATAGTCGGCGCGGGGAATCTGCTCCAAGGTCAGCTCGGGCAGCGCGGACGGATGGGGACCGCCCAGAACCACCGGCACGTCCTTCGGCAGATGGCGATCCAATTCCTCAACGAATTGGCGGGTCCGAGCGAAATCCCGGGAAAAGCAGGTGATGCCGACCACGGCGGGCTTGTTGGCTCGCACGCGCTCGAAGACGTCCTGCCGCTTGTATCCCCGGTTCCCCACGTCGGCGATGAAGGGGGAAAAACCGGCCCGCTCCATCGACGACGCCAAATAGCCCAAGCCCAAGGGGTAGATGGAGGTAAAGATGAAGCGCTCGGTGCTCGGCCGCACCAGCAACGCTTCGGGTTTGGATGGCTCGAATCCCACGGTCCCCATTCCACCTTGAACGCCGTTCGATATCGGCCGACGAACACGATCCCGGATTTATCCTACATATATTCCATGACCTTCTGAGCGATGAACCGGACCTGCCCCAGGCTCTTGAACTTGGTCATGAACCGGAAAAACTGCCGGGGGCGCAGGTAGAACATCGCCAGGGCCTTGAAGCGCGTCCACTGGAGAAACCGGGGCGTGAACGCGGTGTACGAATAGTTGAATTTCTCGAAGTGGATGTCGTCCCACTTCATGTTTTGCAGTTTGCCTTCGGCCTGAAGCTGCTGGGTGATGGGCGTCCCGGGAAACGGGATGAAGGGGTGGAAATGGGCTTGGTCCAGGCCCAGGTCCATGGACACGCGGATCGTCTCGTTCATTTCCTCCTTGGTCTCGCCGGGATAGCCCAGGATGAACAGACCGATCGTGTCGAAGCCCTTGGAACGGATCATCCGCACTTTTTCGCGGATGAGAGCCGGGTGGATGTTCTTCTTCATCGCCTTTTGCATGCGCTCGGACCCGGCCTCGATGCCCACCGTGATCTCGTAGACCCCCACCGATTTGAGAGCGTCCAGGATGTCCTCGTCGATGGTTTGCAGGTGGATGCCGATCGGCAGCGAGAGCCACACGTCCCAGTTCTCCCGCGTCTGCTTTTCCCGCAACGCCCGGCAGAATTCCATGACGTAGGATTTTTGCGTCGTGAAGTTGTCGTCCATGACGCGCACCTCGCGAAAGCCGTATTTCTTGTGCAGGATCTCCACGTCTTCCATGACGTATTCCACGCTATGCCGACGCACCTTGCGTCCGTTGACCACATGCACCGAGCAGAACTGGCACAGGTAGGGGCACCCCCGGCTGGTCAGCATGATCGCCGCCGGCACCCGCCGCGATCCGCCGGCGATGTTCTCGCCCTGATATTGGCGCGGGTCGTTCTTGCTCCAGTCGATGTGGCCCAGGCTGTCCAGGTCCTGGGGCCAGGCGATCTCGTTGCGGCGGATGGCGCCGTTCTCCCGCCAGACCAGGCCCGGCACCTTCTCCAAGGGCGTGTCGTCGTGTCCGTGGACGATCTTCGTAAGCAGCGGCAACGCCTCCTCCCCCTCGCCCACCACCACGTAGTCGACGCGCGGAATCTGCTCCAGCGTCAACTCGGGCAAGGCGGAGGGATGGGGCCCGCCCATGACCACCGGCACGTGCTCGGGCAGATACTCGGCCATCTCCTCGATGAAGGTCCGGGTGTTGGCGAAATCCCGCGAGAAGCTGGTGATGCCCACGATCGCGGGCGTGTTACGGCGCATGCGTTCGAAGAGTTGATGTCGCGTGTAGCCCATGTGGCCCACGTCGGCGACGTGCGTTTCCAGGCCGATTTTTCGCAGGGAGGTCGCCAGATACCCCAGTCCCAGCGGGTAAATGGACGTGAAGATATAGCGATCGAGACTGGGACGAATGAGGATCGCTTCGGTCATCTCAGGTTTCCTAGTCGACTAGTCGGCCGTGGCCGACGCGGCCGCCGTGCGCCGCCAGGGCAGCTTGGGCCAGGAAAGCTGGGTGTATTCCAGGAACTTTCGCAGCACGAACACGAACTGCCGGGCGCTGGAGAGCTTGGTCAGGAAGTGCCACAGGATGTGAGGGCGCAGATAGAACGAATACAACGCCATCTTGCGCAGCCGCCGAAGTTCGTCGGCGCTGACTTCGCAATAGGAGAAGTTCACGCTCTCGAAGTGGTGATGCTCCCAGGGAATGGTCTCAAGCTGGCCCGAGGTCTCCAGGCGCTCGGTGATCTTCGTGCCGGGAAAGGGCATGAAGACATTGTAATGGGCGCGCGTCAGGCCCAGGGAGCGGGACAGCTTAATCGTGGTCTTGATCTCTTCGCGGGTCTCGGTGGGATAGCCCAGGATAAAGTACCCGGTCGCGTCCAGGCCCTTGGCCGTGATCAGCTTGGTCTTTTCCTTGACCAGCTTGATGTTGATGCCCTTTTTCATCGCCTTGAGGATGCGGTCCGAGCCCGCCTCCACCGCCACGGCCACGCCGTAGACGCCGATGGACTTCAGGGCGTCGAGCAATTCGTCGTCGATCAACTGCAGATGCACCCCACAGGGCATGGACACGGCCAGATCCCAGTTCTTGGCGGCCAGCTTCTCGCAGAAGTCGAGGACGTATTTGCGCTGCGTGGGAAAGTTGTCGTCCATGATGCGGATTTCGGGGAAGCCCATGCCCTTGTGCAGGCGCTCCATGTCTTCCAGCACGAACTCGGCGCTGTGCCGCCGGATCTTGCGTCCGTTGACCACGTGGACCGAGCAGTATTCGCACAGATACGGGCAACCCCGGCTGGTGTAGACCTGGGCGGCGGGGGTGTACTTGGTAAAGCCGGTCAATTCCTCGGCCCGGTAGGACAGGGGCTTCATATAGTCCCAGTCGATGTGGCCCAGGCTGTCCAGATCCTGCGGCAGATGCTGGGCCGTGCCGCGAACCTGCCCGTTCTCCCGCCAGTAGAGGCCGGTCACGGCTTCCGGATTCGCCCGGTCGCCCTTGGCCAATTCCGCCGCCAGGGCGGGCAAAGACTCGTCGGCCTCGCCGGTCAGCACGTAGGTGGCGCGGGGGATCTCATTGAGGGTTTCCGTGGGCAGGGCCGAGGGATGGGGTCCGCCCACCACGATAGGCACGGATTTGGGAATGGCGGTGTCGATGCCGTCGATGACGTCCTTGGTGGCGAACAGGCTGCGGGTGAAGGCCTGCACGCCCACCAGGTCCGGCGGGTCGGCCGCCAAACGCTCGAAGAGCTTCTTACGGGTCAGATCCTGGTGGCCCAGGTCGGCGACTTCCACGTCCACCCCGGCCTTTTTCAAACCGGCATGCAGGTACGCCAGACCCAGCGGCGGCGTCGCCGCGGTCACGTAGCCGTTCGAGTCCGGACGGATCAAGACCGCCTTCATCCCGTGCCTCCGAAATTGATATCGATCAATCGATCGCGAGATTGTATCAGCACCGCAAATTTCCTTGGCGTAAGAGGCCGAACACAAGTCCTAGAAATCTTGACCAAAACGCGTCTGCGTCGGCGAGTAGATCCCGTCCCCGACGGTCGGTTCGGGCACGAAGGCGTCCCGGTAGGGGCGGTAGAAATTACTCATCAGCAGGTCCCAATTGCGCTCGATGTACGCCTCGATTTCGCCGTTTTGGTCCCGAGGGGCGTTTCGGCGCAACATCAGGAACCCGTCCTCGAACACCACCACGCCGTAGTCGGGGCGAGCCAGCATCTCCTGGACGAATTCCAGGAATTCCCGCCGGTCCATGAGGTACTCGAAGGTATATAGATCCAGGACGATCGCGTCCTCGTCGATGTTGTCCCGGTTCCATTCCAGGTCGCGGGTCTGCTTCGCCGTCCAGACGCCCTTGGGAAAAAGGTTCCACTGGGAACGCACCACTTCGTTGGGCCGGAGGTCTTGGGTCAAGCGCCAGATCGTCCGGTCGTGCCGGCTTTGCGTGTAGTAGCGTTTGTCAAAATGGATATTGAGGGGCTTGGGCCCGCCGATCAACGCCGGCCAGAAGATGCCCAGCACCAGCATCAACACCGATACCCCGCCGACAAACGCCTCCGCCGGCCACCGGGGCTGCTTCGCCGTCGCGAAGCGCCACAGGGCGACCATCCCCACGGCGTACGTCGCCATGACGATACCCGTCAGATAAAAATGGTTGTTGTGCACATAGACCAGCGGATCAAGGAAGCGCGGGTAGACGTTGTTGAAGTGCGTCTCGGCTTGCAAGGACGTGGTGGACAGCAACACCAGGCCGAATTCGGACACCAGGCACAACAGATATCGCCCACCCAGCAGAGGCAGGAACGCGAAGGACGCCATAAAAAGGACGTTGGCCAGATTCGCCGTGTTGATCACCTCGCCCAGGACGACGCCGGGCTTGGTCAAAAGCGTCGTCACCACCTCACCGGCCGTCTCGCCGTAGGCCGACAGGTGCATCCGGTCGGTGGTGATGGTCAGATGCAAGACGTTCTTCGCGATTGCCGAGCCGATGCCCATGGCCAGGAAAATCGCCAGGCACCACAGAAAGATCCGGCGGCCGTTGCGCTTGTCGAGCCGGAACAACCAAAAGCCCAGGCCCATGATCGAAAACGAAAACATGAGCGTCAGCTTGGCCAGCCCCGCCAGGATCAGCATCATCAGGGCGGTCTGCTTTTTGCCTCGCTGATCCAGGTAGACGAAGGCCAGAAAAAACGGAATCGCCGACAGATTCGGCCGAAATCCCAGGCTGGCGAAGCACCAGAGATAGGGGTTGGCCAATAGCCCCGCCAGCGGCGCCAGCGCCACCCACGGCCGCCCGATCCCGAACACGAGAATGCGATAGACCAGGTAGAAACCGACGCCGAAATAGAGCGTCTGCAACGCGAAAAGGCCGTAGGGGCCGCGCCAGAGCACGAAGGTCAGGATGCCCAGCAGGTGGCTCGGCTCCTGGATGACCGCGAAGAACAGATAAGGCTCGTGGTTGATGAGGTTGCTGAAGCCGCCTTCGCGCACGTAGCCGTAAAACTGCAATACATGCAGAAGGTCGAAATGCGTGACGTCCAAGGTGAGGTACTTGCGATGGCAAAGCCACAGATTCACGACGCAAAACGCGACGATCATCCCCAGGGCCGTCAAATGGGCGGCCGGATTGCGCCCGAAACGGTCGGCGGCGGCGGGAATCGGGATTTCTTCGGTCACGGGGCCGTCTCCGGCGTCGGGGCCTCGCCCATGCACGTCTCCACGATCGCGTCGCAGGAGCCCGCCTCGTTGACGCAGTTCACCCGCACCGTCGTCCACGCCTCCTCACACTCGTCCACACAGTCGATCAATTCCGCCGTGGTCACTTCGCCGCAGGCCGCCAGACGCGAACACGCCACCCGGCATTCCTGCCGTCGCTCGGCCGAACTCACCTCGTCCTCGGCGATCAGGCACGCGTCCATGCCCTCGCAATCGGCGGCCAGCATGCATTCCCGCTCATCCACGGTGAAATCCGTCGGGCATCCGGCCTCGCACCCGGCGTATTCCTCCAGCGGCACATAGCCGCACTCCACCACCCGCACGCACAACTCGGCGCACTGCACCCGTTCCAGAGACAGGCACTGGGCCGCGCCGTCGCAGTCGGACACATTGGCCAGGCACACGGCCAGTTCCTCGTCCCACTCAGTCTCGCAGACGGTGGGGCAGTCGATCGCCGGAACGGTCAGCATGTCGCAAAGGGCCGCCGTTTCGCACGCGTCGGCGCACATGGGCTCGGGCAGCAATCCCGCCAGGCATACCGCCTCGGTCTCGTCGCATTCCTGGGCCATGATGCAGTCCCGTTGGCGCGGGTCGAGTTCGTCCTCGCACATGGCGGCGCACAGATCCGCCTCGTCCTCGCCGATCCATTCGCACGCCGTCAGCTTTTGGCAGACATTGGCGCAGGGCACGTCGTCCTGAAACGCCAGACATTCCTGATACCCGTCGATGCAGTCCGCCGACAGCAGGCATTCCCGCTGCTCGACGCTCCAACGCTGGACACATTCCTCCCGGCAGGCCTCCTCGTCCATGCCCACCCGCCAAACGCAGTCCTCGGTGTGTTCGCAGACACGCTCGCAGACCTGCTCGTCCGTCTCGCCGAAACAGACCGTCTCGATCAGGTCGCAGGGGGTTTCGGCGGCGCATTCGGCCTCGGATTTCGACCAGTCGTCCAGGCACCAGGGCAGGCACAGGTCCATCGAAGGCACCATCCCGCACTCGACCACGTGGTCGCAGGCGACGGCGCAGCGTTCGGTCTGTTCGATTTCGTCTTGCGTGGTGGGCAAAGGCATTCGGTTGGGGGCATAGAGGGTCAGCGAACCGTCTCCCGAGGGCGGCAAGCGAAAGGGATTGCCGCCGAACGCCCCGAAAATCAGCGCCGCGAAAAAAAATCCGCCCACGGCCGCCAGCACGTAGCCTACTAAAGGAGGCCCGCCGGGCCATTGCGTCCCACCCGCCATGGGAGGCATGGGAGCATTGGGGTCGGATGCTGTCAAGAATGCTCGGATGAGGCGCAATTCGATTTATCCCCGACTGAACGCAGCCCCGACCTGCTTGTACGCCGTAGTCTTGGCGAAGGAGGACCAGGGAGGGGTTGTCGTAGCGGTTCGCGAACAAGGCTCTTAGATTGTTCGACATCGGCGGGTCAAAAGGCTTGACGACCCCGCGCTGACGCTTGGGGCTCTGTTTGGGCAAATGGATGCCATCGCCGACGAACAACGCGCGAGCGGTCCCTCACTTCCGCCTCCGCCAAGGCTGCGGCGGACAAGTCGTTCGGGATGACAACGATTATTGAAAGTCGGAGCGAAGCGACTTCCACCAAGGCATTTTCGGCGCCGCGCCGGCTTGCAGGATGCCCCCGGCATCCGTCAGTCCGTGCCGACGAGGGCACGATTTCGTCAGGAATCCCACCGTTGTCGCCCGCGAACGTCGCCCGGCCTTGGCCTGGACGTGTCCGCCGCCTAAGATACGGGCCCATGGGACTTGTCGTACTGGTTCAGCCGCAGACGAATATCTTCGACGCGGGCAAGGCGTTGCCCACGCCGCCGATCCAGCTTTTGTGCGCGGCGCGGTTTGTCGCCAAGAAGCACGACGTGCATATCGTGGATGTGCGTCAGGATAAGGATTGGCGCGCGACGCTGGACCGGTTCATCGACGACGGCGCCACGGCCATCGGCACCACCAGCATCACCGGCGACCAGATCTTTTCGTCCATCGAGATCACCCGCCACGTCAAGGCCAAGAAGCCCGACCTGCCCGTCATCTGGGGCGGCATCCACGGCACCCTCTTCCCCGACCAGGTGCTTGAGGAAGAGAGCGTGGACTATGTGGTGCGTTTCGAGGGGGAGCGAACCTTCGAAATCATCATGGATCGCCTGGCCGACGGCCGAAGCGTGGACGACGTCGAGGGCATCAGCCTGCGCAAGGACGGTAAGATCCGCCACAACCCGACACGTCCGTTCATGGACATGAACGAGTTCCCCGACATTCCCTTCGAACTGCTGCGGCGCAATCCGTGGTTTCTTGTCAAGGGCCGCCCGTCGGTCTATCTGGAAACCAGCCGGGGCTGCCAGTCGGCCTGCACTTATTGCTACAACAACTCGTACCACAAGCGGCATTGGCGGGGGCAGACTTCCCAAAAGGTCCTGGGGATGCTCGATTCCCTGCGCGATCGCTTCCCCGAGGTGAAGCATCTGTCCATCGTGGACGACAATTTCTTCGGCAATCGGTCCCGGACGCACGAAATCCTTGACGGCCTGATCGACCGGGGCTCGCCTTTTAGCTGGCAGGTCCAGGGGGCGCACATCGGCGTCATCGGTGCGATGAAGCCCGAAGATTTCAAGAAGCTGCGGGCGGCCGGTTGCGAGCGGCTCGACATGGGCGCCGAGTCGGGCTCCCAGGAGCTGCTCAAAAAGGTCCTGAAGATCACCTCGTCCGAGAAGATCCTGAACATCAACAAGAACTGCAAGGACGCGGGCATCACCGCCTGGTTCAACTTCATGACCGGCACGCCCTACGAGCGGCCCGAGGATCTGTCCATGACCATCGACCTGGGCATGCGGATCATCAAGGAGAACCCGGACACCCTGGTTTCGCCGTTCTATATCTACGCCCCCTACCCCGGCACCGACCTGTTCGCCGAGGCGGAAAAGCGCGGCTTCGCGCCGCCCAAGCGCATCGAGGATTGGAAGGGACTGCATTCGGGGAATAATACGACGCCCTGGTTGACGTCCACCGAGCGCAACCTGCGCCAGTCGGTGTATTTCCTGTCGATCTTCATCGACCGCAAACTCGAGGTCTACGACACCCATCCCGTCATCCGGGCGCTGGCGAAGATCTACCGACCGGTGGCCCGCTGGCGCATGGCGAAACGTTGGTTCGGATTGATGCCGGAGAAGGCTATCTTCCTACGCCTGTTCAGTATATCTTAACGAATTGTGGCCCATTAATTTCGCTCAGATTCCCTGGAAACGGGTGGCCGTGTACGCCGTCGCGGCGACGGTCGTCTTCGTCCTTTTTCGCCTGACGGTCTTCCTACGTCTGCCGCTGACGACGGATGTCATCTGCGATCCGGACGTGGGCGGCGCGGCCTACAGCTCCCAATTCCTCACCCAGCCCGGCTCCATCTACGCCAACGCCGTGGAGACCAAGCCGCCGGGGACGTATTTCCTGTTCCACTTTCTGTTCACGTATTTCGGCAAGACGATGGCCGTCGTCAGCGGATTTACGATCGCCTACCACGTGCTGTGCATGCTGGCGATTTTTGCCGTGGGATGGCGGCTGACCAACCTGGCCGGGGCGACGGCGACGGCGTTTTTCTACACGACCTACTCCGTCGTCTCCATGGGCAACGGCCTGTGCGCCAACTTCGAGACGTGGACGCTGCTCCCGACGATCTGCCTGTTTCTCCTTTTGCAGATCGCCTATTCGGCCAAGGTACAGCGGGCGTGGATGCTGATCGGGGCCGGGGTACTGGCGTCCACGGCGGTCATGTTCAAGCAGCAAGCCGCGATGCACGTCATCATGTTCGGCCTGGCGATCATCGAAGAGTCCATGAACGCGCCGCGCAACCGCAAGGTCTACTCGGTGCCCAAGGCCGTGGCGTTTTACGTCGCCGGGGGCATCGGCGCGACGATTCCCGTCATGGCCTTCTTCGCGGCCCACGGCGGCCTGGCGGCGATGATCGACAACCTCAACCCGTCCAACTACGTGGGCTACGCGTCCACGGAGGGCTGGGGTTTCCTCAACATCCAGTTCAAGGACAGCCTCCTGCCCTTCCTGCAAAATACCCGCACCCTCTGGGGCGTGGCGCTGCTGGGCATCATCCCCCTGCCCACGCCCAAGGGCGACGACGCCCCGCCACCCGCCGAAGGCAAAGTCCTGCTGCGGGCCTACATCTTCGCCAGCTTCCTGGCGGTCTTCGCGGGCACCAAATTTTTCGATCACTATTACATGCTGCTCATCCCCGCGCTGGCGGTCATGGCCGGGCGATGGGTCGGGCGGGTCTTCGCGCTGCCTCAGGTGCATTGGGCGCTGAAATTGGCGGCGTTTGCCGTCATCTTTCCCACGGCCGGCAACGACATCCGCGTCGAATTCGAGCTGGCCGCCAAGGCCAAGGAGATGCGCGGCGACATCGGCCAAGTGGAATGGACCGAGGAATCGGACTTCTTCTGGCGCAACACGCCCGTGCCCCGATACTCGGCCTTCTCCGACCGGGCCAAGCACCTGGGCGAGTGCCTGCGCGAACACGCGTCCGCGGATGACACGATCTACGTGTGGGACTACATCCCGCAAATCTATTTTTATTCGGGCCTCAACGCGCCGACGCGGCATTTCATGTATTTCGACGTGGCGACCGACCTGCCGCGCGGCTCGGGGCGCTGGCACGTCAGCGAGGACCGGCGTGTGTTGCGCGAGCGGGAGCGTTTGATCCGCGACCTGGAGGAACACAAGCCGCGCTACATCGTCACCTTCGACCTGCCGCCGCCCCCGCCGCCCCCCGACGAGCCGCCCGAGGAGGTGTGGGTGCATATCGCGGAACACGCGCCGTTGTTCGAAGAATTGAAGGAATACGTGGACGAGAACTACACCGAGGCGGACGAGTGCGAATCGACGTATTTTGTCGTGCTCAAACGTAAGGGCACAAGTTGATTCGCCGGTGTGGGTGCCACACTTTCGCGAGGACATCGTCCGAGAGAAGGTGTGACATTTGCCGTCAAATCACACCCTTGTCCGCCTGACAGCGGCCTAAGAGTGTGGCACCCGAAAAAGGGAGACATCGATGCCTGAAGAAATGGTCAAATACGCCAAACGCGGTCCGATCGCGACCATCACGCTCAATCGCCCGGAGAAGTACAACACCCTGCGTCTGGAGATGCTCGACGAACTCGACGACCTGCTCAAGCGCGCCAATCGGGACGACGAGGTGAAGATCATCATTCTGGAGGGCGCGGGGGACAGCTTCTGCGGCGGGTTCGATTTTTCCGGCGGGTTGGAGCACTTCCCGGGTCTGACCGAGGACGGCTACGACCCCGGCGTCGACCACCACAGCGTCACGAATCAGTACACGAGCTATCTCCACTCCTTCATGGGCCTGTGGCGCGGGCTCAAGCCGACGATCGCGAAGGTGCATGGTTACTGCGTGGGCGGGGGATCGGAAATGGCGCTGTGCGCGGATCTGATCGTCGCCTCGGAAGACGCCCGCTTCGGCACGCCCTACTCCCGCGTTTGGGGATGCCATCTGTCGGGCATGTGGGTGTATCGCCTGGGTCTGGCGAAGGCGAAATATTACGCCCTGACCGGCGAATGGATCAGCGGGGCGGAGGCGGCGCGCATCGAACTGATCAACTTTGCCGTGCCGCTGGAGGAACTGGACGACTACGTCGAAAACCTGGCGCAAAAGCTTGCGAAAATCCCCCTGACGCAGTTGGTCTCGATGAAGCTGATCGTCAATCAGGCCTACGACAATATGGGCCTGCAAAGCACGCAGACCCTGGGGCCGATTCTGGACGGCGCCATGCGCAACACCCGCGAGGGCCGGGAATTCGTGCGCGTCGCGATGACCGAAGGCGTCAAGGAGGCGGTGATCCGCCGCGACGGCCCCTTCGGCGATTACAGCCAGGGCCCGCCGGAGCAGCAGCCGCGCAAGCGTAGCGAATTGAAGAAGTGAAAGGGATTGCTTGCCCGTTATTCAGGAACATTCGCGACCTTTCAGAGCCGCGACCTTTCAGAGCCGCGACCTGTAGGGAGCGGGTTGGTCCGTGCCGGTACAAGACGCTGTTGACGGCGATGACGGATGACAGAGCCGCGCGCGTCAGCAAGCGGTCCAAGGCGCCCGCTGATTCGCACGGCTCGACGACCCCGCGCTAACGCTTGGGGCTCTGAAGGATCCGGGTTCGTCCCGGTATCCTGTCGACGTTGTCGAATGACCGGGTCGGAACAAGATTCTTCACGATGTTCAGAATGACGCGCTTTGCGATTTAACGTGGGATTTATTGGAAGGTCGCGGCTCTGAAATGGCGAACTCGTCTCTTACAACATTCGAGTTTGACCCCTCACTACCGTTCGGGGCTCTGAAGGATGGGAACGGTTAAGAAGCCTTGGCCGGTTGGCCCACGCGCAGGGACGTGATCCAGGACGGCAGCAGCGCCGGCAGGTAGGACAGGCGCCGTTTGACGCCCTGCCACGTGGTGATGCTGCGCAGGTGCTGCCAGATCTTCTTGGGCCGGAAGTAGAAGCGGCGATAGATCTTTCGCGTCAGGCCGAAGAGCACGTCGGTCGGCGGCGCCTCGGGCCAGGTCGGCACCTCGAAGGGCATGAACGGATTGGCCGAATATTCCCGCCAGATGTCGCCGCCGTAGAGGCCGCGCTTGACGCCCTCTTCATAAAACTCGGTCGCCGGATAGGCCACGAAAACGCTCACATGCACGTGATCCGGGTCCAGTTCCTTGAGCAGCGCCAGGCTCTCTTCCACATCCTCGACCGTTTCGTCCGGGTTGCCGACCATCATGTAGGCCAGCGTCTTCAGGCCCATCTTCTGGGCCGAGCGGAACATCTGCTTGATCTTCGGCCGATCCTTCACCGGGCGATTCATGCGCTTGAGGATGCGTTCCGAGCCCGACTCCACGCCGAACGTCACCGTCTCGCACCCGGCGTTTTTCATCGCCTCCATCATCTCGTCGTCGACGGTGTTGATGGTCCCCCGCGCCAGCCAGCTCATGCCCAGGCCCGCCGCGTTGATCTGATCGCAAAGGTCGAACACCCGCTGCCGACGCACCGTGAACACTTCGTCGTAAAACAGCACGCTGCGATAGCCCAGGTTCTTGGCGACGATCATCTCCTCGACCACCCGCTCCGGGCTGTGGAAACGATAGCCCTTACCGGTGATCGAATGGCTGCAAAACTTGCATTGGAAGGGACAGCCCCGGCTGGTGAGCATGTTGACGGTCGGCGAGTCGTCGGTGATGACCGAGCAATAGGGCTCGGGGGTGAGCAGGTCGAAGGCCGGCATGGGCAGCACGTCCAATTCCTGCACCATCGGCGCCAGGCCGGTGTTGAAAATCGACCCATCCTCGCGCTTGATCATCAGACCCGGCATGGACAAAAGCGCGTCCCAATCCTCGTAGTCCTTGAGGAACGCGGGAAACGAATATTCCGCCTCGCCCAGGAACAGGCCGTCGATCTGCGACAGCGCGATCGTCTCTTCGGGATAGAGGTAGGGCTGCATCCCGCCCAGGTAGATCTTCGCCTTGGGCGCGCCTTGGCGAGCCGCCGCGACGCAGTCCATGACGTCGGGCATGTTAAACGTGATGCACGTCAAGCCGATCACGTCCGGCTGGTAGTCCGCCACCGCCTTGGCCAGCATGGGCATGGTCATGTCGGCGGCATGGGCATCGATGATGCGCACGTCCACGCCCGGCACCTGACGCGCCGCCGCCGCGATGTACATCAGGCCGATGGGCTGGTTCTTGCCCCGGACGCCCTCGATCTCCTTGGGCAGATTGGCCTGGAGAATTCTTTCCTCGGTCGGATTGATCAGACAAACGCGCATGAAGACTCGACGACCTCGCGTTATTGAAACGCGGGGTGGTCCTCGATGGGCAGGGGGTGGACGTCGCTTTGGAAGACCGGTTCCATGAATACCCGCATGAACTCCGGGTCCTCCGCGATCAGGCAGTGATCGTGAATGCGGTTGAAGGGGCTCTTGGGGTTGGTGATCATGTCGTGCCAGATCACGCTTAAGGGCTTGTCCTGCATATTGCCGAAGGACAGATGGGTGAAGTTGCAGGGCATCACATCGCCGAAGTGGCTGATGTACAATTTCTCGATGCCCGCCATGCATCCTTCCTTGAAGTAATTTGTCGAACCCTCCCAACGCACATTGGGATACTTCATGAGCTTGCGGAAGAAGGTGGACATCTCGGCGTTGGCGCCCAGGTCGTCGCCTTCCCAGCCGCCGACCTCCATGGGCGGGTTGACGGTGAGCATCACCTTTTTGCGCACGGCCAGCTCGATCATGCGGAAGATGTCGCCGTCGTCCATGTTCTCGCGGGTGAGCACCGTGTTCAGGTAGACCTCCACGCCCTCGTCGCGTAAAAGCTCGATCGCGTCGATCATGCGCTCCCAACAGCCTTTGACCTTGCGGTTGGCGTCATGGAAATCGGGGGTGGACGAGTCAATGCTCATCGTAACGATGGAGATGCCCCAGTCGGCGATCTCCTTGGCTTTCTTTTTGGTGACGGGCACGCCGTTGGTCGCCAGGGTAACGACGGTGCTCCTGGGGTCCGCGGCTTCCACGACCTCGCCCACGTAGGGCAGCAGCAGCACCTCACCGCCGGTGAGGTTGATGTTCAGCGTGCCCAATTCGCGAAATTGCCGGACCGCGTCCTTGATCTGATCCAGATCCATGGGCGGGCGATGCTTGGGCGCCTTGGTCTCCAGGTGCTGGATGGAGCAGTGCTCGCACTTGGCGAAGCATTCGAAATTCAAGGCGAACTCGACGCGGGACAGGCGCTTTTGGCCCATCAGGATCATCCGGGCGTAATTTTCCGCCGCTCGGCGCATCACATGAGGCTTTTGGTAGATATACCGCGCATGCTTGGCAAAGCGATGGAAAAAGGTCGGATCTGAACCTTGAGCGATGACGTCCAACGAGTCCTCCGAAGATGGGCCTTATCGTAGGTCGCGCGCCGGGATACCGTCAACCGCTTTGTGCCCCGTGGCGGTGGGCCTCACAAAGACGCTATCTCCCCGACAAAACGCGTTTATTTCGGTCCGTGGGTGGGAATGCGCACCGCGTCGCCCTGACGGGTCCGGGCGGCGTTGCCGTAAGCGCGTTTTTCGTTGAACAGACCCCCGGCGGGCGTGTGGATCGTGCCTTCGGGCGCCTTGCCGCCCTCGGCCTTGGCGCCGCGCAGGGAACCGACGTAGGCGGCGACCCGAGCCAGTTCCAGCGCCGTCAACCGGGTTTGAAATCCGGTCATCTCCGTGCGCGGGACGCCGTCGCGGATGACCCGGTGGATGGTCTTGATGTCGGGGCCGTGGATGTAGGTATCGTCGGTCAGGTTGGGCCCGCTGCCGCCCTCGCCCTGCATACCGTGGCAACTCAGGCACTGGCGACGAAAGATCGCCCGTCCGGCGTCGAGGGTGTCCACGTCCCGGGACGAGGCGATGAGGGCGTTTTCGGTCAGTTCGCCGTGGTCGAGCAACTTGGCGTAGGAGTCGGCCTGCGTCGCGTTCATGGTGGGCGTGACCGGCTCGGCGGTGGCCATGACGAAGACGATCAGCCCGATCACCGCGACGAACGCGCCGATGAACACCAGCGGCAACCACGCGTGGCGCTTAGTGTCCGGGTCCGGCGGGGTGTGGCGCTCCTGGAGGTCCATGGGCGCTAGCCTAAACACCAAGGGCGGTACGGCCAAGGGCGGCGCGGTCACGAAAAGTCGTTCGGAGTCCCGATCTTTCCGGGCCGTCAATTCACAACGCACGAGAGGTCCCTCATTTCATTCGGGATGACAACGATTGGCGACGGGCGAACCAACCCTGGTCATCCTCGTTCAAATCCGTACCATACCCCCATGTCCGGCAAGCAGGATCCCACCGCGAAGAACATCATGATGACGCTGGTCGCGCTGGTGATCGGCCTGGCGGCGCTCGGGTACATCGCCGCCGGGTTTGCGACCGACTTCCGCGAGTCCGCCGAGTCCCATCCCATCTCGGTCATGCTGATCCTGATGGGCTTCCTCCTGCTGGTCTTCAAAATCCTGGTGGACACCGCGGCCAAGATGGGCAAGGAAACGGCCGCGCTCAAGGCGTTCGAGCAATACCTGCACGGCGCCGGGTTCATGCCCGTGGAGGCCAAGGCGGGCATTCGCCATTTTCGCGGCTACGGCAGCGAGCGGCAGATGGATCTTTATCTGCATCCCCGGCGGTCGGGTTCGAAGAATTCCCCCGGCACCCCGGCGCGCGTCGAACTCGTCACCGAGGTCGGCACCGGCACACACCTGTGCCTGGGCACGGCGGACCGCACGCCGATCGACATCATCGGCCGCCTACCCCTGGACGAGATGACGCCCTTCGATCCGGGTATGCACGGCCTGCACGGCACGGCGCGGGATATTGCCTGGGGGCGACGCCTGATCGACGACGCGCGTGTCACGTCAGGATTTCGCGATCTGGTCGCCTCGGAGGACAAATCCGACAAGCGCGCGGTGCTGGTCCTGCCCAATTCCATCACCTACACCGCGCACCTGGGCAGCTACGGCCAACTGAACACCGACCACATGAACCGACTTTTCACGTTCCTCGACGACATCGCCGACCGCGCCGAACGCATCGACGGGCCCACGCAACCGGTCACGCCCAGCGAGCGCGAACTTCTGCCCCGCGACCAATTCTTCGCCAACGTCGCGCGCCTGCGCCTGATCGTCGCCATCGCCGCGATGCTCGTCATCATGATCGCGGGCATCGTGTTTTCGTTGGCGATGGGGCAGTAGGCCGAGTCAGTATCGCGTCGTGTCCGATGTCCGAGCCGCTTGCCTCGCCATAGCCTTGGCGAAGGCGGGTAGCAAGCGGTCCAAAGCGTTTGATCATTCGAAATGCTCGACAACCCCTCCCTTACGGTCGGGGCTCTGTTTCAATAAGCACGCCTCGACGAAGAAACCCCGCCGTGTTACCCATGGATCGACCGCGTTTCATCACGACATCGGAGTGCGTCCATGAGGCATGAGATCAAGCACGGGCCATCGTTCGCGTCGCTCTTTCTCGACCTGGAGGCGGGGGAGAAGATCCGCACCGAGGCGGGGTGCATGGTGGGGATGTCGCCGAACCTTCAGATCAAGACGAAGGCCTACGGCGGCCTGTTCAAGGCCATCTTCCGCAGGCTGCTGGGCGGCGAGAGCGCGTTTCAAAACACCTACACCGCCGAGGGCGGCCCCGGACGCCTGATCTGCTCGCCCACCATGCCCGGCCAGATCCGCCATTACCCTCTCACCCGCGACAAAGCCCTGATGATGCAGGGCTCGTCCTTCCTCGCGTGCGATCCGTCGATCTCCATGAAGACGGCCTACGGCGGCGTCAAGGCGATGGTCTCGGGCGAGGGCCTGTTCCTGCTCAAGCTCAAGGGCGAAGGCGATCTTTTTTACAACAGCTACGGCGAAATCCTCGAGGTCGACGTGGACGGCGAGTACGTGGTGGACACGGGGCACATCGTCGCCTTCGAGGACACGCTGAAGTTCAAGATCGGCAAGGTCGGCGGCCTCAAGTCCACGCTGCTGTCCGGCGAGGGCCTGGTCGCGCGCTTCAAGGGCCGGGGCAAACTTTACATCCAAACGCGGACACTCGGCGCCCTGCTCGGCTGGATCACGCCGTTTCTGCCGGTGCGATAGGAGGACGCGATGCGCATCGAAATCCAAAATCGCCCCGCCTACGCCATGGCCCAAGTGCATCTGGCGGGTGGGGAATCCATCGTCTCCGAAGGCGGCGCCATGGTCTCCATGAGCGACAACGTCACCGTGTCCACCAGCACCTTCGCGGCTCCGGGCAGCGGCGGCATGGGCGCGCTGGTCAAGGGCCTCAAGCGCATGCTCACCGGCGAGAGCTTTTTTATGAACAAGTTCACCGCCAACGGCGAAGGGCACGTGATCCTCGCGCCGGTGCTGGTCGGCGACGTGGAACACATCCCCATGGACGGCTCCGTGAACGTGATCGTGCAGAGCAGCAGCTATCTGGCGGCCTCGGGCGGCATCACGACGGACACCCAGTTCTCCGGCCTCAAGGGCTTCTTCTCCGGCGAGTCCGTCTTCTGGATCAAGTGCTCGGGCGCCGGGGACCTGATCATCAACGCCTTCGGCGGCATCTTCCACATCGACGTGGACGGCGCCTTCATCTGCGACACCGGCCACATCGCGGCATTCGAAGACACACTGGATTACAAGGTGAAAAAAGTCGGCGGGTGGAAGTCCACCATCCTCTCCGGCGAAGGGCTCGTCACCGAGTTCTCCGGTCGCGGCCGCCTTTACATGCAAACGCACAACTCCGGCGAATTCGGCCGTTACATCGGGCGCAAACTGCCGCCGCGACGGCAATAGGGAACTATAAGGAGGCGACACGATGCACTACAAACTCAGCGGACGTCCCGATTACGCCGTCGTGGAATTGGAGCTGGACGCGGGCGAGGCCGTGACCACCGAGGCGGGCTCCATGGTGGCGATGAGCCCGAATATGAAGGTCGAGACCAAGGCCAAGGGCGGTCTGCTCGGCGGCCTGAAGCGCATGGTGACGGGCGAGTCGTTTTTCACCAACACCTATCGCCCCGAAGGCACCGCCGGCACGATCACCCTTGCCCCGCCGTCGCCGGGAGACGTGGAGGCGATCGACCTGAACGGCCGCGCGATCCTGATGCAGTCGGGCTCCTATCTGGCGCACGTGGGGGATGTGCGGATCGACACGAAATTCGGCGGGTTCAAATCGTTCTTTTCCGGCGAGGGGTTGTTTTTCATCAAGCTCTCGGGCCAAGGGAAGGTCTTTTTCAACAGCTACGGCGGGTTGAAGAAAATCCCGATCGACGGGCAGTACATCGTCGATACGACGCACATCGTCGCCTTCGACGAGTCCATCAATTACAACGTGGAGACGGCCGGCGGCTTCAAGGCGACGTTCCTGTCCGGCGAGGGGCTCGTGTGCCGCTACACCGGCAAGGGCGACCTGTGGATCCAGACCCGCTCCGCCCCCGCCTTCGCCGGATGGCTCAACCCCTTCCGGCCGGTGCAGCGCGACAACGGGTGACCGCCGTCGTCCCAGAAGCCTAAAAACGCGCCCGCGATCCGTCGGCGTTGAACGACTCGGCCCTTAATTGGATATGACCGATGAAGGGCAAATAAACGGTCTCCTTCCATATCACCGTCACCCGGTCGCCGGGTTCCAACGCCACCTCCATCCCGCGCCGAACGGCAAAGGCCGATGAATCCAAAGTCCGATCCCAGGGTTCGGCTCCCGGACCGGCGTACATCTTCAGGTGGATTTTCCCGCCGGGTGACGGCAATCGATGACGCGCCAACCAACCCCACACGCCTGTTTGCGCTTGGTAGACCACGCCAAAGCCACCGTCCCGACGCAGAAGCGCTCGAACCTCGCCACGGGGAAGGAAGGACGTCGAATAGGATCCCAGTTCCAGTTCGCCGGTTGTCGGTCGACCGGCGGCGTCGAATTTTCTCGCGCCGTACCGCAAGGTTCGATCGTTCAGCTCGGACCAGACAACGACGAACTCACCGCTTGCGTTCATCGACACATCGAAGGGAACGAATCGTGCGCTTCCTCCCACCGAGGTAACGTCGATTTCCTCGGATATTGCCGTCCCGTCGAACGAAAAAACTCGCGCCAGAAGGGTGGAGTCAGCGAGTTTATCCTTCCGACGCTCCCAGACCGCGACGATATTCTCGCCGTTGTCAGCAACGTCCTGGGAGGTGAGATTCGGAACAGGGGTGGTGTTGACGGGAAACGGCTCGCCGATAGTTTCGCCGAACGGAGTAAAAATTCCCATCGTCGGATATCGGTCGAAGTCCTGCCACATTACGGCGAATCGGCCGTCCTTCCCCCGAGCCACGTCGACGTCATTGCCGCTGTGGCCGATCTTCAAGATGAGGAATTCGTCACCTTGGGGGTCTCCGGTCGGGTCAAAATTTCTGCCGAAAATTTTTGTGTCACGTCGGCGATCCGCAACGTATTTCGTGTCGGCCCAAATCAACATTCGGCGATCGCCTTCGACCACGGCGAGACGCGGCCCGCCCATGAAGATATCCGTTGCCTGATTCAGCCGGACAATCGATCCGAATTGTCTTACGTCGGTGCGATAGGAGCGCATATGCAGTTGGTCCGTACCGCCGCTGGTGCTGTCTTCCCGCCACGTCAAGACGAGTTCCGAGCCGTCCAGAACATTTAAATCGATTTTCTCCATATCGCTGCGGAACTGATTTGCGTTGTCGTCGGCGACGACCAATGTACTGCGCCGCAAGGGTTCACAAGCGATGAACGCACCCGCCCCGAGTATCCAAAGTGAAAATATCAGGAGGACCGCGATCCAAACGGCGCGTCCGGACGGGCGGCGGATCGCGGGAAAACGAACGGCGCGTTGCTTCGTTTCGACGTTTTCCGAAACCGCGGCTTGTTCGGCCGAATCGGCATTCGCAAGGTCCGGTCGAAAAACCAGCCAGCCCAGAGCACCGAACAATCCCCCGATCGAAATGCCGAGCAGCAAATGCCCGATCGGATCCGACCCGGCCATTGGATACGGCACGTCGCTCCGTATGGTCATGTAGAAGCTGCCCGTGCCGAAATAAATCATTCCGGCCAGGGTAGCCGCCCAGGCATTAGCGGAGAGATATTCCCGCCGGGTGGTCAGGCGTCGGTACGGCACCGCGAAGTGCCCGATCAACGCAATCGCGAGGAGAAAAATAAACCCGAATTCCGGCAGAATCATGAGCATCGGGGAGGCAAAGATGAGCACGACCAGTAACCAACGCATACGAGCCCGCACGCCGGCATTTCCTAAAACGATGCCCAAGCCTCCGATGAATAGGGCCATCCAAAATTCGGCGGGAATGGGCAAGCGCCCCGGCATGAGCTTTCGAAAAGCCTCTCCGCCGTACATCGTCAACAACGTAAACGTGATCGACGCGATGACCAGGAGGACGATCGCAAGTGCGCCGCGACGGAAGGCCAAGGCGATGACACCCAGAATTGCTGTCACAATAAAAAAGACATAGGTATCACGAACCGGAGGAAAGCCCGCCATGGAAGCCAGCAACGCCAGCAGCAGTGACAGGACAACAGGCGACACCAAACGATAGCGCCACCCATGTACCCCGATGGCGCCGACAATCATATAACCCATTGTTTCCGACAGAAACTGCGGCTTGAGCAATCCGATGAAAAGAAGACTCACCAAGGCGACCAAAGTGAGCGCGGGAATCCAACGATTTGTTCCCCATGCATTCGATGATTCAGCGCCCACGGCGACCTCAATCGCGCGCCCCCGAGACGGGATATGTCCCATCGCTCGAGGCTAGTTTGATCTCACGAATTGTTGACTCGTCCACGCTAACTCCGCCGACACATTGGGACAAGAAAAAAATCACACGCCCTCGCCTTCCCCCTCGCAGGTCGCCGGAATAAGATGCGCGGATGCTCGTCGGTTTTCAGCGCCGTTTGGAAAACGCGCGGTCGTCCACGCCTTACGGATGGCCGGTGGCGGCGGCGGCGTGCGTCGCGTTTCTGATTTTCCGATGGATGATCGTCTCGTCCGGGCCGGAGCACATCCACTGGGTGTGCATCGAGGAGTATCAATATCACTTCATGGCCGAGGGCCTGACCCTGCGCGGCGATGCCGGACAGGAAACGACGCATTTCGCCGGCGGCGTGCTCACCGCGCGGATCATCGCACAGCTTCGGGAATGGGGCCTGGCGACGCCGGTCGCGATGCGCGTCTTCCCGATGGTCGTGTCGTTCATCGGCTTCGCGGCCATCGTCGCCCTGGGCGCGTACGAATTCGGCGGCCTGTTCGCCGCGATCCTGGCGATCCTGCTGATCTTCCCCCACGACCCGTTGCTGCGCTGGTCGCTGATCACTTACGGCGGCTACCCGGAAGCGGCGAGCCTTTCGATGATCGCCGTCGCGTTGTGGGCCGTGGCCTGGACAAAGGAAAAGGCCTACCTCTTCGCCCTGGCGGGGCTGGCCTTCGGACTGGTGTGCGCGTATTCGGTGGTGATGTTCGTCCTGCCTCTGTCGGCGGGACTCGTGACGATCGCCATCGCCAAGCGCCGATGGCTTTATTCGACGCTCCTTGTCGCCGGATTCATTCCGGGAGTCGCGCCCTTTTTCGTCTGGCTCAAACGCAACGCCGGCAACGTGATCGAACCGGGCCTGCTGGCCAACAACCAATCCTCGCTGACCGTCGGCGACCTGCTGGTGTGGCCCACGCCGGAGCGGCTGCATCGCATTTACGATTTGCTGCACAACAACATGATGGTCCCCCGATGGCAGAATATGATCATCTTCGTCGCGCTGGTCTGGGTGTTCGCGGCGGCGGTGGGGAAGTTCGGACGGTGGCGTTGGACGCTGTTTTTTCCACTGACGATTCCGGTGACGATCGTCGGATTCTCCATCTTCACCTACGTCGACGACGTGGACACGAGGCACGTCCTGTGGTTCTTCCCGGTCGTGTATTTTTGCGTCGCGTTGCTGTTTGCCGACTTGATGCGCTTGCTGCCCTTGCGCGGCGCGACGAGTCGCAAGGCGCTGGTCAGCGGCGTGGCGACACGGGGTTTGCTCGTCGTCTTGTTGTGCGCGCGGTTCGCGGCGGAGGCCGTCTATGCCCACCCCGGCGAGATGGGCAAGATCCATCGCTACGAAGGGCTCAAATATCAGCAGGCCAATCTGTTTGTCGTCTGGGGCGACGACCTGGACCGCGTGAATTGTTTCCTCGACACGCGGCAGGATCTGCTCGCCGACGGCGAATTCGCGACGGGCTTCGCCGTGCCGTTTTACATCGGCTACAAGGCTCACACGAATCGCATGATTGCCAGCGCGCCCTCCACGCCGGACGTGATGAAAAACCCCGAACGCATTCACGATCTGGACCGCATGCGCCGCGCCAATCGCAATCCCGGCGATCCGAACGAGGCGAGCTATTTCCGGGGCATGGGCTGTGCCGCCGCCCTGAAGGCCCACGACGATTTTGACGAGGACGTCGCGTTTTTCGAGAAGATCGCCCCGGCTTATCTGGACGCCTGGAAGGCGGGGTACGAGGAATGCGCGGCGGTGGAATGTCCGTCGGCAAACGGCGGCGATTGACGGAAGCTTCGGTTAGGGCGTCTTGTCCAGAAAGGCTTTGACGGCGCGCAGCACCTGCTTTTCCGGGTCCGGATCGGGCGTGACTTTCGTGACCTCCCGCAGCGTCACCTCCAGTTGTTTCGCGACTTTCCCCGACGCCTTGCCGCTGTGGACATAGTAGTCCCACACCGCCGCCAGCGCGTCGACGACACGTCGGTCCCCCTTCGCCGATGCCGGGATGTGCCCCACCGCCGTCAGATGCGCGACCAAGCCCCGTGCCTCCGGCGGTTGATCGGCGACGACGGGCTTGGCGGCCTTCGGTCGGCGCGCGAGTTCGTCGTAGAAATCCTCGGCCACCACCCAGGCCGCGCCGGGAACCCGCACGCCCCGGTCACTGGACGCGATGCGCACCGGCGCCCCCAGGCTCACGGCGTGCGTCGCGCTGTCGAGAATCAATTCGTCGGCCGAACGATCCCACGCGAAACGCACCGTCACCGGCCCGAATAATTCCACGTCGCCGCCCCCGTCCCGGCCGCCGTCGAAGACCAGTTCCACATCCCAATCACCGTGCCGATCCGCCCAGCGGCGCACGAGCGTCAACAACTCGTCTCGCGCCGCGACCGCCCCGTCCCGCTGTTCGAGCAGCGCCAGGGAAGGGTTCGAGCGGACGATATTGTTGCCGTCGATGTAAAGTCGGGATTTCATGGGACATCCGCTCCATTCGCCCGCCCGGCCCCGCGCCGACGGGTCTTTTCCTAGCGTCACCCCGCTCCGCCGAATGTCAAGCCGCCCGCCAACATCCGGACGGGTTCTCGGACGATTCACTGTCGCTTTTTTGACGCCGAGCAATTCTTTCCCCGTGGATCGCCGGGATTCCGACAGCATTTGCCGGGGTGGTTCCGACACCGGCGAAACCGGATTTCGAGAGTGTCGCAAAAAAACACTCAAGGAATTCAACGCTTAAACGGCACCCAACACGCCAAAATCGCCACATCGGCCACATTCGACCCAGGCCGGAAAAAGTTGGCACCCAAGTTGCTCATATTTCGCTCCGCGTTCGTCGCGCGTGACGGCCGGCGAGCGAGAGCAACACGACACAACCCGCCGAACGCGGGTCAATGCGCCGAGGGGATTTATGGGAGCCAGCAAGATCAACACCCGTCATCTCAAGGACATTCAGACGCAGGATATCGCCGTTACCGGTTTCGAACTCATGGAAGAGGCCGCCTGCAAATTCCTGGCGCCCGACGGTCTGACCGCCGGCGATGTGGTGCTCATCAAGGCCTCTTTCAAAAACCCGTGCGAAAACGAGGAAGAAGAGGACGAGCAGATCCTCTACCGCCGCCGGGTGGTCCCCTTCGTTACGCGCATCAAGCGGGTTTACTCGCCCCGCAAGTCCGGCGAGCGCCGCGTCACCGCGAGCATCGAAAACATCACCGAGTCGGACAAGAAGTTCTTTTTCGAAAAGTTCTTCGCCGCCGACGAGGAAGAACGCTCCCGCCTGGACATCGAAGGCCGCCGCATCGATTTCCACGAGGTCGACGACTAAAATCCGAACCCAAGTCCTCGGGGACGCGCGAGCGCTCCCGGGCTCAAACGACGTCACGAACAGCGTCACATTTTTCAAGGCGCCCTCTCCCAAGGGGCGCCCATTTTTTTACGGCCGCGCAGTCGCGACCTCTCCGTCAGAGCCCCGAACGGTAATGAGGGGTCAAACTCAAACGTTGTTCGAGACAACGTCGTCCTTTCAGAGCCCCGACCAGCTTGTCCGCCGTAGCCTTGGCGGAAGTGGATCAAGGAGGGGTTGTCGAGCGTCTCGACTCATCGAACGTTCTGGACCGCCTCCTACCGTGCGCGGCTCTGACGGACGCAGGGTCGATCGCGCCTGCCGATTCGTGATCCCTCCCTGACGGTCGGGGCTCTGAACATCCGTAAGACCTCCTTGCCCGGCACGCCGCTTTCTTTCATCATGCGGGCCAATGCATTCGCCGGAGATGTGATGGTCGCCAAATTCTTCACCGACACGCACGAGATGTTGCGCGATACGACGCGGAAATTCGTCGAGCGGGAGATCCTGCCCTACATCGACGAATGGGAGCGCGCCCAGGAATTTCCCCGCGAGCTGTACAAAAAAGCCGCCGACGCAGGCCTGCTGGGCATCGCCTATCCGGAGGAATACGGCGGCACGAACGGCGATGTTTTCCACGTGGTCGGATTCACCGAGGAAATCTGCCGCTGCGGCAGCATGGGCCTGATCGCGGGCCTGGGATCCCACGGCATCGCCGTGCCGCCGATCCTCAACCTGGGGACCGAGGAACAAAAGCAGCGCTTCGTCCCGCCGGTGCTCGCCGGGGAGAAGATCGCGTCGCTGGCCATCACCGAACCGGGCGCGGGCTCGGACGTGGCGAGCATCAAAACCCGCGCGGTCCGTGACGGCGACCATTACGTCGTCAACGGCGCCAAGACCTTCATCACCAGCGGCTGCCGCGCCGACATCGTCACCACCGCGGTGCGCACCGGCGGCGACGGCCACGACGGCGTGAGCCTGTTGGTCATCGAAAAAGGCACGCCCGGGTTTTCCGTGTCGAAAAAGATCGAAAAGATGGGCTGGGACGCCTCGGACACCGCCGAATTGACCTTCGAGGACTGCCGCGTGCCGGTCGCGAATCTGCTGGGCGGCGAAGGCGCGGGATTCGTGGGCATCATGCAGAATTTCCAAAACGAGCGCCTCATGCTGGCGGTCATGGGCCATGCCTTCGCGCAGCTTGCCTACGACAAGGCTTATGCCTACGCCAAGGAGCGCGAGGCCTTCGGCCGGCCCATCGGCGCTTTCCAGGTCACGCGGCACAAGCTCGTCGACATGGCGATGCAGGTCGAGATCGCGAAGCAGTACAACTACTACGTCGCCTCGCGCATCAACGCCGGGGAGTACGTGGTCAAGGAAGTCTCGTTTGCCAAAAACTTCGCGGCCGAGGTCGCCGAAAAGGTGTGCCGCGAGGCGATCCAGATCCACGGCGGCTACGGCTACGCGACGGAATTCGGCGTCGAACGTCTCTATCGGGATGTGCGTCTGCTGGCCATCGGCGGCGGCACGACGGAGATCATGAAAGAGGTGATCTGGAAGCTGTTGGAGATGTAGGGCGCCTTCCCTATCAGAGCCCCGAATGGTAGTGAGGGGTCTAGTACACCCCGGCACGCCTCGTACGTTGTTTGAAACGACGCTTGCCTAATGGCGTGTTCGTGACCAGATCCTTCGCTTCGCTCAGGATGACGCCGTTGTTGGCGGATTCGCGGCAGTTTCCCGTATGACTTCGTGCCCCCCTCGCGGCTCCAGCGCCATCCCCACCATGCGCATGAACACGGCCACCTGCGCGATCGCGACGGCGACGGCCAGGCGCGGCAGGTCGGCGTGCATCAAGGCGGAGAAGACGTCGACGCGCGCGAAGAAACCCGGCAACGGCGGAGCGGCGGCAATCATGAGCAACGCCAGCACCCGCGCCCCGTTCATCCACGTGTCCACGCGGCCGGGCAGCGGCTGTTGATCCACCGTCCAGATCGCGACAAAGAACGCCCCGCCCTGCACGGCCAGGAACAACTGCTGCGCCGCCAACGCGTGGCCGGGTTGGCGTAAGATGACGGCCAGAATCGCGATGGACTGGGACACCACCGCCACCGCCGACGCCCACAGCACCGCCTCCCGCCCGCGCAGCACCACCAGCATCGCCGCCGCGACAAACAGCCCGGCCATCGCGATCGCATACACCCGAGGCACCCAAATATCCCGCGTCGCGATTCGGTCGCCGACGCACCACAGCGTCAGCGCGTACAGCACCGCGACGACAGCCACGGCGGCGATGGTGATGATCAGGCGGCGTGTCGTCATTGCCCGCCCTCCTCGCGCCGGCCGTCATGGGCGTTGTCGGCGTCGAAGGGATCCTCCACCGCGCGCAGGGGCTGACGCACCCGTTCGAGCAAATCGTGGCGATGCCGTGTTTCTTCCCAGAGTCGGTCAACGGGGGCGTTGATGCGGTCGAGCGTCCAGCCGGGCCAGATGCCGATCGCCAACAGCAGCACCAGCAGCGCGGCGATGGGCGCCGTCTCGCGCCACATCAGGCGGCGGATTTGGGGCGCCTCGGCGTCGTCATCAGCGACCGCGGCTCGCCGCACGCTCGGGCGGCGCAGCACCCACAACAACGCCAGGGCCGTCGCCGACAGGCCGATTGTCGTCGCCCCCGCGAGCCAGGGGTCCATGGAGAACGCGCCGCCCAGCGTGAGCACCAACGCGACGAAAATCGCCGTTCCCGGCACCCCCGCGAAGGCCAGCGCCGCGAACGCCAGGGAGGACGTCACCCTCGGCATCGCGCGGAAGACCAGAGACATCGGCGGGTCGCCTTGCGCGCGCAGGGAGGCGAAGACGAAGTAGATGATCGCGAAGACCATCGACCCGGCGCCCAGTAGAATTACGCCCCCCGCGAACGCCGGACGCGTGCCCGCCACCAGGCCCACCATCGCCGCCAACGGCCACGCCGCCGCCGCGTACGAGATCGCCCGCCGCCGGTCGACCAGCACCATCGCGGTGAACGCCAGCGCCAACAGCCCCAACGCGGCGGCCCAGCCGATCGCCTTGGAATACATCGCCATCTCGTCGGGAAAAATCGGCCAGACGAAATTGAGCAAACCCCACGCCGCCGGCATCGCGCCGAACAACGGGGCCAGCGACGCGATGGACGGCGATCCGCGCCAGAGCAGGCCGGTGAGCCAGAACTGAGCGGGAGCGAAAGGCACGCGAATCGCCAGGCCGACGACGATGGCCCAAAACTCCCACGTCGACGGGTTCGTCACCTGGGCCAGGCGGTATTTGAAAAGCACCTCTTCCTCAAAACCCACGCCGCCCGACGCCCAATACAGCGATAACGCCCCCGCCCACAAAAGCACGCTGGCGACGAAGTGCATCCCGAGGGCGACGACCGGCTTGACCTCGCCGTCGCCCGATTGCCATGCCGACGCCGCCGCGAACAGATACAGCGCCCCCGCGCCGTCCAGGCCGATGAGAAATCCCAACAGGTCCGACGACAGCAACGCGACGCACGCGAACCCGTACGCCCCCAGCAGCAGGGCCCGACGTCGGGGTTCGTGCTGCGTGTCCAGGGCCAGGTACGAGGTGATCGTCACGGTCGCGATGGTCAGGAAAAACAGCGCCACGCCGTTGGCGCGCACGGTCAGGCGCCACATCCAGTCCGACACCAGCTCGATGGACGGGTGCGTGAGCCAGAGGCTGCCGGGCCGGTCGCGCACGGGGGAATAGACCGTGAACAGATACAAAACCAGCGCGGTCAGCACCAGCATTCCGGCGCGGGTCGCCACGCGCAGACGGCGATCGTCGGCGGCGCCGAAGGGCAGATTCGCGACCGCCATGCCGAACGGCGCCACGACAAAGGCCAACAGGGACACCCCGGTCACGCGACCCGCCGATAGATCATCAGCGCCGCCAACACACCGACGACAAAGACGCCGGCCATGCCGACGGGACGGTGCAGCGCCCGATCCAGCGCTTCTTGGGAGACCTGGGCGGTGGCGACGACGAGGCGCACATAGTAGCCACCGTATTCGGCCAATCGACGCCGGGCCGTCGCCACGAACAGATGCCAACGCAGCGCCGCGTCCGATTCGGCGTCCACGCCCAGGGCGCGGCTGACGATACCGGTGAAGCTGAACAGCGCCCACGCCACCGCCAGCGCTCCGACGATCCAGCGGACATTGAGCGGCACCTGGTCGGCCAGCGGCCAAAGGCGATAGCCTACGTACGCCGCCCCCGCCAAAGGCGCGAAGGACTCGGTCCAGTTGGCGCCGCTGCGCACGGTGATGCCGACGATGAGCATGACGGCTCCGACCATGGCTTGCGTGTCGGAGGCGGGGCGCCCGGCGATCTGACGGGCGATGCTCGAATAGTCGAACGCGCCCAGCGCACCGTAGATGGCGAAGATCCCCAACAGCAGCAGCGCGTTACCCAGGGCGTGCAGGATCATGACGCCGAGCCACTGATTGCGCCGCTCGGCCCCCATCCCGCGACGCAGCGACGCGATGGCGATCAGCGGTCCGGTGGCCATCACCGCCGCGGCGACGGCGATCAGGTCGTCGGCGAGGATCAGCAGCAACGTGGCCGCCAGCAGGCCGCTATGGGCAGCGCGGATGCGCGCGTCGGTCTTGCGGATGAGGTGCATCAGTTGGACGAGGAAACCCAAGGCGATGGCGATGCCGCAAAGGACGCCGGAGACCGTGTCCATGCGCAGGGCGAACTGGGCCGTCAGCGGCGGGGAGGCGAACCAGGAGCCGCGCTCGATGACCAGTTGGGCGGCGCCCAGGGGCAGGTAGAATCGGCGATAGAGCACCGCGCCCATCATCGCCGCGCAGATCAACGCCGCCGCCAAGCCGGCCTCGCGTAACAGGCGATTGCGCCAGCGATCCGAAGCGCCGGCCATCGCCGCGGTCACGCCGCCGACAAAGGGCACGGCCACGAACAGGAGGAGGAGAAGATCCACGGGCTACCCGTTTCTCCGCCGAATCCACGCTCCGGCGGTCGAACGCAAAAACGCGGACCCAAAGGATCCGCGCTTAGTCACGAAACGAGAGGGGCCGACCCGACGGACGCGCCTAGTCCTGGAGGACCAACGTCACCGCGCCCCGGTCGAAGCTCCACGCCCAGACCTCCACGGTGCGGCCGCGATCGGTGGTGAAGTCGCCCAGCTTGGTCTTGCGCAGCTTGGCCGCCGCGTGCACCAGGCGCTTGATGTCCCGTTGGTTGAAATAGACATTGCCGTAGTCGGTTTCGACGTAGTGCTTTTCGAGAATCTTGCCCATCAACGTGTCGATCCGTTGCAGCTCGGCGGCCGCCGTCGTCCCCACGGTCAACGCGAAGACCATCGCCACCAAAAGCCCCATCACCGCGATGCGTTTCATCGTAAGATCCCCTGTTAGATCCACCGGCGCGCAACCGGCCACGCGCTAAGCCTCGAATAATGCTATGATCCGGTCATTTCGTATCACTTTGTTCAAGCATTCGTCAAGCAAAGTCCGCGTCGCTCCCGTCGGGCGACCTTATCGGTGTCGAGACGGAACTGTCCATATTTCGCGTCGCCCATCCTCGGGTGTGCGAGCCGCGCCGGATAACATGGCCCGTTCCGACTCTCATCAACAAGGCTAAGCGGATATTCGAAAACAAGTCATCCGAAACGGATGGTTACACGGAGGACCGCATGTTTCGCTTGAATACCGGGCAGATCGGCGGTTCGGCAATCGCGCCTACAGGACTTCGGGCCGGGAATCCCCGTCCAAGGTTTTCTCCAGGTATTTTCTTGACACTTCCAATACTATTCCCGATGCTCACGACATGCAGGGAGTCGGAATGGACAACAAGGAGCTTTACCCCATCCGTGTCGTCACGCGGATGACGGGTCTTTCGCCGGATATCATTCGCGCCTGGGAGCGGCGTTACGGCGCCGTCGAGCCTCACCGCACGGACGGCAACACGCGCCTGTTCACCTCGGCGGACATCCATCGCCTGGCCCTGCTCAAACGGGTGGTCGACTCGGGTCACAACATCAAGAGCATCGCCGGTCTCACCGATGACGAACTCGAACAACTGGCGACCCGCGAGGCGGCCCATTCGCCGGTCGACAACGCGACAGCCGAACAATTCATCATCGGCGACGACCCGTACACGACGCTGCGCCAGGACTATATGAACGCGGTGTTCCGGTTCGACGTCCGGCGGGCGGCGCGCCTGCTTTCGCGCACGGCGGCGCTGGTCAACCCGCTGGAGCTGATCGAACACGTCCTTCTGCCGGTCCTCCGGGACACGGGCCACAACTGGGCCGAACAACGATTCAGCGTCGCCCACGAGCATCTGGTCTCGATGCAGATTCGCGGGCTGCTTCAAAAAATCACCGACTACGCCAATCCCCAGCCGGGTTCGCCGAAGATCATCTTCACCACGCCCGAAGGCCATTGGCACGAGTTCGGCGCGTTGGTGGGGGCGCTGCTGGCGGCCAGCCGGGGCGTCGAGCCGATCTACCTGGGCCCCCATCTGCCGGAAGACGACATCGAGATCGCCTGCGAGGTCAGCCGGGCCAATGTGTTGGTGCTGGGCATCGTGCGGGATATCGACGAAGGCGAATTCGAACCGCTTCGCACCGGACTGGAGCGCTTCTCCCAACGCATCGAAACGTGGGTCGGACTGCCCAAGGGACATCGGGCCGACGGGTGCGCGGCGGGAGTGCGTTTTCTGCATGACTACGATGAGCTGGACGTGGCGCTCACGCGCCTGGTTTCCTGACGCCTTGGGCTATTGACACCCGGGGGGGCGCATGATAGGCAAAGCGCCCTTGCGAGAGGCACGGGGCAGTAGCTCAGCTGGATAGAGCATCAGACTACGAATCTGGCGGTCGGGGGTTCGAATCCCTCCTGCCCCGCACAAAAACCGCCGGTTTTCCGGCGGTTTTTTTATTTTCAGTCACTCGTACGCCACCTCGAGTTCGATGGTCGCGGACGGCGCGACGGCGGCGTTGAATTCCACGGCCTGGTCGCCCCAGTTATCGAGAATCGTGTAGTCGTCGGGGTCGGCGGGAGTGTCGTTGATCGACACGCCCGTCACCTGTCCCGGCACCGCGACCCGCGCCGTCAGCGCAAACGCCCCCGTCCCGTTCTCCACCGTCACGCGACGCACTCCGCCCGCGTCTTCCACCGCCAGATCGAATCGATCCTCCCCGAAAGGCACATCGTCAAACCGGGAGTGCGTCCAGTCGCCGGGCAGATGGGGCGCGACACGCACCGTTCCGTCCGCCACGTTCGTCTCGACACCGAAGACGTAGTCGACCATCGACTTGGCGTAGATGCCGCCCTCCCAAGGCCGATAGCGGGACGTCAGATCCGACAGGAACCCGAAGGGCTCGCGCAGATACGCCACCCGCGAGTAGTCGTCGCGAATCATCGCCTCGGAAACATTGCCCGAATCGTTGCCGTGCACGCGCCAGATGTCGAACGCCGCCTCGGCCGCCGGGTGGTCCATCTTCGTCAGCGCCGAGAGGTAATAGCCCTGCGTCATGCCGGAGAAGACGCCGAGGGTCGATCCCAGCTTTTCGAGCAGGAATTTGTACAGGATATGCGGAGGCGTCTGGATGTACGACCGATCCGGCGCGCCGATTTGCTCCATCATGGCGAGCATATTCGATATCTGTTTTTCGTCGTCGCCGGCGCCGTAGCCCACCCACAGGGGCTTGGTGTTCACATCCTCATACGGCCGACGCACCGGCTCGAGCGTGACCTGGTCGATCATCAACGCGTAAAAGCCCTCGTCTTCCAGCCAGAAGTAGTCCTCGGTGCAGGCGCGCACGTCGGCCGCCATTTGCTCGAAGAGCGCCTTGTCGTCGTCATAGCCCAGGCGCTCGGCGAAATCGGCCATGATCTCGGCGGCGCGCACGAACAGAAACATGGAGTTGGCCGAGTACCACAGGTCCTCATAGACGGTGCCTCCGACGACGTAGCCGAAGCCGATGCCGATCAGCTCGCGGAACGTCTCGTCGCCGGAAAACGGCAGCAGGCACCCCTCCTGAAAGTTCTGGTGGATCAGCGCGTGCTTGAGCATGCCCCACCGCTCGGCGATCGGCGCCAGGTCGCCGGTCTGCTGAAAGTAGAGATGGTATTGGATCGGCAGGTAGCTGGGCTGCTCGGCCTGCTCGCGGCCGGTCATGGTCGGCAGATTTTCCCAATCGGGCGGTGACGGCAGGTCGTCAAAGGTCAGGTTGGCGGGCAGGGAGTTGGCGATGTTCCCCCGCTGCACCGCGGCCTTGTAGTAGTAGTCGAGCATGTCCCGGGCGTCGTCGGCGTGGCCGATGGCCGGATAGAGCAGCAGCGGGCCCATGGTGTCGCGGGTCCACGTGCGGGAATATTCGGACATGACGCACGTCGCGCCGGTGGCGGCCTGCTGCGTTTTGATGGTGACGGCGAAGCCCTCGATCATGTCGTCGAATTTCGGGTCCGGCGTCGTCACTTTCGCGGCCTTCGCGGTCCAGTCGGACCACCATTGATACGTCTCGTCGAGCAGCGCGTCGTAGCCCGCCTCCTCCACCGCGTCGAAGACGTCTTCGTATGACTCGCTCTCGTACGTAAAGGTAAAGACGATCGCCGCCACCGCCTCGTCGCCCGGTTCGAGATCCGGCAACGCCATGGTCATGGACGTGGACGCGGCGGCACGTTCCTCGAACAAACCGGCGAAAGGTTTGGCGTGGAGTTGCTTGGGCTCCACGGTTTCGACGAGGGTGCCTTCGATGAGGTCACCCATCGGCGAGGTCATCGCGATGGCAAGGTCCGTCGCGGCGGCCTCCCGATCGTTTTGCACGACGAAAACGCGGACCAGCGCGCGCTCGCCGGGGTCGTCGTCCGTGTCGCCGCCGCGCACCGCGAAGTCCACCGTGTGCATCGTCAGGCCTTCGTATTCGGTGCGCGTCCGGGTGATGTCGGATTTGCGGACGCGCGCGTCGGTCTGGGCGCCGGGGGCGATGGGGGCGCCGCCTTCGAGCAATTCGAAGGATTTGTCGGAATAGAATTTGGGCTCGCGCTCGTAGTCCGGGCCCATGACGTTGCGCAGCGTGTGGTAAGGCAGCATCGAGCCGACCAGCGCAAAGGCATGGCCGTTGCCCACGCCGAACTCGCCGATGTGCCCGGCGGACGGGTCGTCGCCCGCCTCGACGTGCCCGGACCACAGCGAGACGTCGCTCAGATACGGATGGGCCTCGAAGAAGTCCTCGGGAGTCGTGTCATCGTCGCCGGTGTCGTCGTCGGTCGTATCATCATCGACCGTGTCATCGTCGACCGTGTCATCGTCCAGGGTGTCGTCATCAACCGTGTCGTCGTCCGACGTGTCATCGTCCGACGTATCGTCGTCCTGAGTGTCGTCATCGGATGTATCGTCGTCGTCCCCGGCGACGAAGTCGTCGTCGTGGTCAGTGTCGTCGTCGTCATCGTCGCCGCCGCCGCAACCGATCGCCGTGGAAAGAGAAATCGCCAACATCAGCGCCGACATCATCGCCAACGCGCGCCATCGCCAATTCGTCATCGTCTCGCTCCCGCCAGGCAAGCCCGCCAAGCATGCCCACTCAGCATGAAAATGCAAACACGGCATGGTCGCACTCTTATGCGCGCGATGCAATATTTTTGAATGGGGGCTCAAAGCATGGGGTGCGCCGTCTTGACGACAACAGTGAAAGGCGCTAATGCCGAAAACTTCAAATCTCCATCGGAGGCATCAGTCCATGAAAACAATACTGTGGCGTTGTTTTTGTTCGCTTCTTACGGTAGCCGCGTTGCTGTCCCTGCTCACTGTCACTTCTCTCTCCTGCGCCACGGGAGATGACGACGACGACACGACCGGCGGCGACACGGACGATGACGACGATGACGCCGCCCCCGCCGACGGCGACACTGTCTGGCAGTATTGCGACTACGTCGATCACCACGGTGAATGCATTCTCGAAGATCCCTATCAATCGGCGTTTGTCACCTGCGACCAGTGGCATCCGTGTTGCGCCGCGCTGGCCGAATGCGAAGCCCCCTTCTGGTCGTCCTGTCACAATGCCGATGACTATCTCAACGACAGTGATTGTCGTTCGAAATGGAGAGACGAATTCTCCGTGTGCTTTGATCAATACGACGCTTGCATGGAAGACAATCCGTCCGGCGAGGGTCCCGGTGGGCAGGCTTGCCGCGAGGACGCGCATCCCGCGGACTATTTTGACCACGTTCAACAGGCTCAGGAGCGGGATTGGAATTTTTACCCGGACTGCTCAAGCGAAGACGAAGCGATCAATACCGGCGGCTGCGTCGGAACATTGGAAGAATACGAAGAGCTCGGAAGGATCTACTTCGGCGCCGACAGGGCTTGTTCCCTCGATGAAGCGTGCTGCAAAGTTCGAGCGGCCTGCGAATGGGATGTTTTCCAAGAATGCGAACACGACGGGCTCTCACGGACCGAGTGCAAAAATTCCTGCTTGCTCGATTGGCACCACTGCCAAGTTGAATCGAATCTATGCAACGGACTCTCCTGAACGAAGTGAAGGATCCGGTTGCGAACACGGAATTTCGCGAACAGCGCATCGAACTTTGCACGTGAAGGACTGAGTCGATCCAATCCGCTCCCTGACCGTCGGGGCTCAGCTCGGTCGCATCAGTTGCCGCCCGTCTACCGCCGTCCGCGAATGCCCAGGCGCTTCATCTTCTTCCAGAGGCCCTGGCGCGTCAGGCCCAGTTCGCCGGCCGTCTTGGTGATGTGGTAATTGCATCGCTGGAGCGTTTCGACGATAGCGCGGCGCTCGGCGGTTTCCACGGCGTTCTGCAAGGGCGTGGCGTCGTCGTTCGTCGCGGCGGCGTCGCCGTCGGTCGGCGCGGCGGAGCCGTTCATCGGTGTCCGGCGTCCCTCGACCACCGCGCGAATTTCGTCCGAGATGTGCTCGGGCAGCAAGTGCGGCGCGTCGCCGTAATACAGCACCACCCGCTCCACTTCGTTTTTCAACTGGCGCACATTCCCCGGAAACGGATAGGCCGACAGCACCGCCAGCGCCTCGGGCGTCCATTCGCCGGGCGTCTTTTCGTAGCGTTGGGCGTATTGACGGCGAAAGTGCTCGGCCAAGCGGGAAATGTCTCCCTCCCGCTGACGCAACGGCGGCAACGCGATGCGCACCTGCCCCAGGCGATAATACAGGTCGCGGCGGAATCGCCCCTGCTCCACCAGTTTTTCCAGGTCGCGGTGCGTCGCGGCGATGATGCGCACGTCCACCTTGCGAGGCACGTCCGCGCCCACGGGCTTGACCTCCCGCTCCTGCAACAGACGCAGCAGCCGGGCCTGGGCCGCCAGGGGCATGTCGCCGATTTCGTCCAGGAAGACGGTGCCGCCCTCGGCCTCGACGAACAGCCCCGCCCGGTCCGAATGGGCGCCGGTGAACGCCCCCTTCTTGTGGCCGAACAGTTCGGATTCCAGCAAATGCTGAGGCAGCGACGAGCAATCCTGCACGCGGAATTTGTGATCCCGGCGGGGGCTGTTTTCATGCAGCAGACGGGCAAACATCTCCTTGCCCGTGCCCGTTTCGCCGAACAGCAGCACCGTCACTTCCGACGCCGCCGCCGGGGCGATCTGGGCGAAGACCTTCTCCAGCGACGGGCTATCGCCCACGATGTGCTCGGCGCCCAGCGGCCGTTTCAGATTTTTCGACACGTCCGTGACCAGCGACTGCAACTGCGTCGAACGGGTTTCGGCCTTCTTCCATCGCTGCAACGTCGCGATCATGCGCGTGGCCGACCGGATGCGCAGCACCAGCTCGGCCATGTCGAAGGGCTTGGTGAGGTAGTCGTCCACGCCGAAGTCGAACGCGGCCTGTTTGTTGCGCAGATCGTCCAGGGCCGTGCATGCGATGACCGGCACGTACCGATCCACCGGCATGGACTTGATGCGCTTGGTGGCCTCCAGGCCGTCCATTCCCGGCAGGCGTACGTCCATGAGCACCAGGTCCGGCGGGCGCTCCTCGAACGCCGCCACCGCGGATTCGCCGTCGGCCGCCTCCCGAACGCGGAAACCCGCCGCCACCAACCGATCGCAAATCAACTGCCGTTGCAGATCCTCGTCCTCGACGACCATGACCTCAAGTCCGGGAGAGCTCATGCCGCGTCTCCTTTCGCCTCGTGGGGCTTATGAGGGGGAAACCAAAATTCGAAAATCGCGCCGGGCGCGTCTCGTTCTACTAGGCGCACATCCCCGCCCATCAGCCGCGCCAGGTTGCGCGCCAAGGGCAGGCCCAGCCCCGTTCCCGCCGTGCGTCCGGCGGCCCGCCCGCGCTGGAAGGGCTCGAAGATCGCCTGCGTCTCGTCGGAGCCGATACCCGGCCCTTGGTCGGCAATGCGAATCTGCACGCCGTCGTCGGAAAGGCTCGTCCGCACCGAAACCGGACCGTCGGAAAACTTCAGGGCGTTTTGCAGCAGGTTGGACAGGACATGATGAAACTTCATCCGGTCGCTCGTGACCGTCGCGGCGCGGGCGTCGTCGTCGATGTCGTGCTCCACCGGCCTCTCCCCCGCCACGGTCCGGGCGTCGGCGATAGCCCGTTCGATTTCCCGGGAGAGGACGAATTCCTCCGGGTGAAACTCCAGCTTGCCCACCTCCATGCGGGAGAGGGTCAGCAGATTTTCGATGGTGCCCAGCAGGCGTTGGGCGGTGGAGGCGAGGTTGTCGATGGTCTTTTGCTGAGGGGCGGACAGGGGGCCGTAGACGTTATCCTTCATATTGGCGATGCCGCCCAGGATGATGTTGATGGGCGTGCGCAACTCGTGCGTGATGTTGGCGTAAAAGCGCGTCTGGTTGTCCTTGTCCCGTTCGAGCACCGCATACGCTCCATGCAGTTCCCGAAGCGCGTCTTCCAGGTCTTTGGTGCGTTCGGCGACCTGGGATTCGAGACTGCGTTTGGCGTAGGCGAGCTGGATGCGCTGGGTCTCCATGGTCACGAATAATTCCTGGCCGATGCGCACGGAAAACAGCGCCACCGCCGAGACCACGAAGAACATGGCCGTGGTCGCCAGTTCCGGGCTGGTGCGTTTGGAGAAGACGAGGATGCCGGCTTCGTAGTGGCCGAACCAGTTGTTGTATTCCACGTAAAGCAGCGCCGCGTAACACAGGATGCACACCGCCACCAACGTCCAACACAGGCGCGGCGGCGCGATGAAGCTGCTCATCAACGCCAGCAGGGCGAAGGTGAACACGAACAGGCTCTCGGCCCCGCCGGTGAAATGCACCAGGTAGACGATGGCGATCAGGTTGCAGACATAGAGCCCGACCGCGACGGTGTTGATGTGAAACTCGGGCGAGCGCCAGCGGCCGTGGAAGGAATAATGATTCCACGCGTAGAAGACGCCGCAATAGCCCAGGGACAGGAGCATGTTGACGATCAACTGCCCACGGGTCATGGAATACGAGCCCAGGAAGTACTCGACGCAAATCACATAGATGGACACCAGGACGACGACGAAGACGTTGATCTTGAGCGCCGCCAGCAGACGGACGTAGACGTCCGCCCAGCGTTCATCCTCGCCGAGCAAGTCCCATTCGGGGCGCTTGTCCGTTCGGGCCAAGTCCACGCCTTCCCCCAACACCGGCGACAACCGGAGTTGACGATACGTCAATCAATGGAAACAAAAGTTTACCATAAGTTGACGCCCGTCCCGCGAAAATCGACGTTTTGTCGCTTGGCGTTGTACTGAGCAATAGTCATTCCAACGCATTGCGTCTTGCCGTCGGGGGTTGACGGGGCGAAAGCGGCCGGTTGCGCGTCGTCGCCGCCGGTTGACGTTTTCGGCCCGATCGACGCCGCCCGGGTTGATCAATCCTCGCCGTTCCTTTCGCCGCCGCAGGGGAACTTGAGACTCCGTCGCAAGTTGGCATCGCCCATGCACTCTCCTTGAGCCGACTCTCAAATCCCAATGTTCAACGCAAACCGATTTGTTAACCCCTTTGGAGGTGGATGATGAAGCGACGACACTCTCTCGTGGTCCTGGCCCTGTGCGGCCTGATGATTCTGATGACCATCGGCGCCAACGAATGCCAACCGGTCCCGGCGCCGTTCAACGCGTCGGGCGAATACATGGGCGCCTGGACGTCGGGCGGCGACACGTGCGACCTGGACGCGACGCTGTCGATGAACTCGGCCCCGGCCCTGCCGCCGGTATGGGGCGGCAACGGCACGTTCACCTTTGATTTGTCGTGCATCGACTGGCCCGACGAGCTGCCGCCCCTGGGCTCGGTGACGTCCACGATCCCCGGCGCGTTGGACGAAGCCGGCAACCTCAACTACGCCGGCGTGGTCTGCGGCACGCCCTATTGCATCACCTTCGCGGTCAACGGCAAGGGCGTCGACGTGGACGACGACAATCTGATGGACACCTACGACGGCACCTACAGCCTGTCGTTCGCCTTCGCCGGATTCCCGCCGGCCACCGCCTCGGGACAGTTCGAGCTGGACCGGGTGGAGGACAACGAATAGCGACCGGATGTCGACCCAACGGTCGGGAGATGACCTCGACTCCCCTCCCGATTTCCCGATCGCTCAATACCCGATCGCTCAATGCAAGTTGAATGCAAACGGCCCGCCTCGCGCGGGCCGCTTTTTTTTGCCTCGGGACGTCGGAGTGACGCCCGTCACGCAAAAATCGGGGCGAAGGATGTTCCAATGACTCTTGCGTGGGAATGCCTCGGGGCGAATGGGCGCCCCGGAGATTTTCCCCATCGGAGTAGGAAATTCATGTGGTTTGAAAAACTAGTGGAACTGTTCACCGGAAAGCACGAGGTCGCCTACGACGTTCGACCCGATCGGAAATCGCCGAAAGCGTCCCGTCCGCCGGAGAAAAACGACGACGAGGCAAGAGAGGCCAACCGCGGCCTCCCTCGTGTTTCTGCCGCCCTGGCGGCTTACTCCCCCTCTTCCACCCCCGCCCCGCGACCGGTCGTCCGGGGCCCGAAGGACGAGGAGAAATAGTTCCCCCCAACAGATCTTCAAGCGACGATCGGAAGACCGCTTCCCACCGCGATTTTCCGACGGACCCTGCGTCCGGCCCGCCTCGCGCGGGCCTCTTTTTTCCTCTTTCCTTTTGGCCGCCATCCTGCGAGAAAATAAGCTACCTCATGAAATGCCGACGGCTCTGGGTTCCACGACGTGATTTTGGTCGGGCGATTTGGATTTTTCCTTGAAGGCAAAGCGTCGCCGCCGAGAGAAGTCGCGATGAGAGAGTGCCGTGAGAAGGTGCGATGAGAAGGTGCGATGAGAAAGCGCAAGGAGGGACAGCATGCGTTGGATGCCGTGGTGGATGTTGTTGGTGTTGGGAAGCGTGATCATTTTCGGATCCGTCGCCTGCGGATGCGGGGATGACGACGATGACGATTCGTCCGCGACCGATGACGACGACGACGACGATGATGATGATGACGATGACAGCGGCGACGACGACGACGGCACGTGCGTCGACGAGGACGGCGACGGCTTCGGCGTGAATTGCTCGGTCGGCGCCGACTGCAACGACTATGACGCCGACGCCCACGAGACGCGCACGGCCTACCTGGACGCGGACGGCGACGCCTACCCCGGCACCGAAGTCGAAATCTGCGCGGGCGACATCCTGCCGGTGGAATACTACGAATACGGCGGCGACTGCGACGACACGGACGCGATGGCGAATCCGGGCGCGGTGGAGCTGCCCGACGACGGCATTGACCAGGATTGCGACGACGCCGATTTGACGGCCTCCGACGCCAACGGCTACTTCGTGGACGGCGATAGCGGCAACGACGCCAATCCCGGCACGATGGACGAGCCGTTCAAGACCATCCAGGCGGCGGTCGACGAAGCGGACAAGCCCTCCACCCCCGGCCGGGTGTTCATCGCCCAAGGCACCTACTTGGAAGAGGTCGTGGACGAACAATCCGATCTGTTCGGCGGCTACGACGCCGACGACTGGTCCCGGGACATCGAAGGCAACGAAACCATCCTCCAGGGCCCAACCGACACACCGCTGATTTTCACTTCCGACACGGTGGCGGTCGTCGACGGCATGACCTTCGTAGGCCGGGACGACAGCATTTCCGCCGGCATGGGACTGCCCGACGGCGCCGAGGTTTCGGTCTATCGCAGCACGGTCCATGGACGAGCCACAAGTGACGACAGCTTCGGAATCGCCGCGTCGTCGGATAACACGCTGCGCCTCTACGACGTCCGGATTCAGGTGGACGACACCACCAAGATCGCCTACGGCGTGGTCATGGCCTCGGGACGCCTGACGGCGGATAACGTGACGATCGTCGTCGGGAGCGCCGGGGTCGCCGGCGGGGGCTTCAACATGGGCGTCGTGGAGACGTCCATCCGAAACACGTCCATTCAACTCGGCGACGGAACGGAATTGCGGGGTGTCATCGTCGTCGGAGGGGCCCTGACGGCGCAAAACCTGGCGGTGGAAGTGGGGCAGTCCGTGGATACCGGGCTGGGCGTCCTCTCCCAAAACGCCGAGAGCTACATCGTCGATTCGAGTTTCGATATCGGCGAAAACACCATGGGCACCGCGGCGGGCATCTATCATTCCAGCGTGCGCGGGTTAGGCATTTATAACAGCAGCATCCGGGTTGCCGCCGCCGATACCGTTGCCTACGGAATTTTCGGCGCCGGGAACGGCTCGGCCAAGCTGAACGTGGTCAACAACGTTGTCCGGATTGAAGACACCAACAATGTGGCCGCCGGCATCGGCCTGGTCAACAACAGCATCTTCGTCGCCAACAATACGGTCCAGGTCGGCGACAGCGACAAGGTGTTCGGCATCGGAATCAACCTGGACGGCGACGAACCCCGGGATGCCCGCATTCTCAACAACGCCGTTCACGTCGGCGACGGTGCGACCTCCGCGTTCGGTTTTAGCGTCGCCCAAGACTCGGTCCCGGATCCGCGCACGATCTTCAAAAACAACAATGTCGTCGGGGACGATCTGGACTGCGCGCTCGACGCGGACGGCGATTGCGCGGCGGACGTGGACGACCTGAACGCCTGCGGGTGGGATTTCTGCCTCGAAGCCTCGGGCAACCTGGGCGAAGATCCGGATTTCGAAGACGCGGACTTTCATCTGTCCTCGACCAGTCCGTTGATCGACGCCGGTCTCAACCCCCTTTCCTCGGCCCCGCCGGAGGCCCGGCCCTTCTGCCTCATGGATTTCGAAGGCGACATCCGCCCCGACGGCCTGGGCTGGGATATCGGCGCGGATGAAGCCGTGCGGTAGCCGCCCCTTCCTCAAAGCACCCCAGCGGCCCGCGCGAGGCGGGCCGCTTTTTTTTGTCGGAAATTCGGCGCACAATGCGGGGTGTTAAAAGATTTTCCGGCTTCGGGATTCCGTTCGAACAGGACGCGCGCCCTTCTTTTACGATCGGGCGTGCGTCGGCCACCTCGTTTTCGACGTCGGCAAGACATCGGCGTCGCGCCCAATGGAGGGATGAGATGCGCGCGGGATATTGGATTTTGATGCTGGTGCTGATGGGACTGCTCGCCGCCGGGGCGACCGCGTGCGGTTGCGGCGACGACGATGACGACGACAGCGCCTCGGACGACGACAGTGACGATGATGACGACGACGACGACGATGACGATGACGACGACGATACATCCGACGCGTGCGTCGACGAGGACGGCGACGGCTTCGGCAACGGCTGCGACGCCGGGCCGGACTGCGACGACACGAACGACACGAAGCATGAAATCGCCACGGCCTACACCGACGAAGACGAGGACGGGTTTTACGGAACGTCCGTGACGTATTGCGAAGGCGACGCCCTACCCGACGGCGCCGCCGACGACAAGGACGATTGCGACGATACCGACCCGATGGCCAATCCCGACGCCACGGAGCTGCCCGATGACGGCGTCGACCAAGACTGCGACGGAGACGACGGCGCCGCCTCGGAAGACGACGGATTCTTCGTCAACCAAGACAGCGGCAGCGACGCCAACCCGGGCACCAAAGCGGAGCCTTTCCAGACCATCCAGAAGGCGGTCGACAACTTCACGCCGACCAAGAACGCGGCCTACATCGCTCAAGGCAACTATCCCGAACAAATTGACATGACCAGCGACGGCTTCCTCTTCGGCGCCTACGAGGCCGGCGGCTGGACACGGGACGTGGACGGCAACGAAACGACCGTCACCACCAACGCCGACTATGCCCTCCAGGTCCCCATGGACGGATCCGCCGTCATCGACGCCCTGACCCTGCGCGGCCGCAGCAACGACGATTCGATCGCCTTGAGCCTGGAGGACGGAGCGCACGCGGAATTTTACCGGGCCGAACTTCACGCCCGGGCTTCGGCCCACAAGAACTATCCCGTCACGGCGTCGTTGAATTCCTCGTTGAGAATCCAGAACGCCGAGCTGAAAACGGAGTCGACCACCGACATCATTTACGGCGTGATTATGGGCAACGGTGTGCTGACGCTGCGCGACGTGAAGATCTCGACCGGCGAGTCGAGCACCGGCTCGGCCGTCTTGTATCTGACCAACGTCTCCACCGATCTGCGCGATGTGGATATTCTGCAAGCCGGCGCGAAAGCCATGTACGGCTTTGCCTTGCTCGGCGGCGCCTTTACGGCGACCCGCGTGGAACTGGACCAGGGGAGTTCGACAAACGCTCAACGCATTTTCGAGACAACGAAAGCCGCGATCACGTTGGTCGATTCCACGTTTTCCACGGCCGGCAGCAGTGCCTCGGAAAGCTTCGGCCTTTACGCCGACCAACCCACCGAACTGAACATCCTGAACACCCGCTTTGAAATCAGTGACGCCGCAACCAGCGCCGCAGGCTTGGTGGTCAACGGCATCGGGACGGCGGACGTGAACGTGATCAACTCGTTTTTCCTGGTGGGCGATGCCGGAGACACGGCGGTCGGTGTCTTGCTGGCAAGCAACAACAACTTCTTCGCCAACAACACGGTCGTCGCGGGAGACGCGATGCAGTCGCTGGGCCTGCGCGCGATCATCAGGGGCGACGAGGCCCGCGATACCTTTGTGCTTAACAACTACATCCAGTGCGGCACCGGCTCGACAAACGAAATCGTCACCTCGTTTGATCAAACGGTCGACCCCACGCCGCGCATCGTGCTCAACAACAACGACCTGGTCGGCGATGCACCCGACTGCCTGATCGACGCGGACGCGGACTGCGTCACGGATGTGGCCGACGTCAACGACTGCATGTGGGACTTCTGCGCCGAGGCCCAGGAGAACATCAGCGAGGACGCGGACTTTGTGGACGCCCCGGGCGGGGACTTTCACCTGGCGTCCGGCAGCCCGCTGATCGACGCCGGCGCCGACCCCACTGACGACGCTCCGAACGACGTGAAGCCCTATTGCGCGGTGGATTCCGAGGGCGACGAGCGGCCCCAAGGTTCGACCTGGGACATCGGAGCCGATGAAGCAACTTTCTAACCTTTGAGAATCACGATAAATTCTCGGCCGGGACCAGCGTCCCGGCCGTTTATTTTTTCGGCGTGACCCGAATCACACTCCGCCGGCGAATCGTGCCTTAGAACACGTCGCGAAGGGATCGTTTCTCATTATCCGAGAGAGGAAGGACGACGGATGTTACGCAAATTTTTTCTGATGTTGGTTCTGACGGCGTTTCTGTTCACCGGCGCGGTCGCCTGCGGCGGCGGAGGCGGTGGCGACGACGACGATGACGACAGCGCCGCGGACGACGATGACGACGACGATGATGACGATGACGCCGCGACGTGCGTCGACACGGACGGGGACGGCTTCGGCGAGCACTGCGAGGCCGGGCCGGATTGCAACGACGGCGACGCGAACGCCTACCAAATCCTGACCGGTTACGTGGACGCCGATCATGACGGCTACGCGGGCACTCCCGTCGGGGTTTGCGCCGGAGACGCGCTCCCGGCGGAATTTTTCGCCGACGCGCCGGATTGCGACGACGAAGACCCGATGATCAACCCGACGGCCGACGAGCTGCCCGACGACGGCATCGATCAGGACTGTGTCGATGGCGACTGGGAGACGACGGATAGCGACGGCATCTTCGTGGACGCCGCCTCCGGCAACGACCTGAACCCGGGCACCAAGGCCGAGCCGGTCGCCACGGTGCAAAAAGGCGTGGACCTGGCCCAGGCCGGCGACGCGCCCAACGTCTTCATCGCCCAGGGCGACTACAACGAGGACGTCATGGTCGACGACGCGGCCCTTTACGGCGCTTACGACGCCAGCGACTGGTCCCGCGACCTGGATTCCAACACGACGACCATCCTGGCGGCCACCGATTCCGCGGTCGAGATCAGCAACGACGGTCGGTTAACCGTCGACGGCCTGACGCTGGCCTCCGAATCCGCGACCTCCGCCGTCGGCATTTACGGCAACGCGACCGTGACCGTCCGCGCCACTCGCGCGAAGATCGCTCTTTCCGTCAACACGTCCGAGCATCTGGGCGTGTATGTCGGCCAGGACGCGAATGTGTCGCTCTACGACGTCCGGATCGAAATGGACGCGACCGCCGGCAAGAACATCGCGGTGTATATGCCGGCCGGCAAGCTGCTCACGGCCAATATGCTCACCATCACCGGCGAGACGTCCGACGACGACGCGATCGCCATGTACCTGAATTACACCACCGCGCAGATCTTCAATTCCCGAATTTCGCTGAGCAGTGGCCTAGGCAAGTGCATCGGCATTTTCAACGGCGACGGCTCGGTCCAAGTCGACGGCCTGGACCTGGAGATTTCCGGCGGCGACGACGGCGTCATCGGCTTCTACCAGTTGACGGGCTTCCTGAATATGCGCGACGTGTCCGTCGAGTTGGGGGATTCGAAAAGCGAGGTCATCGGCATCTACCAGACCGACGGCATCGAATGCACCGTCATCAACTCCGGCTTCACCCTGGGCGAATCGACCATGTCCGCCAGCTACGGCGTGTATCATGCCGGTGTGGAGTTCTCCACGGTCACGATCATCAACGCGGCCATCGACGTCGCCGGAGCGGCCGACTCCGCCGCCGGGTTGATCGTCAACCAAAGCCGCGTTTTCGTCGCCAACACCAGCATGAACGTGGGCGAGGCCGACGAAGTCTTCGGCATGAACATCGGCCTTGGCGGCACCGAACTGGGCGACTCGTTCATCCTCAACAGCGCCGTCGCCACGGCGCCCGCGGCTGTGAGCGATCAACTGCCCCTGCGCATCGAACAAGTCACGACCCGTAAGTCCATCCACGTCGTCGGCTCCGATCTGTACGGCGATTCGCCCGACTGCCTGATCAGCGCGGACACGGACTGCGTGACGGATGTGTCGGATGTGAACGCGTGCGAGTGGGAATTCTGCGCCCAAGCCGAAGGCAACCTGAACGTCGCCCCCGGCTTCGCCTCGGACTCGGGATTGCATCTGGCGGCCGACAGTGACCTGATCGACGCGGGCATCGACCCGTCGCCGTTCACGCCCACCGAACTGGCGCCCCTCATGCGTGTCGACATCGACTATGACCTGCGCCCCGCCGGGGACGGGTTCGACATCGGCGCCGACGAAGTCACACCCTAACCTCCCGTTCACAAAGCTCCATACGAAGCTCCAAGCGACGCCCGGCATCTCGCCGGGCGTCTTTCTTTGTCGCAAGCCGCCCCCGTTTCCCCGGCGCCTCCCGCGCCGTGACCTGCGTCAAGTCGATGAATTTTCCACGGGCGTAGAATTTAGCCGTGGGTGGCCGATTCCTTCGGAATTCGGCCGACGCCCCAACGCCGCGACGCCGGAGGTGGGTCATGCGACGAGATTTGCTGCCCGTGTTTTTGCTCGCGTTGGTTTTCGTTTTCGGGTCGCTGTCCGGATGTTCGTGCGGGGACGACGATGACGACGATGGCGCGGATGACGACGACACCGATGACGACACGTCCGATGACGATACCGGCGACGACGACACCGGCTCGACCGAGTGCGTGGACGAGGACGGCGACGGCTACGGCGTGAACTGCGAGGCCGGAGACGACTGCAACGATCGGGACGCGACGTCCCATCAAATTCTGATCGGCTATGTCGACCTGGACCACGACGGCTATCCCGGAACCGAGCGGGGCGCCTGCGCGGGTAACGAGTTACCGTTCGAGTATTTCCCTGACGGCAACGACTGCGACGACACCGACGCCATGGTCCATCCGACGGCGGTTGAATTGCCCGACGACGGCGTGGATCAGGACTGCGTCGGCGGTGACGGGACCGCGAGCAACGACAACGGCATCTTCGTGGACGGCGCGTCCGGTTCCGACGCCAATCCCGGCACAAAGGAAGAACCCGTCGCCACGATCGCCAAGGGCGTCGACCTGGCCGAGGCGGCCGAGGGCTGGAGCGTCTATGTGGCCGGCGGCTCCTACATGGAGGACATCCTCGTCACCGGCACCGCGATCTTCGGCGGATACGACGCCTCGGACTGGTCCCGGGACATTGACGCCAACACAACGACCATCGAAGGCGACACCACCGATCCGATGCGCGTGAAGGACAACGGGTATCTGCTGCTCGACGGTGTTGAACTGGTCGGCCTGTCCTCCGGAACGTCCGCCGGAATTTTCGTCTATTCGAACGCACGGGCCGATGTCTTCCGCACCGCGATCGAAACGCGGGGCAACCTGATTGAACACTACGGCATCCTCGTCGGCCCCGACTCGCGCCTGCTGGCGGTGGATGTGTCCATCGACCTGGCCCAAACCAATCAACTCAGCTACGGCGTCTATTCGAGCAACGCCCTGCTCCTGAGGCTCCATCGCCTCGCGGTGCAAGCGGACGGCGCCGCGACCGACCTGTTCGGCGTGTCGGCCACCGACGTGGCGGCGGAAATTTACGACAGCACCTTCGATTTGAATCCGGTTTTCGGCGACGGCTACGGCATCTTCGCGGAGAACAGTCGGGTCACGGCGCAAAACGTCGAAATCTCCATGCCCCAAGGCAATCGGCTGACCGCTATTAGCGCCGTGGGCTCGAAGCTCGACGCCCGCGACACGCGCATCGATCTGGGCGAGGCCGCGAACACCAGCACCGGGTTTGCCGTTCAATCGCCGTTGGACACGTTCATCGCCAACGCGACCGTCCACGTGGGCGAATCCGGGGATAAAGCCTACGGCATCTTCGGCAACGGCACCCTGCTCTCCGACTTGACCGTGCTCAACTCCACCTTCGTCATCGACGACGCCGGCGGCAACAGCTACGGCTTTTACCTCAGCACCGGCGGAATGTTCATCGCCGACAACACCTTCGTCATCGGCGGCGGCCAAAACACGGTCGGCGGCTTTATTCTGCTGTCGGGATCCGAATCGGCCGAGGCCATCGTCGCCAACAACGCCTTCCACGTTTGGAAGCCCGCCGACTTGCAACAATTCGGGTTCTTTGTCACGACCATCGGGTCCGGGGCCCTGATGCACCTGCTGGGCAACGACATCCACGCCTCGTCGCCGACATGTCTGCTGAGCGCGGACGGCAACTGCTACGCCACCATCGAGGAAGCCAACGCCTGCGAATGGAAAAGTTGCGTGGAAGCTTCGGGGAATATCGACGAGAATCCGGGCTTCGTCTCGAACACGGATGTGCATCTGACGTCGGACAGCCCGCTGATCGACGCCGGATACGACCTGTCGCCCCTGGCGCCGCCCTGGGCCGTACCCTTCATCTGGGAAGATACGGATCGCGACCGACGCCCCCACGGCGACGGCTACGATATCGGCGCCGACGAATTCGTGCCCTGATCGGCGCCGAGACTCTCTCAATGCATCGCCCGGCTTCTCGCCGGGCGCTTTTTCAAAATTTTTCCCCAATCGTTTGAGAAAGGCGTATTCTTATCTCCAAGATCAAATCGTCGAAACCCCGCTTCACGCCGGACATTCCGGTCGGGAATACTGCGCGCCTTCATTTTTTCGCGGGGGTGACACGTGTCACACGCCATGGGCGCTGAACGGGTTAAACGAGCGCTGCAAGGGACTGACTCCCAAACCGGCGCGAAGGAGGGACACAAATGCCGCGCAAACTCTTACTGATCCTGATGGTCTTAATGTTCTCCATGGCGTTCCTGACCGCCTGCGGATGCGGGGACGACGATGACGATGACGACGACTCCACCACCGACGACGACGATGACGACGACGACGACGATGATGACGACGACGATGCCGCCGGGTGCGTGGACGAGGACGGCGACGGCTACGGCGACAACTGCGACGCCGGCAAGGACTGCAACGACGCCGACGACGGGGCGTATCAAATCCTGACCGGCTACCTGGACCTGGACAACGACGGCTTCCCCGGCACCGAAGTCGGCGTCTGCGCCGGTGACGCCCTGCCCGCGGACTACGCGGCCGAGGCCACCGACTGCGACGACGAAGACCCCATGACCAACCCCCTGGGCACCGAATTGCCCGACGACGGCATCGACCAGGACTGCGCGGACGGCGATCTGACGGCCTCGGACGACAACGGCGTGTTCGTCGACGGTGACGGCGGCAGCAACGCCAATCCGGGCACCATGGCCGAGCCGGTCAAGACGGTGCAAAAGGGCGTGGATCTGGCCGAGGCCGGGGACGCGAAGAACGTCTACATCGCCATGGACGACTATCAGGAAGACGTGATGGTCGAAGGCGCGGCCCTGTTCGGCGGCTACGACGCCTCGGACTGGTCGCGGGATATCGAGGGGAACGAAACGAGCATCGAGGGCGACACGATCGATCCGATTCGCGTTCCCAACGACGGATGGGCCCGCATCGACGGCCTGACCCTGATCGGCAACGACACCGGCCTGAGCACCGGCATCTACGGCCTCTCGAACGTGACGGTGGACGTCTACCGGACGCACATCGAAACGCAGACCGACGGCAACGACCACTTCGGCATTTTCGTCTCCAACGACGCGGTCGTGTCGGTCTATGACGTGTCGATCGACCTGGCGGCCACCAACAGCTCGACCCTCGCCGGCATTTACGCCCCCGGCTCCCGGCGCATCACGGCCCACATGCTCGACGTGGTGGGCGGCGAGAACGACTCCACGTCCTTCGGCGTTTACGGCGCCGCGACGACGATCAAGGTTTACGACAGCCGAATTTCGTTCGAGGGCAGCCCGTCGAGCGATATCTTCGGCGTTTACAACAGCAGCGGGGCAACGACACTCGACAACACGGAAATGGCCTTCGGCGAAAGCGACACCCTGTTCGGCGTGTACAGTGCCAACGGCGAAATCGATGTCCGCGATTCCAAGGTCGCCTGCGGCGACGCCGGCGACACGATCTTCGGAATCTATCACTCGGGTCTGGGCGACATGCTGCTGGCCAACACCGAGCTGCGCCTGGGCGACTCCAGCGGTTCGCTTTTCGGGATCTTCCATAGCGGAAATCCATACACGCGAACGACAATCATCAACTCGATGCTCTCCCAGGGTGACACGGCCACGACCAACTACGGCCTGTACTTCACCAGCGGCAGCCTCTTTGTGTCCAACAACTCGTTCAGCATCGGCGAGGGCGGCGACGTGTTCACGGTCTACGTCACGCAGTCCGGCGACGAGGCGGATGACGCGTACTTCATCAACAACGTCTTCCGGTCCGGCGAGGCCGCCGGCACCCAACGCACCGTCTTCCTCCAGCAGGGCGGCAACTATCCCTACTATCATCTGCTCGGCAACGACATCCTCGGCGACGACCCGGACTGCCTGGTCTACAGCGGCGCCGACTGTGCGACGGATATCGACGACGTCAACGGCTGCGAGTGGGATTTCTGCAACGAAGCCATGGGCAATCTGGAGACCAGTCCCGGATTTGTCTCGGCCGCGAATCTGCATCTGACCGCCGACAGCGATCTGATCGACGCGGGCTACAACCCGATGCCCTACGCCCCCGAGGCGGCCAAGCCCTTCATCGGCATGGATATCGATTTCGACCTCCGCCCGACCGGCGACGCCTTCGACATCGGCGCGGACGAATACACGCCCTAAAGGCAGCTTTTTATCACGACCGTAGAACGCGCCCGGCTTCTCGCCGGGCGTTTTTTTGCGGGTTTTAACCGACAAGAATGGGGGGTTCGGGGGTGGGATGGCGCGTCGGCGTGACATGCGTCAAGCGACGGTATTTCCACAAGCATACAATTAGATTGTTGCGAGAACGGCGCCGCCCTTTTTGGCGGCTCCCCATCGACGCAAAGGAGGAACCCGCGATGCTAACGATGCACAAATTCCTCATTTTCATGGCGTTGGTCTTGGTGATGAGTCTCTCCGTGGCCTGCGGCTGCGGTGACGACGACGATGACGACGATTCCTCGTCACCGGACGACGACGATGATGATGACGACAATGACACCGATGACGATGACGACACCGGCTCGACGGAGTGCGTCGATGAGGATGGGGACGGCTTCGGCGAAAACTGCGAAGCCGGCGCCGACTGCAACGACTACGACGCCGCCGCCTACCAGGTCTTGACCGGATACCTGGACGTGGACAGCGACGGCTATCCCGGCACCGAGGTATCGATCTGCGGCGGCGAAGCGTTGCCGGCCGGATACTTCAGCTATAGCGACGACTGCAACGACGCATCGGCCATGTCCTATCCCGGAGCCGCGGAAATTCCTGATGACGGCGAGGACCAGGACTGCCAGGGCGGCGATCTGACCGCCTCCAACGACAACGGCATCTTCGTGGACGGCGATAGCGGCTCCAACGCGAATCCGGGCACGATGGAAGAGCCCGTCAAGACGGTGCAAAAGGGCATCGACCTGGCGGAAGGCGACACCGAGCGCGTTTACATCGCGGCGGAGGAATATGACGAAGACGTGCAGGTCGCCGGCGTGGCCCTCTACGGCGGATACGACGCGGCGGACTGGTCGCGGGATATCGAGGCCAATGAAACCGAACTGACGGCCACCGTGGCCTATCCGATCGAAGTCGCAAGCGACGGCTGGGTGCGGGCGGACGGCCTGACCATCAACGGAATCGACACCGGAGCGTCCTTCGGCGTGTTCGGCAATCCCGGCGCCGAAATCACGTTCTCCCGCCTGCGCATCAACACCTTCGCCGACGGCACCGGCGGGTTCGGCGTGTACAACGGCTCCGGCGGATTGACATACCTGGAGGATGTGGTCATCGACATGACGGACAATTCCTCGTCGCTCTACGGCGTGCAGCAGGTCGGCGGCCTGTTCACGGCCGATAACTTGCGCATTCTCGCCACCGGCACGACGGGAACGTTCTACGGCGTGCTGCTCGCGGGCAGCGCCTACGGCATGGTCACGAACTCGAGCGTTGTCGTGGACGGGCCTTCGGCCAACTACGGCATCCTGGCCAGCGGGGCGTCGATCGAGATGCGAGGCACCACGCTGGATATGGGTGACTCCCCGGGCGTCACGTACGGCGTTCTGGTCGCCGGAGGGGCGGCGTCCTTCATCGACAACGATGTGACGATCGGCGAGACCGCGTCGGCTTTCGGAATGATGCTGGCCCCGGCCTACGGCGGTCAGTTGATCAATAACCGCATTCAGATCGGGGAAGGCTTAGGCTCCCTGTACGGCATCTACAGTTCCGGTGTGCCGTTCGCCACGCTGACCGCGATGAACAACAGGGTTTTCGTCGGCAACGGCCCGGGCGAAACCATCGCGTTCTACAGTACGTCCAGCCCGCTCTTCTCCGCCAACAACACCCTGATCGCCGGCGAAGGCAGCATCAGCATCGGAGCCTATGTGGGATTGACGACCACCGAGATTTCTTCGAGTTACCTGGTCAACAACGTCATCCAATCCGACGAGGGCTCCACCAGCGAATGGACGGTCTATATGACGACCGGCGCGGCGTTGCCGGTGCTGAACTTGTTGAACAACGACCTGGCCGGCGAAAGCCCGGACTGCCTGGTGAAGGTGAACGCCGGGTGCGTCACCGACATCGGGGACGTCAACGAATGCGCGTGGGTCGGCTGCCGGGAGGCCTCGGGGAACCTGGATGACGAGCCCGACCTGGTCGACCCGGCCATGGGGAATTTCGCCCTGGTGGACACCAGCCCGCTGATCGACGCCGGCGTCAATCCGGCCCCTTGGGCTCCGGACGCGGCGGGGGATGCGATCTGGTACGACTACGAGATGGACGTGCGCCCGGCCGGTGACGGCTTCGACATCGGCGCGGACGAATTTCTGCCGTAGTCCCTTTCGGATCGGCGAATTTCGCGACGACGCCCGGCGAAAGGCCGGGCGTCGCTGTGTGACGCGCGTTTGCCGCCGTGATGGCGCGGTTTCGGCGGGGATTTGGCGAATGTGCATTTTTTGTTTGACATCACGCGTCAATCTACGCATAGATGGAAGCTCATCCAAGCGGTATGCCCGCGGATGCTCAATAAAGAGTACAGGATTCCGGATGATCACCCGATACGACTAATGTCGAATCGGACGAAAATCCGAATCGTAGCGAGCCGACCGGATAACCCCTAAAGGAGGAAGCGGACGATGAAGCGTAAGTCGATTGTGATGGTTGTTGTTTTCGTGGCCGTGATGGCCCTGACGGCGTCGATGGCCTTCGCCGGTGGTCCGACGATCAACAAGACCAACCTCAACAACAACATGGTCAAGGACCAGGCCCAGACCAAGATGGTCACGGTGCGTAACGTGCGTTTCGTCAAGAACGGCTCGCCCAGCGCGCGCGGCCTGACCCACGAGGACATCAAGGCCGAGGCGTTCTTCTAGGCCGATCCATCCTAAGTACGATCATCGACGAACCCGGCCGCGCGCCGGGTTCGTTTTATTTTGCCCATGGATCGCGACGATGCCGCCTTCCGCCCGAGCCGCGACTGACCTATCAGAGCATGGGTGCCACATTCTTAGGCCGACAAAGTCGGACAAGGGTGTGCCTGTGATGTCCGAGCGGCGACCGACCCATCACCATCAGAGCCCCGAACGGCTTGCCTCGCCGTAGCCTTGGCGGCGGCGGGTAGTGAGGGGTCAAATTCGAACATTGTTGAAGACGATTTCGAGGAAACGGAGCCCCGACTGTTAGGGAGGGGTTGTCGAGCAGATCGACTAGACTAGGCGAACTTTTTGGACCGCTTGCTGATGCGCGCGGCTCTGAAAAGTCCGAGCCCTACTCACCAAACAAAATTTGCCGAAACGTCGGCATCCCCTCTATGATCGCCGAATGCAAAATCTCCAAACCATCGACGCCTGGATGCAGCACCCGACCGCGCATTTCCTGAACCAGGATTTTCTGGCGAGTTTGCGGCGGTGGATGCGCATCGACCGGATCGAGGTCGATCCGCCGATTGAGATGACGATCGCGTCCATGGACGACGCGGGCGTAGGCGTCGGGCTGTTGTCGGCGTGGTGGGGGCCGACGGGGCCGCTGCTGTCCAACGAGCACGTCCGCGACGCCGTCAACGCCTACCCCGATCGCTTCCGGGGCGTGGCCGCCGTGCCGCTCAACAAGCCCATGGCCGCCCTCGATGAGCTGAAAAAGTGCGTTGAGGAGTACGGCTTCGTCGCGCTGCGTATCATCCAATGGCTCTGGGATCTGCCCCCGACGCACGCCTATTTCTATCCGCTTTTCGCCGCCTGCTGCCGATATGACATCCCCGTGTGCCTCCAGGTCGGGCATACCGGCCCGCTCATGCCCTCCGAGCCCGGCCGCCCGATCCCGTACGTCGACCGCGTCGCCTTGGACTTTCCCGAGTTGCGCATCGTCGGCGGCCACATCGGCTACCCCTGGACGCAGGAGATGATCGCCGTGGCCACCAAGCACCCGAACGTCTACATCGACACCTCCGCCTACTCGGCCAACCGCTACCCGCCCGAACTCGTCGAATTCCTGAAGACCAACGGGAAGCGCAAGGTCCTGTTCGGCTCCAACGCGCCCATGATCCCCCACGGCAAGGCCCTCGCGGACCTTCCGTCCCTCGCCCTGCCCGACGAGGTGCGCGACGCCTTCCTGTTCGGCAACGCCAAGCGCGTGTTCAAGCTGGGTGACGCGGCGTAAATGAGCGCCGCATTTATCTCGTCCAGGCGGAAAAGTGTGGAGATGACGCCCGAATCTCGATCGGCTTAGACAACGAAAGCCCCACGTCTTCGAACGGCTCGACCACCCCTCCCTCACGGTCGGGGCTCTGTTATGGCGGAAACGTTTGTTGATCAAATTGGACACCAGGGCGGTTCACGTCATCCTGAGCGAAGCGAAGGATCTGGTTTCGACCACGCGATTCACAAACGATGGCTCGAACATCGCGCGTGGCGTACTGGGTTTGCTTACTACCTGCCTCTGCCCAGGCTACGACTCGCGGCTCGAGCGAACCTTTTGACAATCAACACCTCACCTTTCCCCCGTCCGACCGGCGTGGTATCGTCGCCGCCGAAATTCACTCACCCGTTTGAGATATGATGACCACGAAGCGAAACATCGTATGTTGGCTGTCGGCCTTGGCCCTGATGCTGGGCGCGGCGGCCTGCGGCTCCTACCAACCCACCGGCACGCCGACCGACAAGCCCCTGGGCGAGGCAGCGACCGGCAAACGCGTGTTCGACCAGGCCCAGGCCCGCAACAAGCTGGTCGTCGAATCCACCGAAGCGGCCAAGGCCGCCGCCGAGGACGACGACACGTCGACGCCCCTCTCCGCTGCGGAACGTCAGGCCAACATGAACTTCGCCTTTGCCGCCAAGCAGATCCTTTTCGGCGATTTGCATGTGCATACGACGTATTCGATCGACGCGTTTTTCCTCGCCTTGCCGATGATCCAGGGCGAAGGCGTGCGCCCGCCGTCCGATGCCTGCGACTACGCGCGCTATTGTTCCCAACTCGATTTCTTCAGCCTCAACGACCACTCGGAAAACCTGACGCCTCAGCTTTGGAAGCAGACCAAGGAAGCCATCCGCCAATGCAACGCCGTCGCCCAGGACCCGAACAACCCGGATCTGGTGGCGTTTCTGGGATGGGAATGGTCCCAGGTGGGCCTGACGCCCGAAGAGCACTACGGGCACAAAAATGTCATCCTCAAGGACACGGCCGAGGACAAAGTCCCCACCCGCGCCATCAACGCCCAGAACCAGACGACGGCCGCGTCCATCAAGGCCAAGACGTCCACGTCCCAGATGCTTCAGATGCTCTCCGCCGACAAGGACAGCGCGGGGATGCTCATCGACCTGGGCTATCTCCAGCGCCAGGTGGCGGGAACGCCGGTCTGCCCGGACGGCGTGGACGTGCATGAACTGCCCGACACGTGCATGGAGACGGCGTCGACGCCGGAGGTGCTGTTCGAAAAGCTCAACCAGTGGGGCTACGACTCCCTGGTCATCCCCCACGGCACCACCTGGGGCATCTACACGCCGCCGGGCACGACCATCGACAAACAGCTCACCCCCACGATGCACGACCCGAGCCGCCAGCGCCTGATCGAGGTGTACTCGGGGCACGGCAACTCGGAGGAATATCGGGACTTCACTTCCGTCGAATTCGGACCGGACGGCGAGAAGATCTGTCCCGCGCCGACGAAGGACTACGAACCCTGCTGCTGGCGGGCGGGCGAGATCATCCGTAGCCGCTGCGAAGATCCGGCGTCGGAGGACTGCGAAAAGGTCGTGGTCCAGGCGCGACAAGACTTCCTCAATGGCGGCGTGTCGGGTTTCTACACCGTGCCGGGCATGGAGACGGGCGACTGGAAAGACTGCGACCAGTGCCGCGACTGCTACCTGCCGGCCTTCAGCTATCGGCCGGGCAACTCGGTACAGGCGGCGCTGGCGGCGGGATATACCGAAGGTGACGACCAGGACCCGCTGCGGTTCCGCTTCGGCCTGATCGCCTCCAGCGACAACCACTCGGCCCGTCCCGGCACCGGCTACAAGGACTACGACCGCGTCCACAACACCGACGGGCGCGGCCCCAAGGACAAGGAGATCCGCGACACCTTGCGTCCGACCATGGAGCCCGAGCCGCGCTCCTACCCCTACGAGGAAATCCGCGACCGATGGCGCGGCCCCGCGTCTCTGCCGCCTTGGGACATCGAACGACAGACGAGCTTTTACATGACCGGCGGCCTGGTCGCGGTGCACAGTGCGGGGCGCAGTCGCGACGCGATCTGGGACGCCCTGGAACGCCGGGAGGTCTACGGCACCAGCGGCGACCGCATCCTGCTGTGGTTCGACTATCTGGACAAGGAAGGCGCCACGGGACCGATGGGTTCGGAAGTGCGCACGAACGACGCGCCGCGCTTTCGCGTACGGGCCGTGGGATCGTTCGAGCAAAAGCCCGGCTGCCCGGAGTTTTCCACCGCGGCCCTGACCTCCGAGCGCCTGGACCATCTGTGCGGCGGCGAGTGCTTCAACCCGGGCGACAAACGACGCAAGATCACGCGCGTCGAGGTCGTGCGCATCCGCCCGCGCAACAGCGCCGACGAAAAGCTGGGCGATCTGATCGAGGACCCGTGGAAGGTCGTGGCCTGCGAGGACGACGGCGCGGGCTGCGAGGTGACGTTCACGGATCCCGAGTACCCGACGCTGGGCCGCGAGGCGCTTTACTACGTCCGCGCGATTCAGGAACCGACGATGGCCATCAACGCCGATACCTTGCGATGCAAGTACAACGACGCGGGGGAGTGCGTGGAAATGGAACCGTGCTACGGGGATTATCGCACGCCGGCGTCCGACGACTGCCTCGCCGAGACCGAGGAACGGGCCTGGTCCTCGCCGATCTGGGTGCGTCCGCGTTAGAGAACCGCCGCCGCGAGCAGCCCCACGCCGATCCCGATCGCGAAAACGCCGACCCGAGCGGCGGTGATCGAGCCGCCCTTTGATCCGGCCAACGTCAGCACCGCTCCGAGAGCGCAGAGGGCGATGACCCCGACGGCGGCGGGTCGCTCAGGTCGCGCGCGGGGACGACCCGCGTCGTGACTCAATGCCATTTCGTTGTGCGTTCCGGTCAGGAGGGATTCGCGGATGTCGCCGTCCGGGGTGACGACGCGGACGAAATGGCGGTGGGACGGCGCCACCTCGGCGAGCACCCGATGATGCACCGCCAACATGCGTTCATTCGGGCATCGCACCCGCCACGCGAATGTGCGGCGGCCTTTGTCGTCGGGCAATTCCTGCGGCGGCTCGATAACCTCGCACGGAGCGCCGGCGGCGGTCATATAAAGCCGCGCGGCCAGATAGTCGCCCACCTTCGCGCTCGAATCGTAACCCGCGGTGTATTCGACGCTCAGCGCCGACAGATCCCGATCCATCACCCGCGCCGTCACGTCGACGCCCTCCGGGCCGATCTCCCAACGGGAATACGACTGGCCGAGGCTATGCGCGTGGGCCGCCGACGTGAAAAACGTCGCCAGGAACAACACCGCGCCAATGCACGCCAACGTCCGCCTCATTGCCCGGCCCCGTCGTCGATCGTCACCGTTGCGTGTTCCCGCAGCCGCGACAGAAGCTCGCGCAATTCCTCCTCGCCGCCGCGCCGCTCGCGCTCTTGAACCACCTCGTCCACCACGTTTTCGAACGCCGGGGGATCGGCGTCGACGCGCTCCACGACGAACACCAGCCGCACGCCGTCGGCGGTGACGATCGGTTCGCTCACCTGCCCGGCGCGCATCGCCAGGGCCGTGTCCGTCGCCGTCGGGCCGATGTATTGCTGGATCTTGTGGGGGGGCAGCAGCCCGTCGGGCAGCGGCGCGACCTCCTTGTCCGCGTGGGCCTTGCGAAGTCGCGCAAAGTCGTCGGCGTCGCGCACCTGCTCGCGAATCCGGCGCGCTTCGGCCAACGCGGCGGCATGCGTCGCCTCGTCCGGCGCGCTCCACCACATGCTCCAAACGCGCATCTTCGCCACCGGCGTGAACCAGTCCTTGTTGCGTTCGAAGAAGGCGCGCAGCTCGTCCTCGCCCACCGACTCGTCCGCCGCCAACGCAAGCTGCGCCTGCACCACCGCCGAAACCAACTCGGCCCGCACCCGCCGATCCCGACGCGCCAGGCCCATGTCCAGCGCGTGGGCGATGAGCAATTCCTCGTCGATCAGGCGGTCCAGCACGTGCCGGCGATCCTCGTCCGACAAGGGTTCGCGACGGTCCGCCTGGAGAGCGGCCAGGGCGCGTTCGTAGTGCGTTCGGGGGATGGGGACGCCGTCGACCACGGCAATCGCCTCCGCGTCGGGCCCTTTGTCGGCGGGACGTCCCAACCAACCGATCGCGACACCGATCGCCGTGCCCGCGACGAGAATCGCCAGCGTCGGCCCGAGTCCCAGGGGCGTTTTCGCGGTCATCGTCCGGTCGGCACAATCGGCAAGGTCAGGACGGCGGGCATCATTCGCCCTCGTCGGGCAGGCAATCGTTGGTGACGCACGATTCCAGGCCCCGGCCGCAAAGCTCCAGATTGTCGAAGCTCGAATCCGTCTCGGCGCACACATCGTAGCTATCCAGACACGAGTCCAGGCACAGGATGTCCCACTCGGCGCAATCGGAGGCCGTCGCTTCGCACGCGGCGCGGCAGGACTCGTCCGTCGCGCAGTCCTCGCGGCAGGCGATCAGCGGGCCCAGGCATTGGTCGCAGCCGAAGGCGCAGAGTTGGTAGTCGTCCCCGGCCCCCGAGATGCACGCCGACAAATCGCTCACGCAGGCGCTGATGCATCCTTCCGATGTGCAGGCCGTGCCCACGGACGTCCACTCGCCGCAGTCGGCCACCGCCGAGAAGTAGTGGGCGGCGCACTGCTGGTCGCACCCGTCGGTGCGGGTTTCGGTTTCGACCGCCTCGAACTGAGGCATCGCCGCGCCCGTGGGGCAGTCGCCGCCGGAGGACGTGTCGTTGATCGTCTCCTCGCTGTCCGGATCGCACGAACACGCCGCCGGTGCCGTCGCCGCCACCGCGACCAAAACCAACAAGACCGCCAAGAAGCCCCATCGTCCGTGTTGCGTTGTCGTCATTCGTCCACCACCAAAACGGCCGCGCCGTCAATCGCGCTGCTTTTCATCTCCGCCAGCCCTCGGTTCGCTTCATCCAGCGAGTAAGTGTTCACCTTCGTTCGGACTTTCGCCTCATGAGCGATTTCGATCAACTCGCGGGCGTCGTCTCGCGTCATATTCGCCACGGACCGGATCACCCGCTCGCCCCACAAATCGTCGTAGTTGATCTCGGGGATCGGCGACATATGGATGCCCGCCAGCGCAATCGTCGCTCCCTTGTCCATGTGTCGCAGGGCCTTGGGAACCGTCGATCCGGCGGGCGCGAAAATAATCGCCGCGTTCCACGGGGCCGGTGGCGCGTCGTCGATGGAGCCGGTCCAACTTGCGCCCAGTACCTCGGCATAACGGCGATGGCTCTCGGCACGTGTCGCCGCATGCACCTCGATGCCCAGATGCCGCGCGACCTGGATCGTCACATGGGCCGACGCGCCGAAGCCCACCATGCCCAACACGTCGCCCTTCGCCGCGCCCGACAGCTTGAGCGCGCGATAGCCGATCACCCCCGCGCACAGCAACGGCGCCACGTCCAGATCCCCCGCGCCTTTGGGAAGCGGCACGACAAAGTCCGCCGCCGCGCAGGCATATTCGGCATACCCGCCGTGCACGTCGTAGCCGGTGAAGCGGATGTTCTCGCAAAGATTCTCGCGCCCCGATTTGCAGAACCGGCAGGCCCCGCACGTCCGATGCACCCAAGGCACCCCGACGCGCCGCCCGCGCCAGGTTTCGTCCACGCTCTCGCCGACTTCGTCGACGACGCCGACGATCTGGTGGCCGGGGATGAGCGGAAGTCGGCGCGCCTCCAAGTCCCCTTCGATGATATGCAGATCCGTGCGACAGATCCCGCACGCCCGAACCCGCAGGCGCACCTCCCCGGCGCCCGGCTCGGGCACGGGCATGTCGCGCAACACGAGGGGCGCGTCGTCGATGGGGGCTTGCTTGTCCAGAACCATGGCGCGCATGGCGCCATGCTACGGGATCACGCGGGGATATTCCAAGATGGGGGGAGACGATGTTGACGACCTGCCCCGTCAGAGCCGCGTCCGTGCTGTCAGAGCCGCGCACGTTCCGTCAGAGCCGTGTACGTTCCGTCAGAGCCCCGACCTGTAGGGAGGGGTCTGGTTGGACTTTGCGCGCCATGATCGTTGTTTGGCGCATCGCACGAGACGTACCGGGACGCACCAAACCGCTTACTACCGTGCGCGGCTCTGACAGCACGGACGCGGCTCTGACGGAACGTGCGCGGCCCTGTAGGACCGAAACGACAATCCGGAACTGGACTTGCCTATTACGCCTTGGCCGGAATCCCCGGTTTGCCTTTGACGAGGCGGCGAATCTTTTCGTCCCAGCCGCGGCTGGTCAGCAGATCCTTCATGCCGTCGTAGAGGCCCACCCACAGGGCGTGCATTCGGACGAGGATCGCGAACTTGAGGCGCTTGCGGTAGACGGTGGCGAAGCGCTCGCGCACGACCTGGTGCGAAAGCTTGGCCTTGTAGTCGTAGTGGCCGTGGCCGAAGTCGTAGATTTTGACCTCGCGCGGGTCGGCGAAGGCTTCGTCCAGGTAATAGTAAAGCCCGATCATCCCCGGCGAGTAATACGCGAACTTCGAATCGAACGCCGTCTCCATGCGGTAGTAGAGCCCGTTGAACACGAAGCCCAGGTCGAAGGCGACCGCCTGGTCCCCGGCGAACAGCAGATAGCACGCCAGGTGATCGGTCGTCGCCAGGGCCGTGAGCATCGCCAACTCGCACAGCCACAGGGACGGGCCCAGATCCTTGAACTGCCAGCTTTTCTCGAAGATCGCCTTGGCCGCCTCGATGAAGCGCGGCACGTCCTCCGCCTTTCGACAGGCCTCCACCCGCACCGGCCCCAGGTCCCGCTCGACACGCTTTTCCTTCTTGCGGAAATTCTGCGGTCGTTTGATGGGCGCATGGCCGGTGAGCACCTGATGGCGCCGCGAGACCTGCTTGGGCGAATGGACAATGCCGCCGCTGTCGGACGGGTCTTTGTCGAGGAATTCCCACAGGGGGTCGTCCTCGGGCAGGGCGTCGAAGCGGATGCCGTCCAGTTCGGGCACGGCTTCCATGATCTGCGTGAGGATGAGTTGGTAGACACCTCGGTCGTTGGGCACGGGCCAGCGGGGGTAGGCGATCTCCGCGTTGGTCATGCGGAAGCTCATCCACGGGCGATCGGCGACGGTGAACTGCATCGCGTCGCGCCCGACCTGGATGTTCAGGAACCCGAGCCAGCCGTCCTCGTCACGCAGTCCGAAGCTCTCGATGCGCCGGCCGGATTGGCGGCAAGCGTCGACCCAGTCGGGCGTGTGGGACAGATGCGTTCCCGGATAGCGGTCGATGATCGACCACCAGGCCCCGCGCACCTCGTCGGTCAGCTCCTCGAATTTCAAATGAACCAATTTTAAATTGACTAACTGCACATGAACCAACTGCATGGGTCGGCCTTTCACGACGCGCGTACGTCGTCCCTTCCCGGCGATTTCCCCGCCACCGGGCACGAACTACGCCGCCGACGCACGCGATCCGATATCGCGCCGCCGTCTACGGCCCCGACTCCATTTTCGAATGCATTGTCGGCGTCGCGTTGCCCGAGCTTCGCCGAACCAAAAGGAATGTCTCCAAAAGCTCTGATAATTCTATCGGATGAATCGAAAACTGACCAGCGTTTTTTTCATGGATACCCCAAGCGATGACCGATAGCCGCCCCCGGGGCGGACCGAATTTGAATCTTTATTCGATTGAGCGGCCCCGAGGCCCGAATTCCTCGGGAAATCGTCCCCTCAAGGCGAAAAACGCCAAGATTTTCTCGCATTCAGGATCGGATTAGGAATATAGTCGTCCGAAGAATTATTTTCGGAGGGATGAACTATGCGCGTCTTTTTGCGCCGGACCCCTATCGTGTATCTTATGGAAATTGCTTGCCTTTTCCTGGCAACGGTCTATTCGGCGGACGTCTCAGCCGACTCCTCGGACGAAATCCAGCTCAATATCGCCGACGGCTCCCCTCTCTATAACGTCGAACTGGCGTATCGCACCGACGGCAAGTTCGTCGCCGTGTGGCGCCGCAGTGCTACCAGTGCGGACTGTTATCTGGGCCTGTTCTCTGACGCCGGGGTGCCTCTGATTCCCCAGAAAACCATTAACACCACCACCGACGATGACCAGCGACGTCCCCACGTAGCGCTCGACGGCTCGAACAACGGCGTCGCCGTTTGGGAATCGGACGACCAGGACGGCAGCGGCACCGGCATCTTCGGCCAGCGTTTCAACAGCAGCGGCGCCAAGGTCGGTGACGAATTTTCGGTCAACACCTACATCACGGGCGATCAATCCCGGCCTCGCGTCGCGATGGCGTCCAACGGCGACTTTGTCGTCGTTTGGGATTCGGACGGCCAGGACGGCGACTTCTCCGGTGTCTACGCCCGACTTTTCTTTGCCGACGGCACCGCGTTCGGCGATCCGTTCATCGTCAACGTGACGACCACCGGAAGCCAGAGCAAGCCGGACGTGGCGATGAACAGCAACGGCGGTTTCGTCGTCGTCTTCATCAACGGGCAGAAAATCAACGCCCGCTATTTTGCCGACGACGGCGTGGCTCAAACGGGCGAGATCGTCGTCAACACCACCGACGGAGTGGACAATCCCCGCGTCGCGCTGGACGGCGAAAAGGGCGCGTTGGTCGCCGTCTGGCAAAACGGCCAAAACGGCTTGGATATCGCCGCGCGGCAACTCGACAAGAACGGCAATCCCCAGGGCGACACGGAAATCGCCGTCAACCAATTCACCACCAGTCTCCAGGAAGCCCCCGAACTGGCGGTCGCCGAGACGGGGGATTTCGTGATCGTGTGGCAGTCGGATTTTCAGGACGGCGACGGTGACGCGGTCGTCGCGCGCCGTTTCGAGTCGGACGGCTCGCCGCTGGCCGACGAATTTGTCGTCAACGATTTCACCGATGGGGATCAGATCACACCGGATGTCATCGGCGCCGATGGGCTGAACTTCATTGTCGCCTGGAACACGGCCACGCAGGTCGATTCGGACGTCTCGGCCGCCTACACCTATCAAATCTACGCCAAGATTTTCACGAGCCAATGCGTCACCGGGACCGACTGCGACGACGCAAACGACTGCACGGACGAATATTGTGACGCGGGCGGCGTCTGCCACTATTTGAACAACACCGATTCCTGCGACGACAATCTCTTCTGCAACGGTGCCGATTCGTGCAACGGCGGATTCTGCTCCCACCACGCGGGCAATCCGTGCTCCGGCGGCTTGATCTGCGTGGAGCCGACGGATATGTGCGTCGCCTCGACAACGACCTCCACGACCACGACGACCTCCACGACCACGACGACGTCCACGACGACGACATCGGCAACGTCCACTTCGACCATCACCACATCGACGACGACGACCGCGCCGTCGTCAACGACGACAACGTCTCCGACAACCAGCACGACGACCACCACATCGCCCGGCGCCACCAGCACGACCGTCTCGACGACCACCACGTCCACGACCGCCGGTGGATCCACCACATCGACCACGGCCGTCGGAACCACCACAACCACCACAACCGACGCGACAACCACCACGACGATCCCCCCGAGCGACGATGACGATGACGCGACGGACGACGACGACACGGCCGATTCCGGCAACGACACCCGGACAGACGACGACGATGATGACGGCGGCAGTTGCGGCTGCTAGGCCGAGCCATGCAGGATTTTCTTGACGCGACGCTGACTTGGGGTCAATTAATCGAGAATTGACGGTGCGTTTGGGAGGGTTGAAGATGCCGCGTTCGGCTTTTGCGATTTTTGTGGTTTTGTTGATCGGCGCGATTTCGATGACGGCTGTCGCGTGCGGCGGCGGCGATGACGATGATGACGACAACGACGACGAGTCCGGCGATGCCGATGGCACGGACCTGGGCTGGACGGATATCCCCGAGGGGACGTTCGTCATGGGCTGCTCCCTGGGCGACGGCATGTGTTACGGCAAGGCCGGCGAAGGCGAGTTCCCCGCCCACAAGGTGACGATCTCCGCCTTCCGCATGATGGCCACCGAAGTGACCCAGACGCAGTTCGCCGACGTCATGGGATACAACCCCAGCTTCTTCGCCGACTGCGCCGCCTGCCCCGTCGAGCAGGTTTCCTGGGACGAAGCCGCCGCGTTCTGCGAAGAGGTGGGCGGCCGCCTGCCCAGCGAGGCCGAGTGGGAATACGTCGCCCGCGCCGGAACGAAAACGCGCTTTCCCTGCGGCGACGACACCGAGTGCCTGGGGTCGATTGCCTGGTACTACGTCAACGCCGACCAGCGCACGCACCCCGTCGCCTCCAAGCTGCCCAACGACTTCGGCGTCTACGACATGATCGGCAACGTCTGGGAATGGGTCGGCGATTGGTACGACGACTTCTACTATCTCTACAGCCCGGGCGCGAACCCACGTGGCCCCGAGAACGGCACAGCCCGTGTGCTGCGCGGCGGCGGATGGACCCAGACGAGCCAGTTCGACTGCCTGCGTTCGTCCAATCGCTTCCACTACGAGCCTTATATCTGGAACGCCTTCCACGGCTTCCGCTGCGCCCAGGATTTGCCGTAGCGGTACGGAAATCCGGTTAGAAATACGCGCGGCGGATCAGCCGGACGACAACACTCGCGCCGAAGCTGACACCGTTGGCCAGGAAGGCGACGCCGATGGATCGACGCGCGCCGAGCTTGGGCGCCAGGGCGAACAACACCGCCGATTCGATGACCGCCGCGCCGATCTCCCCCGCGATGAGGGCGTCCGTGCGATCGGCGAGAATGCGCGGCCAGAGGTAGGTGAGCATGGGGTGGGTGATCGTGCTGCCCAGCCACCCGGCGAACGCCGCCCGCGCCGCGCTCACCGGTCCCCGCGCCAGGCCCACGTAAATCGGAATCTCGAACAGCAGCGTGAGCAGATAGGCCCGCAGCCACCTTGCGAACGGCACCGGCCGTCTCATGCCGTCGCTCCGTTCGTCAGCGCCCCGATCGTCACCGCCGTCGCGACCGACGCAGCGCCGCCGCCCCGATGCTCAGCATCGCCAGCGCCAACAGACCCTCGCCGAGCCCCGACTTCATCCCGCTGCCCGGCGGACGATGTTCCGGACACTCGCACCCGCATCCGCCGTTATCGTCGTCGTCTTCATAGTAAGACCCGCCGCTGCTCGACGCGGGGCACTTGCCGGTGATCGGCACCGTTCCGCATTCGTCGTCGGTGCCTTCCACCTGAATATCGACCTCGTGATAACCGATATTGACCGGCTCCGAGTCCTCAATATCGGTATCACCCTCCGCGACGCATTCCTCGGTGTCATCGTCAGTTGTGTCATCGTCGGATGTGTCGTCGTCGGATGTGTCATCGTCGGATGTGTCATCGTCGGCCGTATCGTCGTCACAGTTCGAGGTCGGCGGTCCGGCATATTCAACGAGCACATAGAACAAATCACCGCTCGGAACGCACTTGTCCGTATAGGTGAAAGGAGCGACTCCGGTGTAATACTCCCCTATGTAGTCCTTCGCAGATTGCGTCGGGATGAGATTGACGACATGCCCGGCGTCAATTCTCCAGAGTGAAAACAATCTCGTCGTATCGGACACATAGATCGTTAGTTGGACGCCCTCGTCTATTTGCTGCGCGTACGAGAGCGAATACACCGGATCTCTCTGCTCACCATCAAAATCATCGTCGTCGTCATAGTAGTCGTCGTCATAGTAGTCGTCGTCATAGTAGTCGTCGTCGTAGTCGTCAGAGTCGGGATCTAAATTTCGCGTCAGCAGTTCGTTCGCTTGCGTACTGTTGTTGGCGTGGTCCGCGGTGCAGTAATACCATCGATCTTCCCAATCGTCGTCCGCGTAATCCGCCCAAGCGGGAGATGCGGCCATCAACAACGCCGCCGCCATGGCGCCGATCCACCATCGTTTTTGCATCACGACCTCCCCCGCCCGCGACGCAGCGCCAGCGCGCCGACAATCAACATCGCCAGCGCCAACCCGACCCGCGATCCGTCGCCGTCTCCCGCGACGGTGCATCCGCAGGCGCCGTTGTCGTCGTCCTCGGAGGTATCGCTATCGCCGTCATCGCCGGAAGCGTCACCGTCGCCGTACCCCGGATTCTCATAGCGACCGCATTCTTCGGCGGTCCCGTGCACATCGCTGGTGTGTTCTTGGCCGCCGACCCAATCATCGTCATGACCATCCGAGAAATGCTTGAACGCCCTATATAGAACCCAGCCTTCCGGGACGCATTCGTCGACGATTTCGACGAAATAGACCTCCTTCTCCTCATCGAATTGCAGCACACCTTCGTCCAAATCAGAAAGTTGTCCCTCCGGTAACAGTTCGTGGACATCCGAATAATCGTGGGAACGATCCATGTTCACGGTATATTCGGTCCGCCGAAAATCGACTCGAAGATGAACGTCCAACCCGACTTGCTTGACCTCGGCGATTCCCAGGCCATACACCGCCATCGAAAATTCGTAGTCGCTCCCGTCGTTGGGAAAATCGGGATACTCAATTTCCGGGTTATCCTGAACGCAATCGTTTTCTCCCGATTCGATATCGACAAAACGTTCGAGAATATTACCGTCGTAGACCGCGTACAGCGGCAAGAATTCATAACCATCGTGATATTCCTTGGCCAGATAATACGTCACCGATCCGAACGGCACGCAGGTATCGATCACGTCGACATACTCGCGACCGAACTCGTCGGTCTTGAACGACACGGCGTACTCTTCCAAGCGCTGGGGCGTCACAATCCAATGATCGCCGGCGCTCGACTTCCGCCGAATCGAAAAATAGAGCTCCTTGAGCCTGGCGTAGACGCGCAGCCGCACCCGGCGTTTCGTCACAGCCGGTTCGTCGAGCCACATCCCGTAATTGGCCAGCCCCTCGTCGATCGTGGGCGGTTCATAATCGTCGTCGTCGTCGTCGTCGTCATCGTCGTCCGCGTAGTCGGCGAAGACCGGCAGCGCCACGAAGCTCAGGCCCGCGAGTAGAAACAGGCCCAGCAACCAAGCTCGCCAAGTCATGGACGCCTCCCTTGCCCGCGACGCAGCGCCAGCGCGCCGATCGCCAACATCGCAAGTGCCAGCCCGACCCGCGATCCGTCGCCGTCTCCGACGACGGTGCATCCGCAGGCGCTGTTGTCGTCGTCATCGTCATCATCGTCGTCGCTCGACGAAGCGTCGCCGCAATCCTCGTTCGGCCCATGGACGAAAACGCGTTCGGTATCCTGCCCCCAGCGGATGATCTCGTAGCCGGTGTCGTCGTATTTGCTGAGGCGATAGTCGTTGGTGCCGTGGGGCGCGCAGGGGTCCGTCAAAGTCACTCTTCCGCTGCCGGGCAGCGAACCCGGGGGGAGGAAGTCACGAAACCGCTGGGCATCGACGATGGTCTTGGTGCCTTGGGAATAGCTGACCCGATCCAGGTAGAACAGCCGCTCGGCATTGTCGTAACGCACCGTGATCTCGACGACGTTGTCGGCGATTTCCCCGGCGCTCACGATGTAGATATCGGGCTCGGGCACTTCCTCCTCGTCGTCGTCATCGTAGTCGGCCCGCGCCGGAACAGCGATCAGAAGCGGTAGCAGGAGCAGTAGCAAGAGCAGTAGCAAGAGCGGAAACGCGGCGCGCACGCCGCCCATGATTGTTTTCATCGTCACCCTCCCAATGCATTACATGTCGGTAACGTTAGCAGAATTCAGCGCGAATCGGTTAGAAGATTTTTCGCGTCCTCCAGCGCCGGATTTGCCATCCTTCGGCGGGCGCGATAGAATTTTGAATCCCGTCCGCCGGGGCGAATTTCGACGGCGGGCAAAGGACTTGGCCATGGCGATCGACACCGTCGAAAAAATTCGCGAGGCGCTGCATCGAGGCGGTTTGCGCGCAACCGGGTCGCGGATCGCGGTGCTTTCGCTGCTGATGCGCGACGGCCGCCCGCTGAGCCACGCCGAAGTGGTGGAGGCCCTGGGCCCGTCGGTGGCCGATCGGGCGACGCTCTATCGCAATCTGGTGGACCTGGCCGAGGTCGGCCTGCTGCGTCGCACGGAGTTGGGCGACCGGACCTGGCGTTTCGAATTCATCGACGCCGAACACCAGGGCGAGGTGCGCCACCCCCACTTCATCTGCACCGAATGCGGCAGCGTCGAATGCCTGCCTGAACTGGCCGTGGCCGCCGGTCGCGCCGCCCACACGCCCAAGGCCCTCAAAGCCGGGGATGTGGAGATCCAGATCCGGGGCGTCTGCGACGAATGCATCCGGATCTGACGGCCCCGCGCCGCCTTAGTGCATCTTTCCCCTTGGGCCGTTGACCGAACTTGCCGAAAAGACACGAGATACCATGCTCGGCGAGCCGACGACGCCTTGACGGCCTCCCCAGGCCTGCCTAGCATAAATTTTATCGTATCAACGTCGGTAACGGACTCGCCCCAAGCGAAGGGAGCGCCCTCCATGATTCAGAATCTCGCCCGCCGGACATGCGTGGTGCAGGTTTCCAATTTCAGTTGGTCGTCCCTGCTCGAGGAGTTGTCCAACAGCGGCCACCAAGGGGTGATCTACGGCGCCAAGAAAGAGGTCCTCTCGCGCTTCGGCGTGGACGCCGGCGACGTGGCCCCCGAGGTGATGTTCCCCGGCGGCGATTCGGTGTCCATGGGCGAGATGTTCCTGCCGGCGCCCGACCTGACTGTCTACCTGAAAGTCCAGACCCGTTCGGCCGCCGCCCCCCCGCCCGAAGGCGCCGATTCGTCGCCCGAGGAAAACGTCTGGGACGACCCGGGCCAGACCAACAAGTCCAAGGCGGCGCTGGAACTGCGTCTGGAGGTCGGCCAGGTGGGCCCGCTGGGCGTGGAGGACGCGGTCCTCGAAAGCCTCGTCGGCGACATCAACAACGCCTTCAAAAAGCAGGGCGTGCGCGACCGCAAGCTCAAGTGGGACGCCCGAGGCGTCACCGAGCCGGTCGATCCGCCGTTTCTGGGCATCAACCCCAACAAGCCCGACGACCGCAGCATGGAGCTGGCCAATCTCCTGCGGGACGGCAAGCTCGACGGCTTCTTAAGCGCGTTTCGCTCCGGCAAAAATTCGCTGGTGCTCGACGAGTTCATGTCCACGATCGAGAACCGGGAAGAGACCGAGTATTACATCGACAAGCTTTTCGAACTGGATTTTCTGGGCGAGGAGATCGTCGTGTTCGACCGGAACACCGGCCAGGCGGCGATTCGCGCCAAGGACCGGGCGGCCCTGCAAGCCCTGAAGGACGCGGGCATCACCATGCCCAACGGCGAGCCCATCGAGGAGCAGCGCATCAGCCGCCTGATCACTCTTCCCGACCAGAATCGCGAATACGTCATGGGCACGTGGACGATTCGCACCTTCCTGATCAACATGCTCATCAAGATCGGCTACTCGACGGAGAACATCTACGTCTCCGACGCCGGGGCCAAGGTGGATCTGCTCTTCGCCCCGGGCGTGACCAACCACCTGCTGTTCGTGGTCGCCAACGAACGTTTCACCGACGACACGGTCAAGGCCATGCTCGGCGAACTGATCGAGATGGCCGAGCCGGTGAAGGTCATCGCCTACAGCCCGATGGGCTTCGACGTCAGCGCGCTGGATCTGCTGCAAAACGACAAGAACGTCGCGGCGCTGGTGACGCTGGAGAACCTGGACGAGTTCAACACGAAGCTGCTCGAGGAACTGGCCGCCGACCGACGCGAAGCCATCGCCGCGGCCTTCACCGACATGAGCGATCAGCTCCGGGTGGACCTGGGCGCCCTGGCGAAGATGCGCCACTCGGACGACGAATAGCGTCGCCCTAAGTTATTCGATGTTCGCAACGACAACGCGACGGTTTTGGGCCGTCGCGTTTTTTCTTGTCGTCTTGGGCCTGACGACGACGCCTCATGTCGCCCATGCCGACGCCCGCCGGCACGAGGTGGCGGTGACGGTCGACGCCGCCCCCGAGGTGGTGTGGCCCTTCCTGATCGACGAAGACCTCATCGCCAAATGGAACGACGACCCCGAGCTTTCCCTGGCCTTCCCCGACGGCCGGGCGCCCCACGTGGGCAAGCGCATCGTCATGACCCTCGACGTCCCCACGCACCCCACCTGGACCGTGCGGATCACCAGGCTCGACGGCCCGCGTCACCTGGAGGCGCATTTTGTCGACGGGATTTTTCGCGGCATCTACGAGTACCGTCTGACGCCGGTGGGCGACGCAACGCGCGTCGTGCAGTCCATGAGCGTGCGTCCCCAGGGGTGGTTTTATCGCATGGTGTGGGGGGTGGCGGGAAAGCGTATCTACCTCAACAAGATGCGCACGTATCTGGATAATCTCAAGCGCGTGGTGGAGGAAACGGGGCCGGCGACGACCGCGCCGAAGGCGCGTGATGAGATCGAACGCCTGCGCCCCGGCGCCATCGAGGAATTCGACGGCCAAACGCCGACGCCCCCGGAGTAGAATTCATCGATCAAAAACGAACGGCCGCGGCTGTTCACCGCGGCCTCACCCCTAACCTTGCCTCATCGTTTCACCGTGCTAAATGACGATCCTAACTTGAAGCACCAACTCAAACCCCGCCGACGCGCGGCCAACGGAGATGGGAAACGTTCTCGTGCGTTCGGCGTGTCTGCTGCCGATCGCCTACCACATGTGGGCGGCGGGTCGTCCGCCCTCGGAGAGCCGATAGAGCAAATACTCCTGACGCATTCCGTCGAACAGGACCGCGTCACGGCGCGTCGGCTCCAAGATCTCGCCCACCGGCTTGCCCGCGTCCACGCCCTTGCGCAGGCCGTCCGAGCCGAACAGCAGGTCGATGGCCGGGATGTCCTTGACGAACTCGTAGGGCTGGTCGCGCCAAGCGAACTGGTCGGGATACATCGCCTTGACCGTGCCGATCAGGTGGCAATACGCCTCGAAGGTGTCCGCCACGTCCCGATCCCGCAGATGGACGAACACGCCGCCGCACTGCTGGTCCGCGTACTTCTGAAACTTGGGCACGAAGTACGACGGTCGGAACGCCACGCCCGGCAGCTTCAGGTCGTTGAGCGCCGTCGCCAGATCCTCGGCGACAATCCACGGCGCGCCCACCAGTTCGAACGGCGTCGTGGTCCCGCGCCCCTCGCTGATGTTCGTGCCTTCCAGCAGGCACCCGCCCGGATAGACGGCGGCGGTGCTCGAATGGGGCATGTTCGGCGACGGGGGAATCCACGGAAGCTGCGTCTGGTCGAACCACATATCCCGGTGCCAGTTGTCCATGGGCACCACGATCAGCTCGCAGTCGTAATGGAAATGCCCCTTGAGCAGCCGGGCCATTTCGCCGGCCGTCATCCCGTGGCGCACCGGCACCGGATGCATCCCGACGAAGGACAGGAAGTTCTGCGTCTGCACCGTGCCGGAAACGACGCTCCCGCCCAGCGGGTTGGGCCGGTCGAGCACCACCATCGCCTTGCCGTGCTCGGCGCACGCCTTCATGCAAAGGGCCATCGACCAGATGAAGGTATAGTAGCGGCTGCCCACGTCCTGGATGTCGAAGATCACCGCGTCCAGATCGGCCAGCATCTCGCCGTCGGGGGTGAGGGATCCGGGCTTGGTGCCGTACAGCGAATAGACCGGCGTGCCGTCGGGAAGCTTGGTCTCGTCGACCTGCTCCATGTCCTGCCGGGCGCCGTAAAGACCGTGCTCGGGGGCGAAAACCGCGCCGCAGGCCACCTGCTCGGAGCGCAGGCAATAGTCCAGCAGACCCACCATCGACGGCGAGTAGGAGGTCTGATTGATCAACAACCCCACCCGCCGCTTGCCGATGTACTCCCGCGGGCGCTCCATGAAATTCTCAATGCCCAATTTCACCGGCATCGACGCACTCCTCTTGGATTGATGCCCCATGAAGCGCCGCCCGGGCGATGATGTCAAGTCCGGTCAAGAGCGCGACATTTCACGGCCCGAAGGCCTCTCGATTCGGAGCGATTTCCGTTTGACCGAGGTGGCCCGGCTGATATACTTTCCCGCGCGGTGACGGCCATCGTGGAGGCGACATCATGGCGCAGACAGTCCATTCGTACACGGTGCTTTTCGAACCGGCCGAGGAAGGCGGGTATGTCGTCCATGTCCCCGCGCTGCCGGGATGCGTCACGCAGGGCGAAACCCTGGACGAAGCGCGCGAAATGGCCGCCGACGCCATTCGCCTCTACCTCGAAGTCCTCGAAGACGAGGGCCGCCCCATCCCGCCTGACGTCTCTACTCCCGCTATGATCGAAAAACTCGAAATTGCCATGGGTGCGTGACGTTCCGTGGGGGAGAAACTTCCGGTCGTCAAACCCAAGAACGCGATCCGTGCCCTGGAAAAGGCCGGCCTGACGGTGGTCCGGCAACGGGGCAGCCATGTCGTCATGAAACATCCGGCCCGGCCGGACGCGATGGTCGTTGTCCCTCATCACGTGGCCGACATCAAACGCGGGACTCTGAAAAATATCCTCAAGCAGGCCAATCTGTCCGTCGACGAGTTCGTCGCGCTTCTTAATAATTGATCGCCGAATTCCGAAATCACTCCGCCTCGAATCGTCTTTCGCCGCGAACCGATTTGCTTTACACGGGCACGCCCATTTGCTACGAGGAAGGGCTTGTTTTCCAGGGGTACCGAATGACCAAGAAGACCACGAAACGTCAGGCTCAAAAACGCCAGCAGAAGGCGATGAAAAAGCGCAGCAAAACCCTGGAGCGCCACCGCAAACGGGGCAGCTCCGTGGCCAGCGAAAACGCCATTCAGCATCAGATGATCGGCGAGTTCGGCAGCATCGACAACTTCGTGCGCAACATGCAAAAGCTCGCGGAGATGTTCAACACCGAAGAGGCGCTTAAGGAACTGCGTTTCGACCCGCGGGATATCTACGACAAACTCGACGCCACGCGCCGCACGGTGCATGACGCCCTCGAGGATCTGTATTCCAACACGGACATCACTTACTACGACGAAAAGTTCGAGGGTTTCTGGGGAGACCGCCGCTCGGAGATCCTGCCGGACCTCATCAGCGACGAGCTGGTCTCGCACATCGACAAGACCTTCAAGGCGTTGCAGCTTAAAAAGCGCGGCCTGAAGAAGGAGTACCGCGCGGTGATGGCCGGCGCCCTGCTCATCCAGTCCCACAAGGTCGCGCTGACCGAAGCGCCGGTGCATGAGAACGGTCTGTGGGAGATCATGTTCAACGCCACGCTCAAGGAAAATCCGATCGAGCTGCCCGAAGTCACCACCGAGGACGAACTCGAACCGCCCAAGTCCGAGGACGACGAAGCCGCGACGGATGACGCCGCCGAGGCCGCCGGGGAGAACGAGAGCGAAGACGAGGTGGACCCGTCCCAGATCTCCCTGGACGATCTGCCCGCCGACAGCGACGCCGACAGCGACGCCGAGGGCGCCGACGAAGAAGACGAGGACGAGGAAAAGGACGCGTAGCGTGGGGGTGCATCGGACGGAACATCGCGTCATCTTTGCCGACACGGACGCGATGGGCATCGTCTACCACGCCAACTACCTGCGCTTTTTCGAATCGGCCCGGAGCGAGTGGTTTCGCGAGTTGTTCATCCACCCGATGGAGATGATCGCGAACGACAACTACGTCATCGTCGTCGAGGCGAACGTCAAATATCACGCTCCGGCGAAATTCGACGACATCCTGCTCATCGACTGTTGGATCCCCGCCGAACACGTGCGCCAGGCCTCCTGGCGCTTCGAACACATCGCCTGGGACAAGGCCACCGGCCGCAAGCTCGTCACCGCGAACACCGTCCACGCCCTATGCACCAGCACCGGCAAGCTCAAGCGCATGCCCCGGGAATTCCAGGCGCGGGTGCGGGATCTGGCGACGACCGATGCGCCCCATCCCCACGACGCGACGCACCTGCCCGCCGATACGAACTTACCGAAATTTTGAACTTCCCCCTTGCGAAAACCCTTGGCATGGCGTTTGATAAGGGCATGATTTTGGGAGGCTTTGCCATGACTCGTGTTGCCGCCGACCGGCTTTTTGTCCTGTCCATGCTCCTGCTGTGCGCCATGTGCCTTTTTCTGGTGAGCACCGCCTGCTCGGGCGATGACGACGACGATGATGACGATGACGACGACGCGTCCGTGCTCGACGACGACGATGACGACTCCGTCGACGACGATGACGATTCCGACGACGACACCGGCGATGACGACTTCACCGACGACGATGATGACGACGACGATGACGACACCGTCGATTACTCGGACAACGAGTACTACATCGGCTGCCAGGACTACATCGACACCTGCCGCCCCACCGTCACCGAAAGCGCCGCCGAGGAGATCTGCTCCGGCTTCGCCCAGTTCAGCGAACTCGAACCCGCGGAGTGCGTCCTGCCGGTCCTGGACGACTACTTGGACTGCATCAATGAGGATTGTTCCGACGAGCACTGGGGCGACTGCTCCGACGCCGCCGTCGAAGAACTCGTCAAATGCATCTAGCCGCGTAGTCGCGGCGGACTGGGAGATGCTTCGCATCTCTGGCGCCGGCGCGAGGTTGGATTCTTCAGAGCCGCGACAAGTCAAGGGTGCCACACTTTCGTGAGGGCATCGCCCGAGAGAAGGTGTGATTGCCTGCGACGACAGAGCCGCGCGCGTGAGCAAGCGGTCCAGAAGGTGCGATGTGTCGATCCGCTCGACGACCCCTCCCTAACGGTCGGGGCTCTGTCCGGTCGAACGAATGTACCTGACCGGCGATAACCAACGCCATTCCCCCCGCGCTTGCCCAAACGCGCCAACTTTGGTAATACGCGGGGTCCGACGGGTGGTTAGCTCAGTTGGAAGAGCGCAGCCTTCGCAAGGCTGAGGTCGGCGGTTCGATCCCGCTACCATCCATCTAGGCGCCGAATAGGCGAATTTTCTAGTAATGCCGGGGCCTTAGCGTCTCGGCATTGCTGGTTCGGGCCGGGGGGACTTCGTGGAGAATCCTGTCCCGGCCACCGCTTCGGCCGTGCTCGCGCGCAACGCTCGTGCATGCCGACCAAGTTCGCATCGAGACCGCTGCCGGCGGCTCGCCGGGCCCTCGTAGCTCAGGGGATAGAGCATTGGCCTCCGAAGCCATGTGCGCAGGTTCGAATCCTGCCGAGGGCATGATAGATTCTTGAATATCCATAAATAACGTGGGGTGAGGTATGGCCGACGACCCTAGCGAAAAACTTACGCACATCATCAGCGACAATCATTGGAAAGTCGTTGATGCCGGTGCGGAAGACACCCTCAAAGACCTCAAATTCAACTTCAAAGAATACGCTGAAACCCTCGCCGAAATTGCCCTGAATCCCGAAAACGACACACCGATGTGCGTCCTTGTTCAGGGCGATTGGGGCTCGGGGAAATCCTCGCTTCTGCAAGCGATCCGGCGTGAGATCGATAGTCATGCCAATCCCGATGTCCGCGGGACAAGGGTTGTTAGATGCGTCTGGTTTAATGCCTGGAAGTATCAGGACGCATCGCCGGTTATGGCGGGACTACTTGGGGCCCTCCTAAAAGAGATCCGCGACGATCCGCCCGAAGGATTCAGCAAGGAATTCCAAGCGATGTTCCTGCGCTATCGCGACAGAACGGCAAAAGCGATTATCCGCAGCTTCCCCGAACTCTTGGATAAGAAACTTACCGGAGGCGCGGTTGGCAATGCCTTCCGAAAGTCCCCAAGCTCTGTCGACCGAATTTTCGACAAGCAAGCCGACATCGATCTTTTTCAACAGGCCTTTCTCGAGGTGGCATCAGCTTGGCTCCATGACAAGACTTTTCGAGACACATCCAAAGGCGAGATTGAACAAAAAAAATATACTCTTGCTGTTTTCATCGACGACCTTGACCGCTGTAGCGAAGAACAAATCAAAGCGGTCCTTGAAGCTCTAAAGCTGTTTTTGGACTTTCAAGGTGTTTGTTTTTACCTGGCGATGGACCAACGCCAACTCGACGGCTACCTCAAAAAATCCTTTGATCGGCGATCCAAAGAAGCTTTGGACAAATTCGTCCAAGTGATTTTCAATGTTCCGTCACCACCGGACGACGATTTCATCGACTATGTCGAAGGAATCCTCAAACAGCATCCACTCGGCGCTCTGATTTCTAAAGACGATCGCGAACTTTTTGCAAAGAACCTGCCTAGTAATCCTAGAGGGGTAAAACGTTATCTCAACGATTTCTCCATTTGGTTTTCCATTTTCGCAAAAATCCAAAGCGACGTTCCCAGTGACATTCTTAAGCATCGCATGGCCTTTGCAGCCAGATATCATTTGCTCCGTCATATCGTTGAAAATCGAGATCGTGAATCCTGGCGTTCAAAAACAACAGACGCAGAAGGTTTTTTGAAATGGCTTGAAAGTCTAAGACAAAAAAGAGACCACTTCGACGAGCTTCGAAACAGCGAAACGCCGAATACAGAAGAGTTAACCAAAGAATACCCTGACAAATGGATTGTCGAACGGGACGATCTCATCGAAATCGCACTTTCGATGCTTAACGATGAAAATGGTAGCCCTTTCGATAGCATTCGCGCAATTCTCAATTTCAGCGAACAGGTCCGCGAACCGGAACAGGTCCGTGAGCCGGAACAGGTCCGCGAGCCGGAAAAGCCAAAAGACGACCTCACCAACGATCTCCGGGAAGCCGATCTGGCCGGCCGTGATCTTCGTGGAAGAGATTTTAGCTTCAAGGATATGCGAAAGGCCGACCTCCAAAAGGCCGACCTCCAAGGGGCCGACCTCCAAGGGGCCGACCTCCAAAAGGCCGACCTCCGAGGGGCCAACCTCCTAGGGGCCAACCTCCTAGGGGCCCACCTCCGGTGGGCCCACATCAACGACGCGCGCCTCATAGAGGCCAACCTCCAAGAAGCAAATCTCAAAGGGGCAAATCTCGAAGAGGCACACCTTTTTGCGGCCAAACTCGATGAAGCCATACTCGAAGCGAGCTCCCTTAAACGGGCCATCCTCGATTGGGCGAGCCTTCGAGGGGCCAACCTTGCAAAGGCCGACCTCCGAGAGGCTGGCCTCCAAAGGGCCAACCTCCGAGGGGCCAATCTCCGAGGGGCAAATTTTTTTATGGCCGACCTTCGAAGGAGCAGGCTTGGTGGCGCTGATTTACGCGATATAACCTTTGCTACTAGCACTCAATGGGAAGGAGCTGAATATAACTTGAAAACTACTCAACTCCCGTTCTCTAACGAAGAGGCCAAACGCCTAGGCATGATAGATACCGAAGACGAAGAGCCTTAAACCTCGATCATCGCCTACGCCCCAAAAACCCGCCTCACCCCAGCAATTTCATTGACTTACCGGTCGGGATCGCCCATTCTCCGCATCGCTATGGGCCGTGCGTTTTCCATTGTGGTTTCGTTGGCTTTGGCCGGGAGTGTTCTGGCGATGGCGCCGACGCATGCCCAAGCCCGGACCGACTACCTCAATTTCGATCCCCAGGGGCGGTTCGGATTGTTGGAGCGGGAGGCGGAGTTGGCGGCCGCGCGGGCAAGTGCCGAGAACGAGCGCATGGACCGCGAGATGCTCATGCAGATCGTCCTGACCGCCGCGGCGCAGGTGGGCATCGACCCCGCGCTGCTGGTCGCCATGGCCATCGCCGAGTCGCGCTTCGATCCCTACGCCGTCTCCCCCATGGGCGCCCAGGGCCTCATGCAGCTCATGCCCGCCACCGGCCGACGCTTCGGATGCACCGACCCTTTCGACCCCTACCAAAACGCCCGAGGCGGCGCGCGCTACATGCTCTTCCTCCTGGAGCGATACGCGGGCAACACCCGGCTGGCCATCGCCGCTTACAACTCCGGCCCCGCGCCGGTCGACCGCCTGGGCGACGTCCCCCCCATCCCCGAGACGCAGGCCTACGTGGAAAGGGTCCTGCGTTATATGGATGAGGTGCGGCTGGAGTTGCCGTAGGGGCGTTGCCCTTCGCCTTCGCGCGTTCGCTCCTTCAGAGCCCCGACCGTTCCGTCAGAGCCCGACTTCGTGTCCGTCCGAGCCGCGAGCCGTAGCGAGCGGGTGACGCTCTCGAAGTTCGAGACGGTATCGCCCAATCAGAGCCGCGAACCGTAGTGAGCGGTTGGGTTCGACTCGGTACGTCACGTCCGATGTGTCGATGTGTCAAACAAAGTTTTTGGCGAACCGGGTTGTAATAGACCCCTCCCTACAGGTCGGGGCTCTGACGGGCCAGGTCGGGGCTCTGAAAGGTCGGGACCGCCTCCAACAACGTTCGAGTTGACCCCTCCCTACAGGTCGGGGCTCTGTAAGGCAAGCCGGATACGGCGCCACTGTCGATCTTCTTAGCCGGGAGTGGTAAAAGAACAGGTGGAGGCGCAATTCTCGAATGCCGTCGTTAATGCCATCATCGAAAAGGCCATTGAAGCACCCATGAGCGACTTAAAAGACCGGCTCTGGACACCGGCGAACGTGGTGACGATCGCGCGGATCTGCGTCTTCCCGATCATCATCGGCCTGGCCTATTGGGACGCATGGGCGGTCAAGCAAGGCAACCTGGAGTTGTCGAGCACCATCGCGCTGTGGAACGCCCTGCTCTTCTCGGCCGCGTTCATCACCGACTATCTGGACGGCTACCTGGCCCGCTCCCGGGGCGAGGTGTCCACCTTCGGCAGCTTCCTGGACCCCTTGTCCGACAAAGTGTTGATGACCACGGGCTTGATCATGATCGTCATGCTCGGCCGGGCGCCGGCGTGGGTGGCGGTCATCATCATCCTGCGGGAAATGGCGATCACCGGCCTGCGCACCCTCGCCTCGGGCGAAGGCATCGTCATCTCCGCGTCCAAGTGGGGCAAGATCAAGACCAACCTCCAAGGCTTTTCCATCGCGTTTTGCATGGGGCACTATCCCCACCACCTGCTCTGGTGGGACTCGGGTCCGCTGATCCCCTTCGGCCCGATGGGCGCGGTGCTGCTCTACGTCGCCCTGGTTTCGACGGTCATGTCCGGCTACCACTACTTCGACGAATTCTTCAAGGCGGTGTACGCCGAGGGCCCCGACGAAACCAACGACGAGGGCGACCCGTCCCCGTCCTAGGTCGCTGCCGAAAGGACACGCCGCATGTCCGACGACCATGTCTCCACCGCCCCGAGCGCCGGGCGCCATACCGCCAAACGCGGCCGCGTTCTTGTGATCGGCGTGTCCGCCGCGATGCTCGTCTTCGGCGTGTTCGTGATGATGCTCGGCGACCACGACAGCGGATACGACAGCCTGGGCAGCGAGGCGTCGCTGCATCTGTCGGATTTGGTGGGGACGTATGAAGTCACCGGCGTGAACCCGGACTCGGGCGACTCCTACCAGATGATCCTGGCGATTTCGCGAAACGGCGACGTGCTCCGGGGCGTGTGGACCTGGCCGTCGGGCAAGCAGGCGGACTCGGGCGTGGGGGTGATCCTCGGCAACAAGGTGGCGTTCAACTTCGGCAACGGCGTCGTCATCTTCGAACGCACCCTGGAAGGCGACCTGCGCGGCAACTGGACCAACGAAAAGTTTGACCGCGTCGGCACGGAGACAGCCCACCGGATGCAATAGTCCGCGCACCCCTCAATCTGCGGACGCGCCTCTTGTCATTCTGAACGAAGTGAAGAATCTAGGTTCGGACCGGTATCATCATCACGTCGTCGTCTCGCGGAATTGCAGCCAGATCCTTCGCGACGCTCAGGATGACAAGGTCCAAACCATCAGCGACTTGGCGAAGCTGCTTATTATTTACACAACCGAATCTCGTCGGCCAGCAGCGCCAGGTCCGCCGCCGCGGAGCTTTCGCCGACTTCCAGCGTGTCCAGGTGCGTCAGCGATCGTTGCAGGTTCTGGTCCAGGCACGCGACCTTGCGGCGGTACTCCACTTCCGGCAATTCTTCCTTGACGAAGGCGTCTTCGCAGAACTCGGCGCGCAGCTCGATGTAGTTATCGGTCAGGCGCTCCATCGATTCGTCGATGGCGTTGACGGTCTGGGGCGCGCTCACGCCGCCGTTTTGCATCATGCCGGAGGCGACTTCGTTGCGGCGCTCCTTGTTCCAGATCTTGGCCACGTCCGCCTCCGGATCACCGCACGGGTGCTCCTCGAAGACGTCCATGTTCACCTTCTTGCCCCCGCACGCCCCCGCGCCCAGGGCCAATACGACCACCAACGCCAGAGCCCCCAGGACCGTGCCCACCGTCTTGCGACCTGCCGAACTGCGCATTCTCCAACCTCGATTCCAAGAAATCTTCAATAATCACCGGGGATTTTATGCCTCCCGCGCCGTTTGGTCCAGGGGAAAACCGCGCCCCCTCCCCGCGATCCGGTCGCGCTACGAACAACGCTCGCCGTAGGTCTGGCGAACCACCTGCGTGCGTGCGTCGTCGGTGTCGAATTGAGATTGGCGGACCTCCAAGGAAAAGGCAAAAAAATCGCAGGCCTGCTCGGGAATACCACCCGCATTGAAAAAATTGTACGGTGCCCAATACGCCCCGAACGGATCCTCGCTCTGGCCGCCAAAAGCCTGGTCGAGTTTCAGCCCTTCGATCGCGCATTCCTTCGCGGTGTCCATCATTCCCAGTTCCAGGTATGCGAGGGCCAGAACACCATGGCCGGCAGCGAAGTCCTCACTGCCTGTCATTTTGTGCCGTTGGTAAATTTCGATCGAGCGTTTCAAGGCCCCGATCGCCGAGATATCGTCGCCGTAGAAGGCAAGATGCATTCCGCTGATCATATACGACTGGGCGGCACTCGGCGCCAGATCCGCATCGGGCCGCCAATTTACGGCGAACGCCCGCTTGAAAAACTCGTCCGCTTTCACCTCGGATCCCTGGGCCTTGTAGACTCGGGCCACGCCGAGAAGAACCTTCGCCATTTCCGGGTGTTCGTCACCGTAGTACGCGCCCCCCGCCGCCCAAGCCGCGTCATACTCGTCCATGGCTTGGTCGAGCGCACCGCGCTTGAAGGCGATCCGCGCCAGGCCCAGGTGGATCCGATGCCGCAAACTGTACGTTGATTCCTCCCTGGCGGCGTCCAATGTCGCCAGCGCCTCGCCGAATTTTTGTAGCGCCGAATCATCGTCCTTCCCCGTCGCCGCCAGCAACCGTGCGCGGCCGATTTGATATCGAGCCATGGTAATCGACGTTGAAGGCAAGAGAATGTCTTGGATGACGTCCAGCATATCTCCCGATACGGTCGTGAACCGAGCGTCCATATAGATTTCGCTGCTAGATAGCATAAGGTCCGCTAGGATACGGCGGCTTTTTGATTTCTTCAGGATCTCGCCCCCCGTTTGCAGTAACTCGAACATTTTCGGCGAACCGACCGCGCGGGCCATGCGCAACTTGGCCATCGCCCGAGAGTATTGTTCGAAAAGGTCGAATTCCTGGGCCTCCGAATCATAAAGATATTCGGAAAAAACTCTGGGATCGGCACATCGACGGAAACGCTCTTCGAATTCAGGAAATATGGACTCGATATTCTCCACCGTGGGGATACTCGCGGACTCGAGCTCCGAACCGATTTCATCAAATTCGAACAGCCGTTCCGAGTAACAATATCGCCGGCCGACGACCGAGTTGAATTTGTCGGTGTTCAGGGGAGAATCCGGCGTCGGCAGTTCGCATTGGTCTTGGATCGCGCTGTTCCATTGGCTTGCCCAACGGTCCATATAGTTGACGGCGCGCGTCGCCATAGTCGAAGCGTAAGGCAATCCTGTCGCGGCGAACGCGTTTTGGATCCTGGCTTGCCGTTCGGAATTCCAATAGTAAGAAAGGAGAGTCCTCGTGCCGCCGCACCAATCGGCCGGGTCGACCTCCTCGTCCGAAATCTCCGCCGACGGCTTGGCGGTCGAGGAACAACCGGCGGACCACAGGCCCAAGGACAACGCCGTCATCACGACGATGACGAGAATTTTGCTCGGCATAGTTGGAATCTCACTTTCAAAAAAACATAGATAAATCTTCTCCACCAAAGCCGAATTTTCAAGGCGCGTCAAACCCTTCCCACGGCCGGGAGTCAACAAACAAATCGTTGGAATTGGCCTATTCGTTGTGCTATCAGGGAAGATCAGAAATTGCGCGGACAGCCGAAACGGGGAGCAGGCGGCCATGGCGTACGACATCATCATCAAAAACGGTCGTTTCTTCGACGGGTCCGGCGGGCCGTCGGGGGTGCGTCATTTGGGCATTCGCGACGGGCGCGTGGAGGCGATCAGCGAGTCGCCCCTGGACGAGATCGGCGCCAAGGACGTCATCGACGCGACCGACCGCTGGGTCATGCCCGGGTTCCTGGACAACCACACGCACTACGACGCCGAACTGCTCGCCGCCCCCGGCTTGACCGAATCGGTGCGCCACGGCGTGACAACCATCGTCATGGGCTCGTGCTCCCTGTCCACCGTCTGCGCCGCGCCCAAGGATTGCGCCGATCTGTTCTCCCGCGTCGAGGCCCTGCCTCGCGAGCATGTGGTCGCCGCGCTGGAACAACACAAGACCTGGCAGACGCCCACCGAATACGTCCGCTTCCTCGAACAACACCACATGGGCCCGAACGTCGCCATGTTCCTGGGGCACTCGGACATCCGCTCCAAGGTCATGGGCCTGGGCCGTTCGGTCAACGAAAGGCTCCGCCCCACGCCGGAGGAAATGAAGCAGATGGAAGATCTGCTGGAAGAGGCGTTGGACGTGGGCTTCCTGGGCCTATCCACCATGACCAACCCCTGGGACAAGCTCGACGGCGAGCGCTACCGCTCTTCCCAACTGCCGTCCTGCTACGCCGGCTGGGGCGAATACGGCCGTCTGCACAAGATCCTGCGCAAGCGACGGCGCATCCTGCAAAGCGCGCCGAACATCACGACGAAGGTCAACACCGTCCTGTTCGCCCTGACCAGCGCGGGCCTCTTCTTTCGCCGGCCGCTCAAGGTCGCCCTGATCACCGCGGCGGACACAAAGGCCTATTGGTTCATCTGGATCCTCGCAACCAAGCTGGCGGGCATCACCAACCGTCTGCTGCGAGGCAACATGAAATGGCAGACCGTGCCCATGCCCTTCGAGGTCTACGCCGACGGCATGGACCTGGTGGTCTTCGAGGAATTCGGCGCGGGCGAGGCGGCGCTGCATCTGGCCGATGAGTTGGAGCGCAACGAGCTGCTCAAGGACGAGGCCTATCGCCGCTGGTTCCGCCGCGACTACGAAAGCAAGTTCCAGCCCCGCGTGTGGCATCGCGATTTCTACGACGCCGAGATCGTCGACTGCCCCAATCCCAAGGTCATCGGCAAGACCTTCGGCCAGGTCGCCGACGAGCAGAGCATTCACCCCGTCGACGCGTTCCTCGATCTGGTCGTGGAGCACGGACGGAAGCTGCGTTGGAAGACGACGATCGCCAATCACCGCCCGGAGATCCTGCGTAAAATCACGGCGCACTCGGGCGTGCACATCGGGTTCGCCGACTCGGGCGCTCACGTGCGCAATATGGCGTTCTACAATTTCCCGCTGCATTTCCTGCGCATGGCCAAGGAGGCCCAGGAGACCGGCGAGAAGTTCATGAGTCTGGAGCGGGCCGTCTGGCGCCTGACCGGCGAGCAGGCCGACTGGTACAACGTGGACGCGGGGCGCCTGGCGGTGGGCCGTCGGGCGGATGTGACGGTCGTGAACCCGGCGGGGCTCAATCATGAATTGGGCGACTATCACGAAGAGCCGGTGGAGATGCTCGGCGGCATGCCGCGCATGGTCCGACGCAACGACGAGGCGGTCAGCGCGGTGCTCATCAACGGCCGCGTCGCCTACCGCGAAGGCGCCTTCGCCGACGACTATTGCGCCCAGGGCCGCTGGGGCCGCCTGCTCAAGGCCGGCGTCGCCGACTCCATCGACACCCCGCTCGCCGGAGGCACCGAGATGCCGGTCAAAGGCAAGGCGGCAGGGGCGGTGTAGATAGCCACTCCGGCTCGTCCGCGATCCCGACCTTTCAGAGCCGCGACCTGCTTGTCCGCCGTAGCCTTGGCGAAGGAGGATAGGGAGCGGGTTAAACCAACCCATCAAACACCGACACACTGTCCTGCGATGACAGAGCCGCGCGCGTAAGCAAGCGGTCCAGAACGTTTGATAAGTCGATACGCTCGACGACCCCTTCCTGACGGTCGGGGCTCTGATAGTTTGGCATCGGGGGCGAACAGCGAATCCGTCACCCGCTCGCTACGGCTCGCGGCTCGGTTCGGACAATCTTACTTCTTCGGCGGGAGTTGCTGCTGCGCTTTCGCCTTCTTAGCGGCTTCCTCGGCCATGGTGGACATGGCCTTGCGGATGGCGGCGTCCTTGTCGTCCAGGCGCTTTTGCATCGCGGCGACGTCTTTATCGGCTTGGACGAGTTTCTTTTTGGTGTCGCGCAATTCGGAGAGGACCGGGTCGCGGCCGATGACCTTGGAGAGCCCGCGAAAGCTGGTCGCCAGGCGGCCGAAGACGATCGCGATCGCCAGGCCGCACAGGATGCCCAGGAACAGGCCGAAGGTGAAATTGTTGAGCAGATCGACCGGCATTCGCGCCGCCCCCTCACGCGACATTCGACAAACGTGACACGAGTCCGCCGATTCTACACGATCTCAGGCAGCCCGTCAGGCCCTCTCGCCTCGACCGCTCAGGCCTCGACCATTCAGAGCCGCGACCGTAAGGGAGCGGGTTGCCACGACGAACCAACCCGCTTGCTTACGCGCGCGGCTCTGATGGGCGCCGGCTCACGCGACACGCCCCGCCCCGTCACATCACCGGCGACTCGATGACCTCCACGCCCTCCTGGGTCTCGTATCGAAACTGCGCGTCGGCGATGCCGGTGTTGATCTTCGGATTCTTGAGGATGACGGCCGTCGTCTGGCCGTAAAGGTCGGTAATCTCGAACCGCTTGAGGCGCAGGTCCTTCGAGTCGATGGTCAGCAGCGCGTCGCGAAATCCCACACCGTCACGCAGGGGCATCAGCTTGACTGAATAGGATTGGTCCGTCTTCGCCGCGATCTCGGCGCGATACTCGTTGTGAAAATCGATCTTGCCCGTGACCATCTTGAGCGGAATGGCAGCGCTCGCCGACTCGTCGACGGGCTGAATGTAGACCTGCTTGTCCTCGGGCAGATACATCCACGACTTTTTGCCGTCGGTCATGAGCACCTTGGGCGTCGGCTCCGCATAGTCCCAACGCATCATCCCCGGCACCTTGATCGACAACGTCCCCGACGCGCTGCGGGTGCGTCCGCGCACCGTGGTCTCCTGAATGAACTCGGCCTGATAGTCCTTCAAATCGGCGTGCTTGGCCTGAATCTTCTTCGCCAGCTCGTCGACCTCGTCCGCCCGAACCGCCCCGGCCGACAGCGCGACGGCCGCCGCCAGCAACAAAATCACCCACATCCCGCGACGCATAGTTCCTCCCGAATAGGGCACACTCCCCGATCGGACATTCCCCGCCGATTCGGGTTCCCAAGGGTCGGGGAAATGGGGGGCGGGGTCAAGGTGTCGACAGCAGTACTATGCCTGGCTAGGCTTGGCTAGGATCATTTCCTCAAAGTAATTCGACGAAGCGGGGTGGGATTCTATGGTTATAGTTTCGGTCGATATCGATTTTTTCGTAAATCCGTTTCCCAAAGATTCCCAAGATTGTGAAAGCGACATTCGTTTGCCGGCATCGGAATACTGCGTTGCTCCTGATGCAACTGTGGCAGACCTCCTTAGACGTTGTGGCCTCGAATCTCCACCAAAAGTCTCCGGCGTGTTTATCGCAAATCACGAGTTCGCATTTGATATCATTAAAACTCTCAGCTTAAGAGAACAACGTAAAATAGAATTGATCCATGTAGACGCTCATGCTGATATCGGATTTCCTGAAGCCTCGTTTAGGCATATACTAATGGACCTTTCCTACAAAAACCTTACCCATCGACGCAATCCAGAACGTGGTGCAGACCGACTTAACTGCGGGAGCTGGCTAACGTATGCCATATTAGCAGAATTTATCGAGTCTATTTGCTTTGTTCCTAAATATGTTGTACCGCAGGATCTTTACTCGTTTTATTTCAGCAAGGAACTGACGTGCGACAATTTGGAGTCAGAATTTGTGATTTCAAAAATTGACAACAGCATCTTCAGCACATATCTGCGACACGGTATTTCTTTTGCAAATGATACAAAACGAGCTTTGCTGAAAATTCCTTTTAAAATAGTTCGAAGTAGCGAACTCGCAATATCCAAGAAGCCAGACTTCGTAATTGTATGTCAGTCCCCACCATGGACTCCGCTTGCCGCTGACAGAATTCTCGACATTTGTCGCCAGTATATCATGGTAGATCCACTGCAACGCAATTATCAGGGGCCAAAGAATTACGATTTGCCGTTACCTGAGTAATTTTAGAGTTAATCGTCATCCTCATGCGGCGGGGGCAGATACACATCCCGGGGGCGGGAGGTGCCGTCGGAGGGGCCGACCATGCCTTCGCGCTCCATCATCTCCATGATGCGGGCGGCGCGGTTGTAGCCGATCTTGAGGCGGCGCTGGATGTAGGAGACCGACGCCTTGCGTTCGCGGGCGACCAATTCGACGGCCTTGTCGAATTCCGGGTCCACCTCGTCGTCGCCGGCGTATCCGGTGCCTTCGCTGTCGGTCTGATCCTGGCGCTCGATGGCGGCCACGACCTTCTCGTCGTACTGCTCCTCGCCGCCGTGCTCCTTGAGGTACTTCACCACCTCCTGCACCTCTTCCTCGTTGATCCAGCACCCGTGAATGCGTTGGATGCGGCTGGAGGTGGGCGGCAGATAGAGCATGTCGCCGTTGCCGAGCAGCAGATGCGCGCCCTGCGTATCCAGGATGGTGCGCGAGTCGATCTTGGAAGACACCTTGAAGCTGATGCGCGCCGGGAAGTTGGCCTTGATCACGCCCGTGACCACGTCGACGCTGGGGCGCTGCGTGGCGAGGATGAGGTGGATCCCGGCGGCGCGGGCCATCTGGGCCAGGCGGGCGATGGATTCCTCGATGTCCTTGGAGGCGACCATCATCAGGTCCGCCAACTCGTCGATGATGACCACGATGTACGGCAGCTTCTCGAGCGGATTGCCTTCGTGGTCGACGGGCGGCTTGTCCTTGGGCGCCTGGGCGATGAGCTTTTCGACCTTCTTGTTATAGCTGGCGACGTTGCGCACGTTCGCCTCGGCCATGCGCCGGTAGCGGCTCTCCATCTCCCCCACCGCCCAACGCAAAATCGCCGCCGCCTTTTTGGGCTGCGTGCAGACGGGGCAGAGCAAGTGGGGCACGCCGGCGTAGTCGGAGAGTTCCAGCATCTTCGGATCGACCAGCACCAGACGCACCTGTTCGGGCGAGGCCTTGTACAGGATGGACGTGATGACCGAGTTGATGAACACCGACTTGCCCGAACCGGTCGTTCCGGCCACGAGCATGTGGGGCATCTTCGCCAGGTCCTGCACCACCGGCTGGCCGTTGATGTCCTTGCCCACGGCGATGGTCAAAGGCGACTGGGCTTCCTGGAACGCCTTGGACTCGATCAATTCCCGCAGGTAGATCGTCTCCCGCACCGAGTTGGGCACCTCGATGCCCACGGCGCCCTTGCCGGGGATCGGCGCGATGATGCGGATGGACTCGGCGCGCAGAACCATCGCCAGGTCGTCTTCCAGATTGGCGATCTTGTTGACCTTGATGCCCGGCGCGGGCTCGAATTCGTACATGGTGATGATCGGCCCGGGATGCACATTGACCACCCGGCCCTTGACGTTGAAGTCTTCCAGCTTCTTTTCCAGCACCCGGCTGCTGGCCAGGATCGCCTCTTTGTCCACCGGCAGATTCTGACCGCGGAAGTCGGCCATGACGTTGAAGGGCGGACGGCGATAAGGGCCGGGGAAGCCGAGGAATTCGATCTGCTCGGGCTTGGCGGGTTCGGCCTTGGCCTTGATGGTCGGCTCGGCGGTGCCGTTCGCAGCGCCGTTCGCAGCGCCGTTCACCTTGGCGGCGCCGTTCACGGCCCCGTTGGCGGCTCCATGGGCCTTGCTGCCCGCGCCCTTGCCGCCCACCTCGTTGGCCTTGCCGATGGCCTTGACCTTGCGTTTTTTCGCCTTGGTCGTGGGCATCTCAAAGTCGGCGTCCATGAACGTCGCGGAGACCTCCTGGGCCAGATCGTCGATGAACGAATCGGAGGTCGGATCCAGGTCGAAATGGTCGTCCTCGTCCCTGTCGAAGACCCGATGGAAAGAATCGCCTTCGTCATCGTCGACGCGCCCGTGGATGACCGGACCGTCGTTCCCGCCGTCGCGGTCGTTGTCACCGAGATCCATTTCGTCCTGGGCCCGCTGGGCCGCCCGTTCCAGACGTTCGTCCTGGTATTTGCTCCAACGCTCGCGCACCCGGCCCACGCCCTCGCCCGCCCCGCCGAAGACCCGTTGCAGGCTTTGGGCAAAGGAGAAGTCGAAGGTCGTGATCGCGCTGACGACCGTCGCCGCGAAGAGCACCACCAGCGCGCCGATCTGCCCGAAGTTCGCCTCCAGGTTCACGCCCAGGTAGTAGCCCACGATGCCGCCGAACTCGACGACCTGCCCCTGCTCCACGCGGCCCAGGATCAACACGGCGATGCCGGTGCACAGGGCGCATAGGAGCATGGCGTAGCCGATCAGCCGACGCAGGCGAAATTCGATCGGGCGGCCGTAAAAAAACGAGAACGACAAGATTCCCAGCAAAATCGGCAACGAATACGCCGCGAAGCCGAAGCTGCGCAGCCCGATATCCGCCGCGAAGGCGCCGAATCGGCTGATCCAGTTGCTGATCGCCTCGTCGCTGACCGAGTGGATCGCGTTGTCGCCGGGATTGTGGGAAATGAATGAGAGCAGGAGCAAGATCGCCAACGCCAGGAGGATCGTGCCGATCGTCTCCCGTTGTTTGCTGCCGGCGATAGTCTCGGGCGCGGTCTCGGACAAACGAAACTCCCGGGCGTGCGACCGACATAAAGACGGCCTTCGGCGCGCCCAATTGGGTTTAGTTTCCCAGAGTTAACCGATCCCGCGCCTTCGGTCAACCGGATTTTCCACGTTTTATCGAGAATTTACCGGCGATTTTGTCGAATCGGCTTGAACGGGGGCGGAACCGCCGCTGACCGCCGTCCAATCGGCCAAATCGAGCACCCGAACGCCGCATCCGGCCGCGATGAACAGCCGATCCCGCGTCGGTTCATAGAGCAATCCCCGCAGCAGACGCCCGGCGAAAAGCCGCCCCAGGCGCTGCCCCGTCGCCGGATCGACCGCGTCGACGGTCCCGTCGAAGTAGTTTCCGGCGAATAAAACGCCCCGACCGGCGTCGTACTCGATGTCCCGTACCCCGTATCCCACATCGATGCGCCGCTCGATCTCCAGGGTATCGGCGTTGACCACCACGACCTCGCTGGCCAACGGTCGGGCCACGAAATACCGATCCGCCGCCGCCACCACGCCGAATGTCGACCATCCGACGCGCACCCGCGCCGCCACCTCCAGCGTCTCGGCGTCGACGACCGTCAGGTCCGGGCTCCAGTAATCCGTGGTCAAAACGCGCCCCCGCGCCTCGTCGATAGCCAGGTCATAGGCGTCGCGGCCGGGTAACGGCGCCTCCCCCGCCGGGCGCATCGACGGCCAATGCCACGCCACCAGCGAATGGGACACCTCGCACACGCCGAACATCTTCTCCCGCGTCCGGTCGATGGCCACGTCGAACAGATTGCGACACGACCCATGCACATCGATCGACTGCACGTCGCCGGTTTTGATGTTCAGACGCAGCAGTTCCTCGTCCTCGCCCCGGCGGCCCCACGGCGGCGCGTAGATGAAATACTGCTTGGGGTCGGCGACCAGGCGCTGCACCTCACCGTGGTTATCGACGGGGGTCGTGCGCAGCAGCTCGTCCGTGCCGCCATCGAACCAACGCACCCGTGACGACATGCCGTACGTAGCCGCGACGATCGGGCCGACGGCTTGCGAGAAGTCGCCGGAGGTCGCCAATACCTCCCGGCGCACCGGCACGACGGCGAAATCGTAGGGATGGCGAAAATCGTCCACCGGCTTGATCGGTTCGTCGACGGCGGCGGCGTCTTTTTCACAGCGTTGGAATTTCTCGTCGAAATCCAGATTGCGTTGGTAGTGCATCACGAGGATGCCGACCAGCATGACGGCAAACGCCCCCGCCCCCAGGCGTCGCGGCCGGTCGGTCTTGGCGAAAAGCAGCAGGCCGAGCGCGAACGCCGCCGGTCCGACCAGAAACATCTTTCCGCCCAGGAAGACATACCCGCCGACGCTCATCGGGAAGTTATAGACCGCCAGAAAAACGACCAGCCAGAAGGGCGTATGCACCCGCCGCTTGAGCACGACGCGCAGCACAATCCCCGCGACGATCACCGCCGCCGCCCCCACCTGGGCGACAATCGGCACGAAGAAATATTCGTTTTTCGCCAACACCCAGAAAAACAGCAGGAACGGCAGGGCCGCCAGCGTGCGCAGGATATCGGAGAAGGTGGGACGCATGAGCCGATCCTAGCCTCTTTCCCCGCGCGCCAAAAGCGCCGCCCAAAAGAAACAATTGCGGTGATTTTCTTGTAATCCTCGGGATCTTGACGCCGCGCGGGGCTCTTATAAGGTAGGTTCATCGAACATGGGCGGCACGTCATGACAGCCAGGCAGAGGCTCGAACAACCCCGGCTCGAACCATTCCGGCGCGAGCGCGACGCGAAGGATCGGCGGACGTGTCTCCCGTCCGGTCGGTTCGCGCTGTGGGCCGCCTTGGCCGCGACGATGGGGGCGTTCCCCGCGTCCGCCCACGCCGCCGGATTCGGCTGGGCTCCGACCATGGTGCAATACTGGCCGCTGACTCTTCTCGTCCTGTTTGCCGCCTACGCCCTACGGACCGTCGCGGGCCTGATCGCCGACTTCGTGCGCGCCCGGCGCGGCCAAGGCCCGAAAGACCAACCCTGGTGGAAACTCCCGCTGCTGCGCGTGCTGTCCCTGGGCGCGGTGGGCTTGGCGTTTTTTCTCCTCGGCAAATTGCCGACCAACCCCTGGCGTGTCGCTCCCCAGGCGATCACCCTGGTCTGGTTCGCCCTCGCGTTCGGCTTGGTGCTCGCCACGCGCCTGGTGACGAAAAAACCCCTGGCCGCCCTCATTCCCCTGGCCGTCGCCGACACGGCCATGGCCCTCGCGCTGGGCCTGATCACCCGGGACTACGGCTACCTGCCCCAAATCGCCTATCTCGCCCCGGCGGCCGTCGTGCTGCATCTGGCGCTGATCGCCTACGACGACCTGCTCCGATCCCTCGGCTCGGGACGCCCCGTCGCGGTGATTCTGCTTTTGGCCGCCGTACTGTTCGGACCCATTGCCGAGCACGTCTCCTTCGACCGGGTCGACGAGTTGGAGCGCGCCGGGCGGGTCACGCGCGTGTCCCACGACGCCGGTCCGGCCCGGACCGTGTGGGTCGACCCGGCCAAGGGCTATGTCTTCTACGTTATGGAATCGGACCCGACGAAGATCCATCGCCTGGCGCCCCGAACCCGGGACCGCAAAGTCTTCACCGATCTGAACGAAGACTTCGTCAACATGGTCGACGGCCCCAAGCCCGGCACCTTCGTCGCCCTATCCCAATCGCTCCAGGGCCGTGGCGCCTTGCTGATCGACGTGGAAACCTTCTCGCCGATCGCCAACTTCGGCGCCTTGGACGCGGGCAACGGCATTATGACCGGCCCGCCGTCCTTCGACGCCGTGTTTACGCGCCACCATTACATCGCCTCGGTGCGTTATCGGGATTCCGCCCAGATCATGTATTGCCAAATGCCGCCCCAGGACGAGTTGCCTCGCGGCGACGCCGGTTCGTCGTGCGAGTTTCACAAACTGGCTTACGACACCCCCGGGCCGTTGTTCCTGGACCGGCGGGGCAATCGTCTCTACACCGCGGACATGGGCTCCGTCTTCGACGCCGGCAGCTCGATTTACCAACTCATCGCCACGCCGATTTCCGACCTCACCGTCTTCAAGGCCAAAAGCCCGCTGACGGGTCTGGCCGCCTCGGCCCAGACGGTGAACCTTTACGGCCTGTACGCCCTGGAAAAAACGCTGCTGATCTTCGACGCCCGCCGGATGCGCCCGGTCCTGCGTTCGGACTTGGACATTTACGGCTCCACCGTCACCACCGACGGCAACTCGGACTTCGTGTACACCGGCAGTTGGTTCGACGGGCAGGTGCAGATCCTGCGCATGGACGACGGGCGCGTGACCCGGCCGGTGTATGTGGGCCCCGGCGTGACGGACCTGGCGGTGGACGCCAAGCGACAGTTGCTCTACGCGGCGACGCGCCACGGCGTCACCGAATTGAACCTGGCGATGGTTCCCATGCCCACCCAGACGCCGGAGATCCGCGACTATCAGCCCGACAAGGCCATCTCTCCGGACGTCACCGATCCGTTCTATCAGGCGCCCCTCCCGCCCGGCGCGACTCCTGAACCGTCCGTCATCAAGGACGTTCTCGACAAAGCGATGCAGAAGAACACCGAGGCGGCGAAGCCGACCCCTTAACGATGGCCTCATCTCACCCCCCGCGACATTGCCGGAGCGCCGACCCCTGGGGCGTGTTGACGCGGTTGTTCGCCGTTGGGGCGATCATGGCCGGGCTGCTCGGCGTCGCGCCCGCGCTCGCCTCGGACGCGGATCAAACCCCACCCCCCGGCGCCGATCCGCGTTTTTTTTGGCAGACCCAGGCGAAGGACCCCGACGCCCTGGCACGGGGCTGGACGCAAAACGAACGCGTGCCGGCGTGGGTGTGGGAGGCCATGGCGGACAATCCCGACTACGTCGACGAGCCGACGAAAATCCGCCTGGCGACCGCGCTGCGGCGAACGCCCCCGCCCCTTTGGCTCCCGACGGCCACGCGCCTGGCGGACGATCATGGATTCAAAAGCGACTCGGGCCTGCGGGTGCTGGTGCGCCTTCTGGAAGAGCACCCCGACGACGGCACGACGCGCGCCCTGGCGTCCATCGGCCTTCGCAGCATCGCGGGGTTGATTCCCACGGACCCGGACATCTCCAGCGTGGCCGTCGACGCCTTGGGCCGTCGCGGAGCTAAGACCGTGGTGGCGGCCCTGGTCGACGTGGTGCATCGGGAGGGAACGACCCTGACGCGGCGGGCGGCTCTCCACCAGTTCCCCGGCCTGATCCGGCCGTGGCGGGATCTGCCCGAGGACGTGAAGCGGCACATCAACGACGCGGTGTCCCGACAACTGGAGACGTTCTTCACCCCGGACACCGCCGCGACGACCGACGCGCGCCTCCGATGGATGTTCGACATGGACCGGCCGTTCAACGGCCTCGAATTCCTGGTCGAATACCTGCGCTGGCATTTTTTGCACGCGTGGATCGTCCAAGCCCCCGCCGACACGTGGGAGCCCGTGCTCGAACGATTTCGCCGTGAAGGCCGAATCCCAAGCGAAACGCTGGCGCTGCTCCGAGGCGCCGCCGCGACGAACGAGCCGGTGCGCCGCCTGCTCGACGAGGTCGAGTCCTCGATGCTCACGGGCAACTACAGCTTGGCTTTCGGCTGGCCGGAAATGGCGATGGAAGCCGCGCCCTGGACCGAGGTGACGTGGGATTCCCAACCGCTTTTTATCGCCGAAGGACCCCGGACTTCGCCTGAAGCCCCGTCGTCGCCCGGCGAATCGATCCCGCTCGACGATGACGCCCCACCGCCTCCACCGGCCGTGAGGACCGTGACCGTGCCGTCCTCCGCGGGGACGTGGATCGCCCGCATTCTGGGAGGGTGCGGGGCGGTCGTGTTGATCGTCGCGATGTGGCGTGGGCGTTGGAAATGGATCCTGACCGTCGTCGCTCCCCTGGGCGTGACCGCGTTTCTCGTCGCCGTCCTCGCGCCGAAGCACTCCTTGACGATTCCCGTATCTTCCCCGCCGACGAGCCGGACCGCGTCCCCAACTCCCGTCGCGCCGCCGACGCCCGCCGGGCCGACGGCTTCCCCCGCGCCGATGAGCGTCTCCGAGCGCATCGTCTTTTTGAACGCGTGGACCCCGTGGGCCCATCGCTACATCGGCGAGCAAGTGTTCCTGGCCCACGCCGGCACCAACGAGACACGGGGCTACGAACTGGCCGCGAAAAAGCCCGCCGACGAGGTGCGCGTCGTGGGCATCGGCTCGAGCCCCATGCTCGGCAGCCCCTACCGACGGGAAGACACGTTCTTTGACCGACTCGTCCGCGCCGCCGACGGCGCCGACAAGGACCCGGCCCGGCGGATCGTTCCAGTGAATCTCGCCATCGCCGGTGGCGGCGTTTTCGAAACGTTTTCCCAATTCGACGACGTGCTGCTCGTCGAGCCGGACGCCGCGATCATCTACATCAGCGAGGATCCTCTCCAGCGCCTGCAAAGCCTGTTGGCCGACGGCACGTTGATCGGAGCCGAACTGCGCGCCGACGACATGGGCCCCGTCGGCCGTCGTTTGATGGAGATCATGACGGAGTTTCAAAAGCTCAACGAAGCCATGGCGAAAGAGCCGGGGACTCGGCGGCTCACGCCGGACGAAGCTGACCGGATTCGCGCCGTGGAGGAACGCCTCTTCGCTTTTTCGACGGAGGAGATTCTGCGTCGTTTGAGCCAAAACCATGTGCCGACGCTCGTCGTGCTGACGGCCTCGCCGCCGCCCAATCATCGGCACAAACTTCTCAGCGCCAAGACGGCGGCCATTGCGAAAAAATACGGGGCCACCGTTGTCGACGGGCAGGCGATCCTCGACGGGGAAGTCGCCGGCGGCGTGGATGACAGACTGCTCTATCGCGACGACACCCACTTGATGCGCGCCGGGCACGCGGCCATGACCAAGGCGTTGACGCCGACGACCCTGGATCTGTTACGCAACGCCGGACTGATTACGGCGCGTTAATCCCCGGCCTTTGTGGGTCTCACCCCCATGCGCGCCGCCCGATTCCGGGTATGATCGCGTCATCGCGAATGCACGCATCGATGGGATGCATGGCAATGAAAAAACTTTGGATCCGTCTTTGCGTCGTCGTCATTCTATGGACGCTTGCCGCACCCGCCGCGCACGCCGACCCGGAGCCGCCCGATCCATCGTCGGCCTCCCTCGACGCAACGACAGTTCTGGATCACATCCTCGGCGTCGGCTGGACCGGCGATGTCACCGACGAAGAAATGCGCCTCCTGGCTTTGTCGCCGAAGGATCTGGCCGTCCGCTGGGTCCGGCAAGGCAAGGTCGACGACTGGGCCTTCGTTCGCCTGGCCGGGATTCAGAGCCCGCCGGATCGCCGCGTCGCCACCATCGCCGCCGCCCTGCGCCGTTGCCCGGCCGAACTGTGGCCGCCGCGCATCACCGAGCTGATCCGGGTGCGTTCCGGGGATGAGGTCCACCCGCCCTACCTCCACCTCGTGCGCCTATTCGAAGGCCGCCCCGGCGACGAAGCCGCCGAGGCGATGGCCTTTGCCGCGCTGGCTTCGAGCTTCGGACGCCCTCTGCCCCAGGATCCGGATATCTACGCCGTCGCCTTCGACGACCTCTACCGACGAGGCGCTCCGGGCATGGCCGAAGGCTTCGGGCGCTTGTTTGCCACCGGCGCGTACGAACTGGCCGCCGACCTGATCGCCCTGCGCAAAATCGACGTATCCCGCATGGACGGCCTGGCCTTTCCCGACGGCGCCGCGCCGACATCCCGGATCGCCGAACGCGTCAATGCGTACGCCGCCGAAGCCGTGCGCAAAGGGCTGGCGGACGCGTCCTTGGACGACATTCACGAATGGATGTTCGCCAATCGTTACGAGGAATTCGCGGGCGTCTTCGCCGATTTTTTGGAGCGTCAGTACCTGCGCGCGGTCTACGATTCGGCCGATCCGGCCGAAAGCCCGGCGCTGCTGACGCTGTGGCAAAGGATCGACACCTCCTCGACGCAGATCCTCGACGGCGTCATCCGCGCGGCCCAGGCGCAAAAACGCCAAGGAGTGGCTCAAAAGGCCTGGACGCGTAAAAAATTTCGCGCCACCCGCGACGACGCGACCTTCACCCTGCCCCCCGAAGGCGCCAAGCGCTACGACTTCCGTGACGATCCCGCGTGGACCGGCGTCGAAATGAACATCGTCGACCGGGAAGGCCAATGGACCCGGCCCCATTCCCCCGCCTGGATCGCCGTGTGGGCCTTGCTCCTGGCGGCGGTGGCCGTTTCGTCCTACGCCGTTCGCCGCAAGAAATACAAACTGCTCGCCATGCTCGGCTTGCCGCTCGTCCTCATCGCGGTGGCCGTGCATTTCGCCCTTGACGACGAATCGGCAAAACCCCGCGCCCGCGCGGCCAAATCCCCCGCCGCCGTCCGGACCGTCGCCGCCATCGGCTCCCAATCCATGTGGCTATCCCGGACCGACCCCCGCTTCGGCCGCCTGCTGTTCATGGAAGGCACCCCCGATCGCCGCGCCGTCGAACTTTCCGTGGACAAGGAACCGGGCGAGCGGCGCATCGTCGGCCTGGGCGCCAGCCCGCTGATGGGCTCCCCCTACCGGCGGGAGGACGCGTTCTTTTTCAAGATCGCCAAAGAGGTCGACGACGCCGACCCCGCCCATTTCTATGTCCCGGTGGATTACGCCCTGGGCGGCGGGAGCCTGTTCGAGGGGCTTTTGCTGGCCGACGACATCTTCGTCGTGCAGCCGGACGCCGCGGTGATCTACCATGCCGTCGCGCCCCTCTACACCCTCCAACGCATGCTCCGCGAGGGCGAATTACTCGGCCGGAAAATCGACGTGGCGGCCGATCCCCGCGCCAAGAAGCGCATTCGCGACATCATGTTCCGCCTTCAGGAATTTTCCGACCGCCTCAGCGAAACGCCCGGCAAGCGCCGCATGACCCGCGCCGAAGCCGATGTGATGCGTCAAATTGAGGTCGATCTCTTGGAGGTCTCGGCGGACGCGTTATTCCGGCGCTTCCAACGCTCCAACGTGCCGATGCTCGTTGTGCTCACCGCCTCGCCGCCGCCCAATCCGCGCCATAGCGAGATCAACCAGGCCATTCAAAGAGTCGCGTTGAAATATAACGCCACCGTCGTCGACGGGCAGGCGATCATCGACCGGGCCGTCGCTGACGGCGCGCGATATGAAGATCTGTTTCGGGACGATACCCATCTGCGTCGGGAGGGTCACGCGGCCATGGCCCGTGCGCTGGGTCCGGCGATGGTCGAACTGCTGACGAAAAAAGGCCTGCTCCCGCCCGCGAAATCCGACTAGCGAAACTCGACTAGGATCGCCGCAGAAAAATCGCGAAATACGGGTCCTCGAAGGCGCGGTCGAACAGGGCGGTGGAGATTTCGGGGACGTCGCGCGTGGTGGGGTATTCGCAGTTGCGCTTTTCGATCATCACCACGTCGTAGTCGGAAATCGACCATCCCTCCAATGGCGTCAGATGCACCCGCCGCGATAGATCCGCCCCGAAAACCGGATGGGAATTCGTGCCTTGAAAGAGAACCTTCGCGCCGGGGGCGACGTGGCCGTTGAGCCAGCGGTGGGCGTTCGTGTCCTGGGCGGACGCGCATCGAAAGGGTTGGTCGTAGCTGTCGGCGATGATCAGGGAGCGCTCGGGAACGGCCTGGGTCAGTGCCGCCGCCGCGCCGACCGCGCCCACGGCCAGCGCAATGGCGACGATCGCTCCCGGCGACTTGGCCTTGGACAGTTTGAGCAGCACGGCGAAGATCGCTCCGCCGATGAGTAGCGCACGCACGAAACTTTCGTCGACGAAAATCGAGTTGTGATAGCAAAGCAGCACCAGCGCGAACGCGACCACCGCTCCCGCCGGGCGCGCCAACCATTCGCGCAACATCCACGCCGCCAATACGCCGCCCAGCACCCACAACGCAAAGCCGTAGCGAATCAGCGTCGCCGGCGAGTTGATGAGCCGTCCCTCGAAGCCGATGCCCATCGGCGTCACCAGCCAAACCAAAAACGCGACCCACGCCAACCCGGCCGTCAGCACGCTCGCCGTCGAACGATCCCCCCGCCGCGCGACCAGCACGACCGGCGCGACGAGCAAGGCGATCAGAGCGAGCGGCACCAGGATGTTGCCTTCCCGCAGGAGGGTGGTGAAGCCGAGACTCAAAATGTCGGTATTCGTGATATTGGCCATCAGCGTCTCGGGCCAGACCGGCCGCCCGATCCCGATCTTTTCCGCGCCGGGCCACGGCGCCGGATGCACCGGATTGCCGATCAGCACGCCGTTGCGCAGCATCCACGGAAAAACCAACACCAAATAACTCACGACCAAAGCCGCCGGAGCGAGCCACTTGGACTTGCCTTCCGCCCGACCGCGAAATTCAACGATAAAAAACGCCGCGACGAGAAACGCCAGGATCGGCCAGACCAGCACCTTCGCCCCCGCCGCCCCGGCGATCGCCAACGCGAATCCGACACGCGCCAGGGCCGTTCGGGACTTGAGGTGTCGCAGCAAAAAAACCGTCGCGGCCAGGATCATGGCGGCGACGAAGATGTCGTTTTTTTGCAGGGTGAGTTGCTCACCGATGACGCGCATCCCGCCGAAGCCGCAGGTCACGAACGCCGCCGTGCGCGCGTCCAAACCCGCCAGACGCGTGAGCGTGAATGTCGCGGCGCAAAACAGCGGCCAGACGAACAGGCTTTGCAGATTGATCAGCAGGTCGGCGCCGAAGGGAATCAGCGACCAGACGATGAGCATTTCGCCGTTGCCGAAATACGACCAGTACGGCGTCTGCGTCCACCAGATGGTGCCTTCCTTGTACCAATTCAGGGCTAGCGGGATGTGGTAGTACGCCGAGTCGATCGACGCATTGGGATGCAGAAAAAATCGAATCCGCCAGATCACGACGACCAGCAGAAAGAATAGCGAGACGCCGACGAAGGGATCGGATTTGAGAAATGTCCCGGCCCGCCCGACGGCGGCGCGAAAGTCGATGGCCGCCGTTTCCCGTCGCGACCAGGCCAGCAGGGCCGCCGACATCGCCGCCGCGACGATGAGCGACAACAGGGGCGAAAACATCCCGAACGCCGCCGGCAGCAGCCCCGCCGCGACGATCATCGCCGGGTAGGCCGTTAGCGCGAAAACCAAGCGCATCGCGGGTTCGTCGTTCCGGTCGAGTCTGGCCGCCGCGCCGATCGCCGCGAAGATCATCGCGACATTCACGGCCAGCCACGCCAGGAATTGCACCCCCGCTCCCATCATGCCCCCGGCGGCGCCAACGCCCCCCGCAGCGCGTCGATAACCTCGTCCTGCTCCGCGTCGGTCATTCCGTTGTAGAACGGCAACGCCAACCCTTGCGCCTCGGCCGCCTCCGTCACCGGCAACGACGCCGCCCGCGCGCCCGGCCGATCGGCGAAGATCGCCTGCCGATGCAGCGCCGGATAAAAATACGGACGGGAATCCACGTCCCGCCCTTTGAGATATTCCACCACGCCGGCCCGGTCCGCCCGCGCCTCGGGCCCGATGAAGAGCATCATATAATTGCCCGACGGCTTGTCGCCCTCCGGCACGTCCTGGAACGCCACGCCCGGCAGATCCGCCAGGTGTTCCCGATAGCGCGCCGCCAAGGCAAAGCGCTCGTCGCGCAGTTCTTCCACGCGCTTCATATTCAGCCACGCGATCGCCGCATGAAATTCCGACAACCGCGCCGACAACCCCACCGCCGTTACGTCCTGGCCGTCGGCGCTCTTGCCGTAATCACGCATCCGACGCAGTTTCGCCGCCAGATCCCCGTCCGCCGTGGCGATCAGCCCGCCCTCCGCCGCCGTGACCACCTTCGACGGCGACATGGAAAACACCTCCACCGGCGCCACCGACCCCGCAGGCCGCCCCTGGCAAATCGCGCCGATGCCCTGAGCCGAATCGCTGACCAGCGGCACGCCCGCCTCGCGGCAAACTTGCGCCAGCGCGTCCATATCCGGGTAAAGCCCATAGGCGTTCACGGCCATCACCGCGCCCGTCGACTTCGTGATCGCCGCGCGCGTCGCGTCCGGGTTGAGCGTGTAACGGCCGGGCGTGACGTCGGCGTACATCGGCTCGCACCCGTTCCAAAGGGCCGCCAGCCCGCTGGCCGTCCACGTGAACGACGGCATCAGCACCTCGCCGCGAATCTCCAACGCCTTGAGCACCAGCATCAGGCCCGACGTGCATGACGACACGGCGACGACGTGCGTTCCTTCGCCCATGTGGGACGCGGCCTCGGCTTCCAACATCTCGTTGTACGGCCCGCGCGTCAGCAGCCCGGTCGCGTGGATTTTTTCCAGGTGAGGCGCCAGTTCCTCCCAAGGCGGAAGGACCGGACGCACCAGACGAACGCCCATGATCAGGAGCCCTCCCCAACCGGCGCGGCGCCGTTGTACGCGATATGAAACGTCTCGCCGCCGCCGGACCCGCCGAGCACGTCGCCCTCGAAATCGGCGCGACGCACCCACGGCCCCGGAGTCCACCCCGCCGCCGCCAGATCCGCCTGAAACTCAGGCACCCGATACCAATGGAACACCGCCGCGCCCGGATGGCGACGCAAGACCCGCCGTCGCCCGCCCTGACGAAAGACGAACGCGTCGCCCGCCTCCAGCCGATGGGGATTGCGCAGGCGCCGCCAAAAAGACGTCCACAAAAAATAAAATCGATACACCCGACGCACCTCGATCGCGTTCGTGGAAAACAGCGCCACGCCACCGGGCTTGACCACCCGCCGCGCCTCGGCCAGCGCCGCTACCCGATTGTCCCGCCCGCGAATGTGGCCGACGAGCTGGCCCACCATCACCGCCGCGTCGAAGGCCCCGTCGGCGAATTCCAAGCGCGTCGCGTCCATGACCATCGCCGTGATCGGCAGACCCCGCTCCTGGGCGCCGAGCTGCGTCTGTTCGACGAATTCCTTGACCGCGTCCACGGCCGTGACGTGGTACCCCCGCGCCGCCAGGCCGAAGGCCTCCCGACCGCCGCCGCAGCCGATGTCCAACACCTCGCCGCCTTGGGGGAAATGCCCGTCGAGCAGATGCGCCTCCGTGGGAAAGAGCCCTTGGCCGACCACGTCCGCGCCCCATTTCGCCCGTTCGTTCGGGTCGCGGTAGAACGCGTCCATGCCTCGCGGCGATTTCGTGTTTTCGTTCGACTCGCTCATAATTTCCGTTCAACGCGCGGCGCCCGATAGGCCGGAAAGAAGCCGTCGTCGATGTCCCCGCCGCGACGGTGCGCCGCCGTGAGTTCGTCGTATCGCTCCCGGTCAAAGACGCGCCCGCCGATGCGAAACGTCGCCCGTCCCGGAGCAAACCCGGCCTTGAAGCGAAACAGCCCGTCGTCTCGCGACAGCCCGCCGCCCAGGTGAAAATGCGAAAGGCCCAGGCCTTGCGCCTTGTTGCCGATCTCGACGAGCAGCGCATTGGTCGGGCACGCCGAGCGCGTCGCCGGGTCCGAGCCGCCCAGATGGTAATGCGCCCGGTCGCCGCTTCGCAGGATCATCGCCCCCGCCGCGTCCGCGTCGCCCAGCCGAGCGAACACGAACCAGCAATTTTCGCCGAATCCGTCGGCCATCGCGCGAAAATAGGCGTCGTCAAAGACGTAATACTCCGCCGCGTCGCGACGATCCATGGTCGCTCGATACAGACGCACAAACCGTTCCCAGGCCTCCGGCCCTTCGAACGCGACCGTGACGCCCTTTTTGCGCGCCGTCTTCAGGTTCTTCGCGCAGGTTCCCGACAGCCCGTTCTCCACCGTTCCGGCCGAAAGGTTCATCACCACCGTCTCCCAGAGGGCGCGGATGTGGTAGACGTCTTCAAATCCGGCGTGCGTCGGGAGGATGGGGTGGAAACGCACGAATTCACTGACCGCCCCCCGCTCGTGCGCCGCATCCGCCGCCGCCTCGGCGAACCGGGCGGCCAGATTCTGCCGGGACTCGTCCGTCTCGTCCACCGGACGCAGAAGCGGCCCCGCGTAGCCGTAGGGGGAGATCCAGTCCACGCCCTCCGCCGATCCCGCCGCATGCGCCAACTTCGCCGGCAGCGGTCGTTCGAGCAGAACATGGGCCGCGCGCCCCGCCTCGCCTTCATAGTCCAACAGCAGCGCCTCGCCCTCTCCCCGATCCTGCAACGCTCGCACGTACGCCCGTTCGTAATACACATCCCGCGCGCCGACGGCGCACAGCGCCGCCTCCCATCCTTCGGCGTCGGCAAGGCGGCGAATCGCGACAGACAAGGGCGACTTGGGCTTTAGTCTTTGGAGGAACGCCGGGGACGCAGCCCGCGCTTGGCCACGTTGGAGGCGACGAGCACGGGGTCCCAGACGGGGGAGAACGGCGGGGCGTAGGCCAGATCCAGGTCGGAGAACTGGCCGACCGTCATTTTGTGCGTCAGGGCGGCGACGAAGACGTCGATGCGCCCCTTGACCCCCTCGGGCCCGACGACTTCCGCGCCCAGCAGGCGGCCGTCGGAGGTGTCGAAGATGATCTTCACCATCACCTGCCCGCCCTGGGGGTAGTAGTTGGCCCGGCTGTAGGACTTGATGGTCTTGGAGGCGGCGCGATAGCCGTGCTCCTTGGCGTCGGCCAGCGTGAGCCCCGCCCGGGCGACCTCCACGTCGAAGACCCGCACGATGCGCGTGCCCACCACGCCCAGGAAGGTCTCGTCGCCGCCCACGGCGTTGGCCCCGGCCACGCGTCCCTGCTTGTTGGCGATGGTCCCCAGGGCCAGATAGTTCTTTTTACCCGTGACCAGGTTGAGCGAATCGGCGCAGTCCCCGGCGGCGTAGATGCCGCTGATGGACGTCTCCTGGTGGTCGTCCACGCTGATCGCCCCGGCCGCCCCGGAGGCGAGGCCCGCCTCGATGGCGATGCCGCTGTTGGGTTTGATGCCGGTGGCGATGATGACCAGATCCGCGTCCAGGTCTTCGCTGCGCGTCCGGCACACCCGCACCCGCGTGTCGCCGTCGAAGGCGTCGATCTCCGTGTCGAGCATCAGACGCACCGAGTTGGCCGCCAGCGCCCGGGCCACCGGCTGGCCGATATCCCAACCCACGCCGGACATGACACTGTCCAGCCGCTCGACGATCGCCACGCCGATTCCCCGCCGACGCAGGTTTTCGGCCATTTCCAGGCCGATGTACCCCGCCCCGACGATGACCGCCGTGCGGACCTTGTTGGTCTCGATGTACTGCTGAATGCGCCGGGCGTCGCCCAGGGTGTGCAGGGTGAAAACGCCGTCCAGGGTCTGTCCCGGAACGGCCAGGGGCGTCGCGGTCGCGCCGGTCGAGATGCACAGCGTGTCGAAGGCCTCGTCCGAGGCGGCGCCGGATTTGCGATCCACCACCCGCAGCCGACGGGCCGCCACGTCGATGGATTCGACGAAATGGCCGGTGCGCACGTCGATGTTGCGGTTGTTGACGAAGGTGTCCTTGGACACGACGATCAGGTCGTCCTCGTTTTGGACCACCCCGCCCAGATAATAGGGCAGCCCGCAGGCCAGATAGCTGACCTCCTCCGAGCCCTCGAAAACCACCACATCGGCCTTGGGATCCCGCCGTCTGGCCTGGCTGGCGGCGCTCATGCCCGCCGCCTGTCCGCCGATGACGACAAATCGCTGGCTCATGTTTCGCTCTTCCTTCCGCCGTCGTCCGAACGCCCCACGCGCGCTTACCGTGGAACACGGCACGGCCTGCGCCGATCATCGGACATACGATGATCCTTGAACAGGCCTTTCGCCATGATCTACGGCAAATTGCCCTCGTTTGTAGACCTAAGTAACGGACATATCAAGGCTTTGACCGCCAACGACGCCTCAATCCCGCCCTGGGCCGCCGACCCGGTCGCCGCCCTTTCGTAACCGATACCCTCGACCTGGACGCTCAAAATCCGTAAAGAAGGGCCCGGAATAAACCGCCGCGAGCCGGCCGTCCCCCACCGACGCCCGTTGATCGGGAACCAAGGGAGAATCCGCGAATTATGGCCGCCATCAATCTGGCCAAGGTGCAAAAGCCGTCCCGCTACATCGGCGGGGAATACGGGTCGTTTTCCAAGGACCCGGCGGCCGTGGACGTGCATATGGCCCTGTGCTTTCCCGACCTGTACGAGATCGGCATGAGCTCCACCGGCTTCCAGGTGCTCTACACCCTGGCCAACCGGCGGGACGACACTTTCTGCGAGCGCGTGTTCACCCCTTGGACCGATCTGGCCGACCAGCTTTTCGCCACGGGCACGCCCCTGACGAGTCTGGAGAGCAAGACGCCGCTTCGCGCCTTCGACGTGGTGCTGTTCTCCATCCAGTACGAACTGGCGATCACCAACCTGGTCTACACCCTGGACCTGGCGCGCATTCCCCGCCGGGCCGAAGCGCGCGGCGAGGGCGACCCGATCATCGTCGCCGGGGGGCACTGCGCCTCCAACCCCGAGCCCTGGGCGCCGTTTTGCGACGCACTGGTCATCGGCGACGGGGAAGACATCCTGCAAGAAATCCTGGACCTGTTCGCGGCCATGAAAGGCAAATCGCGCCGGGAAAAATTGGACGCCCTGGCCAAGCTCAAGGGGGTCTACCGCCCCGCCGACTGGACGCCGAAATACGAGGACGGCCGCTTTGTCGGATTTGACGTCGCCCCCGGCACGGAACCCGCCGAGCGGCGCATCGTGAAGGACCTGGACACGGTGCCGACCTTGAGCGCGCCGATTCTGCCCAACACGCGCCTGGTGCACGACCGCCTGGCCGTGGAAGTCATGCGCGGATGCACCCGCGGCTGCCGCTTCTGCCAGCCGGGGATGCTCACCCGGCCCATGCGCGAGCGCTCGGTGGACACGCTGATGAAGACGGTCGTCGACGGCTTGGAGCAGACCGGCTACGACGAGTTGACGCTGCTGTCCCTGTCCTCGGGCGACTACTCGGAGCTTTCGCCCCTGCTGGGACGCCTGGACGAGCACCTTCGGGACACGCCCCTGTCCGTCTCCCTGCCGTCCCTGCGGGCCGAGAGCATCACCGGCGAAATGATGACCCGGATCGCCAAGGTCCGCAAAGGCGGGTTCACCATCGCCCCGGAGGCCGGGTCCGAGCGCCTGCGCCACGTGCTCAACAAACCGATCACCGACGAGCAGATCTTCGAGGCCTGCCGCAAGGCCGTGGCACGGGGCTGGAGCCAGGTGAAGCTCTATTTCATGGTCGGCCTGCCTTCCGAGACCGACGAAGACCTTCAGGCCATCGTCGACCTGTGCTTCGCCGTGCTCAAGATCATGGACACCGGCCGACGCCGGGGCAACGTCAACGTCAACGTCGGCACCTTCGTGCCCAAGCCCTTCACCCCCTTCCAATGGGAGCGCCAGATCACGCCGGACGAGGCCAAGCGCCGCCTGCATTTTCTGGTCAACAAGACGCGCCACTCCCGCGTCACCGTCAAGGGCCACGACCCCAAGATGTCGGCCATCGAAGGGATCCTGGGCCGAAGCGACCGGCGCATGGCCGACGCGGTGGAACTGGTCGTCGACCGCACGGGCGGTTTCGACGGCTGGACGGAACACTTCAGCCTGGACGAATGGTATCGGGCGCTGCGGGACACGGGACTGGAGCCGGAAACGATCCTGGCCGGGTTCGAGGAAGACGACGCCCTGCCTTGGGACGGCGTGGACGCGCTGATCGACAAGGAATTCCTGCTCGACGAACGGCGCGTCGCCTATTCGCGCGTACTGACCGAGGACTGCCGCGAGGGCGCCTGCACCGCCTGCGGCACCTGCGACGACGAGATCGTCAATCGCCTGGCCAAGGATTTCGCTCCGGCGACGACCACGCCGGTGACGTTCGTCGCCCGCAACGGCCTGGCCAAAGAACCGGCCAAGGAACCGGCCCCGGAAACAATCGAAGACGCAGCCGCGCCCGCCGAAAAACCCAAACCCGCCAAGCGCGGTTCCCACCGTCCCCCCGAACGCAACCAACCGGGTCGCGACCACTGCTATCGCTATCGGGTGCGTTTCGCGAAGGTGGGCGACATGCGCTTCCTGGGGCATCTGGAGCTGATGCCGATTCTCCACCGGGCGCTGCGCCGCGCGGGGCTTCGCATCGCCTACTCCCAGGGCTTCCACCAGCAGCCGCGCGTCGCCTTCGGCCCGCCGCCCGCCGCCGGCATCCAGAGCGAGGCGGAGTATTTCGACATCTATCTGATCGACGAGTTATCCGAGGACGAATTCCTGAAGCGTCTGCGCGACGCGGCCCCGGAGCGGCTGCCGTTCCTGGAGGTCACGCGCGTCGCCCACACGGCTCCGGCGCTGTTCAACGCGATCACCGGCTTTTCCTATCGGGCCGACCTGTCGCCGCTCTTTGGCGCGGATCTGCTCGATGCCGCGCGCGTCGCCGCCGCCGTGGACGCTTTCAACGCCGCCGACTCCCTGCCCGTCCACATCGTGCGCAAAGGCAAGGAACGCACCATCGAAGGCAAGGACATCCTCGCCGAGGTGTCGTTCGACGGCGCGAATCTGCTGTCGTTGGAACTGCGTCAGACGGATACGGGCAGCCTGAAGCCCGTTCAGGCTTTGGCGGCGTTGTTGGAATTGGACGAAGAGGCGGTGCTGTCGGTGGACCTGACGAAGACGGCGACGCATTTTGTCGACGGCGATTTTTCGCCCGCCGCCGACGCGTCCGACGAAGCGGTTACTTCTCCCAGCGCACCTTGATCGACGCCGCGTCCGGGCCCACGTCGTAGACCTGCAAGGCGAAGGGCTGCGTGAGGGCCATGGTCATGCCTTCGCCCCGTTCGGGTTCGTGGGCGTTGACCGTCACGAAAAGCTCGTTGCCCTCCCGTCGGGCGTTCTCCAGTCGCACCCAATAGCCGCCCGAGTTGCGCGTTCCCATGGCGTAGGCGATCACGATCTGTCGGGAAAAGTCGACCACCGGCATGGGCGGCGGCTGGATCTGCAGGGAGTGGATGCGATCCCAGAGGGCCTTGAACTCGGCCTGATTGCGGATCACCTTCGAACCGGAGCGGGTCCATCCGGAGTAGTTGCCGTGCGTGGCGTACACCAGACGCAGGCCTGCTGATGAGGGATCGGCGTCTTCCTCCGCGCTTGCGGTTGCTTTTTTCTTGGCTCCGGCGCCGGAGGCTTCCCCGCCCCGCTGGGCCGCCGCGGCCTTGGCCTTCAGATGCATCGCCGCCGAGGTTCCGGCCACCGAACGCATCCCCGCCAGATTGTCTTCCCGCTCCGAACGCATCGCCGCTTCGGTCGCGGGGGGCATCGCCGTTCCCGACTTGACGATCGGCGGCGTCGCCTCGTTGTCCGCGATGTCGTAGCCCGACTCGCCGCGAGCCGAAACGGTCGTCAGCGGGCTCGCATGCCGCGCCGGAGCGGGGAAACCGAAGCCGTAGCTCGGCCGGACCGCGCCGCCGCCCAGCACGCTGCCGCGCGCGCGCAATTCTTCGTCGTCTTCCTCGAAGACCTCGTCGCTCAACGTCGCGACACTGTCGGCCTTCCCGTCCATGGACGTCGGCTCGGCCCCAACCGCGCGAGACTTGGTGTCGACCGCTTCCTCGGGCATGGAGAGCATCATGTCCATGGGGTCCGCCGGTTCAGCCGGGGTATTGATCGGAGTATTGATCGGAGTATTGATCGGAACATTGAGCGGAGCCGTGGCCGGACCGGCGGCGGCGCTTTTCGGCGCGGCGGGCGCGTCCTTTTCAGCAACCTTGTCGGCCGTCTTCTCGGCCGCCTTGTCGACCGCTTTTCCAGCCATGGGAGCCGTGGGCTTGGCGACGGAGCTTTTGACCTTCATCACCGCCGGAATCCCGGCCGACGTCGAGGCGTCGCGGTCCATGGCGGAGGTGGCGCCCACGACTGCCGGTTGACGCATCTCTTCGGTCTCGGCGGCCGGTTTTGCGACCGCCGTCAACGGCATCGCCTCTCGTCGGGCAACGGCGAAATTGTCGCGGGACAGGCCTTGGTAATATTGGCTGGTCACGGCCACCCCGGCGACGATCGCCACCAGGGCCAGGCCGTAGGCCGGAGCGGGCATTCCGGCGAAGAAGTCTTTGACTTTGTCGAAAATCGACGGGGGAGCGGGTTTTCGCGTGGTGGCGTCCAGGATGCCTTCGAGCAGACGATCCGGCATCGCGATCGGCGGCATGTCCCGCAGCACGCCTCGGGCAAACTGCGCCAACGCCACCTCTTGGGCCAGATCGGGATGCTCGGCCAGATGGGCACGCACCTTTTGGGCGTCCACCTCGGGCAGATCCCCGTCGACAAACGACGCGAGCAGTTCCTCGATTTTAGGATCGGCGGCCATGGTTCAACTTCATCCTCATCAGCGGTGGATTATACCTCATCGGCGTCCAAGGCCAACTTCAAGCTGCGGGCCAGCTCGGCCCGTCCCCGATGAATGCGGCTTTTGACCGTGCCCAGGGGCAGCCCGGTCGCCTCGGCGATCTCGGCGTAGTCCAGATCGTCGATGTCCCGCATGAGTAATAGATCCCTTTGGGCCTCGGGAAGTTCCTCGAGTTTTTCACGAACGAGTTGTTGCATACGGGCCCCGGCCATCTGCTCGTGGGGATCGGCCGATTCGTCGGCGATCTGCACCGCCGGGCCCTGGGAGTCGTCACCCTTGAACCCCGCCTCCAACGAATCGTGCATCGCGTGGTGACGGCGCTTGAGGTACTTCAGTCGATTTTTGCAGTGATTCCCGGCGATCTGAAACAGCCAGGTGGAAAATTTCGCGTCCCCGCGAAACGAGTCGATCTTCTGCCACACCCGCAGAAAGATCTCCTGCGTCAGGTCCGCGGCTTCGGCCTCGTTGCGGACGAATCGATACGTCAGCGCGTACACCCGGCGGTGATAGCGACGCACCAATTCCTCGAACGCCGCGGCTTCCCCTTGGCGAATCTGCTCAATGGTCTCCTGGTCCGGGTCCAGGATATCGGCGCCCAATAGCATCTCCATCGTGCCGGATAGGACACCGTCCCACCGACGCAGTTCCAACGCATCCCCCCGTTGGCGGCTCGCATCATATCACCTGCGCGCCCCCGCGCCTATTTGTCGCCCGTTCAGCGGCAAAATCGCTCGATTTCGGCAACTTACGCGCCGCGATGCCTCTTGCGCGGACGACGCGCGGATGTCAAAACGCTCCCATGGAGGCATGTACGGTCACAATTCTCGGCGCGGGGGCGATGGGCGGTTTGCTGGCGGCGAAGCTGTCGGCGGTGGGCTCGCGGGTCCGAATGCTCACCAGAAATCCCGACAAGGCATCGGGGATTTCCCGAGACGGATTGGTCCTGGAAGAAAACGACGGTCAGATCACCTACGCCCGCGTCGAATGCGCCACTTCGGCGGAAGGGTGGGCGCCGCCGGACCTGCTGATCGTCTGCGTGAAAAGCTACGACACCGCGCCTGCGATGCAGGCCCACGCGGCTCACGTCGGCGACGAGACGGCGGTGCTGACGCTGCAAAACGGTCTGGGCAATGTGGAGGCGCTCGCTGATGTCATCCCCGCGACGCAAATCCTCGTCGGAGTCACGACGCACGGCGCGCTGACCGTGGCGCCGGGGCGCGTTCGCCATACGGGCCTCGGGACGATCCTGCTCGGCGAAACGGACGGACGGCGGTCGGAGCGCGCCTCATGGATTGCCCGCCTGCTCGACGACGCCGGTCTGCAAGCCGGTGTGGCGGACGACCCGCGCGCCTGCTGTGGGAGAAGCTGGTCATCAACGCCGCCATCAACCCCGTCACCGCCATGCTGCGCGTCCGCAACGGCGAGATCGCGACGAATCCCGACGCCCGAACCCTCGCCCTGGCTGCCGCCTCCGAGGCCGTTGACGTCGCGCGCGCGCTGGGAGTCGCGTTGGATAAGGGCGCCATGCTCGCCCGCGTCATCCAGGTCGCCGAAGCGACCGCCGCGAATCGCTCCTCCATGCTCGCCGACGTGGAAGCCGGGCGGCGCACCGAGATCGACGCCATCAACGGCGCCGTCGTGCGCGAAGCGGCGCGGCTGGGGATCGAAGTGTCGGCGAATGTCGATTTGTTGCGCCGCATTCGGGAAATGGAACAAAACTAGAGGACGGGAGTGGGATGAAGATGCGCGGATCTTTCTTTAAGCGGGCGATAATCGCCGCGATGCTGTTGACTGCCGTCGCCTGTGCGCCGACGCCGAAGTCGTCGATCCACGGCGAGCGCCTTCAATACCCCGAGCGCCACGCGGCCCACTATCGCGCCGACCTACGCAAGCCCGTGCTGCGCGACGCCGTCTTCCCCTTCAATCGCGTCACGGTGTTCCAAACCTCGGATACCTACAGCAACACGACGACGCTGCATTTTTGGTATTACCTGGACAAGATCGACCCGCCGCTAGGGATGAACCGCATCTTCAATCTGGAAATCGCCGCGACCAAAGACGCCGAAGGCAGGTACGATCAGCGAAATCTGGCGCTCGTGATCTTTCAATACTACGACAAGACCAAGGACCAGCCCGCGGAATACGAACTTTGCGCCGACCGGAATCTCTACTTCGTCACCGACAAACTCCGCGCGACGGCCGACCTGAAATACGAGAAGCGCAAGATCGCGAAAGACCGCTACACCGAAACCCTGTCGACCGACATGGACACGGCGAGCTTCCTCAAACTCGTCGACGCCGAGAGCCTGCGCGGCCGCTTCTGCCACACCGAGTTCGAACTGCCGCCCGAAGCCCTGCGCGACCTGAAAAACTTCGCGGAATTGCTGGAACTGGACGGGCAAGGCGAGTCCGAATAGGATCGACGCGGGCATTGCGAGATCACATGACGGACACCCCCATCACCTCCGAAGCCGAGACCGTCCTTTGCGATTTGAAGGGCGGACAATTCGCGTACATCGACGAGGGCCCCCGCGAGGGCTACCCGCTGGTGTTCGTGGCCGGCGTGCCGGGCATGAACCGGGACTATCGCTATCTGACGCCCCATCTGAACAACCTGGGCTACCGCACGATCCGCCTGGACATGCCGGGCTTCGGCGATTCGCCCTTCGAGACCTGGCCCGATCCGACGCTCTACGGCCGGGCCCGTTTCGTCGACGCGGCGGCCCGGGCGCTGGGCCTGGACAAATACGGCCTGTTCGGCCACTCCATGGGCGGCGGCCCGGCGATCATCGCCGCGTCCCTGTTTCCCGAACGCGTCAAATACCTCGTCCTGCTCACCAGCATCGGCGGCAAGCGCCACAAAGCCTTCGACGCCCACCCGTGGCAGATCGCCATGGCCCGACGCCTGCTCCATTTTCCGCCGACGCGCTCGTATGTCATGAAGCAGATGCATCGCACCTATGAGCGCCTTCGCTTTCCCAAGCCCAAGGAGATCCCGGAGCACGTCTTCGACATCCACCTGCGCATCCTGGAAAACGTGGTCTTCGAGAAAATCGCCGAGGCGACGACGCGGGTGAACGCCCATGCGCTGTTGCTTTACGCCCACGACGACCACCTGGTGGAAGTGGAAATCGGCGAGGACCTGCGTCGGCGGCTGAAGTTTTCCGAACTGCACGTCTTCGAGACCGGCGGGCACAACATCCAAAAGACGCAGGCCATGCCCGTCGCCGACCTGACGCACGATTTCCTCTCCCACGAAGGCCGCCTGTCGGACGTGACCGCCGAGGCCTGCGATGGCTAAGGATCTTTGGACCAAGCTCAAGACGAATCCCGTCGGTCTGGCGAAAAACGCCGTCGTTAAGCTCGTCGTCAATCCGATCAAATATCGCAAGGGAGAAGGCTACGACGCCGAGCGCTACTGGCGCGACCGGTTCGAACGCCACGGCGCGAACCTGACCGGGCCGGGGGACGAAGGCCTGTCCGAGGACGACAACCGCCGCATGTACGAAGAGGCGGGCCAAAAACTGCTGGCGATCCTGGCGGACGAGGGCGTGGACCCGGCCGGCGCGCGGGTGCTGGAAATCGGTTGCGGCAACGGCTTTTTCACCGGTCTGATGCACGACGCCGGGGTGCGGGATCTGACGGGCGTGGACATCACCGATGTGCAGTTCGAGCGTTTTCGCGCCCGGTGGCCCGAGTTTCGCTTCCACAAAGCCGACATCACGCAGGTCGCTCCCGAGGGGCGGTACGACCTGGTGCTGATGATCGACGTCATCCAACACATCGTCACCGAGGACGCCCTGGCCGACGCCTTCAAGCACGTCAAATCGGTGATGGCGCCCGGCGCCGCTTTCGTCCTCTACCCCATGACCGACAGGAGCCGCCGCCACATGCTGCATGTGCATTGGTGGGATACGGACGATGTGCGCAAACACTTCGACGGACACGCGGTCGGCGACGCGATTCCCTTTCGGTATTCGAATCTGGTGGTGATCCGCAAGGCGGGGTGAGGGTCAACTTCCCGTGTCATTCTGAGCAACGCGAAGAATCTTGGTCCGTCCTGGAATCGTCTCAACGGATAAAAAGAGCCGGGTTGGACCCGGATCCTTCACTGCGTTCAGGATGACATCCGGCGCAGGCGGGGTGAGTAACCCTACCCGTTCCCCTTGGCCCGTTCTTCCTCTTCCATGGCGGCGGCGATGTCGAACGGCGGCGGCCGGCGGCCGTCAATGTCGGTGAAGTGGTATTCCCGCGCCAGATCGCCGGTCAGCAGCGTTTGGCCGGTGCGCGTCATGACGTTCGCATCGGCGGCCAGATGGGCGACCGCCCGGCCGACATATCGCGCCGTCTCCGTGTTGTCCGGGACCGGCTCGCCGGCCTTTTCGAAATGCTGCGCGACACGCTCGGTGCGCACGAATCCGGGATAAACCGCCACCACCGCCACATTGTACGCCCGCAGATCCTGGGCCATCGCGAAGGCCATGCGGTCGACACCCGCCTTGACGGTGTCGTACATCGCGTTGCCCAGGTAGTGATGTTCCCGGTCGCCGGAGGAAATGTTGACGATCAGCCCGCTCTTGCGTTCGATCATCATCGGCGCGGCCATGCGCGAAGCGGTGAAATGAGCCCGCAGCCCCGCGTCCACCATGCCCCGCCAGCGCCACATCGGCTGCACCCAAAAGGGCGCGTCGAACGCCGCGCTGCCGTAGCCCTCGTAGCCGCCCCAGACGTTGTTGACCAGCAGATCCAGCCGCCCTGCCTCGTCGCGGATGCGCATGAACAGGGCCTCGACCTGATCGTCGTCCGTATGGTCGCAACGCACAGGGATACCGTGTCCGCCCAGTTCGTTGACCCGCTCGGCGGTTTCCTCGATGGTCCCCGGCAGATTTTCCAACGAACGCACCCCGTCGCCCGAGCGGCCCGTCACGTAGACGGTCGCCCCCGCCTCGCCCAACGATTCGGCGATGCCGCGCCCCACGCCTCGGCTGGCGCCGGTGACCAGGGCAATGCAACGGGGAAGTGTGGCCATGGGCACGTTCCTTGTGCAACGACTAAGGGTCAATCATGGAGCATACGGCCCCAAGCCGTCAAAGTGTATCTGCGGCAAGGCGGCCTGTTGAGTCGGTGTCGACCGTGGATTCGCGCCGCAAGGAACCAAAGTGCGGGGAGATTGTCAACGTGAAGAGGAAAGAAAAACCGTCGTTTTTTCAATTAAATGCGAAATCCCGCCGCCTCGTGTATAACTATTGGAAGGGATGAGACATTTGGAGGTTTGCATGAGAGTGCCCCGGTCCGCCATCGTTTCTTTGTTTCTCCTGACCCTCTCCACCTTTCTTGCCATGGCCTGCGGCGACGATACCACCGACACAACGCGCACGTCGTCCACCTCCACCGGCGATGATGACGACGACTTCACCGGCACCACCGACGACGACGTTTCCGACGATCCGGCGTGCGTTGATAACGGCGCGCCCCGGATTGAGGAAGTACGGGGCGTGGTCAACGGCTCGGTGCGCAGTCTGCCCTTCACCGCCTCGGAAAGCGACGATATCGAATTCGAAGTCGACTTCAACGACGTGGGATGCAACGTCAGCGGCGAGTCCATCCAGTGGCGCACCTCGGAAGGCACCCTGATCAACGGATTCGCGATCATCTCCGGCGACCTGCCTTGCGTGGACAATGTCTCCGAAGGCACCTTCCTCGCCGCTCCGTCCACCACGGCGCTCATCGACGGCTCCTCCGGCGCCAGCGACTCGGCCATCGCCAAGATGCAGCTTGTCGACTCCTGCGGCGCGGGCAGCAATTCCTACGCGGTGGAATACGAACTGGATTAACACTCGCCGTTCGGCCCGTTTCCCGCGCAAAAGAAAATCCCCAGCCCGAAGGCTGGGGATTCGTCGTTTCCCACGATATCGGGCTTGGGCCCGTGGCGCGCGGAGGGGCGGTTACATCATGCCGCCCATGCCACCCATGCCGCCCATTCCGCCCATGCCACCCATGGCGGCCGCGGCGCCGCCGTCGTCCTTGGAGGGCTTGTCGGCGATGAGCACCTCGGCGGTGAGCATCATGGTCGCCACCGACGCGGCGTTCTGCAACGCGCAGCGGGAGACCTTCTTGGGATCGATCACGCCGGCCTTGATCAGGTCGGTGTACTCGTCGCTGCCGGCGTCGTAGCCGAAGCCGCCCTTCTCGTTGCGCACGCGCTCGACGACCACGGCGCCCTCGCCGCCGGCGTTGGCGACGATGGAGCGGATCGGGGCTTCCAGGGCCTTCTTGATCAGATCCACGCCGTGCTGCTGATCCCCTTCGAGCTTGAGCTTCTCCAGGGCCGGCAGGGCGCGCAGGAAGGCCACGCCGCCGCCGGGCACGATGCCCTCCTCGACGGCCGCGCGGGTCGCGTTCAGGGCGTCCTCGACGCGGGCCTTCTTCTCCTTCATCTCCACCTCGGTGGCCGCGCCGACCTTGATGACCGCCACGCCGCCGATCAGCTTGGCCAGGCGCTCCTGGAGCTTCTCACGGTCGTAGTCGGACGAGGTCTCCTCGGCCTGACGGCGGATCTGGTTGACCCGGCCCTCGATTTTGTCGGCCGAACCGGCGCCGTCGACGATGGTGGTGTTGTCCTTGTCGATGACCACGCGCTTGGCCTGGCCCAGGCTGTCCAGGCTGATCTGGTCAAGCTTGATGCCCAACTCCTCGGAGACCACCTGGCCGCCGGTGAGGATGGCGATGTCTTCGAGCATGGCCTTGCGGCGATCGCCGAAGCCCGGAGCCTTCACGGCCGCCACTTCCAGGGTGCCGCGCAGCTTGTTGACCACCAGCGTGGCCAGGGCCTTGCCTTCCACGTCCTCGGAGATGATGACCAGGGGCTTGCCGGCGCGAGCCACCGCCTCGAGGATCGGCACCATCTCTTCCATGCCCGAGATCTTCTTCTCGTTGAGCAGGATGTAGCAGTCTTCCATCACGCATTCCATGCGCTCCGGATCGGTGACGAAATACGGCGACAGGTAGCCGCGGTCGAACTGCATGCCCTCGACGACCTCAAGGGTGGTCTCCATGGACTTGGCCTCTTCGACGGTGATGACACCCTCTTTGCCGACCTTGTCCATGGCCTCGGCGATGATGTTGCCGATGGTCGAGTCGTTGTTGGCCGAGATCGTGCCGACCTGGGCGATTTCCTTCTGATCCTGCGTGGGCTGGGCCAGCTTGCCCAGTTCCTCGACGACGGTCTCGACCGCCTTGTCGATGCCCCGCTTCAGATCCATCGGGTTGGAACCGGCGGCGACGAGCTTGAAGCCCTCGCGGAAAATGGCCTGGGCCAGAACGGTCGCCGTCGTGGTGCCGTCACCGGCCACGTCGGAGGTCTTGCTGGCGACTTCCTTGACCATCTGGGCGCCCATGTTCTCGAACTTGTCTTCCAGTTCGATTTCCTTGGCCACGGTCACGCCGTCCTTGGTGACGGTCGGGGCGCCGAAGCTCTTTTCCAGGATGGCGTTGCGGCCCTTGGGGCCCAGGGTGGCCTTCACCGCGTCCGCCAGTTTGTTCACACCGGACAAGATGCGCGTACGGGCGTCCTGTCCGAAATCAATCTGCTTGGCCATCGGTCGATCCTCCTCCTTCGGTGGGGTCGATGTGTCGTTGGATGAGTCGTTTGATTAAAGCGAGCGAATAAAAACGGAATTAGCCTTCCACGACGCCCAGGATGTCGTCCTCGCGAAGGATCAGATATTCCTTGCCGCCGACCTTGATTTCCGTTCCCGCGTACTTGGAGAACAGAACCCGGTCGCCGACCTTCACGTCCAAGGGCTGGACGCTGCCGTCCTCGAGCTTCTTGCCGTTGCCCACGGCTTCGATCTTGCCTTCGGCCGGTTTCTCCTTGGCCGAATCCGGAATGATGATGCCGCCGGCGCTCTTTTCTTCCTCTTCCAGGCGAGAAACCACCACACGGTCCTGCAACGGCCTGATGTTCATGGCGTTTTTCTCCTTCCCCGTCATCTGGGGCAATTCGATGAAAACTTCATTCTCGGGACACCCCTTGCGCCCGAGGCTCAGGTGCGGCTTCCGTCATCGTCGATGAAGCGCCGCGCGAGCGAACAAACCCGATCAATCCTTGAATTTTTGGGGAAAATCCGAGGGTTGTCGGCTCTGTGCGCTGTCGGCGAACACTCCGTCGTTGATTGGCCCGCAACAAGGCTCGCCGAAAGCCTATTCACGATCCCTTGCGTGTCAAGCGCGCGGGTTAAATTTTTTACGGGATTTTGCGGGAAAACCGGTCGGTTGCCCAAGTTTGCCCTGGCTCGACGTCCCCTTGGCGTCGAATGTCGCTTGGTGTCGGGCCCTTTGCTTGACAGGGCGGTCCGGGCGGCCATGCTTGGGCGGTGTCTATGACCACCTGGATCATCTACGCGGGCTTCCTCGTCACGGGCGTATTCTCCGGTTTTCTCGGGGGATTCGCCGGGGTGGGCGGCGGCGTCATCAACGTCCCGGCCCTGGACGCCCTCTTCCACGCGCTGGGCCTGCCGCCCGATTCCTCGTTCACCTACGCCCGAGGCACTTCCCTGGCCATCATCCTGATGACCTCCATCTCCGCCAGCCGGACGCACCACGACGACAACGGCGTCAACTGGCCGGCGACGGTCTGGAGCATCGTGGGCGGCGCCGTCGGCACGACCATCGCCTCCCAGATCGCGCTGAACACCGACCCGACGATCATGAAAGCCGCCTTCGGCATCGTCTTGTGGGGCGTGGCGGCGCGCATTTTCTGGTCCAAGAGCCCCGAGCACGTGGACGGCGCGGAGGTGACGTCTCCCTGGTTTTTCCTGGCGATGGGCGCGTCCGCGGGAATCATCGTGGGCCTGTTCGGCCTGGGGGGAGGCATCCTGAACCTGCCGATCCTGCTGCTGCTGGGCCGGTTCCAACCCCATCGCGCCGTCGGAACCAGCGCGGCGGTCGTCGCCGGATACGCGGCCATCGGCGCCGCCAACTACGCCTGGGCCACTCCGCCGGCCGAGGCCCAAATCCCCCACGCGGTGGGCTATGTGCATCTTCCGGCCTGGATTTTCGTCGCCGCCGCCAGTATGATCCTCGCCCACTACGGTGCCCGCGCCGCTCAAAAGCTCGACCCCAAACCGCTGAAAATGGCCATTTCCGGCCTGATGGTGATCGTGGGATTGCGCTACGTGGCGGGCCTGTTTTTCTAAATCGTTTCCATTGCCCGATCGGCTGAAACTGACCGACTCGGTCTGACGAGCCGAAACGAAAAGGTGCCTCATGAGCGACGTGTCCGTCCGCTTCGCCCCCTCGCCCACGGGCAGTCTGCATATCGGCGGCGCCCGCACGGCGCTGTACAACTGGCTCTACGCCCGCCATTGCGGCGGCAAATTCCTGCTGCGCATCGAGGATACGGACAAGGAGCGCTCCACGCCGGAAAACATCCGGATCATCCTGGACGGGATGCGTTGGATGGGTTTGGACTGGGACGGCGAGCCGGTGATGCAGTCCGAGCGCATCGGCATCCATCGGCCGCTGATCGAACGGCTCATCGACGAGGGCGGCGCCTACCGATGCACCTGCACCAAGGACGAACTCGACGCCAAGCGCGAGGCGGCCCAAGCCGAGAAGCGCAAGTATCTCTATGACCGCAAATGTCGCGACGCGGGCCACGGCCCGGATTGCGGCGAGCATGTGGTGCGTCTGAAGATGCCCGTCGAAGGCGAGATCGTGGTGAAGGACTTGATCCTGGGCGATGTCACCTTCAACGCCGCCGAGTTGGACGACTGGATCATCGCCCGCTCGGACCATTCGCCCACCTACAACTTCGTCGTCGTCGCCGACGATCACGACATGGGCGTCACGCACGTCATTCGCGGCAACGACCACCTCAACAACACGCCCAAGCAGCTTGTCGTCTACCAGGCCCTTGGCTTCGACATTCCGGCTTTCGCCCACATCCCCATGGTGCATGGACCGGACGGCAAAAAGCTCTCCAAGCGCCACGGAGCGTCAGCCGTCACGGAATTACGCGAAATGGGCCTGCTGCCCGAGGCGGTGCGCAACTATCTGGCGCGCCTGGGCTGGTCCCACGGCGACCAGGAGCTGTTCACCGACGCGGAGTTGATCGAGCATTTCGACGTTGCCAACGTGAATGCGTCGGCGACGGTCATGGATTTCGCCAAGCTGGAATGGATCAATCAGCAGAAGATCCTGGCGATGACGCCCGACGCCCTGGCGGAGCGGCTGTTGCCGTATCTCATCGAACGCGGCTACTCCGTCGAGGCGGGACCGTGGCTGACGACATTGGCGGCCAATATTCAAGAGCGTTTCAAGAATCTGGTCGAGATGGCCGACCACGTGCGCTATTTCTTCGAGGAGCCGAGCGCCTATGACGAAGCGGCGGTGAAGAAATGGTTCAAGGCCGACACGGGGGCGATCCTGAACGAAATCGCCGACGGCCTGGAGGCTCTGGACCCGTTCGACGAGGCCGGCATCGAGGGCGTTATCAACGGCGTGGTGGAAAAGCACGAAACAAAGCTGGGCAAGGTCGCCCAACCGATCCGCATCGCGGTGACGGGCTCGTCCATCTCACCGGGGATCTTCGAAACCCTCGCCCTACTGGACAAGGAACGCAGCGTCGCGCGGATTCGCAAGGCGGCGGCCCATGCGACGCAGCATCAGGCGGAGAAGCAGGGGTAAACCTCGTCGGGTGCCACACTTTCGCGACGACGCCCGTCGGAGAGAAGGTGTGCGAACTTTGAACGGCCGCATGCCACACCCTTGGTCGCCCGTGGCGACCTAAGAGTGTGGCACCCACGATCACCAACGCTCCCTACAACAACACCGCCCCTTCCATCAGCAACAACCGCTGCTTGATGTCCGTGCCCGAGGCGTAGCCGACCAGCGCGCCGTTCGCGCCGATGACCCGGTGACAGGGAACGATGATCGCCACCGGATTCCGGCCGTTGGCTTGACCGACCGCAATCGCCGCGCCGGGACGCTTGAGGCTCTTGGCGATATCGCCGTAGCTGACCGTGCGGCCGTAGGGAATGCGTTGTAACTCGCGCCACACTCCGGCCTGAAAATCCGTCCCGCCCGCGTCGATGGGCAGGTCGAACACCCGGCGCGTCCCGGCGAAATATTCGCGCAGTTGCTTGAATGTCTCTCGAATCACGGCCGACTGCCTCTCGCGCACGGTTTCGTCGGGAAACCTCCGGCTCACGGCGGCGTCGACGTCCTCGTGTTTGCGTTTTTGAAACCAAACGGCGATCAGCCGGCCGTCCTTCGCGGCGGCGCCGATCGGCGGGATCCCTTCGATGCGAAAATCCCGCAGCGCATAGTCAATCATGCTTTTTCTCCTCGCTCCCCTTGTCGGAGAAAGCATCTTACCCCATTTTGTTTGCACAAGCGTATTCAAGATGTTCGCCTTCCGACCCGATTGGCAAAGTCGATGATATCCGGTTATTCCCCCATCCTTCAGCGCGTTTCGATGCCGCCCGCCGCGACGTCGGTGATGGTGCTGCTGTTCGGACTGGCGGCGTTTCTGGCCTTTCCGGCGTGCCGGTCGGAGGCGGGGGACGACTTTGACGGCGACGAGACGACGACGGTCGACGACGACGGGGCCGACGACGATGACGACGCGACCGCCCACATCGACGACGCGGCCGGCGACGACGACAGCTCGGGCGGATGCGGCGGATGCGCCGGGGATGACGACGATTCCTCCGCCACCGACGACGACGATGACGCGACCGACGACGACTCCGGCGATGATGACGACGACAGTTACCTGGCTGATGAGCCGGGTGAGAATATGGTGCAGGTGCCGGCGGGGCCGTTTTGGATGGGATGCAATCCGGACAACGAGGCCGATCCGCTGTGCGGCCTGCCCGGCTACGAGAACGAGCAGCCCTTCCATCAGGTCGAACTCTCCGAATTTTGGATCGACAAGACCGAAGTGTCCTTCGAGGCGTACGACGAATGCGTCGCGGCGGGCGAGTGCCAGGCCTCGGCGATCGGCGAGGAAAAGGGCTATCTGGTCAGCGACGAACAGCCGGCGATCGGCGTCAACCGCGAAATGGCGCGGACGTACTGCCGATGGCTGGGCCGACGCCTGCCCACCGAGGCGGAGTGGGAAAAGGCCGGACGGGGCGAGGACGGGCGCATTTGGCCCTGGGGCAACGTCTGGCAGGAAGACGCCGCCAACTGGGCGGACTGCGTGAGCAATGGGATGCCCAATCCGTGTGTTCCGCCGGACGGCTACAACATTACAGCGCCGGTGGACGCCTATGCCGACTTCGCCTCGCCCTACGGCGCGCTGAATCTGTCCGGCAACGTCTGGGAATGGGTCGCGGACAACTACGATTCCGACTACTACGCCGACGCCCCGTCCGCCGATCCCCAAGGCCCTCGGGAAGGCGCCCTGGCCATCGTCAAGGGCGGCGCCTGGAAGTACGACTTCAACGAGACGTGGCTGCGCCTGTCCCACCGCAACGCCGTCGAGGCCTCGGGCATCTCCGACCATGTGGGCTTCCGCTGCGCCTGGCACGACCCGAACGGGTAAACACCCCAAGCCATCCCTTGTTTCTCTTGTTCTCGCCGAGCCGTGGGTCCCACCCCACCTTGACCGGCGGGCCGGTTTTCGTTACCACATCCCGACTTAGGGCGTCCGGCGGGATCCGGACGCTCGTTGGCGTTGTCGGAACGGCCATCAACAGCCGTCGGGATCACGGACGATGAATTCTTCGCTGCGCAATAAATATTTTCTGATCACCTACGCGATGCTGCTGACGCTGGCCGCGGATCAGATCACGAAATTCTGGGTGACGGCCACCTTCCGGCTCGAAGAGTCGATGGCCGTGGTGCCCAAATTCTTCTCCATCACCCTCAAGCACAATCCGGGCGCCGCGTTCGGCATGTTCCGAGGCAAGCCCCTGTATTTCTTCCTGGTCATCTCGGTCATCGCGATCGCGTTCATTTTGTACTTCGTCATCAAGGTCAACCCCCGCCACCGGCGTCTGGCCACCGCGCTGGCGATGATTTTGGGCGGCGCCCTGGGCAACATCAGCGACCGCCTGCTGTCCGGCGCCGTCGTGGATTTTCTGGACGTGCGCTTCTACGGCACGGTCTGGCCGACGTTCAACGTGGCCGACATGGCGATCGTGGTGGGCGTGCTGATCTTCATGTGGGAGATGATCCGCCGCGACCCCTTCGGGCTGGATCAACCGGCCGAGCCGGACGCCGAAACCGCCGCGACGCAAAGCGACGACCCGATCGAAGGCGCCCCGGCCAAGGCTCCCGCCCCGCAGCGATGGGTCCCGGCTCGGTGATCGGCCCCAAGACGAAACTGGTCGCGCTGGTGGCCGTGCCGTGCCTGGTCGCCGACCAGATCACCAAGCTCGTCGCCGTCAACGCCATCCCGGAAAACACCGGCGTCAAGGTCATCCCCGGCCTGTTCGACCTGACCATGCGCTACAACCGGGGCGCGGCTTTTTCCCTGTTCGACAAACACCCGACGATCTTTTTCCTCGTCGTGGCCGGCGTGGCGATGGCGGCGCTGATCTACTTCATTGCCCAACTCAAGCTCACGCAGCGCCGTCAGATTATCGCCCTGGCCGCCGTGCTGGGCGGGGCGGTGGGCAACCTGATCGACCGGGTGCGCCTGGGCGCGGTGATCGACTTTCTCCTGGTCTATTTTCGCGGTCTGTCGTGGCCGGCGTTCAATGTCGCCGACGCGGCCATCGTGATCGGCGTGCTGGTCTTTCTCTACGACAATTTCCGCGAAGGCTCCGCCGCCGAACCGGGCAAGTCGGCCGACGCGAAGGACGCCGCCTGATGCATCCGATTCTCTTCACCGTCTTCGGCGTGCCGGTGCATTCCTACGGATTCATGCTGGCCCTGGCCTTTCTGGCCGCCATCTACACCGCCTCCCACCGAGTCAAGGTCGAAGGCGGCGATCCGGACGACATCAGCAATATGGCCGTGTGGGTCGTCGTGGCCGCCATGGTCGGCGCCCGCCTGTTCCACTGCTTCGTCTTCTGGGATCACTACAAGGCCCACCCGTGGCAGATCTTCAACGTGCGGGAAGGCGGATTGGTCTTCTACGGCGGGTTCATCGCCGGGTCGGCCGCCGGGCTGCTTTATCTGCGTCGCAAGCATTTGGACCTGGCGCAATATTCGGACATCGTGGCGCCGACCGTGGCCCTGGGGCTGGGATTCGCGCGCATCGGGTGTTTTTTGTCCGGCTGCTGCCACGGCAAGGCGTGCCCGGCCTCGTTCCCGTTGGGGGTGACGTTCCCCAAGGAAACCATCGGCATCGCCGGGATCCCCCTCTACCCCACGCAGCTCGCCGAGTCCTTCTCGTCCTTCGCGATCTTCGCGATCCTCTACTTCGGCGTGCTGCCCCGCAAGAAATTCCACGGCCAGGTCATGGCCCTGTTTCTGGTCCTCTACGGCGTCATGCGCAGCACCCTGGAGTTTTTCCGCGCCGACCCGCGCGGCTTCCTGACGCTCTTTCATTTCTCCGCCGACGCCGGGCGCACCGCCGACACGGCCACGGGCTTGTGGAAGTTCCTGCTCGTCACCGAAGCGGTCGTGGAGACCACGCCGGGGCAATACGCCTTTCAGCTTTCCGAAAGCCAGGTCGTCAGCCTCATCCTCTTCGCCTTGGCGGCCGTGATTTTCATTTGGTTGCCCAAGCGCAAGCCGGTCGATAAGATCCCGGCGTCCACTCCCGCTCCCGCGAAGGCCGCCGCCGTATCGGCCGGCAAGTCCGGCGGCGGGAAGAAGCGCAAGGGAAAGAACCGCTCGTGAAATATCGCCCGCTTTTCGTCGCCCCGCTCGCGGCCCTGGTCTTCGCCCTCGTCTTTTCGACGTGCGCGCTCAAGGTCGAGAATCTGCGCCTGGAGGGATACGACGAGATCAAAAGCCTGGAAGGCCCCGCCGCCGAGTTGGAAGTCGAACAGATCCGCGCCCGCGTGGACGGCCTGTGGACCGACCTGAAGGACCAGAAGCTGGCGGCCTATTCCACCAAGGACAAGATCGCCGACTACTTCGAAAACGAGAAAGATCTCACCGAATTCATCGCCATTCAGACCGCCCTGATGCGCCGAAATTCCTTTGCGCGGGAAATCGTCCTAAAATACCGCGTCAATCAGATCAAGCTGGAGCCCAACAACGTGGTGGCGCAGGTGGACATGGAAGTCTGGGGGACGATCTATTTCATCTGGCGCGCCAAGATCCACGAGATTCAGCGTTGGGAAAAATCCGGCGGCCGTTGGTACCTGCGTCCCCAGGCGTTTTAAGTCCTCCTCGTGACCGGAGTTGATATGGCCCTTCGCCGCCCCGCCCTCCTGGCCTTAGTGCTGGTCGCCGCCCTGTCGCTGATGGGTAGCTCGTGCAAGGACAAGCGCGAGACCCGCAAGGTGCAGGAGATTTCCTCGTCCCTGTGCGAGGCGGCCAACGACTTCAACCGCCTCATCGTCTGGCAGAACTACCGGGCCGCCAGCCTGATGGTGGTGCCCAGCAAGCGCATCGACTTTCTTGTCGAGGGCGAGTCCCACGTGGGCAACCTGAGCATCGAGAACTTCTCCATCGTCATCTGCCAGGCCCAGAAGACGCCGCCGGTGCGGGATCTGGAACTGCCGGACACGGAGCTACCCGAGGAAGAGGCCGAAGACGACCCGATGCAGATGCGTCTGCCCGTCGAGACCAATCCGCCGGGCGGGGAAACGCCTCGGGAGGTCATCGGCAAGGAAGAGGCCGTCGACGCCATCGAGAAGGATCAGACGCCTCAGAGCGACGAATCCCTCAAGGAAGCCGGTGTCGACCGCCCCAAGGGCCGCAAGCCCAAGGCCGAAGAGGTCTATTACGGCACCGTCCTGGTCCGTTACATCAACCGCACGATCCTGCCCTCCGCCCGTGTCGACACCAAGCTGGTCAAGCAGTATTGGGTGCATGTGGGGGAGGTATGGTACATCGATTTCGACTGGTCGGAATTGGTGAAGCGGTAGAGGATTCGCCGCCGCGCTCTCGACCTTTTTGAGACGCACTCTCGACCTTTCAGAGCCGCGCGCGTAAGCAAGCGGGTTGCCACGACGTACCAACCCGCTCCCTGACCCCCCTTCGCCAAGGCTACGGTGGGCAAGCAGGTCGGGGCTCTGAAGGCTCGCAGACATTTGAAAATCGTGGCAGCCTACACCCATGAACTTCGACCAATTCGACATCCCCCGGGACGTGCTGATGTTCTCCACGGCCGATTGGGACGAGCCGCTGTGGACGAACAAGCAGCAGATCGCCTCGCGCCTGGCGGGGGAGTTTCGGGTGCTCTACGTCGAGCCCCTCGCGTCGCTGCGCAGTCGCAAGCGCTCCCATTCCCACCGCATCCTCGAGGATCCGTCCGGCGTGACGGTCCTACGGCCGCCGGGAGCGGTGCCCTTCGGGCAGAAGATCGCCGGGATCAACGAGATCAACCACCGCATGCTCGCGCCCATCGTCCAGGGCGAATTGGCCCGGCGGGAATTCGTCGACCCGATCCTCTGGCTCTATCCGCCGACCTCGGCGCCCATGCTCTCCCTCTACCCTTTTTCCGTCAGCCTGTACGACTGCGTGGACGAATATTCGGCCATGCCCGGCGCGTGGATGGCCGCCACCAAGGGCATGGAGCGGGCGTTGCTCAAGAACGTGGACTGCGTGACGACCACGGCGCGCACGCTGTTTGAGGACAAGAAGGCCTACAACAACAACACGCACTTCGTCCCCAACGTGGCCGACTTCGAGCATTTCCACAAAACGATGACCGCCAAGGCGGACCCGGCGATCGAGGCCATGCCCCGGCCGGTCGTGGGATTCGTCGGCGCGCTCAACTACAAGCTGGACGACGAGTTGATCGACAAGATCGCCAACGCCCGGCCTGATTGGCATTTCGTATTCGTCGGACCGGACCGGGGATTCGGCGTGGAGCGCTTTCGCCAACGGCACAATCTGCATTTCCTCGGGCGGCGGCATATCGAGGATCTGCCGACGGTGATGGCGGCGATGGATGTGTGCTGGATTCCCTATCGCCTGGATCGCTACACCCGCGGTGTGCTGCCGATGAAGTTCTACGAATACCTGGCGTCGGGCCGCCCGGTGGTGGCCACGCGCCTGCCGGAATTGGAGGCCTTCGAGGAACACATCGGCCTGGCGCAGAGCGTGGAAAGCTTCGTGACCGCCATCGAGGAACAACGGGCGAAAAAGAACGACCCGACCGCCCGCGAGGCCCGCATCGCGCTGGCCCGGGAAAATTCTTGGGAGAAGCGCATCGGGCAGATCCTCGGGCATTTGGAGACCACGTGGCGGCACAAACGCCAAAGCCGGTGAGCGGCGCCCATACGCTGCTGATCGCCCGGGATTTTCCGCCGGACGTGGGCGGCGTGCAGACGGTGCTCGATCAACTGGCGCGACGCTGGCCGGGGCATCTGACCGTCATTGCCGGTGAAGAGTCCGGCGCCGCGACGCACGACGCCGCCTACCCCCGCCCCATCCATCGCATCCGCCGTTTCGACGCCTGGCCGCGTCCGATCGCACTGCTGCTTCGTCAATTGGCGGTGCTGGCGACCGTGATCCGCCTGTCCCGACGGGAGAAATTCGACCGCGTCCTGTGCGGGTACATCGCCTTCGCCGGGCCGACGGCCTGGCTGTGGAGCCGCGCGACCGGGCGGCCGTACGTGGTGCTCACCTACGGCAACGACCTGCTGCGCCTGGACAAATCCCCCGCCCGCGCCGTCTGGCGACGGCTGCTGACCGACGCGCAAGTCGTCTCGACGATCGCCGATATCTTCACCGACTATGTCCGACGCTTCGCCCCCGGCGCGAAGCCCGTGAAAATCCCCATGGGATGCATCTTCGAGCGCGCCGACGCGCCGCCCCTGCCCGAGCCGTTTCACGGCGTCCCGCTGACCGGCAAGCGCGTGCTGCTCTCCGTCGGACGTCTGGTGACGCGCAAGGGTCACGACATGGCGCTGCGTGCCCTGCCGATTCTACGAACGACGTACGATGACCTGGTGTACGTGATCGTCGGCGACGGGCCGGACCGGGCGCGATTGGAGAGCTTGGCCGACGAGTTGCGCGTCTCGGACATGGTCGTCTTTGCGGGACGGGCGAGCGCCCGGGAGCTGGCGGCGCTGTACGCGGCGGCGAGCGTGTTCGTTATGCCGAGCCGGCAAATCGGCGAGGACGTGGAGGGCTTCGGCCTGGTGTTCCTGGAGGCGGGCTACCACCGGGTGCCGGTTGTGGGCGGCAATTCGGGCGGTATTCCCGAGGCGGTCCGCGAAGGCGAAAACGGCCTGCTCGCCGACCCGACCGACCCGACGGACATCGCCGCCAAGGTCGCGCGCCTGCTCGACGACCCCGCCCTCGCCTCCCGCATGGGCGACGCGGGCCGCCGTCTGGCGACGGAGCATTTCACGTTCGCACGCATGGTGGGGACGTTGGTCGAGGCGGTGGGGGCATAAGAGTTATGGAAGTGGGTCTGTCATCCTGAGCAACGCGAAGGATCTCTCGTACGCTTCCCTTCCAGACACGATCACGAACAACGTACGAGAGGTCCCTCCCTGCGTTCGGGATGACACACCGTTCATGGGCCAAATTCAAAAATCAAACGACCGCTGCGCCTCGTTCCCGGCGGAGTCCGTCGCCAAGGCCTGCGTCATCGCCTGTTCGTATTCTTCCAAGCTCGGCGTCCAACGTCCGCCCCGGCCGTCGCGAGACGGCGCGCAACGGGCTTCGACACGGTTGACGGTGGGATCGAGTTTGGAGGCCAAGCCCAGGATCTGCAGTTGGTCGTGCGTCTCGTAGGCGAGCGCCGGGGTGAGCAATCCCCGCTCCACCGCGCCGTGAAATTCGTCGTCGATCACCTCGGGCGTGACGCCGTGGCCGTCGAGCAGTTCCCGCGCCACCTCCACCACGTCCGTCTCCCGCGCGTAGCCCCGCGTCACCGCCGAAAGCGCCAACTGTAACGGCGAGCGGTAAGTGACCATATCCGCGCCGAAGACGTGATACGTCGCCGGGCCGCGTCCAGACACCAGGCGGATGTACACCGCCTCCACCCGGTCCCCCGGCCGCCGCAGCGCCGACTTGTGCTCCATCACCTCGCGGATCTCATCCACATCGCAACCCTCGTGACGCAGCCAAATCAACAACTCGGTGTCGTCGATGCGCTTGGCGAGGATGTCGGCATAGAGGGCGTAAGCCAGCGGATCGATCTCGATGTCGTCGCCGATCAAAATCTCCCGCGCCTCCCGGGGCAGGAAGGTGCGTTGGTGGAGGAGAGCCGAGAGCTTGTAGGCAATCTGGCGTTTGATCCACGCCGGACGGCGGCGCATGAGGATCGTCTTCCACGCCTTGCAGGTGATGCCGTCATTCTGCACCCCGTCCAGCAGCATCTTGCGTTCCAGGGATCGGGCCAGGGGCGGCGGGCTGGCGGTGAGGAAATACAACGGAGTCAAACGGCTTTGGGCTCCGGGGCCGTGACGCAAGGCGGAAAGGGCGGCGGCCATGCCGGGCACGGTGAGCTTGTCTTCCGCCCATTCCAACGGAATGCGCAGCAACCCGCCCAACGAACGAAAGTCCGTCTCCAGATAGGTCTTGTCCACGTCGCAGGTCACGACATGGCCCTCGAAGTCGCCGGGCAGGCGACGATCGTCCCGTCGATAAAGGGGAAACATTTATGTTAGTTCTTTCCGGCTCCGCCCCGGGGCGCCAGGCGCCACGCTTCCGAGCGCACGGCCTCGTCGATGCGGATCTCTTTCTCGTGGCCGGTGCCCACGGCCAGCAGGTGGCGCGCCACCTCGGCGATGGGACGGCCCTCGTGGATGACGGCGTCGACCCCCAGGAGGATCGGCGTAAAGATGGCGTTGTTCCGCGCGAACGCCGCAGCCAGACGCAACGACGTGAGGCCCTCCCGCAACTCCGGCGCGGGGTTTTCCAGGGGAACGTCCTTGCCCTTCACGCGCGTTCGGCCCAGTTCGACAAAGGGATGGTCGGGACGCAGCGCGGCGGTCAGCAATTCCCCGATGCCCGACAACCCGGCAAAGGTCGCCGGCTCGCCCCGCATGGGAGCGGAAAATCGCGCCATTTCCGAAACCGCGCGGGTGGCGATAAATCCGGTCGTCCCCGCGCCGAATCCCATGCCCTGCACCAGGCCGATCGCGATGGCGTAAGCCGGCGTCAGGGCCATGCCCAATTCGGCGCCGACCAGGTCCTCGGTCTCGTAAATGTGAAACACGGGTGAACCGAACACGGCCCGAACCTTATGCACCACGTCCCGATAAGGCGAGGCGATCACGCACGCCGACGGCATGCCCTGGCGCAATTCGTCGGGCCGCACGGCTCCGGCGATCACCGCGATCTTTTTGACGCAGCACTCCTGACGGACAATCTCGGAGACTCGATAGAACGGCGGCTTCTCGCCGTGGTCCTCCAGCCCGCGCGTGTGATGCACGATCATATGATCGGGGCGCAGGTGCGGTCCCATCGATTGCAGCACCGCGCGCGCGCCGTCCGTCGGCGAGCCCAGGTAGATCACCGGGCACTCCTCGCAAAGCTGCTTGACGGACTTGGCGGCCTTCACGCCCTTCGGCCACTCGGATGTTGCCTGGGCCTTGGCATTGGCCTTGGCATTGGCCTTGGCGGAGGATTTGGGGGACTTGCCGTTCGTCTTCGCCTTGGTCGTCGGCGCCTTGGGCGTCTCGTCGCCGAAGATCAGCACCGGCGCTCCGGCGGCCAGGGCCAACTCGGCCATGGCGTGCCACAAGGCGCGGGAACCGACGAATCCCACCGTGGGCGGATTGGTCATCGAACTCATCGTCAATCCTCCGACCCGGGCAGGCCGTAGCCCCACAGCCGATTGCGGTAGTAATAGAGCAGGTTCATGTCGCGGGCGAAGATTCGATCGCCCTGGCGTTCGAGCACCGGCTTGGTGTGGTAGCAGCCGAAGACCTTGAGGGCAATGGCCACCACACGCTCCACATCGCCGCTACGCACCACCTCGGACAGCCGGATGCGGTCTTCCTCGGCCAGCTTTTTCAACTGATAGAGCGTTTCCTCCACGCCCCGATAAACCTCCACCATCGGGATCGCCGCGTCCATGGCCGTCTCGCGCAGGTAGCGATAGAGATCCCATTTGGGGTGTTCGGCGCGCAGCATGCGGTAGATGGTCCAGGCGACCACGTGCGTCGAGAAGGCGACGTTGTCCCGGTAGTAGGCCTCGACGATGCGGTCGGCCAGTTCGCGGGTGTACTGGTGGTCCCGGGCGCCGTCCTCGATCAGTCGGCCGTCCTGATAAAGGTAGCGTTCGATATCGATGACGCGCCCGTGGCCGTCCCGGGAATTGCCGTCCATGTCCACGTCGTTGCCGAAGGGGTCCAGCGCCTTGGAGATGCGCAGTTCCACATGGGCATTGAGGGAGACCAGGTTGCGCATGAAGGTGTAGATGCGCGTGGGCATGGAGAACTCGTCGTCCTCGATGATGTAGCGGGACTTGCCCGCTTCCTTGAGGTGGTCGTCGATGAGGTTTTCGGCTTCCAGGACGAGTTGGTAGTTCAGCGTGGCCGGGACGATGAAGACCTTGGGATTCTGCTTGCCGTTGACCAGATTGTGGTAATAGGCCGACAGCCCGCAGCCCAGCAGGCCCATCTTGAGCTTGCGTTCGATGGCGCCGGAGCGGCTGCGCGTGCCGCCGGGAAAAAAGAGATTGTCGTAGCCCTCTTCCAGCGTAATCGTGGCGTAGGTCTTGAGCACCTCCTTGTAAAGCGAATGCTGCTTGAGGCGGTCGACCTTGTACGCTCCCAGTCGATGCATGAAAAAGCCCAGCATCTTGTGGGAGAACAGGTTGAGCCCGGCGCCGTAGGTGTAGGGAGGCAGGCCCATCTGAAAGATCGAGTAGCCCAACACCAGGGAGTCCAGGTTGGAGGAGTGCGTCGGGACCAGGACGATCGTGCCCAACTTGTCCAGGGCCTGGAGCTGCTCCACTTCGCCTTCGATGCGGATGTTGTCGGCCACGTCGGGCAGGTCGGGAAGGTTGGGGAAATTGCGCACCAGCTTGAGGGGCGACAGGCCGCTTAAAATGACGCCCAGGCCCGTGGGGACGACGCTGGTGGTCAGTTGGTAGACCGGCTCGGAGAAGTGGCCGATGACTTCGTGGGCGTGGCGGCCGATGATGTCGGCGACGATGCGCTTTTTCTCCGGCTGGCTGGCGTCCTTGAAGCGATGGCGGATCGCGCCCAGCCAGACCCGGTCCTCCTCGACGCCCGGCGCCGATTTGTGCGTGTCCAGCCGCCGCTCCTCGAAGTAGATGACCTCGTGGATCAGGTTGTCCAGGTACGCCGGGTCTTTATCCGCCAAATGCACCACGTGGTCCATCACGCGGCTTTTGACCTCGACCAGAACCCGCTCTTTATCCGCCTCGCGCATGGGCGCCTCGATTTCATTTCGCGTTGGGCAAAGCATGTCGGCTTTCATTCAAGCGACACGAGGATATTCCCATCATAATCAAGGGGATCAACCACCTCAAGAAAGACGCTGAGGACGCGCTGATGGAATCCCGGCGTTTTCCGATCGCTCCGGCAGTGCTATGTTCGGCCCACGCTATGTTCGATTTGCGTCGGACATTTCTTCAACCAAGTCAAAGGATGAGGACTCGATGAACACCCTGCCCGCGCCCGATCTGCCCGAGTGGCTGCTCAAGCAACTGCCGTTCAAGCGCTACGTGGTGCCGGTCGGCGCCCTGAAGATGCACGTCATGGAGCAGGGCCCCGCGGACGGCTACCCGGTGCTGATGGTCCACGGCAACCCCACGTGGGGCTACCTCTATCGCAAGGTCGCCAAGGCCCTGTCGCCATACCCTTTGCGCATCATCCTGCCCGACCTGATCGGCCTGGGCTTTTCCGATCGCATTCGCGCCGAGGAACACACGCTGCAAAACCACGGCGAATGGCTCGGCGACCTGATCGGCCAATTGAAGCTCGACAAGGTGATCTTCGTCGGCCAGGACTGGGGCGGCCCGATCGGCGCCCTGGCGTTGTCCAAGCACGCTGAAATCGTCCAGGGCATGGTCATCCTCAACACGGTCCTGGGCCCGCCGCGCGAGGGATTTCACGCCACCACGTTTCACAAATTCGCCCGCATGCCGCTGATCAGCGACTTCGTCTTTCGCATTCTCGGGTTTCCCCAGGTGCGCCTGAGCGCGGCCCAGGGGGACAAGAAATCCATCAGCGGCGAGGTCGCCCGCGCCTACAAATTCCCGCTGATGGGCCTGTCAAAAAACGTCGCCCCGCTGGCCCTGGCGCGCATGGTCCCCGATTCGTTGGAGCATCCGTCGATCGCCCAGCTCAAGGAGGTGGCCGCGTTCGCCCGGAGCTTCACCGGCCCGGCCGCCATCGTCTGGGGCGACAAGGACCCGGTGCTGGGCCGGGCGCTTTCTCGGGTGCAAGGCGTGCTGCCCAACGCCAAGCTGACGCGCACCAACGCGGGGCATTTCCTCCAGGAAGAGGTGCCCGAAGAGATCGCCGAGGCGGTGCATTCGATTTGGGAACAGGTCAAGTAGCGCCGCAAGAATCGCGAGGTAGCTCCATGTCCGACATCCTTATCCGCCGCGCCGAAATGTCCGACGCGCTGGTCATCGCCTCCTACAACGACGCCCTGGCCGTCGAATCCGAAGCCCGCCATCTGGACCCGGCGATTACCGTGCCTTCGGTGGAAGCGGTGATCGAGGACTACAACAAGGGCTTCTATTTGGTCGCCGAGGCGGGCGGCGAGGTCATCGGCCAACTCATGGTGACGTGGGAATGGAGCGACTGGCGCGGCGGCGTGATGTGGTGGGTGCAGTCGGTGTATGTGCGCGAGGATTTTCGCCGCAAGGGCATCTACCGCAAGCTCTACACGCACCTGCGCAATATGGCGCAGGGCGACGAGCAATGTCGCGGCATCCGGTTGTATGTGGAGACGGAAAACGTCCGCGCCCAAAAGACCTACGCGTCCCTGGGGATGAAGAAGGCGTCGTATTTCGTTTTTGAAGAAGACTTCGTCTTTACCGATCACCGACCGGGGGAGGGTAAAAGCGAAGGCGAAGGCGGAACCTAGCCGACTAGGAATCGCCTAGGAACTCAACGACTCATAGACTTCCGTCATTTCCTTGGCGACTTTGCGCGCCTTGGGAATGCGTCGGCGCTTGATAAAATCGACGAGTTTTTTCGGCTCCTTTTGGACATACAAAAAGAAGTTGGCCGAGGTAATCAAAAAACCTTCCGCCGCTTCGGTCTCCTTCGCCTGAAGCTCCTTTTCCACGATGGGCCAGTCGCTCCAATCCCATTCGCCGTCCACAAAAAGGCCAAGGTCGTAGCCGATGGAGCGTTTCGCGAATTCTACGAGTTGATCGCGATTCTCGTCGAAGACCTGGCGGATGTCCTCCAAGGAGAAATCGGAGACGCTCATTTCGATCACGGTGAACCGAATCGACTGCGGACGGTTGGGATCAACGGGGAGGATCTCGAGATGGAAGGTTCCGGCGATCTCACGCTCGGCCGCCTTCCAATCCTCGGCTGCCAGAAAATCCATCACTCTTTGAAAATCTTCCGTCATGATTTTTTGCCTCGATATCAATTCATAAATTAGCTTCAGAAAAGATTAAAAAGTCGATCAATGCCCGCCGCCGTGAGCCGCCGGCGCTTCGTCGCCGTCCGTGTCCGTGCCGTCCACCTCCCCGGCCCGCTTCAGGCCCTCGCGGAAAAGGATCGGGCCGACGATTTCGTTGACCGCCACCGCCGCGACGATCATCGTCGACACCGTGCCGCCGATTTCGGGAAACTCCCGGGACAGCAGCGCCGCCAGGCCCAACGTCACCCCCGCTTGGGAGATAAGGCCCGTCCAGGCGTATTTTTTGATGTGCGTTGAGGACCCGGCCATGTTGTTGGCCACCAGCACCCCCGCCCAGACCGCGAAGACGCGCACGCCCACGTAAAGCAACACGAACGGCAGCACCGGCAGCAAATCCGTCAGATGCACCTTCGCGCCGGACATGGTGAAAAACAGCACCAGCACCGGCAGCGAGTAGCGGTCGATCGCCTGCACCAGGCGGTCGCCCTCTTCCGAATAGTTCTCGACGTAAAAACCGGCCGAAAGCAGCAGCAGCAGGCCCGAGAGATGGAAATCCCGCGCCAATTCCACCGCCAAAAACGACAGCGCCAGCACGATCAGCGGCATTTCGCGCCCCACGTAGCGCATGTACTGGGCCAGGATGTACCCCAGCAGCAGGCCCAAACCCAACGAGCCGAACACCTCCCAGGCCACGATGCCCACGATCGTGATATCCCAGTCGGTGTTGCCCAGGATCAGGATCTTGGACGCCACCAGCGTTATGGAAAAACCGATAATGACCAGCACGTCCTTGACCACCACCGAGCCGAGCACCATCGTCGTCATCGGCCCCTTGGCCCTGTATTCCAGCACGATGGCGATGGTTGCCGCGGGCGAAACGGAAATGGCGATCACGCCGAATATCAGCGCCACGCCCACGCGCCCGGCGGTGGTCAGTTCGTGGCCGAAATCCACATAGGGCGAGGCGAACCACGTCGCGGCAAAGACCCAGAGAAATTCGAACAACGACGGGACGCTGGCGACGTAGAGGATGCCTCGCAGGCGCTTTTTGACCGACTCCAGGCGCATCTCGCCGCCGGCGGAAAACGCGATCAGGCCCAGCGCGATGCTCTGAAAGACCTTCAATTCCTCCAGCGCGCCCGCGGTGACGAACTGCAGCGAGGGATGTAGCACCCCAATGCCGTAGGGGCCGAAGATCATGCCGGTGAACAGATAGCCGGTCAGGCCGGGCAGCCCGACACGCTTGACGGCCTTGCCGACGATGAACGCCACCAGCAGGATGAAGCCGAACGCCAGCGCCGCCTCGTCGACCACGGTGGAGAACTGGCCGATCTGTAGGAATTTCAGCAGCCAGATCATCGTCACCAGCGACGCGGCCACCAGCAGATGCACCCTCATCGCTTCGCCCTCGCGGCTCGCAGGGCCAAGGGCTCGGCGTAGACGGCGTTAACGACGACCGACGCGATCACGACCGTGACCACCGTGTCCGCCAGGGCCGAGGGGAAGACGCGGGCGTATTGGATCGCCAGCGCAATCGCCAAGCCGCCTTGGGCGATCAACGCCAGCCCCACCGCCGGCGAGGGGTTTTGCGGCAGCCGCAGCCAGTGCTGGAACAGCGCGCCGCCGCCCACCTTGCCCAGGATGCGCACTCCCACGAACACCGCGCCCAGGATCGCCAACTGTTCGAGCTGGAGTTTGACGATGGTGCCCACCAGGATGAGGAAGACGACATAGAGCGTCGATTCGGAGCGGGTGACGATTTCAAAGACTCTGTCGTCCCGGGGGCTCAGGTTGACGTAAACCACGCCCATGATGGCGCCCACGAAGACCGGCGCGATCGATAGATAGGCGCAGATGCCGCCGCCCACCGACATGCATCCGAGGATGAGCAGCAGCCGCGCCTGATCGTTGTCCGCCCGGCGCAGCAGCAGTTCCACCACCCAGCCTCCCAGGCCGCCGATGGACACCGCCAATCCGAGCCACGCAAAGCCCGGCGGGTGCGTCTCGGCGGGGGTGGCCTCGTGCAGGAAAAACGTCACCAGACCGGTCACGATGATCGCCGGCAGATCGTCCAGGGTCGCCGCCACCGACGCCGTTTGGGCCGTGGGACCGCGAAAATTTCGATTCATCTTGAGGCGGAAGAGCGTCGCCTGCCCCGTGCCCGAGGCGCACGCCGCCAACGTCAGCACCGCCGCGGTCAGTTCGCGCAGGGGGATCTCGCCGAAAACGCTGGGCAGCAAAAACCAGAACGCGACGCCCACCACCGCGACGACCGCGAAGGCCTGTCCGAATACGAACAGAAAAAGGGTGTTATGCAGCCGACGCAGATCGCGCCATTTGAGGTTGATGCCGAAAAGAAAGGCGATCCAGAACAGGCCGATCGTCACCACCGGCGACAGATGCACCGTCACCTCGCCGGTGACGTAGCCGAGCATGGACGGTCCGAGCACATAGCCGGCGACCAGGTAGATCAACCCGCCGCCGAAGACCGATTTGAGAGGCCCGGGGATGTGCCAGTGGCGTTCGAGCAACCGGGATCCGAAGACCGCCAGCAGCGCGATGATCGCCAGGCCCACCAGGGATTTCATGGAGCTAGTCTTCCTTGGACGGCGTGAATTTGACCAGGCGGGCGACCGGCAGCGTGAACAACACGCCCTTGCTGGGCGAATCGCCGGGGGCGAGGATGTCCTTGACCACGGGGATGAGCTCCTCGACCTTCTCGTCGTCGACCACGGTGAACAGGGTGTGGTTGTAGCTCAGGTTGCCGCTCCACAGGTCGCGGAATCCGGCGAAAATCGACAGATTGTCCATGACCGCCCGGCCCATGCCCTGGCTTTCGATGATCGTCGCCGTCGTGATGCCCACTTCCAAAAGCCCGGTGAGCACGTCCTGAAGCCGATCGGCCTCGCTGATGATGATAAAAACCGCCTGCACCGCGTCTCCTAGTGCCGGGATTCCACGTCCCGAACGGCATCCAAGACCGCGCCGGGCTGCCCGGCGGTGTCCAACGTTTGGCGAAATCCCGTGTCTTTAAGCATGCGCGAGAGCCGCGCCATGATCATCAGATGCTGCGTGTGGTCCCGTTTGCCGCCCAGCAGCATAAAAATCTTGTCCACCGGCCGGTCGTCCGGGGCGTCGAAATCCACTCCCTTGGACAGGCGGGCGAAAATCAGCATCGGTTCGGGGATCTGCTCGAAATAGGCGTGGGGAATGGCGATGCCCTCGCCCAGGGCGGTGGTGGAGAGCTGCTCGCGCTCGTCCAGGCGGCGATAGAGGTCCGCCTCGGCGTCGGCGTTGATCTGCCCGGCTTCGGCCAGCAGATGCACGACGGTCTTGAGCGCCGCCAGCTTGTCGGCCGCCGGCACGTCCAAAAAGACGCGCTTGTCGTTGAGCAGATCCTGGATCGTCAGCATGGCACCGCCTCGTGCAAGGCCCGTCGGCGCGCTGTCGGGCGCCGGGCAAAAACAAGAACGGCCAATATACGACAAGGCCGCCGACCAGGACTAGGGGGCCCGCCGACGAATTTCGCGGCCTCGCTCACGCAGGGTGCGTGTTGCCGTGACGGTTTTCTGCTAGGGTACGCATCGGTGAGGGGAGCGGCCGGGCGACTTTTCGAGTGAAATCCTTCATGGGGTTTACAATGTTGCGGGCCGTTCAAAAACGCGCCACGATAACGCCACAAGGACAAGGCAATAACGCGGCATGTCGGCACTGATTTTAATCGTTGAAGACGAAGAGGACATGGTGGCCATCCTGGAGTACAACCTCCAGCGGGAAGGCTACCAGACGCGCACCGCGCTCACCGGGGCCAAGGGGCTCGAACTGGCGGCCGAGGAGCCGCTGCCGGACCTGGTCCTCCTGGACATCATGCTTCCGGACATTTCGGGCACCGAAATCTGCCGGCGCATCCGGGAAGACGCCCGCACCCGCTCCATCCCCATCATCATGACCACCGCCAAGGGCGAGGAAATCGACCGGGTGGTGGGCTTTGAGGTGGGCGCCGACGACTACGTGGTCAAGCCGTTTTCCATACGCGAACTGCTGTTGCGCATCCGGGCGATTTTGCGTCGCGGCCGTCCGGAGGAAAGCGCGGAAGACGTGATGACCTTCGGCCGCCTCAAGGTCGACGAGCAGGGCCATCGCACCTGGGTCGACGACAAGGAACTGATGCTCACCGCGATGGAGTTTCGCCTTCTGACCACCCTGCTCAAACGCAAGGGCCGGGTGCAGACACGGGATCAACTCCTGGACGGCGTGTGGGGCATCCAGGCCGAGGTCACGACCCGCACCGTCGATACGCACGTCAAGCGACTGCGCCAAAAGCTGGGCGCGGCCGGGGCTTATATCGAAACCATCCGCGGCGTGGGATATCGCTTTCAAGACAAGGCGGTTGAGGAATCGGCTTGAGGCTGGGCGTTCGCGGAAAACTTTTCCTCGTCTCCGTCATCGTGATTTTCGCGGTCGCCCTCCCCTCGGGCGTCTACCTGGAAATTACCCTTCGCAACTGGCTCGAATCGCGCATTGAAGACGACCTGGTGCGTTTCGCCAAGGTGGTCGGCGACGCGTTGCAACGCCTGCCCGCCGACGCCGACGGGGCCGCCGTGGACGATCTGGCCGATGCCCTGGGCCATTCGATGGGCGCCCAGGTGACGGTGCTCACCGATCAAGGACAGGTCGTGGGTGATTCCACGCGCGGGCTGTCCCCGTCCGATTTTGCACGGGAATCCCTGGACCGGGAAGAACTCGTCGGCGCCCGCAACGACGGCTACGGCATCGCCATCCGCTACAGCCCCGAACTCGGCGCCCAGATGGAATACGTCGCCATTCCCGCCCAGGCGGCCGGCCGAAATTTGCTCATCCGCGTCGCCATGCCCCTGTCCGAAGTGGACCAACTGGCCCGCAAGCTGCGGTTCTCGATCCTGGCGGCGGGGGCCCTGGGACTGGTGCTGGCGATCTTCATGAGCGGCCTGTCCTCTCAGCTTATCTACCGCACCGTGCGCCACCTCATCGAAAAGACCCAGGCCATCGCCACCGGCGAAAAGGGCCTGCGCGTCAATGTGGTCTCCTCCGACGAGTTGGGCGGTCTGGCCGGGTCGATCAACGCCCTGGCCGAAGCCCTCGAGATGCAGGTCGCCGAGTTGGCGCTGGAGCGGGACCGATTCATGGCCGTGCTCAACGGCATGAGCGAGGGCGTCATCGCCCTGAACGAAAACAAGCGCATCACGGTGGTCAACCAGGCGGCGATGCGCCTGTTGGGCCTGACCGTCTCGCCGGTGGGCAAGACGCTGCTGGAGGCGGTGCGCATTCCGGCTCTGGCCGAGTTGTTCGAGCACCAGGCCGCCGACGAGGCCCAGTCGGTCGAGTTCGATTCCACCGGCCGTGCGCCCCGTCGGATCATGGCCCAGATCTCGGCCCGGCGCGCCGGGGTGGACAGTGTCGTCGTGCTGCACGATGTGTCCGAATTGCGTCGGTTGGAAACGATCCGGCGTGATTTCGTCGCCAATGTCTCCCACGAGTTGCGCACGCCGGTGGGCATCATCGCCGGCAGCGCCGAATCGTTGCAGGAAGGCGCCATCGAGCACCCCACGGCGGCCCAGAAGTTTGTGGAAGCCATCGCCCGCAACGCCAAGCGCCTGGACCAACTCATCGCCGATTTGCTGGATCTGTCGCGCATCGAGGCGGGACGTCAGCGCATCGAACCGCAGGTCATGCCCGTCGCCCCGGCGGTGCGCAAGGCCGCCGAAGCCATCGAACGCAAAGCCGCCGACAAGCGCCAAAAGATCGTGGTGCGTTGCGATGAAAACCTGATCGCCCAGGCCGATCCCAAGGCCCTGGACCAGATCCTGTTCAACTATCTGGACAATGCCGTGAAATATACGCCCGAAGGCGGCCGCATCCAGGTGAGCGCCGAGCTTCTGGGCGACCGGGTCCGCATCGAGGTGGCCGACAACGGCCCGGGCATCCCCCCCAAGCACCAACCCCGGGTTTTCGAGCGTTTTTACCGCGTCGATCCGGGCCGTTCCCGCGATCTGGGCGGCACGGGCCTGGGGCTGGCCATCGTCAAAAACCTCGCCGAGGCGATGGAGGGCCAGGTGGGCGTCGCGCCCGTCGAACCCCACGGCTCGTCGTTCTGGTTGATCCTTCCGGGGGCCGCTTCTAAATTAGGCGGTGTGGCCTAAACTTCTTTTTGATCGGCGGTGACGGCGATGTCCGCCCCGCATGAGGGATCTTCGTCCAACCGCGCTTCGTGGCGGACGGCGGTCGCGTTGGTCGTCGGCGCGGCGGCCATCGGCGGCGTGGGCGTGCTGCTTTGGTGGTGGGTCAACGCGAGCGACCCGCTGCTGCTGGACCGTCCCCACGACGATCTCTACCTCACGCTGCAATATCACGACCACGGCGCCGAGGGTCGACATCTGCATCGGCTGCCCCAGTCCCATCCCCTGCCGCTGGTCATCGCCGACGCGTCGCTTACCCTCTTCGGGCGAAGTTACGCGGGGCTGATGCTCGGCCAGATCCTGCTGGCGGCGGCGACGATGGCGCTGCTGGCCGGGCTCGCGTATTCGCTGGCGGGGCCGATCGCGGCGATGCTGACGGCGCTGTTCGCGGCGGGGATGCCGCTGCTGCTCTGCGGCGCGCTGACCTACGACGACCACCTCACGCACATCCTGGGCGCGGCGATCGCGATCCTGCTGCTGCGCTATTCCGACGGCCTGCGTCGCCCCTTGCCCGCCCTGGTCGCGGGGCTGCTCGCGGGACGGCTGCTGGCCGACGGCTTCTACCCGTCGTTGGGATTCATGGCCGCCGCGTCGATTGCCCTGGCCGCGATCGGGCTGGCGTTCGAAACGTGGATCATCGACCGCTCCGGGCCGCCGATCTTCGAGCGCTCCACCGCCGTCGGCCAACGGGTGCGTCGCTCGTTGCCCTACCTGGGCGCCGCGACGGCCCTGGGCGTCGGATTTCTGATCGGGGCCCATCGGCAAGGCGGCTACGGCTACTTCGCCTACATCTTCCAGGGCGCGGCGGCTCCCGAGTTCGGCGTGGTTTCGCCTTGGCGGGAACCCCTGAGCCTGCTGGGCATCCCGGCGATGATCGTCGAGTACCACTGGGGCGTGCCCCTCGCCCTGGCGACCCTGGCCGGGCTGGCGAGCCTGTTCATTCGGCGCGTTCCCAAGCGATACATGCTCGCCTTGTGGCTGCTGGGATTGATCGTCGTCGCCTCGTTCAGCCCCAAGAAAAACAGCTTCTACACCTTCTCCGCCGCCGTGGCCGCCGCGCCGATCGCGGGGATCGGCCTGAGCGCGTGGCGGGGCAAGATCCGCTCGATCGTCCTGGGGGCGGCGTGCCTGCTGGCCCTGGCGGGGATCGGCCGCGCCGCCTACGGCCTGACGCAAAAACCCATCGGGCCCGCGCGGGGCGAACTGGCGATTCGCTACCTCCAGAATTCGCCGGACGTAGTGCTGCGTCCCCCGGATCGCTACCGGGATTGGACCAAGGACGCGGCGCCGGCGTTGGTCAAAACCGTCCTGTGCAACACGCCCTCCGACGCCGAAGCGCAAGTAGGCATCGTCGGGACGAACGCGGGCCTGGGTCTGTTCCGATTCCGGGCGTGCCTGGCGGCGCCGAATCTGCGTTTTGTACCGATCGAATACGCTCCGGCCGACGCGGATTTTTCCGCGACCTATTGGGTCAGCCCGCGCGAATTGCCGACACCGAATATTCCGCCCCTGTCCGACTTGTTCGCCTTCCATGTGCGCACCGTGGCTTCCAACCTGGACTACGCCCCCGACCTGGCTCAGCGGGAGGCGACGCTGCGGCGACTGTCCGAATTGGCCCAAGGGGCGGCGCCCCTGCTGGTCACGCCCCACATGGCCGTCTACGCCCCCCTGCCCGACGCGGATTTCCATCATGAAAATTAACATCAGGATGAAGGCGCTCAAGGAGAACGGCGAGGCTCTGTCGACGGCGGCGTGCGCCCTGATCGTGGTGTTGGCCATCGGCGGGATGACGGCGTTGCTGTTTTGGTGGAATCACGAAAGCGAGCCGGTCATCCGCATGTCGCCCCACGAGGATCTGCAAGCGGTGATCGTCTATCACGACCACGGCGACGCCCAATGGCATCGGGATTTTGCCTATCGGGATCACCCGCTGACCCTCGTCTTCGCCGGCCGGGCGATCGATCTATTCGGCCGGTCGTACATCGGCATGATGCACTTCCAGACGCTGCTCGCCTTGATCTGGATGGTGCTGGTCACGCTGCTGGCGTGGCGGATCGGCGGGCCGTGGGCCGGGGCGATCGGCGCGGTCGCGGCGGCCGCGATGCCGGTGGTGCTCGCTTCAGCGACGACATTCGACGACCACCTGACCAATATCACGGCGGCGACGCTGGCGGTGGTCTGCATCTATTTTTCGGACGGACTTCGCCGCTTTTGGATGGGGGCGCTGGTGGGGCTGATCGCCGGGCGCGCCACGCACGACGCCTTCGTGCCGTCCAACGGGGTCATGGTCACATTGGCCGTGGGGTCGGCCCTGGCCGGGACGGTGCTGGATTCGTGGTTCGGACGGGATGACGACGATCCGCGCCGTCTCACGTTGCGCTCGCCTCGACGCCTGACCCTGGAGGCGACGCGCGTTGCTCTGTTCGTGGCCGCGGCCGCCGTTGCGTTTTATTACGTCGCCCGGGACAACGGCAGCCTGGACTACATGGCCTACATCTTCGACGGCCTGTCCGACTACGAACGCACCGCCATGGGCGCCAAATCCGGCCCCGGTGCGCCGCTGGCGGTTCCCCATTTTCTCATCGCGTATCACTGGGGTCGGCCCCTGGCCCTGGCCGCCCTGTCCGGCGCCGTCCTCTTGTTCGTCACCCGCGCCAAATCCCGATACATGCTCGTCTTCTGGACCTTCGGCCTGGTCGCGCTGGTTTCGATCAGCGCCAAGAAAAACACCTACTATATTTTCCCGGCGGTGGTCGGCGCGGCGCCCCTGGTCGGCGTGGCGTTCTCATCAATGCGGGGCAAGTACCGGCGCTTGGTGTTCATCGCGTTGGGGTTGGCGCTGGCGGCGACGAGTTTGGCCCGTTCGACAAGGGCCATAACGACCGAACCCATCACCTGGGATTGGGAAGACCCCTATCTGGCGTATGTGCAGAACGCGAACGACGTCGTCTTGCGGCCGCCGGTCACGGAGGTCAACTGGGCCAAGGAGGACGCTCGTCGCTTCGTCGCCGCGCTCCATGCCCGGCGAGGGGTGCGCAAAATCTACCCGGTGGCGATCACCGGCGTCGACGCCACGTGGGCCCTTTTCCGCTTCGAGGTCAATCTGCTCGAACCGAATGTCCGGTTCTTGAAGCCCAGGGCGGCCCTGGCGGACTACGAACGCCAATACGTCGATTGGGTGCATCTGCGCATTGAGGCCGGAAAGTTCGACCCCACCTTGCGGGGGCTGATTCTCTCGGACATCAACGCGGTGCGGGGCGGCCTGGGCCCGGAAAGCGATTTCGCCAAGGAAACCCGGTCGATGCGTTCGGTCGCCGACGAGGCCGCGGGGTACGATCTGCTGCTGCGGACGCCGAATGTCCTGCTGTTCTCGCCGCCGTCGGCTTATGGCCCCAATTTGACGTCTATGTGACGAAAATATGACGAGATATTCGACGATTGACAGTCTCGGGCCATCGTGATTTCCTATCGTTCCGTTTTGGCAACGCTTTGACTCATTCAACAAATCTCCCAAGCTTGAGCGAGGTGACTGTGAACACGCGCCCCCTCCTTGCCGTGATGACCGCCATGCTGACGGCTTTGCTGCTGTCGGCCTGCACGCAAAACGCTTCCTCCCCCGGGGGAGAGCCGGGCGCGCCCCCGCCGGCCCAAGCACAAGCCATCGCCATCGACGGTTCCTCCACGGTCTATCCGATCTCCGAAGCCATGGCCGAGGCCTTCCGCGCCAAGCACCCGGAGGTGCGCATCACCATCGGCGTTTCGGGCACGGGCGGCGGATTCAAGAAATTCTGCCGGGCCGAGACCGCGATCTCGGACGCCTCCCGTCCCATCAAGGAATCGGAAATGGCCGACTGCAAGGCGGCGGGCGTGGAATATGTCGAGATCCCCGTGGCCTATGACGGCATCGCGGTCGTGCTCAACAAGGAGAACGACTGGGCCGGCGAGATGACCGTCGAGGAACTCAAGAAGATGTGGGAGCCCGAGGCCCAGGGCAAGGTCATGAAATGGTCGGACGTGCGCGACGGCTGGCCGAAAGAGGAACTGCATCTGTTCGGTCCCGGCGTGGACTCGGGCACCTATGACTACTTCACGCAGGCCATCGTGGGCACGGAGCACTCCAGCCGGGGCGACTTCACGGCCAGCGAGGACGACAACGTCCTGGTGCAGGGCGTGGCGACGGACAAATACGGCCTGGGCTTTTTCGGCTTCGCCTACTACGCGGAAAACACCGAGCGCCTGAACGTGGCGTCGATCAAGATGGACAAGGACGCCAAGGCCATTCCGCCCTCCCTGGAATCCGTCGGCGACGGCACATACCAACCCTTGTCCCGGCCGATCTTCATCTACGTCAACAAGAAGGAAGCCGACACCCGGCCCATCGTGACCGAGTTCGTGACGCACTATCTGAGCACGCCGGGCCTGGTCAAGGAGGTGGGCTATATCCCGCTGCCGGACAAAGCCTATGAGTTGGCCAAGGCGCGCTTCGAGTCCCGCACCACCGGCTCGGTCTTCGCCGGCGGCGGCGCGACGGTGGGCGTGACGGTCGAGGAGCTGCTCTCCAAGGAAGGCACCGGCGAGGCGGCCGAGGGCGCCCCCGAGGGCACGGCGGAAGAAGCTCCGGCGGCCGAGGCCCCCAAGACCGAAGAAGGCTCCGCCGGCTAATCCCCACTTCCCATCCGGGTTGACCCGAAAGACGAATCGTGGCCGCGAATTCCCCAGAGTTTAGCCCGGTCGCCCCGGCGGCCGGTTATCTGACACGTTCGGCGACTCCGTGGCCCGAGCGTGTGATCGAAATCGTCCTGAGGGCGTGCGGCGTCCTGTCGATCTTCACGACCATCGGCATCGTCCTGGTGCTGGCCTACGAGACGATTTCGTTCTTCCGCGAAGTGCCCATCTCCCGTTTTTTGGGCGACACCCAATGGACCCCCCTGTTCGTCGACAAGCATTTCGGCATCTGGCCGCTGGTGGCGGGCACCATGCTCACCACGCTGGTGGCGATCGCGGTGGCCCTGCCTTTCGGCTTGCTTTCGGCGATCTATCTGTCCGAGTTCGCCGACGAGCGGGCGCGCCGGATTCTCAAACCCATGCTGGAAATCCTGGCGGGCGTTCCGTCCATCGTGTACGGCTACTTCGCCTTGGTTTTCCTCACGCCCCTGCTGCAAAAGATCGTCCCGGGTCTGGCGGGATTTAACGCCCTGAGTCCGGGCATCATCATGGGCGTCATGATTACGCCGATGATCGCCTCCCTGTCCGAGGACGCGATTTACGCCGTTCCCCGCGCCCTGCGGGAGGGGGCGTACGCCCTGGGCGCCCGGCGCTTGCCGACGATTGTGCGGGTGGTGATCCCCGCGGCCTTGTCGGGCATCGCCGCGTCGGTGACGCTGGCCATCTCCCGCGCCATCGGCGAGACGATGGTCGTGGCCATCGCCGCGGGCCAGCAGCCGCGCCTGACCATGGACCCCCGCGTGCCCATCGAGACCATGACCGCGTACATCGTGCAGGTATCCATGGGCGACACGCCCCACGGCACGTTGGAATACAAAACGATCTTCGTGGTCGGCGCGTCGCTGTTTTTGATGACCCTGGCGATGAACATGCTCAGCCAGCGGCTGGCGCGAAAATTCCGAGGGAAGCTCTAGATGTATCGCACCGGCGTGGAAAAATGGGAGAAGGCGTTTATCGGGCTTTGCCTGTTCGCCGTGCTCGTCCCGCTGGCGATGCTGTTCGTGCTGCTGGCCGACGTGGTCATGGACGGCGCCGGCCGCCTGACGTGGAGTTTTCTGACCAGCCTGCCTTCGCGCAAGGCGGAATTGGCGGGCATCAAACCGGCCCTGGTGGGCAGCATTTACCTCATCGGCCTGACCGGCGCGTTCGCCGTCCCGGTGGGCATCGGCGCGGCGATCTATCTGGAAGAATACGGCGGCGACAACTGGCTCACCCGCCTGATCGAGGTGAACATCGCCAATCTGGCGGGAGTGCCGTCGATCATCTACGGCCTGCTGGGCTTGGAGATTTTTGTGCGTTTCGCCAATTTCGGCCAGAGCTTGATGTCCGGGGCGCTGACGTTGGCGCTGCTGATCCTGCCGATCATCATCGTCGCCTCCCGGGAGGCGCTGGCCACCGTGCCCAACGGCCTGCGGGAAGGCTGCTACGCCCTGGGCTCAACCAAGTGGCAGGCCATCCGCCAGGTGGTGGTGCCCATGGCCCTGCCCGGCATGCTGACCGGTTCGATCCTGGCCATCTCCCGCGCCATCGGCGAGACCGCGCCCCTGATCGCGATCGGCGCCCTGACCTACGTGACCTTCCTGCCCGACGGGCCCATGTCGCCGTTTACCGCGTTGCCGATCCAGATTTTCAACTGGGTCTCCAGGCCCCAGCCCGAATTCGTCATCAACGCGGCGGCGGGGATCATGGTTCTGATGGCGATTCTTTTGATGTTCAATGCGCTGGCGATTTACTTGCGTCAGAAATATCAGCGGCGGAGTTGATTGAATGCCCCTTCGGCAATCGCCCATCGATAATCCCCAGTTTTCCGTGTCGGGCCTCAAAGCCTGGTACGGCAAGACCTTGGTGCTCAAGGGCATCGAAATGCAGATTCCCACCGGCGGGGTGACGGCCATCATCGGCCCGTCCGGTTGCGGCAAGTCCACCTTCATCCGCTGCCTGAACCGGATGCACGAGATCGTCCCCGGCGCCCGGGTGGAAGGCAGCATCGTGCTCGAGGGGCAGGACATCAACCACCCCAATGTCGACCCGGCCCGGCTGCGTCGCAAGGTGGGGATGGTTTTCCAGAAGCCCAACCCCTTCCCCACGATGACCATCCGCGAAAACGTGCTGGCCGGACTTCGCCTGACGAAGACTTCCAGCAAATCCAACGATGCGCAGATCGTCGAGCGGGCGCTTCGCCAGGCGGCGTTGTGGGACGAGGTGAAGGACGAACTCAACAAGTTGGGATCGGGCCTGTCCGGCGGGCAGCAACAGCGGCTGTGCATCGCCCGGGCGCTGGCCGTGGACCCGGACGTGATCCTCATGGACGAGCCCTGCTCCGCCCTGGATCCCATCGCCACGGCGCGCATCGAGGACTTGATCCACAGCCTGCGCGAGAACTACACGATCGTCATCGTCACGCACAATATGCAGCAGGCCGCCCGGGTGTCCGATCGGACCGCGTTCTTCCTCATGGGCGAGCTGATCGAATTCAACGATACCGACAGCATCTTCACAAAACCCACCAAACAGCAGACCGACGAATACATCACCGGAAAATTTGGTTAGGCATTTCGGATATTTTGTGGCATCATGATTTTTAGTCTGGACTAAGTTTTGTCCGGACGGCAAGATGCAAAGGTACTACATCTTGTATCTTGTTCACGCATTTGCGCTAAGTGAGGTGCCCATGCCCGCTCAACATACCGATCGTGCCTTCGAAGAAGAACTCCGCCTCCTCCGGGACCGCCTGCTGCTGATGGCCGGGCGCGTGGAGGAGATGATCGACGGCGCGATGCGGGCGTTGGTGGACCGGGACTCGGACATCGCACGCCAGGTGATCAAGCAGGACGCCGCCGTCAACGGCGACGAAGTGGCCATCGACGACCAGTGCTGGCGCATTCTGGCGCGCCGGCAGCCGATGGGCGTGGACCTGCGCTTCCTGCTTCAGACGCACAAAATGGTCGGCGAATTGGAGCGCGTGGGCGACCTGGCGGTGAATATCGCCGAGCGGGCGATCGACCTGAACGCCGCGGAGCCCCTCAAGCCCTACCACGACATCCCCAAGATGGGCGAGTTGGTGCAGTCCATGGTGCGCGACGCCATCGACGCCCTGGTCAACACCGATCCTCAACTGGCCAATAATGTCATCGACCGGGATGACGAGGTCGACGATCTCTACGACGAAATCTTCGCCGATCTGCTCGAATTGATGGTCGCCGACCCCCAACTCGTCGAGCGGGGCATTCACGTCCAATCCGTCGCCAAATACCTGGAGCGCATGGGCGACCACGCCGAGAACATGGCCGAGCAGGTCATCTTCCTGGTGGGCGGCGAAGACGTGCGTCACATCGGCTACCGCAAGACCTCCGGCGGCGTCGGCTAAGTCGGCCCAGTCGAACAGGTGTCGTCGTGCATACCCCGATGTCATCCTGAACGAAGTGAAGGCCCTTGCCACGACCCGAGCCTGGGACAACGCGGAATTCTCACCAGGTCGAACCAAGATCCTTCGTTTCACTCAGGATGACAAACCCTGATCAACCCAAAACCTCAAGTCACCTGCAACAGCGACGCGTCGCCGTGGGGATCGGGAGCCGGGTCGTCGAAATCGAGGATATTGCGTCGGCGCAGTTTTTCCTGGTTGGTTTGAATCTCGTCGGCCAGACGCGCGTCGTCCCAACCCAGCAAGCCGGCCATGTGCTTGGCCACCGTCTCGACCGCCTCGGCGGAAAATTCCCCGGTCGTGCCCATGCCCGAGCGGCGAAAGAGCATGTCCTCCACCGTCATCGCCATTTCTTCCGTCACCGCCCGCTGAACGACGGCTAGGGTCTCGATCTGGCGCTCATCCGGGCGGCGGCCCAGGTCGGCGTTTTCATTGCCCGCCGCGATCAGGTCTTCGGCAAAGGCCCCAAAGGGACGGCCCCAGCGCCTCGCGTCGTCGCTGCTCAGGCCGTAGCCCCGCTCCAGCCGTTCCACCAGGCCCTGCCAAGACCCGATGCGCCCGCCGGGCAGCACGTAGCCCCGCGTCACCCGCGCCGGTCGCGGCAGCCCCATCTTCTCCGTCACCTTGTCGACCAGCGTTTCGGCCAGCGCGCGGCTGGTGGTGTACTTGCCGCCGATGACGCTCATCATCCCCTTGATGCCGTCGTCGACCTCGTGGTCGTAAAACTCGTATTTGCGCGAGGCCTTGTTGACGTTCTCCACCGATGTCTCGGTCTCCACAATCGGACGCAGTCCGCCGTAGGTCCACGAGATGTCATCGAGCGTCAGATCCTTCGCGCCGGGGTACACTGCCCTGACCTCGCCCAGGAAGTGCTCCACATCCTTGCGCAGCACGCCGTATTTGTCCGGGTCGCCTTCGTAGCGCGTGTCGGTGGTGCCGATCAGCGACTTATCCCGCCAGGGGATGATGAAGAAAAAGCGGCCCGACTCGGTGTACTGCACCAGGCCGTGGCCGTTGGTGATGTTATTCGTGATCATGTGGATGCCCTGGCTTCGCACCAGGGGCTTGCGCGCCTCGGCCGAGAGCAGCCCGGAGACGAAATCCGCCCAGGGACCGCTGGCGTTGACGGTCATGCGGGCATTGATGGAGTGCGTTTGGTCGCTGAGGCGATCGCGCACCACGGCGCCCTTGATCGTGTTGCCGTCCTTGATGAGTTCGACGACCTCGGCATAGTTGGCGACGCGGGCGCCGTTCTCCGTCGCGGCCAGGACGAATTCCAACGTCAGCCGGTTCGGGTCCCACATCTGGCAGTCGTAGTAAACGGCGGCACCGGTCAGATCCCGGGGCAGGACGTCTTTCTCCACCTTGAACACGCCGTCCCGGTTGAAATACTCCCACCGAGGCACCTTGCGGTCCGGGTCGTCCAGCTTGGCCTTGTCGAAGGACAGGCGGTCGTACAGCAGCATGCCCATCACGAGTTTGGTCAGATTATTGTCCCGACGCAGCCCCGCGTAGCAGGGGAACAAAAACGGGATCGGCGCGACGATATGGGGCGCGATGAAGCTCATGGTGCGTCGCTCGCGTAGCGATTCGCGAACCAGGGAGAACTCGAAGTTTTTCAGATAACGCAGCCCGCCGTGGATCAGCTTGCTGGTCGCGCTGCTGGTGGCGTGGCCGAAATCGTCCTTGTCGACCATCGCCACGGACAATCCGCGCAACGCGGCGTCGTGGGCGGCGGCGCATCCGGTGATGCCTCCGCCGATGATCAACAAGTCGTAAGTTTTCCCGGCCATCGCGGCCAGATCACGTTTCATCGAGCCCCTCCGATCCCCCGACAATGTGCCCGCGCAAACCGCGAGCATTCGACACTATCACAATGGGCGGGGGAACTCCCCCTCCCCGAAATACGACTTGGATTTGTGCCGGGTTGGACCAACCCGCTCCCTATAGGGTCGCGGCTCAGAACGGTCGCGGCCGCCGCGCGACCGCTACGGCACCTTGGTTTCGAATTCCTCGGTGGCCTTCAGGATCGCCTCCACGGCCCGGTCGCCGGCTTTCTTGGCGGCCGCGAGGGCCTTGGCGTCCTTGACCGGAACGTACGCCGAGGCGTAGTGCTTGATCTTCGGCTCGGTGCCCGACGGTCGGATCGAAAGGCGGGACTTGCCCTCCTCGTCGAGCCAAAGCTGCACGACATTGCCCTTGTCGCCGGAGATTTTTTTGGTCTTGCCGGTTTTCAGGTTCTTCATGGTTCCGGCCTGACGGTCGATCACCACATGCACATTGTTTCCGGCCAGGGACTTGGGCGGGTTCTCGCGAAACGCCGTCATGATGCGCCCCATCTTGGCCGAGCCGTCCGCGCCCTTGAGCACCACGGATTTTTGCGCGTCGGCAAAATAACCCAAGCCGGTGTAGATCTCGTCCAGGTAATCCCAAAAGGTCATGCCCCGCGCGTTCAAACGGGCCATAAGCTGAGCCATGATCACCGCCGCGGACGCCGAGTCCTTGTCCCGCACCGCCGGGCCGCGCAGGAAACCGATGGACTCCTCGAAGCCGAAGACGAACGAGTCGGTCTTGCCCTTGGCGTCGAGGCCGCGCAGCTCCTGGGCCACGTATTTGAAGCCGACGAGCAGATCGTTGACGATCTTCGCCTTGAATTTCTTGGCGACGGCCGTGGCGAGTTGCGTGGAGACCATGGTGGTCATGACGGTGGGATTCTTGGGCAGCTCGCCGCGCTCCTTGAGGCTCTCCAGCACGAAGTGGGCCATGGCCGCGCCCAGGCGATTTCCCGACACATAGTGAAACTCGCCGTTTTTATCCGGCGCATGCACCCCCAACCGATCCGCGTCCGGATCCGACCCCATGACGATATCCGCCCCCACCTGCTTGGCCAGCAGCACGGCCTTTTCCAACGCCGCCGGCTCTTCCGGGTTGGGATAGCGATTGGGAACGGTGGGGAAGGTGCCGTCCATCTTGGCCTGATCCGCGGGGATGACCACGTCGGTGAAGCCCATGGACTTCAGGGCGTCGGGGATGATCGTCACGCCGGTGCCGTGCAGGGGCGAGTAAAAGATCTTCACCGCCCGCTCGTCGCACAGCCAATGGTCGTCGGCGAAACGGGCGATGTAGGGCTTGTCGACCTCCTTGGAGATCATTTTCACCAAGCCCTTCTTCTTGGCCTGGGCCAGGGGCATCTTGGCGATCTTGGCGACCTTGCCCACGCGCTTGAGGATTTCCCGATCGTGGGGCGCGACCACCTGGCCGCCGTCGTCCCAATAGCATTTGAAGCCGTTGTCGGCGGGCGGATTGTGGCTGGCGGTGAGCACCACGCCGCCGACGCATCCCAGACGGCGCACCGCGAACGACAACTCCGGCGTGGAACGGGGGCTGTCGAAGAGAAAGACGCGGATGCCGTTTCCGGCCAGGACTTCGGCGGTGAGTCGGCCGAACTTCTTCGAGTGGGGACGCACGTCGTAGGCGACGGCCACGCCGCGCTTGGCGAGTTTGCCGCCCTTATCGACGGCGTTGATGTAGTCCGCGTAGCCCTGGGCCGATTCGCCGATGGTGCGTTCGTTGATGCGGTTGGACCCGGCGCCCACGGTGCCCCGCCGCCCGCCGGTGCCGAAGGGAATGGTCTGATAAAACGCGTCGATCAGCGGCAGGGGACGCAGCATGGTATGGATGTCGTCCCGATAGGCCTTATAGGCCGGGTCCGTGAGCCACTTGTGGGCGTTGTCGTAGGTGGTTTGGTCGATCTCGCCGTTTTCCTTGTAAAAATCCAGCAGCTTGAGCGCGGTATTCTGATCCATCACGAAACCCCCATGGCCGCCAGCACGGCCGCCGTATCCGAGAAGTCCTCGAAAACGAAATGAGCCCCTTCGGCGCCGAGTTGCTCCACCGTATGCCCCAGCGTCGCCACCGCCACCGAGGTGACGCCGTTGATCAGCGCCGCCTCCACGTCCTTGGGCGTGTCGCCGACCAGCACCACATGGCGCCCCAGGCCGATCGGCCCGCCGTGGATGGCCTCGGCCCGGGCGACCGCCACGGGAACCAGATCGGCCCGCACGGGATGGTCGGAAGAAAACGCCCCGAAATCAAAGTACTTGTTGAGGCCGAACCGGTCCAGCTTGATACGCCCGGTCTTTTCGTAGTTGCCGGTCACGAGGCCGACCAGGACATGATCGCGCCCGTGCAGGGCTTCGAGCAATTCGACGACACCGGGCATGAGGCGGGCCCGCTCGTGCTCGCGCATGATCGGCTCCAGGCGCTCGGCGTAATCCTCGGCCAGCTCGGCCAGCAGCGCGTCCCGATCCTCCGCCGTGATGCCGAAGCGATCGAGAATCTGCTGGAAAATGACCGGGTCCATCATGCCGTGCGGCACAATGTCGCCGAAGGCGTCCTGGATGCCGTAGCGATCGGCAAAGACGGCGTTGATCGCCTTTTGACCGGCGCCGCCGCTGACCATGAGCGTGCCGTCCAGATCGAATAAGATGACTTTGACGGGTGATTCCAAAGGGGCCCTCGTTCGCGGAGCATCGGCGGTTCGTCGACCGGCGGATCGACCAACGGATCAACCGGCGCACGCGCGGTATTTATCAAGGTTTTTCGCCAGGGTAAAGGACCGGCGGCGGCGGATCGCGATCGCGGTCCGTCCCGCCCGAAAGCCCGGTCGAGACTCGTCTTGCGTTTTGCTCGGCAAGGAAGGAAAATCGCCCGGATTTATTCCGGATGCGATGTCTTGAACGCCACCTGGGGATATTCGTTGCTTTCCTAGTGTTTTTCAGCACTTGGGTAACGCCTTCCCATGCCCAGAGCGTGCGCGGCGCCGGCATCGCCGAGCTTTCGGCCCGAGCCGACGGCCAGGCCTATCTTGTCAGCTTCCAGGTGGACGGCGCCTTCACCGAGGATCTGGAAGAGGCCATCCAGGCCGGCATCCCCACCACCTTCACCTACCTTTTTCGCGTTAAGCGCCATGTGACCGCGTGGTTTGACGAACGCATCGCCGAATTTCAGGTCCGCCGGACGGTGCATTACGATAACATTCGCGAGGTCTACACCGTTCTTTTGGGCGAAAAAGGTCAGACGATCACCGTCAACCGCCTCGACGAGGCGCAAAAGCTGATGACGCAGTTCACCGACATGCCGGTCGCGGTTCGCGGGTCCCTGACGGACGAAGGGCCCTACTACGTCCAGATCAAGGCCCAACTCGACCAGGTGGATGTGCCGCTGAACTTGTCTGATTTCTTTATCTTTTCAGCCCTTTGGGACTTCGAGACGCGCTGGGCCAAGGTGGAATTGCCGCCCCAGCCCCCGGCCGAGGCGCCCCCCGCGGGCGACGCGCCGGACGCCGATAGCGAGGCGTCGCCATGAGCCCGTCCCGCGACGTCGACAAGCTCCCCGACCCCAAAGTCACCGACCGCCGCATGCGCCGCGAGCTCAAGTGGGCGATGGCCATCCTGGCGCTGTTGTTTGTTTTGTTCCTGGTCGAACGCATCGCCCTGCCGATCCCCAAGGTGTACTCCTTCTGGAGCAACATCCTGTTCTTCGGCCTGATCAACCTGAACGTCATCTTCATCTGCGTCCTGCTGTTCCTGATCCTGCGCAACCTGGCCAAGCTGCTGTTCGAGCGTCGGCAAAAGATCCTGGGCTCCCAGCTTCGCGCCCGCCTGGTCGTGGCGTTTACCGGCTTCGCCCTGATCCCGACGATCATCATGTTCTACGCCGCGTGGACCTTCGTGACGCGCTCGATCGACAACTGGTTCTCGCTGCAAATCGAGACGAGCCTGTCCGAATCGGTGGAGGTCGCCCAAAACTACTACGGCACCTACAAGAAGAACTCCCAGTTCTTCGCCCAGTCGCTCGCCAAGCAGTTGGCCCAGGGCGAGCACCTGGAGGCCCCCTCCCCGGCTGCGCCTCCCGCGCCCGAAGCTCCCGAGGCGGCGGCTCCCGAGGCCGCGGCGGCCGACGGCGACAAACCCCCGGCGAAATCGACGTCGCTGGTCAACTCGGGCGAGGAGCGCATTCAGCGCCTGTTCGACACGGGCCACGTCGCCGCCCACATCAACGCCAAGCAGCGCGAATACAATCTGGGCATGGTGGAGATCTACACCCCGTCGAAAAAAACGCCCGTCTTCGTTTCGGCCAAGCGCAAGCGCATCCGGGACGAAGAGGGCCGGTCGATCAACGACTTCCTCGCCAAGGGCTTCCAAGGCCGAACGACCACCGAAATCTATCCCTTCCGGGACGGCGAAGTGGTGCGGGGCGTGGCGCCGGTGACGGTGGACGACCAGGTGGTCGCCGCCGTGGTGGTCAGCTATTTCGTTCCGAAAAGCGTCCTGCAACGGATGCAGGCCATTCGCAAGACCTACGAGGACTATCGCCAGCTTCTGCTGCTCAAAGACCCCATCATGTCCAGCTACATCGTGATCTTCGCGTTGATTTCGATGTTCATCTTCTTCGCGGCCACGTGGTTCGGGTTCTTCCTCGCCCGAGGCATAGCCGTGCCCATCCGACGCATGGCCGAAGCGACGGAGCTGGTCGCGGCGGGGGACCTGGACGCCCGCATCGAGATTTCCGCCACCGACGAGATGGGGCGGCTGATCAATTCCTTCAACCGCATGATCGAGGATTTGAAAACCTCTCGCGAGGAGGCGACGCGGGCCAACAACGACCTGCGCGAAACCAATCTGGTGCTCGAACAGCGGCGGCAATACATGGAGACAGTCCTGGCGAACATCACCACCGGCGTGGTGGGCTTCGCCCTGGACGGCAAGGTCTCGACGATCAACAAGCAGGCCATACAGATCCTCGGCCTGGACGAATCGGTCGTCGGCCGCCATTACCACGACGCCTTCGGCGGCGCGTTCACCCGCTCCCAGATTGACGAGATCATGCATTCGTTCAATCAGGACGCGCGACAGACGGTCGAACGGGAGGTGGAGGCGTCCATCAAGGGCGAGTCGCGCATGATCCTGATGCGCCTGACGATCCTGCCGACCAGCGTGGGCGGCGAGGACATCGTGGCCGTCATGGTGCTCGACGACCTGACCGAATTGATCAAGGCCAAACGTGTCGCCGCCTGGCGGGAGATTGCGCGGCGCATCGCCCACGAGATCAAAAACCCGCTCACGCCCATCCAATTGGCGGCCCAGCGACTGCGTCGGCGGTATGGGAATCGCTTCACCGACGAGGCGGATCAGGTTTTCTTCGAGTCCACCGCCACGATCATCCGCCAGGTCTCGGAGATGAAGCGCCTGGTGCAGGAGTTTTCCGACTTCGCCCGCCTGGCCGAGGTGCAACTGCGTCCCAACCAGCTCAACGAAATCATCAACGAAACGATCGTGCTCTACTCGGAAGCCCACGCCGACGTGCGCTTCACCTTCGTCGCCGACGACCACTTGCCGATGCTCAATCTGGACCGCTCCCAGATCAAACGAGTGTTCATCAACCTGTTGGACAACGCCGTCGACGCGGTCACGGGCCAGGGCGAAGTGCTTATTCGCACCGGCGTGGACCAGGAGAACGAATGCGTGTACGTGCATGTCATTGATGACGGCGTGGGGCTGCCGGACGCGTATCGGGCGCGGCTGTACGAGCCGTATTTTTCGACGAAGAAAATGGGAACGGGCTTGGGCCTGGCCATTGTGCACCAGATCCTCCAGGATCACGGCGCGAACATCGACATGCGCGACAACGAGCCCAAGGGCACGTGCGTGGTCGTCACCTTTCCCCTCACCCTCGCCGTCGCCCCGCGCGACGCCACGGATATCATCAACTTCGGGTAATCCCATGACGCATCGCTGGCCGACATTCCCATCGCACGTTTCCTCCCCGGCCACGGGAGGCCGCCATGAATAAACACGTTTTGATCGTCGACGACGAGGCGGACATCCGCACCACATTGGCGGGCATTTTCGAGGACGAGGGATTTCGCGTCTCCACCGCCCCCGACGGCCCGGCGGCCTTCAAGCTGCTGGACGAGACCACGCCGGACCTGATGCTGCTGGACATCTGGATGCCCGGCATCGACGGCATGGAGGTGCTCAAAAAAATCAAGAAGCGCGACCCGGATCTGCCGGTTATCATGATCAGCGGCCACGGCACCATCGAGACGGCGGTCAAGGCGATCAAGATGGGCGCCGTCGACCTGCTGGAAAAGCCCCTGTCCATCGACCAGGTGCTGCTCACCGCCCGCAACGTCCTGGACATGACGCAGCTCAAATCCGAGAACCGGCGCCTGCGCCAGACCATCGAGAGCAAGTACGAAATCATCGGCCGGTCCGAGGCCGTAAGCGACCTCAAGGCCCAGGTGGAGCGGGCCGCGCCGTCCGATTCCCGCGTGCTCATCACCGGCGAAAACGGCACCGGCAAGGAACTGGTCGCCCAGCAGATCCACTTGCATTCCAATCGTCGGGACAAGCCGTTCATCGAGGTCAACTGCGCCGCCCTGCCCGAGCAACTCATCGAATCGGAACTCTTCGGCCATGAGAAAGGCGCGTTTACCGGGGCGGTGTCGAAAAAGCGGGGCAAGTTCGATCTGGCCGACGGCGGGACGATCTTCCTGGACGAGATCGGCGACATGGACCTGACCACGCAGGCCAAGATCCTGCGCATCCTCCAGGAACAGAAATTCGAACGCGTGGGCGGCACCGAGTCGATCACGGTCGACGTGCGGGTCATCGCCGCGACGAATCGCGACCTGGAAGGCATGATCAAGGACGGCGCGTTTCGTGAGGACCTCTACTTTCGCCTCAATGTCATCCCGCTGCACATCGTCCCGCTGCGCCAGCGTCGCGAGGACATTCCGCTGCTCATCGACTATTTCATCGAGCACTTCTGCACCCGCTCGGCCCTGCCCACCAAGCAATTTGACGAGGACGCGGTCAAGTTGATGACCGAATACAATTGGCCGGGCAATGTGCGCGAACTCAAGAACATCGTCGAACGTCTGGTCATCATGACGCCCAAGTCCACCGTCACCGGCGCGGATGTGCGCGGCGCCCTCAAGCCCGGCGCGGCGGGCGAGACCGAGTTGGAAGGGGTCATGGCGCAGAGCGATTGGAAGGAAGCCAAGGCCGAGTTCGAGCGGGCGTTCCTGGTCCGCAAACTCACCGAGAATCAGGGCAACGTCTCCCGCACCGCCGAGGCGATCGGCGTGGAGCGCTCGCACCTGCATCGACGCATCAAAGCGCTGGGAATTGATCCGGAGAAGGTGTCGTAGGGCGAATTAGAACGACGCGGGATGACGGGTGCCACACTTTCGCGAGGACAAGTCCGAGAGAAGGTGTGCGTCCGTTTTCGATCAGTTCACACCTTCCCGCCGCCTGTCGGCGTCGTGAAAGTGTGGCACCCGAATCCAATCACTACTCCACCGTCACGCTCTTGGCCAGGTTGCGCGGCTGATCCACGTCCGTGCCCTGTAGGTCGGCGATGTGGTAGGCCAATAGCTGCAGCGGGATGACCGTCAGCAGCGGCACCATCATCGGCGGGCACGGCGGGATCTCGATGAGCTGGTCCGCCCGCGTCGCGACTGTCGTGTCGCCCCGCGTGCAGATCGCCAGCACCTTGCCTCCCCGCGCCTTGGCCTCCTCGATATTCGAGAGCATCTTGTCATAGGTCGGCATGCGCGGCGCGATGGCGATGACCATCATCTCCTCGTCGATCAACGCGATGGGGCCGTGCTTCATCTCGCCGGCGGCGTAGCCTTCCGCGTGGAGATAGCTGATCTCTTTGAGCTTGAGGGCGCCTTCCATCGCGATCATGTGATTGAGATGGCGGCCGATGAACAGGAAGCCCCGCGTGCCCTTGGACCAGCGGGCGATCTCCCGGATGTGGTCCTCGACGGCCAGCACTTCCTGAATGCGAAACGGCATGCGGGTGATTTCTTCCAGATGCTCCCGTGCTTCGTCGGCGGTCAGGCGGCCGTTGCGTCGGCCGAACCACACGCCCAGCAGGAACAACACCGCCACCTGCGTCACGAACGCCTTGGTGGACGCGACGCCGATCTCCGGGCCCGCGTTGGTATAGCAAACCGCGTCGGCGGTGCGGGCGATGCTCGACTCGGGCACGTTGCACACAGCGATGGACTTGGCGCCCAGGCGCTTGGCCTCGCGCAACGCGGCCAATGTGTCGGCCGTCTCGCCCGACTGTGACACCACGATGCACACCGATCCCGGCGGGACGATGGGATCGCGATAGCGGAATTCGCTGGCCAGGTCGACTTCGCAAGGGATGCCGGAAAGCGCTTCGATGTACAGCCGGCCGATGCTCGCCGCGTGCCACGCCGTGCCGCAGGCGATGAGCATCACGCGCTGCACCTCGCGGGCGTCGATCATCTCCAGCCCCGAATCGGGGAACTGGACGTTGGCCTCCTCCACGTTGATCCGGCCCTCGACGGCGCTGATCAGCGAGCGGGGCTGCTCGAAAATTTCCTTGTGCATGAAGTGCTTGTGGCCCTCTTTTTCCGCGGCCACCGGATTCCACTGGATCGTCTTGGGCATCCGCTTTTGTTCGTCGCCCTTCATGTCGTAGATCGTCACACCCTCGCGACGCAGCACCGCGAAGTCGCCGTCTTCCAGATAGATCACCTTATTGGTGTACTTGATGATCGCCGGAACGTCCGAGGCCAGGAAATTTTCCCCGTCGCCCAGGCCCACGATCAGCGGGCTGGATTTGCGGATCGCCACCAGTTCGTCCGCGTGGTCCTTGCTGGTCACGGCCAGGGCATACACACCCTCGATGCGCGCCACGGCCTTGCGAATGGCCTCGTGGAACGCGGCGCCCTGCCGGATCTCCCGGTCGATCAGATGGGCGACCAGTTCCGTGTCCGTGTCGCTCTGGATATCCGCGCCCAGCGCTTTGAGCTCGTTGCGCAACTCGGCGTGGTTTTCGATGATGCCGTTGTGCACCACCGCGATGCCGCCGACCTGGTGGGGATGGGCGTTGCGCTCCGACGGCGGGCCGTGAGTGGCCCAGCGGGTATGGCCGATGCCCAGAATGCCCTTGATGGGCTCCTCGTGCAGGCTGGTGTCCAGGTTGATGAGCTTGCCGGCCCGGCGGCGCAGATGCAGAAACCCGTCGTCGCCGAGGATGGCCACGCCGGCCGAGTCGTAGCCCCGGTATTCCAATTTCTTGAGGCTGGGGATCAGGATGTCCGAGGCTTGCTGTTCACCGATATAACCGACGATTCCGCACATGAATCGACTCCGTGGCTTTCGTGGTGGCGTTTGCCGCGTAGGGGCGTCGGTTGACGCCGACTGGACGCAATGGTACCCGATCTACTTATCGACGTGGAGCCTATAATCTTGAGAACTCGTTTTCCCCTCGCCCTGATCGGCGTTTTGGCGGCCTTGTTGTCCGCTTGCGCGCCGCCGCTGCATTTCGGGCAGGCGTTTCATGTCGCGCAGCAACCGGAGGCGCAAAAAAAGGCCACGCTGAGCGTCGCGATCGTCCGCCGTCCCCACTTCGCCAAGTTTCCGGGAATGAACGCCGAACTGAATTCCGCCGTGGACAAGGCCCTGTTCGACGGGCTTCGCGAGGCGACCTCGGCGATGGTGCGCGACGTGGCGGTGCTGGACGAAATGCCCGCCGCCGGGTTCGACGCGGTGGTGCAAGTCTCGGATTTTTACAAGGAAGTCGACCCGGGGCCGAGTGTGACGCTGAGCATGGACGTCACGATTCTGCGTCTGTCCGACGGGCATAAGATCGGCATGCTTGTCGAAGGCATCGGCCGGCCGGGGCCGCGCCCGATCGCGACGTGGATGCGCGACGACGGGGAATACGGCGTCATGGGCTCGACCCTGCGCAACCCCCGCGAGGGCCAGGCGATCAACAACGCGCTGTTCGCGTTGATCTTCGATTTCGCGCAGAAATTCGACCGGCGGCTGGGGCAGTTGGCGAACGTATCGTCCTTTCAGAGCCGCGAGCCGCTTACCTCGCCGTAGCCTTGGCGTAGGCGGGTAGCGAGCGGGTGACGCTTTCGTTGTCGGAAACGGATTCGACCGAACGGAGCCGCGAACTGTAGTGAGCGGTTGGCCACGAACAAGCAATTGGCTTTGGCCTCGACTCTCACCAATTCGAACCGCTCGACGACCCCGTGCTGACGCTTGGGGCTCTGTCTGGTTGAGCCCATGATCGACCACGTAACCGTCACCCGCTCGCTACGGCTCGCGGCGCGGACATCGCAATTCACACCTTCTCTCGACCTGGCGGTCTCGCGAAAGTGTGGCACCCATCGTTCTCGTTGCTCGGACCAACCCGCTCCCTACAGGTCGCGGCTCTGAAATCACGAAAGCAACTCGCGAAAAATCACATACAAAATCTTCGTGCCCGCGCCGACGGTGCCGCGCAAGGTGCCGGTGACTTTGGATTTGTCACCGTGGCGGGGGCGGTAACGCACGTCCACCTCCGCGCAACGCAGCCCATGTTTGGCGGCTTTGACCTGCATCTCGACGGTCCAGCCGAAGTTGGTGTCCGCCATGGCGATGCGCTCCAACGCCTCCCACCGGATCGCGCGAAACGGCCCCAAATCGGTGAATCGCTCTCCATAAAATAACCGAACCAAGCGCGTCGAAAGCCAATTGCCGAATCGGGCCTGGGGCAGCAGCGCGTCTTTCCGCGCCAAACGCACCCGCGAGCCGATCACCAGGTCGTAGCCTTCCGTGATTTTGTCGAGCAGCAGGTGGGCCTCTTCGGGAAAGTCGGAGAGGTCGGCGTCGAGAAAGAGGACGACGTCCGGCGGCTCATTTTGTCGCAGATAATCCAGCGCCGCCAGGCACGCCTGTCCGTAGCCTCGACGCGGCTCCGACACCACAATCGCCCCGCCCTCCCTAGCCACTTGCGCCGTGGCGTCGGTGGATCCGTTGTCGGCGACGACGACCCGTTCGACACGGTCTTTCGGGATTTGGCGTAGAACCTCGCCGATGGACGCGGCTTCGTTGAGGGCGGGGATCACCCCGGCGACGCGCATCTAAACCGTGTCCTCGCCGACGATGCCTCGGCCGCGCAGGGACCACGCGGTTCGGGCCGTTTGCATCAACGTGGCGAGCACCAGGTAGGAAAAGCCGGTGAAGAACAAAAGCTGAAACGGCACCGAAACCCACACGTCATACCGAATGGCGTAGAGCAGCGGCGGAATAAAAAACAACGCGCCCAGCGCCTCGACGAGGATCGTGGAATTGAACGCGGCGCGGTATTTCTTGCCCAGGACCGTGTCGCCGCGTGTCTCGATTTTGTGCTTGGGGGTGCGCACGAACGCGCTCTTGCGTCCGCGCATTCCGGACACGACGGCCCGGGCGTTGTTGACCACCATGCCGATGCCCAGGCCCATCAACAGCGGCAGGTACAACGCCGCGCGCCGCACGCTCTTGCCGATGACGCGCTGGCATTCCAGGTAATACACGCCGATGGAAAACGACACGATCATGAACAGCAACAGGTCCAGCCACGCCGTCGCCCGCCACCCCATATGCACCCGGATCATCATGCTCGGCCCGGACAACAGGCATAGCAACGCGACCAGGAGATAAGCGCAGTTCGACAGCAGATGCACCGTCGCCTCGATCTTGACCTTGAGTGGATACGGCCCGCGCCACAGGGGCGGCAGGATCTTGCGCGCCGTTTCGATCGCGCCCTTGGCCCAGCGGTATTGCTGCGAGCGAAAGGCGGAGAGCAGCGCCGGCAACTCGCCGGGCACGGCGTAATCGAGCAAGTACTTGAACTTCCATCCCGCCATCTGAGCCCGGTAGGACAGGTCCAGATCTTCCGTGATCGTGTCGTGCTGCCAGCCTCCGGCGTCCAAAATCGCCTGCTTGCGCCAGATACCGGCGGTGCCGTTGAAGTTAAAATAACGCCCCGACCAGTTGCGGGCGGCGTGCTCCATGACGAAGTGTCCGTCCAGGTACAGGGCCTGTAGGCGCGTGGCGATGGAATAGCCTTCGTTGAGGTGCTCCCACCGAGCCTGCACCATGCCGATCGACGGGTCGGTGAATTCATGCACCGTGCGGTTGAGGAAATCGGCGCGGGGAACGAAGTCCGCGTCGAAGACGGCGATGAACTCGCCGGTCGCGCTCGCCAGGCCGAACTCCAGCGCTCCGGCCTTGAAGCCTTCCCGCGTCGGCCGACGCACCGCCTCGACATTCACCCCCTGCCCGCGCCAAAACGCGACGGCCTCGTCCACCACGCCCCGCGTCTCGTCCGTGGAGTCGTCCAGAACCTGGATCTGTAGGCGGTCGCGGGGGTAGTCCAAACGCGCCACCGCGTCGACGAGGCGGCTGGCGACGTACATCTCGTTGTACAGCGGCAATTGCACCGTCACCGGCGGCAGGTCGTCAAAGCGCCCCGGCGGCGGATCGTCCCGGTGGTTTTTGTGGCGGTGGAAAAGATAGAGCACGACGTAGCGATGGGCGCCGAAAACGGCCAGCCCGACGAGCGTCAGGAAATAGGCGGCGACCACGCCCTCCATGAAGACCGGCGACCAGACGATGGCCTGGACGAGCCACCACACACGCGGCGCGGCCACCAGGGCCGTGATCCCCAGGGCGATCGTCGCTCGCGGATGGTTCGTCATCCATGTCTTCACACTTTTTCGAGGCAAGGGCCTGACCTCGCTCATGATTCGCCCGGGACGCGTATGTCACGGCCGCCGATTCGATGATATAGAAATCGTCATGCTTTCCGACGATCCGTGGCCGTCGTCGTGGGACCGGAAACGTTTCCCCATCGGATGGGCGTGCCTGATGCTGCCGTGCGTCGCGGGGCTGATCGCCTGGAGATTTCCTTCGGCCATCACCCACCCCGCGTCGTTCGTCGCCATCATGGCCACGCTGGTGGCGTCGTGGCTCGGCGCCGTTTGGGCCTTTTGGCGAAGCGACAAACGCGCGCACTTGGCGGCGGTGGCGGCGTTCGGCCTCTTGGCGCGACTGCTGTTCGTCCTGGCGCCGCCTGAGCTGTCCGGCGATGTCTACCGCTATCTCTGGGACGGTCAGGTCCTGCGCCAGGGGCTCAATCCCTACGCCACGCCTCCCACGCCGGAAAACGCCGAGGCCTTGGGCGCGGTGGCGTACGATAAAATGAACCATAGGAGTGTCAAGACGGTCTACCCCCCTCTCGCCCAGGCCGCGTTCGCCCTCGCCGGCGACATCAATAACAGCCCCCGTTCGTTCAAAGCCATGGCGGCGTTGTTTGACGTCGCGTGCGCCGGGCTGATCGTCCTGGCGCTGCGCCGCCGAGAGTTGCCGACGGGGCGCGTCGTCGCGTGGGCCGCCTCGCCGATCGTACTCGTCGAATTCGCCGGACACGGCCACAGCGACGCGATGGGCGTCGCTTTTCTTCTTCTCGCGCTCTTGTCGCTCGACGCCGGACGGGAACGTTCCTCGGTCGCCGCTCTCGCCGGAGGCGTCCTGGTCAAATTCTACCCCGTCGTCTTTGCGCCCCTGGTCGCGATGCGCCTGCGCGACCGACGTTGGATCCTGGCGCTGCCCGCGTTGGTGGCGTTGGCGTACGTGCCGTTTCTCGGCGCGGGGCCGTCGCTGGTCGAAGGCCTGGGGCGCTACGCCGACACGTGGGCCTTCAACGGCTCGGTGTACGAATTGCTCCGATGGGCCACCGGCGACCGCACCGTCGCCAAGATCCTCATCGCCGTCGTCACCGCCGCGATCGTCGCGTTGCTGGCATGGCGGCGTGTCGATCCATGGCGCGCGGGAGCGGTGATCGGCCTGTGCTGGATCCTGGGGACACCCACCGCCCACGTCTGGTATGTCGCCTGGGCCCTGGCCTTCCTGCCGTTCACCGGCTCGCCGACGCTCTTCTGGCTGGGCGCCACGCTGCCTTTCGCCCATCTGGCGTCAATCCACGAAATGCAAACCGGCGCCTTTGCGCTGCCGCCCTGGTTTGCGTTCGTGGAGTACGGCCCGGTCGTGCCGCTGCTGGCGTGGGAAATCTGGCGAGCGCGCCGTTCGACGACTTAAACTACCCGCTGCTCAAGTTAGCTACTTGAACTGCAACACCACCGCGCCGGTGTAAGTGTGGCCGTAAGAAGTCTGCTTGCCGTAAACGCTCGTCGCCGCCGCGCCCTCCACCGACAGCGGACCCACCAGATGCACCCCCACGGCGAACTCGACCTTGCCGTAGGACGCCTCCAGACCGGACGTGGGGTCGACCTGCGCCCCTTGGAAGGTGTCGTCGGCGTTCTTGGCCGACTCGCTGCCGTCCAGCTTCACGCGCAACGAGACGGGGTCGAAGGAGATGCCGTATTCCACCAGGTATTTGTACTCGTCGGACGGTTCATCGAAGCGCACCCGATAGCCCGCCTCCAAGCCGACATAGCCGTAGGGCCACAGCGACCGGCCGTAGAGCAGGCGGCCTTCGATGTCGTCCTGCCCCTGCCCCGGCGGCAGAGCCAAGTCGTTCTCGTCGTAGAAGCCCGAGTATTTGTACTTGCCTTGAATCGCGAAAACGCCCGCCGCCTCCGACTGATACAGCCGCAGCTTCAGGCCGCCTTCCACGTCGCCGATGCCGCCGAACTCGGCGGTGCGTTCCTCGTCGTTCACGTAGGCGGTTTTGTAGGGCAGCGAAAGACTCAGATCGACCGGGTCGAGCAGGCCGAATTCGCCGTAGTAGGTATAGCTGATGTCCTGGTAATACTTTTCGCCGGTGGAGGGGACCACGTGGCCGCTGTCGTCATATTCCTGGGCGGAGGCGTAATACGCCGCCGAGAGCTTGTGGTAGCTGTTGAACTGCCCTTGCGTCCAGGCGCCGGCGAAGGCGACGTCGGATGCGCCCAAGACCAGCAACAACACCCCCAACACACGCCCCAGGTTTTTCATCCGCTTGTTCCTCCGTCGGCCGACGCACCCGATCGGCCTTTCCGATTTCTAAATCATCTCAACAACTTGGGCAAATTTGATCCGGATTTTTGCCCCACGATACGCTCGGAAATTTCGCGCCGCATATGGGGGAAGATACGCGGCCCGGCCTGGAGCGTTACGCGGACAAACGGCCTTGCCATGCCTGGGGTGATCTGCTAAAAGGCCGTCTGTTTTTCGCGGGATGTTCGCGGAATACTTTGCGTCCGGTCAGGTAGCTCAGTTGGTAGAGCACTGGACTGAAAATCCGGGTGTCGGCGGTTCGATCCCGTCCCTGACCACAAAACCCGGCCCTATGGGGCCGGGTTTTTGCATTCTCGCGGTTTGCCCGCCGAGTCCCTGACCTAGATCCCGCAGCCCCCGCCGTCGCCGTCGTCCGAGTCCCGATCGTCATCCACATCGTCGGCGTCACGCGGGTCCCGGTCGTCCGTGTCGTCATCGCCGGCATCATCGTCGGAGCTATCGTCGTCATTCGCTTCGGACGGGACGGTCGTCGTGGTCGTGGTTGACACTACGGTCGTGCTTGTCGTCGGCAAAATTGTCGTCGACGTCGTTGTGGGCGCCAACGTCGTCGTCGATGACGCTGTGGTGGAAGTGCTGGTCGTTGTGCTAGTGGTGGTCGTCGTCGGGGGAACAGTGGTCGTTGTAGTCACCCCGGGCAGAGGCACCGGCACGCCGTCGAGCGTCAGACCCGGGTCCTCGCAGGCCGTGTCGAAGACGGCGGTGATCAGGTAGGGGTGGTCACTCGGGACGAAATATTCCTTCTCGAACGAGCCTCCTCCCCAATAGTATGAGTTTGCAGCCGAGGAATCCGGGTCCATCAACAGCCCGTCGTACATGGGGATGAAGCACCACCGCTCATCCGGATCGGCGGGTCCGGCAAAAGCCGCGTCGCACAAGGAATAGGAAAGTACGGCCGGGTGAATTTCCTCATCTTTATCCCGAGAAGAATGGGGATCGGCGCCCGTTTCGAATTCGCCAAAAGCCCAAACCGGAATCTTCTCCGGCTCGCGCGCCTCATAGCTGTAACCGTCCGGATAAATCGGAATCACTTCGCCGGAATACCAATCCGGCGCTCCCAACGTATCGGCTCGAAAAGCCGCCAATACACGATACGAGGAGTCCAATGGACGTTTGGAATCGATAACGACGTCCACCCGACTCCAATACACCTGTGCGTCGGGGATGGGCGGGCAGTAGACACCACTATCCAGATTGACGGGAGGATCGACACCTGAATCGTCGTGTTCCTTGACCTGGATTTGCGTCGCGCAAGGCGAAGAAAGGCACACGTCGTGCAGCATCATCAAACCCGTGGCGTCGGCCTCGGCCTCGCCGTCAAACGTCCAATCCAGGCGGAAGGGGTCGTTCGGGCCAATCGACGGTTCGAGGCTCATGTCCAAGACCTGGGCGAAATCGTGCGGACTACTTTGCAACGAGAGTAATTCTTTCGTCTGGACAATATCGTCGTCGATCGTGACCGAAATCGCGGCTTGATGATTGCCTTCGCGGCTTAAGAACGGAATGCAGACATCATAACAAGTATCATCGAGGGACACATAAGCCGACGCCGCGGTTATCGTGGAGCGCATTGTCAGGGATGAGCAATTTTCACACGCGAATTGCGGACTGCGAAGGCTGGTCCGGGGAGTGCCGGTGTGTCGCCCGGCGAGAATGTCGTTGACCAGGAAGACATCATCGGGTCTCTCGTAAACGTCCGGCCTCACATAACCGTAGCCAAGAAAAAATACGGCATACTCGAACGGGGAGAGTTCGTCGGCGAAGTCCTCCCGCAACTCGTCCGACATCCCGATGCGAATGCCGTACCCGTCTCCGAACTCCCACCGCGCGTCCGACGTCCCACCGGAATTGTCGACAACCGTCCAGCCTTCGGGGGCGTCGGGACCTTCGAAGTCTTCCCAATAGATGACTCGGGCGTGGGCGAGTTGGGGAAAAAGGCCGACGAGGACGAGCATCAACATCGGGGCGAAGATCAGGCGGCGCATACCAATACGTCTCCTTCGCAACGCGCCCCGAACGCGCCCGAAAAATTTCTTATCAATACACCCTACCGTATCGCCGAGCCTGCGTCCAAGGCAAAATATCGGCGACGTCGAGCGAATCGGATGTTTTGCCACGGCGGTCAAATGTCATTGGAAGTCGATATTGGCGACCAATGACCTTTGACAACCTTTTTCCATCGATTGGAGGCACGTATGGGCACCTGGATAAGAGTCCGGCTTTCTTGCGTTCTCTTGATGTTTGTCGTCTCGCCGGCTTCGGCGGCCTGGCAGGCCAAGGCGACCCTGCCGGAGGCGCGCTGGGGCGGCGCGTACGTTTCCGACGGGGACTACCTCTATTACATCGGCGGCGGCGTGGACGGCGACGCCACGTCCGACTTGAAAGACACGGTGTATCGCTACGATCCGGCCCTGGACACCTGGGACACGATGGCTCCCATGCCCCTGGCCTTGGGGCAGATCGACGCGGGACGCATCGGCGACAAGATTTACGTCCCCGGCGGCACCGACGACCCGGATGTCGCCGGAGTCGTGAAAACGCTCTACATTTACGACATCACCGACGACGCCTGGACGACCGGCGCGTCCCTGCCGGTTGCCAACGGCCTGGAGGGGTACGCGGTCACGGTGATCGACGGGATCCTGTACGTCCTGGGCGGCTACGACTACGAGGTCGGCTCGTGGAGCCGCAAGGCCTACGCCTACGATCCGACGAAAGATTCGTGGGAGACTTTCCCGAACGACATGACGCACGGCGGCTGGGAACTGGCGGCCTGGTCATTCGGCGACGATTTATACGCGGCCGGCGGCAACAACGGCAGCCTGGTCGTGGACACGGCAACGGCCGAAACCTACGATTTTGAAACCGAGGCCTGGGACGATGGCGCCATGGACGACCTGCCCGCGACAGCCGCCGCCGGCGCCGATGCCGAATACGGCACCGCGCTGGACGGATTTCTGCTGTTCCTGGGCGGATACGGCAACCTCGGCCAAGCCAAGACCGCGTGGTCGTACGACATCGACGAAGACAAATGGAGCGCCGACGCAGACCTGCCCCAGGAGTTCGTCTACGCCGAGGCGGACTGCCTGGACGGCGTGATTTACATCGCCGGCGGTTCGGACAAGAGCGAATCCGCCCCCCACAAACTGCATTACGCCCTCGACACCGGCGGCCTGTGCGTCGGTTCGGCCGTGCCGACCACGACGACAACCTCGACGACGACCACCACGACCATCCCCGGCACGGACGACGATGACGACGACGATGACGCCGCGGACGACGACGATGACGACTCGAGCGATGACGACGACGTCTCGGACGACGATGACGATGACGACGACAGCGGGTGCGGCTGCTAAACCACGACGGAAAAACCGAACGCACGGACAGGGCGCGGGGTTTCTCGCGCCCTTGTTTTTTTCGGTACGGACCCGATCCTTGTCATCGTCCGGCCGGAGTCCTAAGCTGAAAAAAGAATTTCCAGCCTCCTTAATCGACCGGAGATCGCGATGCCCCTTGCGCCGTTGCCGGAACCGAAAAATCCCTTCAAACGCTATCTGCATCTCTTTTTCGGGATCGTGACCGGGACCGTGCTGTTTTCCGTGCTGCTGGCCGTCAACGGCATCCAGATGGTCCTGGCGATCCTGCGGCCGATCGCCCCCGGCCTGAACCGTCGGCTCAACCGCTTCTTCGCCAACTCGTGGTGGGGCTGGTGCGACTGGTGGGCCCAGTCGCTCTACGGCGTGCAGTTCATTTACTCGGGCGACGACCCGCCGATCCGGGAAAACGCCCTGGTCATGGCCAACCATCAGGAGATGGCCGACGTGCCCGTCATCTTCGCCTTCGCCCAGACCAAGAAGCGCCTGGGTGATATCAAGTGGTTCGTCAAGGACGTCATCAAGTGGTTCCCCGGTCCGGGCTGGGGTATGTATTTCCTGGATTGCCTGTACGTGAAGCGGGACTGGAACAAGGACAAGACGCGCATTCAGAAGACGTTCGCGAACCTGATCGACAACAACATCCCCTACTACCTGATGACCTTCGCCGAAGGCACCCGCATCCGCCCGCAAAAACTCAGCGCCAGCCAGAAATACGCGGTGGAAATCGGCATTCCGGTCACGGAACATGTGATGGTGCCGCGCACGAAAGGCGTCGTCGCCAGCATCCAGGGCCTACGCGGACACATGGACGCGGTCTACGATCTGACCATCGGCTACGTGGACGGCGTGCCCACGCTCTGGCAGTGGTTCAAGGGCCTGCCCAAGCGGGTGCATCTGCATGTGCGGCGTTTCCCCGCCAGCGAACTGCCCCAAAGCGCCGAGGATCTGACGCGCTGGGTCTTCGAACGCTATCAGGAAAAGGACCGCCTGCTCGCCTACTACTACGAGCACGGCGCCTTCCCCGAGACGCGGGACTTGCCGGCGGAGCGAATGACGGCATGAAGCTTCGGTCCGATCAGAACCGCGCACAATCCGCCGAACAACACGAGTTACATGCTGACCCGCACCAGACCTCTCCCTCACGGTCGGGGCTCTGACGGAAACGGCCCCAAAAGGTAATTCACGCCTCGCTTGCCGCCGGGTCGTTCGGAATCAGCCCCAGCGCACATTCCTCCACCTCGCCGCCGAAGCGCCCGCCGAACAACACTTTGTACAGCGAAGGCACCACCAGGAGCGTCAGCATCGTCGAGGCGATCAGGCCGGAGATCATCGCCCAGGCCAGCGGCGGCCACAGGCTCGACCCCGACAGAGCCAGGGGCAGCAGGCCCGCGACCGTCGTCGCCGAAGTGAGCAGAATCGGCCGCGTGCGATAGGCCACCGCCTCGGCCAAAGCGTCATCCAAAGGCATGCCCCACTGACGGCGTTGATCGATGCGGTCGATGAGCACGATGGCGTTGTTGACCACGATGCCCACCAGCGCGATCACCCCCAACAGCGACATGAACCCGAAGGGCTCGCCGGAGAGCACCAGGCCGGGAATGACGCCCGTCGCCGCCAGCGGCACCGTGACCAGAATGATGCCCACCCGCCGGAACGAATTGAACTCGGCCAGCAGGAAGAACAGCAGGATCAGCACGCCCACCGGCACCGAACGCAGCAGCGCGCTGTTGGCTCCGGCCGACCCCTCGGTCTCGCCGTCGAAGGCCCAGGTGATGCCTTCGGGCAGGGGCGTCGCCGTCAGCTTCGGACGCAGCTTCGCCAGCACGTCGCTGTAGGCCACGTTCGGCAGCAGGTTGGCCGACACGGTCGCGACGCGCTCCCGGTTGTAATGATGGATCACCGCCGGCCGCCAGCTCACGTCCATCGTCGCGAGCTGCGTGAGGGGGATGGGCGTCTGCCCCGGCGCGACCACGTCCACCGACGCCAGTTCGCCCACCGGCAGGTCCTCGCCCGCCGCCGCCCGCACGACGATCGGCACCGGGTCTTCCCCGGCGCGGAACTCGCCCACCGGCAGCCCGCGCGTCTTGCCCAACACCGACAGATTCACGTCCGCCGGCGACAGGCCGAAACGGGCCGCCGCCGCGTCGTCGATGTTGAGCGCCACCGTCGGCGATCCGATCGACAAATCATGACGCACATTGCGCGTGCCGGGGATGGACCGCATTTCGGCGAACACGGTCTGCACCGCCTCGTCCATCGCCTGCGTGTCATGTCCCGCCAGACGCACTTGGATCGGCGCGCCCACCGGCGGCCCCTGCTCCAGCTTGCCCGCCACCACGGTCACGCCCGGCAGATTTTCCGCCGCGAATTCGTCGACGAATCCGATCATTTCGTTGAGGGACCGCTTGTCGTCCGCCGTGACGACCAACTGGGCCAGATGCGGCGCGTTGGGGCGATGGATCACGTTGTAGTAAAAATGCGGCGCGCCCCGGCCCATGAACGACGCCACCTGCCGCACGTGAGGGTGCTGCATCAGCACTGTTTCCAATTGAGCCGAAACGCGATCCGTGGCGGCCACGTCGGCGCCCTCGGGCAGCTCCAGGTCGATGATGATCTGGTTTCGGTCCGAGGCGGCGAAGAACTGCTTTTTGACCAGCGGCATCATCGCGAAAGCCGCGACCATCGCCACCGCCGCCCCCGCGAGAATCCAACGATGGCGACGGCGCGTCAGGCCGCCCACGCGGGAAGCGAGCCGGTCGATGACGTCCACGCGCGTGCCGGTCGCGCGGCGCAGGAACATGGCCGAAAGGGTCGGCGTGACCAGCACGGCGAACAGATAGCTGACGGTGAGCGTGAGCACGATGATGACGGGAATCGCCCGCGTGAATTCGGCGGTCGGCCCGCTGGCGATGAGCATCGGCACGAAGGCGGCGAGCGTCGTGCCCGTCGCCGAACCCAGGGGCATGGCCAACTCGCGCACGGCCGCCTCGGACGCGGAAAGGGCGCCCTCCCCGTCATCGATGCGCCGCTGGATGTTCTCCGCCACGACAATCGCGTTATCGACCAGCATGCCCAAGGCCAGCACCAGGGCGGCGATGGAGATCTGATGCAGAATTCCGCCGCCCATGGAATACAGCGCCACCGCCGCGAAGGCGACCAGCGGCACGATCACCGCGACCACCAGGCCCAGGCGCGGACCCATCGCGAAAATCAGCACGCCCGCGACGATCAGGATGCCCAGCAGCAGCGACTGATTCAGTTCGGACAGGCGCTCCTTGACCCGGTCGGGCTGGAACGAAACTTCCTCGATCACCAGGGGCGCGAGCGTCGGCCGGATCTTCTCGATGCGCTCGCGCACCTGCTCGCCGAACTCGACCACGTTGCCGCCCTTTTTGGGAATCACGCCCAGGCCGACGGTGAGATGGCCGTTCAGACGCATCCGCTCGCCGTTCGGTTCGGTCGGCCCGCGACGCACCCGCGCCACGTCGCCCAACGGCACCGCCGCTCCCGAGGGCAACACGATGGGCGTGTGCGCGATTTCGTCGACCGATTCGAATTCGGAAGACGGCCGCAGATTCGCCGTGCGGTCCCCGATGCGCAGCGACCCGGCGGGGATGGTGACGTTACGGGCGGAAAGCTGGGCGGCCAGCAGGCGCGGATCCAGGCCCAGGCGGCGCGTCTGGTAGTCGTCGTACTCGATGGTGATCTGTTCGCCCGGATCGCCGACGATGGTCACGCCCGAAACACGCGGCAGGCCCAGCAACGAGCGCTTGACCTCCTCGGCCGCGTCGGCCAACACCAGCGGATCCCCCGACCCGGAGATGGCCAGCACGATGGACTCGGGGTCCATCAGGTCTTCGTCCAGCTCCGTCTCATGCACGCCGTCGGGCAGTTCCGCATGGGCCTCCGCCAGCGTACGACGCACCTCGTCCCAAACCGAGTCCGGATCGTCGACCTTGTCCACCAGTTCCAGCACCATGATCGCGACGCCCTGGCGGATGGTCGTCTTGAGCTTCTTGATCTCCTCCACCTCGGCCAGATGCTCCTCGATGGGATCGACGACCAGGCGCTCCATATTTTCCGCGTCGGCGCCGGGGAACACGGTCACGGCCAGTGCCCATCGGTCGGCCAGACGCGGGTCTTCCTGCCGGGGCATGGTGATCCACGCGGCCAGGCCCGTGGCCGCCAGCAGAAACGCGGTCGCCAGCACAAGGCGGCGACGGGCCAGCAACGACGTCAGAAGGCGGCTCACGGCATCACCTCCACTTCGTCCCCGTCCAACAGCCCCGAATGACCGGCGACGACGACCACGTCTTCGTCGGACAAAGAGCCCTCGACCGCCACTCGGCCTTCGATCAATTCGCCCACGCGCACGTCCACCCGATGGGCCTGCTGGTCACGCACCGCGAAAACGGCCGGAGTGTGCCCGCCGGGATTGATCACCGCCTCCACCGGCACCGAGAGCACATCGCGGGACGCGGTCGTCAGCGAAAGCTCCACCGTCATGCCGGGCACGACCTTGGCCTCGGGATCGATCGTGACGACCACGGGAAACAGCCGCCCGCGCATCGCCGTTTTCATCCCCACCGAACGCACCGTCCCGGACACGTCGTCGTGTCGGGCGAGCGGAAAACGCAGCGTCACCGGCGCGCCGATCTTTAGGGCGCCGATCATGGACTCGGGCACCTCGATCTCCACCTCGGCCCCGGCTCCGTTGAGGCTCAGCACCGGCCGGCCGGGGGCGACGAATTCCCCCGCCTCGGCGAACACATCCGTCACCTCGCCGTCGAAGGGCGCGCGCAGGTTGGACTCGGTGAGCAACCGCCGGGCCTCGCGAAGCTGCGCTTGGGCCGCGCGCAGACCGGCCTCGAGTTGCCGCGTCCCCGCCTGGGCTTGCTCGAAATGCTGCTGAGACGTGCCGCCCTGACTGGCCAAGGTCTCGGCCCGTTGGGTGTCGCGCCGGGCTTGGTCGAGTTGCGTGGACAGGTCGTCGACGCGGGCGTTGGCCATGTCCACCGCGTTGATCAATTCGGCCTGATCCAATCGCGCCAGACGCTGTCCCTTGGTGACATGGTCGCCGACGTCCACGAACCGCTCGTTCATCCGGCCGGGAAGCGTGAAGGAAAGCTGAGCCCGCTTTTCGGCCCGCACCACGCCCGAAAACTGCCGGGCCCGCGACGGGTCGGTGCGCGTCACATCAGCCACCCGGACCTTTTTGACGAAAGTCGGCGGCGCCGGTTCGGAACGGGTCTGACCGCCGGCGGCCAGCACGATCGCCACGCCCAGGATCAAGGGGAGCACCAGCGCGAGCCGTGAAACGCGAAGACTTTTCATGTCGCCTCTCCCATCGGACCGCCGCTTTCAAGGCGGCGAGTGGATCTCGAAAATGCGTCGGCTGTCGGGACCGGCGGCTGATTGGCCGATCGGTCAATTTCTCGGGAAATTTTTTTAAGCTTGCGGTCCGTTATCGGGGACGAACCCCGTCGAAAAAAATCTTGATGAAATCGCCCAAAAATTCGTCATCCGCCGCCGGCGCGTCCAGGTCCTTGTGCGTCACGCTGGTGGCGAACACCTTCTTCGTTTCAAACCAATGCAGCGCACAGGCCAGGAAAATGAAGATGACATGGGCCGGGTCCACGTCCGCGCGCAGGGCGCCCTCGCTTTGGGCTTCGCGCAAGCGCTGTGTGCCCAATTCGATCAGTTCGTCCTGGGCCAGGGGGCAGTTTTCGTCCCCGTCCAGGAACATCAGCGACATCATGCGCACCAGTTGGGGATCGGCCTTGAGAAAGTCGAAATAGGCCTTGATCGAGTCGGTCAGCAGGGACAGATCCCCGCCCTTGCGGGTGAGGAGCATGCCCTTTTGCAGAGCGGCGTACTCGTCGAAACTGCGCGCTTTGACCTCCCCCCACAGCTTCTCCTTGGAGCCGAAGTGGTGGTGGATCAAGCTTTTGGTGACGCCGGAGAGCTTGGCGACCTCGCTCATGGAGGTGCCGGCAAAGCCACGCTCGACGAACAGGCGCTTGGCGGCGTCGAGAATTGCCTCGCGGGTACCTTCCGGGTCGTTGGTGCGAATGGGCTGCATCGGATGGGCTATCCTTTGGCCGACCAAAACTGATTGGCCGATCGGTCAATAGTTTTCAGAATTCCGGGGTTAGATGTCAATAATAAAATTCGAGAAATCGCGGGAAAATTTGGAATCGCCTCGGCCGGCAAGGGCCTATTCGCAAAATTCCTCTTAATTATCAAGGAATTCAATCGCCTCGACGTCATCGAAATCGAAGGTCTTGTAGACGTCCGGGCTTTGGAGCGTCACCCGCTTGAGCTGCACCCCGGCTCGGACATCGTCCAGGATTTCGCCGGTTTTCAGTTCCAGTTTGAGTCCGCGCGGGCCGGTTTTCGTCAATCGACGGACCTCGCCCCAGGCGAGGGAGCGCTCGCCGATCGCCGGGCCGACAATCGCTAAGTCGTCGAAACGACGGTGATATCCCTGAGCGTCGACGCCGGTGAGCATGATCTCCCCATGTACTCGCTCAAAGCCGGGCAGCTTGGAAACCACCACGGCGGGAATGTCCGGCCGCCCGTACAACGCAGTATCACCTCGCATTCGTCTTTATTGGCCTGAAGCGTAGCGCCCCCAGAGCCGATATATCAACACATACTTTTTTACTTCATTTTATCGTTACATTTTTTCTATTCAGAAAACCTCTAGGCTGACCGAAAACTAAAATCAAGTCAGTTGACCCATGGATGGGACGGACATGCAACCATTTGCTCAGATTCTCCTCGTCGATCCGCATCCCCGACGTCTTTCCGGCCTGACGGCGGACATGCCCAATTGCCTGCGGGTGATGACGTGCGTGTCGTCCGATGAATTGGAGGACTGGGATGAGCAGGATTCGCCTCCGGATCTGATTGCCGTGTCCGTGGACGCCGCTCGGGAAGGCGGCGACTGGCTGTCCCACAAACCGTCGCCGCGCATGCCGCGCTGGCCGATCGGTCCCAACACGCTGGTTCTTTATCCCACGAGCGAAGAAACGCCGACGCCGCCCCTGCCCTCGCGCCATGTGGTGGCCTATGACGGCCGCCTGACGACGCGGTCGCTGATCGGCGCGCTGACCATGAGCATCACCCGCCGCCGCCTTCGCATGGGCGACCCGGCCTTCATGCCCACGCCCCGCTCGCCGGAACTGCGCCTGCCCGTCGCGTTGACCAACCATTGGCTGCGTCAGAGCTATGGTCAGCTTCAGATCGAATTCGAGGAAGGTCGCGTGGATATCGGCCTGTACGGCGGCGTGCCCATCGGTGTCTGGCCGTCCGGGCCGGTGTTGACCGACTTCATCGCGTTCCTGCGCGACCAGGGCGTCGCCACCGAAACGCAGGGCATGCGCCGTCACGCCGAGACAATCGGCGGCAACCCGCTCGAACGCCTGCGCAAGGCCGGCGTGCTCGACAGCTTTTTGATCGACCACTTCTGGCTGCGTTACCAGCGGCTGCTTTTCGAAGAAATCCTGGTGAAAAGCGTCCACGCCAAGTCGATGAAGTTCTCGGACGGCGACCCGGGCGTCCACCAGGGCCTGCTGTGGGTTCCCCACGTGGCCGAGACCCTGTGGCACTTCACCGCGATGCTCTCGCGGGAACGCATCGTGCACATCCTGGAACGGGAAGGCGCGCTGGAGAACGTCGGACTGCATCACAATCCGCCGGCGATTCGCGAAGCCCTGCCCGCCTCGTGCCGATTCCTGGAACGCTACGAAGAACATCTGGCCGCCAACTTCTGCATGTCCTCGATGTTCGAAGACGAGGAACTGCCGGAGGCCGACAAGCTGCGCATGACGCTGGTGCTCTACATCCAGGGTCTGCTGCATCCGGTGGCGGCGAACCTGAACATCCCTGAACGCTCCGGGGCCGCGTACGCCCTGGTCGAACAACCGGAGGACTTACGACCTTACGCCCGCGTCGTCTGAAGGCACACCCCCTCTCTCGAAGCCCTTCACCAACTCAGCCCCGTCGACGCGGGCTTTTTTAAAGATTCTCCTGCGGGGCGGCCGTTTATCAGCCCCAACCCCCTCCGCGGCCGCCCCGTTTTTTTATTTTGTTTTCGCCGTCCGATCGCCGACGCCCTTGGCGATCAGATCCAGCGCCGCCGCCAGGCGTTTGCGCAGATCGTCGTCCTGACGCAGGCGGTGACGCGCGTTTTCGTTCATCTCCAGATGCAAAAACGACCAATTCGGTTTGTCGCGTAGATCCTTACCGTGGACGTTATGCACGCCGCCCAGGGTCTTGGCGCCGTCGCCGTAGGCGTGGACCTTGAGACCGGGCAGCGCGTCGGTCAGGATCTGCGCCGCCTCCCGCCCGAATTCGCCGTGAGTGCCCCTGGAGGTGCCGCCGCTGACCACCACGTCCGTGCCGCCCCGCTTTTCCTTTTTCAAGCCGCCGTCAAAACCGTGGAGTTGCACGACCAGGCCGCTTGGATAGGCGTCGATCAGCTCTTCGTAGACAACGAAATAGTAGTTTTGATCGTCGTGGGCAAAATCGCTGCCGCGCACGTCGACCTTGTCCTTGCGGGCGCCGGTGTAGCGGTGGGCCGTGTTGACCAGCAGCGCGTCGGCCCGCCCTTCCCAAAAGACCTTGACCGCGATGCGCCCCGTGCCCTGGTCAAAGAAACTGTGGGGCGCCATGAGCACCAGCGCGCTCGGCCGGGGGGTGTTGCGCCGAAAAAGGTAGGCCCCGCGCCCTTCCAGGTTGTTGTCCTTTTCGTGCAAGAGGGCGTAATCCCGTCCGTCGATTGTCTCCCGCGTCCAGGCCATGCCGTCAAAGCCCTGGGGCGTCGGCACCCGCCCGCCACGGGCCCAGGCCGCCAGCCACGGCTTCAGAATCTTACGGGCCGCGGCCAGCTCTTCATCCTTGGGCGGCAGGTACATCTTCAGATGGCGCAAAGTTTCCGTGCGCAAACGATGGATTTGCCGGGTCAGCGATTTTTCATCGGCGGCCGCCTCGCCATAATTCATCCCCAAACTCCCCAGGACGAGCGCCACGGCCGGCACGACGACCCATCGACTTGAAAACATGGTCGATCCTCCCGCCCGGATCGTTCCGGGCGAAACGCGAAAGTCTCCCCCGGCTTTATCCAATCGCCGCGACGAACTCAAGCGCCGCGACGTTTCTCGCCTCCCGAAAGCGATCGTTGGCCCGTGCCGCGGCCGGGCCCTTCACGAACGCGCGGAAATGAAGTACAAAGCGCTTTGCGCCGCAGAGGCGCGCGGAATTGCGGATCGGTTTGAAGGATCCGGCAAGTCCGCTTCGGTCGTGGGAAATAACGATCAGAGTTTAACAGGCCATGCCGACCTTTAAGATCGGGCGGCCGTGGTATCCATTGTTCGGATGTGAAGGTCTATGGCGAAAGAAGACGCAATTGAAGTTCAAGCCAAGGTGGTCGAGGCCCTGCCCAACGCGATGTTTCGCGTCGAATTGGAAAACGGCCACAACGCGCTGGTGCATCTGACCGGTAAGATGCGCAAGTACCGCATCAAGATTATCCCCGGCGACGAGGTCACGGTGGAGCTGTCCCCCTATGACCTGACCCGGGGACGCATCGTTTTCCGAAAACGCTAACCGTTCGAGGATCGCGCGCGATGACGCCCTCCCAACGCAAGAAAGCCATCTCGCTGGCCAAGTCGCTTCTGCCCGAAGACGAATTCGAGCATTTGATGAAGATCGACTTCAAGGACCAGGGGCTGGGCTACGACAAGTTCGGGATGGAAAAGGAGATGATCGTCGCATCGCTGGCCGTGGTGCGATACGTCTACCTTTATTATTTTCGCGTCGAATCCGAGGGCGTGCATAACATCCCCGAGGAAGGCCGCGGCCTGATCGTGCCCAACCACTCGGGCGTCATTCCCATCGACGGGATGATGATCGGCGTGGACCTGGCCTTCAACATGCGGCGGCCCCGCATCATCCGGGCGATGGTCGACAACTTCATGGGCTTCCTGCCCTTCATCAACGTCTTTTTCGCCCGCTGCGGCCAACTGGTCGGCGCGCGGCGCAATTTCGCCGACCTTCTGGAAGCCGATGAGTTGATCACCGTCTTCCCCGAGGGCGCCAAGGGCACCGGCAAGCTCTACAAGCAGCGCTATAACCTGCTGCGCTTCAACGTCGGGTTCATCGAACTGTCGTTGCAGTACCGGGCGCCGATCATTCCCGCCGCCGTCATCGGGGCCGAGGAACAGGCGCCGATGGTGTACAACGTCAAACCCCTGGCGCGCATGTTGGGCTTCCCCTACTTCCCGGTGACGCCCTTCTTCCCGCTGCTGGGCCCCTTGGGCGGGCTGCCGATGCCGGTGAAATACCACCTGTATTACGGCGAGCCGATGCATCTGTATGAAGACTACGGCCCGGAGGCCATCAACGACCCGAACACGATTCGCATGCTCGCCGACCGGGTGCAGATGCGTGTGCAGGAAATGGTCAACAAGGGACTTGACGAACGTACGTCCGTCTTTGGATTTCTCGAGGCTTAAATCCCGTGCCCCACAGAAGCGACAAATTCAACATCCTGATCACCGGCGTGACGACGTCCATCGGCCGCCATCTGGCGCAGCATCTGGTGGAGAACTCGAAGGTCGGCGTGGTGCTGGGCGTCTCCCGGCAGGAAAAGCCGTATTACTTCAACGACCTGCCTCCGGATAAATTCATTTATCGCACCTGCGACATCCTCAAACATCGGGAACTGTCCAACCTTTTCCTCTCGCGCACCTTCCGCGAGGCGAAGATCAACACCGTGGTCCATCTGGCGTTCAAGCGCAAAGTCACGCCCAGCGCCTACGGCCACAAGATCAACATCCAGGGCACCAAGGCGCTGCTGGAAAAATGCCTGGAAGACGGCGGCATTCAGAAGTTCATCTTCAAAAGCTCGGACGTGGTGTATTCGATCAAGCCCCACAACCCGGTCTATCTGGACGAGACGGCGGATCTGAATTTCTCGCCCTACACCGATCAGTGGGTCAAGGACCGCGTCGACGCCGACATGATCTGCCGCAGCTTTATGGACAACAAGTCGATGAACATTGTCGTCCTGCGCATGACCAACATCATCGGCCGCAACCTGAAAAATCAGCTCAACGCCTATTTCGAGTCCAAGCCGATCGTCAAGACGATGGGCTTTAACCCGATGATCAACCTGCTGCATATGCGGGATGTGATTCAGGCGATTACGCTGGCCATCGAGAAGAAGTCCGCCAAGGGCATCTACAACATTGCCGGAGCCGACACGGCGCCGATCTCCACGTTCGCCGAGTTGACCGGATCGCCCATGATCAGCGTTCCGGAGCCGCTGCTGCCCACCGTCAACTGGGTGCAACGCAAGCTCGGCCTGACGGACTATTACTATTCCGTCGACAAAGACCGGCAGAAGTTCACCAGCCTGCTCGACGATTCCAAGGCCCGACGCGAACTGGGCTACAAGCCCCAGGGCCGCGTCGAACTTTAGAGCCGGGACAATACCGTCGTCCCCTGCCGCTTTATGTCATCCCGAATGAAATGAGGGATCTCTCGGACGTTGTACGACTCGATGAGAACGCGTTGATGGTCGATCGGCTCGACGACCCCTCTCTCACGGTCAGGGCTCCGTAGCAAAACGGAACGTCCACGAACAAACGTCCGTTACGACTTCTTCGTAAACGTCCCCGTGTACGACGGCGGCACATTCCACCAATGCAGTCCCGGGCGCAGGAAGCGCTGGGTGATCTCGAAGCGGGAAGACACCTCGCGCCACGCCGCGTCGGCCAACAGTTCGGGCCGCCACTTGGTCATGGGATACTGACGCAGCACGCCGCCGGGTTTGAGCACCCGATGGAACTCGGCGAAGATCTCCGCCAGCGCCGCCTCGTCCTCGATCCAGATAAACAGCAGCCAGCTCGACAGGATCACGTCGACGGACGCGTCGTCGAACGGCAGTTGATGGGCATAGGCCGCGACACGCCGCTCGGCGCCGGGGGCGTTGCGGTCCAGGCGGGCGCGGGGGTTGTTGAAGTAGATCTTCAGCCGGTCGAAATGTCCCAGACGCAGTTGGCCGTTCATCTTCGGGTCGACGCCGTAAAACTCGATGCCCGCGTCGTGACAGGCGCGGAACATGGAATTGCTGGTAAAGGGCGTCAGGCCGCAGCCGATGTCCACGACGAGTTTGCCCGCCAAGCCGCCCAGCACCTCGGCCTCGCTTTGGCCATCGAAAAATACGCGGCGGTAGAATTCGAAGGACCGCCCCGTGCTGATGACCGGCAGGCGGAAGGTGTCGTAGGCCCGCCGGTAAACGCGAAACATGCCCAATAGCGCGTCGGCCGCGCGCTCCTGCCCGTCAAACGCCGTCAATGGGATCTCCCTTCGCTGTCGCCCTCGTCGCCGGCATTTTCCAACGCCCGCGCCAGAATATCCATGGGGTCTTCGGTCGGTTCCTCGACGATCGTTTCCGATTCGGCTTCGATGGGAGCTTGGGCGCCGCCGACCGGTTCGAACGCCACTTCCTCCACGTCCGTCGCGTCCCGGGCGGTGCGTCGCACCCCTGCGCCGGGCAGCATCCCCTTGGGCGAACGCACCCCTTCCAGAAACCGATCCAAAATCTCCACCCCCTGCTGCAACGCCTCGCGCTGCGTCGGGCTCAGGTTCGGCGTCTCTATGCGTTCGAGGAGTTTTTTGCGTCGGAAGTTGATTTCGGAGGTGAGGATTTCGCGCAGGATGGCGACTTTCGGGTGATTCTCCTGCCGTCCGGCCGCCAGGCGAAAGGAATCCATGGCCAGATCCAGATCGTCGACTTTCAGCGCCAGGAGCGACTCGCGCACATAGAAGGTCGCGGGGTAATAGCCGAATCGGCGCCCCGCCTTCGTCGCCAGGCGCAGCCCGGCCAGCGCGAGGAAGTGAAAGATCACTTAAAGACGCCTTCGCGGCGGACCTTTCCGTCTTTGAGCACCGGCGCCGCCTCCCATGCTTCGTTGATCTGTTTCATCTGCTTCTTGAACTCGCCCATCAGACCGGCCGGCAGCGTCACCGAGGTGCCGATGTCGACCTTGCGCGGGTTGATATAGCGCCCGTTCTTGCGCAGTTCGAAATGCAGATGGGGCCCCGTGGCCCTTCCCGTGGCGCCGACCCGGCCGATGATCTGCCGCTGGCGGACCGACTGCCCGCGCTTAACGAGAATGCGCGACAGGTGGGCGTAGCGGCTCTCCAGCCCGAATCCGTGGCTGATGGCGATCATATTGCCGTAGCCCCCGGCCCGACCGGCGTGCGTGACCCGCCCGTCGGCCACGGCCCACACCGATGTCCCCGTCGGCGCGCCGTAGTCCACGCCCGTGTGCATTTTGCGCCGTTTGAGCGTGGGATGAAAGCGCATTCCGAAGCTGCTGGTCACACGCAGGACGTCCAGGGGCGCGCGCAGCAGAAACTTCTTCATCTGCTGGCCCTTCTCGTTGTAGTAGCCGCGCCATTTTTCCGAATCCGATTCGAACCAGTAACCGCGCACGCGCCCGGTCTCCTCGCCCTTGTACTCCGCGGCAAAGATGCGCCCGTAGTCCACCACCTCGTCCTGGAAGGTGATGCGTTCCAGGAAAATACGATAGGTGTCGCCCTTGCGCACTTCCTGCACGAAATCGATGTCGTACTCGAAGAAACGCACCACATTGGCCGCCAGCTTGGTCAGCTCGCCCATGTCCAGGATGGATTTGTAAAAGCTCGATTCGATGGCGCCGGTGATGACCAGCTCGGTCTTGTCCGTCGGCAGCACCACCCGCTCGGCCACCAGCGTGTCCTCGGCGTTGCGTTGGACGTTGTAGTGCGTCAGGCGGTTGATGATGTAGGCGAAGCGCGTCAGCTTTCCGCTGTCGGTGACTTGGGCGTAAAAGCGATCGCCGGGGCGGCAGGTGGTGAAATCGAACGTCCCCTCCCGACGCAACGCCGCGATGACGGAATTCGCCTGGTCGTTGGGAATGCCCGCGTCGACGAAGGAGCCGATGACCGATACACCCCGCTCGATTTCGCCGCGCAGCATCTTCGCGCGCTCCGGGGGTTCGGGCGCGGGGGCCGTCATGGCGGCGATCTCAGCTTCCTTGTGAGCCTTGTAGATTTCAACGACCTTCACGTCGACGGCCACCAGCAGTCCGCCGAAAAACAGCAGCAGCATATGCCGCAGCCAGGTGCGTTGGGGGGTGACGAGTTCTTCTTCGTAGCGATCGGGGCGTCGAGGCAAATCGTCGGTCCTTTATGCGTCCGGGCCGCCGGGATCGGCGATGGAAACGGGGTCGTCCAACGTCAACGGCCCGCCGCCGGGCAGGCCGTCAACAAACGAAATCGGGGGACATCCGACTACTTGAGCAGATCGAAGACGGCCTTGTGCTCGTCGGTTTTCGCCTTGCCCAGGTATTCGTAAAAGAACATCTCCATGGACGAGATGATCGCCCCTTCGTCGCGCATGCGGTCCAGGCCGAGTTGGTGATTGAGCGGCGTTCGGCTGCCCACGCAGTCGGCGAGCACCATGACCTCCAACTCCTGGCTCTCCAACGGCGCCAGCACGGTCTGCAGCACGCAGATGTGCGTTTCCATGCCGCACACGGCGATCACGTCCAGGTCCATCTCGGCGATTTTGTCGACGAATTCCTGACAACCGAAGCAGGAGAACTCGGTCTTGGCGATGGGCGCGTACCCGTCGCCCAGGGCTTCCTGCAGCTCGGGCTTGGTTTGGCCCAGGCCCTTGGGATATTGCTCGGTGACGATGACCGGGATGCCGAGCCGGTCGCAGAATTGGGCCACCTTGATGCTGTTGGCGAGCACCTGGTCGCCGTCGTGGATGGCGGGTTGGAGCTTGTCCTGAATGTCGATGAACACCACGGCGACGTTGCTGCGGTGCGTGACTTCCTCTTGGTCCATATCGCTTCCCTCGCGCGTTGAGGATACCGGGCGCGGATCATAGCAGATGCGCGCCGCCTCGCAAACGGCGTCCCGGCGACCGGCAAAAGTCGCTTGCCGCCCTGCACGGGCCTATGCCAAGATAAGGCCTTGAAAGTTCGAAAGATTCCAGGATGACAAATAATGTTGACGACGATGCGATCGCCTTTTTCGACTCGCGCGCGCTCCATCCTCCTTCTTTTTATTACGCTGATTTTTTTCGGCCATGCCGCCTGCGGGGACGACGGCGATGAACCCCACGGCGACAACGATGCCATCGACGACGATACCGATGACGATGACAGCGACGGCGTCAACGACGACGACACGTCCCCGAACGACGATGACGACGACGATAACGAGCCCGAGCCATGCGGACCCGTGGGCGAGACGATCGCTCCGCTCGTCGTGCGGGGGGACGGCCCGGTCCTCATCTCAACGTTTTCCGGGGGCGTCGCCGGAGATATCTGGATCGACTCGGCGCCCATGGCGAACGGCCACATGGCCATGGTCACGACGCGAGGCCGGTCGGTCGTCTTCTATGAAATTTCGCCCACCGGCATTGTTCGGCAGGAATACGTGGCGCACTTCGGCGCCTCTCCGGCGGTCGCGACGTCCGGCGACAAGACCTATGTCGCCTATTTCGACATGCGCGAGGCCGAGGTGAAATTGGCGGCGTCGTCCGAGGACGGATGGGCGGTCGAGAATGTCTCGGAGTTACCGTCGTATCGCAACGCCGTGGATACAGGCCCCAAATTTGACTTGGCCGTGGACAGCGTCGGCAGGGCTTTCATCGTTTTTTACGGCGATGTCGGAGACGGGTTCTCCCTCCTCTGCGCCACCAATAAATCGGGAAGTTGGGAGGTCTTGCAGGTCGAGCCCGTCGAGATTTCTCGTTCGTATGAAGGGACAACCTACCCCCTCGTGAAAATCGACGGAGAAGGCACGGTTCACATGGCTTATTTCTACGCCCTCGGCCCTTCCTGGGGGAGCCAAGGGACCGTTCATTACACGTCGGACTTCGGTGAAACGATTCATACGCCCTTCGAAACCGTCTGGCGTCAGGCCTTCGCGATGAATGTGGACAGTCAGGCGAATGCTTATCTGGTCGTGCAGGAAGAAAGCTCGATCCTGACGTTGGCCGAATTCGACGGCGATTCGTGGACGTACGGTCAAGTGTTGGACGGCATGCCGATCGGCGACACGAGCTTTCTCAGCCTCGCCGTTGCGGACAAGGATGAGATGGCTCTCGCCTTGAGTGACGGGAAAACCGACTCTTTGCGGACCTGGCGACGCGTTGAAGGGGATTGGCAGGAAGGCCCAGGCCTGGCAAATTCCAGCGAACCCCGGACCGCCGCCGTCGGCTATTTCCCGTCGAGCCGAACGCTTTTCAGCGCGTTGTATCGCGGCATCCTGGCAACGCCGGAGGTTTATCTGCACGATGCGGGGGAGGACGATTGGGAATTCGTCGGCCGGATCGACGCCCCCGAGGATTTCCCCATCGACTTTCAAGGTTTCGATCTGGCCGTCGCCGCCGACGGTGCGCTGAAGGTCGTCTACAACAACTCCTTCGGCGAAATCCGACAAGTCACGAAGAACGAAGACGGGTGGCGACGCGACATCCTGAGCCGTTCGGACGAGGACGCCCAATATCCCGAAATGACCGTCGATGAAGACGGCTGCGCCCAAGTCTTTTATCAGGACGGGGAAAGCTTCGATCTCGTTTACGCCTTTGAACGGGAGGGGGCTTGGAATTGGGAAACGATCCCTTGGCCTTTGTTCAGCAGCCCTGATATCCGCAAGTTCACCTACTCGGCCAAGGCGATCGAACTGATCGACGGCGAGCCGTTCATCGTCGCCGGCGGATTGAGCGGTCCGGCCGGTCCCTCGGGCGCCACGATCACCGCCCAGCGCCGCGACGGGGAATGGGCGGCTCAGGAAATTCTGACGGACCTGAGGTTCCGCGTCGGCGCGCAGCTTGCCGCCACTATCGACGACGCATCCGAGCCCCACGTCGCCTTATTCGGGATGCAGTTCAACCTGGCGCAGTACTACAGTTTTCTCTATCACCTGCGCCGTTCGGACGGCGTTTGGACGAGCGAGATTCTAGAAATCAATGAGGACGACGGGATTCTCGACGGCGCCGCCGTCAGCGTGGTCGCCGGCAACGACCTGATTTATCTGGTCTTCAACCGTGGCGAAGAACTCCTCATTTCTTGGGCCGCCGCGCCGTTTGCTGAATGGGACGAATTCATCGCCCCGGTCCCCGGCTCGTCCATCAACACGCAGGTCGCGGCGATCGACGGCAACCGCCTGCTCATCGCCCACAATCAATGCGCGGGATGCATTCACCCGGATCAGAACAAAATTGTGGCCGGGATTTTCGACCCCGTGGAATTGGCCTGGACCTCCAAGGTCATCGATTCGGGCGCTCGATTCGACGCCAAGTTCGACGCCTTGAAAATGGCCGTGGACACCGTCGGGGAGACGGTGCATCTGGTGTATCCGGGGCATGACGCCCTTTGGCACGCCGAATTCCCGTTGACGTATCTGGAATAGATAGGACGCCGCTCGCGGCTGTGGATTCGCGCGTCGGCCTCAGCAGTTATTGCGCAGGCACGGCTGCCGGCAGAAGGTCTCGAATTCCGAGCAGTTCGGCGAATCCAGGCAGGTGCAGACGCACTCCCGATAGCCCGCCGGGTCGTTGCAGGCGCCCGAGGCCGGTTCCAGGAATTGCTCGTCGCACTGGTCGCGGAACTCGTCGGGCACCACGCCGTCGCACTGGCCGCTCGCCATGTATTTGCAGATATCGTCCACGCACGCCAGGAAGGGGATCTCTTCCTCGGGCAGGCAGTCGGACAGGCAATCGACCGCGTTGGGGCAGGTCATGTCTTCCCGGAAGCACTCCAGGTGGCAGTCGGTCTGGTCGGAGGAACAGACGGTCTCTTCCTCGGCGCTGTGGCCCATGAAGCGCTCGTATTCCACGCAATCGGCGTAGAACTCCGTCGCCCGGACGCACTCCGCCGCGCGTTCGCTGTCGTCATCGTCGTCGTCATCGTCGTCATCGCCGCAGGCCATCGGCAGCGCGAAAAAGATCGCCGCCGCCAGCAGGACCGCCGGCACCCAAACCCAGGATTTCATGCGCGCCTCCGCCTGAGAGGACGAACCCTCGGATCGCCATGATTTGACACGTCATTCAAAGGCGAAAGCTAGCACGCGCACCCCCCGAATGTCGAGCGCACGCCCCGACTCGGCGAAATTGACATCGGTCAATTTCCTCCCGAATCCCTTCCCGAATCGTCGTTTTTTCTTGTACCGACGGGCGCGGACCGGTAGCCTGTTTCGATTGTCGGCGCCTTCCCGAATTTCCCGCCGACTTCGTGGAGCATGAATTTTCGGCCGTTTTTGTCGGCCTCGCCATTCGAGATGACGATGACCCGCTACGCCCGCATCTTTCTGGCCCTGTGCCTTTGCGCCCTGCTCGGCTTCGCCGTGTTGGCGCCGGCCTGCGGCGGAGGCGGCGGTAGTGGTGACGACGATGACGATTCGGCTGACGACGATGACGACGACGAAGCCCCGCGCAAAGTCACCTATTACGAAGACGTCCAGCCGATTCTTTATGAGCACTGCGTCTCCTGCCACGGCGAATCCCGGATCGCGCCGTTCGAACTGCTGACCTATTACGACGCCTTGGAATACGGCAGCGAGTCCGCCTATTGGGCGAAAAAGCGCGAAATGCCGCCGTGGAACCTGGACAATTCGGGCGACTGCAACACCTACCCCGACGCCCGCTGGATGAGCGAGGAAGACATCGAAACGCTCTCTCTGTGGGCCGACGGCGACATGCTCGAAGGCGACCCGGCCAACGGCGCCGACCCGCCGCCCCCGCCCGAAATCATCCCGGACCCGGACGTGGTGATCGATCCGGGGGTGGAATATCTGCCCGAGCAGACATACGACGACACCTACCGCTGCTTCGTTATCGATCCGGGTCTGACCGAGGATGCCTACATCAGCGCTTATCAGGTCGTCCCCGGCAATCCGAACATAGTGCATCACGCGGTGTTGTACGCGATCAATTCGGACGAGGGCCAGGAATACATCGAGGATCTGGACGCCAAGACGCCCGACGAACCCGGTTTCGGCGAGGACGACTTCTGCTACGGCTTTTCCTTCCTGCGCGACGACATCGTCCCCATCGCCCTGTCCGGGCCGGGCGGCGGCGCGTCCGAACTGCCGTCGCAGACCGGATTGCTGCTGGAGGCGGGGCGCAAGGTCGTTTTGCAGGTGCATTACCACTTCGAAACGTTCAAAGCCGGCGACAACTCCGCCAAACACGGCGACAACTTCGACCCCGATCGCACGGTCGTGCCCCTCAAGCTCAAGTCCAGCGTGGAGCGGCCGGCAGTGGTCAAACTGGTGCTGCCCAACGTTTTCGAGATGGAACTGCCGCCGGATAAGAAGTCGGTGAAAGTGACCGGCGAGTACCCGATCCCCAAGGAGGTGGACCGCTTCACCGTCTGGGGCGTGACCCCCCACATGCACGAGTTGGGCGTGAATCTGACAGTGGAATACCAGCGCCTACTCGACACAATGTGCCTGGCCAAAACGCACCACTGGGACTTCAACTGGCAGGACCAGGGGCTGTTCACCGAACCCGTCGAACTGGAACCCAACGACATCCTGCGTGTCACATGCGAATATGACACCCGTGGGCAGGACGAAACGGTCCGTTGGGGGCCCAGCAGCGACGACGAAATGTGCATTGCTTATTTGTATGTGTCGGTGGACATGAAATAGACTTCTTCGTCCGTATCGATTCAACCATCGGCCCGCCCCGTGGAATTTTCAAGGCGGACCAAAGGCAATCCGGGTATTTTCAGCAACTTACACACCTGCCCTGTCCATCGTGAACGTCACCGAAGGTTCACGGAGCCGCCGTGGGACTTCGTTAGTTTCGTTGGCGGACACCATGGATTGATGGGGAGTCGACTCGGTCGCGCCGCGTCGCTCGCCCCGTCCTTGATTTGGAGGCCTTGAGAATTGGCAACCGTTGAAAGCGCGCTTCCGAATGATCTGAACGATGAAAAGGTCATCCTCGATCCTCCCCAGGATTACTCGCTGGGCGAGGAGGTGGCCAACGCCGTGACGCACGGTCTGGGCTTCGGCCTGTCGGTGGCGGCGCTGGCGGTGCTGGTGACGCACGCCTACTACTTCGGCGATGCGTGGCGCGTGGTGAGCTTTTCCATCTTCGGGGCGACGCTCATCCTGGTGTACCTGGCCTCGACGCTTTACCACAGCTTCCAAGCGCCCAAGATCAAGCGCCTGTTCCGCGTCTTCGACCACGCGGCGATCTATATGCTCATCGCCGGAACGTACACCCCGTTCACGCTGGTCAACCTGCGGGGGCCTTGGGGCTGGGCGATGTTCGGGGTGGTCTGGGCCATGGCCCTGGGCGGTGTGATCTATACGACGCTCTTCCTGGGCCGGTACAAATACCTGCCCGTCGCGTTCTACCTGACCATGGGCTGGGCGATGATCGTGGCCCTCAAGCCGCTGATGGCCGCGGTGCCGGTCAGCGGGCTGATCTGGATCGCCATCGGCGGCGCGGCGTACACGCTGGGCGTCGTGTTCTACCTGTGGGAAAAGCTGCCCTACAACCACGCCATCTGGCATGTTTTCGTCATGGGCGGCAGCGTCTGCCACTTCTTTGCGATGTTTTACGCCGTCTTGCCGATGACGGCGTCGGGCGCGTAGGGATCAGCGGATAGTCGGCATCGGGTGCCACACTTTCGCGACGACGTCAGTCGGAGAGAAGGTGTGCCTTCAACCCCTGTCAAGAACGAAATGAAACGCACACCTTCCCGGCGCATACCGCGCCGTGAAAGTGTGGCACCCGTTTACTCCTTCGTTATCGCCGCCTAAAGCCTCTCATACACAAACGGAATCTCCCCCGTCTGCGCGGCTTCCATGAGGATGAACACGAGCAGGATGATCGCGCCGATATGCACCGCGAGGGGAGCGCGGGAGAACATCTCACGGCCTTTGAGGAAGAGGTTTCGCGGCATCCAAGCGCCGAGCAGCGCGACGACGACCAGGCCCACCGCCATCGGCGTCAGATTCGGCGCCTCCCAGATCTGCAGCGGCAGGATGGACACCATATCGGAGAGCGTCTGCCAGTCCGCGACGGTGAAGATCGTCCACGAAATGACCACGAAATGGAAAACGAGCAGTCGCCGCACGCCTCGGCTCAGCAGGCTGGTGTTGCTGCGAATGCCCGTGCCCTGCCCCCGAGCCTGCGCCCAGCGCGTGACGATCAGCCCCACGGCCTGCAACACGGCCCAGAGCACCAGCGTCCATTTCCAGCCCCACGCCAACGCCACGATCAGCAACGTCGCCAGCGTCGCCGCCGCCCGTCGAAAGAGCGGCGCGCCCGCCGAGCCGGTCATCGGGGCGTAGACGTAGTCGCGAAGCCACGCCGTCAGCGGCATCATCCAGCGCGCCCAAAAATCCCGCAGATTCAGCGCTTGATAGGGAAAGTCGAAGTTGGCCGGCAGCTCGAATCCGAGCAGCAACGACATCGCCACCGCCAGGTCCGTTAAGCCCGCGAGTTTCAGATACAGCGCCAGCGCGTTGCCGTAGACGGCGACGATCACTTCCGTCGTGGAAAACAGCGTGGGCAGGTCGAAGACCTTGTCGACCACGTTGAGGCTCAGGTATTCGGCGATCACCGTCGCCTTGATTGTGCCGGCGATGATCAAAAACACCGCCACGCCCAGGCCCTCGGGCTTGAGCTTGCCTCGCGGCTCGGTCAGTTGAGGACGGAATACGTCGGCGCTGACCATCGGCCCCACCGCGATGCGCGGGAAGAAGCTGACGTAGAGGTGGTAATCGTTGAGGTTTTCGTAGGGCACGTACCGGCCGCGCGAGACGTCGGCCAGATAGGAGTACGATTGGAGGAAGAAGAAGAAGGCCCCGATCGGGAACGGGTTGACCGCCCCGCCCTCGCCGACCAGCGAACCGGTCAGCCAGGCGTAGTCCCCCAAAAAAGGCGCGATGCGGTGGAATTGGGCCATGGCGACGATCACCGCCGCCGCCATGACGCCGCCGATCGTCTGATGAATATACTGCTCGTCGCGATACTCGGCCTTCGCGATCTCCTGCGCCAAATAGAAATGCAGCGCCGAGACGAACATCAGCACCGCAAAAAACAGCAGCGACCAGTTGGCGTAGAAACCGTATCCGGCGACGAGCAGCAGGGCGTTGCGCCACTTCGGACGCGAGCGCACCGCGAAGTTCGCCAGGAAGACGAATGCAAACAGCGCGAGGAAATCAAGCGACGTCAACATGCCTTCGAGTCTTGCCTGACTTTCGTCGATCGGACAAGCCGTCCCGCGACACCGAGGCACCTTGACGCTCCCCGGCGGCGGCGTCTATCGTCGCCCCTCCCAACGACCGTGGAGTTGCCATGAGCGATGCGTCCGCCGCTGCTGCTTCGCCGAAAAGCGGGCGAGGCAAACGCCTGATCGTCACCGTCGCGGTGTACGCCGCGGTTCTGTTGGCCGTCGAACTGGGCGCCCGGGTGCTGCATCCGGAGGCGGGTCGGCCGACGTACGCGGGCTATCCCGAATCGCTCATCGTTCCCGATACGGATCTCGGCCACAAATACGTGCCGAATTTCCACGGCAACTTCCCCAACCCGCGCTATCAGCACATCGGCATCCGCACCAACGGCGCGGGATTTCGCGACGACGAATGGCCGGCGCGAGGCGCCCATCGGCCGCCGCGTGTGCTGGTTTTCGGCGACTCCATCACCTTCGGTTCGCCCATTGAGGAAAACCAGCGCTTCACCGAAATCGCGGCGAAGACATTGGCCGACAGAGCGCTGCCGATCACGACAATGAACGTGGGCGTGAACGGCTACAATTTGCAGCAATACGAAACGCTGCTCGAAACGCGGGGCGCCGAATTCGCCCCGGATATCGTCATCGTCGCGCTGTGCCTCAATGACGCGGAGCCCTTGGCGAAATCCGACGCCGCCGTCATCGAAGGCAAAGCGCCGCTCGAGCCCAACCCCCTTACCGACCTTCGCACCAGCTACGCGTGGGCGCTGATGTCGCGCAATATTCGCGCACGAGTCTGGGGGTCGGCGCGATTCGGCGACAAGATGGCCGAAAAATACAACAAGGACGTGCAACAGGAGCTGCGGGAGCTGTGGCTGGACGGGGACGGAATCGCGCGGGCGAAAGACGCCTTCCTGGCGATGAAGGCCCAAACCGAAGGGCCGCTACACGCGTCGTTCGCGACGTTGGTGCTGCCTTATCATCATCAGATCGAACGCAGCGAGACGGCATTGACGGACAAGGCGTCGGCGCTGTTGGACGAGTTGAAGGTGCGTCACTTGAATCTGTATCCGACGTTCAAGCAGAATGAAGGCGCCGACGAACTCTACGCCTATCGCGACGACTGCCACCCCGGCATCTTCGGCCACAAAATCCTGGGCGAGGCTTTCGCCCGATTCCTGCTCGACCTCGACCCCATCAAGACCGCGACGCAGCCCCCGACGGAAGACGCGGAACCGATGGATACCGATTCCGTCGAAACAGAGCCCCGACCATAAGGGAGGGGTCGTCGAGTGTGTCGACTTCTCGAATAGGCAAATCGTCGTCGCACCCGGATCCTTCGCTTCGCTCAGGATGACGGAGGCAATGCCCGTCAGACCAAATGAAATTTCTCGCCTCGTTCAAGCATGGCGATGATCTTCTCCAGGCGGGCGGCGCGGGTCTCGGGCTTTTTCGCGGTCGTGAGGCGGTAGAAAATCGCGTAGCGGTTGGCGCTCTTGAGGGTTGCGTAAAACGCGGCGGCTTTCTTGTTCTTCTTCAAAGCGGCGGCCAATTCGGGCGGGATTTGCGCGGTGGACTGGCTGTCGTAAGCGGCGTCCCAACGGCCGTCCGCCTTCGCGGCTTCAACGTGGGCCAGCCCCGGCTCGCGCATCTTCCCGGCGTCAATGAGCGCCTGCACGCGCCGGGTGTTGACCTTGGACCACCCGCTCTTGGCGCGCCGTGGCGTGAATTTGGTCAGAAACCACGCGTCGTCGTAACCGCTCAGATGCCCGTCGATCCACCCCCACGCCAATGCGATATCAATGGCGTCCGTCTTCGCGACCGACTTGGCCCCCGAGTCCTTCTTGGCGAATTTCAGCCACAGGCCCGGCGACTTGTCGTGATTTTTCGACAGCCACGTCTCCCAGGTCTTGGCGCTCGTAAACGCGCGAACCGGCAGGCCGGATTTGGCCACCGACGGCGCGGGGCGCGGCTCGTTGTCGCTCATCGGCGTGGAACTCCGGCCCCGATCACTGCAGCGGGCATCACTACAGCGGGCGTCACTGCAGCGTGCGTCACTGCAGCGTCTCCTTGGACAACGGATCCTCGGGTTTGGGCCGGGGCGCTGGAGCGACGCCGTTTTTCGTCAGGTATTCGCCGAAGCCCTTCATCAACGCGGAATAGAAATTCTCGCCCAGGACCTCGCCGCCTTCCTTGGTCGGATGGAACAGGTCGCCGGCGCCCAGGCGGGGCTTGGAGTTGAACCAACGTCCCATCGACCCCTCCCCGCCCATGGCGTCAAAGCAACTCCAAAACGCGACTTTCTCCGCCAACGCCACCTCCCGCTGGGCGGCGATCAGGCGGGGCATCATGGGGTTGGAAACCAGGGCCGAACCTTGCTTGGTGGCCCGGTCCAAAGGCGCCATCCACAACACCGCCGCGCCGGGCACGGCCTCCTTGGCCCGGTGGATGAGCTGGGCCATCTGCTTTTTGTAGGACTCCAGATCCAGATCCGGGTAGACGTCGTTGGTGCCCAGGGCGATCACCACCAGGTCCGGATCGCGATGCCGGAGTTGGGCTTCCCAATGGTCCTTGTCGATGGACAGGTACGTGGGCACGCCCGAGCCGTTGACGCCCAGATGGTCGTAAACGATGCCCGGCCCGTCCCGCTCCATGATAATGCCGTAGGCCTTGGTGCCTTTCTTGGGCGCGGTCACTTCGATCTCGTAGCGCCCGTCGGGCACCCGCACCTCGACGAACGCGTCCTTGGCCGGCGATCCGGCGCCGTGAATGGTGCCTTTTTTGTCGCCGTCGATCTCGACGATCATATCGCCGCTGTCGGGCCGGACGGGGTAGAGGATTTCCACGCGGGAAAACGCCGTGCCCACCGGGCCGTCCTTGACCGGCTCGATCTCGGTCTTGGCGCCGTCCTTGTAGGCCTCGCACAACCCTCCGCCCAGGCCGAAGCGGCGTATGCCTCCGGGCTGCCCGGGATCGACGGTGATCCACTTGGCCGACGGGTCGTATTCCACGTCGTAGGGTCGATACCAGGGCCGAGGCCGGGCCAGCAGCAGGAATCCGCGTCCGCCGTCGCCCCAGTCCTTGGCCAGCAGGCGGCGGATGGGGCCGGGCACCAGGTCCATCTCCACGGTGGAATCGCCGAAGTGGCACACCCGCGTCAGGGCGCCGGGCTTTTTCGCGGCGGTTCGCGACAGGGCGGCATAAAAGGCGTCCAACGCCTCGGGCGGTCCCTCGATGGGCTGATGGGCGATTTTGCGTTGGGCGTTGAGGGTGGCCAGGATGGCCGAGGCGTCCTCTCCCGCGGCCGCGGACGTGGGCCGAGCTGCACCGGCCACGAGAATCGCGATCAACAGGACCGCAAGGCGTCGGGCAAAATCGGCGGAGGAAAAAGAATAGGAAAAAATCGGCGCGCCGGCGAACGCGGGCATAGGGGGCCTCCCGTCACGATGGTCGAATCGCCCCTACAATAAGCAAAAGGACCGGCGCTTCAAGTCAAAGCGCCGGCCCTCGATTTCACGACCCAAGAATTTGTGCGTCAGCAGCCGCAGGCGCCGCTGTCATCGTCATCGTCGTCATCCCCCGGCGTGGACGTGTCGTCGTCACCCGAGTCATCGTCACCCGAATCGTCGTCGTCATCGTCGCCGCTGTCGTCATCGGTGCTGTCGTCGTCCACCGAATCGTCGTCATCCGACGTGTCGTCGTCGCCGGTGTCGTCGTCATCGTCGTCATCCGACGTGTCATCGTCGCCCGTGTCGTCGTCGTCATCGTCACCGGTATCGTCATCGCCGGTGTCATCGTCACCCGTGTCGTCGTCATCGTCGTCGTCGCCGACAAAACCGGGCAGCGTCTGCTCCGGTTTGACGAAGGTGTAGCCCTCGCCCTCGACGCCTTCGACCAGATCGCCCAGTTCTTCCTCGGGCAGATTGCTATAGATGCAGAACGAAATCACCGCGTCGCGGATGATGGAGAAGCGCTCGGCGTTGCGGATGGCGTTTTCCACGTCATAGTCGTCCTGGCCGGGGAAGATGCATCCCGCGTTGCCCGGAGCGATGCCCATGCCGGCGGTGCTGGTCCACGTGCCGTACGGCACCTTCTGGGTGTACCAATCCTCGACGCCCGGCTGGCCGAAGACCGGCGCGCCGTCGATCGGGTACGGGAAGACCATCGGCTGGTCCATGAAATAGTCGAAGTAATCGGCGAAGACCGAGTAGTCGCCCTGAGACGCCATATGCCACGGCGTCTCCCAGAAATCGGGCGTCAAGCCGTGCTTGTTCAGTTCGGCCAGCCCCGCTTCCACGCGCCCCTTGGCCCAATTGGCCGTGTCGTAAGGCAGCGGCACGCCGTCGCCGTTGAGCACGAACTCGGTGTCGCCGGTGGCGCCGTCGTCATAGTCGAGCTGGTGCGTGTAGCCGAGCTGCGTGATGGTGGCGCCCTTGGCGACCTGCTGCTTGAGCAACGCCACCAGCGCCGGGTCGTCGTCGAGGGTCACGCCGTCGGTGGGCTCGCCCAGCCAGCCTTGGGGATCCTTGAAGACCGGCACCACCGCGAAGTTCAGCGGCACGTCCCAGCCGTCCAGGTCGGCGAGCAGGTCCTTCATATTGTCGATGTCGTTGTAGCCCGGCGCCACTTCGTAAAAGCGGATCAGCGCCTGCTGATTGGTGGTCACGTCGGTTCCGTAGAACTCATGCAGCAGGTCGGCGAAAACCAGCATGCGGTCGTCGGAGCCCTCGAAAAGCTGGGGCTGCTCGGCCAGATAGCAGAGGTTGCCCGAGCACAGGAAGTGGGGGTAGCTGTCGCCGTCGCTGGAGGACGTGATGGTCGAATAAATCGTCGGCGATCCGGTGACGGTCACTTCAAAGAAGGACAGGTCGCCGCCGGCGCGTTCCATGTCCCGGCTCTTATAAGTGATCTGATCCTGGTCGCTGTCCGAATCGTTGTAGTCGCCGCCTTGGAAACCGTAGGAGCCGCTGCCGCCCAGGTAGTCGGTGAAGAACGGCAGATTACCGCCGATCCACAGGACCTTGGTGTCGGCGCCGACGATATCGGCCATGAACGCCTGGGGCACATTTTCCCAGATGATGCCGATGTACATCGCGTAGTCGTAATCGTCCAAGTCGCCGGACGAATAGGACGCGATGTCGATCACGTCGATCTCCGTCTCGAAATGGGCCGCCAGATTGTACGTCAGGTTGGCCGAGAGCAGGCCGTAGTCGTCATCGTCGGCGTCGTAGTAGATCGCCGTGGCGGCCATGGCGGGGGCGGCCATCAAGAGCACGACCAATACACATCCCAGGCATTTCATTACTCGCATTTCTCATTCCTCCCGGCGAATCATCCGCGGCTAACAGCCGCATCCTTCATCACCATCATCATCCGCGTTGTCCGAATCGTCTCCCGACGGGTTTTCGTCCCCGTCGTCATCGTCATCGTCGGCGCAATCCCCCGACTCGCAGTCACCTGCATCATCAAAGAGAAATTCGTCCGGACCGACGAAAGTATAGCCTTTATCCAATAATTGATCGACCACAAAAAGGAGGTCGCTTTCCTCCACATAGTTCGGGTGGTAGTAGAACGCCGCCACCCCGTCGCGCACGATGCTCAGGCTCTCGGCCCGCTTGAGCAACGCCGCCACCGACAGATCCTCCTCGGTCTCCCAAGGATCGATGTACCCCAGGGATTCGGGCATGGCCCCCATGCCGGCCGCGCTGACCGACGTGAAATAGGGCAACGCCTGGGAAAGCTGCCGGACGTAGTCGCCGAAAACACCCGGCGCGTCCGGATCCAAGGCGAAAATCACCGGTCTTTCCCAATAGTTATCGAAATATTCGGAAAAGACTTTATACGCGCCGTGAGACGCGCCGTAATGGGGCGTCACCCAGATGCGGGGCCGCCAGCCGAATTTTTCGAACTCGGCCAAAGCCTCCTCGATGCGCCCGCGCACGAACGCCTCCGAATCCTCGGGAACCGGCAGCAGATATTCCCCGTCGCCCAACTCCGTGGGCTCGACGAATTCATAGTCGATGCCCGTCAAGCCGTCGCCGTGCTGGTGCGTCAGGCCGTGGATGAGCAGCGTGGCGCCCGAGTCGATGAGGTATTGCAGTGTGTCGATGAAGACCGGGTCGTCGCTCATGTGGATTTCCGTGCCCGGCTCGGAGATGACGCCCAGCGGGTCCTTGAAGATCGGGATGACCGACAGGCCGAATTTCACGCCCCGCGCCGCCAGTTCATCGCCCAGGTGACGCAGTTTTTCCGGGTAGAAATTGCCCGCGGACAAATCCTCGAAACGCAGCATCGCCGTGCGTCGCTCGGGCGTGGTCGTGTCGTAGAATTCATGCAGCAAATCGGCGAAAACCCACGGCCGGTCGTCGATGCCGACGAAAAAGAACGGATTTTCCGCTAGATAGCAAAGATTGCCTCCGCAGAGGAATTCCGGCTCTTCGTCGACGCCGTCGGTGATCCAGGAATAGACCTCCGGCGAACCGGTGATCTCGACATGCGTGAAGGAAGCGTCTTCGCGGCGTTCGAGTTGCCGGCCTTTGTATTCCAACGTGTCGAAGCCGTCGCCCTCGGTCCATTCGCCGATGCGGAAACCGAAGGGATTGTCCTCCATCGCGTCGGTCAACTGATGCAGATTCGCGTCGATCCAGAGGATATGGCGTTCGTTCGTCGCGATTTCGTCGATGAACGCCTGGGGCGCGTTTTCCCAGATGATGCCGATGTAGAAGAAATGGTCGTAGTCGTCCATTTGAGACGCGTCAAAGTCCGCAACGTCGCGAATATCCACGTCTTCGTCGAAATGCCCGGCCAGGTTCAGCAGCATATTGGCATGCAGCAGGCCCATCGGATCTTCGTCGTCGCCGTCGTAATAGATCAGCGTCGACGCGAAGGAGACCGTCGACATGACCGACAAGGCAAGCACGGTCATGACCAGCATGGGGATAAGGCGCGGCAGGCGGCGTGTCAGTCGAACGTCTCCCGGGTTCAGCAACCGAAGCATGAACATTTCTAACGCGGGACGCAGTGAAGATGAAATTCAAAAATTAGAAGCGGCCTGGCACTTTTTCGAGGAACAATTATCGACCCCCTCCCCCTGAAAGTCAACGAAATTTTGAGACTTTTGCCCATCGAACCTCGTCAAATTCCTCAATTCCCCCGTACCGGCCAAACGGTATCGGCAAACGCTGAAGAAAATTCCTCGCCCTAAAGCGCCAAGCCCGCGAAAAGTCTTGGTATCGTGGGGTCATTCGCGCTATGCTGATGAAAGATTTCCTGTTTTCGTCGTCGGGCTTATCGGCCCGAAGATACCGCGCCGCGGATGGCGGCGTCGCGATGAACAATGACGGATGGTCAATGAGGAGGGTGTGTATGCGTTGGGAATGGTCCGCGCAGGCCGGGGTGATGATCCTGGCGCTGGTCGTCGTGGGGATGTTCACGCCGACGGCTTGGGCGTTCATGGACTCGGAGGAATCCTCGATCGTCGTGGAGGAACCCGAATGCCTGGATCCGAATACGGAATATCGATTTGAAGTGACCATCCAATACCAAGGCGACGACGAGGCGATCAGCCAGGCCCAGCTTCAGGTCGGCGACTTCTGGACCGTCGAGGAAATCGAAGATCCCGACGGCGACATGACCATGGCCGGCGAATGGAACTCGACCAACACCGTGCCCAATGTCGTGATCTGGCAGTTTGAAGCGCCCGAGGAATCGGGCCGGGGCGGCGTCCTGACCGGAGAGACGGCCAGCTTCGCCATCACCGCCACCACCGGCGACGTGCCCACGGATAACTCCCTGTGGTTCACCGTCTTCGGCGACGTGTTCACCGCCGAGGAACCTCATCAAATCGGCCCGACGCAGTTTACCTTCGAGCTTTGCGATCCGGACGCCTGGGAGACCGACGACGACGGCGGCACCGCCGGTGACGATGACGACGGTTGCACCTGCGACGGGAACCCGTTTGGAGACGACGACGACCGCGACGAAGGCGGTTGTTCGTTCTAGTCCGCCGGTCGCGAGGCACGCGACGCGGGGCGGACTTACATTCCTGCATTTCGTATGGGGGATGCCATGCGTTGGGTGACGGCGGCGTTGCTTGCGATCCGGGTTTTGGCGCCGGTCTCGACCGAAGCGGCCATCAACGAGGAAACGGTCATCACCTTCTCGGCGCCGGAGTGCGTGACGCCGGGCGAGGAAACGACGGTCGAAGTGCGTTTGGATTACGTCGCCGACTTCGAAACCGTCATCTACGCCTACTATCAAACCGGTTACGACTGGGACATTGTCGAGGGCTATCCCCCCGAGACGCCGGAAACCATTCCCGGCGCCTGGGAGACGAATGAGCCGGTCGAGCATATCTTCGACTGGGAATTCTTCCGCGAGGACGGCCGGGACGGCGGCGGCATCCGCAGCGGCGACACGGCGACCTTCAGCCTGGATGTTTTGGTCGGCGAGGAAGATCTGAGCGTGGAGTTCTGGATTTTCGGCGACACGGCCGGCGATCTGCCTCCCCACGAACTCGGCGCCGAGCACACCTACTCCATTTGCACCACCACCACCACGACCACCAGCACCACCTCCACAACCGGCGCTTCGAGCACCACCAGTACGACCGGTCCGTCCACGACCACGTCCACCACCGGCTCGTCCACGACATCGACCGTGGACGCAACGACCACCACGACCACGTCCAGCACGACGACATCCTCGACGACGACCACCACCTCACCGCCGACCACGACGACGACAACGCCCGTCACCACGACGTCGACCGTGCCCGCGACGACCACCACAACCGTTGTGTCCACGACGACCACCACGACGCCGGGCGATGACGATGACGACGACACGTCCGATGACGATACGTCGGATGACGACACGTCCGACGATGACACGACCGACGACGACACCGTCGATGACGACGTGACCGACGACGACACGGATGACATCTTCCCCGACGACGACAGCAGCGAAACGGACGACGATACGACCGAAGCTCCCGCCAACACCAATGACTCCGGTTCTTCGTCCGACGATGACGACGACGACGGCGGATGCGGGTGCGGCTGCTGACAGGGCGCCGAAATTCCTCCGAAAAATTCGTGATCTGACCGCGGGCCGGTGCTTAAGAAGTTCGACTCCCGGGCCGAACTTTATGACGACATCAAAAGATGTCGCGGCACCCCTAACGCGGTCCGACGCCGTCCTTGGCGCGACCGACGGAGCGAGGACATGACGCGCTGGTTGGCGGCATTGACGATCCTGGTTTTGATTCCGACCGCGGCCGCGGCCGAGATCAAGGACGACACGATCATCACCGTGGTGGGGCCCTCGTGCGTCATCCCCGGCGAGACGCAGCGATTTTCCTTCGAAGTCGATTACTCCGCGGACGAGGAAGCCATCGCCGGCGCGAATATGACGTTCGGATTCGACTGGACGCCGCTGATCGGCTACGACCCCGTCGGCCCCGATTCGGTGGCCGGTGACTGGGACATCACGATCGACAGCGACACGGTGGACTGGGATTTTGCCAAGGACGGCGGCGGCTTCGGCGGCGGCATCCTGGACGGCGAGGTCTATCTGTTTGAAGCCGACGCGGTGGTGGGCAACCAGCTTAACGTCCGCTTCGCCATTTTCGGCGACACGGTCGGCGACGTCCCGCCCCACGAATTCAACGTCAACAAGGTCTACACGCTCACCACCTGCACCACCACGTCGACGACGATGCCTTCGAGCAGCACCACCACGACCGTACCGGTTTCAACCACCACCACGACGCAGTCCGGCGGCGACGATGATGATGATGATGACGACGATACCGGGGATGACGACGTGGTTGACGATGACACGTCGGATGACGACACCGGGGACGACGACACGACGGTCGACGACGATGACGATACGGTCGTCGACGACGACACGGTGGTCGATGACGACAGCGATGACGATTCCGTGGCCGATGACGACAGCGACGACGACAGTGACGACGACACGAGCGACCCGACCGGCCTGAGCGCCAAGGGCGATGACGACGACGGCGACAGCGGCGGGTGCGGCTGCTAGTCGCGAAATGATCGACCGAAAAAATTCGACGATAGAGAGAGCCGGCGGTCGCGTCGGCTCTTTTTCGTGGTATTCTCCCCCCATGTCCGCGACGTATGCCCTACCCCAAACCTCCCATGGAGCCTTCACGCTGCAAAACGTGTTGCGCTTCAAGCTGGCGGTCACGGTCGCGATCTGGGCCGGTCCCATGCTGTTCCTGCCCAAATCCGTCTTCGCCCTGCTCGGTTTTCCGATCCCCGAACCGTTCCTGTTCGTCCGGCTGCTCGGCGCGGCCTACCTGGCGCTGTGCGTCGGGTATGGAAGCGGCGTGGTGGAATTGTCCCGGGGGCGTTCGGCGGCGGGGGCCGTTTGGATGGGGGTGGTGAGCAACGGGTCGGCGGCGATGCTGGTCGCCCTGGCCGCGATGCGCGGCACCTTCGCCGATTGGCCGGGGCTCGCCAAGGCCTACATGGCCGTCTCCGGCGTCCTGGCCGCCGCCCTGGCCGTCGCCTTGTTCCTACGCCGGCACGACGCACCCGACATCTGAGCCGCGCATTCGATAAATTTCAGCATGGCGATTCCTCGGACCATCGCCCGCTGATCCGGCGTATGCCCGCGCAAAATGACAGCGACCGCCGTTTTTCGGCGGTCGTTTTTTGTTCGATCTTGTTGGGGAAGCGAAGTGCCTCGGCGTGGCGGTTTAGGACATGGCCAGGTCGAGGGGCAGCACCGAATCCAAATCAATGGGATCCTGTTCCGCCTCGGAGCGCAGACCTCGCAAGCCGTTGAGGGCCGCGATGCGGTAGGCCTCGGCGAGGGTCGGATAGCTGAAGACGTTGTCGATGAAATAATCGATCGTGCCCACACCCATGACCGCCTGCCCGAGATGCACCAGCTCGCTGGCCTGCTCGCCGATGATATGCACCCCCAGCAGCGAGCCCGTATCCGGATCGAACAGCAGCTTGACCGCGCCGAAGTCGTCGCCGGAAATGGATGCCTTGGGCAGCTCGCGATAATAGGCGATGCCCTTCGCGAATTTGACGCCCTCGGCGACCAACTCCTGCTCGGTGCGGCCGATCATGGAGACTTCCGGGATGGTGTAGATCGAGAAGGGATGGGGATTGACGCGCGTCGGCATCTCCTTGCCCATGGCGAAGCTGGCGGCGCGGCGGCCCTGCTCGGCACTGATGGAGGCCAGGCACGGGAAGCCGATGACGTCGCCGGCGGCGTACACGCCGGGGATGCTGGTGCGGAACTGATCGTCGACGCGGATCACGTCGCCGGGCGCCAACTCCATGCCGATGTCCTTGAGGCCCAATTCCTCCACGCACGGCGTGCGGCCCAGGGCGACGAGCACGGCGTCCGCTTCAAGCGCCTCGCCCGATTCGAGCGTGACCCGAGCGAGAAAATCGTCGACACGTTCGACCTTGGTAAAGCGGGTTTGCAGACGAAATTCCACGCCGTCCTTGCTCATGCGGGCGCGCAGGCTGGCGGAGATATCCGAATCCAGATAGGGAAAGAATTCGCGCCGGGGCTCGACGATGGTGACACGGCAACCGATGGCGGCAAAGGTGCCGGCGTATTCGCTGCCGATTGTTCCGGCCCCCAGCACGATCAGCGACCGGGGGACGGTCTTGCATCGACGCTTGGGCGAAAAGATGAATTCGGAATCAAAGATTGCCTGATGGTCGACCTGGATGCCGGGAACCTGACGGGGCTTGGTGCCGGCGGCGAGGATGATTTTCCGGCCGGTGACGGTCATTTCGCCGCCGCCCTCGCCGTCCAAGTCGGTCAGATGCAACTCTCCGGGGCCGACCAGACGCGCGTCGCCGTGGATGAGGGTGATGTGTTCGGCTTCGAGCTGTTCGCGCAGCAGGCGCACTTCCCGCGCCAGAACCTGGGAGATACGCTTGTCCAGATCGTCCAGGTCCAGGTCGGAGGTCGGGTCGGCCTCGGCGAGGTAAAGGGACCGGCGACGGCGGGCGATGCCCATGGCGACTTCGCGGAGGATTTTGCTGGGAATGGTTCCGGCATGCAGGTAGGTGCCGCCGATCAGACGGCGACGTTCGATCAGGGCGACGTGCGCCCCCAGGCGAGAGGCCTGCATCGCGGCCCTTTGCCCCGCCGGACCCGCCCCGACGACCACCACGTCAAAATGAGACGATTCGTCGTGCCCTGCCGTCTTCGTCATCCCGTCCCCCATATGGGCTGCCCTAGCCCTAACTTACCGATACGGTCTAATTTGTATCGGACGGACCAACGTTCAGATCAACGAAAAAACTTGAACGAAGTCGATAAAAGTGTTGAAAAAACAACAAGATAGGGGTTAACCCCGGGGCTGACTCAGGGTTTTTCCTACACCGGGAAGGGTCGATTTGTGGATTTCACGCTTTCGGCGGACGATTTTGTCGGCGGTTCGTACGCGCTGGGGGCGGCGGCGGTTTGGGCGGTCGCGTCGATCTTCTGGCGTCGGCTGGGCGACCGCGTCGCGCCGGTGGGGATGAACCTGGCGAAGGGTTTGGTCGGGTTGGTGTGCATCCTGGCGGTGTTTTCGTTCACGCCCTTCACCGTCCCGAGCCTGCGAAGCTGGCTGTTGCTGGGCGCCAGCGGCATCATCGGCATCGGCGTGGGCGACACGGTCTACTTCGGCGCGCTGATCCGCCTGGGCCCCCGCCGGGCGCTGCTGATGACAGCGCTGATTCCGGTGGCGACGACGTTGGCGGCCATGGTCTTCCTGGGCGAAATGCTCACCCCCAGCGACGCGGTCGGCGCGGTGCTGTGCGTCGGCGGCGTGACGTGGGTGATGTTCGAGCGCCTGCCCGAGGACACCCTCGCCCACGTCAAACGGGGCGGTATCGCGCTGGCGATGCTCTTCATTGTCTGCGAGGCGGCGGGGTATCTGCTGTCCAAGCTGGGACTCGAGGGCGTCAAGCCGATGGACGCGCTGTTCGTGCGCATGCTCTTCGGCGTGGCCTATCTGGTGATCATCGGATCGGCGCGGCGGCAGGTGGCCGACTGGCTGCGGCCGTTTTGGCATCTTCGTTCGCTGACGGTGCTGGTGGTGGCGTCGTTCATCGGCACGTTCCTGGGGATGTGGTTCGCGCTCGAAGCGCTGCATTACACGAGTACGTCCCGCGCCGCGATCCTGTCGTCCACCAGCCCGATCTTCATCCTCCCCCTCGTCGCCCTCCTGATGCACGAAAAAGTCACCCGCCGCGCCGTCCTCGGCGCCGTGATCGCGGTCGCGGGCGTGGGGCTGCTGATGGCGAGTTAGACTAACTCGCGCAACAATCAGCCGAAGGAAAACCTATTGCCCAGGGTTCGATATTTCTCTTATACTAAATGACGTCCTCACTTTCTCGAATTATTTTTCGTTCGTCGCAATGCTTAGAAACGGCACTGCGGAAGGGTGTTTGCAAATGAAATCGCGTCTCACCTTGTTGTTATGGACAGTATCTCTGCTTTTCTTCCTTTTCGCTATTGCGTGCGGTGGCGGAGGCGAGGACGACGACGATAGGGCTACCAATTCCGACAGTGACGACGAAGTCTCAACAACAACGACCACAGCCACCTCGACTACGACAACCACAATATTGACGAATTCGACCACTACGACGACCTTCACTTCGACAACGACGACAACCACTATCGCCACCACTACAACCACTTTCCTCCCAACGTCGACAACGTTTGCGACGACAACAACGACCACGATGACCACGATGACCACGATGACCACGACGACCACGACGACCACGACGACCACGACGACCACGACGACCACGACCATTGTCACCACCACAACCACTACGACAACGTGGAATGGTCAACCAACACCAGGATACACACTCGTCCCTAATGGCAGCTTTACAATGGGCAGCCCTAGAGACGAACCTTATCGCGATTCGAACGAAACTCAGCATTACGTAACGCTAACAAATGATTTTGAAATGAGCGTTTATGAAACAACGCAAGCTGAATTTGAAGCGATCATGGACGGTTGGAATCCTAGCTGTTTTGGCCCAAACGGAAATGAATTCGAACATTGTCCACCCTATGTCTTGCCCGATTGCGGAGACAATTGCCCCGTCGAAATGGTGTCTTGGTATGACGCCCTTGCTTATGCCAATCAATTCTCCTTGGCAGAAGGATTAACTCCATGCTACATTTTATGGAGTACTTACTGCCAAGATAACAGCTATGTTGGCGCAAACTACATGGAATGCATGAGTAAACTCAAAGGGGGAATCAAAGCGACAAAATATAGCCTACACGGGGTAACATCAGTTTATGAATGCGAAGGTTTCCGACTACCGACTGAATCAGAATGGGAGTATGCGGCAAGAGCTGGGACGACGTCTGCGTTTTACAGTGGCCCTATAAGTACATCGGTAGGAAATTGCAGTCCTCCTTTAGATATCAACCTAGAAAAAATTGCATGGTATTGCGGGAATACCCCAAATATTGAGCCTAATGGGTTTGGTAGGTCGACAGAACCCGTTGGCCAGAAAGAGCCCAACGCCTGGGGTTTATATGACATTACTGGAAATGTAAAAGAATGGGTATGGGACGGCTATGGTTCCTACCCTGGAGATGTCGAAGACCCTGAGGGCGTTATAGACGCTCCTTATGTAAGCAGTCGTGGGGGAAGTGTTGGTAGTGGACATGCACCTTGTCGTAATGCAAATCGGGGCACAAACCCAAGCCGTGACACTCGAGGCCTTATAGGGATTCGCTTGGTCAGAACATTGCCCAAGTAAAACAGTTTTTTAAATATTTTGTGAGAAAATAACACGCCTAATCCATCGTTTTTTAGCACATGAAGTAATTAGGCGGGACTTATGCTGGCATCAAATCGTGGGCGAAGTCGGGGACGGGCAGGAAGCGGCGCTGGAAGAACTGCATGGCGACTTCGTCGCCGAAAAAGCGGCCGCGCTCGGTCATGAAGATGGATTCGTCGTCCTGGTCGATCAGGCCCAGGGGCGCGAGGCGCTCGATCTCCGCGCCGTAGTGATCCAGCACCTCCACGCCGGTGCGTGCCTTGAAGGCGGCCTTGTATACGCGGTCGTGCTTGAGCGGTGAGATGAAGCAGCGGCGCATCTCCGTCTCGTCATCGCGGTAGATGCCCTTGAAAATCGGCAGACGGCCGTCCTTGACGCTCTGCTCATAGGCCGCGAAATCCGCGCCCAGGTTCTGCGTGAAGGTGCGGTAGTGGTTCGACCAGGACGACGGGCCCAGGCCGATCACGTCGGTCATGCGCGTGGCGTAGTCAACCATGTAGCCGGAGATATGCCGCTTGTCCGTCGCGAAGATGCGCGAGAAGTGCTGCTTGTAGCCGAAGTTTTCGGAGATGACGTAACCCAGCGCCTTCATCAGGCGGATGCGGTCCACCTCGGGAAAGGCGTCGGGGCGGTCGTGGAACTGGCGCAGGATGACGCCCTGCTTTTCGCCGTAACGACGGATGCGCAGGCGGTAAAGGTGCCACGCGTCGGCGCCGGACGCGACCGCGGTGCGCATCGTCTCGATCCAGCTTTGCACCGACTGCTCGGGGTAGCCGTAGATCAGGTCGATGGATGTGGATTCGAACCCGGCGTTCTTGATGGCCGCGATCGCCTCCAAAGCCTCGTTCCGATCATGAGGGCGGGCCATGATTTTGAGGACCGCCGGGTCGAAGCTCTGCACGCCCAAACTAATCCGATGCACCCCATAGTCCTTAAGGATGCGCAGCTTGGCCGCGCCTTCGTCACCCAGCAGGGACGCCGGTTCGGCCTCGAAGCTGAATTGGTCGCACGCGGACAGATCGAAGTGGCGCACGAAGTCGTTCATCACCCGTTCGAGTTGGCGAGGCGTCAGATAGCTGGGCGTGCCGCCGCCGAAGAGAGCCGTGTTGACCGGGATGCGATCCTGGCCGCGAAAGCGCGTCGCCAGATCCATCTCCTTGGCCAGAACGTCCAGGTAAGCATCGACGCGATCGGTCGGCGCATTGGCCGTGAGCACCCAATGGCAAAAGGCGCAGCGGTTGGCGCAAAAGGGAATGTGCACGTACGCGGCGGTGGGGCTGTCGGCGCGATGCTCGGCGGAACTTAAGAGGGCGTCGGGCTCGGCCTCGGGGTACATGGTCAAGTCCGGATAGGACACGACGGGCACGAATTCCTCGCCGGGAAACATCATCCCCGCCCGCGCCATTTCCCTCGGACGCATGCGATCCACCAAGGCCTGGGCCTGGGCGATCAACTCGGCATCCATGGTGGCGGCGGTCGAGGCCATCGACGTCCCTCTCAAGCGCGCGAAAATGCAACGCTATCTTCTAACCGGGGCCCGACGGGAAAACAAGGTGGCTGATGACATAAATCGTCGAATCGGAACCGGCGGGCGACCGATGACGTCCGATATTGAGGAATGCCGAGAAGGTGCTATTTTGCCGAAATATGAATTTCTTTGTTGAGGGCATGACCATGGCCGGGAGAGACGGGACGAAGCGGACGAGACTGATGGTCGGCATCGCTTTGGGGATGCTGGCGGCGGCGATGATTCTCTTCGCCGGATGCACGAAGAACGACAGCGCTCCGGCACCGGCCGACGATACCGGACCGGCGACCATGGCCGAGGCCGGCCACGAAACCCCTCCTCCACCTCCGGAGGCCGAAAAACCCAAGCCGACCCCGTCGGATCTGCCCACCGCGGACCCGAATCGCATCATCCCGTCCGGCCCGGGAGGCATGGCCGGTCGTCCGGCAGCCGAGGTCATGAAGCTGGTCGAGGAGAAGGTGACGACGGCCGAGGATCTGCCGAAGTTCTTTTCGTCGTCCGTTTTTGACAACCCGGAACTCGAACGTCTGCCGATCAACGAAAACAGCGTCATCGCCGACATCGGGGCGGGGACCGGCGCGTTGGAGGTCTACCTCCTGCTCCACAAGATGCCGTTCAAGAAAATCTACGCGGTGGATACGGACGAGCCGTCCATCGAGCTGGGGAAAGCCATCCTCGAACGCTATTTCCCGGAGAGCGCCGGGAAGATCGAGTGGGTGCATTCGGAGTATGAGGATGTGAAGCTGCCCGCCGATTCGATCGACCTGGGGATTTTGATCAATGCGCACTTTTTCGTGCCGTCGCTGGTCAAGGAACCGTACAAGCTCAATATCGCGCGCCAATGCCTGACAACCGTGGGTCGCGCGCTCAAGCCCGACGGCGAGGTGTACGTCTACCAAAACATCTACATCGCCGGGAAACCCGCGCACACCTTCCGCGAGATCGACCCGCCGTTGCTCGACGAGGCTGTCGACGAGATGGGCCAACAGTTCAAGACGGCCGGATTCGATATCAAGAGCAAGGACGCGATGGAAACCTGCGAGTGCGCGTTTTTCCGCCTCGGGAAGTACGGCAAATAGGACGGCCGATCAACGCCAACGGGCGACGCCGAACGACGTCGCCCGTTTTCCCGGCTTGGCGATTCGGGAGAATCGAGAGAGTTATTCTTCTCCGCCGAGCAATCGGCGCTTGAGGAACGCGGCGCGGGAGGCCATGCGCTTCTGGATGATGCGTTCGGAGCGTTCGACCAGGCGCTGATGCAGCTTCATCTTGTAGTAGTTCTTGAGCGCGCCGGAGAGCTGCTGGATGTTGAGGATCGACTGCTCGGGCAGTTGCAACTCCAGCCACAGCGGAATCGTCTCGCCTTCCTCCATGTCCATCAGCAGCTTGGGCAGATCGTAGCGCGCCATGCGCGATTGCTCGATCATCGCGTCCTCGGCTTCGTCGAAATCCTTAAGAAGCTGGACGAACTGCTGGTAGAACTGGGGCCAGATTTTTTCGAAGCGCTTTTTCGTCGAGTCGAGTTCGGCCTGGTCGTGACCGGCGGCGAAGCTGATCGTCTCCAAAATATCCCACAGAGTCTCGCGGTCCAGATCCTCGATCGCCTCCAGGGGCACATCGTCAAACGACCGCTCCATCAGGTCCGCCAGGGCGTCGAAGCCGTCGAAATCGTCGTCGCCGTCCTGGTCGTTCCAATCGCCGTAAGGCGTCCACGCGTAAAAACCCCGGTGGTAGTTGGCGCACGAGACGCCCACGTAGTCGTCCCACCATTCGTCCGAGTTTTCCTCGGACCATTCGTTGGTGCGCATGACTTCCTTGGCGGAGACCATGGTCTCGATGGCGGGGACGATCTGGCCGATCCATTCGCTGAGCAGGCGGGCAACCGCTTGCCCCCGCTGGCCGGACCAACTCAAAATAACTTTCATCGTCGTCCAAGTCCCGGATTCGTCAAACCTTCCGCGTCAGTGCGACGGTTCGCGTCCCGCGGAACTTCCCGAAAATTATCAACGCACACCGGGCCGGTCAACGGAGAATTGATCGGCGGCCCATCTTTTTTTCGTTCGATTCCCGACGGATTTGACAGCCCATCCGGGGGTGCTAAACTCCGTCGATTTCATTTTTCGCGGCATGATTTATCGCGGCGACTTGAGGTGCGGTGGTGGAGTGGCTTCGGATAATCGTCTTTACCGTGTCGGCGTTGGGTGTCGTGCCCGCGGCGGCGTATGTCGTTTCCCGTCTGTTCGCCATCGACCGCCGCGCCGACGTGATGCACTACCGGGCCACGTCTGACGGCTGGCGCATCGCGCTGCATGAATTTCGTCCGGCCGACGGGAAAAAGCGCAAGGGCGCGCCGGTGCTGATGTGCCACGGCCTGGGCGGCAATCACCACATCTTCGATTTCGCCGAGGGGCTGTCGCTCGCGCGTTATCTGGCGGGCGAAGGGCACCACGTCTTCCTACTGGATCTGCGCGGCGCGGGCGATTCGGAAAAGGCGCCGATCACCGACGGCCGCCGCTTCGACTGGACACTCCAGACCTACCTTTCCCGCGACCTGCCGACAGCCGTGGACGCGGTGTTGGAGATCACCGGCGCGAAGACGGTGCATTGGGTGGGACACTCGATGGGCGGTATGCTCGGCTATTCGGCGGCGCAGCGCGACTTGGGCGCAAAATTCGCGTCGCTCACGGCGATCTGCACCCCGGCGCGCCTGGAGCACGACGAATTCAAACCGGTGCTGTCGAGTCGTTCGACGGTGGAGCGGTATGCCCGGTCGTATCTGCGTCGGCTTGCCCAGGCGATGGCGCCGCTCTACGAATGGATCGCCCCCCTGCAGCGACGTACCGGCAACGAAAACCTCAAGCCCGGCCATTACACCCGCTCGGCCGCCAATCTGAACGAAGACGTGCCCGTCACCCTGCTCAAGGAATTTTCCCATTGGTCCATCGAAACGACGATCCCCGCGGAAGGCGGCGAGACGCTGGTCGGCTTTGACGACATCACCACGCCCCTGCTGGCTATCGGCGGCGAGGACGACTACGGCATCAGCCTGGAGACGGTCAAGGAATTGGTTGACCGGGCCGGGTCGAAGGTCAAAAAATTCGTGGCGCTGGGCAAGCCCTACGGCCAGCGCGGCGCGTACGGCCACCTGACGCCGTTGATCGGCGCCGACGCGGCGACGGAGGTCTATCCGTTGATCTCGGCGTGGCTGGCCGGTGGTTATCTGGGAGACGGCGACGAAGAGCGTGCGGCGAAAAAACCGGCGAAGACGTCGTCAGCCCGCGCGTCCCGGCCCAACTAGATCGCCCTACCCCTTGGGCGCGCCGCTCGCCTTGGCGGAAAATTCCTTCGCGACACTTTGAATGAACGCAAGCTGATTGCCGGCGAAGTTGTTGGCGATCCACGGCTCCCAATCGGACAGGTCCAGGCTGCCTCCGCCGCGCTCTTCCAGGCGAGGCTGCCAATAGCCCCAAAGCTGCCGAGCGTAGGCTTCCTGTCCGTCCTTGCATCCCCACACGATGCGCATGAACGTCAGCATTTCTTCCTGCGCGGGAGTGACGCTGAGCTTTTCCCCCTGGGCGAATAGGAACGCCAGGTCGCCGAATTCGCCGGTCCAGAAAAGGGTCTCGGCCAGCGCGATCATGACGGCCGGATTCGAGTCATCCCGCCCCCACGCCAGACGCAGGTAAAACCGCGCATCCTCGTAGCGGCCCAGATCCTTGAATTTCAATCCGGCGAAATACGGCGATCGCGCGTCGCCGGTCAGCAGAATCGCGCGGCGGAAGTTTTCGTCCGCCTGCCGGATATCGCCTTTTTTCAAATACAACTCGCCCAGGGCCAGCGACGGCGGCGCAAAATCGCCCAGGCGCGGCAAGGCCGCCTCGTAAAGCATGATCGCGTCGTCGGTCGCCCCTTCGTTGACCAAGTGCTGTCCCAACGCCATGACCAGGGTGCGTCGGGCGGGCAGTTGTTTGTAGTCCAGGGCGCTTTGCACGAGGTTGATCGCGTAGGTCAGGCGATCGTGCTTTTTGGCGAGAATGAGAAAGCGCCGGACGTTGATCGCCTGCACCTGCTTGTCGCGCATGAGAGCGTCGGCGTAGTTCTCCAAAGCGCCGTCGATGTCGCCGGTCAATTCCCGCGCCGTGCCTTCCAGGCGAATCGCCTCGGAGTCGTAGGGATCGTTGGCCCGCGCGGTCTGTAGATAGACGATGGCGTTGGCGTATTGCTTGCGGCGATAGGAAATGCGCCCGGCTCCCCGGTTGGCGTCCACGTGCATCGGATCGGCTTGGAGGATGGCGGCGTAGGTTTGCAGCGCGTCGTCCAGGCGACCGGACATTTCCTGGGCGTGGGCGAGTTTTTCCCGCAGTTCCATTTTTCCCGGTTCGTCGGCGACCATCTTGGTCAACGTCGGAATGGCGCGCTCGTATTCCTCCGCCCGTTCGAGCAGGGAGACGACGCGATACTCCGCTTCTTTCGACGGATAGGTCTTGTTGTATTCGAGCAGATAGTCGACCGCCTCGTTGTAGTGTTCCTCGCGCTCCAGCGCGTCGATGAGCGGCGGGTAGACATTGTAGTTGTATGGATTGAGCGCGAGGGCGTCCTTGAGATTCTGAGCGCCGATCGCGTCCATGCGCGACCAGACCTGCAAACGGCCGAGGGTTTCGTAGAGAACGGGAATGCGCAGGCCGATGCTGATGGCGTGTTGGTAGTAATCCATCGCCGTCTCCCGACGGTCGGCCTGCATCGCCATCTCGCCCACGGCCAGATACGGATCCGGGTCGCGAGGGTTGAGTTCGAGGGATTTTTGCGCCCATTCCATCGCCGTTTGGATCTCGCCGCGACCGCGATAGATATCCGATATTCGCATATAAGGACGGGCGCTGTTCAGATCAATATTCGCCGCCTGTTGATAGCGTGCGATCGCCTCGTCGACGAGCCCTTGGTCGCGCAACCCGTCGCCGATCTGCATGGCCTGCTTGGCGGTTTCGGACATGTGGTCGACCATGTGACGCACCATCAGGATAAACGCCCAGTCGCAGGTGTCGCCGAATTTCCCGTCGACCAGCGTGGACAACGTCGCCTCGTCGCCGCCTTCCAGGCCGATGCGCTGGACCAGCACCGTCTTCTCGTAGCCCTGTCCCGGCATGAGTTCGACGAGCATGACCGTATGGACGTCGTTTTTCCGCGCGAATTTTCGCAACGAGGCGACGTCGGATTTCTCGATCTCCTCCAACACACGGCCGGGATAGGCCATGTTGCCGTCCAGCACCTTCGCGAGGCACGCCTGCGTGCGTTCGACGTACGCGGGATTGACGCGCGGCCCTTTGACGACCACTCCCAGGCGCGCTTCCGCGCGGGCGTCGTTCGCGGCGGCTGTCATCAAAACAGCTAGGATGACAATGCAAAGTCGTCGAAATAAATTCTTCATTTCCATGCCGGATTTCTATGCCAGGTGGTTGAACGGTTCGGAGCGCGTGTGCATCGCTTTGTTCGCGGCGATCAGCGCGTCCACATCCATGCCCTTTTCGGCGAAATATTCGTCGACGATGGCGCGGATGACCGTGGATTTGTCGTGAATGTAGCGGTCGACGCCGCTCTGATCGTAGTCGGTGTGCCAGTCGAAGACGACGTCGCCGATATGTTGCAGGCACGGCAGGCAAATCGGCTGCACCCCGTGGACACCGCGGCGAAAGCGATAGCCCACCCACATGCCGGCGTCCTCGAGCAGCGCGCGCTCGGCCCGCTTGTCGATCTCCATTTCCAGCAGGGGCGTGCGATAGTCGATGCCGTATTCCCAATAGATCTCGCCCATGCGCTGACGGGTGATCGGCATGCTCATCACCGCGTACTCGCCGCCCACGCTGCTGCAAAGGAAGTTGCGCGGCAGATTGTATTCCAGGCATCGGATGATCGAATGGGTGAGCATGGACAGATGGCAGCCCAGGCACCAGATGACATGGCCGCCGTAGGGCTTCCAATCCTTGAGCAGGTGCTTGGCCGTGATGCGGTTGAAGGTTTCGGTCTGGTTGAAGATCACGTGGTGGACGCGGTCCTCGCCGAAGATGCGTTGCAGGTCGACCACATGGCGGCGCGAGAGTTCAATAAACAGACTGCCGTAGTCGTGATGCAGCGTGTACAGGTGGATCGGCCCCGCGTACTTGCGACCCATGATGTAGGCGACGGCCGTCGAGTCCAATCCGCCGGAAAAGCAAACGTGAAATCCCCCCGGCTCCGGTTCGGACCAGTAGGATTCCAGCTTTTCGTACAGCGTCTTTCGAATCGTATCCATGCGCCGCCTTTGGGTGCACAAGTGGGCCGGACCATAGCACGGCCTCTCCGAACCCATCAAGCGAGCGGAGAGGCGTTTCGGTTGGAATTCAAGGTTTTGCGACCGAGCCGATAAAGCATTTTCACAATTTATCGCGCCAATGATTGCAACAGCTTTCGTGCCTGCTCGGCGTCCATGGCTTTCAGGCGGGCGATCTCGACCTCGGCGTCGGAACGGTCCAGGCGTCGCGCCAGCTTCTTGGCCGCGCGGATATTCGGACCGGGGACGCGGATGACGACGGTGTTGCTGCGTTCAACCGCGATGAACCGACACGGACAGCCCTTGCCGTCGACGCCGCCGCTTTCCGCGAACAGCAAGGTCATGATGCCCGCCACGGCGGAGGCGTCGGCATAGGTCAGAGGCACGACGACGACTTCGCGGTCGCCGTCGGGTTGGTCCAACTGCCGAATGACGCCGCGCAGGCGCGCCAGATTCGCCGTGGTGTCCACCAAGACAACGGCCCGCCGTCCCGGCGCCGCGCTCGCCCGCCCGTTTTCGCCGAGCAAGGGTTGCAGCGCGGCGGCTACGGACTCGGGGGCGGCGTGCGTCAGGTCGATGATGAGCGTCGCGACCCCGTCGTCATCCGACGTCGCCGGACCGACCACGACGGGACCGCCGCTGGTTGCGGCTTGCGTCGCGGGGACGATCGTCACGATGTTGCCCTGCGTGACGGCGGTGTAGCCGTTGACGGCCAAAACGGACTGAGTCAGCTCCCAAACTTCGTTAGCGGTCATCTTTTTCGTCACGATCAGGTTGACACGACCAGTCACCTGGGGTGTAAGTATGATTGTTTTTCCGGTGATATCAGAAACTTGGCGCAAGAAATCCGCCAAGTCGCGATTTTGTGCGTCCACGGAATAGGTCGGCTCGGCGACGGTCGGCGGAATCGGCGCGCCGAAGAGCACGCCCACGCAGGCCAGGATCGCGATTCGAAACGGCGCCTTCATGGCGGCATGATCCGGCTCTTGCGGCGGCGATGTCAATTCTCGCCTCCGACCGGGGCTCGTGTTGCGATGCGTGAAATGCGATGGCCAAAGGAGAGTCGATGACCGACAAGCGGCACACCGACAAACGACAGACCGACAAACGACAGGGCAAGCGGGCGCCGGTGGAGCTCAAAGCCCAGTTCGGCCACCAGAGCCCGGAGCATCCGGGGGTGATCCGCGACGTCTCCGAGGGCGGATTGCGGCTGCGCGCCCGCAAGGTCTACCCGGAAGGCACGACGATTTTTCTGCATATTGAGGTGCCCGGCGTGGGGGTCGTGGACGGCGCGGCCATCGTCAAGCGCACCCGCATGCTCAAACCGGCACTGCCGCCCCATCACCCGGCGGAGATGGGGCTACTGCTTGTCAAGGGCGACGAGTCGCTGGCGGGGATGGTTTCGAAGCTGCTGGAACGCTTCGACGAGCGTCGCGACAACGCGCGGCGGGAATTGCAGATTCCCGTGAACCTGGGCGACGTGCGTCGGCTGATTCAGGAATACACGCAGAATATCGGCGGCAACGGGCTGTATGTGGTGACGGACAATCCACCGCCGGTGGGCGAGGAACTCCCGATGCACATCATGCTCAACAACGGCAACGCCGACATCCGCGTGATCGGCCAGGTCGTCCACGTCGTCACCGCGGACGACGCCATCTCCCACGGCGCCCTGCCCGGCGCCGGCATCCGCTTTTCGCAATTCGACGGCGACGGGAGGGAGCGGTTGTTGGGATTTTTGCGGTCGTTGGAGGGATGACGGCGAGAGTTATCTACCAACTGGTAAAGACGAAAGTCCTTGTTGATCTGGCATGCTGCGTGGTGATGGTGTAGCCGGAGGAGTCGCTGGGAGCAAAGGTAAATGTCACATCTGCAAAATCATTAAGTGATGGACAACGAGTAATAAGATCAGTGAGGTTTGTAGGATAGAACCCAGGGTCAGAGAAAAGACTATTGTAAAAAATCTCTTCCGCTATTTTGGCACTTCGTCCTGCCTCTTCAGCAATTTTATCGCACGACTTCGTCCAAATTCGGCATAGAAGATTATCGAGCCATCGAAGCTCGCCAGACGGAAGCTGCAATGCTGCTGGATACGGTTCATTTCCAATAGGTATTTGATGGATATTGAGTTCGCTGAAAACAATGATGCCACACAACGGGACTAAAAACGCGACTACCGCAATGGTGATCTTTTTCCGATGGGAATGCTTTTCCACTTCCATCACCCTTTGTTCTCAGGCACGAACGTAAATTTATCACGCGAGAACACGAAAAACTGTCATTATTGCCTGCATTAATGATGCCTGAATCGATGGGCGTAACCGCGGCACTAGTGGCTAGGATTATCGAGGTCGCTGGAGGACTAAGAACCGGCGAAGGGAAGAGATCGAACAGCTTGCTATTTGATCTTGCACAAAAAGAAAGGACTCCCCGAAGGGAGTCCTTTTCACACTCGTGAACCCAGACTGAATTAGTCGGTGAAGACGAAGGTGTTACCGGAGCTGGCGTGCTGCGTGGTGATGGTGTAGCCCGAGGAGTCAGCCGTCGAGAAGGTGAAGGTGACGGAAGCGTCATCGGCCAGGTTCTTGTCATAAACCAGCAGGGAGTCCAGGTCGCCAGCGTAGGCGCCACCGGAGATGAAACGATCGTTGTAGTAAACTTCCTCGGCCAGCTTGGCGTTACGACCGGCGGACTGAGCCGAAGCGTCGTAGGCCTTCTCGCGGAGGCTGATGAAGTTCGGGATGGCGATCAGGGCCAGGATACCGATGATGGCCACAACGATCATGAGCTCGATGAGGGTGAAACCCTTGCGGTTACGAACAGCGCTCAGCATTGCGTGTCTCCTCTTCGCCGCATCTCTACGGCAACGGTTGGGGATAAGGAAAATGACCTCTAACGGTCGGGGATAAATGCATGGCTCATGCCAACATCGCAGCAATCGACTATTCCCCTTAATTTTCAGCAACTTAACCGGCATGTGACAACAAAAAGGCGTTGCATTTCTTGTTGGAGTGACATGAATTGTCGCTTTTCGCCTGATGAACCTGACAAATAACGTCACCCAAAACAAAAATTGTCGCCTCGATCACGAAAATGACGCCCCGCGTTAGTCGAAACGTCACCCGGCGGCTACTCGTCGCCCTCGTCAAGGCCGTACTTCTGCAGGCGATAGCGGAAGGAGCGGAAGGAGATTTTCAGCAGCTTGGCCGCCTTCTTTTTCACGCCGCCGGCTTGGGAAAGCGCCTGCAGCAGCAATCGTTTTTCAAACTCCCCGACGACCGCCTCCAGGTCGATTCCCTCGGGCGAAACCGTCGCGGCGGACAGGTCGTCCTCACCGTAGGGATCCTCCACGTTGCGCAGTCGCGGCGGCAGGGATTCGGGCATGATGACGTTCGAGGTCTCGAAGGTCACGGCCCTCTCGAGAATATTTTCCAGCTCGCGCACATTGCCCGGATAGTTGTACGCCTTGAGCATCTCCATGGTCTCGCTGGCCACCTTCGTGACGTCCTTGTGGATCTCGGTGGCGTATTTTTCCAGAAAGTAGTTGGCCAGCATGGGGATGTCGGACCGGCGTTCGCGCAAGGGAGGCATGCGGATCGCGATCACGTTGAGGCGGTAGTAGAGGTCCTGGCGGAAGTTGCCCTGGGCGACATCGTGCTCCAGATCGCGGTGCGTCGCGGCGATGATGCGCACGTCGATCGCCTCGTCCTGCGTCGATCCGACGGAGAGCACGCGCCGCTCCTGGATCGCACGCAGAAGCTTGACCTGGACGGCCAGCGGAATTTCGCCCACTTCGTCCAGGAACATGGTGCCGCCCTTGGCCGCCTGGAACAGGCCCTTCTTATCCGAGACGGCGCCGGTGAACGCCCCCTTCTTGTGGCCGAACAATTCCGATTCCCACAACGAATCGGGAATCGCTCCGCAGTTGACGACGACGAACGGCCCGCTGGAGCGAAAGCTGCTGAAATGGATCGCCTTGGCGGCCAGTTCCTTCCCGGTGCCGGTCTCGCCCAGGATGAGCACGTTGCTCTTGGTGTCGCTCACGCGCTTGATGAGTTCGTACACTTCGCGCATGGACTCGTGGGCGCCGAAGATGTTGGCGAAACCGTAGCGGCTGCCCAGTTCGGCGCGCAGGCGGATATTGTCCCGACGCAGCGTCTCCTTCTCCAACGCCGCGTGCACCACGTGCTTGAGATCATCGACGCGAAACGGCTTGTTCACGTAGTCGGTGGCGCCGTACTCGAGCGCCTCGGCCACGGACTCGGGACTGGCATAAGCGGTGATCATCACGACGGCCATGTCGGGGTTACGCGCCTTGGCGGCCTTGAGCACGTCCAGACCGGAGAGGCCGGGCATCTTCAGATCGGTGATGACCAGGTCGTAGGTTTTGGCGGCCAGCTTGTCGATGGCCGCGGAGCCGGTCTCCGCCGTGTCGACGCTGAAGCCTTCCTTTTCGAAGAAAATCTGCAGGAACTCGCGCATGGACAACTCGTCGTCGACGACGAGAATGCGCGCTTTCGCCGTGCTGCTATCGCTGACCTTGGCCGTGCCCTGCACCACGATTACGACACCTCACCGGCCCGCTCGGCGGCCGGCAGTTGAACGGTGAATTTCGATCCGCGTCCCATCCGGGACTCCACCAGAATGCGTCCCCGATACATTTCCACAATGTTGTGGCATGTGGAAAGCCCCAGGCCCGTTCCGTTTTCCTTGGTGGTGAAAAACGGATCGAAGATGCTCTTGAGCGTTTCGGTATCCATGCCGCTTCCCGTGTCCATGACGGACAATTCGACCACCTTGCGGTTGCCGCTGTCAAACGGTACGTCGCGCACGCGGCCCTGAAAGGTCAAGTCCCCGCCCTCGGGCATCGCCTGCACCGCGTTGATCGCCAGGTTCCACAAAAGCTGGCGCAGGTTTCGCGGATCGGCCATCACATACAGACGCTTTTCGAGCATCTTATGGATCGTCACCCGGTCCTGCACTCCCGGCTCGTTTTCGAGAACGCGAAGCATGTCGTCCATGACGCCCTGGGCGTCGACGATGGATTTGTTTTCCGGCTTGGGGCGGGCGAAGGCCAGGAAGTCGCTGACCAGCGCGTTGACCCGATCCGACTCGCGAATGACGATGTCCATCAGATGCTGGTTGACCGAGTCCAGCTCCAGCTCGCGGGTCAGCAATTGAATAGACCCGGAAATGCTGGCCATGGGATTGCGGATCTCATGGGCGATGGCCGCCGCCAGTTGCCCCACCGCGGCCAGGCGATCGGAGCGGCGCACCGCGTCTTCCATGGATTTGACCTCGGAGCGGTCCACCAGGATCAGCAAGGACCCGAGCATATGCCCGTCCTCGGCCACCAGGTTGGAGTGGGAGATTTCCACGTAAACCGGCTCGCCTTCCCGCTCCATGTTGATCTCGATGGGACGGGCCAACTCGGCGACCGACTTCACGGCGATCTGGGGGATCGCCTCCCCCAGGGACAGGCCCACCAGATGTCCCGGCGGGATGCCGAGGATTTTCTCCACCGCGCCGTTGGCGTAGACGACTTCCTGATTCTGATCCAACGCCAGCAGGCCAATGGGGATGGAGCGGATCATGTGCTCGAAGCGGGCTTTGAGTTCCTTGAGGTCATCCTGTTTTTTGCGCAGTTCGGAGGAGACCTCGCGCGCCCGCTCGGAAAGGAAGACGGACAGATACGCCGCCGCGAACACCGCGAAAATCGAGAAAACCAGCTTGGAAAGCACATCGGCGAAATCCCGCACCGGCTCCCACTGGGAAACATTGGGCACGCCGACCACCCCGTACCACTGCAGCAGCAGGATGAGCGTCAGCGCCAGGATGCACACCGTGGCCGCGACGATGGTTTCGTTGCGCTCGAGCAAGACCGCCGCGTTGATGACCGAGATGACGTAGAGGAACGAGAAGAACGAGTAGTAGCCGCCGGCGATGAAGATCAGCGCCGTGACGAAGAGAATGTCCCAATAGACCTGAAGATGAAGAAACCAGTTTTCCCGCCCGAAAACCTGGATCAGCAAAGCTGAAAGCAGAGCCGTGAGCACGTGCACGACGATGATGAGATAGAACGCGCCGCGCACCTCGGGCAGGTCGAGAATGAAGATCGTGCCCAGCACGAAGGTGGCGACGACAACGCGCAGGAAAAGCAGCCACTGGAGGATCTGGGCGTTGTCGTAGGCGTACGACAGATGCGAAGTGAGCGAACGCACGCTCGCGCCGGTGGTGGCGTCGGCCTCGGTGGTGATGGTGGGCGTTGCGCTCATGATCCGGACACAGCGCCGCCGACCCGTCGTCCGGGCCGTCGCCGCGCTTTCGTTGGAGTGGGCATCAAGCCTTCATATTGGGCGTTCCGCGTCCGCTCGGCAAGTCCATGGCCTACCGCGCCCATGCCGCAACGCAAAAACAATACCGGCCCACAAGGGACCGGCATTGAGTGGCGTGGTGGGGGGCTTTAGCCAATAACGGAAACAACCTTGAAGTTGGGCAAGTACATACTTACCAGTCCAAAAGCCAACGCCAAACCGAGAGCCAGCATCCACGTCGGCGCCATCAGCACAGTGATCCTACCGAGTTGCCATTCGCACTTTTCGGCATACGCCTGCGTGACATTCGTCAGCATCTTCTCCAATCCATCGGCGGCTTCGCCGGCCAGGATGGTCCGGCAGACGTCCTCGGGAAAAGCACGCGTCTTAGCGAGGGCCTGGCCGAGGGGCATTCCCCGCTCGACATCGGCCCGGGCGACGGCGGCGGCTTTTTTGAATTTGAGATGGTCGGACGCGGCGGCGGCCATGATCAACGCCTGGGGCATGGGAACGCGATTGGCCGTCAGGGTCCGCAATTCGGCGCTGAATTTCGCCGTCGCCAGATTGCGCCGCACCTTCCCAACAATCGGCATGCGGTCCAGAACGACATCGACGAGGGTAGCGACGCGCTCGTTGCGAAGAAGGCGAGAAACGCCGACGACCGTCCCGACAGCGGCGACGATCAAGAGAAACCAATGATCCAACACCAGGTCGAAGAGGTCGACGATCATCTGCGTCGGGCCGGGGAGTTGCCCACCGAAGTCCTCGAACATCGCTTCAAAAACAGGAATGACGAAGCCCAGGAAAGCCATCGCGACCACGAAGGAAACCGCCGCGAAGAACGCCGTATGGTGCTTGATGTTGTTCGTCATCGACCGGATGCACAGACCTTGCTCGTGGTGGTCGGCCAGGCGCTTGAGGCATTGGCCCAATTCGCCGGCCGCCGGGGAAGACTCGATGGAGGCGATATCCAACGGACCGAATACGCCTTTGTGCTTGGCCATCGCGGCGGGAAGGGACGCGCCGCAATGCATGTCGAAATTGACGCGACGGAGCACGGCGGACAGGCGGGTGTCGGAGGACTGCGTCGCGAGGGTGGTGAGGGCGTTTTGAATCGAAACTCCCGCCTCGACCATCGCGGCGAACTCGCGCTGGAACTCGATGACCGAGCGGCGGGAAACGGTGCTTCGCCCCAATGCCTTCGAGGAGAACGACAGCCTCTCGGCGATGACGTCGCCGGCATTGGCGAGTTTGATTTTGCGTCGCCGGGCCATGACGGCGAGCTTTTCGTCGATACTTCGGCCGGCTCCGAGGCCGACATTCGCCCCTCCCGCGATCGACGCGACCTTCGCGGCATGGGCCGCCTCCGGAGTCGGTCGTAGACGAATTCCCGGGATCGCCGATTCATGAGCCGCCATAGTTCTCTCCTTTCGACGGGGTTCGAGCTGAAATGGCCGCCCGGCAGGTTTTCACGCACGGCCATTTCGTCGCGATCCGCGCACGACTACGGGATCCTTCGCCAAAATCTCGCGAAATCGAAACCATAATTAGAATAATTATGTAAGGGATATACTCACATGCCGCGCAATTTGGCAAGCAAAAAATGACTGCTCGTCACAATCCGGCGGCGGACCGTGGGCAAAATGAAGAACGCCGATCCCAAGACGGGATCGGCGTTCGCGGTTTCGGATGTTTCGAAGGTTTAGCCGATAACGGACACCAGCTTGAAGATGGGCAGGTACATGCAGACCAGCAGGAAGCCGACCGTGCCGCCCAGGATCACCATCATCAGCGGCTCAATCAGGGTCGTCAGCGAGTTGACCGCCATGTCGACCTCGTCCTCGTAGAAGTCCGCGATCTTGGCGAGCATGACGTCCAGGGCGCCGGTGGACTCGCCGACCGTAATCATCTGGCAGACCATGGCCGGGAACACACCCGACTCGGCCAGCGGCTCGGCGATCGTCTTACCTTCGGCGATGCGTCCCTTCGTCTTGAGGATGGCTCGCTCGATGGTCTTGTTGCCGGAGGTTTTGGCCACGATGTCCAGGCCGTCCAGGATGGGAACGCCCGAGGTAATCATGGTGCCCAGCGTACGGGTGAACTTGGCGACGGCGACCTTGCGGATCAGGATTCCGAAAACCGGAACCTTGAGGATGAAGTCATCAAAGACCACCCGGCCTTTCTCCGTGCCCAAGGCGTATTTGATGGCGTAGACCGCGCCGATCATCGCCGGGAAGATGATGAACCAGTATCCACGGATGGCTTCCGATACATTCACAATGAGCTGCGTCGGCCCCGGGAGCTGACCGCCGAAGTCCTCGAACATGCTCTTGAACACCGGGATAACAAAGATCAGCAGCACCAGCACGACGATGAAGGTAATGCCCAGAACGGCCGCCGGGTAAACCATGGCGCCCTTGACCTTCTTCTTAAGCTTCGACGCCTTTTCGATGTAGGCGCCCAGGCGGTTCATGATCGTGTCCAGGATACCGCCGACCTCGCCGGCCGCGACCAGGGCGACGAAGAGTTGATCGAAAATCTTGGGATGCTTGCCCAGGGCCTTGGCGAAGGTGGAACCGGCCTCGACGTCGTTTTTGATGTCGTTGAGGGCGTCAGCGAAGGTCTTGTTGACCTGCTGGGCCACCAGGATCTCCAGGCACTGCACCAGGGGCAGACCGGCGTCAATCATCGTGGCGAACTGCCGGGTGAAGATGACGATGTCCTGCTCTTTGACCTTCTGCTTCATCAGGTCGATGCTCATCAGGTCCGAGCTTCGACCCTTGGCCTTCACCTTGGAAGCGACGATTTGCTGGGAACGCAATCGGGCGATGACGGCCTCCTCGCTGGGAGCCTCCATCTCGCCTTTGGCCACCGAACCGGTCCGAGTCCGACCTTCCCATTTATAAATCGCCATTGCTGCTTCTCCTTGCGTCGACCGGCGCTGGGAACCCGACCGACATCAACAGGGACACGTTTGCTACTTGTTACGACCGTCGTTCTTGTTGCGACCGTCATTCTTGCTCATCGAGCCTTCAATGATGCTCTGCAGCTCATCCGGGTCGCTGGAGTTGCCAAACGCATCTTTGAGCGTAATTAAACCACGTTGGTACAAAGAAGCCAAGGATTGATTCATGGTCTGCATGCCGAACTTGCTCTGGCCCATCTGCATTTGGGAGTAAATTTGATGGACTTTGTCATCTCGGATAAGGGCGCGCACGGCCGTGTTGGGAATCAGCAGTTCCACCGCGATCACCCGGCCCACGCCCGAGGCCCGGGGGATGAGCCGCTGGGACATCACGCCCTCCAGGCAGAACGACAGCAGGGCGCGCACCTGGCTTTGCTGATGGGGCGGGAACAGATCGATGATGCGGTTGATCGTCTGCACGGCGCCGGAGGTGTGCAACGTGGCGAAGGTCATATGCCCCGTCTCGGCGATGTTGAGCGCCGCCTCCACCGTCTCCAGGTCGCGCATCTCGCCGACCAGCACCACGTCCGGATCCTGACGCAGCACGTATTTCAGGGCCGTGCCGAAGGACTTGGTATCCGAATGCACTTCACGCTGGTTGACCAGGCAGCCCTTGTGGGCGTGCAGGTATTCGATCGGATCTTCCAGGGTGATGATGTGCTGATTGCGCGTGGTGTTGATGTGGTCGATGACCGACGTGAGGGTGGTGGACTTACCGCTACCGGTGGTGCCCGTGACCAGGAACAGGCCCGAAGGCTTTTCCACCAGGGAGACCACCGCGTCGGGCAGACCGAGTTCCTGGAACGAGAAGGTCTTGAACGGGATCACACGGAAGGCGCCGGCCACCGCGCCGCGCTGGCGGAAGACGTTGGCGCGAAAACGCGAAAGGCCCTTCACGCCGAAGGACAGATCCAGTTCGTTTTCCTCTTCGAAATGATGGCGCTGCATATCGGTGAGAACCGAATAGCAGATGCGCTTGGTATCCGCGGCCATGAGCGCGGGCATGTTCAACGGTTGGAGGCGGCCGTCAATGCGGAACATGGGCGGCGACCCGGTGGTGATATGCAGATCGCTGGCGCCTTTTTCGATCATGATCTTCAAAAGCTGATGCAGATCGACCAAGTTTGCGTCTCCCGTCCGCTCACGCAGGAGCGTTGAAAACTCCGGGCCGCGCCGCCGCGCGTCCGATATCGAGGCCATCCGGCGCCGACCGGGGCGGTCGAACTCGCCGTGATTCCCTTGGGTTGTCCTGACTTAGGCGTCGATAATAAAGGCCCGGTCGTCGCGAAACAACCGGGCGCTTTTCGTTGCCTTCAATTTTGTCGAGCCTTAATCCGCGGCGGTGACGCGGACGATTTCGTCGACGGTCGTCATGCCCTCTTCCAATTTTGACAGACCGGCCTGACGCATGGTCTTCATCCCCAGACGGATCGACTCGCGCTTGAGCTCGGCGGTCGAAGCGCCGTTGAGGACGAACTCCTTGATCTCCTCGTAAATCGGCATGACCTCATAGAGAGCAATGCGGCCCTTGTAGCCGGTCTTGGAGCACTTGGCGCAACCGGCGCCGTGCATCGCTTTGACGCTCTGGGCCACTTCTTCGTTCATGCCCAGATCCACGAGCACCTGGGGCGAAATGTCGATCGGCTCCTTGCAGTTGTCGCAGATCTTGCGCACCAGACGCTGAGCGGCGATGAGCTGCAACGAGGCCGTGACCAGGAAAGGCTCGATACCCATGTTGAGCAGACGGGTCACGGTGCTGGGCGCGTCGTTGGTATGGAGCGTCGAGAGCACCATATGACCGGTCAGAGCGGCCTTGACCGCGATTTCCGCCGTTTCGAAGTCGCGAATCTCACCGACCATGACCACGTCCGGATCCTGGCGCAGGAAGGAGCGCAGGGCCGCGGCGAAGTTCAGGCCGATGGAGTCGTGCATCTGGACCTGGTTGATGCCCTTGAGGGTGTATTCGACCGGGTCCTCCGCGGTGGAGATGTTCTCGGTGATCTGATTGAGTTCCTGGAGGGCCGAGTAGAGCGTGGTGGTCTTACCCGAACCGGTCGGGCCCGTCACCAGCACCATGCCGAACGGCTTGTGGATGGCGTCCTTGAACAGCTTGAGGGGCTGCTCCTCGAAGCCCAGCTTGGTCATGTCGAGCTGCAGGTTGTCCTTGTCCAGAAGTCGGAGGACGACCTTTTCGCCGTTGACCGTCGGCAGGCACGAGACACGAAAGTCCATCTCCTTGCCCTTGCCGGTCTTCAGGCGGATACGACCGTCCTGAGGCAGGCGGCGCTCGGCGATGTCCAGTTCGGACATAATCTTCAGACGGGAGGTGATGGCGTTTTGCAGCTTGCGCGGCGGGTCCATCACTTTGTGCAGCACGCCGTCGATGCGGTAGCGCACGCGGAAGCTTTTTTCGTAGGGCTCCACGTGGATGTCCGAGGCGCCCTTCTTGATGGCGTCGGTGAGGATCAGGTTCACCAGCTTGACGACCGGCGCGTCCTCGGAGGCCTGTTCCAATTCGGCGTAGTTGACGTCTTCCTCGGCGCTGATGACCTCGATGTCGTCATCCTCGAACTCGCCGAACATATCCTCGATGTCTTCCAGATTGGCTTCGGTGGTGTCGTAGTACTTCTCGATCGAGTTCATGATCGAGTCTTCGGTGGCCACGACCGCCTCGACCGAATAGCCGGTCAGGAACTTGATGTCGTCGATGGCCAGAATGTTCGACGGATCGACCATGGCGACGATCAGGGAGTTATCGGCCCGGGAAATCGGGATCAGCTTGTATTTTTCCGCGATGTCCTGGGGAACGAGTTTGATGACCTCGGGATCAATCGTGAATTCAGACAGATTGATCGACGGAACGCCGTACTGGCGGGACAGAATGTCGGCCAGTTCGGACTCTTCCAGGTAGCCCAACCGGGAAAGATGGTAGCTCAATCGGCCGCCCGAGACCTTTTGCTCGGCCAGGGCCGTTTCGAGCTGATTGGGGCTGATGAGGTCCTCTTGTACCAGAAGTTCGCCGAGACGATCGGTGCTGCCGCCACCGCCGCCGTCGTTGGAATTCGCCATTTGAAGATACCTCCGCCTTGCGTGAGATCACGCGGCGCTGTTGCTCGCTTTTGCGTCCAAGATACCCTAAAGCGTCCGGTCAACGCCTGTCAAGTCGGGCCTGACAAGGAATCCCTGAGCCTTACGGCGTCGTCTTGAAATCGCGTTCGCGCTGCTAATCAATAAATATCGAGATATTATGGCGAATACTTGAGAGCTTGGAAAAAGAAAAATGACCGGCGTCCGATCAGGCGCTGGAAGGCCCCGCGAAGGAGCCCTTCCCCGCGTCCGGAATCAGATCTTTTCGTCGATTAACTCACGGTAACGTTCGAGGAAGTTTTCTTCCAGCCAGTGGCGCGGCCCGATGAAGCGTTCGACCATCTGCCCGGATTTGTCGATCAGAAACGTCTCGGGGAAGGCCGTGATGCCGTATTGCACCGGGGTTCGGCTTTCGGGATCGAGCAGGACGGGCACGTCGAGTTGCCGGGCGTTAAGGAAGTTGACCACATCCTCCCGGCCGCCCTGGTCCACCGAGACGGTCACGACGGCGAACTTCTCCGGGTCCATCTTGCGATGCAGGCTCTGGATTTCGGGCATCTCCCGGCGGCACGGTCCGCACCAGGTCGCCCAGAAATTGAGAAAGACGACCTTGCCCTTGTAGTCGGACAGGGAGACGGTGCGTCCGGATAGGTCGGTGAGGGTGAAGTCCTTGGCCGGGCGACGCTCGGTCATCGGCGTCTGCCCGCCGCCGGTCATGAAAATCGCCGCGTACAAAATCGCCGCGAAGGCGACGAACATGACGACCAGCAGGCGATTGTTGGCATTCTCCGCCAATGGGATCTCTCCTTACTTTGCCCGGTCCGCGCGCCGGGACTTGTCTCCCGGTAAGACACGCGGCGCTATCATAGGTTCGCGCCAAGTCGTCGACAAGGTGACGAACGCACAAAAACTCGCCCGGAAACACTCACGCGAATCGACGCATGAACGAAAAAAGGAGGCGCGAGGCCCCCTTGGTTTTCGATCATTCGAGAAAAAGCGGCCTCGACGTTACTCGGGCTTTTCCTCGTCGGTCCCGGCTTCCTCGACGGGAGCCTCGGCGGCGGTTTCCTCGACGGCCGTGTCTTCAGCCGCCGTCTCCTCGGCCGCGACCTCTTCAACCGGCTCGTCGGCGGCCACGGGCTCCTCGGCCGGGGCCGGGGCCGTCGCCTTGGGCGCGGGGGCCTGCGTGGCGCCGGCGGTCTCGGCTCCGCGACGACGGCTGCGGCGGCGACGGGTCTTCTTCTCGTCGCTTTTGGCCGGTTCGTCCTCGGGGATCAGCTCGATAATCGCCATGGGGGCCGAATCGCCGACCCGGCTGCCGACCTTGATGATGCGCGTGTATCCGCCGGGGCGCTCTTCGTAGCGAGCGGCCAGAATGGTCAGCGCGCGCTCGACGGCTTTCTTGTCGTGCAGATACGCCAGCGCCTGACGATGCAGATGCAGCTTCTTGGCGGCAATCGCCTTGTCCTCGCCGGCTTCGCCCAGGGCGTGATAACGTTTGCCCAACGTGATCAGGCGCTCCACCACGCGGCGCAGCTCCTTGGCCTTGGCCTCGGTGGTGCGGATGCGCTCGTCCTCGGTCGCCAGCAGGCTGGTGGCCATATTGCGGAACATCGCCTTGCGATGGCTGCTGTTGCGTCCCAGTTGCCGGTAGCTATTCAGGTGTCTCATGATCGGCTCTCATCTCTCGCCCGGCTTTTCGCGCCGTCTCGCGGCGCGCCGGGTTCATGGAGTGTGTGCTCGGTTATCGAATATCGGTTCCGCCGTTAGACGGATTCCTGCTCCACGTCCTCTTCGGGCGGATGCCAGTTGCGCAGTTTCATGCCCAGCGACAGGCCCATCTCGGCCAGGACTTCCTTGATCTCGTTGAGGCTCTTGCGACCGAAGTTCTTGGTCTTGAGCATCTCCGCCTCGGTCTTCTGCACGAACTCGCCGATGTAGCGAATATTCGCGTTGCGCAGGCAGTTGGCCGCCCGCACGGACAGGTCCAACTCGTCGACCCGGCGATAGAGGTTTTCGTTGAGTTCGACGTCGTCCTCTTCTTCCTCGAACTCGTCGTAGTAGGGCTCGTCCTCTTCCTCGAAGTTGATGAAGACCGTCAACTGCTCCTTCATCACCTTGGCGGCCACGGCGACCGCGTCCTCGGGGGTGATGGAGCCGTCGGTCCAGACCTCCAGGTTGAGGCGGTCAAAGTCGGTGCGACGACCGACGCGGGCGTTGGTGACTTGATAGTTGCACTTGACCACCGGGCCGAACAGGGCGTCGAGCAGGATCGTGCCGATCGTCGACTCTTCCTCGGAACCGCGGTGCATCTCGGAGGCGACATAGCCGCGGCCGAGCTTGCAGGTCAGTTCGCAGTCGATGGACGCGTCCTTGGCCAGGTGGGCGATGACCAGATCCTTGTTGAGGATCTCCACCGAGGCCGGGCCGGTGATATCGCCGGCGGTGACGACGCCTTCGCCCGACTTCTTGAGATGCAGCGTCTCGATCGCGTCGGAATGCATCTTCAGACGCACTTGCTTGAGATTGAGGATGATGTCGGTGACATCTTCCTTGACGCCCGGGATGGTCGAGAACTCATGGCTGATGCCCTCGAACCGGGCGGAAATGATCGCCGCGCCCGGCAACGTGGACAACAGCACGCGGCGCAGCGAATTGCCCAGGGTCTGCCCGAAGCCGCGCTCCAGGGGCTCGGCCACGAAGCGACCATAGGTCTCGGGCGAGTCGCCTTTTTCCACGGTGATCTTTCGGGGTCGGATCAGATCGCGCCACACTTTATACATGCGTTGTATCCTCCGGGCGTCGACCGCGAATTTGCGATCGGAACGCCGTTGCTCGGGAACTTTTGTCGCTGTCGAAAACGGCGAAGAGAGCCGACATCGCGGCCCTCGTTCGATTCCTCACCACGCCTTCGCGTCAGACGCGGCGGCGCTTGGGCGGACGGCAGCCGTTGTGCATGACCGGCGTGACGTCCTTGATCAGGTTGACCTTGAAGCCCGAGGACAGGATGGCGCGCAGAGCGGCCTCCCGGCCCGAACCCGGCCCCTTGACCAACACGTTGACCTGCTTCATGCCGTGCTCCTGGGCCTTGCGCGAGGCGTCCTCGGCGGCCATCTGAGCGGCATAGGGCGTGGACTTGCGGCTGCCCTTGAAGCCGACCGCGCCGGCCGACGACCAGCACACCGTGTTGCCCGCCAGGTCGGTGAACGTCACCAACGTGTTGTTGAAGCTCGACTGAATGTGGGCGATTCCCGAGGGGATGTTCTTCTTGACCGCCTTGGAACTCACCCGTTTGGCTTTGGCCATGCTTGTACCCTTCCCATGATCGCGCGGGCCTTAACCTGAAGGCGCGCGAATCGGAACTTACTTCTTCTTCTTGATCGCGGCGCGCTTGGGACCCTTGCGCGTGCGGGCGTTGGTGCTGGTGCGCTGTCCGTTGACGGGCAAGCCGCGACGATGGCGCAGGCCCTTGTAGGAGCCTAGGTCCATGTAGCGCTTGATGTTCATGGACACTTCCTTGCGCAGGTCGCCTTCCACCTTCTGCGTCTCGTCGATGTAACGACGGATCTTGGCGACCTCCTCGTCGGTGAGCTGCCCGGCGCGGACGTTCTCGTCCACGTTCACCTGGGAGAGGATCTTCTTGCTGGTGGTCGGGCCGATCCCATAGATATAGGTCAGCGCCACGACGACGCGCTTGTCATTCGGAATGTCCACACCGGCGATACGAGGCATCGCAAAATCTCCGATCAATCAGCCTTGGCGCTGCTTGTGTTTCTTGATGGGGCAGATCACACGCACCACACCCTTGCGGCGCACGATCTTGCATTTGTCGCATCGTCGTTTGACGGAAGCACGGACTTTCATCGTCGTTCTCCTAGAAGCCGCCCCAGTCTTTACGACCAGGCGGACAGCACCCTTGGGCCCTCGGAGGTCACGGCCACCGAGTGCTCAAAATGGGCCGATAGCTTATGGTCAAAGGTCACGGCTGTCCACCCATCGGCCAAAGTGCGGACATCCGGCGTTCCTTCGTTGATCATCGGCTCGATGGCCAGCACCATCCCCGCCTGCAGACGCACCCCGGTTCCGGGCCGTCCCACATTGGGGACCTGGGGCGGTTCGTGCATCTTTCGGCCCACGCCGTGGCCGACAAAATCCGTGACCACGCCGAATCCCTCGGCCTCGGCCACTTCCTGCACCGCGTGGGACACATCGCCCAGACGGTTGCCCACCCGGACCTGCTCGATCGCGGCGGCCAGGCTGCGCCTCGTCACGTCCAGCAGACGCTTGGCGTTTTCGGACACCTCGCCCACCGGGAACGTCACCGCCGAATCGCCGACCCATCCGTCCAGGATGACGCCGAAATCGCAGCTTACGATGTCCCCGTCCTTGAGGACCGTCGCCCGGGACGGGATGCCGTGGACGATCTCGTCGTTCACGCTGGTGCAGACCGTCGCCGGGAAGGCCTTGCCGCCCGACGGGTTCGGGTAGCCCAAAAACGCGCTTTTGGCGCCGTGTTTTTTGAGCACTTCGTGACCGATGACGTCCAGGTCGGCGGTCGTGACCCCGGGTTTGACGGCCTCGCCAATGCGCTGGAGGCATTCGGCGACGACCTGATTGGCCCGGTACATGGCCTCGATTTCCTCCGAGCTTTTGAGCTGAATGCCGCCGGCCATCACCTTAGGCACCCACCGCTTCCCGGAGTCGTTGCTGAATTTCATCGATCGTCCCGATCCCCGAAATCCGCTTGAGCAGGCCCTTGCCGTCGTAGTAATCGATCAGCGGCGACGTCTGATCATGGTACGTCGCCAGGCGCTTGCGGATCGTCTCTTCCTTGTCGTCGTCCCGAACGATCAGCTCGTTCGAGCCGCATTTGTCGCACACGCCCGCCAGCTTGGGCGGGTTGTTGACCTTGTGATACATGGCGCCGCAATTCGCGCAGGTCAGGCGCCCGGTCAGACGGGAGACCAGCTCCTCGTCGTCCACCTCGATGGACACCGCGGCGTCCAGCGGCATCTCCAGCTTCTCGAGCAACTCGCCCAGGGCGTCGGCCTGGGCCGTGGTCCGGGGGAAGCCGTCGAGGATAAAGCCGCCCTTGGCGTCGTCCTCGCCCAGGCGGTCGCGGATCAGGCCGATAACCACCTCGTCGGGCACGAGCTGCCCGGCGTCCATGAACTTCTTGGCGGCCAGGCCCATTTCCGTCTGCGCCTTGATCGCCGAGCGAAGCATGTCGCCGGTGGAGATCTGCGGGATCCCTTCTTTCTCGGTGAGAATCTTCGCCTGGGTTCCTTTACCGGCCCCGGGTCCGCCAAGAAGAATCAACCGCATCGTCGTCACCCCGCTTCGTTCGGCCCGACCGCGACGGGCCCGTTCGACTTAACGTCGGCCCTTGAACCGGCCCTTCCCGCCCAGGAAGCCCTCGTAATGGCGGGAGAGCATATGGCTTTCGATCTGAGCCACCGTATCCAAGGCCACGCCGACCACGATCAGCAGCGCCGTGCCTCCGAAGTAGAAGGGCACGTTCATGTACGCGATCATGATCGTCGGCAGCACGCACACCAGGGCCACATAAAACGCGCCGCCCAGCGTGATGCGGGTCAGGACGCGGTCGATGTAGTCGGCGGTGCGTTTGCCGGGCCGATAACCGGGGATATACGCCCCGGACTTTTTCAGGTTGTCGGCCACGTCCACCGGGTTGAAGGTGACGGCCGTGTAGAAGTAGCAGAAGAAGACGATCAGAACGACGAAGACCACGTTATAGAACACGCCGCCCGGGTTCATCAGGTCGCCGAAGCGCTGCACCCAGGGATGATCCGAGAACTGGGTGATCGTCGCCGGGAACATCAGGATCGAGCTGGCGAAGATCGGCGGAATCACGCCCGCGGTGTTGACCTTCAAGGGAAGGTGCGTGCTGGCGCCGCCGTACATGCGCCGGCCGATCACGCGCCGGGCGTGCTGAATCGGGATTTTCCGATAGGCCCGCTCGACGTAGATGATCGCGTAAACCACCAGGAAGACGATCGGCAGCACGATGAACACCTGGAACAGGGGACGGGTTCCGTCGCCCACGTCGGCCAGGAACATGAACACCGCCGAGGGCATATTCGCCACAATGCCGGCGAAGATGATCAGGCTGATGCCGTTGCCGATGCCGAACTCGCTGATCTGCTCACCCAGCCACATAATGAAGGCCGTTCCGGCGGTCATCGTGATGGCGGTCAGCAGCTTGAAGCCCACGCCCGGATGGTTCACGAAGCTCTGCCCCTGCAGGAAGCCTTTTTCCAGCGCCACGGCCATCATGAAGCCCTGGAACAGAGCCAGGACCACGGTGCCGTAACGGGTGTACTGGGTGATCTTGCGCCGACCGGCCTCGCCTTCCTTGGAGAGTTTCTCCAGGTAGGGCACGACGACGGTGAGCAATTGCAGAATGATCGACGCCGAAATGTACGGCATGATCGACAACGCAAAGATCGACCCGCGACGCAGCGCGCCGCCGGTGAACATGGAGAACATGCCGAAAACGTTGCCCTGGCCCTGCTGGGATTCGAAAAAGTCAGCGAGCGCGGCCGTGTTCAGGCCCGGGATCGGAACGATCGTCCCGATGCGGTACACAGCCAGCAGCGCCAGCGTCACCAGGATGCGGCGCTTGAGCTCCGGAATCTTCCAGATATTGGCAAAGGCTCCCAGCAAGATTTAATCCTCGCTTTTTTCGGTCGTCGCGGACGCGGCCCGCTTGGCCGCGTTGAGCTTGGCCTTGTTGCGCTTGGTCTTGACCGGCTCGGCCACCTCGATGAGCGTCACGCTGCCGCCGGCGGCCTCGATCTTTTCCTTGGCCTTGGCGGAGATCTTGTGAGCCGTCACGTTCAGGGCCATGGTCACATCGCCTTCGGAGAGAATCTTCACTCCGTCGAGCGTCTTGTTGAGCACGCCGTTGGCGACCAACAGATCCGGCGTCACCTCGCCGCCCTGGGGAAACTTGACCGCCAGGGTGCGCAGATTGACGATGGCGTAGTTCTTGCGCGCGAAGTTCTTGAATCCGAACTTGGGCATACGCCGGATGACGGGCATCTGCCCGCCTTCAAATCCCGGCCCCTTCGAGCCGCCGGCGCGGGCCTTGGCGCCCTTTTCGCCGCGACCGGCCGTCCGGCCCCAGCCCGACGAATTGCCGCGACCGACGCGCTTCTTCTTCGTGACCGCCCCCGCGGGGGGCTTAAGATTCGACAAATCCATTTAGGCCACCTCCTCGAAGCGGACCATGTGGATCACCTTCTTGACCATTCCGCGAATGGTCGGGGTGTTTTCGTGCTCCACGGTGTGATTGATGCGACGCAGTCCCAACGCCTTGAGGATGCGGCGATGCTTCTCGGGCGTGCCGATCACCGAGCGAGTTTGCGTGACTTTGATCTTACCCATGACGTTGCTCCTTGCGATCCCTAGCGTTCCAGACGCCGGCGATAACGCTCGGGTTCCTGGAGTTGCTTGAGCGCGTGCATGGTGGCGTGCACCAGGTTGTTCGGGTTGCGGCTGCCCATGGCCTTGGTCAGGATGTCGTGCACTCCGGCCGATTCCAGGATGGCGCGCACGGCGCCGCCGGCGATCACGCCCGTTCCCCGGCTGGCGGGCTTCATGAAGACCTTGGCCGCTCCGGCCTTGCCCATGCGTCCCTCGACCGTGTGGGGAATCGTACGTCCCTCGATCAGGGGCACCCGGAACAGGTTCTTCTTGGCCTTTTCGACACCCTTGCGGATCGCGTCGGGCACCTCGTTGGCCTTGCCCATGCCGGCGCCCACGTGGCCCCGGCCGTCGCCCACCACGACCAGCGCGGAGAACGAAAAGCGACGACCGCCCTTGACGACCTTCGCCACGCGATTGATGTACACGACTTTTTCGATCAGCTCGCCGCCGACTTCCTCGGAGGCCGCCATCATGTTGTCCGCCACGTCAAACTCCCAAACATTCGCGACTTGCGCCGAGAACTAAAACGCCAGTCCGCCCTTGCGAGCGCCCTGGGCCACCGCTTTGACGCGGCCGTGGTACAAAAATCCGTTCCGATCGAAGACCACCGCCCCGACGCCTTTTTCCTGCAGACGCTTGGCGATTTCCTCGCCCACCTTGGCGCCGGCGCGGATCTTGCGTCCGTCGGCCGACTCGCCCTCGGCGGCGGGAACCTCGAAACCCTTCTCCCGGCTGGAGGCCGAGGCGAGGGTCACGCCGGTCTCGTCGTCGATGGCCTGCACGTAGATGTGGTTCGTCGAGCGAAAAACGCACAGGCGCGGACGCTCGGACGTCCCGCGCACCTTCTTGCGCACACGCCGCTGGCGATACTGCCGGGGCGAGAGGTTTTCGTTTTTGTAGCTCATCCTCGTCACCTTTATTACGGCCGCCCCCTCGGACCGCCGATTCAAGTCGGGCCGGATACCGGCCTCGGATTGATCGATCCTTCGAACTACTTGCCGGTGGTCTTACCGACCTTGCGCAGAATCTGCTCGCCGACGAACTTGATGCCCTTGCCCTTGTACGGCTCGGGCGGACGCACCCGCCGGACCGCCGCCGCGAACTGGCCGAGGGCTTCCTTGTTGATGCCGGTGATGGTGATGACGGTCTGCTTGTCCACCGCCACCTCGACACCGCTGGGAATGGGGATGGTCTTGGGCTTGGGAAAGCCGACGGCCAAGGACAGGTCCCGGCCCTTGACTTCGGCCTTGTAGCCGACGCCGACCATCTCCATTTTCTTCTCGTAGCCCTGCGTCACGCCGATGACCATGTTCTGGATCACCGAGCGGGAGGTGCCGTGCAGGCTCTTGTGTTCGCGCTTGTCGCTGGCCCGATGCACCTGCAGCACGTTGCCGTCCTGCGTGACCGTGATGCCGTCGCGAAGCTGAAAATCAAGCTGTCCCTTGGGACCGCGCACGGTCACTTTGGACCCGGCGATATCCGCCGAGACGCCGCCGACCAGCTCAATGGGTTGTCGTCCGATGCGACTCATGATGCTCTCCTTGGACCCTTCGTCTTATCCTGCCGCGCCGTTACCAAACGCGGCAGAGCAACTCGCCGCCCACATTCTGTTCCCGCGCCTGGCGATCGGTCATCACGCCGTGGCTGGTGGACACGATCATGATGCCCAGACCGTCGAGCACCGCCGGGATTTCGTTGGACTTGGCGTACTGGCGAAGACCCGGCTTGCTCACCCGCTGGATTCCCTTGACCATGGGCCGGTGATCCGCGTCGTACCGCAGGTGAATGCTCAACACCCCTTGCTTGCCGTCCTGTTCGGACTTGTAGGCGTCCACGTAGCCCTCGTCACGCAGGATCTTCGCCACCTTTTCCTTCAACTTGGAACTGGGCAGCGTCACCGTTTCGTGACCGGCTTTGTACGCATTACGGATGCGCGTCAACATGTCCGCCAAGGGGTCGGTCATGACCATATTCGTGTCTCCTCACGCGGCCCGGTCGTGGTTTCCCAATCCGGGCGAAAAGTCTTCCGCGAAATCGCCGAGGCCTACCAGCTCGACTTGACCACGCCCGGCAAATCGCCCTGCAGGGCGTACTTGCGCAGGCAGATACGGCACATCTGGAACTTGCGGTGGAAGCCCCGGGGCCGACCGCAAACCTTGCATCGGTTGTAGCCCTGCGTGCTGAACTTCGGCCGCCGACCGGCTCGGGCGATCAAGGATTTTCTAGCCACTTCGAACCTCGTGTCTTAAGTGAGTCGTTCTAGTTCTTGCGGAAGGGCATGCCCATCAAACGCAGCAGGGCGCGGCCTTCCTCGTCGGTCCCGGCCGTGGTGACGACCGTAATGTTCATGCCTTTGATCTTGTCGACCTTGTCGTAGCTGATCTCGGGAAAGATGATGTGCTCCCGAATGCCCAGGGTGTAGTTACCCCGGCCGTCGAAGGCCTTGGCCGACACGCCGCGAAAGTCGCGGATGCGCGGAATGGCCATCGAGATCAGGCGATCGAGGAATTCGTACATCCGGTCGCCGCGCAACGTCACGGCCACGCCGATGTTCTGTCCCTCGCGCAGCTTGAAGGAGGCGATGGACTTCTTGGCCTTGGTGATGACCGGGTGCTGGCCGGTGATCGAACCCAGCTCCTCGACGGTGGTCTCAATCAGCTTGGGGTTCTGCAGGGCTTCGCCCAGGCCGCAGTTGACCACGATCTTGGTGATCTTGGGGATCTGCATGGCGTTGGCGTACCCGAACTCCTGCTTGAGGGCCGGCAGGGCCTGCTTCTCGTAATGTTCACGCATGCGCGGAATCATGGGTCTGTCCTCACAGCCGATCGGTCGGCTAGTCCAAGTGCTCGCCGCTGCGGCGGCCGGCACGAACTTTCTTTCCGTCTTCGAGCGTCACCATGCCGATGCGCTCGGGCGTATCCTGACCGGGCGCGACCACCATCAGGTTGCTGTGGTGGATCGGGCCTTCCTTTTCCACGATGCCGCCCTGGCGGTTGGTCCGGTTGGGCCGGGTGTGGCGCTTGATGAAGTTCAGGCGCTCGACGATCACGTATCCGGTCTTCCGGTCGATGGCCAGAACCTTGCCGCGCTTGACGCGGTTGTCCCGGGATCCGGCTTCCTTGCCCGCGATCACCTGGACGATGTCGCCCTTTTTGATGCGGATCTTGTAATCGACCGGCGGCTTTTTGAGTTTCTTCGGCATCGTTATCGACTCCACCTGACCCCGTGAGGCCTACAGGACCTCGGGGGCGAGGGAAATGATCTTCATAAAGTTCTTGGCGCGCAGCTCGCGGGCCACCGGACCGAACACGCGGGTGCCGATGGGCTCCCGGTTGTTGTCGATGAGCACCGCCGAGTTCTCGTCGAACTTGATGTAGCTGCCGTCGGCCCGGCCCAGGTTCTTGCGCATGCGCACGATCACGGCCTTGCGGACGTCGCCCTTCTTGACCTTGGCGTTCGGGATCGCCTCGCGCACCGACACGACGACCACGTCGCCGATCGAGGCATACTTGCGCTTGGACCCGCCGAGCACCTTGATGCAGGTCAGACGCCGCGCTCCCGAATTGTCGGCCACCTTCAAGGTGGTCTGCATCTGGATCATCGCCCTATTCTCCCATCCTTCGAGCCGCCGTCCGGCGACCCGGCGCCTACCTGGTGGCGCGCTCCAGAATCTTCTTGACCGCCCAGTTCTTGTCCTTGGACATGGGGCGGGCCTCGATCAACTGCACCGTGTCGCCTTCCTGGCACTCGTTGGCCTCGTCGTGGGCCTTGTACTTGGAGTGCGTCTTGACGACTTTGCCGTAGAGCGGGTGCTTGTAGACCCGCGCCACGCGCACGGTAACGGTCTTGTCCATCTTGTCGCTGACGACAACGCCCTGCATGGTGCGCCGTTTACTGGCCATCGTCGTTATCCTTCGCTGCCGGCGGAGGCGGGCTCGTTGCCCCGCTCCCGTCGGATGGTCTTGGCGCGGGCGATGTCCTTACGGACGCCGCGCATGCGGGCGGTGTTTTCCAACTGTCCGGTGAAAAACTGGAACCGCAGGTTGAAGTATTCCTCGGACAGATCCTGTTCGCGCTGCGCCAGCTCGTCGTCGGAGAGCTTGCGAAAATCATCAGCTTTCATGGAGCACCTCGCGCTTGACGAACTGCGTCTTGAGCGGAAGCTTGGCGGCGGCCAGGGCCAGAGCCTTATGGGCCATCGTCTCGGAAACGCCGTCCATCTCATAGAGCACCCGGCCGGGCTTGATGACGGCCACCCACTCTTCGGGCGAGCCTTTACCCTTACCCATGCGGGTTTCGGCCGGCTTTTTGGTCAACGGCTTATCCGGGAAGATCCGAATCCAGATCTTGCCGCCACGCTTGACCGAGCGAGTCATGGCGATACGAGCCGCCTCGATCTGCCGGGCCGTCAAATAGCCGTCTTGCATCGCCTGCAGACCGTAGGAGCCGAAGTCCACGTTCGAGCCTCGATAGGCCTGACCCGTGCGACGCCCCTTGAATGTTTTGCGATGTCGAACCTTCTTCGGAGAAAGCATGATCGCTCCTCAACTCCCCGGCGAGCGGCCGCCTAGCGGGTGTCCACTTCGCCGTTGTAAATCCAAACCTTGATGCCGATCACGCCGTAGGTCGTGCGGGCATGGTACTGGCCGTAATCGATATCCGCGCGCAACGTATGCAGAGGCACGCTGCCTTCCAGGTATTGCTCGAAGCGTCCCATCTCGGCGCCGCCCAAGCGGCCCGAAGCCGTCACGCGGATGCCCTTGGCGCCCAGCTTCATGGCGTTGGAGACCGCCCGCTTCATCGCCCGGCGGAAGGCCACGCGGCGCTTGATCTGGTTGCCGATGTTCTCGGCGACCAACTGGGCGTCCAAATCCGCCCGACGCACTTCCTGCACCTTGATGAAGATGTCCCGGTCGGCCATGCGGCGCAGGCGCTTTTGCAGCACTTCCAGCTCGGCGCCCTTGCGACCGATGATCACGCCCGGCCGCGCCGTGTGGATCACGATGGTCATCTTGTTGTGCGTGCGCTCGATTTCGATCTTCGAGACGCTCGCGTTGGCCAGGCGCTTCTTGAGGAAGTTGCGGATGCGCAGATCCTCGTGCAGCAGCTTGGCGTAATCCTTCTCGGCATACCAACGCGAGTTCCAGTCGCGAATGATGCCCAGACGAAATCCGGTGGGATGCGTTTTCTGACCCACGTTGCTCTCCCTATCCTAGCGTTCGTCCAAGACGATCGTGATGTGGCAGGTGCGTTTCAAGATCCGATTCACGCGCCCCTGGGCTCGCAGCATGATGCGCTTGAGAGTCGGGCCCTCGTCGACCATGACGACTTTGACGTACAACTCGTCGACGTTCACGCCCGAGCGTTGCTCGGCGTTGGCGACAGCCGAGCTCAACACCTTGCGCATCATCTTGGCGCCTTTTTTCGGCGTGAACTGCAGCACGCCCAAGGCGTCGGAGACCTGCCGGCCGCGGATCATGTCGGCCACGAGTCGGCCCTTGTAGGGCGACAGGCGCTGGAATTTGGCGACGGATTTGACTTCCATGAGTCGTAACTCCTCAACACTGCCCGGCGGCCTTGACGGTCCGCGGGACGCGTCCCCTTACTTCTTCTTCGCTTTGCGATCCGCCGCGTGACCGTGGAACGTCCGCGTCGGGGAAAATTCACCGAGCTTGTGGCCCACCATGTTCTCGGTCACGAAGACCGGCACGAACTTCTTGCCGTTGTGCACGGCGAAGGTGAGGCCGACGAACTCGGGCAGAATGGTCGAACGACGCGACCAGGTCTTGATCACTTGTCGGGCACCGCCCCGGGCGCGCTCCGCCTTCTTGAGAAGGTGGTCGTCGACGAAGGGTCCCTTTTTCACCGAACGCGGCATAATTCGTCCTCTTTCACAATCCCCCGCAACGGCGGAGGCGAAGCTCCACTTACTTCTTGCGGCGGCGCTTGCCGCGGCGCTTGACGATGTACTTGGTCGAGTCCTTCTTGCGATCGCGGGTCTTGTAACCCTTGGTCGGCACGCCCCAGGGCGTGACCGGATGGCGACCGCCGGAGGTGCGGCCCTCGCCGCCGCCCATCGGATGGTCGTGGGGGTTCATGGCGACGCCGCGAACGTGGGGGCGGATGCCCAGCCAGCGCGAACGGCCGGCCTTGCCCTTGTTCTGGTTCGAGTGCTCCTCGTTGCCCACCTCGCCGATGGTCGCCATGCAGTCCCCGAGGAACTTGCGAACCTCGCCGGACGGCAGCTTGAGCAGCACGTACTTGGCTTCCTTGCCCATCAACTGGGCCGAGTTGCCGGCCGAGCGGGCGATCTGGCCGCCCTTGCCGACCTTCATCTCCACGTTGTGGATGATGGTGCCGTCGGGCATGTTCTTCATGGGCATGGCGTTGCCCGGCTGCACGTCGACCATGGTGTCGGCGATGACCTGATCGCCCACGGAGAGCTTCTTGGGCGCCAGGATGTAGCGCTTCTCGCCGTCCAGGTAATGCAGCAGCGCGATGCGGCACGAGCGGTTCGGGTCGTACTCGATGGAGAAGACCTTGGCCGGCACGCCCATCTTGTCGCGCTTGAAGTCGATGACGCGATAGGCCCGCTTGTGGCCGCCGCCCCGATTGCGGTTCGTGACCCGACCGTTGGCGTTTCGGCCGCCGGACTTGCGCAACGGCTCGATCAGCGAGCGCTCCGGCGTGCCGCGCGTGATTTCCGAAAAGTCGGACGTGCGCAAGAAGCGCTGGCCGGGGCTGGTCGGATTGTAGCGTTTGATACCCATGTTCGTCCCTTATGCCGCTAGGTCGAATTCCGGCGTTAGACGCCTTCGAAGAAGTCGATGGACTCGCCGGCGGCCAGTTTCACCATGGCCTTCTTCCAGTTGGGCTGACGTCCCACCTGGCGTCCGCGGCGCTTGTTCTTTCCGCGCATGACGCATGTCTGCACGTCCACCACCGTCACGCCGAACAACTCTTCGATGGCCTTGCGGATCTCGATCTTGTTGGCGTCCTTGGACACCTCGAAGACGTGATGCCCGGCGAATTCCTTGGACAGATTCGACTTCTCGGTGATGATCGGCCGCTTGATGATATGCCGCGCGTCCATTAGCCCAACCTCTCCTGGATCAATCCCACGGCGTCCTTGGTGCAGATCAGATGTTCGTGCTTGAGGACGTCGTAGACGTTCAGGCCGGCGACGGGCAACACCTTCACATAGGGGATGTTGCGCGCGCTCTTCTCGATGATCTCGTTGCGTTCGCCCACGACGATCAGGGCCTTGGTCGCGCCCAGCTTGGCCAGTGCTTCGGCCATCGCCTTGGTCTTGATTTCGGTCAGTCCGAAGTCGTCGACCACGAGCAGCTTGCCTTCGCGCTTGCGATCGGCCAGCGCGGAGACCAGGGCCTGCTTGCGCACCTTCTTGGGCACCTTGTAGGACCAGTCCTGGGGCGCCAGGGCGAAGATGTGGCCGCCGCCCACGCGCACGCCCGAGCGTCGCGAACCGGCGCGGGCCCGACCGGTGCCCTTCTGGCGGTACATCTTCGAGCCGGTATAGGCCACCTCGGCGCGACTCTTGGTCTTCTTGGTTCCGGCCCGGCGATTGGCCATTTGATTGCGCACCACTTCCCAAAGGAGGTGGGGCTTGACCTCGGCCTCGAAAATCTCGTCCGCCAGATCGACCGAGCCGACCTTTTCGTTGGACGCGTTGACCACATCAATGTTGGCCATGAGCCAATCTCCTCAAAACGCCGCGGGGCCCTTAGGCTTCGGCCCGGCGCGGTTTCACGGTTTCCTTGATCGTCACCACGCCGTTGCGGGATCCGGGGACGCCGCCGATGATAAAGATCAGGTTCTTTTCCGGGTCCACTTTGTAGACGGCCAGTCGTTGCACCGTGGCGGTCTTGTTACCCATCTGGCCGGCCATGCGCTTGCCCTTATGCACCCGCGACGGGGTGGCGGACATGCCGATGGAGCCGGGCTCGCGCTTGTTCTTCGAGCCGTGGGTCATGGGACCGCGGGCGAAGTTGTGGCGCTTGATGGTGCCGGCCCAGCCTTTACCGATGCTGCGGCCCTGCACGTCCACCAGATCCCCGGCGGCGAACTGCTCGACGGTGATCTCCTGGCCCACCTTGTACTGACCGGCGTCGGCGACGCGAAACTCGCGCAGGACCTTGTAGCCCGCCTTTTTGCCCGGCAGGTTCTTGAACTGACCGGCGTCGGGCCGATTGAGCTTGAGCGGGTCGGTCTCGAAGAATCCGACCTGAATGGCGCCGGCCGAGTCGCCGCCCTCGCCGCTGTTGACGCGCACGACAACGCCGGGCGTCGCCTCCACGACCGTCAGGCCGACGCACCGCCCCGATTCCTCGAAGGTCTGCGTCATGCCCAGTTTCTTGCCGACGATGGCTTTCATGCGTTCGCTCCGCTGGTGATCAGCTTGATATCCACATCCACGCCGGGGGACAGCTCCAGCTTGCCCATCGCCTCCATGGTCTCCTGCGTGGTGTCGAAGATCTCAATCAAGCGCTTGTGCGTCCGAATCTCGAACTGCTCGCGGCTCTTCTTGTCCACATGGGGTCCCTTGAGGACCGTGAACTTCTCGATGCGCGTGGGCAGCGGGATGGGCCCGGCCACGCGAGCGCCGGTGCGCTTGCCCGAATCGGCGATTTCCCGCGCCGACTTGTCGAGCAGCTTGTGGTCGTAGGCTTTGAGCCGGATTCGAATGCGTTGCTTGACCATGGTTGATGTCTCCGAAAAAGGTCGCCCGAGTTACGCCAGGATTTTGGTGACGACTCCGGCGCCCACCGTGCGGCCGCCTTCGCGGATGGCGAAGCGAACGCCCTCTTCCATCGCGATCGGAGCGATCAGCTCCACCGTCATCTTCACGTTCTCCCCCGGCATCACCATCTCCACGCCCTCGGGAAGATGCGCCACACCCGTCACGTCCGTCGTCCGGAAGTAAAACTGAGGACGATAGCCCGTGAAGAACGGCGTGTGACGGCCGCCTTCCTCCTTGGAAAGGACGTAAACCTCCGACTCGTACTTCGTGTGAGGCGTGATCGAACCCGGCTTGGCCAACACCTGCCCACGCTCCACGTCCTCGCGCTTCACGCCGCGAAGCAGGCACCCCACGTTGTCGCCCGGCTGACCCGAGTCCAACAACTTGCGGAACATCTCCACGCCCGTGCACGTCGTCTTCTTCGTCTCGTGAAGACCCACGATCTCCACTTCCTCGCCCACCTTGATCACGCCGCGCTCGATGCGCCCCGTCACCACCGTGCCACGGCCCGAGATCGAGAACACGTCTTCCACCGGCATCAGGAACGGCTTGTCCGTCTCGCGAACCGGCTCGGGGATGTAGTCGTCCAGGGCCTGCATCAGCTCACGGATCGAGTTCTCCCCCAACTCCGGGTTCGTGCCCTGCATCGCCGCCAGGGCCGAGCCCCGGATGATCGGCGTGTCGTCCCCGGGGAACTCGTACTGGGAAAGAAGCTCACGGACTTCCATCTCCACCAGGTCCAGAAGTTCCGGGTCGTCCACCAGGTCCACCTTGTTGAGGAAGACCACCATCTTGGGAACGCCCACCTGGCGGGCCAGCAGGATGTGCTCCCGCGTCTGGGGCATCGGGCCGTCGTCCGCCCCCACCACCAGGATCGCCCCGTCCATCTGGGCGGCGCCGGTGATCATGTTCTTCACGTAGTCGGCGTGGCCCGGGCAGTCCACGTGGGCGTAGTGACGGTTGGGCGTCTCGTACTCCACATGGCTCGTGGCGATCGTGATCACCTTCATGTCGTTGCGGCGACCCTGGGACTCGGAGGCCTTGGCCACCTGGTCGTAGCTGATCGCGTCCGTGAAGCCGTCCTTCGCCGAAATCGTCGTCAACGCCGCCGTCAGCGTCGTCTTCCCGTGGTCAATGTGACCGATCGTCCCGACGTTCACGTGAGGCTTCGTGCGTTCAAACTTCTGCTTGGCCATCCGGTCATCCTCCCAAGGGGCCCCGCCGTCGAGGCCTGTTGGTCTATCGTCTTGTTCGTCGCCGCCCTGCTTCGAGCGGCTCGGTTGTCGTTAATGTCTCGCTGCCGTTTCAAGTTGGACGCGAGCCGGGCCTTTTGCCTGAAAGTTGCGTCCGCGTCAATAACCCCGCAGCCGGGTAATCATTTGATCGCGAATTTGTTCGGGCACCGCCTGGTACCGGGCGAAGACCATCGTGTACGTCGCCCGCCCCTGACTCATCGAACGCAGGTCCGTCGAGTACCCGAACATGGAGGCCAGCGGGACGCTCGCATGGACCAGTTGGAACTGGCCCCGGGCATTCATGCCCTCGATGTGTCCGCGCCGGCTGTTGACGTCGCCGATCACGTCGCCCAGGAATTCCTCGGGCACGACGATCTCGACGTTCATCAACGGCTCCAGCAGTACCGGCGTGGCCTGTTGCAACGCCTTGTTGACGGCCATGTTCGCCGCGGCTCGGAAGGTGGCCTCGTCCGAGTCGAGTTCGCCGACCTTCGCGTCGTTCAAGGTGACATCCACATCGATGACCGGATACCCGGCCAGGGCGCCGACGGTCAGGGCCTCGCCCACGCCCCGCTCCACCGCCTCGGCGAATTGCTTGGGCAACTTGCCGCCCGACACTTCGCTGTGGAACTTCAAACCGCTTCCCGGCTCGCCGGGCGCGACGGTGAGGCTCACCTTGGCGTAGAAGCGCTTCTCGCCGACGGGCCGCTCGTATTCCTGCTCGATCTCCACGGACGAGCCGACGGTTTCCTTGTAGGCCACCTGGGGCTTGCCCACATTGGCCTGCACCTTGAAATCGCGCTGCAGACGGTCGGCGATGATTTCCAGATGCAGCTCGCCCATGCCCGAGATGATCGTCTGGCCCGTCTCCGCGTCGATGCGGTGATGGAACGTGGGATCCTCGGCGGCCAGGCTTTTGAGCGATTCTTCCAGCTTGCTCTGGTCGGCCTGCGTCTTGGGCTCGATGGCCACGTGCATGACCGGGTCGGGGAAATCCAACCCCTCCAGAATGATCGGCGCTTTTGCGTCGCACAGGGTGTCGCCCGTCGTCGTCCAACGCAGTCCCACCGCCGCCACGATGTCCCCGGCCTGGATCTCCTTGATCTCTTCACGCTTGTTGGCGTGCATCTGGAGGATTTTGCCCAGGCGCTCCTTGCGGTCCTTGGTGGTGTTCTGCAACGACTCGCCGAGCTTCGCCCGCCCGGAATAGACGCGCAGGAAGCAAAGCTGTCCCACATAAGGATCGTAGAGCACCTTGAACGCCAGGGCCGAAAACGGCTTGTCCGGATCGGCGTCCCGGGAAATCTCGGCCAACGTCTTGGGATCGTGCCCGACAATGGGCGGGACGTCCGGCGGCGAAGGCAGGTAGCGAACCACCGCGTCGAGCAGCGGCTGCACGCCCTTGTTCTTCAAGGCGCTGCCGTTGAGCACCGGCACGATCTTGAAAGCCAGCGTGGCCTCGCGGATCGCCCGATGGAGCTGCTCTTCGTCGATTTCCTGACCGTCCAGGTAGGCGGTCATCAGGTCGTCGTCGAATTCGGCGACGGCCTCGAGCAGGTTCGTTCGGTACTGCTGAGCTTCTTGTAAAAGATCGTCCGGAATCGGCGCCACTTCGTACTTGGCGCCCAGGGATTCGTCGTCAAAAATCAGCGCCTTCATGCCGACCAGATCGACCTGGCCCCGGTACTCGCCTTCCTTGCCGATCGGAATCTGAATCGGCACCGGATTGGCGAGCAGGCGTTCGCGGATTTCATCGATCACCGCGAAGTAGTCGGCCCCCATGCGGTCCATCTTGTTGACGAAGGCCAGGCGCGGCACTTTGTAGTGATCCGCCTGCCTCCAGACCGTTTCGGACTGGGGCTCGACACCGCCGTAAGCGCAGAAGACCGCCACCGCCCCGTCCAGCACCCGCAGGGACCGCTCGACCTCAATGGTGAAGTCCACGTGCCCCGGCGTGTCCAGGATGTTGATGCGATGGTCCTTCCAGAAGCAGGTGGTCGCGGCGGTCGTGATGGTGATGCCGCGCTCTTGCTCCTGGACCATGTAGTCCATCTGGGTGGTGCCTTCGTCCACCTCGCCGATCTTGTGGCTGACGCCCGTGTAATAAAGGATCCGTTCGGTCGTGGTGGTCTTGCCCGCGTCGATGTGGGCCATGATCCCGAGGTTTCGGGTTCTGGCCAACAAGCTCGTCTTCGGCTTCGTGACCATAACGCTAGACCGTTCCACCCGACCGGGGGCTTGCGGCCCCTCGTATCGAATCTATGCGCAGCCCGGATTCGTTCGTCTTGTGTCCGCCGGAGGCGGACGACGTCGTTTCCCGGCCGACGTTCAAGCCAAAAGTCGGCGACAACTTCGAGGCAGGCCGCTAAAAAAGCCGCGGCCAAACGAAGACTGCGCCGATTTCAAAGCCCGGCTTGCGCCGAACTTTCGCGCGATATGTCTTGTCGCTCATCCATCCCGCCTCCATCGCCGTACCCTCGGGGGCGTCGCGAAAAATTCGCGGCGCGCGAAGGCCGTTGCACGAGGCGGGGCCGTGGGTGGGGTTGAAAGCTAGGCCGTCCCGGAGGGCCGCCCTTCAACCCGGAAGTCCCGGGAATATATTGCCGGTTCTACCAGCGATAGTGGCTGAAGGCCTTGTTGGCCTCGGCCATCTTATGCGTATCTTCGCGCTTTTTCACCGAAGCGCCGCGGTTATTGGCCGCGTCCAGCAGCTCGGCGGCCAGACGCTGTTCCATGTTCTTTTCCGAACGCTTGCGGGCAAAGCCGATCAGCCAGCGCATGCCCAGCGCCGTGCGGCGCGCGCCCCGGATTTCCACCGGGACCTGATAGGTCGAACCACCCACGCGGCGGCTCTTGACCTCGACCATGGGACGCACATTTTCCATCGCGGCCTTGAAGACCTTGAGGGGATCGTCCTTGGTGCGTTCGGCGATGAGAGCCAGGGCGTCATAGACGATGGACTCGGCCAACGACTTCTTGCCCTGCGTCATCATTCCGTTGATGAACTTGGCCAATTCCCGATCGCCGTACTTGGGATCGGGCAGAATCTCTCGCTTTTGGGGCGCATGCTTACGCGGCATCGTTCAGTCTACCTCGTTACTTCGGACGCTTCGCGCCGTACTTGCTACGACCCTGGCGACGGGCGCTGACGCCGGTGGTGTCCAGGGTGCCGCGAATGATGTGATAACGCACGCCGGGCAAATCCTTGACGCGGCCGCCGCGAATGAGCACCACCGAGTGCTCCTGCAGGTTGTGGCCCTCGCCCGGGATGTAGCTGGTCACCTCGATGCCGTTGGACAGGCGAATACGGGCGACCTTGCGCAGCGCCGAGTTCGGCTTTTTCGGAGTCGTCGTGTAAACACGGGTGCAAACCCCGCGTCGCTGAGGACAGCTTTGCAACGCCGGCGCCGTGCCGCGTTTTTTGACGGGCTTTCTGGCGCTACGGACAAGCTGATTGATCGTCGGCATAAAACCTAACCCTAAATCCTTGCTTTCACTTGTCTTTTTTGCCCAAGGCGCCCTTCCCGGCGGGAAGGATGCGGGAAACTAACAAAAATGCTCGGGGGTGTCAACTGCCCCCGAGCAAAATCTTTATCGATTCAGGTCGTTTCCGGGCGGAGTCCAGGCCGAGGATCAATCCTCGTCGTCTTCGTCCTCGTCGCCCTCGTCGTCGTAATCCTCGTCGTCCTCGTCTTCGTCGTCGGCGCCGCCCAGATCGGCCATCATCTCGCCGGCCAGGGGATCACCGTCCGAACCGGACATGGCCGACTCCATCGGGTCCATGTGCTCAAGCCCCAGCTTATCCAGGTCGTGCTCCACGTCCAGGTCGTGGCCCAGTCCCATGAGCATGTCGGTGGCGTCCTCGGGCATCTCCACGCCCATCTCGAAGACGCGGTAGCGGTCGATGCCCGTACCGGCCGGGATCAGGCGGCCCATGATGACGTTTTCCTTCAGGCCCCGCAGGCTGTCGACCTTGCCGTTGATGGAGGCTTCGGTCAGAACCTTGGTGGTCTCCTGGAAGCTGGCGGCGGAGATGAACGACTCGGTGGACAGCGACGCCTTGGTGATGCCCAACAGCAGGGGCTTGCCCACCGCCGCGGTGCCGCCGTTGGCCAGCGCCCGCTCGTTCTCTTCCTCGAAGCGGACCTTCTCCACCTCTTCGCCGTAGCGGAAGTTGGTGTCGCCCACCTCGGTGATGCGCACGCGACGCAGCATCTGACGCACGATGACTTCGATGTGCTTGTCGTTGATCTTCACGCCCTGCAGGCGGTAGACCTCCTGCACCTCGTCAACCAGATAACGGGCCAGCTCTTTTTCGCCGAGCACCGTCAGGATGTCGTGAGGGTTGGACGCGCCGTCCATGAGCGCCTCGCCGGCCCGCACGAAGCTGCCTTCGTGCACCGAAACGTGCTTGCTCTTGGGAATCAGATATTCGGACGGCTCGCCGACTTCCGGCGTGACGACCACCTTGCGCTTGCCCTTGGTGTCCTCCTCGAAATGCACAATGCCGTCGATCTCCGCGATGATCGCGAAGTCCTTGGGCTTGCGCGCCTCGAACAGCTCGGCCACCCGAGGCAGACCGCCGGTGATGTCCTTGGACTTGGTGGTGGCCCGAGGGATCTTGGCCAACACGTCACCGGGCATGATCTGCTCGCCCTCGGCCTTGTAGATGTTGGCGCCGACCGGCAGCAGATAGCGGGCCGCCCGGTTGGTGCCGGGGATCTTGAGCGTGTTGTTGTCCATGTCCTTGATGGACACGCGGGGACGCAGGCCGCTGGTGCGCGACTCGATGACGACCTTGCGCGACAGGCCCGTGACCTCGTCGAACTGCTCGGTCATGGTCTCGCCTTCGCGAATGTCGCCGTACTTCACGGTGCCTTCCACGTCGGTGAGAATCGGAATCGTGTGGGGATCCCACTGCGCCAGCAACTGCCCCGGGTCGACCTGATCACCGTGGGAGACGGTGAGCACCGCGCCGTAGATGAGGCTGTAACGCTCGCGCTCGCGACCGGCGTGCATCAGGATCAGTTCGCCGTTGCGGTTCATGACCGTGGACGATCCCTCGCGGTTCGTCACCAGGTCGACGTTGTTGAGCACCACCTCGCCGGAGCTGCGCGCCGACAACGTGGACTGCTCGACGGTCCGGGAGGCCGTACCACCGATGTGGAACGTGCGCATCGTTAACTGGGTTCCCGGCTCGCCGATGGACTGGGCCGCGATCACGCCGATCGCCTCGCCCACGTTCACCAAGTGGCCGCGCGCCAGGTCACGGCCGTAGCACAGGGCGCACACGCCGTGCTTGGTGCGGCAAGTCAGCACCGAGCGCATCAGCACCCGTTCGATACCGGCGTTCTCGATGATCTTGACCTTGTTCTCGTCGAGCATGGTGCCGGCCGAGACGAGGATCTCGTCCGTGACCGGGTCGCGCACGTCTTCCAGGGTCACGCGACCCAGGATGCGGTCGGACATATGCTCGATGATCTCGCCGCCTTCCACCAGGGACTCGACCATCAGGCCGTCGGTGGTGCCGCAGTCGAACTCGGTGATGACCGTGTCCTGGGCCACATCCACCAGGCGGCGCGTCAGATAGCCCGAGTTGGCGGTTTTGAGCGCCGTATCGGCCAGACCCTTGCGGGCGCCGTGGGTGGAGATGAAGTACTGCAGAACCGACAGGCCCTCGCGGAAGTTGGCCACGATGGGCGTCTCGATGATTTCGCCGGAGGGCTTGGCCATCAGACCACGCATACCGGCCAACTGACGGATCTGGGCGGTGGAACCGCGGGCGCCCGAGTCGGCCATCATGAAGATGGAGTTGAAGGACGCGCGACGCTCCTTGGTGCCGTCGACGAACTGGAACTCCTCGGTGCCCATGCGCTCCATCATCTGCTCGGTGATGCGCTCGGCGGCGTGGGCCCAGATGTCGATAACCTTGTTGTAGCGCTCGCCGTCGGTGATCAGACCGTCCTGGTACTGACGCTGGATCTCCTCGACCGCCTCTTCGGACTCGCCGATGATCTCGGCCTTGGTGTCGGGGATGAGCATGTCGTTGAGGCAGATGGACACACCGGCGCGGGTGGCCATCTCAAAGCCCATGGTGCGCAGCTTGTCGGCCAGGATGACCGTGGCCTTGTTACCGGCCTGGCGATAGGCCGTGTCGATCAGCTCGCCAAGCTGCTTCTTGCCGACGATGCGGTTGATCTGGCTGAAAGGCATGGCGTCGGGCAGAATCTCCGAGAGCAGCACCCGGCCCACGGTCGTCTCGACCAGTTCGCCGCGCACGCGGCACTTGATCCCGGCTTGCAGATCCACCACGCCGTCGTCGAAGGCCGCCTTAACCTCGTCGGCGTCGGAAAAGACCATGCCCTCGCCCCGGGCGCCCGGGCGCATGCGGGTCGAGTAGTAGATGCCCAACACCATGTCCTGCGTGGGAACGATGATGGGCTTGCCGGAAGCCGGCGAGAGGATGTTGTTGGTCGACATCATCAGCACGCGCGCCTCGATCTGGGATTCGATCGACAGCGGCACATGCACGGCCATCTGGTCGCCGTCAAAGTCGGCGTTGTAGGCGGCGCACACCAGCGGATGCAGGCGAATGGCCTTACCTTCGATGAGCACCGGCTCGAAAGCCTGAATACCCAGGCGATGCAGCGTGGGCGCCCGGTTGAGCATCACGGGATGCTCCTTGATGACCTCGTCCAGGATGTCCCACACTTCGGGCTTTTCTTTTTCCACCATCTTCTTGGCGGCCTTGATGGTGGTGACGTACCCGCGCTCCTCGAGCTTGTTGTAGATAAACGGCGTGAACAGTTCGAGAGCCATCTTCTTGGGCAAACCGCACTGATGCAGGCGCAGTTCCGGGCCGACCACGATGACCGAACGGCCCGAGTAGTCCACGCGCTTGCCCAACAGGTTCTGGCGGAAGCGGCCCTGCTTGCCCTTGAGCATGTCGGACAGGGACTTCAAGGGGCGCTTGTTGGGCCCGGTGATGACCCGGCCGCGACGACCGTTGTCGAACAGGGCGTCGACCGCCTCCTGGAGCATGCGCTTTTCATTGCGGATGATGATCTCGGGCGCCATCAGTTCCATGAGCCGCTTGAGGCGGTTGTTGCGGTTGATGACGCGCCGGTACAGGTCGTTGAGATCCGAGATGGCGAAGCGGCCGCCGTCCAGGGGAACCAGGGGACGCAGATCCGGCGGAATGACCGGCACCACGTCCAGGATCATCCACTCGGGCTTGTTGCCCGAATCCCGGAAGGCCTCGACCACGCGCAGACGCTTGGCGGCCTTCTTCTTCTTGGCCTCGGAGGTGGCCTCCTTCATCTCGATGCGCAGTTCCTCGGCCAACTCGGCCAGGCGCAGCTCGGAGAGGATCCCCTTGATCGCCTCGGCGCCCATGCCGGCCTGAAACTCGACCGGATCGTCTTCCTTGAGACGGCGATAGCGCTCTTCGCTGATCAGTTCCCCGGCCTTGGTGTCCGTGTTGCCCGGCTCGATGACCACGAACATCTCGAAGTAGAGAACCTTCTCGAGTTCCTTGTAGGTCATGTCCAGCAGGTTGCCGATGCGCGAGGGCAGGCTCTTGAGGAACCAGATGTGGGCCACCGGCGTGGCCAGCTTGATGTGCCCCATGCGCTCGCGGCGCACCTTGGACTGAATGACCTCGACGCCGCACTTCTCGCATACGATGCCGCGATGCTTCATGCGCTTGTATTTGCCGCAGAGGCACTCGTAGTCCTTGATGGGACCGAAAATCTTGGCGCAAAACAGGCCGTCACGCTCGGGCTTGAAGGTCCGATAGTTGATCGTCTCCGGCTTCTTGACCTCGCCGAACGACCAGGACTCGATCTTCTCCGGACTCGCCAAGGCGATCCGGACCGACGGAAATTCCACGGGATTTCGAGGCTTTTCGAACAGGCTGTAGGGCTCTTTCAACGTTGTCCCCCTAATCGGGTTGCGTCACGTTTGCTAAAAAACGGGAAGGCTCGGCCGCGGCCGAGCCGTGGTGTCGTATCCTTCGGGCCTAGAGGTCTTCTTCCTCTTCGCCGTCCTCGTCGTCTTCGTCCGAGTCGTCGTCCTCGTCGTCATCCGACGAAGCGCCCAAGGCCTCGCGGGAGAACAGGGCGTCGGCCGCGTCCAGGGACGACGACGCCGATTCCCTCGCCTGGGCGGCGCGCACGACCTGCTCGGCCAAATCCTCCTCGGTCAGCTCTCCGGCCATCTCGTCTTCGCTCATGGTGAAGTCCAGCGCCAGGCCCTGAAGCTCCTTGACCAGAACGTTGAAGCTCTCGGGCAGACCCGGCTCCAGGCGGTACTCGCCCTTGACGATGGATTCGTACATGCGCGTGCGGCCCAAAACGTCGTCGGACTTGACCGTCAGGAATTCCTGCAGGCAGTACGCGGCGCCGTAGGCCTCCATCGCCCAGACTTCCATCTCACCCAGACGCTGGCCGCCGAACTGAGCCTTGCCGCCCAGGGGCTGCTGCGTCACCAGGCTGTAGGGGCCGATGGAGCGCGCGTGGATTTTGTCGTCGACCAGGTGATGCAGTTTGAGCATGTACATGGTTCCGACGGTCACGTTGTTGTAAATCGGGTCGCCCGTCCGGCCGTCGAACAGAATGCTCTGGCCGTCCACGGTCTGCTGCGCCAGTTCCAACGCCCGGCGGATGTCGTCCTCGTTGGCGCCGTCGAAGACGGGCGTTCCCATGTGAACGCCCTGGGACAGAGCGCGCGCCATGGTCAGGATCTCATCGTCGGAGGCCTTCTTGATCTTCGCGTGAAGCTCGGGCAGCTCGTTGATGCCCTCCGAGAAAATGTCCAGGAGCTGGGCGCGGATTTTGTCCGGGCCGTAATGCTCGCGGATGGCGTCGTCGATCTGGCGCCCCAGATGCGTGCCGGCCCAGCCCAGATGCGTCTCCAGGATCTGCCCCACGTTCATGCGCGAAGGCACGCCCAGGGGGTTGAGCACCATCTCCACGGGACGGCCGTCTTCCATGAACGGCATGTCTTCCTCGGGCACGATCTTCGAGAGCACGCCCTTGTTACCGTGGCGGCCGGCCATCTTGTCGCCGACCTGAAGCTTGCGCTTGATGGCCACGTAGACCTTGACCATCTTGATGATGCCCGGCGACATCTCGTCGGAACGCTTGACGCGCTCGATCTTTTCTTCCCACTGCTCCCGCGCCGCCTCGATCTGACGCAGCACGTTGTTGACCAGATCCGAGACCCGGCCTTCCAGGCCCGATTCGGGCAGGGACAACTCGGCCAGACGCTCGAAGGGAATCTCCCGCAACGCGTCCAGGTCGAGCACGGTGCCTTTCTTGGCCAGCGTCTTGCCCGAGTCGTCGGTCAGGTCCGCGGAGAGCTTTTTGCCGCCGATCATGTTGGCGATGATCTCCCGGGTGTTGTCCGTGAAGATCTTCTCCTCGTCCTTCTGGTCCTTGAGGATCTTGGCGATCTCGTAGTTCTCGATCTCCTTGGCCCGCTCGTCCTTCTCCACGCCCTTGCGCACGAAGACCTTGGCGTCCAGCACGATGCCGAACACGCCCGGCGGCACCGTCAGCGAGGTGTCGCGCACGTCGCCGGCCTTCTCGCCGAAGATGGCCCGCAGCAGCTTTTCCTCGGGGGAAAGCTGCGTCTCGCCCTTGGGCGTGATCTTGCCGACCAGAATGTCACCCGGCTTGACCTCGGCGCCGACGCGGATGATGCCCGAGTCGTCCAGGTTGGCCAGCATCTCCTCGGAGACGTTGGGGATGTCCCGGGTGATCTCTTCCTTGCCCAGCTTGGTGTCCCGGCTGATGCATTCGAAGACTTCCACGTGCAGGGACGTGAACCGGTCGTCCTTGATGAGATTTTCCGAGATGAGGATCGAATCCTCGTAGTTGTAACCGAGCCACGGCATGAACGCGACGGTCACGTTCTGGCCCAGGGCCAGCTCACCCATGTCGGTGGACGGGCCGTCGGCGATGATGTCGCCTTTCTTGACCTTCTCGCCCAGGGTGACGATCGGCTTCTGGTTGATGCACGTATTCTGGTTGGACCGCTGATACTTGATCAGGTTGTAGATATCCACGCCGGCCTCGGCCGCGTCGTGCTCGGACTCGTCCACCTTGACGACGATGCGCGTGGCGTCCACGCCCACCACCTCGCCGCCCCGCTTGGCGACGATGGTCACGCCCGAGTCCCGGGCCACGATGGCCTCCATGCCCGTGCCGATCACCGGCGCCGCCGTCTTGAGCAACGGCACCGCCTGGCGCTGCATGTTCGAACCCATCAGCGCGCGGTTGGCGTCGTCGTTGGCCAGGAAGGGAATCAGGCTGGCGGCGACGGACACAAGCTGGTTGGGCGAGACGTCCATGTAGTTGATGTCACCGGCCGGCACCAGGGCGAACTCACCCTTGTCGCGGGCGGCGACTGTGTCATTAACGAAACGCAGTTTTTCGTCCAGGGCCACGTTGGCCTGGGCGATGACATAGCGCTCCTCTTCCAGGGCCGACAGGAAACGCGCGTCCTTGGACACCGAGCCGTCCTCCTGCACCGGACGATAGGGCGTCTCGATGAAGCCGTATTCGTTGACCCGGGCGTAGGTGGACAGACTGGCGATCAGGCCGATGTTCGGACCTTCCGGGGTCTCGACCGGGCAGATGCGGCCGTAGTGCGTGTTGTGGACGTCGCGAACCTCGAAGCCCGCCCGCTCGCGGGTCAGACCGCCGGGGCCCAGGGCCGACAGACGGCGCTTATGCGTGACCTCGGAGAGCGGGTTGGTCTGGTCCATGAACTGGGAGAGCTGGGAGGAGCCGAAAAACTCCTTGATGACCGCGCTGACCGGCTTGGAATTGATCAGGTCGTGAGGCATCAGGGAGTCGATTTCCTGCAGGCTCATGCGCTCGCGGATGGCCCGCTCCATGCGCACCAAGCCGATGCGATACTGGTTTTCCACCAGCTCGCCCACGGCGCGCACGCGGCGGTTGCCCAAATGGTCGATGTCGTCCACCTCGCCCCGACCTTCCTTGAGGTTGAGCAGGTAGAAGACCACCGCCAGGATGTCGTCCCGCGACAGCGTCTGCTGGTCCACCGGCGCGTCCAGACCCAGTTTGTAGTTCATCTTCACCCGGCCGACCTTGGACAGGTCGTAGCGCTCGGCGTTGAAGAACAGGTTGTTGAACAGCGTCGTGGCCGTGTCCTCGGTCGGAGGATCGCCGGGGCGCAGACGCTTGTAGATCTCGATCATCGCCTCCAGGGGCGTGGAGACCTTGTCGGCCAGCAGCGTGTCGCGCAGCGACGTGCTGATGCGCTGATTGCCGGTGTGAAGGATCTGGAATTCGGAGATCCCGCCCTCGCGGATCGAGTTGAGCAGGGCCTCGTCGATCTCCTGGGACACCTCGGCGAGAACCTCGCCGGTCTCCATGTCCACCACGTCGGCGCCCACGAATTGGCCGTAAAGGAACGATTCCTCCAACGTGACCGACTCGACGCCGTCCTTCTTCATCTTCAGGCACGCGCCCTGGGTGATGCGCTTGTTCTTGCGCACGTAGACGGTGCCGCCCACCTTGATGTCCGAGGTGGCGATCTGCCCCATGAACAGCTCGGGCTCGAACTTGATGTTCACCTCGCCGCCCTCGGCCAGCGCCACGTCGAGCTTGTCGTAATACTCGTCGTAGTAGGTCTGGAGGATCTCGTCGGCGGTGTAGCCCAGGGCTTTGAGCAGAATGGTCGCGGGCATCTTGCGACGGCGGTCGATGCGCACGTGCAGGATGTCCTTGGTGTCGAATTCGAAATCCAGCCACGAACCCCGGTACGGAATCACCCGGGCGTTGTAGAGCAGCTTGCCCGAGGAATGCGTCTTGCCCTTGTCGTGATCGAAGAACACGCCGGGGGAGCGGTGCAACTGGCTGACGATGACGCGCTCGGTGCCGTTGACGATGAACGTGCCCGAATCGGTCATCAGCGGGATGTCTCCGAAGTAGACCTCCTGCTCCTTGATGTCGCGCACGTTCTGCGTGCCGGTTTCGTCATCCGTGTCCCAGACGACCAGGCGGATGACGACCTTGAAGGGCGCCGCGTAGGTCATGCCCCGCTGCCAGCACTCCTGCACGTCGTACTTGGGCTTTTCCAGCTTGTAGCAGACGAACTCCAGGCTCGAGGAGCCGGAGAAATCCTTGATCGGGAACAGGGACTGGAACACGCCCTGCAATCCGATCGGCTCGCGCTCCATGGGCGGCACGTCCGCCTGCAGGAAACGGTCGTATGAGCGCTTCTGGATATCGATCAGGTTCGGGATATCAATGATTTTCTTGATGCGCGAATAGCTCTTTCGATATCGCTTTACATTGCCCAGGGACGTCGCCATGCGCAAAGCTCCTTACTCGGTTCGTGTTCGCCGGCACGCGAAAGCAAAGACGTCCCACGGCCCGAAAATCCGGGCCGCGGGACCGATTCGTTCAAAAACGGACTACTTGATCTCGACGGCGCCACCGGCCTCTTCGATCTTCTTCTTGATCTCTTCGGCCTCTTCCTTGTTGACGCCTTCCTTGATCGGCTTGGGCGCGGTGTCCACCAGTTCCTTGGCCTCTTTCAGGCCCAGGGCGGTGATGGCGCGCACCTCTTTGATCACCTGGATCTTCTTGTCGCCGCCCGAAACGAGAATGACGTCGAACTCGGTCTTCTCCTCGGCGGCGGCGGCCCCGTCACCACCGGCGGCGGCGGGCATGGCGCCCATCATCATCGGGGCGGCGGCGGATACACCGAACTTGTCCTCGAGTTCCTTGACCAGCTCGGAGAGCTGCAGGACGGTCATGTTCTCGATGAAGCTGATGACATCTTCTTTGGTCACTTCGGCCATGGGATTCGTTCTCCTTCGGTATCGTCAGAGCCGATTACGCGGCTCCCTTCGGCGTTGATTTGAGGTTGCGGCCCGTCCATCGGACCCGCAACGGGACGTTCAGGCGATTAAGCCGCCTGCTCGCCCTGCTTGTCCTTGATGGCGTTGAGCACGTTGAGCATGCTGCGCGGCACCGCGGCCAGCACCTGGACGAACTCGCGCTTGGGACCGTTGAGCACGTAGAGCAGCCGGGCCAGCAACTCCTCGCGGCTGGGCATGTCGGCCAGCGCCTTGACTTGCTCGGCGCCGATCTTCTGCCCGTCGAGGATGCCGTCCAGGATCTCGAGCTTCTCGTAGTCCTTGGCGTACTTGACCAGGGTCTTGCACGGCGTGACCACGTCGTCCCGACAGATCAGGAAGGCGTTGGGCCCGACCAACTCGTCCAGCAGGGGCGAGGCGTGGGTTCCGTTTCCGGCGATCTTGACCAAGGTGTTCTTGATCACGCGAACGCTGGTGCCTTCGATCTTTTCCATATCGCGACGCAGTTGATTGCTCTGCTCGACCTGCAACCCGCTGAACGCGAATCGCACCACGAGCGAGGAGGCCGTTAGCTCCTCGTTGACGGCTTGGACCACCGTCTCTTTGCTTTCACGATCCAATCATCACCTCCCTTCCCGAAAACCGACACGGCGTCGATCGGGAAGGACGCCGAAGGAGGGGTCGACGCACCGACGCCCCGCGATCGGCTGATGCGATCGTCGGTTTGCCGCCAAAAGGAAAGCGTCCGCTTTATGGCGGCATGCTCCCCATCGGGTCGACCCTTCCGCGTTTATCCCCGGTCTCCGCCGGCCGAACCCTCGGGTCCGATTAAGCCTTGCGGCGCCTGACTTCTTCGACACGGTGGGCGCTTTTAAGCGCCCGACGCGATCCTTGTGTTCAAAGTACCGACTTCATTCGACGCGCTTGCGGCGCGCCGGGCGGCGGTTGCTTCAACCGTCGCCGTCTTCGCGAACAGTCTTAGCGGACGGCGCCCTGGGCGGCGGCCGGGTCGATCTTGATCGCCGGGCTCATCGTCGCCGAAACGCTCACCGTACGCAGGTACGCGCCCTTGGCCGACGCGGGCTTGAGGCGGATCACCTGGTCGAGCAGCGCCACCAGGTTCGCCTTGAGCGCGTCCTCGCTAAAGCTCTTCTTGCCGATGGGCGCATGCAGATTGCCCACCTTGTCCACCCGAAACTCCACCTTGCCCTTCTTGAACGCGCCGACGGCGTCGGCCACGTCAAAGGTCACGGTGCCCAGCTTCGGGTTGGGCATCATGCCGCGAGGGCCCAGGGTGCGGCCCAGCTTGGCGATGGCGCCCATCATGTCCGGGGTGGCCACGACCTTGTCGAAGTCCATCCACCCGTCCAGAATCTTCTGCACGAATTCCTCGCCGCCCACGAAATCGGCCCCGGCCTCCTCGGCCTCCTTGACCTTCTCGCCCTTGGCGAATACCAGCACGCGCAGGGTCTTACCCGTGCCGTGAGGCAGGACCGTGGACCCGCGAACCATCTGGTCGGCGTGGCGGGGATTCACGCCCAAGCGCAGCGCCAAGTCGACGGTCTCGTCGAATTTGGCGTTCGGGAACTTCTTCAAAACGGCGATCGCGTCCTCGACCGAGTAGCGCTCCTGGCGGTCGTACCCTTCAACGGCCTGGGCGGCGCGATAAGACTTTCCGGTTTTCGGCATTGTCAAAATCCTCCACCCCGGCCTATCGGCCGATGACGTCCAGGCCCATCGACCGCGCCGTCCCGGCGATGATCAACGAAGCCTGTTCGATGTCGTTGGTATTCAGGTCCGCCAGCTTGATCTCGGCGATCTCCCGGACCTGCGCCATGGTCACTTTGCCGACCTTGTCCCGGTTGGGCACGCCCGAACCTTTCTGGATCTTGGCCGCCCTGAGAAGCAGCCGCGCCGCCGGCGGGCTCTTCATGATGAAGGTGAAGGAACGATCGGCGTACACGGTGATGACCACGGGGATCACCATCCCCGCCTTGTCCGCCGACGCCGCGTTGAACTGCTTGCAGAACTCCATGATGTTCACGCCGTGCTGGCCCAGCGCGGGACCGACCGGCGGCGAGGGCGTGGCCTTACCGGCCGGCACCTGCAGCTTGATAAACCCGGTGATCTTTTTTGCCATCTCCCAATCCTTCTTGGTGTGACCGCGCTGATCGGCGGTCTAGCGATGGTGAAACAAAACGCGATAAAGCCGGTGCTTCTCGCCCCGCCGCCCTTGGCCCGGCGGCGAAACAACGATGCGCTAGCTTTTCTCCACCTGATAAAAATCCAGCTCCACCGGCGTGGCCCGACCGAAGATCGACACCATCACCCGCAGCTTGGACTTATCGGGCTTGACCTCTTCCACGGTGCCCGAGAAGTTGGCGAACGGCCCGTTGACGACGCGCACGGTCTCGCCCTTCTCGAACTCGATTTTCGGCTTGGGCCGCAGCGTTCCCTCGGTGATGCGCTGCGTGATGCGCGACACCTCTTCGTCGGGAACGGCCTCGGGATGCTTGGCGTTGCCCACGAAGCCCGTGACCTTGGGCGTGGACTTGACCACGTGCCAGGTCTGATCGTCCAAGATCATCTTCACCAGGATGTACCCGGGGAAGAACTTGCGGTTGGTGGTGCGCTTTTGCCCTTGCACCACCTCCACCACGGCCTCGGAGGGGATGAGCACCTCGCCGAATTTGTCCGCCAGGCCGAGCTGTTTCATGCGCTCTTCCAGCGCCAGCTTGGCCTTGGCTTCATATCCCGAGTACGTGTGGACCACGTACCATTTGAGCTCTTCGTCCGCCATGTCCTTGACTATCCCCTCATGCCCGATTCGCCTTGCGTTCCGCGCGCCCAAAAGGCTAGGCGCCCAGAAGCTGGCCCAAGATCAGAAATTGCAAAATGCGGTCGGCGATGAAGAAAAAGATCGAAAAAATCACCGACAGGACAATCACCACGACCGTCGAGGTCGCCGTGTCCTGGGGCGTGGGCCAAGCCACTTTCTTGAGTTCCCGAGGAACGTCGTACCGGACGAACTGCCACATCTTGGCCAGGCCGGTCAGTTCCTTGGTCTTGCCCGAATCCGCTTTTTTCGTCACCGCGCCGGCCACCGCCGGCTTTTTCACGACGGATTTGCCCGGCTTTTTCGATTCGGTCTCGCCGGTGGAAATGTCATCCGCGGGATTGCCCATCGTTTCCCATCCTTATGTCGCGACCGCGAAGACCGTGCTTCGGTTCCCGCGTCGCGCCTCCGATACGACCGTCCGCACCCCTGCCGCACCACGAACCCTTGCCCCGGCGAGCATCCCCCTCAATCGAGGCGCTCCACCGCGGCTAAGCCGTGCGTTGCGGCTACTTGGTCTCCTTGTGGAGCGTATGCCGGCGGTCATGGGGGCAGAATTTCCGCAACTCGACTTTGTTGGGATTCCGCTTCTTATTGCGCGTGGTGGTATAGTTCCGGTTGCGGCACTCGGTGCACTGCAACGTGACGATATCCCGGTCTTTCTTCGCCATCGGCCCACTCCGCGCCTCCTCTTTGGAGGCGACTTCGGCTTAGAGAGTCCCGCGCGCGGCGGGACTGCGTTGGTTTCGTTCGATTCCCGGTGCGTCCGGGGACGCTGTTACGCCAGGATTTTGGTGACGACTCCGGCGCCCACCGTGCGGCCGCCTTCGCGGATGGCGAAGCGAACGCCCTCTTCCATCGCGATCGGAGCGATCAGCTCCACCGTCATCTTCACGTTCTCCCCCGGCATCACCATCTCCACGCCCTCGGGAAGATGCGCCACACCCGTCACGTCCGTCGTCCGGAAGTAAAACTGAGGACGATAGCCCGTGAAGAACGGCGTGTGACGGCCGCCTTCCTCCTTGGAAAGGACGTAAACCTCCGACTCGTACTTCGTGTGAGGCGTGATCGAACCCGGCTTGGCCAACACCTGCCCACGCTCCACGTCCTCGCGCTTCACGCCGCGAAGCAGGCACCCCACGTTGTCGCCCGGCTGACCCGAGTCCAACAACTTGCGGAACATCTCCACGCCCGTGCACGTCGTCTTCTTCGTCTCGTGAAGACCCACGATCTCCACTTCCTCGCCCACCTTGATCACGCCGCGCTCGATGCGCCCCGTCACCACCGTGCCACGGCCCGAGATCGAGAACACGTCTTCCACCGGCATCAGGAACGGCTTGTCCGTCTCGCGAACCGGCTCGGGGATGTAGTCGTCCAGGGCCTGCATCAGCTCACGGATCGAGTTCTCCCCCAACTCCGGGTTCGTGCCCTGCATCGCCGCCAGGGCCGAGCCCCGGATGATCGGCGTGTCGTCCCCGGGGAACTCGTACTGGGAAAGAAGCTCACGGACTTCCATCTCCACCAGGTCCAGAAGTTCCGGGTCGTCCACCAGGTCCACCTTGTTGAGGAAGACCACCATCTTGGGAACGCCCACCTGGCGGGCCAGCAGGATGTGCTCCCGCGTCTGGGGCATCGGGCCGTCGTCCGCCCCCACCACCAGGATCGCCCCGTCCATCTGGGCGGCGCCGGTGATCATGTTCTTCACGTAGTCGGCGTGGCCCGGGCAGTCCACGTGGGCGTAGTGACGGTTGGGCGTCTCGTACTCCACATGGCTCGTGGCGATCGTGATCACCTTCATGTCGTTGCGGCGACCCTGGGACTCGGAGGCCTTGGCCACCTGGTCGTAGCTGATCGCGTCCGTGAAGCCGTCCTTCGCCGAAATCGTCGTCAACGCCGCCGTCAGCGTCGTCTTCCCGTGGTCAATGTGACCGATCGTCCCGACGTTCACGTGAGGCTTCGTGCGTTCAAACTTCTGCTTGGCCATCCCATTGTCCTCCAGTTCCAAGACCGTGCGCCGCATCCCGGCGCGTTCCTAATTCCTAACCCCTAAAAATTCCTAGCCCCGAACCTCGTCCGAAAAGAACCTTGTCCGAAAAACTTTCTCGCCCCGAACCGAATCGTCCTGCCGCGTTAGCGGGAAACGGGACTCGAACCCGCAACCCCCAGCTTGGAAGGCTGATGCTCTACCAATTGAGCTATTCCCGCGCTCCTTAAGATTCGGTCGCCGGGCCCTCGACCGGCGGGATCCGTCGTCCGCCCTTGGCGAACCGACCGCGACCCCTCGAACCTTCCCGGGCGACCTTAGGCCTGCGCGGCCGCCTCGCCTTCACAAGCTCGGCCCCGTTGCCGGGAAAAAGCGTAAACGCCCCGATGCCCTCCCAACGTCAACTTTGAGAGGTGATCCGGGCTGTTTCATCCTTTGTTCGCCGGGCCATTGCGGCCCCTCGCTGATATCGCCGCTTAGTCGAGTCGATCCGAAAAGGCGGCGTGAACTTCCACTGAAACGAATCCATCTTCCAAAAAAGAACGATGGTGGGAGGAGGATTCGAACCTCCGTAGCCATCCGGCGGCAGATTTACAGTCTGCTCCCTTTAACCACTCGGGCATCCCACCGTACGGTCGCCGCGCATGCGTCGCGCGGCCTGGGAAAAAATATGCTCTCGCGCCCTTTAAGATCGTCAGTCGTCGAGCCAAACCGTGACAGGCGCCAAAGCCGGCGATGGGACTCGAACCCGCAACCGACGCATTACAAATGCGTTGCTCTACCAATTGAGCTACGCCGGCATTCCAAATGCGGTTCGGCGCCAGGGCACCCAAGGGGCTGGAATTATAGGCGCGAGCAAGCGCGCGTCAAGGGGCGACGGAGCATTTTCCTTATCCGAGGCGATTTTCGTCCGAATTGGCCTCCGACCGCGCCGAATCCCGGTCACTTCCCCTCGACGGAGAGGCGAAACAATTGGAAATGACAGAGAAAATCGAAGCAGACCCTCTTAAAGCGCCCCGCCAAGGGCCGCCGGACCCCTATCGTCCGGCGATTTAATTTGCTATGGCTTGCGCCGATGAACACCTCCCCCGCCGTCGACGCGCCCGCGACGCCGCCCTCCCTGGCCGTGGCCGGCGCCAAATTGGCCGCGTTGGCCTTGCTCATGGCGGGCCTGGGATGGCTGGCGTGGCAATATAATATCCCCCTCGAGGATTTAAAGACCCGCGTCGGCGCCATCGACCCCATCCTGCGCTATCCGGCCTATGTCGCCCTCTATGCGCTGGTCAGCATCGCCCCTGTCCCGGCGCGAGATGTCGTCAAAGTGACCGGCGCGATCCTTTTCGGCGGGTGGATGAGCGGCTGGCTGATCTTTTTCGGCGAAATGCTGGCGACGGTCGTTTGCTGGATCCTGGGCCGGGCGCTGGGCAAGGATATGGTCGACCGCATGACCGGCGCGCGCCTCTCCTCCCTGCGGGAGAAGATCCGGGGCGCCACCTGGTGGCAAATCGCGCTCCTGCGCCTCTTCCCCGGCACCCCCTACCGCTTCTTCAACTACGCCGGCGGCGTCACCGACATCCGGCCCGTGCCCTATTTCGCCGGAACCGCCGCGGGAACGCTGCCACGCACCTTGTTCTTCCAGTGGCTGTTCGGCGTCACCGGCGGCGCCATCGCCAAGCGCGGCACGACCACCTTCGAGCTGTTTCTCATCTCCATCGGCTTGGCCGCCACCATGCTCGTCGGCTTCTGGATCTACCAACGACGCAAGGCGCGGACGGCGAAATCCGCATGATCGCCGAACAAGCATGGAAAATGCGTGACGGGCACGATATTATTTTTGCCCGGCATGGCGAAAATGTGTTAGAGAACGCCCGGTTGCGGTCCTGAAGGGGCCGCGAATTTATCGCCCGGACATTTGGAGACGATGCATGAATTTCCAGCGACGCGAGACCCGCAGCTTTAACGTCGGGTCCGTGCCCATCGGCGGCGGAGCCCCCATCGCCGTGCAGACCATGACCAAGACCGACACGCACAACGTGGAGGCCACCGTCGCCCAGATTCGTCAGGTGGCGGCCGCCGGCGCGGACATCGTGCGTTTGGCGGTGCCCGGCGAGGAAGACGCCGTCGCCCTCAAGGCCATCAAGGAACAGTCGCCGATCCCCCTGATCGCCGACATCCATTACAACTACAAGCTCGCCCTCAAGGCCATGGAATCCGGCGTGGACGGTCTGCGTCTGAACCCCGGCAACATCGGCGCCCGCTGGAAGGTCGAGGAAGTCGTCAAGGAAGCCAAGGAACGCAAGATCCCCATCCGCATCGGCGTCAACTCCGGTTCGGTGGAAAAGCAATTCGCAAGCAAATACGGCGAAGGCAGCGTCGAGGCCATGGTCGAGTCGGCGCTGTATCACGTCTCGATTCTCGAAGACCTGGATTTCCCGGACATCAAGGTTTCCTTGAAGGCCACGGACGTCCAGCGCAACGTCGCGGCGAACAAGCTGTTCGCGTCAAAGACGGACATTCCGCTGCATCTGGGCGTGACGGAGGCGGGGACGGTCTGGTCCGGGTCCATCAAGAGCACGGCCGGGCTGGCGGTGCTGCTGTCCGAGGGCCTGGGCGACACGTTGCGCGTGAGCCTCACCGGCAATCCGGTCGAGGAAGTGCGCGTCGGCTGGCAGATTCTGGCATCCCTGGGATTGCGTCGGCGGGGGGTGGAGATCATTTCGTGCCCCACGTGCGGGCGGTTGGAGATCCCCATCGAGCAGCTTTGCCACGACTTCGAGCAGGCGCTGGCCCACATCGACCACCCGTTCCACCTAGCGATCATGGGCTGCGCGGTCAACGGGCCGGGTGAATCGCGCCAGGCGGACATCGGCATCGTCGCCCACCACAGCGGCGACGTGCGCGTCTACCGCGACGGCGAATTCTGGCAGAAGGTGAACTACGACGACCTGCTGCCCGTCATCACCGAGGAATTCAACCGCAAGTGGGAAGAGGCCAAAACCGCTGAAGGGATGCAGGAGGCGGGGTAGGCCCCACACGAGGGTTGAAAAGTCTCGGAACCCGGCCGTCGGGCCGGGTTTCGCATTCTAAGATTTGATTCCGCTCAAAAGCGGATGCATTGTGCAAAAGGGGCAACCATATGCCAGGAATTCTTCATCAAAAGATTCATTTGATCATGCGTCTTCTGACAATCGGAGCCGTGTCGGCGTCTGTCGTCTTCGGCGCGGCGACGATATCGTACGCCCAAGACACCGCCATCGCCGACGACAAGCAGAGCCCCGAGTATGCGGACAAGTTCGTGACGCCGTATGACTTGCAGGTGTCGGGCAAGGTCGTGGCGGCGGTGCCGGTGGCGACGAACACCTGGGCCGTCGTGGTGGACAAGGGCAAGGAAAACGGCGTGGATTCCAAGACTTCCATCGCCCGCTACACCCTCAAAGGCAAGCCCGACAAGGACGGCGTGAGCACCTCGGGCACCATGCTCAGCCACCCCGGCCAGCAGGACCTGGACGAAGTCGCGCCTAAGCTTCCCGAGCGGGGCGGCATGATGGCCATCCTCCAGATCGGCCCGACCACCACCACCGTCCTCGTCGAGCCCGGCAGCCCCGGCGGCCAGGGCGCCATGTTCTTCGGCGGCAAGAAAGTCGAATGGCCCACCCCCCGCCTGGGCGACACCATCGACTTCGTTGCCGAAAAGGACAAATAACGCCAAAGAAAGTCGCGGAAGCGGTCCGGCATCCGGACCGCTTCCGTAATTCAAATCACGCCGGATGCAGACCGCCCGGTCGTCTTCGTTTCGCCATGAAACCCCGCGTCACTCATCTAACTTCTTGAATTCCATCGACATCGTCTGTGTCAGCCGTGTGACCGGACAAAATTCGCGTTTCGCCCCATTTTATAGTGGTCAAATCCCCGCGCCCGCCTTATATTCCGCCTCAGTACGCACCTTGCATTTGAATTGTCGCCCGAAACATGTCGGTCGCAAATACGCAGGACAAAGGGAAACGCCATGAGGACTCTTTATATTCAAAAGACGCGGTTGATTATCCGGCTGGCGGTCTTGATGTTGATCGGCGCGGCGGCGGTGTTGATCGGCTCCGGCATCGGATCGATCGTCTGACCGGCCCGAAATCCGATAGCGCGAAAACCGGCCGTCCCGCCTAGGGAATGAAGTCGACGAAATCCTGCAGCGGGAGCGTCTTGATCAGGCCGAGCGTCAGGTAGGGCATCAGCCCGTCGATGGGCATGCGCAGCACCGGCTTGACGAACGCCGTCTCCACGAATCCGAGCGTGCGATAGACCAGCGCCTTGGCCCGCCCCGCCGGCGACTTGGAACACGCGGCGGCCTTGCGCCGCGCCCACGAATTCTCCCGATGCATATTCAGCACGTCGACCTGGCCGTCCGGCAGCGCGTGCAGCAACTCCCAGTAGGTGCATCCGAGCCCACCCATCGCGTGCAGGTCGTCCTTCGGCCCGATGCGATGGCGCCATTTGGCGTAACGAATCGCCAGCGGCGCCGGCAAGTAGTGCAGTCCCCACAGGCCCGTCGTGTGCTCGTCGTAAGGGAAGAGGCGATTGGGCGTCTCGCCGATGAACACGCAGCCGCCCGGCGCTAGAACGCGCCAAATCTCGCGCAGGATTTCGGCTCGGATCTCCGGCTGAATATGCTCGAAGACCCCGTTGGCGACGACGACATCGTACGACGCGTCCGGCGCGTCCAGCTTCGCCGAGTCCTCCACCAGACGCACCGTCACCCGGTCGCCGACCCCATGGTCCCGCACGCGAAGCTGCGCCGCCTTGACCATGAACGGGTCGATGTCCCGCGCCTGGATCGTCGCGCCTTCCTGCGCCATGACCACGCTCGTCGGCCCGGTGCCGCAGCCGATTTCCAGCACGCGCTTGCCGGAAAGCTCGGTGAACCGCTTGATATTGGGCAGGAAATTCGAGCGCTGAAACGCCACGCGGGCCATCGCCATGGCCAGCCACTCGCGGCGCTCGGCGTCGGTGCGACCTTCCAGCGAGGTGAGGATATGGTCGATGAATTCCTTGGAATACGGATAGGCCGGAAAGCCGTTCCACGATTCGGGGATGGTCAGTTCGCTCATGGGATTCTCGGGGTTTGAAGGACCGCTCAAAGGCGTTACCGACGCAACCCTACGCCCACGGCGCGGCAAAATCAATGAAAAACTGACCGGCGGTTGGCCGACGGCCCCATGCGCCACATCTTCCACAAACACCTAATATCAAACGATATTTTCGTTCGGCGCAAGCGTCAGATCACGAAAGCCCGGCGCTCGCCCAGGTCAAGCCAGCAGACGCGCTCGCCCACGCCCGCCTTGTCGAAAGCCGCCTGGATCTTGCCCCGGTCGGTCTGGGAGAAATGCGTCCATCCCTCGCAGTGGATCGGCACCACCGTGCGGCAGTCGAGCGTCTTGGCCAGCTTCGCCCCGCCCTTGGCGGACATGGTGAAGCGAATCGGCCCGAACTGAGGAAACCGCGCCGCGCCCAGGTGGAAGACGGCCGTGCTGATCTGCATCCGCCGGGGGATTTCCTCCAGGCGCCGATGCCAGACCGTGTCGCCGCTGATATAGAGCGCGCCGTGCTTCTGCCCGTCCCATTGCAGGCCGAAGCCGATCACCGGGCCGGTAAGCGGGGTGCTGCCCGGCGGGCCGTGGCGGGCGGGCATGGCCTCGATGCGCATACGCAGGCCGTCCTCGGCGATGATCGTGGTCGACTCAAACGGACGCAGTCCCACCGAGTTCCCGCGCAGGCGGTGATAGCCCGCCCGTGTCGTGATAACGCGCACCGCGTCCGGCAAAAGCGCCCGGCCCCGGCGATCCAGGTTGTCCATGTGCTGATCGTGGGACAAGAGCACCGCGTCGATGCGCCCCAGCTTGTCCGGATCGATCGTCGGCGGGGTGAGCTTGGTGGATTTGGTGCCGTAGCCGAAGTGATAAAGCCCGCCGGCCGGGTCGAAGACCGGGTCGGTCAACAGGCGAAACCGCCCCACCTCGATGAGCATCGTCGCCGTGCCCAGATGCGTGATATGGCAGTTGATTTCGTCCGCGTCGGGGATGTAGTTCACAAAGTGCGTCCTTGTCCGGGTGCGTGTCGGTGTGGGGTCATTTTATCCGCCGGGCCGAAGCTGTCCATGCGCCCATGCTCACAGGCGCCCGACAAACGCGCCGGACGGGCCTTCGGCTCTTGATCGACCTTGCGCGATGGGTCTATAAGGGCACCTCTTTTCCACCGGTGACAATCGGCGCGGAGCCTTCATGCGTTATTCGAAAATGCTATTGCCCACCCTGCGGGAAACGCCTTCCGAGGCGGAGGTCATCAGCCACCAGTTCATGCTGCGGGCCGGGATGATCCGCAAGGTGGCGGCGGGAATCTACGACGTCCTGCCCATGGGCCTGCGCGTGCTGCGCAAGGTTGAGACCATCGTGCGCGAGGAAATGAATCGGGCCGGGGCCCAAGAGGTGCTCATGCCCATCGTCCAGCCGGCGGAGTTGTGGCAGGAGTCGGGCCGCTGGCATCAATACGGCCCCGAGCTTCTGCGCATCACCGATCGCCACGGCCGGGAGTTCTGCTTCGGTCCCACGGCCGAAGAGGTCATCACGAACATCGTGCGTCGGGATGTGTCGAGCTACCGCCAGTTGCCGCTCAACCTCTATCAGATCCACACGAAATTTCGCGACGAAATCCGCCCCCGCTTCGGCCTGATGCGCGGGCGCGAGTTCATCATGAAGGACGCCTACAGCTTCGACGCCGACGAGCCGGGCGCGGAAGCCAGCTACGAGGCGATGCGCCAGGCCTATCACCGCATCTTCCAACGCTGCGGCCTGAAATTCCGCGCCGTGGAAGCGGACTCGGGCAACATCGGCGGCAGCTTTTCCTCCGAGTTCATGGTTCTGGCCGATACGGGCGAAGACGCCATTGCCTCGTGCGACAAATCCCGATACGCCGCCAACGTGGAAAAAGCCGCCGCCCGGGCCCCCGAGCCGGTCGAGCCCCCGGCGACGCTCGCGCCGCTGACCATGGTCGACACCCCCGCCCGCAAGAGCATCCAGGAGGTCAGCGATTTTCTGAATGTCCCGGCCGAGCAGACCATCAAGACGCTCATCTATCAGGCCGACAACGAGGTGGTCGCGGCGTTGGTGCGAGGCGACGACGAGATCAATGAGATCAAGCTCAAAAACCACCTGGGCGCGGGCGTGCTCTTCCTGGCCGACGACAAGACCACGGAGAAAGTGACCAACGCGCCGCTGGGCTTCGCCGGGCCGGTGGGGCTCAAGGATGTGCGCATCCTCGCGGACCTTCGGGTGCGTTACGTCTTTGACGCCGTGGTCGGGGCCAACAGCGCCGACGCCCATTACACCGGCGCGAATCTCGATCGGGACTACCGGGTCGACGAGTTCGTGGACCTGCGCTTGGTTCGCGCGGGCGACCCCTCTCCCGGCGATCCGGAGGGCGTGTTGCGCGTCGACCGGGGCATCGAGGTGGGGCACATCTTCAAACTGGGCACCAAGTATTCCGAAGCCATGGGATGCACCGTCCTCAACGACCAGGGCGAGGAATTGCCGGTCATCATGGGTTGCTACGGCATCGGCATCGGCCGCACCGCCGCCGCCGCCATCGAGCAGAATCACGACGACGGCGGCATCATCTGGCCCATGCCCATCGCGCCGTATCAGGTCCTTCTCGTGACCTTGAACGCGAAGGACGAGGTCCTCGAATACGCCGACAAGCTCTACGACGACCTCATCGCGGCGGGTGTGGAAGTGCTCTACGACGACCGGGACGAACGGGCGGGCGTGAAGTTCAACGACGCCGACCTGCTGGGCGTGCCGCTGCGTTTGACGGTCGGCAAAAAGGGCCTGGCCGAAGGGATCGTCGAGCTCAAACAGCGACGCATTCCCGGAAAAGACTTCGAGAAAGTGGCGACGGACAAACTGATCGAGCGCGTTCGCGAGTTGATCGACGAAGGCATGGGCACGGGAGTCGAGGCATGAAGGATCGGGTGATTTTGGCGCTGGACTATCCCGACGCGGATTCCGCGTTGGCGATGGCGGAAAAGATCCACGGCCATGTGGGCGGCGTGAAGGTCGGCTTCGAGTTGTTCGTCTCCGCCGGGCCCGATCTGGTGCGCGAGCTGGTCAAGATGAAGCACAACGTCTTCCTGGACCTGAAGATGCTCGACATCCCCAACACGGTCGCGATGGCCGCTCGGGCGGCGGTGCGGCTGGGCGTGTCGATGTTGAACGTGCATGCGATGGGCGGGGCGCCGATGCTGCGCGACGCGGCCGAGGCCGTGCGCGACGAAGCCCAGAAGCTCGGCATGCGACGCAAGCCCTTCCTGATCGCGGTAACGATCCTGACGAGCATGGACACGATGGCGCTGGAGTCCGTCGGCCTGACCGACACGCCCCACGACGCGGCGCTCAACCTGGCTCGCCTGTCCCAGGTCAACGGCCTGGACGGCGTCGTCTGCTCGGCTCGGGAAGCGGGAGCGATCAAGGAGATGTGCGGCCCGCGCTTCATCCGCGTCACGCCGGGGATCCGCCCGAGTTGGGCGTCGAACAACGACCAGAAGCGCGTCATGACGCCGGCGGAGGCCATCGAAGCCGGGTCGTCCTACATCGTCGTCGGCCGCCCCATCACCGAAGCGCCGGACCCGGTCGCGGCGGCGCAGACGCTGTTCGATTAGCGCCGTGGTCGGGGCCTGGGGAACAGAGCCCCAAGCGTCAGCACGGGGTTGTCGAGCGTCGCGAATCAGCAAACGATGCAGACCACATGCTCATCCGCAGGACACCAAAAAGAAAAGCGGGTCGCCGATATGAGGCAACCCGCTCCCTGATCCACCTTCGCCAAGGCTACGGCGGACAAGCTGGTCGCGGCTCTGAATTGGCGAGCCCTTTTCGGACAACGTTCTCGTCACCCGCTCGCTACGGCTCGCGGCTCGGATATCGCAAGCCGCTGAATCTACCCGATCAACCGTTCTTCGCCTGAAAGTCCTTCATGAAGGCGACCAGCGTGTCGATCGTGTCCATGGTGCAGGCGTTGTAAATCGACGTGCGGATGCCGCCGACCGAGCGGTGGCCCTTAAGCTGCACCAGGTTTTCCTTGGCCGCCTCGGCGACGAATTTCTTTTCCAGATCCTCGCCGGCCAGATTGAACGTGATGTTCATCAGCGAACGGGAATCGCCCTGGGCATGGCCTTTGTAGTAGCCGCCCGAGCCGTCGATGACGCCGTACACCTTGGCCGCGCGCTCCTGGGCAAGCTTGGCCATCGCCTCGACGCCGCCCTCGTCCTTCACCCACGCCAGCACGTTACGCAGCATGTAGATGCCGAAGGTCGGGGGCGTGTTGTACATGCTGTCGCCCTCGATGTGCGTTCGGTAGTCGAGCATCGTCGGCAGGTCGCTCGCCGCCTTCTCCGCCCAATCCTTGCGGATGATGACCAGCGTCACGCCCGAGGGCCCCAGGTTCTTCTGGGCTCCGGCGTAGATCATGCCGAATTTATTCACGTCCAGCGGGCGGCTCATGATGTCCGAGGACATATCCGAGACCAGCGGCACCGAGCCGGTGTCCGGGAACTCGTGGAACTGCGTTCCGAAGATGGTGTTGTTCGACGTGACGTGGGCGTACTTCGCGTTCGGGTCGAACTTCAAATCGGCGATCGCGGGAACGTGATTGAAGTTGGAGTCCGCGGTGGTGGCGACCACGTTGACGGCGCCGAAGCGCTTGGCCTCGGAGATGGCTTTCTTGGACCAGGAACCGGTGTTGACGTAGTCGGCGCTCTCGCCCTTGGCCAGGAAGTTCATCGGCAACATCGCGAACTGCAGCGACGCACCGCCCTGCAGAAACAACACGGCATAGTCGTCGGACACGCCGAGCAGCTCGTGCACCAGGGCCTTGGCCTCTTCATGCACACCGGCGAATTCCTTGCTGCGGTGGGACAGCTCCATCACGCTCATCCCGCTGCCGCCGAAATCCAGCAATTCGGCCTGGGCGCGTTCCAGGGCCGGCAGAGGAATGGCGGCGGGACCGGCGGAGAAGTTATGGGCTCGAGACATTGGTCAATCCCCTCGAAAAATAGAAGTGGCCCCGAAAATCCCTTGGCGGGTCGGGGCCGGTTTCATGCCATAAATCGCACCAATTCGCAATGAGCGCGTTGCCGCGTAGTCGCGGCGGACCGGGAGATCTTTGTATCTCTGACGCTGACGCGGAGGTTGGGAGTCCCACGGTGGAAGTCGCTTCGCTCGAGCCCAATCCGAGCCGTGAGTTGTAGCGAGCGGGTGACGGAAATGTCGCTCGGAGGGGAAACAACCGCGCAGAGCCCCAAGTACTGCTCACGCGTAGCTCCGATGCCGTTAAGCGCTTACTCCCGAAAGTCCAGCACCTCGACCGGTTCGGCAATCGCAAACGAAACGTCCTTGCGCCAACCTTCCGGATCGCCGCCCATCTGAAACGGCAGCTCCACGTCCGATTCCACCCGCACCCCATCCAGCAGATAGTCGTGCAGCTTGGGGTGATGAATGGTTCCGCGCCAGACCTGGTGGGGACGAATGAGAAGCCCCGGAATCGAGATCGCCGAGATTCGCAACTGAAAATAACCTTCCCGCTCCATCGACCAAGGGTACATCCGCACATGGAAGCCGTAGTCCGGTGTCGTGCTCACCCCGGCAAAATTGGCCTTGCCTTCGAAGAGCACGTCGCCCTTGGCCAAGTCCGTGGGGACCAGTTCGCCCTTCTCGTCGACACGCAGCACCGGCTTGTCCGAATCGTTGATCACTCGCATCGGCCAGTCGGCCCCGTTTCGAATCAGGCTCGGAGCCGAGATGAAGGCGATGGTGTAGATGTACCCCCACAGGCCGTTGACGAGCGTCCACATCAAGCCGGACTGGAATCGTTTTTTGATGCTCATGTAGTCGTTGAGAATCGCGCCGTCGGTGCCGATGCCGGCAAAGTGCGTCAACCGATCCCCGGAACGCACCATGTCGAAGCTGGTGAATTTCAACGGCTTGCCGTCATTGACGTGCTGAATCGGCCCGGCCCCGTGGGGCGTTTGGAGATAACCGGCCCAGCCGTTGCCGGTGCCCAGGTGAAGGATGCCGATCTTGGGGTGGGCATAGTCGCCGCCGTCCTTGTTCAGGTCGGCCAGGTGGTGACGCATCTGCTCGATGATGCGCATCGCGGTGCCGTCGCCGCCGCCGCAAAACACCAGCTCGTACCGCTGTTCCACAATCTCGCGGATGCATCCGTCGCATTGCTCAATGGTGTTGGTAATGTACAGATCGTCGGCGGGAACGTGGGCGGCGACCATGTCGATCGTGCTTTGCCGGACCTTGCGGGCCTTTCGATTCATCACCACGGCAAAACGCATCCCGAGCCCCCCTTGACCGCCTAGCTTTTCGCCGGGGTATCGCGCTGCGGGGCATTGACGGGAATGGCCGAAGGCACCTCCACGCGTCCGAAATGGTTGGTGATCGGAATGCGCCGGTCCTTGCCCAATGCCAAGGGCGAGACCTTCACCCCCGGCGGCGCCTGACGACGTTTGTACTCGCTGGAATTGACCAGGCGGATGACCCGCACCACCGTCGCCGCGTCGAATCCTTCGGCGATAATCTGGTCGTAGGACATTTCCTCTTCGATATAACACGAGAGGATGCGGTCCAGTTCTTCGTAGGGAGGCAGGGAATCGGTGTCCTTTTGGTTTTCGCGCAACTCGGCGGTCGGCGCCTTGGTCAGAATGCGCCGGGGGATGAGATCGCGTCCGGCCAGCGTATTGATGCGTTCGCACAGGGCGTAGATCTGGAGCTTGCTCACGTCCTTGACCGGCGCAAAGGCTCCGCACATATCGCCGTAGAGCGTTGCATAGCCCACGCTCATCTCGGTCTTGTTGCCGGTAGCCAGCACCAGACGGCGGAATTTGTTGGAATGGGCCATGAGGATGACCCCGCGAATGCGCGCCTGGATGTTCTCTTCGGTCACGTCCGGCGTCTGTCCGGCAAAGGCGTCGGAAAGCATTTCGTCGAAGGCTTCCACGGCCTGAAAAATCGGAATCGTCGCCAGCGCGAAGTTGAAATTCGCCGCCAGTTCCTCGGCGTCCTCCATGGAATCGGAGGACGAATATTTCGACGGCATGAAGATGCCGTGCACATTTTCCGCGCCCAGCGCCCGGCACGCGACCGCCGCCACCAGCGCCGAATCCACGCCGCCGGAGATGCCCAACGTCACTTCCTCGAAGCCGTTTTTGTGCACGTAATCGCGCAATCCGACTTCCAGCGCCGCCAGAATGAGGGTGATGTCGTCAGGCACCGGCTGGATGCGCTCCCGCGCCAACGAACGCATACCCTTGGATTCGAGGGGCACCGCGATTTCATCGACCACCCGGCCGATGGCCCGGGACGCCGCCGCCCACTCCCGATGGCGCCCGTCCCGCAGCCGCGCACGGATAACGGCCTCCGGGTCCACGTCGACGACCAGCAGTTCCTCTTCGAACGCCGAGGCCCGGCCGATGATGTTGCCCTCGTGGTCGATCACGCACGACGCGCCGTCGAAGACCAACTCGTCCTGACCGCCGATGGTGTTGCAGAAAACGACATAGGTGCCGTTGTCCAACGCCCTTTGGCGCAACATGCGCTCGCGCTCCTGCGTCTTTTGGGCGTGGAACGGCGAGGCGGAGATGTTGAGAATCAACTGAGCCCCACCCGAGCCGACGCAGTCGTTCTGGGGTCCGTCGGCGATCCAGATGTCCTCGCAGACGGTCAGGCCCAGCACCGCGTCGCCCACGTTGACCACCAGCGCCTCGTCCCCGGCGGCGAAGTAGCGGCGCTCGTCGAAGACGCCGTAGTTGGGCAGGTGGTTTTTGCGGTAGATCTCGTTGACCTCGCCTTCGGCGCACACGGCGGCGGCGTTGTAGACGTCGTCGTCGAGGATCGGCGTGCCGATGACGGCGATGATGTCATGGACGTGTTCGCTGATGCGATACAGGCTTTCTTCACACGAGCGGATAAAGTGGGGCTTGAGCAGCAGGTCCTCGGGCGGGTAGCCGCAGACGGCCAGCTCGGGAAAGAGGACGACATCGACCTTGGCCTCTTGAGCCCGGCGCAGGTAGTGCAGGATGCGCGCCTGATTGCCCGCAAGATCGCCCACCGTCGGGTTGATCTGAGCGCAGGCAAGACGCAGCATCATAGGGCGACCTCCGAGTCGTCGTCTCGGGAATAATACTCCTGAATCGGCCTCACGTCCCACCCCACGGGATTTCCGGCGGCGATGGCCTTCACGCCGGCCATGGCCTCGAAGATCGTCGTGAAGTACGGCACGCCCTGCTCCAAGGCGCTGCGCCGGATGGATCGGCTTGCCTCGATGGACTGCGTCCCGGACGTGGTGTTGATGACCAGGTCGATTTCCCGGTTGACGATCTTGTCGACAATATGCGGCCGTCCCTCCTGCACCTTGTTGACGGTCTCGACCGTCAGCCCCGCCTCGTCGGCGGTGCGGGCCGTGCCCTTGGTGCTGATGACATTGAAGCCCAGCCCTTGCAGGCTGCGCACCATGTCGGGGACGAAACGGCGGTCCTCCTTACGCACCGAAAGGAAGACGTTGCCCTGCGTGGGCAGCTTGTTGCCCGCCGCGATCTGCGCCTTGCCGAAGGCCTCGCCGAAGTCGAACGACGTGCCCATCACCTCGCCGGTGCTCTTCATCTCCGGTCCCAGCACCGTGTCCGTGTTGGGGAATTTGATGAAGGGGAATACGGCTTCCTTGACCGAGAAATGCCTCGGGATGACTTGTTCGGTGAAGCCCTGATCGACCAGGGACAGGCCCAGCATCACCTTCGTGGCGATCTTCACCAGCGGACGGCCGATGGCCTTCGCCAGGAACGGCACGGTGCGGCTGGCCCGGGGGTTGACCTCGATAATCAGCACGTCGCCGTTTTGCACCGCGAACTGCACGTTGATCAGGCCCACCACGCCGATCTCGAAGGCCAGGGCCTTGGTCTGGCGGACGATCTCCTGTTGGACGCCGTCGGACAGCGAATAAGGCGGCACCGAGCAGCTCGAATCGCCCGAATGCACCCCCGCCTGCTCGATCTGTTCCATAATTCCGCCGACGACGCACTGGGTGCCGTCGCAGATGGCGTCCACATCCACCTCGATGGCGTCGGTCAGGAATTTGTCGATCAGCACCGGCCGGTCGGGACTCGCCTCGACCGCGTTGTTCATGTAGCGCGACAGGCTTTCCTGGTCATGGACGATTTCCATGGCCCGGCCGCCGAGCACATACGACGGACGCACCACCACCGGATAGCCGATCTCGTTGGCGATTCCGACGGCCTGCTCGGCCGACAGGGCGGTGCCGTTGGGCGGCTGCTTGAGGCCCAGCTTGGACAGAAGCTGCTTGAAGCGCTCCCGGTCCTCGGTCCGGTCGATGGCGTCGGGTTGCGTCCCCAGAATGGGCACCCCGGCCCGTTCCAGATGTTGGGCCAGTTTGAGCGGCGTCTGCCCGCCGAACTGCAACACCACGCCGTAAGGTTTCTCCGTCTCGACGATGTTCATGACGTGCTCGTACGTCACCGGCTCGAAGTAGAGCCGGTCGGAGATGTCGTAGTCGGTGGAGACCGTCTCCGGGTTGCAGTTGACCATGATGGCCGTGAAGCCCGCCTCCTTCGAGGCTATGGCGCCGTGCACGCAGCAGTAGTCGAACTCGATGCCCTGGCCGATGCGGTTGGGACCGCCGCCCAGGATCATCACCTTCTTCGTGTCCGGCGGATTCGCCTCGCACTCGGATTCGTAAGTCGAATAATAGTAAGGCGTGAACGCCTCGAACTCGGCGCCGCAGGTGTCGACCATCTTGAACGTCGCCGAGACACCCTTGGCCTTGCGAATTTCGCGCAGGGATTTGAGATCCACCCCCAGAAGCTCGGCCAGCCAATGGTCCGAGAACCCGTCGCGCTTGATGCGTCGCCACAGGTCGGCGTCAAAGCGCTCGGCGGCCGGCAGATGGGCGTTGGTCTGGGCTGTTTGGACGATCTCCCGCTCGCGATCGACGATGTACTTGAACTGGGCGACAAACCACGGGTCGATGGCCGTGAGCTGAAAGATCTCGTCCTCGGTCATGCCCGCGCGCATCGCCTCGCAGATATAGTGGATGCGATTCCAACCGGGCACCCGTAGTTTTTCTTCCAGGCCGGGCCGATCGACGATCTTGCCGTCGACGATGTGCTCGTTCTTCTGATGCAGCGAATAGCGCCGGTTCTCCAGCGCGCCGACGGCCTTTTGCAGGGCCTCGGGCATCGTGCGGGCGATGCTCATCACCTCGCCCACCGACTTCATCTGCGTGGTGAGGGTTTTGTCCGTGTTGGGGAATTTTTCGAAATCGAAGCGCGGAATCTTCACGACGCAGTAGTCGATCGTCGGCTCGAAACACGCCTTGGTCTTCTTAGTGATGTCGTTTTCGATCTCGTCGAGGCGATATCCCACCGCCAGCTTGGCCGCGATCTTGGCAATGGGAAAACCCGTCGCCTTGGAGGCCAACGCCGAGGAGCGGGAGACGCGGGGATTCATCTCGATAACGATCATGTCCCCGTTGGCCGGATTGATGGCGTACTGGATGTTGCATCCGCCGGTGTCGACGCCGATCTCGCGAATAATGCGCAACGAGGCGTCGCGCATGAGCTGGTATTCCTTGTCGGTCAGCGTCTGGATCGGCGCCACGGTGATCGAATCGCCCGTATGCACACCCATCGGGTCCAGGTTTTCGATGCTGCAAATAATGACCACGTTGTCGGCATGGTCGCGCATCACCTCGTGCTCGTATTCCTTCCAGCCGATGACCGACTGCTCGATGAGCACCGTGTGCTTGGGCGACAGATCCAGGCCCCAGCGCACGTACTGGTCGAATTCCTTGACGTTGTAGGCGATGTTGCCGCCGGTGCCGCCCAGGGTGAAGCTGGGGCGGATGATGACCGGATAGCCGATTTCCTTAACGAATTCCTGAGCTTCCTCGAGCGTGGCGACCTGCTTGGAGTGAGGGATATGCAGCCCCAGCTTGATGATCGCCTTGCGGAATTCCTCCCGGTCCTCGGCCTTGCGGATGGCCTCGTACTTCGCGCCGATCAACTCGACGCCGTATCGCTCCAGCAGCCCGTCTTCATAGGCGTCCACCGTCAAATTCAGGGCTGTCTGGCCGCCGATGGTCGGCAGCAGCGCGTCGGGCTTCTCCCGCTGGAAGATTTTCTCCAGCGTGTCCAACGTCATCGGCTCGATATACGTCCGGTCGGCCATCTCCTGATCGGTCATGATGGTCGCCGGGTTCGAGTTGAGCAAAATGACTTCGTAGCCCTCTTCCTTGAGGGCTTTGACCGCCTGCGTGCCCGAATAGTCGAACTCGCAGGCCTGTCCGATGATGATCGGCCCGGACCCGATCAGCAGGATCTTGTGTAAATCCGTACGCTTCGGCATGAATGTCCCGTCAAAATGGGCGAGAAAAGATGGTGCCGGCGAATCGCCGCCCGGTCTTCATTCCGACCGGCGCGCCGACGCGGGGCCGCCCAACCACGGCCTGGCCCACGCAAATTCGCGTGACCATAGCAGCATCAAAACGGGGTGACAAGCGCTGGATCGGCACGTCCGTGACCGAGCCGACACCCGCCTGTGGATAGCCTCGCCTAGCGGCCGAAGAGCGCCCCCGCGCCCCATTCGGTCGAGCCGCACCCGCCGCTATCGTCGTCGTCGTCCCCCGGAGGCGGGGCGTAGTCGCGGAAGTCGTCGACCCGGTGGATCGTGGTGAAATTGGCGTCGTGGTAGCCGTGGGGCAGCGTCCCGTCGCCGGTGGGGTGGGCCGTGCGGGACACGAAAACGATGTCGTCGCCGTCAAAGACCCAGTCGATGTACTGCCAGGCGTGGAAGACCGGGTCGCCGGAGGTCAGCAATTCGTCGTGGACCTCCCAGTCGATCAGATCCGGCGAGGAAATCAGCGCCACCCGGTTGCGGACGGCGTAGGGGTCGCGCTGCTTGTTGGTCAGGGACCAGTAGCGATCGCTCACCGAGTCGTAGCGGATGGTGAACTTCACGCCGCCGCCGGGAAAGTCGATGAAATCCTTATCCGGATCGAAGGTGGCCGTCGTGCCGTCGGCGCTGATATGCACGATCGCGGCCGTCTCCACCACGCCGATCGAGGCCGTCTTGTCCGCCACGCGCAGGATGTCGACGATCTCGCCGTCGGGCGTGACCACCGCGTTGCCTTCCAGCCAGCCTTCGCCGTCCCAGTTGGTCTCGTCGAAGGACAGCGGATTGGACATGGTCCAGCTATCGGCCCGAAGCAGGTCGGCGTCCACCGGCGCGGACATCATGAAGGCCCGGAAATACGCCGCCCACTCGCCCGGATCCTGCTTGTCCTCGAACGCCCGCCAAATGCGCCCGTTATGCACCACCATCGGCACCGGCGCGGTGTGGCAGCCGACGTTGTCGAGCAGCACGCCGTTGGTCGAATTCGTCGCCGTCGTCCAGGTGCGGCCGCCGTCGTCCGAACGTTGGATTGTGCATGCGGTCGTCGACCCGCCGCCGTCGGTGCCCATCAGATACAGCGCGTCGTTATGCACGAACAAATTCGACCAGATCGCCGGGGCGACCGAACCGATCCGGGTCCAGTTGCGTCCTTTGTCGGTGGATTCGAGGATTGCCGTTTGACGGGGCGAGGGAGCGCCGTCCCCGGTGACGTCGTGGGAGGCGATGTAGGTGCCGTCCGGCAGGATCGCGATGCTCGGCGACTGGTAGTAAATCGACGACGGGTCCGGGCTGTAATCGGCGACGATGCCGGGGATCTCTTCGTACTCGGTCGTAAAGCTCCAGCGCGGGCCGACTTCGGTTGCCGCCCCGTCGCGCTCCACGTCCACGCGCCAGTAATAGGCGGCGCCGTACTCCAGCGTCGGCGGCTCGTAGTGGGGGTCGGCCGTCGCGCCCACGGGGGCCTGGATCGCCGGAGTGGCGTCCGGGTTGTCGATCACCGCCGCGTCCGTATCGATGGACACGACATATCCCGTCACCGCTCCGCCTTCGTCCGGCGCGACCCACGTCAGATAGGCGTCGTTCACATCCACGAACAGCCGTCCGTCCGTCGGCCGGGGATCGCTCGCGCCCGTCGCGGCCGACGCCGACACCGGAAGAAGAAGGGCAAGATAGACGATGGCCGTCGCAAAAAGTCGCGGCAAGGCAGTGGTTTTCATCGACATGATCGACTCCGTTTTAGGGGCATGGAATTGCAAGGGGTCGCGGCCCGCGTTTGATTATACATTCAAACCCGCCCGCGCCCAAAGAAAAAACGGCCGACTCTTTCGAGTCGGCCGCCGTCGTCTCGTCGTCGGGGGTGATTAGAACGTGATGCCGGCCCGCATCTGCATCGTGAAGATGTTGTCCACGTTGTCGTACTTGTCCTCGAACCAGGGGCCGACCCAAGCGTAGCCGAATTGCACACCGGTGAAGAAGTTGTTGTAGATCGTCGAGGAGACGTCCACATCCAACTCCCAGCCCAGGTCGTGGCTGGCGTCTTCGCCGTCCTGGCCCTTGCCCGGCTCGTTGATCCAGCTTTTGATCAGGTCGAACTGCAGGCGGAACTCTTCCAGCGGGTTCAGGTAAGCGCTGTATTTGAGGAACGCGCCGTTTTTGACCGCGCCGCCCATCAACGTCTCCCAGATGATCAGATCGACGTCGTAGTCCGGATCGAACGGGAAGGTGAACACCTTCGTGCCGAAGGCGGCCTGGTTGTCGACCACGGTGTTGATGAAATCGATGCTGGTCTGCGGCGAATCCGGATCGGCCTCCTGCTTGGCCGCGGCCACCGCCACCTGGGACGCCGCCGCCGGGTCGAACTCGCGCTCCGGGTCCGGGTCGGCCGGGCTGGAGAAGCCGAAGTCAAAGCCCGTGCCCCAGGTCCGCGTGTCATAGTGCAGCTTCATCGCCTCGATGTACGCGTCCACCTCGATCTTGCCGCCGCCGGCGCCGGTCGGCAGGCCCGATTCTTCCAGATCCTTGATGACCTCGTCGTCGACCTGCGTGAAGGAGCCCTGCACCGCCAGCGCCTCGTTCTCGAACGTCAGGCCGCCCAGTTGCAGCTTCAACCACAGGTCGTAGACGAACACGCGGGCGTCCGTGGACTTCTGCGTGCGATGCACCGTGTACAGACCGGCGTCGAACTTGTTGTTGGCGCCGAAGGTGATGTCGCGCACGTACTGCACGAAACCGTACTGATGCACGTCCTTGTCGCCGGTCTTGAAGTCACCTTCCAAAACCCGGTCGTAGAACAGCGCGGGGATGTAGTGCCCGCCGATGCGCGTTCCGAACAGGATTCGGTCGTAGGTGTCGCCGTAGTTCTTGTCCAGGCCTTCCCACTGCCCCAGCTCGTTCTTGCGCGGGTTGCCGTCGTTGGAGAAGACGCCCATGCCGAAGTTCGAGCCCATGCGGCCGAAGCGGAAGAAGCCGAAGGGCAGGATCACCTCGGCCCACAGACGGGAAATCTCAATGGAGTCCACTGCGTCTCCCGGCGCGGCGGTGCCGTTTTCCACGCTGGCGTTGGTCGACGTGCTGGCGGAGAAAATGTTGCCCCGATTGAGCTGCTCGGCGTCGAACTGGACCGATTCGATCTGCTCGGTGTCGGCGGGATTGCGTTCCACCTGCACCTGCGGAATCGTCGCCAGCGCGTTCTGCCCGAAATGCACATTGCGAAGGGCGTCGATCTGCGCCTTGAGGGCGATCTTTTCGTTGACGCGCACCGAGGGCATGAGCAACGCCCGCTGGTCGAAATACGACCACCAGTCCGAGTCCTCGTTGTAGTCCCCGTCCTCGTTCTCTTCGTCGAAGCGCCAACCCAGGTTGAACGTGTTGTCGTAACGCACGCGGTAGTAGCCCCAAAGGTCCACGTCCACGCCCGCGTCTTCCATGCTCTCCTGGGCCATCGCCGGCAGGGCCATCGACAAAAGCAATAACGCCGCCAAACCCCAACGGAGCATCCGATTCATGCTCTCCTCCACTTGGCCGCGTCATCTCATCGCGGCCGCCGAGCCGAAAAAACGAACTAGAAGAAATACATGACGCCCACCGACGCCGAGATGCCTCCCGCGTCGCCGGTCAGTTCCTTCTCTTCCCAATGCCAATCATCCGGATTCCCCTCGCGAACGCGCACCGCTTCGATGCTCTCGATGGGAATCGTGGACCAACGCAGCGTCCCTTCCAGGTACAACCCGGGTTGCAATTCCACCTGCACCCCGGCCCCGGCATGGGCGCCCAAATACCAACCGTCCTCGCCGAACGAGCGCTTATCGCGAAAATACTCCCGAGGCTCGGCCGCTCCCGACGCGCCCGGATCGTCGTCTTCGGGAACGGTCTCGTTCGGGTAATTCTCGTTGCGATTCTGATCGTACAGATCGTTGCCGTCGATCGTCGTGACCACGTAGTTCGCGCTGCCGCCGACAAACACCGTGGGCCGCACCTTGCCCGCCTTGTTGAACGTCCACTGGGGCGTCAATTCGATCGGAACCATGGTGCGTTGAAAGACGATGTCCACATCCACGTTCGGCGACCACACCAGCCACAGCCACTTCTCGGCCAGCTTGACCGAAAAGCCGCTCTCGTGGGCCCATTCCTGCGTCAGTCCGGGAACCAACATCCCCGTGGGCCGGTTGGGTCCGTAAAACTGGTTGCGATCGGTCCCCGTCGAGTACGACAGATCCTTGATGTCCCGGCCCCAGGTGTTGCTGGCCATCGTCTCGCCGTACATCTCCGGATCAAGCGGACGGAAATATTCCAGATCCGCTCCGATTCCGAAGTCCGCCCCGAATGCCGCCAAGGGACTACCCAGCAACAGAACGGCGAATACGCACCAAAACCGCCTCAATTCACCTCTCCAGCGCGGGCCGACAAACATCTTCAATTGAAGGGGCGATCAAAATTCGTCGGACTGTAGCACCCCGAATTTTCCAGTGTCAACCGTGCCGCCCGCTCGGACCCACGACCCGTGTGAACAGGCTTGGAATGTCCCGGCATAAATCGCTGTCATCCCGAACGAAGCGAGGGATCTCTCGGCCGTTGTTCGGTCAACGGCGCTAAAAAATTTGCGCCGCCCGAAACAAACGAAAGCGGGTTGCCGACACGCGGCAACCCGCTCCCGAAGAGGTCATCCGTTCCCCGCGAACCAACCGTCGCGATTATTCCGAACTGTTGATCGAGCGTTCGAAGGAGCAATTCACGTTGGACGAATCGCATCCCGTGCCCAGGTAAAAAATATCCGAAGCCAGCGTGCCGGAGATGGTGCCTTCATCCGTGTCGACCGCCAGCCGATAGCTTTGGGCGTCAAACTTCGTGCAGTTGCTGCCCGAAAGCGGCGACTGTTCGACGTCGGCCTTGATCATGACCGAGCCGTAGACCTGGGCCTTGAAAAGTTCGGTCATCTCCGTGCCCGATCCCGAGCGCTGGTAGCTGACCGTGCCGGAGCCGAAATTGCCGCTCTGCTCGATCTCGATCACCCAGTCTTCCGTATGGCCTTCGTTGTCCGTGTTGCAGTCATCCTTCTCGATGACCATCGTCACCGGGTACAGCCCCTCGATGTCCTCGCCGTAGCTGGTGCCGCTGTCCTCGTCGTCGTCGTCATCGTCGCCGCAGGACGTGGTGATCGACACCAGACTGATGGCCAGTACGGCCAGAAAAACGACGAGCCAACCGTCTTTGCGCATGGTCATGAACGCCTCCACAGCCTTCCCCCGCCGACCGGTTGTCGGGTGCGGTTTCGGTGGGGTCTTCGATAGCGGAGCGTATGATGCGCAGCTTAAAGCGGCATGTCAACTTTTTTTGATAACTCTCGATTTTTTATCGTTTATTTTGACTGCGAGTCGGATTCAAAATCTTGGATCCGCAAAATGAGTCCGCCCATCGGCTTTGCCCCATTCGGCGAAGTTGCTATGCTCGCGACGGATCCGACATCGGCAAAACGAAGATCGACCCTTCGAGGAACTACGCGGGCGGAACGTGACACGATTTATCGTTGAAATCGAACGAGCCGGAAAACCCGCGCTGCGATTCGCCGTTCCCGACGACGGCCTGACTTTCGGCGGCGGACCGGACGCGGACGTGGCGCTGCCGGCCATGGGTTCGTCGCTCATCACGCTGCGTCCCGAATCCGACGATCTGCGCGTCGCCGCCATCCGCCCGACGCAAGGCGATCTGCCTCCCCGCCTGGGCAACGGCGAGAGTTGCAAAATCGGAGCACTGACGATGCGCCTGCGCGTCGAAAAATCCCCCGTCCGCGAACCCACCCGCGAGCTTCGCCTGGAACCGGACAAACGCGCGGTGCAGGTGCGGCGGCTGGCCCTGGAGATCAAGGACGACCCGGCTCGCCGCCCCCGCGCCCATCAGCTTCTCAACGGCCGGACGATTGTCGGCGGCGACCCCGACTGCGACGTCCACGTCGCCGATCCTTACGTTTCCGCCCGCCATTTGGCCATCGACGCCTACGACGGACAGCTCATCATCCACGACCTGGCCAGCACCAACGGCACCTACATCGACGGCGAGCGCGTCGACGCCGCGCCGGTGCATGTGGGGCAGACGATTACCCTGGGCAACACGCACCTGACGGTCTCGGCCAAGGAATTTCTCGAACAGATCCCGCCGCCCTCGCGGCCTTTCCCCGCCCTGATCGGCGATGCACCGATGTTTCTCGACGTCCTGGCCATCGCGGCAAAGGTGGCCGAAACCGGCGTCACGCTGCTCATCACCGGCGAGACGGGCACGGGAAAAGGCGAACTGGCCAAGGCCGTCCACAAGGCCTCTCCGCGACGGGATGCGCCGTTCGTCGCCGTCAACTGCGGGGCGATGCCGCGAGACCTGATCGATTCGGAACTGTTCGGACACGTCAAAGGCGCCTACACCGACGCGCGCACGGACCGGGCGGGATGCTTCGCCAAAGCCTCGGGAGGGACGATCTTTCTGGACGAAATCGGCGAGTTGCCGCTGGATCTTCAGGTCAAGCTGCTGCGCGTACTCGAAGAGCGGCGCGTCAAGCCGGTGGGCTCCGACCACGAAGTGCCGTGCGATGTTCGCATCATCGCCGCGACCAACAAGGATCTGGCCGAAGCCGTCAACGAAGGCGCCTTCCGCCAGGATCTCTACTATCGCCTCAACCACATCCCCCTGCGCCTGCCGCCGCTGCGCAAACGTCGGGAGGACATTCCCACGTTGGTCGACCACTTCGCCCGACTGGCCGCGAAAAACGCCGGTGCGAAGGCCGGTCGATTCGACGACGACGCCATGGCGCGCCTGGTCGCCGATCGGTGGCCGGGGAATGTGCGTCAATTGCAGATCATGATCGAACGCACCCTCCTGCTGCACTCGGGCTCGGGCCCGATCACCGAGGCGGACCTTCGTTTCGACGACGAGACGCCCCTCGCCTCCCCCGGCCTGCTGGGCGGCGACACGGACCTTCTTTCGGGGACATTGCAGGAGATGGAGCGCTCGATGATTCTCACCGCCCTGCGCGAATGCGGCGCCAAACAGGAGGCCGCGCGGCGCTTGGGCATCGCGCCCTCAACGCTCTACGCGAAGATCGAGAAATACGGGCTGGACGAACTGCGGGACAACTAACCCCGCTCCCGGACCCACGCATAATCCATCTGCCGCGCCGTGCGCACCGCCAAGTCTTCCCCCGCGATCTTCGCGACCAGATGCAGGCTCATGTCCAGACCGGCGGAGATACCCGCGGACGTGACGAACTTGCCGTCCTCAACAAAGCGCGCGTCATTGACAATGCGCAGTTGCGGATAGCGGGCGCGCAAATCCGGGATGTCTTCCCAATGCGTCGTGACCTGTCGGCCGTCGAGCAGACCCGCCTCGGCCAACAGGAACGCGCCGGTGCAAACGGACGCGGTGATCTGCGTCGTTGCGTCGGCTCGGCGAATCCATTCGATAACCTCCCGCCGCTCCAGTTCCGTGTCAACCACGCCGCCGGGAACCAACAGCAAATCGAGCGAGGGCGCGTCATTGATCGTCGCGTCGGCCGTCACGCGAAAACCCGCGCGCGCTGTCACCTGGCGCGATACGTGGCCGATCAACGTCACGGCGAACGACGCGTCGGCATCCGGATGCAGCCGCCGCGCGACACGCGACGCGGTGGAGAAAACCTCGAAGGGCCCGGCGAAGTCCAGGACTTCGACGTCGTCAAAAATCGTGATACCGATGTGCGTCGTGGGCATGGAGCGCGATCCTTTCATCGAAAAGCCATCACTGGGATTTGATTCTGGACGAACAACGGACGAGAGGTCCCTCACTTCGTTCGGAATGACAACGGTTGTCAAAGGGCGGAAGCCAGCGACGACGACGCCACAAAAAACGCCGGCCTTTTGGGCCGGCGTATGCGTTGTCGATTGGGTTGGGGGTGGCGGATTAGGCGGCGCCTACTCCCAGGATCTGACGCATCATGGCCCGATCGATCGCGGCGCGGGCCCGCACCACATCGATCTCCGGATCGAGGGCGGCGTTTTTCAAGCGCTCCTCGGCCCGAAGCTGGGCTTCCTTGGCCCGTTCAATGTCGATGGCGTCCACGGGCTCGCAAACACCGGCCAGCACGCGAACATTGTCGTGATCCACCTCGGCGAATCCGTAGGCGACGAAATAGGTCTGCGTGGAGTTGCCGTTGATCACCTTGAGCGCGCCCATGTTCAGCAGGGCCAACACCCGGTCGTGGCCGGGCAGGATTCCCATCTCGCCGGCGTGGGCGGGGATAATCACCTGATCGGCCGGACCCACCGCCACTTCGGCGTGGGGCGTGACCAGGGTGAGATGGACTTTTTCGTTCTCGGCCATCGGGAGCTCCTGCAAGCCGCCGGACCTCGCGTGCCGGCGGCGCGATTTGACGAACTAGAGTTTCTTGGCCTTTTCCTCGGCCTCTTCGATGGTGCCGACCATGTAGAACGCCTGCTCGGGCAGGTGGTCGTAGTCGCCGGCGGCCAGCTTCTTGAAGCCCTTGATCGTCTCTTCGAGTTTGACGTACTTGCCGGGCGTGTTGGTGAACTGCTCGGCCACGAAGAAGGGCTGGGACAAGAAGCGCTGGATCTTGCGGGCGCGGGCCACCGTGAGGCGGTCGTCCTCGGACAGCTCGTCCATACCCAGGATGGCGATGATGTCCTGCAGATCCTTGTAGCGCTGGAGGATAAGCTGCACGTTACGGGCGACGTTGTAGTGCTCCTCGCCGATGACGCGCGGGTCGAGGATGCGGCTGGTGGAGTCCAGCGGATCCACGGCGGGGTAGATGCCCAACTCGGCGATCTGGCGCGAGAGCACGGTGGTGGCGTCCAAGTGGGAGAAGGTCGTTGCCGGAGCCGGGTCGGTCAAGTCATCGGCGGGCACATAGATGGCCTGCACCGAGGTGATGGACCCTTTCTTGGTCGATGTAATGCGTTCCTGCAACTCGCCCATCTCGTTGGCGAGGGTCGGCTGATAACCCACGGCGCTGGGAATGCGGCCCAGCAGGGCGGACACCTCGGAACCGGCCTGGGTGAAGCGGAAGATGTTGTCGACGAACAGCAACACGTCCTTGTTCTGCTCGTCGCGGAAGTACTCGGCGACGGTCAGGGCCGACAGAGCGACACGGGCGCGGGCGCCCGGCGGCTCGTTCATCTGGCCGTAGACCAGGGCGGTCTTGTTGATGACGCCCGACTCGGTCATCTCCATCCACAGGTCGTTGCCCTCACGGGTACGCTCACCGACACCGGCGAAGACCGAGTAACCGCCGTGCTGCGTGGCGATGTTGTTGATCAGCTCCTGAATCAGAACCGTCTTGCCGACACCGGCGCCGCCGAACAAGCCGATCTTACCGCCGCGAGCGTAGGGGCAGAGCATGTCGATGACCTTGATGCCCGTTTCGAGCACCGAGGTTTCCACGTCCTGGTCCAGGAAGGTCGGCGTGTGGCGATGGATGGGCCAGCGCAGTTTCTCGTTGACCGGACCGGCCTCGTCCACCGGCTCGCCGATGACGTTGAGGATGCGTCCCAGGACCTCGTCGCCGACCGGCACGGAGATCATGTCCCCCGTGTCCTTGACCTCCTGCCCGCGGGTCAGTCCCTCGGTGGAATCCATGGCGATGGTCCGCACCACGCCCTCGCCCAGGTGCTGGGCCACTTCGAGGGTCAGGTTGTCCGCCTCGTCGCTGATCGACGGGTTGGACAACAGCAGCGCGTTGTAAATCTTCGGCAAATGGCCTTCGGAGAACTTCACGTCCACGACCGGCCCGATCACCTGGAGAACTTGCCCTTGACTCATTGCGATCTTGCTCCCGCGTCGAAGGCACCCGATGCAATCCGGCGCCTCATCATTGGTCCCTGGTTCGATCCATCAGGTCCGTTTTAATTGTCCGACGCCGCGACGTGCCCCGCCGCGCCGCCCTGGTCCGAGATTAGCCCTTGAGGGCCTCGGCGCCGTTGATGATCTCCATCAGCTCGACGGTGATCGCGGCCTGACGGCTGCGGTTGTACTGCAGCGTCAGCCGATCGATCATTTCGCCGGCGTTCTTCGAAGCCGCGTCCATGGCCGACATGCGCGCGCCCATTTCGGCGGCGAAGCTCTCCAGGAAGGCCCGGTAGAGCTGGTAATGCACCTGGAGGGGCAGCAGCGACTTGAGGATCTCCTCCCGGCCGGGCTCGTAGACGTAGTCCACCAGATCCTCGCGAACCTGCCCGGGCTCGAGCTTGGGCACTTCGACGGGAATCAGCCGACGGGTGACGATCTCCTGGCTGATGGCCGAGACGAAGTGGTTGGAGATGACGTAGAGTTCGTCAAACTCACCGTCCTGGAAGGCCTTGATGAGGCTGTTGCCCACCTGAATGGCCAGGTCCAGGTCGAATTCCTTGAGCAGGTTGATCCACACTCGCTTCTCGACGATGTCCACGTCCCGGCGCTTGAGGATGTCGTGGCCCTTGCGGCCGACGAAGGAGAGCTGCTCATCGAATTCGTCGTGGGCGCGCGCCAGGATCTCCCGCTCCACGTGGCGGACGATCGACGAGTTGAAACCGCCGCACAGGCCGCGGTCCGAGGTGATGACCAGGAATTCCCGGCGCTTGACCTCTTCGCGGCCCTCGATCAGTTCGTAGCCGCTCAACTCGGTGTGGTTGTACAGATCGGTGATGACCTCGTCGAGCATGGTCGCGTAGGGACGGGCCGCCCGCAGACGCTCCTCGGCGCCCCGCAGCTTGGCCGCCGCGACCATCTTCATGGCCTTGGTGATCTGCTGCGTGTTCTTCGTGGTCTTGATGCGCTTTTTGATCGCGGCGAGATTCGCCATGATGCCCTCGATCCTTTCCCGAGCCGCTCGGCCCAACCGCCGAGGCGACGTGGGGCTTTACGCGTCCGAAGCGGTGAAACCGGCCTTGAATTTCTCGATGGCCGCGTTGATCTTGCCGCCCAGTTCCCCGTCGATTTCCTTCTTGGTCTGAATCGCGGTGATCAGATCGGCGTGGTTGTCGTCGAAATACTGCAACAGCTCGGCCTCGAAGCGCACGATGTCCTTGACCGTCACGTCGTCCAGGTACTTGTTGACGCCGGCGTAGATGATCAGCACCTGCTTGCCGACCGGCAGCGGATTGTACTGATCCTGCTTGAGCACCTCGGTCATGCGCTGACCGCGAGAAAGCTGGGCCTGGGTGGCCGGGTCGAGCTCGGAGCCGAACTGGGCGAAGGCCGCCAACTCGCGATACTGAGCCAGGTCCAGACGCAGGCTGCCGCCGACCTTTTTCATGGCCTTGATCTGGGCGGCGCCGCCGACGCGGGAGACCGACAGACCGGCGTTCACGGCCGGGCGGATGCCCGAGTAGAACAGGTCCGTTTCCAGGAAGATCTGGCCGTCGGTGATCGAAATGACGTTCGTCGGGATGTAGGCCGAAATGTCGCCGGCCTGCGTCTCGATGATGGGCAGGGCGGTCAGCGAACCGGCGCCCTTGTCGTCGCTCATCTTCGCGGCGCGCTCCAGCAAGCGGGAATGCAGGTAGAACACGTCGCCGGGATAGGCCTCGCGTCCCGGCGGGCGGCGAAGCAGCAGGGAGAGCTGGCGATAGGCCGCGGCCTGTTTGGACAGATCGTCGTAAATCACCAGGGCATGCATGCCGTTGTCGCGGAAGTACTCGCCGATGGCGCAGCCCGTGTAGGCGGCCAGGAACTGCATCGGGGCGGGGTCGGACGCGTTGGCGGCCACGACGCACGTGTAGTCCATGGCGCCGTACTGCTCGAGCGTGTTCACCACGCCGGCGACGGTGGAGACCTTCTGGCCGATGGCGACGTAAACGCAGTAGACCTGGTCCTTGGGATCGGCCGGGTTTTTCTGGTTGATGATCGTATCGATGCAGATGGCGGTCTTGCCGGTCTGGCGGTCGCCGATGATCAGCTCGCGCTGTCCGCGACCGATGGGAATCATGGAGTCGATGGCCTTGATGCCCGTCTGCAGCGGCTCGTGGACCGACTTGCGATAGACGATACCCGGCGCCTTGACCTCGACGCGGGCCGACTGGCTCAAGTCCAGATCGCCTTTGCCGTCGATCGGCAGGCCCAAGCCGTTGACCACGCGGCCCATCATCTGTCGGCCGATGGGCGTGGAGACGATGCGCCCGGTGCGCTTGACCTCCATGCCTTCCTTGATCTCGACGCCCTCGCCGAAGAGCACCGCGCCGACGTTGTCCTCTTCCAGGTTCAGGGCCATGCCCATCACGTCGTTGGGAAACTCCAGCAGCTCGCCGGCCTGGGCGTTTTCCAGACCGTAGATGCGGGCGATGTTGTCGCCGACGGTCAGGATGCGTCCGACCTCGGCCACCTCGACCTTGCGGCCGTATTCTTCAATCTGTTTGGCAATGATGCCGGAGATTTCTTCTGCGCGAATCGCCATTGTCCTTGATCCCCTATCCCTTACGCAGGTGTCCTTCGAAACGTTCGAGTTGTCCGGCCAGGCTGCCGTCGATGACCAGCGAGCCGATCTGCGTGCGGATGCCGCCGATCAACGACGGATCCACGCTGGTCTGGATTTGCACATTCTTGCCCAACTTGCGTCCGAGGCGTTCGGACAGGTCGTTTTTCGCCTCGTCGGAAAGCTCGGCGGCCGAGACCACGTTGGCGGTCAAACGCCCGGCGGCCTCGTCGCCCAATTCCCGGTAAGCCGCGGCGATGCCGGACAATTCGCCGATGCGGCCCTTTTCCACGAGCACATACAACAGATGCGCCACCTTCTCGGTGGGGTTGGTCTGTTCCACGATACGCCCGACGACCGATTTCTTCTGCTCGATGGTCAAAAGCGGCCCGGCCAGCGTCTCCAAGGAGGGGGCCAGCGCCTGGGCGAAGTCGTCGAGCTCGGCGCCGTATTCGTCGATCTTGCCGTCTTTTTCCGCCAGATCCAGAAAGGCCTGGGCGTAACGTCGGGCGATGGCGGCGTCGGACATTTAGGCCTCCTCCACCTGGTTGAGGTAGGCGCCGACCAGATCCTGCCGCTTGGCGTCGTCCACCCGGCTCTCGAGTTTTTCCCGCGTCTTGCCCACCACCTGGGCGGAAAGCTCGCGTTTGAGTTCCTCGGTCATGCGCGCGGTCTCGGCGGCGATGGTCGCCTCGGCGTCCTTGAGGATGCGCTGAGCGTGTTTCTCGGCGTCAGCGATGACCTGATCGGCATGGCGCTGAGCGTTTTCCGTCGCGGACGCGATAACCCCCTCCGCGTCCTTGTCCGAGGCGTTGAATCGAGCCGACACCTCGTCGAACATGGCGTTCGCCTTGGCCAGGGCCGCCTCGGCCTCCGTCACCGCCGCGTTGAGTTCGTCGGCGCGGGTCTTGTAGTAGTCCTTGATCGCGCCGCCGCCGAACTTGACGATCAGCGCCAGGAAGATGGCGAAGTTGATAGCCGCCGCGATGATCTCGCCGACCGGCGTCGCGTGGTGGCCGCCATGCTCGCTGTCGTGCTCGCCGGAGGGCGACTCGTCCGGATCTTCGTATTCCAGCGCCTCGGCCGGGTCATCCGGATGAGCGTCCTGCTCGGCCATGGCCGCCAACGGCGCCATCAGCGTCAGCGCGGTCAGAATCGTCAGGATCGCGAAAAATTTCTTGTGCATGAACATCTATCCGTCGTCCCCGGGGCTGCGTCGTCCCGGCTAGTTGTCCGAGCCGCCGTTGTCCGTATCGTCTTTCTTCGCCTTGGCCTTGCCGCCCGACTTCTTCGCCTTGGATTTGGCCGACGACTTCTTGGCCGCCCCCTCGCCGCTCGCCTTGGCCGCCTTCTTCTTGGGCGCGGCCGAACCGCCCTCCAGCAGCGTCGCCGTCAACTGATCCGACAAATCCTCGGCGAACTTGGCGGCATCCTTCAGGAATCCGTCCCGCGCTTTCTCAATCTGGGCCCGGGCGGCGGAAATGGTCTGTTCGGACTGCTTATGCGCCTCGGAGACGATCAGTCGTTCCTTGTCGGAGGCGCCGGAGGCCAGCTCGTTGCGGATCTTCTGGCTCTTGTCCCAGGCCGAGGACATGATTTCTTCGTAGCGGGCCTGGGCCGTATTGGCTTTTTCGGTAAGTTCCCGCGCGCGACGGGCGGGCTCGGCGTGAGCCTTTTCCCGGGCGTCCATCACGGCCAGCATGGGCTTAAAAAGCACCTTGCCCATAAAGACCATCAGCACCAGGAAAAGGGCTGTTTGGTAGAGGAGCGTCCAGTCCAAGGAGATCATGCAGTCATCCTTCGTGCCGCGTCGCCGGGCTGCGCCGTCGGGCGACTCGGGCTACGAGTCGTCGGCGTCGTCGGCCAGCAGATCCCGGCCCAGCACCACGGCGATTTTTTCCATCTTAATCAGGGGTTCGTCCTCGGCGATCTTGCGCCAGGCGCCCAGGCCCTTGACCGTACCCGTCACCAGGCCTTTCCCCTCGTATTCAAAATCGTGGACCGGGGAGTAGAGCTCCTGGCCCCGGGCTTCAATGTCGTCTCGCGTGTCGGCCTGAAAATCGGCCAGTTTTACGCCTTCGGGCAAATCGTCGAGGATTTGCCGGATCTTCTGCGCATGCTCTTTCGAATAGCAAGCAAAGGAGAAATGAAAGTGCGTCTCGAGCACTTCATGAGCCGCCAGAATCCTAATCGAATCGGAAGATTTTGCAAGACGGGCCCGCACCCCGGGGAGCTTTTCCGCGGGGATTAGCACATGCGTGTGCTCGGCAACCACATGCAAAACCGAAAGAATGTGGTGGATTCTCCCCTCACCGATGATTCCCAGGTCCGAAGAGACGAAAACTTCGCTCTCCGGATCGCCCAAATCCCCCGACTCCGCCAGTCGGCGGACCGCCTCGGGAGAGCCTTCGAACACGATTTCGACGTACGGCGTGAGCAAGGGTCGATCCTAGAAGAAAATGAGGGACAAAATGATGAAATTCACGACCAAAAAGGGAATCGAGAACCTGAGCATATAGCCGAAAAAGCTGGGCATGGGAACCCCGCCTTCCTCGGCGATGGCCTTGACCATGAAGTTGGGCGCGTTGCCGATGTACGTGACCGCGCCCATGAACACCGCGCCGGTGCTGATGGCCTGGAGGTAGTGCGTTCCGGCGGTGACGCCCTCGGGCACATGGCCCATCAGATAAGGCACCGCCTGCGCCTCGCCCATGCCCGGATATAGCTGACCCATGGACGCGTTGAAGAACGTCAGGTAGGTCGGGGCGTTGTCCAGGAAGCTCGACAGGATGCCCGTGCCCCAGAAATAGCGCATGGGCGTATTGACCGCCTCGACCAGGAAGGCCAACGCGCCGTGCTCACCGGCCTTGAGGATGGCCAGCGCCGGGATGATCGTGATGAAAATCCCCGAGAACAGGTACGCCACTTCCAGGATCGGGCCCCAGGAAAATTCGTTGTCGGCCCGCAGTTCCTTGCCGGTGAGCTTGAGGGAAAGGACGCCCATGGCGACGATAATGCTGTCGCGCAGGATGTTCTGGATGCTCTCGTGGATGCCGAACCCGACCGGGATCTCGCCCAGGTCGATCATGCCGCTCATCAGCACCGCGCCCAGGATGCCGCCCAGCAGCAGGAAGTTGATCTTCCCCTCCAGATGCACCGGCACCTTCTCACCCTCCTCGGCGGGCGGGGCGTTTTCCTTTTTATAGTAATAGGTGTCGATGCCGTAGAAGATCGCGAGCAGAACGACCACCAGGAACAACGTGTGCTCCCAGACGTGGGTGAACGTCCAGAAGAAATCCACCCCATGCAAAAAACCCAGGAACAGCGGCGGATCGCCCAGCGGCGTGAGGGCGCCGCCGATGTTGGAGACCAGGAAAATAAAGAAAATCACCAAGTGGATCTGGTGGCGCCGCCACTGATTGGCCTTGAGCAGCGGCCGGATCATGATCATCGACGCGCCCGTCGTGCCCACCCACGAGGCGATCAGCGTCCCGATCAGGATAATCGCCGCGTTGACCTTCGGGCTGCCACGCAGACTGCCCTTGACCACGATGCCGCCGGCGACCGTGAACAACCCGCCCAGCAGGATGATGAACGGAATGAAGTCGGCGACGACGATATGCCAGATCTCGTGCATCGCCTGGCCCTTGTAGGCGATCAGAAACGGAACACCGAAGCACAGCGCCCAAAACAGGCTCACCTTGGGATAGTGTTTGTGCCAGAAGTGGGGATTGATCAGCGGGAAAAGCGCAATGGACAGGAGGATGCCGGCGAAGGGGATGACGGCCCAAAGCGGCAGCACCGTCCCCAGGTCCACATGGCCGGCCGCGTGGGGTTCGGCGTGTTCCCCCGGCGCGCCTTCGTGCAAGGCGTCACCCGAGTCGGCGTGCTCGCCCCCCGCGTCCGAGGCGGGATGATCGGCCGCGCCTTCGGCCGTGTCCGCCGCCAGGGCCACGGACGGGACGGCGACGAGAAGCGCCATCATCATCAAAAGGAAATAGCCACCGAAACTTAGCAGACGTCGACGCACGCGGACCTCTCGCGCTGAAAATAACAAACGGGCGTGAATGACAATGAAGAAAAACTAGTCGCGGAACCTAGTCGAGTTCATCCTCCAGCAGATCCTCCTGGACACGCTCGACCGTCTTGAGCTTGGCCTGTCCGGTGGCCGGACGTTCGGGCGTTTCGGGCATCTGCGGCTTGGGAGCGGGCCGAGGCGGCGTCGCCGCGGCGGGACGGGCCGAACCAAGCTCGGCGGCCGTTTCCCGCGAGATGTCTTCCATCTTGCAGTTGCCCTCGAAGATCACGCCCTGCTCCACCACCAGCGACGGCGTCACGATATTGCCGTAGAGCTTGCCGGGGGCGCGCAATTCGATGCGCTTGCGGGCGGTCACGTCGCCGCGAACCGTGCCGGAGATGATGACCACGTCCACGTTGACCTTGGCCTCGATGAGCGCGCCGGGGCCGATGATCAGCGTTCCCTTGGAGAAAATCTCGCCGTCGATCTTGCCGTCGATGCGGACGGTGCCTTCGAAGGTCAGTTTCCCGACGAACTGGGCGTTCTTGCCGATGAAGGCGTTGACGTCCTTGGGGATGCCCCCCATCTCCTCAACCATGATCCGTCCTCCCTCGCCTCGCCGCAGCCTCGGCGCTTGCTTCGTCGGTGTCATGACAGGAGGCCGACTTCGTCGATCCGAGCAGGACCGCCGATCCGACCGCCAAGCATCTATGGATTGTCCGTTGGGTTCGACCGCGCGACGGACGCACAAATCGCCCCGGATCTATCATTCCTTGCCGCGCGTTGCAACGGCTTTTACGGCAACTCGGCCAGCAACTCAAGGATGCGGTCCCGATCCTCCCGGGAAAAATAGTGGATCTCCACCTTCCCCTTCTCGGTTTTCCCCGCAATCTCCACCTTGGTGCCGAATCTTTCGGCGATTTCGGTCAATATCGCCTGAACATGCACGTCCTTGGGTGTCGCGGGCGACGGTGACGCGCCCGGGCGCTTGGCTCCGGCCGGCAGAGCCTTGGTCCGCTCCAGCGCCTCCGCCACCATCGCCTCCGTCTGACGCACCGACAATCCCTTTTGCACCACCTCGGTGTAGGCGGCCAGGATCGCGTGCGGATCGCCCAGCGCCAGCAGCGCCCGGCCGTGACCCGCGCTGACCTCCCCGGCGGCCAGGGCGGATTTGACCATCTCCGGCAGCGACAGCAAGCGGACCGCGTTGGCCACCGCGCTGCGGCTGCGACCGATCTTTTGGGCGATCTGCTCCTGTGTGAGCTGGAATTGATCGATCAGGGACTGCAGCCCCTCCGCCTCGTCGATCGGGTTCAGATTCTCCCGCTGCAGGTTCTCCACCAATGACAGTACGGACGAGGCCATCTCGTCGGCCTGGATCAGCGTGATCGGCACGTGCGTGAGACCCGCGCGACGAGCAGCGCGGAACCGGCGCTCGCCCGCGATCAGCTCGAAGTCTCCGTCCCGCTCCGGATGGGGGCGCACCGCCAGGGGCTGAATAATGCCCGCCTGCTTGATGGACGAAGCCAGCGCGTCCAGGCTCGCCTCGTCAAAAGCCGTGCGCGCCTGATGGCGATTGGGCACGATGCGGTCAATCGGCGCGGTCAGGGGTCCGGCGTCCTTGCCGTTGACCTTGCGGGCGGCATCCCCGGCCACCGTCTCCTTCGCCGAGGCCACCGGCGACGACATCGGGCGCGGGCGCGCGGAAGCCGTGGTCGTCGCGGCCGCGCCGCCGCCGATCAAAGCCGACAACCCCTTACCCAACGCGGGTCGACGTCCGGACGAGGCCGGTTTTTTCGCGGCGGGTTTGCCGGTGGACTTCTTTGTCGTCACTCGACGACCCCCTCGGTCGCGTCAGCCGACGGCCCGGCCTCGGGAGGCAAAACCGTGTCGTCTGCCGTCGCCGTTGACGTCGCCGCCGCCGATTCGTCCTCGCCCAGCAACACCTCGGCGGCCTGCGTGACGACGGGACGGGGGATTTCCTTGCGATCCCGGCGGATCATCTCCCGCGCCAGCGACAAATACGACTCCGCGCCGATGCATCGAATGTCGTAGCGAAAGATCGTTTGCCCGAAGCTCGGCGCCTCCGACAGACGCACATTTCGCGGGATCACCGTCTCGAAAACCTGTTCGCCGAAATGGCCGCGCACCTCGTCCTCCACCTGGCGGCAGAGGTTGGTGCGTCGGTCGACCATGGTCAGGACGATCCCTTCCAACTCCAAATCCGGGTTGTACGCCCCGGCCACCAGACGCACCGTCTCCAACAACTGGGACAGGCCTTCCAGCGCGTAGTATTCCGCCTGCAGCGGTACCAGAACGGTCTTCGCGGCGGTCAGACCGTTGACCGTCAGCAAACCCAGCGACGGCGGGCAATCGATGATGATGTAATCGTAATCGTCGACGATCGGCTCCACCGCCCGACGCAGGTACTCGGCCCGGTCCGGCTGGTCCACCAGCTCCACCTCGGCGCCGATCAGATCCCGCGTCGCCGGGGCCACGAACAGGCGACCCGTCTCCGTCGGCCGAATGACGTCGCTCAACGGACATTCACCGATCAGGGCATTGTAAATGGACGGCGTCCGCTCGGTCAGAGGAATGCCCACGCCGCTGGAGGCATTGCCCTGGGGGTCCAGGTCGATCATCAAAACGCGCTTGCGCGACAGCGCCAAACCGCCGGCCAAATTGATCGAAGTCGTCGTCTTGCCGACGCCGCCCTTCTGATTCGCAATACTGATGACACGTCCCATGAAAGACCTGCGTACGCGGGATGGGTGAAGAGGCCACCATTACCACGCCCCGCCCCGAACGCCAAGCCGGGTTTCGCCGTTTTTTCAAGCCTGTGGATAAGTGGCCGCGCAGTCGCGGCGGACTGACGGATGCTTCGCATCCTGCACGCTGACGCGTTACCGAAAGGGCTTTGGTGGGAGCCGCTTCGCTCCAACAGATACGAAGCCGCGAAAAAGATGGGGGCCACACTTTCGCGAGACCGGAGGTCGAGAGAAGGTGTGAATGCGATGTCCGAATAAGTGGGCGACCCTTCAGAGCCCCGACCTACTTGGGGCTCTGTTTGGGCGGGAACTTCGGCGAACAACGCCGTGCGAATCAGGCGTCGTAATTCGGCCGCTTCGCGATCAACGCCGCGTAGGAAACCAACCCCTGCCCCTCGGGATCGACCCATTGGTCGTGGGCGAGCAGGTCGAAGGGCAGGCCCTCGCAGGCGGCGCCGACGATGGAGATCGGCGACAGGCCGCAGACCTTGCGCACGTCCTTTTCCTCGGCGATGTACTCAACGAATCCGCCCACCTCGCCGGAAAACAACGGCGTGAGCATATCCAGATCCCGCTCCTTGTTCGTCAGCGCCTTGGCGTCGTCGATCTTGAACGGGTCGTCGAACATCGGCCCCACGTGCGCCAGGTCCGCCGAGGCGATCATCGCCACCTCCCCGTCCGACTCCCGCACGATGTTGGCCAACACCTCGGCCAGATGGGCGAACGCCTCGTCGGCTTCGTCGTTCTCCGCTCCGCCGATCAGATGGGAGCTGCTTCCCACCAGGATCGGGACGATTTTGATATCCCGCTCCAGGTAAGCCAGCATCACCGCCGGCAGTTCGATGGAATGCTCCACCCGATGGGGCATCTCGTCGTCGAACGGATCGATGGGCAGCGCCGCCGCGATCTCGTCGACCAGATCCTGATCCACCTCCACGACACCGAAGGGCGTCGCGAAATCCTTGCGCGTGATGCTGATCGGCGAGCGGTGGGGCTGGTGGTTGGTGCCGACGATGATCAACGTGCCCCCGGCAAAGCGGCGCGCCAACTCGGCATAGGCGATCGCCCAGACCTTGCCGCCCCGCTGGTAATCGATATGAGGCGCGACCAGGGCGTACAAATCGGCAAACTCGGGCCGGATATCCGGGCCCTTGTCGTAGCCGCCGGACAGGAAATAGTGGTCCAGCAGCGCCCGAAGCTCCTGCCACGCCCGATGGGCCTCGCCCGTGTCCGCGTAATCGAACAACGCCGAGGGACGCACCTCCGACGCCTTCCATGCGTCGTTGACCCTGCGCCGCCGCTCCTGAAACTTGGGCGTGTCCAGGAAGAAGTAGTCGTCAAACGTCCGAATCAACGACTCGACGGCCTGCATCGGGATCTGTTGGCCGGTTTCGTTTTTATATTGATGCGCCAGCGCGTCCATGGTGGTGCGTCCGTCGCATCGGGCCAGGACATACAGCGCCGCCGGTTCGACGGTCAGCATCGCCGTCGCGTACCGCTGGGGGTCCTTGATGGCGATCATCTTGCGCCCCTCGGCCTCGATCGGGAACGTTTCCACGTGACGCAGTCGGGGCAGGACTCTGAGCATCGAATCCATCGGCAAGGCACCTTTATTCAGCTTGTTATCAGGTCGTTATCAACGCGCTTGAGGTCCGACGACCCCTCGATCGGACATCGCCCTTCCGGCCCGGTTCCCGACGGACGTCCCATCCGGAGCGGCTGTCCAAGCTAACAACAGCCCCGACACCGGTCAAGAAAATCCCACGGCCCGCCGACATCCCGACCGGTCTGACTACGAGTCGAAAAACCTTGGGAACTTCACCACTTGGACCGAATCTTCTCCAGGACACGGGGCCGTTGACATTCCGGGCCCAAGACAGGACAATGGCGAGCGAATCCAAGGTTTTTTCGAAGAAATTCCTCGTTCAACCGATTTCTTCATGTCGGCTCGGAACTGGGGGATTTTACGGGAAAAATCTTGACATGCGCTTGGGCTTTGCCTAGCGTGAGCGAGATTTATCGGACGAAGATGACGGAATCGATGAACCAACTGACGTCCATCGTGCGCCGCGTGGCCTTGCCCGCGTTGGCGGTGGTGACGTTGTCTTGGTCGGTTTCGGGATGCGCCATGTTTGCCCCCAAGCAAACGGCCGATCCCGAGATCGCCGAGTTGCGCACCCAAATGACCGAGATGCAGAAGACCATCGCGGATGTGAGCCTGCGTCTGGAGGAGTTGAACAACTCCGTCTTCGTGCTGCAGGAAGCCACCAAGCATAATCGGGACGACCTGAAAAACCTCAAGGCCTCCGTGACCGAACCGACCGTCTACATTTCCCAGGCCCCGGCGATGCCGGCGGGCATGGCGTCCAACGTGACCCCCTTGCCCCAAGGCGGGGAAAACGGCCGATTCGATAGTGCCTCCAACGGCGCGACACCCGGCGCGGCCGGTTCGAACATCGGTTCGAGCTACGCCCCGGCGGGTCTGGCTGTGCCGACGGCTCTTCCCGCGCCCGGCGAGGAATCTTCCGGCGACCGGGATCTGACCGGCGCCATCGGTCACTATCAGCAGAAACACTACGGCCTGGCGGCCTATGAACTGGCGGCGTTTTTGGCCAAGAATCCGGCCTCGCCCCAGACCGCCAAGGCCCGTTACTACCTGGCCGAGAGCTATTTCCAACTCGGCGATCACGCCCAGGCGGCGCGGGAATTCGGCTTGGTGCTCTCCGGGCCCTCGCCCTATGCCGCCAAGGCGACGTTACGCAGTGCTCAATGTTTCCTGGCCATGGGCCAAGGGGAGAAGGCGAAGGCTCTGTTGAAGAAAGTGGTGGCCTTGTACAGCGATACCCAAGAGGCCCGAATCGCCGCCACGGAACTGGACAAGCTCTAGTCGGCCGTTGGTGGCCGCAAGGGGGAAGGTTATGCGTTTGCGTCCCATGGCTTGGATCGTGACCGCCCTGCTGGTGCTCGGCGTGGCCGGCATCGTCACGGCGCAGGACGGCTCGGAAGATCCCAAGTACAAGACCATCTACGAGACCGACGTCACCGAGTACACGATTCAGTCCGGCGACACCCTCTGGGGCATTTCGGAAAGCTTTTACGGCGATCCCTGGTCCTGGCCGTTGATCTGGGAACTCAACCCCTACATCACCGATCCTCACTGGATCTATCCGGACAACAAACTCAAGGTCAAACTGGCCGAAGGCTATGTCTATGTCGGCAAAAAGCCCGAGACCTTCCTGCGTCCGGCCGATTGGTGGGATCCCACCTTCGAGTACGTGACCAAGTCCAACAAGATCGACTTCATCACCAAGTCCAAGTTCTCCGAAGGCGGCCAGATCGTCGACCACTATGACGACCTGATGATCCTGGGCGAGCACCACCAGATCTACTTCGAGATGGAAGAAGGCGCCAACGTGGAGCTCGGCGAGGTCTTCACCGTGCTGCGCTCCCGCGACAAGGTCAACCATCCGGAAAACGGCGACACCCTGGGCTACATCGTCGACGTGCTCGGCGAAGTCGAGACGGTGGACATCACCACCCTCAAGAACGGCAAGGTCGTCTACACCGGCGACATCATCGACTCCTACGCCGAAATCGAGGTGGGCGACCGCCTGTTCAAACTGCCTCGCAACCCGGTCACGGTGACGCTCAACAAGACGAACCTGGACCTCAAGGGCTACGTCGTGGCCTTCGAAAAGGATCGCGTCCTCTACGCCCAGAACAACGTGGTCTTCATCGACCTGGGCCTCAAGGACGGCGTCGAGGTGGGCAACAGCTTCTCGATCTGGCGGCCGTCGAAAAACGAACGGCGCCTGCCCGACTACCTGGTGGGCAACCTGATCGTCACGCGCGTCGAGGCCTCCACCTCCACCGCCGTCGTGACCAACTCGTACCGCGAAATGGAAATCGGAGACTTCATCACCAGCGACATCGAGTAGCCGGGCAGTCCCGGCCTTCGAGAGAAGGTGGGGATGTCCGCAAGACGAATCTCAGCACGGGTCGCCTCCAAAAGGCGGCCCGTTTCTTATTCGGGCGGAGGGATTAATCGTCTTCGACGCCAAACGCCGCCGACGCAATCGCCGAAACGATCGACAGCAATAGCGCCGCGAACACCGCCGAGCCGCATCCCTGCACCGAAAATCCCGGGGTAATCGCCGCGGCCAGGCCGAGCATCAGCCCGTTAACGATCAGCGCGAAGATGCCGAACGTCACGATCGTGATCGGCAGCGCCAAGAGCTGGACCACCGGCCGGATGTAGGCGTTGACAAAGCCTACCACCAGCGCGCCGATGATGAACGCCATGCCCGAGTCGATCTGCACGCCCTTGACCAGGGCGTTGATGACCACCAGGCCGATGATTGTCGCGAAAAAACGTCCCCAAAAGGCGCCCATGGGCTCCTCCTTCATTTCAATCCCCACGCATGCTACCCGACGCGCCCGCCGACTCCAACACCGCCGCGAAATCCTGTTTGAAACGTTTACAAGGACGCGCCTTCGTGCTAGCTAAGGCCCGTACTTTGCGGGGGACGACACGGCGATGGACGCCCAAAACGACACCTTGCCCACCGACGTGGACGGCGACGCCCGCGCCAAATGGGCCCTGGCCGCCCTGGCGTTCTACGTCGCCCTGCTGGCTTTCGCCACCGCCGACGAACTTTTCGGATGGGGCGTTCTGGCCCCCTACTTCTAGTCTTCGGGAGCACTTATGGGATTCGGCACCACCGAACTGATTGTCATTCTCGTGATCATCCTCATCATCTTCGGTGTGGGCAAACTCCCCGAAGTGGGCGCCGGTCTGGGCAAGGGCATCAAGGAATTCAAGAAAGCCCAGAAAGACGTCAACGAGATCGCCGCCGACGCCACCGAGACCAAGGTGGAAAAAGCCGATACCACCGAAGAAGTCAAAGACGAGAACAAGACGGCGTAGTCGTCGCTCCTCCCCCCTCGCCTCGGAAACGCCTACAAAATTCAGAGCCCCGCCCTTTCGGTCGGGGTTGTCGAGCGTATCGACTTTACGAACCACCTGGACCGCTGACTTACGTGCGCGGCTCTGTCGGGCGCCGACCGCGTTCGGTTTTCGCGGAGTCGAACCAACCCGCTCCCTCACGGTCGCGGTTCTGAAAGGCCGGCTTGCCGGTCTTTACCTCTCCCGTTTGCCGTGTCTACAATGTGGCTTGTTCATGACATCCATTTGCGCCACGGATGCCGGTAGCGAAGCGGGCCGAGGCTTGAAGCCGGCGTCGTCAAAGGGGGTTTGGTGATGAAGGTCGTGGATCCGACCAAGATCCGCAATGTGGCCGTCGTCGGCCACGGTGCGACGGGCAAGACGTCCCTGACCGAAGCGTTGCTCTTCAACATGGGCGTGATCTCCCGCCAAGGCCGCGTCGAGGACGGCAATACCGTCAGCGATTTCGAGCAGGAAGAACGGGAAAAGGGCTACTCCATCAGCACGGGCCTGGCCTACGGCGATTGGGAGAAGCACCGTATCAATCTGCTGGACTCTCCGGGCGGCGCCAACTTCATCACCGAGGCCCATTTCGCCATGGCGGTCTGTGACGCGATGGTCATGGTCGTCGACGCGTCGGCCGGCGTGGAGGTGCAGACCGAAAAGCTCTGGCGCCTGGCCGAGGACAAGGGCATTCCCCGCGCGTTTTTCGTCAACAAGATGGACAAGGAACGCGCCGACTTCGATCAGGCCGTCGACGACATCCGTTCCAGCTTCAGCATCAACCCGATCGTCTTGGACTTGCCCATCGGCAAGGAAGACGCGTTCGAGGGCGTGGTGGACGTGCTCGAACGGCAAGCCTACGGCTTCGACGCCCAGGGCAACCGCATCCCCCGCGACGTGCCGGACAATATGAAGGCGCGCATGGAAGAGATGCGGACGCAGGCCATCGAGGCTATCGCCGAAAACGACGAGAACCTCACCGAGCGCTACATCGCCGGCGAGGAATTGGGACATGAGGAGCTGTTCGAAATCCTGGAGCACACCGTCGCCCAGGGGCTGGCCTATCCCGTCGTCTGCGGTTCCGCCACGAAGAATATGGGTGTCAAGGCGCTGTTGGGCATGATCGTCGAGGCCTTCCCGAACCCCACCGAGCACGTCACCATCAAAGGCAAAAAGCCCGGCTCGGACGAAGACGACCACCGGGAATGCAAGGCCGACGCTCCCTTCTCCGCCGTGATCTTCAAGACCAACTCGTCCTTCCCCGGCACCCTGTCGGTCTTCCGCGTGCTCTCCGGCGAATTGTCGGCCGATTCAACGGTCTTTAACGCCACCCGTGGAACCAACGAGCGCCTGGGCCATTTTCTCAAGGTCTGCGGCAAGAACACCGAGGCCATCGACAAGGCCGTGCTCGGCGACATCGTCGGCGTCCCCAAACTCAAGGACAGCCACACCGGCGACACCCTGTGCGCGCCCAACGCGCCCATCGTCTACGACATCATCAAACTGCCCACGCACGTCATCAGCTTCGCGATCCATCCCTCGGGCATCAACGAGGAAGACAAGATCGTCACGTCGCTGATGAAACTGCATGAGGACGATCCGACCTTCGCCGTCTCCAAGCACCCCGAAACCCACGAGATCATCATCGCCGGCATGGGGACGGGGCACATCCAGACCGTGATGGAAAAGCTCGAGCACCGCTTCAAGATCACCGCCAAGCTCACCACGCCCCGCGTGCCTTACCGCGAAACCATCACCGGCGCCACCGAGAGCCGCTACCGCCACAAGAAGCAGTCCGGCGGCCACGGCCAATTCGGCGAATGCACCATCACGCTCTCGCCCCTGCCTCGCGGCGGCGCTTATGAGTTTGTCGACAAGATCGTCGGCGGCGTCATTTCCAAGACCTTCATCCCGGCGGTGGACAAGGGCATCCACGAGGCGATGGTCAAGGGCCCCCTGGCCGGATTCCCCGTGGTGGACGTGAAGGTGGAACTCATCGACGGCAAGATGCACGACGTGGATTCGTCCGAGCAGGCCTTCAAGATCGCCGGCGCCATGGCCTTTAAACAGGGCGTGCTCGACGCCCGTCCCGTCCTGCTCGAACCGATTCAGCGCCTGGAAATCGTCGTGCCCGAAGCCAACACCGGCGACATCATGGGCGATCTGTCGTCCCGGCGGGGCCAGGTGGAAGGCTACGAAGTGCGCGGCAAAAACACGGTCATCCGCGCCCTGGTGCCCCTCTCCGAGGTGCTGCGCTACGAGCCGGACCTGCGTTCCATGACCAGCGGACGCGGCGTCTACCACAGCAAGTTCGACCACTACCAGGAGGTCCCGCCCGACCTGGCCCGGCGCATCATCGACCAGGCCCAGCAGGCGGCGGCGGAAGGGTAACCAATGTTTCAGAGCCGCGACCTGTAGGGAGCGGGTTGTCGCGAACCGGCACTCAACAATGATGACCGGGGCGAACCAACCCGCTTGCTCACGCGCGCGGCTCTGAAAGGTCGAAACCGTTTACGAACAACGAATGCCCTATATCTTCCTGATGCTGCGACAACCCCTCCCTTACGGTCGGGGCTCTGTTTCGTCACTCGGCGTCATTACGCCCAACCCTAGCCCCCCTCTCCCAAACCTGCTAATTTCGAGGCATCTGATCGGGAGCCGGTTTTGCCTCGAAAATCCGCCAAATTACGCATGAAGGCCCGATCCGTCTGGAAGATCCTCCAGGATACGTATCCCGACGCCACGTGCGCGCTGCATCACGGCGATCCCTGGCAGTTGCTGGTGGCAACCATCCTCTCCGCCCAATGCACCGACGAGCGCGTCAACATCGTCACCAAGGATCTGTTTAAGAAATACAAATCGCCCCAGGACTTCCTCAACGTTCCCGTCACCGAGTTGGAACAGGACATCAAGTCCACCGGCTTTTTCCGCAACAAGGCGAAGAACATCCGCGCCGCCGCGGGGGTCGTTGTCGATCGTCACGCCGGGCAAGTCCCTCGGACGCAAAAAGAATTGGTGGAGTTGCCGGGCGTGGGGCGCAAGACGGCCAACGTGGTGCTCGGCAACGCCTTCGACACACCGGGTATCACCGTCGACACGCACGTCGGCCGTCTGTCCCGGCGCATCGGGTTCACCAAGAACGAGGACCCGGTGAAGGTGGAATTCGACCTGATGGAGCTGATCCCCGAGGAGGACTGGACCAAGTTCTCCCACGCCATGATCTTCCACGGCCGCCAAATCTGCCACGCTCGCAAACCCAACTGCCACGAGTGCCCCGTCGCGCCCCACTGCGACGCGTACCCGATGGTCTAGTCCCCCACTTCGTTTACACTTCGCCGGGCCTGTGGCAAATTCGCCACGTCGTAAGAATCACCCAATTTTTCGATGCGGGAGTGCGAGTCGATGAGCCTGCGTCTCTACAACACGATGAGCCGCGAAAAAGAGGAATTTGTGCCCTTGGAGCCGGGGCGCGTGCGCATGTACGTCTGCGGTGTGACCGTCTACGACGAGTGCCACATCGGCCACGCGCGCAGCCAGATCGTCTTCGACACCGTCGCCCGCTATCTGCGGCACAAGGGCTTTACGCTCAGCTACGCCCGTAACTTCACCGACATCGACGACAAGATCATCAACCGGGCCAACGAGCGAAAAATCGACTGGAAAGAGTTGGTCGCCGAAAACGTCGAGGCGTTTTATCGCGACATGGACGCCCTGGCCGTTCAGCGCCCGGATTTGGAACCGCGCGCGACCGACAACATCGACGCGATCCTCGAGCAGATCGGCCAGATCATGAAAAACGGCTACGCCTACGAAGCGGGCGGCGACGTCTTCTTTCGCACCCGTAAATTCGAAGGCTACGCCAAACTCTCCAAACGCAACCTGGACGACCTGCTGGAAGGCGCGCGCGTCGAGGTCGACAAGCGCAAGAAAGACCCGCTGGATTTCGTGCTCTGGAAAGCGGCAAAGCCCGGCGAGCCGTCGTGGCCCTCCCCCTGGGGTGAAGGTCGGCCCGGGTGGCATATCGAGTGCTCGGCCATGAGCGCCAAGCACCTGGGGCTCCCCTTCGACATCCACGGCGGCGGCAAGGATCTGGTCTTCCCCCACCACGAAAACGAAATCGCCCAGGCCGAATGCGCCACCAATACCGAGTTCGCCCGATACTGGATGCACAACGGATTCGTCCAGTACAACCACGAGAAGATGTCCAAATCCACGGGCAATCTGTTCACGATCCGCGAAGTGTTGGAGAAGTACTCGCCCGAGGCGGTGCGCTACCTGCTGCTGTCGGTGCATTACCGGGGGCCGCTGGACTATTCGGAGCAATCCATCATCGACTCCGAAGCGGCGGTCGATCGGCTCTACGCCGCCTATGAGACCCTGCTGGCGGAGAACGTCGGGGACATCGCGGTCGACGAGAGTCAGCTATCCGATGCCCAGAAGGCCCAACTCGCCGAGATCGAGCGCGCCCGCCGGGAATTCTTCGAGGCGATGGACGATGACTTCAACACCGCCAAGGCCTCGGGGCACTTGTTCGAAATCGTCAAGTTTATCAATGCGTGCGTGGAGACCAAGGAACTGCGCAAGCCCCGTCCCGGACGGGACATGCTGCTGTCGGTGGCCGGCAAGGCCTTTGAGGAGATGCGCGCCGTGCTCGGCGTTGCTCACCGCGCGCCGGAGGACTACCGCCGCGACAAGGTCGAACGCTTCCTGCGCGAAGCGCCCATCACCCGCGAGCAGATCGAGCAGAAAATCGCCCAACGCACCGACGCCCGCGCCGCCAAGGACTTCGCCGCCTCCGACGCCATCCGCGACGAACTCGCCGCCCAGGGCGTCATCGTCAAGGACACGCCCGACGGGACGGTCTGGACGGTAAAGTAGGCGGGAAAGTCACATCCGGTGTCATCCTGAACGCAGTGAAGGATCCGGTCACGACCAAGCGATTCCGCACGCGATGAGCCATCCCGGTTACGGCTTCAGCCGCTCCGCGTCTTCCAAGATCTTATCCGCCTGGGGATCGTCCCCGGAGAGGGGCTGCTCGCCGAGCAGTTGGGAGACGAGGATCGACGCCCCCGCCACCGTTGTCGGCATCATAACGAAGTTGAACAGCGGGATGAGGATGTAGAGCGAGATCACCGCGCCGAACGCCAGCGCCGTGGTGAGATTGTCCTTCATGAACTTCCATTTGTCGCCGAATTTCATCTTCCGGCGCTCCATCGGGATATCCCAGAACTCCCACGCCAGGAAGAAGAACGTCACGCCGAACTGGCACGCCGCGCCGACGATGTTGCCGATGACCGGGATAAGGTGAAGAAACAGGCATAGAATCTGCGCCAGCAGAAACAGGAAGATCCATTTGCCCATCGACGCCATGGACCGCAGGATATCCGTGATGAAGCCTGTGTCGTCCGGCGCGGGATTGCCTCCCAGGCGAATGATGTCGACCTTTTCGCTCAGCGCTTCCAGGAACGGACTGGCAATCACCAGCCCGACGGCGGTAAATGTGAACAGAAAAATCAGCGCCACCACGCCGCCGATGATCACCGCCAACACCCACCACACCAGCTCCATGTACCAGGTCTGCGGATCCTTGATGAAGCTGTTCATCAGGCGCGGCAGGTAGGAAAAGAACAGATAGCCGCCGGTGCCGTAAACCAGCGTGTTGATCAGCACGGGGATGGCGAAAAAACGCAGCAGCGAGGGATTGCGTCGGATGAATCGGACCCCGGCCCAGGGGGCGGAGAATCCACTCAGCGGTGCGCGCAACGACGGGGCGGGCATAAACGACCTCGAACACCAGGTTCAACTCGCCACGAAGCTAACAACGATCCCGCCCGGCGACAAGCGTGCCTCGTATTGCCGAATGGCCTGTGGGCAAATCCTCACCAAAAGGTCTTGACCACAGGACCATCGCTTGGCCGACAAGTCGTTTCAATTATTCCGAGTCTATGGAATCGCCCGCACCACGCCGCCGTCCACGCGCAACGCCGCGCCGTTGGTCGCCGACGCCGCCGCGCTGCACACGTAGGCGATCATATTCGCCACCTCTTCGATCGAGGCGAAGCGCTGGATGATCGATGTCGGCCGGGCGCTTTGGAAAAACTGCCGCTCCATCTCTTCGAAGCTGACGCCCTGAGCCTCGGCCATCTGCCGCACGAACGTTCCCACGCCCTCGGATTCGGTCGGACCGGGCAGGACGCTGTTGACCGTCACCGCTGACCCGACGCACGTCTCCGCCAAGCCCCGCGCGATCGCCAGTTGCGCCGTCTTGGTCATGCCGTAGTGAATCATCTCCATGGGGATCTGCACCGCCGATTCGCTGGACACGAACACGATGCGCCCCCACCCCTCGTCCTTCATCTTCGGCAGATAGTGGCGCGACAGACGCACCCCCGACATGACATTCGTCTCGAAAAACGCCGTCCAGTCCTCGTCCGGAATGTCGACGAAATCCTTGGGTTCGAAGATCCCCACATTGTTGACCAGGATATCCACCGCCGGATGGGCCGCGATCACCTTCGCGCACCCGGCCGCGCCGCCCAGGTCCGCCGCGATCCCCGTCACGTCCGCGCCGGGCACCTCGTCGCGAATCTTCGCCGCTGCCTCATCGACGCGCTCGGACGTGCGACCATTGACGATCACCCGGGCGCCCTCTTTTGCCAATGCCGCCGCGCTCGCCCAACCGATTCCGGCCGTCGAACCGGTCACGAGTGCCGTTTTGCCTCGGATGCCGTAGTCCATCAGGGAACCTCCTATCAGAAGATCGACGCCGTCGCCGCGCCGTGGGCACGCAAGTCGTCGTCGGGAGGCAAATGGTAGAAACGCAAAAAAGCCCGGTCAAACGACCGGGCCTCGATGAGGCGTCTATTGCCGCGACGTGCGGGGCGCCTTACGCCGCGTCGTCCTCGGCCGTGTCTTCTTCGGCCAACTCGTCCTCGGTGTAGAGCATCTCCAGTTCGAGCGCCAGCTCGTCCAGCCCGCCGACGATGCACACCACGCCGTTGAGGATGTTTTCGTCCTCCACCAGGCAGTCCGTCGCGAAAGTGAGAATCGTTCGCAGCGCGCCGAATTCCTGACGCTGGAAGTAGCCGCCCAGATCCGCCTGAATCGAGTCGATATGCAGGAATCCCAGGCCCAATTGCGTGAACAGCGCGTTGAATAGGGCCAGGTCGAAGTAGTTCGGATTGTCCGGATCCAGGTCCAGCTCCGTGCCGTCCCACAGGCTCGCGTTCATGGCGTCGGCAATGACCAGCAGTGTGGGGATCAAGGCCTGCACATCGGACGCGGCCACCGACAGGTCGGCGATCTGATAGGGCTCGTCCAACTGGTGCGTCCGATCGCCGTTGAAATCGATATAGCGCATGAAGGCGTCCGGATTGCCCGCTCCCCGCACCGCGTCGGCCAGATCCGCGAAGAAATACCCCAGGTCGATGCCCGCCACCGGCATGCGCGCGTCGGCCAGATCGCCTTCCAGCAGGAAGTTGGGATAATCCGAGTCGTGCAGGATGTCGTTAAGCGCCTGAAGGAGCGCCTGCGTGTTGGCGGCGCCCATCGCGTCGGCGTCCAGGGACAGGTAAACCAGCAGGATCGACGCGTCGAAATTCAGATCCGTCGACAGGATCCAGTACTCCAGCCCGCGAAGCAGCCGCGAAACCGACTCCATGAGCAGGATGTCCTCCCGATCCCAGTCGCCGGCGGCGAAAGTAAGAATCGAGCCGCCGCTGAAATTGACGGGAATCGACCGGACGTGGCTGAAGACCGCGTCTTCGTCCGCCGTGGCGTTGGTGCAGGCGTTGACCGCTTCGTTGAGCGGTTCGTCGAAGATGCCGCCGATGAGCTGCACGATGGTGTCGCCGCTGCCCAGGTTGTCCGGATTCTCGATAAAGGCGGTTTTCTCGTCGCCGACGGTCGCGGACTTGGCGCCCAGGCTGCCGAGCGTCGTAATCAATTCGTCGATCAGGTTGAAATACTGGACGAACAGGCCGATGGCGATACCCAGGTTCGCCTCCGCGTCGCCGGGCCGCAGGCGGTCGGCTTCCCGAAACCAAGTGATGGCCTGGGCGCTTTCGTCCTCGGCCAGCGCCTTCTTGCCCGAGGCGATCAGGACGTCGTAGTTCGGACTAGGCTCGGTGCCTTCTTCCTGCTCGGCGCACGCGACCAGCGTCGCCAGCGCAAAAACGCCGATCATGACCCCGGCCACCCAACGCTTCCCCATTCCCATAACGCGCTCCCCGCCGCGCCGATCGTTCGCGCCGCGTTCGTCGGACAAATGCATGGTGTAAGGGGGACAGTCTACCCAACGCACGCCGGAAAACAAGCCCTCAACGCGGGGAATTTCGCGATGTTAACGCGGGTTGACCGAACGGAGAATCGGGGGGAGTTTGCCCAAAGACGGCGCATCCGACGTCTGCCCCGGCGTGGCAAGACGGGAGCGATTTCCTAACGTCTCCCGCCGTGCGTTGGGCGACCGCGAGACGCTTGACAGGCCGCCGGGCGCTTGTATAGGATTTGCCGCCCTTGGTCCTGGGTAGCTCAGTTGGTAGAGCGGGTGACTGTTAATCACTTGGTCGGGGGTTCGAGTCCCTCCCCAGGAGCAAACGATTTCAACGGGTTAGGCCACTTCGGCCTCGCCCGTTTTTCTTTGCGGCGGGACGGCGCGGTCGGAACCGGCGGCGATTGACAGTCAACGGTCGATATCCCCATCCTTTCCCCGGCAATGCGCATCTTCGAAGCAAGCTACTATTGGTTGGATCTCCTGATCGGCTACGGCTTCCCCGTCGGCCTGATCGCGCTATACGCCTTCAAAAAAATCCCGGCGAAAATCCTCAAACTTTTCGGTCTCGGCGCGCTGATCGGCCTGACCTGGGAAGTCCCCATCTTCGTCTTGAGCGCCCGCACTTCGATGCCCGTCATCGTCTGGGTTCGCGAACTTCCGGCACATTACCTCGTCTTCATGATCGGCCATACGCTCTGGGACGGGGCGATCTTCCTCGTCGGTGCCCTACTGGCCGGGGTGGTCGGTAAAAAGCGATTTCTCCAAGGTTTCCAGTGGGGCGAACTCGCCGTTCTTGCCGCCTGGGGGCAGGTCACGGCCCTGCTGGTCGAGCTGTCGAGCGTCACCAATCGGGCCTGGGTTTACGTCGAGGGATACTGGTGGAACCCGACCTTCGCGCGCGTCGGCGATTACCCTCTCACCCTCCTGATGCAGGTCGTCTGGTTCGTCGCCCCGGTGGTGTTCTATCTTGCCGCGATCCGTTTGATGCCGCAGGATGCGCCGAAATCCATTTCCGTTTGAACGTACGACCGCGACCACGGAAAGTTTTTCACCGCACGGCAAATCTCAACGCACGCAAAGGAGCGACGATGCGGGTGCTCATCATCGGAGCGGGGGCGATCGGCCAAGCCTTCGGGTATCACTTCCAGCAAGGCGGCGCCCAAGTCGCGTTTCTCGTCAAACCCAAATACGCCGACGAAGCCCGCGCCGGGTTTACCGTCTACCCCATGAACCGGCCCGCGAAGGAGCGTCTCACTCCCGTCGCCTTCACCGGATTTGACGTGGAAACCGACCTCGACGAAGCCGCCGCAAAATCCTGGGACCTGATCGCCTTTTGCATGTCGACCGTGGCCTTGATGTCCGGCGACTGGTTCGAGCGCCTCTCCAAAGCGACCGGCGCCACTCCCCTTCTCCTCACGCAGCCCGGCGAGAGTACGGCCGAGTTCATCCGACAACGAACAAGCCCGGAGCGATGCGCGTGGGTGATGCTGGCGATCATGAGCTTCCAATCGCCCCTGCCCGGCGAGCACGACCTGGGCCCCGGTGTCGCGTTCTGGTATCCGCCCGCGTCCGGCCCCGCCGTCGCCGGTCCGAAGCCGATCGTCGATCCGATCGTGAAGTGCCTTGCCGCCGGGGGCATGCCGGTGCGTCGCGTCGAGAATGTGCAGCGGGAGCTGGCCTACAACAGCCCCATCCTCGACGGCTTCGTCCTGGCCCTCGAAATCGCGGGCTTCTCCTTCGACCGCCTACGTCGCGAGCCGGAGTTGCTGAAGTTGGCCCACCGGGCGATGAAGGAACGATGGGCCTTCGCCAAGGCGGCCTACGGCGGTCCGACGCCGTTCGCCCTCGTGTTCATCCGACCTCTGACGCTGCGTTTGATGATGCGTGCCCTCGCGTTCATCACGCCGTTTAACGTGGAAAAATTCTTTGACTTTCACTATCGCAAGGTCGCGGCCCAGACGCTGCCGTCGCTGACCTCCCAGATCGAGGGCGCCCGCGCGCACGACACGCCCCACGAGGCGCTCAGCGAATTGGAGCGACGCCTTCGCCTGGCGCGCGGGTCCATCGAGTAAGGTTTCCGGACTTCCAAACACGCTCTTGTTACATGCGTAGATTCAAAACCTTCTCCAGCCTAGGGAAGCGGCGACACCAGACCCTTGCCGATCAGAAGCCAGTTGCGTTGGGAACGGCATGGTCTTGCGATACATGAATGGGAAACTTGACCAATGTCAAAAAACATTTTGAATATGTCGACGCACATTATTTCGACTCCCACAGGGAATTGTTGTTGCCCCAAGTTCAACAACCTACCCCATCGATTACGAAGCAGTGATACACAGGGATTCTTTCCCTTCAGTCATCGACAGCGCGGCTCAAAACATCTAATTAAACGATTATCTAAAGCGACGAGCGTGCGCTTAATGGCCATAAAATAACTGCTTATGCCACTCGGCGCGCATAACGGCAACGATTGACATCGTCGTCTATCGTCGCATTCTTCGGCACGTAAATCGGTCGAGGTAATTTGAACGATGTTGCTGCAAATTCCCCACATTTTTTTGTGATATTCTTCACATACCAACTGACCTGGAGTCAACCAATACTGTGAAGTGAGATTGGGATTTGAATCATTTGTTATTCAATTTTTTGGCATCTGCGGACATCTCTCAAATTGTCGATCCCATGAATCGTCATCGAGGATGAGAGTCGGCAGGGAACTTGGTGCTTCGTTGAGACGGCGGTCCCAATCGTGGGATCTCGATAGGGGGAAGTAATGATTGATCCTAAATTCGACTCGCCTACGTACGTTTTTTCGATCGACGACGAAGATATCATTCGAGACACAAACACGAACTGGGTGGAATTTCTTCCCTGCTTTGACAGACGAAGACGAAGCACGCCCGACAGAGTCGTGGGGACTTCGCTGTGGGATCATATCACGACGCCCATGGCCAAATTGGCCTACCGCAAGGCCATCGATCAGGCCCGCGACGAGAAGAGGCCGATCGTCGCAAAATTCACATGCGATGCGCCGGAAATCTGCCGCGAATTGTCCATCGAGTTCATCGCCGGTGAAGATAATTTCGTCTATTGCCTGACGCAGGTCAGCGACATGCCGGGGACCGAGGATAACCCGCGGCCCAGGGAATGTGCTTGGAGGGATGCCCCTCGCACCGGCGCCAAGTGCGAAAGATGTCGTTTCTACAAACTCGAGGAGGCCAACGATTAACATCGATTGGTTGCGGAAACGAATCTCCGATGCAGTTGTGAGGCGCCGGAACAGCGGATAGACTCGGGTCTCTTTTCGGGGATTCGATCATGCACCAAACCGACTCGCCCTACCGCGCCTACGGCTACCGCTGGGTCGTCCTGGCCGTCTACTTCCTGCTCACCTTCGTCATCGCCCTACAGTGGCTGACATTTGCGTCGGTGGAACGCGCGGCGCGCGAGGCCTACGGCGTCTCGCCCCTGGCTGTGGACATGCTCTCCATCGTGTTCATGGCCGTCTTCCTGGTCATGTGCATTCCGGCCTCGTGGATGATCGACCGCTACGGCATTCGCGTCGGCGTCGGATTCGGCGCGATCCTCACGGGCGTGTTCGGCATCTTCAAAGGCCTTTTCGCCCACAGCTACGCGATGATGCTGGTGGCCCAACTCGGCCTGGGCGTCGCCCAACCCTTCATTCTCAACGCCGTCACCGCGATCGCGGCCAAATGGTTCCCCGTCAACGAGCGCGCGGGAGCCGTGGGCGTGGGAACGCTCTCCCAGTTTCTGGGCTTCGTCGCGGTCAACCTGGCCACGCCGCACCTGGTGCATGCCGTGAATGGAACCTATGACCTTCGCCCGATGCTGATGCTCTACGGCGTGATTTCGGTCGTCGTCTCGGCGGCGTTTCTGGTATTCATGCGCGAGGCGCCGCCGACGCCGCCGTCGGAGCACGCCGGGCACGAGCGCCTTATGTCGCTGGACGGCGTCAAACATCTCATCCATTTGAAAGATATGGTGTGGCTGCTCGGGCTGTTTTTCATCGGCCTGGGCGCGTTCAACGCGATCGCGACGTGCATCGACCAGATCGCCGAGGCCAAGGAACTTTCCAGCGCCCAGGCGGGGGCTATCATGGGCGCGATGTTCGGCGCCGGCATTCTCGGCGCGCTCGTGGTGCCGCCCATCTCCGACAAAATCCAGCGACGCAAGCCCTTCCTGGTGGCGGGCGTGACGTTGGTGGCGCCGGGAATCCTGGGCATGACGCTCGCGCGCGGCTACGGCGGAATGCTGACGTGGTCGGCGTTCGTGGGTTTCTTCCTGTTGGGTGTGGCGGGACCGATCGGATTCCAATACGGCGCGGAAATCGGCTATCCCGCGCCCGAAGCCCTGTCCCAGGGGCTGATTCTCCTGGCGGGCCAGATCTCCGGCATTCTGTTCGTGGTCGGGATGAACATCGTCGGCATGGGCGTCGGGATGGCCGCGCTGGTCGTTTTGAGTCTCGTGAATATTCCGATCGTCCTCCGTCTCCACGAATCGCAGGTCGCTGAAGCCGAGTGATGTCTTTTCGGAGTTTTGCGGGAAAACGAATCCTCATCACCGGCGCCGCGAGCGGCATCGGACGCGCCCTCGCCGAGGTCGCCGCCCGGCACAACGCCGTGTTGATTCTGACCGACATCGACGCCCATCGCCTCAACGTCGCCGCGTCCGAACTGCGTCAATCGGGAGCCGACATCCTCGCAACGCACCCCTTCGACGTTTCCGACCACGACGCCGTCCAGGCCTTCGCGACGCGCTTCCACGACGACCACGGCAGTGTCGACATCCTCGTCAACAACGCGGGCATCGCCGTCTGGGGCGAGATCGACAAGATGCCCCACGACGAATGGCGACGGGTGATCGACATCAACCTCATGGGCCCGATTCACATGATGGAGGCGTTCGTCCCGCCGATGATCCGGGCCGGACGCGGCGGGCACATCGTCAACGTCTCGTCGGCGGCGGGCCTGTTCGGACTGCCTTGGCATGGGGCGTATTCGGCGAGCAAGTTCGGGCTGCGGGGCGTCTCGGAGGTGCTGCGTTTCGATCTGGCGAAGCACAAGATCCGCGTGAGTCTGGTCTGCCCCGGAGCGGTGAACACGGGCCTGGTGCAGACAATCAAGATCGCCGGAGTCGACACGCAAAGTGAGCGCTTCGCGCGCCTGCGCAAACTGTTTCAGCGTCATGCGGTGACGCCGAACGTCGCGGCCGAGCGCATCCTGCGCGGCGTGGCGAAGAATCGATACTACGTCTATACCTCGCGGGATATCGCCGTCGCCTTCTGGTGCCGGCGCCTGTTCCCCCGCTCCTACGCCTTCGTGATGCGCCGCCTCAACGCCTATTTCAGCGCCGCCATGGGCGGGCCGGGAGATAAGTCATGACCGACGACAAACCGCGAATCGCCCCCGGCACGTTTCGCGATTTCGCTAGGCATGGTTTGTACCCCAAGCCGCAAGATTCTTAGAGGAAGACGATCATGGCCAAGTATTTGATTTCCTTTCCCAGCGCTGCAATGAATGTCCCCGACAGCGAGATGGAGACGGTGGGGCAAGACGCTCATGCCGTGATACGCGAAGCAAAGGAAGCGGGCGTCTACGTTTTCGCCGGTGGTATTGATGAAACATTCCCGCCCGTTTTAGTTTCGGCCGATGCCTCGGTCGCGGAGGGAGGCTACCCATGGGCGCCTGCGCTCAATGGTGGATTTACTGTCCTTGAGTTGCCTTCCAAGAAGGAGGCCGTCGCATGGGCCGCGCGTATCGCGAAAGCGTGTCGCTGTGATCAGGAGCTTCGAGTATTCGGGGGTGATCCGGAGTCGTGAGGTCTTCGGCGACGATGCGCTCGCAAACTCCAAGCACGCCTATTTCAGCACCGCCATGGGCGGGCCGGGAGATAAGTCATGACCGACGACAAACCGCGAATCGCCCCCGGCACGTTTCGGGACATCGGCCTGGTCAATACGGTCATCACGCGGATCATCGGCCTGGCGACCGGCGGAACCCCGCCCAACATCTTCGCCACCCTCGCCCGGCATCGCGGCCTCTTTCGACGCTGGCTGTTTTTCGCCGGGGGGCTGATGCCCTTCGGTAAGCTCAAACGCTCAGAGTCGGAACTGGTCATCCTCTACGTCGCGCACTTGATGCGGTGCGAGTACGAATGGCTGCATCATCAGTCATTGGGACGCAAGGCCGGTGTGAGCGACGAGGCCATGGAGCGGATTCGCCGGGAGGAAATCGACTCGGACCAATTCACGGCCCGCGAGCGCGCCTTCCTGCGCGCCTGTCGGGACATCCACACGGATGGCGTCATCGCCGACGGCACCTACGGCGAACTGGCTTCGCTGGCGAATGACAAGGAAATTATCGAACTGTGCTTCTTGATCGGCCACTACCGCATGCTCGCCGTCACGCTCAACACCCTGCGCGTGCCGCTGGACGAACACCCGGCGTAGTTCCACAGGGGATTGCGCTGGATCGCGCTACGCGAAAGGGTAGTACACGCCCGTCAGCTTCTCGCTGACCTCCCAGAGCTTCGCCGCGTCGTCATCCTTCTTGGCCCGCTTGAGCATCGGAACGCGCACCGGATAGCCGCGCATCTGCATCAATCCGCCGGGCCCGAAGTAGTCGCCGGCCTTGGCGTCCGGGTCGGTCGCGGCACGCAGCGTCGGCAGGGCGCCCTGGGGCGGCTGCATCGCGAAGACGGGATTGAAGAAGCTGATCAAGCCGCTGGTGCGCTGCAGGTCGGTCGCCGTCCATCCGGGATGGGCGCACGTGACCAGCACCGACGACCCCGCCGCTTTGACCCGCCGCTGAAGCTCGCGCACGAAAAGCTGATTGGCAAGCTTGCTCTGACCGTACGCGGGCCAGGCTTGGTAGCCGCGCTTCTCGAACTGCAAATCGTCGAAGTTCATCTTTCCGAATTGGGCGGCCGTGCTCGACACAGCGACGACGCGCGATTCGGATGTCGTATTCACCAGCGACAGCAGCGCGCCGGTCAGCGCGAAGTGCCCCAGGTGGTTGACCCCGAATTGCAGTTCGTACCCCTGCTCCGTCTTACTCGCGGGAGGCACCATCACCCCGGCGTTGAGGATGAGCAGGTCGAGGCGGTCGTGGGATTCCTTGTAGCGCTTGGCGAAGGCCTCCACGCTGGGCAGGTCCGCCAGGTCAAGCAGTTCCAACGCCACCGAAGCGCTCGCGGATGCGCCCCGAATGCGCTCCACGGCCTCCTGTCCCTTGGCTTGGCTCCGGCAGGCCAGCGTCACGTTCGCCCCCTTCAGCGCCAGCGCCTTGGCCGTCTCAAATCCGATGCCCGAGTTCGCGCCGGTAACGATGGCGTTGCGTCCGGACTGGTCGGGGATGTCGTCAAAAGTCCACTTGCCCATGGGGATCTCCTCTTCATTTCATGTGCTGCTCGCCTCTCATCCTAAAGCAAATTTTGAATATGGCGATGCCGGATGTCGAACAAAGCCCCCACTTCCCGCCGGTTGATCCCCCCGGGGATTTCCGCAAAGATGCCCACGCCGCCCCCACAAGGACTTGAGGCACGCCATGGCGCTGAGCTTTCCGAATTTTGAGGGATGTTGAAGAAATGGCCGACGTAAGCAACGCCCCATCTCCTAGCCCCGTTCCGCCCCTCGACGCAACCGGCCGGAAGCTGCGCCCCCGCTCCACGGGCCCGTCCGTGCCCGAGGAAAAGAAACTCAGCCAATGGCCCGCCACCGCGATCTGCGGCAACGACATCACCAGTTCCTGCCTCTACGTCGCGGCGATCGCCACCTTCTACGCCGGGTATCTGGCCCCCTTCGTGTTGCTTCTTGTCGCCGGGGTGCTCCTGCTTTTTCGCAGCGTCTACAGCGAAGTGGTGACGGCGCTGCCGCTCAACGGCGGGGCCTACAACGCCCTGCTCAACACCACAAGCAAATTCAAGGCCTCCGTCGCGGCCTGCCTGACGATCCTGAGCTACCTGGCCACCGCCGTCATCAGCGCCCGGATCTCCATGGCCTACGTCCAGAGCCTTTTCCCGACATGGCCCGTCATCCCGGCGACCATTGGGCTTTTGGGCGTCTTTGCCGTCATCACCTTGATCGGCATCACCGAATCCAGCCGCGTGGCCCTGGGTATTTTCATTTTGCATATGGTGACGCTGGCCGTGCTGTGCGGCGCGGCGATCTTCGCCATGTTTTCCGACCTGTCGGTTCTTTCGAAAAACTGGGGCGCGCTGCCTTTGAACACCAGCCTGCCCGCCGCGTTGTTCTTCGGTTTCTCCGCCGCGTTGCTGGGCATCAGCGGCTTCGAATCCAGCGCCAACTTCGTGGAAGAACAACAGCCCGGAGTGTTCCCCAAGACGCTGCGAAATATGTGGGTCGCGGTGACGATCTTCAATCCGCTCATCGCCATTCTCGTCCTGGGCAATTTTCACGACATCCAGATCCCCGAGCACGAACGAGACTACCTGCTGGCGATCCTCGCCGAGCATGTGTTCGAAGGGCCGTGGCTCAAGATCCTGGTGAGCGTGGACGCGGCGATTGTTTTATCCGGCGCGGTGCTGACCAGTTTTGTCGGCGTCACCGGCTTGATCCGCCGAATGACCCTCGACCGGTGCCTTCCCCAATTTCTCCTGCGCACCAACCGCCGAGGCACATCCCATTGGATCATCCTGACGTTCCTGATCCTGTGCATCAGCATCGTGCTGGCCACCGGCGGTGAGCTGCTGAGCCTGGCCGGGGTGTACACCTTGAGTTTCCTGTCAGTGATGTGCCTGTTCGCGATGGGCAATATGCTGCTCAAGGTCCGGCGAGGCCGCCTGCGTCGCGATTATTACGCCAGTTGGCCGATCGTCATCGCCGCCTTTTTCGCGACGATCATCGGCATCGTCGGCAACATTGCCATGAAGCCGCGAAATTTCCTGTTTTTCATGTACTACTTCGTGCCGACGGTGCTCACCGTCATCGTGATGCTCAAGCGCGAGGACTTGCTGAAGATCCCCCTGTACGGGCTCAACGAGGCCGTGAAGAAAATCAACCTTTGGAACCAAAAAATCGGCGATGCGATTCGCGGCAAGATCGACGAGATCAACGCCCAGGCGGTCGTCTTCTTCACTCGCGGCGACAGCGCGGAGAACCTGAACAAGGTCATGCTCTATGTGATGGAAAACGAGACCACGAATCGGGTCATCATCATTCACGTCTACGACGAGGAAAAGAACATCCCCGAGAATTTGAAAAAAGACGTCGACTACCTGGACAAGATCTACCCGGAAATCAAGATGGACCTCGTCCTGCGCCAAGGCACCTTCGGGCCCAAATTGGTCGACACTTTATCGCGGGAACTGCAAGTACCGGAGAACTATATGTTCATCGGGCACCCCGGCCACGACTTTCCCCATAACATCGCCGATCTTGGCGGAGTGCGTTTGATTATTTGATGGCGGGCTTCAATGAGTCCGGCCGAATGCCGCGCGGTCAGCGGGCCCGCGCCTTGGGGCTATCGCGGCGGCTGGTGGACTTTCGAGAACCCGTCGTGCGTTTCGCCTTCGACTTCCCCTCCCCGGTGCGCGGACGATCGACTTTGTTCAGGTGTTTGCGAACCGCCGGAAGCACCACGCTGGGCCGCTCCAATAAAACAAAGTGCGTCCCGAGGGGAATGCGCAGGTGGTACGCGCCGGGGATGCGGCGGGCCATCTGCTTGGATTGATAGTCGGGCGTCAGAAAGTCCAGACTGCCGCTGACGATCAACGTGCGGTGCGTGACCAGCGGCAGCAAGTGGTAGACCGAATGGGCGTCCAGCTCCTGAAAGAGCTTGAGATAGTTCTCGACGCGGGTGTTGAGGATATCGCTCAAATACTGCCGCAGTCCCAGCGCCACCAGCGGATGGGATTCCTGCCCGAGGCGACGGCTCAGATGAAAGAGCGCCTCCACCGTCAACAGCGAAGTACGCATCACCCCCTGAACGACAAACGGGAACTTCACCGCCAGTTCCACCAGCGAATGCAGTCGCGTGTGCTGCACCGGGATCTGAAAGAACGGCTGAAACGCGGTGGAGAAGACCTGGCCGTAGGTGCCGTTGATGAGGATCAGGCTCTTGACGCGCTCCGGGAATCGGGTGGCGAACTCCAGGCTCACCTGCACGCCCATCGACCAGCCGCATAGGTGAGCGGCGTCGATGCCCTCGGCGTCCAGCACGGCGGCCAGATCGTCCGCGTGGCGGGGAATGCCCATCGCCGGGCCGGTCAGATTCGACTCGGAGGCGAACAGGCCCCGGTAATCCCACGTCACGAAGCGATAGCGGTCGCGCAGGGATTCGATCAGCGGCAGCCAGGCATACAACCGCCCGCCCAAGCCGTTGGCCAGCGCGATCACCGGCCCTTTGTCACCCACGACCTCATACGCGATGCGCACATTGTCGCGACCGACCACCTCGCCGGCGCGCACGTCGGCCAGGACCTCTTCAAACGGCTTCACATACCCGGGATGCAGTTCGAATGCGTTTGTCATGGTCGTTATCTTAGCAAGCCCGCCGACGCATGCAATCGGGGCTACGCCCCATCGCGCGCCCGTTCCAAACCGTCGAGGATGAGGTCAAGGCCGAACTCGAACTCCGCGACGTAGGGCGATACGCCCGCGGCGGCGGCTTCGTCGAGGCCGGCCGACACGGCTGTGGCGTGCTCCATGAGAGCATGGATGTTCGGGTAGTCCTCCATAGGGATGTTCGGCATCGTCTCGGCCAACACCCGGTCCCGCTCCTCGTCGGTTTGGAAAGGCCAATTCACCTCATGCAGCGTGAAACCGTAGATGAAGCTGTCCATGGTCAAGAAGGCGTTATAGGCCAGGTCCAGCGAAAACCCCGCGCCCCGTAGTGTGCCGATCACCCAATCGAAATAGCCCATCCGCGACGGGCCTAATCCCATGCGCGATTCGATCAGCGCCACCGACCAGGGATGGCGCAACAAGACGTCGTGAGCCGCCGCCGCCCGCCGCCGCATGGCCGTTTTCCAGTCCGGGGCGTCGGCCGGGATTTCGATCTCGCCCACCACCATGTCCACGATGCCGTCCAGGATCGCGTCCTTGTTCTTGACGTGGTTGTACAGGGACATCGCCTCGACCCCGAGTTTCTGCCCGAGTTTGCGCATGGACAACGCGTCGAGCCCCTCCTCGTCGGCCATCGCCACCGCCGCCCCCAGGACGCGCTCCCGGGTCAGCGGTTCGCGGGATTTCGCGGCCGATTCTTTCGCCTCCCCCTTCGTTTTCTCGTTCGCCTTCGCCATGGAAACCTCCGTCGATTCGAGGCCTTAACATACATCGTAAGTTTTCAGAGAAAAAGGCTTGACAAACTTACGACGTAAGCATAGATTTCCCTCAGAACTTACGCCGTAAGCAATGCGGCTTTCGAGAGGAGACGACCGATGCAGGCCATTTCGACAAATGCTCAACAAAATGCCATGGTTTCCCGCGAAACCTTCCCGACCAATCACGAGATCCGCACCCTGCGCGCGGTGGAGGAAGCGACGATGAAAGCCGTGAGGTTCCACAAATACGGATCGCCGGATGTGTTGACGCTCGAAGAGATCGACAAGCCCGAACCGGGCGACGGCGAGGTGCTGGTGAAGGTCGAATCCTCGTCCATCAACGCCGGCGATTGGCACATGATGCGCGGCACGCCCTATCTGATCCGTCTCATCTTCGGCGGGCTGACCAAGCCGAAAAAAAAGGGCCTGGGCGCGGATGTGGCCGGTCGCGTGGAGGCGGTGGGCCCGAATGTGTCGCGCCTGGCCGTGGGCGACGAGGTGTTCGGCGAGATCTTCGGTTCGGCCCACGGCGCCTTCTCCGAGTACGTGGCCGTGCCCGAATCCATGCTGGTCAAAAAGCCCGAGAGCGTGCCTTTCGAGGAGGCGGGCGCTCTGGCCACGGCCGGGTTTGCGGCGCTGCAGGCCGTGCGGGACAAAGCCGAAGTTCACGCCGGACAGAAGGTGCTGATCGTCGGCGCGTCCGGCGGCGTTGGGTCGTTCGCGGTGCAGATCGCCAAGGCGATGGGCGCCGAGGTGACGGCCCTGGCCGGGACGCACAACGTGGAGATGGTGCGTTCCCTGGGCGCGGACCATGTGATCGACTACAAGAAAGAAGACGTGACCAAGGGCGAGGCGCGCTTTGACGTCATCATCGACGCCGCCGCGTACCGCCCCTTCTCCGACTACTCGCCCATCCTCGAGCCCCAAGGCACCTACGTCATGATCGGCGGCTCGTCCGGCGAGTTTTTCCGGATGATGTTTCTCGGCTCGTTCCACACGAAAAAAGGCGGCAAGACCTTCGCGTTCCTCGAATCCAAACCCAACCCGGACGACCTGGCGGTCCTCTCCGAGATGGCCGCGTCGGGGAAGATCAAACCGGCCGTCGACCGCCGCTATCCCCTCGCCCAGGTCGCCGACGCGATCCGCTACATGGAAGACGAGCACGCGAAGGGGAAGGTGGTCATCGAGATCTGAAGCCCGTGTCGCTTCCGTTAAAGACGCTCATCTCGGAGTACGCATGGACAACGTTTGGGAAGCGGCGTTCGCCGACAACGCCCTCATCTGGGGTCTGGAGCCCGCGCTCAGTGCGTTCTCGACCGCCCGGTGGTTCGCCGAGCGATCCGTGGCGAATGTCCTGATTCCCGGCATCGGCTACGGACGCAACGCCAAGCCCTTCCTGGAACGAGAAATGTCGGTGACGGGGATCGAGATTTCCGAGACGGCAATCGCGCTGGCTCGTTCGCGGCTCGGCCTGACGTTCCCGATCCATCACGGCTCCGTAACGGATATGCCGTTCGACGACCGGCGTTACGACGGCATTTTCTGTTACGGCCTCATTTACCTTCTCGATGCGCCGGGCCGCGAAAAATTGCTCCGGGACTGCGCGCGTCAGCTCGCGCCGGGAGGGGCCATGGCCTTCACCGTCATCTCCAAGGACGCGCCGATGTACGGGCAAGGCACAAAGCTGGGCGAGGATTGGTACGAAATTCTGCCGGGGATGCGGATGCATTTTTACGACGAGAGTTCCGCCCGACGCGAATTCGAACGGTACGGTCCGGTCGACCTGATTCCCGCGGACGAGCCGGTGCCGGGCGGCGGAACCTTCCCCTTTCTGGTCGCGCGCTGCTGCCCGGACGGCTCTTCGCGCAACGATTGAGCGTTGACACCTCCGCCGCCCGCGTCTACCGTTTTCCCATCGGGACCGGGTGTCCCACGAAAGGTTTTATGACCGCCGCTGTTCTCCATAGGGATCTTGCGTAGACGAGTTCCGGCCCGCCGCTGATCGATCAAATTGATCGGTTGAACTGATCGACCGAACTTTTCGGCCGGGCCGACCCCTTGCGTATCACGATCCCAACCTCTTGCCGACGCGACACGAAACGCCGACGGCCGACGGGTTGGTGCGCTTAAAATGAGCGCGTAGATGGAGAACCCCCATGCACGAGCTTTCCGCTCTGGGCTTCGGCCCTTTCTTTGCCGAACAGATCACTAACGAGGACACCATCGTCGCCCGCGTGGCCGCGGAGCATCGCGGCGGCTACGAGGTCTGGTCCGCCCAAGGCGACGGATTCGCCCAATTGGCCGGGCGCCTGACCTACGAGCAGAGCGACGACGCCCTGCCCGGCGTCGGCGATTTCGTCACCCTCAAAGCCCCGCCCGACGAAGGCCGGGTCGCCGTCATCGATCGTGTCCTCACCCGACGCACCGTCTTCACGCGCGGGGCCGCCGGGCGCGTCGCCAAGGGACAGGTCGTCGCCGCCAACGTGGACACGGTCTTCGCCGTGTGCGGTCTGGACGATGACTTCAACGTCCGCCGGGTGGAACGCTACCTGGCGCGCATCTGGGCGGGGGGCGCACAGCCGGTCGTCGTGTTGAGTAAGGCCGACTTGTGCGACGACATCGCCGGGCGCGTCGCGAACATCGAAGCCGTCGCGATCGGCGTGCCGGTCATCGTCACCAGCGTTTTCGACGATGTGGGTATCGACGACATGGCCGGTCATATCCCGCCGGGAACGACCGCGGCGCTGGTCGGCTCGTCGGGCGCGGGAAAATCCACGCTCATCAACGCCCTGCTCGGCGACGAGATCATGGCCACCGGCGAAGTCCGCCATCGCGACGGGCGCGGCCGACATACCACGACGCACCGCCAGCTCATCGCCCTGCCGAACGGCGGGCTTTTGATCGACACGCCGGGGATGCGCGAGTTGCAGCTATTCGACGAGGAAGGCCTGGGCTCGGTTTTCGCCGACATCGAAGCCTTGGCCGCCCGTTGCCGATTCAGCGACTGCACCCACCGTAGCGAACCGGGATGCGCCGTCCGGGTCGCCATCGACGACGGCGAACTGTCCGCCGATCGATTCGAGCATTACGAGAAGCTGGAGAAGGAGGCGCGGGCCTACGAAGTGCGTCACGATGCCGCCGCCCAGCGCAAGCAGGGAAAGCAATTCAACAAGATCTACAAGGAAGCCATCAAGGAGAGCAAACGCAAGCGCGGGCGGTGACGGCGCGGCGGTGATTTGTGGGCGAGTCCACAGATCGGCTGATGCGCGCCCCCGTTTCGTGACCAAGGGGGCATTTTGGACTTGACGTTCCAGAATGACGCCCCAAGTTGGAGGGCGTCGGTCGAAAAGCGGCCGGCGCCTCCCCATCGATTCGACAAAGAAAGGACCTGGATTCATGGCCGACTTCGAGCACTTGTTGAGCCCGTATACCCTGGGCCGGATCGAGTTGAAAAACCGCGTCGTCATGGCGCCCATGACGCGCTCCCGCGCCATCGGCAACGTGCCCAACGACCTGATGGCGACCTACTACCGCCAGCGCTCCGGCGCCGGGCTGATCGTCACCGAAGGCACCTCCCCCAGCCCCAACGGCCTGGGCTACCCGCGCATCCCCGGCATCTTCTCCGCCGAGCAGGTCGCCGGTTGGCGCAAAGTGACCGACGCGGTGCATGAGGCCGGTTCGCGCATCTTCATGCAGATCATGCACACCGGACGCATCTCCCACCCGAACAACATGCCCGAGGGCGCCCGCGTTCTGGCTCCGTCGGCTATCGCGGCGGCGGGGGAAATGTGGACGGACCAGGAGGGCCTCAAGCCCCACCCCGTTCCCGAGGAGATGACCGAGGCCGACATCGAATCGACCATCGAGGAGTTTGTCCAAGGCGCTAAAAACGCGGTCGAGGCCGGATTTGACGGCGTCGAATTGCATGGCGCGAACGGCTATCTCATCACGCAGTTCCTCAATCCGAAAGCCAATCAACGCACCGACCAGTGGGGCGGCTCGCCGGAAAATCGCAACCGCTTCGCCATCGAGGTCGCCGAGCGCACCGCCGCGGCCATCGGCGCCGACCGGGTGGGCATTCGCGTGTCGCCCTACGGCGTGTTCAACGACCTGGCGCCCTTCGACGGCATCGAAGAGCAGTACGAGTCGCTGGCCAAGGCCCTGGGCGAGCTGAAGTTGGCGTACATCCACGTGGTGGATCACTCGGCCATGGGCGCGCCGCCGGTCCCCGATTCGGTGAAGACGAAGATTCGCGAGGCCTTCGGCGGGACGATCATCCTGAGCGGCGGTTACGACGGTCCCCGGGCCGAGGCGGACCTGGCGGCGGGCAAGGGAGAACTGGTGGCCTTCGCCCGGCCGTTCCTGGCCAACCCGGATCTCATCGCACGCATCAGATCCGGCGCCGAACTCAACGCTCCCAACATGGACACGTTTTACACCCCCGGCGCCGAGGGTTACACGGACTATCCGACGCTGGGCAGTTAGACCCGCCATGGCGCCCTGGCCGAAAATCGAGACGGGCCGGGTCATGGAGACCCGGCCCGTTTTTCATGCTGGAAGAGAAGGCTCGTGGCCGCGATCGCCCTGAGGTTCCACCACGAACTCCGCCCGCGCACAGAGGAGATGGATATGGAAAACCAATTCGCTCGAATCGACTCAATTCAGGTGCGCTATCGCCAATCGGCGCGAAAGGGCGCGCCGGTGGTCGTCATGACCAATGCGTGGCCCCAAAGCCTACGTTGCTGGGATTCCCATTGGTCCGACCTGGCCTCGGAGTATCACCTGCTGGCCTATGACATGCCCGGCTTCGGCTTGTCGGAAGGAAAGAAGGAACTCATGAGTCCGTCGGCCCAAAGCGATTTCCTGCTCCGACTCGTGGACCACTTCGAAATCCAATCGTTTTACGGAATTGGTCCTGATGTGGGGTTGCCGGTCATGCTCTCGTTCGCCGAGAAATATCCCGAGCGAATCGAAGGCCTGACCATCTTCAACGGGCCCGGATTTTACCCGCCCGACGTCTCGTGGGAGCTCGGTATTTTATTTCATTCCCGTGTGGTCCGGGCGGTGACGGCCTACTTTGGACGGGCGTTCGCCCGTGTGGCCATGGCGCGCGGCTATCGGAATTTCCAGCCTGAACCTTCCGCGCTGGCGGAGTATGAAACCATCAACCGGGATCCGGCAAGGTTCCGGCTGACCCTGGATTTCCTGGGCAGCTACCCCGCCGAATTGGCTCATATCGGCGAAAACCTGGATAAGATCGCCGGCCCGGTTCAGGTACTGTGGGGAGAAAAAGATCCGTTTCTCTCGGTTCGCAATGCCCATCGGCTGGCCGAGCGCATTCCTTCGGCGCAACTGCGAATTCTTAAAGGATGCGGCCATTTTGCCCACGAAGATGCCGGACCGGAATTCACCGAATTGGTGCGCAGCCACCAGCAAAGCGGGTAGGAGCCTAAGAGCAAGCGAGGTTCAGCCTCGAGGATACATCCCTATCCCTCCATGCTGACAATTCGCGACCTCGCCGATACCCGTCGAGACGCTGTCACAGACTCTTCCTGACGGCGCGCTCGCGCTGATGACCAAGTCCCTCGGCCAATGAAAGAGCAAAGCTAGGGCGACATCTTCGGCAATTTGATTGTCGCGCCCGCTTGCAGGGAAACGGACTCGACGTGCCCGCTGATCGTCGAACCGTCGTCGCTTGGCATCACGGCATGCAGATGGAGCGGTTCGCCGCGATGGGTGAAGACTCCGCCGTGCATCCGGCTATAGAACCCGACGAGACGCACCGGCAGATCGTGTCGGTCAAATTTCTTCATCGCCCGCCGGTGCTGTTCGGGTCCGAAATCCTCATCGCTTTCCTTGCGCACCACGTGGAACCCCAACGCCTCGGCATCGCCTTCGACCAACACGGGAAACGCGGATTTTTCCAAGTCGATCCCCGCCTCCTTCGCCGCCCGTTCGATCTGCGTTCGCAGTCCGCCCATGTCGCCGATCGGCGCGGGCACCGGATGTTCCGACCATAGCTCGACCTGGGCCCACACCAGAAAAATCGCGGATTTTTTCCACGCCTCGTCATCCGGCACGGCGACCGGCACCCCCGCGTCGTTGACTTGCGTCAGATGCGGATGGCCGTCCCAGATCGTCACTTCGCCGTTCAGATTCTCCAACGGGCCGACAGCATAGAGATGCGGCAAGTCGGCCGGCGTTGCCAGGTCGACCTGCCCCGCCAGCTCGCCCATCATCACCTGATGCATCCGGCCTTTATGGTGAACCACCGGCAATTCGCGGCTCTCGCCGCTCTTTGGGCCATCGGCGCCAATCAGCGCGAAGGCCAAGGCGAACGCGACGAAGCCGATCGTCATTTTTCGGAAATTGCTCATGGCGCGCATGCTGCGAAAGGGGCCGACGCGGGTCAAGTCGGGATTTACCCCTTGGGCTTGGGAAGTTCGATTTTCCCCACCACGCGGCGCAACTCGAAATTCATGATGATGTTGAGAATGCGAAGCGGCAGGAAGTTGGACCCGAACCAGGCGCGTAGGGAGTCGTTGCCGTAAACGATTTTTCGCCGGCCGCGACGGATCCCGTCGATCACGACCCGTACGATGTCCTCCGGCGGCGTGAGAAGAAATTTGGCGCCGAAGTCCCGGCTGCGTTCGGTCTTGCAGATGTTCGTGGCGATGCCCCCCGGATGCACCACATGCACGCTGATCGGGCTTTCGTGCAGCTCGGCCATCAGGCATTCGGTAAAGCCACGGACGGCGAATTTCGCGGTGCAGTAGTCGCCGTTGAGCGGCGGCCCGACCAGGCCGAAAACGCTGGAAACATTGACCACCGCCCCTTCCCCGTTGTCGAAAAGCTGCGGCAGGAACGCCCGCGTCCCGTGGATCACGCCCCACAGATTGATGTTGATGACGCGCTCGAATAGCTCGTCGGAAATCTCCCAGATCGGCCGCGCGTCGCCCTCCACCCCGGCGTTGTTGACGATCACATGGGCGTTGCCCAGCGCCTCCTTCGTCGACGCGGCGAAGGCGTACATTTCGTCTTTGTTGGAGACATCGAACGCCACCGCATGCACCGCCGGCGCCCCGAGCTTCAGCGCCCGCTCGCGCGTTTCTTCCAGCGCCGCCCCGTCCCAATCGTTGAGCGAGAGCTTCGCCCCTTCCCGCGCGAACGCCTCGGCGTACGCCCTTCCCATGCCGCCCCCGGCGCCGGTGACGACCACGACCTTGTCGCAAAACGACTTCATGCAATCCTCTTTCGGCCTCTTTTAGGCAAATGCGTGATGATCGGGCTTGAACCGTCCGGTGAGCCGCCGGAAGGTGAAGGAAAATCCGGGGAACATGGCGATGACGTGGCCGTCTTCGCTTTGGTACCAACTCTTGCATCCGCCGGCTTTCCACACGGTGCGTTCCATCTCCGAATGGATCATCGTGGTGTACCGATCCTCCGCCTGGTCGAGCACCTCGACCGCGTGCATCCCCCGCTTCTGCGTCTCGCGGATGCATTTCATGATGTAGCGCATCTGGGATTCGATGATGAAGATCGCCGACGTGTGGCCGATGCCCGTGTTGGGGCCGGTGATAACGAAGAAATTCGGAAAGCCGGGCATCATCGTGCCCATGTACGCTCGGGGGTAGCGCTCCCAGAACTTCGCCAGCATCGCCCCGTTTCGCCCGATGACGGGACACGACGTGATCCCCTCCGTCGGGTTGAAGCCGGTGGCGTAGACGATCAGGTCCAGGTCCACGTGCGTGCCGTCCAGCGTTTCGATGCCCGTGGGCGTGATGCGCCGGATGCCCTCGCCGTCGGCGTGCAGGGTCACATTGTCGCGACACAGCGCCGGGTAGAGCCGGTTGGACAAGATGATGCGCTTGCATCCGATGGTGTAGTCGGGCGTGAGCTTCGCGCGCAGGGCCGGGTCCTTCACCTGCCAACGCAGCAGCATCAGCGCCCGAGACTTGGCGAAGGCGTTCATTAGCGCCTTGGAATATTTGAAGGCGATCACGCGCGATTCGAGAATCCAATAAATGATGATACGCAGCAGGCGGTGGACCAGCTTGTTGCGCAGGACGGCGCGCTCGAGTTTGTTGAAGTGATAGTCCGGCCGGGGCATGACCCAGTGGGGGGTGCGTTGAAAGACGTGCAACTCGGCCACGTCCTCGGCGATGGCGGGAATGACCTGGGCTCCGCTGGCGCCGCTGCCGATCACGGCGACCCGCTTGCCCTTGTAGTCGTAGCCGTGGTCCCAGTCGTTGGTGTGAAATTGCGCGCCTTGGAACGACTCGCGCCCCTCGAATGCGGGAATCACCGGCGTGCTCAGCGGACCCGACGCGTTGATCAAATACTGCCCGCGAAACTCGCCCTTCGACTCGGTCCGCACGATCCACTGCTTTTGCTCGTCGTCCCAATCGGCGCGGGTGACGTTGGCTTCCAGGATCGTCTTGGCGCGCAAGCCGTGCTTCTCGATGATGTGTTCGGTATACGCCTTGAGTTCGGCTTGGGGGGCGAAAATCTCGGACCAGTCGTATAACTCGGAGGAAAGCGAATAGAGCGGCGACTGCACGTCCACCTGGGCGCCGGGATAGGTGTTCTGGCACCACGTGCCGCCCATGAACGACCGCCGCTCCAGAATCACGAAATCCTCGACCCCGATTTTGCGCAACTCGATCGCGGCCGACAGCCCACCGAAACCGCTGCCGATGATCAACACCTTCGACTGCTTCATGAAAGCGCCCTCACCCCATATCTGACGACAATGAACGTCACTTTACATCTGACGACAAATGATGTCAAATACAAAAATGTCGCCCAAGGCTCCGGCAAAAAACACCGAGCATCATTCCGGCCGCGTCTACGGCGGAATGTCCGTCGACGAGCGCGTCGCCAAACGACGCCGGCAATTTCTCGACGCCGGATTGCGCGTCTTCGGCACCGAAGGCTACCGCTCGGCCACCGTGCGAAAAGTCTGCGCCGAGGCGGGCCTGACCGACCGCTACTTCTATGAATCCTTCGCCAATATGGAGGCGTTGCTCATGGCCGTCTACAAGACGGCGATGTACGACCTGCGCGAACGCATCTTCGCCGCCCTCGCCGACCTGCCGACGCCTCTCGATGCGCGACAAGCCGTGGTCGCGGGGCTGGACGCCTTCTACCGCTGGGCGGAAGATCCCCAGGTCACGCGGGTCTGCTGGCTGGAAGTGCTGGGCGTCGGGCCGGACGTGGACGCGATGTACATGGGCAACATCCGGCGCTTTGCCGCGACGCTGATCGATATCGCCCACGAACTGCATCCGAACGCGAAATTGGACTCGGCGGAAGAAGAACTCATCGGCATCGCGCTGATCGGATCCGTCACGCACACCACGATGCACTGGCTGCTCAGCGGCTACGCCGCCTCCCGCGAGAAGATGGTCAACGCGACGGCGCGCATCTTCTCGGCGGCACTGGACACGATGGAATCCGGCGAGAAATAACGCCGCGAGGCGACGTGTCCCCTATTCCAACCCCTATTCCAACCCTTGTTCCAACCCCTATTCCAGCAACGTGTCGCAGTCGACGAACTTCGCTCCGGCGGGATCCTTGAGGGGCGAGTAGCAGTATTCGTAAAGGTGCGTGATCTCGGTGATGCGCACGAAATAGTCGATCGCGTTGCCTTCGCCGTCGTAGACATAGCGGTCGGGGATGTAGACGTATTCGCCGTCGGGCACCGACGCGTCCCACAAATCCCAATAGTCGAAATCGGCCAGGTAGGCGGCGGCCTCGGTGTAGTGCCGCACCACCAGCGCCGCTTCCCGATTCGTCAGAGGCAGTCCATTGGCCGCGGCGATCACCAGCAGCGCCGCCACGTCCGGATACCACTCGACGTAGTTGTCCGCCAGCGGGTTGTCCATCAGCTTGTCCATGCGCGCCGCCAAGCCCTCAAGCAGCGCGCGGGCCGTGTCGTTGTCGCCGAAAGTCAGCGCGTTCGACACCGCCGAGACGTGATAACCCCAGATCATATTCGTGCCCCAGAAATGGCTGAGCAGCACGATGGTTTCGTAGAGCCCGCCGTCGCCGTCGGCGCAGTCGTTGCCGTGGGCGTCGCCGTAGGCAATGTAGCTCGCGGCGATCTTGGGATTGCATTCGGCGTTGGGGAAAACGGCGTCGTAGTTGGTGTAGCTGGCGAAATCGTCGACGAAGCCGTTTTCGGTCATCGGCAAAAAGACTTCGCCGTTCTCGCCTTTCGTGTAGATCTTGTAGTCCTTGTCCACGATGTCTCGGCACATGCGTACGATTTGGCGATAGAGCTTGATCGCCGCGTCGCGCATCTCGGCGTCGTCCGTGGCGCGAATCAGCCGCGCGAGGAAGGGGACGTCGCGAAACAGGTAGGGAAAGTCGTCCTTCGAGCGCTTATTGCGCACGTAGATGTCGCCCCAGGTGGGGTTGTTCGGATTGTGCCAGGTGTCGTGGCGCCGGGCCTCTTCCTCGTGGCGGACCGGCTCGTAATCGGCGAAGGCTTGGCGGCCGTCCGGCGTGGTGTAGGCGTAGCTGCGATAGAAAATCGTGCGCGCCATCAGGTAGTCGACCACGGGATCCTCGTCGCCCCAGATCATGCCGTCGTACGTCGCCGACAGGCCGCGCATGTAGCCCAGCGCCACTTCCCGCGCGTCCGCGTCACCGGTGGACAGATACAGTCCGATCGCGGCGGGCAGGATGCGCGTGACCTTGGCGGTCGTGTTGTCCGGAGCGGTGTCGAAGGTGTAGGTCACGGTGTCGCCGTCCTTCACCGCGACCGTATTCGTCCACCAGATCATATACGGCGGATCGCCATCCGGGTTGTCGGCCGGGGCGCCGAAGGAATGCGTCGCGGCCCATCGGAAATAGTCCACCCCTTCGTAGAACGATTTCATCGTGGCCGTGAACTCGTCGATCTCGCCGATCGTCGGCGCGGCGCCGACTTGTTCGCGCTCAATGGAAAACGGCATGGCGGCCGGGGGATCGACGATGTCCTCGGGAACGACGAAGGTGTCGTCGTCGTCATCATCCAGCGACGTGTCATCGTCGCCTGTATCGTCGTCGGCTGTATCGTCGTCGGCTGTATCGTCGTCGTCATCGACCGTGTCGTCATCCGACGCCGTCGCGCCGTCGTCATCGTCGTCGCCGCTGTCACACGCGCCCAGAAAGGCCGCGATCACCGCCAAAACCAAAAGCCATCGCCAAATCGGCGAAATTCGAAATCGCTTCGACAAAATCGTCTCCCGAAAATGCGGAAATCCATGGACCGGCGCCGCATGTCGTGACACTCGGTGCCATCTTTTATAAAGCCGACGCCGCCGTTCGTCCAGCCGCCGTTCGTCCAGCCGCCGTTCGTTGCGTCAACGGCCTCGTTGTGCGAATGAACACCCATGGATTTCCCGCAAGGCACGAAAACCGAAACGGTCCGCCCCCGCATTTTTCAGATGGCGATCCTGCTGATCGCGACGCTCTTCACCGGAGCCGCCGCCGGCGCCGCCTACGTTTCCGGCGCTCATGCCTGGATTTGGATCGCCGGGGCGTTGATCTGCGCGGCGGGGGCATGGAGTTTCATGCAGGCGATCTTTCGGAAGATCGTCATCGGCCCGGACGGGCTGCAACTCGTCGAATTGGGCAAGACCATGGATCTGCCCTACGCTGACTTCACCGACGTCAAGCGCGGCAAGGCCAATCTCTATCTGGTCAACGATCGCGGCGAGGGCGTGCGCCTGCCCGACTGGGTGGGCCTGGACATGGAATTAGCCCAAAAGGTGCTGGCGCGGGTCCGCCCCACGAACAACGGCGCCGATCGCGAGACCGACGCCGCCGAGTAGGCTTGGATTTTCGAAACAGAGAGCGCGTCACACCATCGTGGCCAGAAACTCCTCCAGGCAGTCCAGCATCGAATTGTAGCCGCCGACGACGCCCATCTCCTCGTGGCCTTTCTTGTGCTCCAAGGTGTCGTGCTCGATGCGGATCGTCACGCGGGTCTTGTCGCCCTGATCCTCGAAGACGATGCGCTGCACCATCTCGCCCAGGCTGCCCGCCAGCTCTCCCTCGAAATCGTCCGCGGCGACGATCATCTCGGGAACGACGATCTCCCGAAAGACCGCCACGGAAGGATACTCAGTTCCGTCCGGTCCGATCATAATCACCCGCAGTTTGCCGCCGGGGCGAAAATCGTTCTCTTCCACGCGGGCGGAAAAGCCTTTGGGGCCGTACCATTTTTCCATGTGGTCCGACCGTGTCCAGGCCTCGAAGACCAGGTCACGGGGCGCGTCGAAAACCCGCTCGATGACAATGGTCAAATCGTCGTTCGTCATGACTTGTCGCCTTCCCTTTCCAATAGCTCGGCCATCTTGTCAAAGGCCATGTTCCATCCCATCACACCGCCGCTGCGCTCGTACATATTCTTCCTCTCGACGTCGTCGAGGATGATGGTCAGGGTCATTTTCGTGCCGCCGTCGACGGAATCGAAATCGATGGTCATCAGCACGCGCCCCATGTCCATCCCCATGTCTTCGGCGCTCTTGTCGGTTAACACCAGACGCCGGGGCGGATCGACTTCCTCGAAGACGCCGCGCATCGGCAGGGACTTGCCGCCGGGCGTGGTCAACGTGAATCTCCACGCGCCCCCCGCGCGCGCTTCGCACTCGTCGACCACCGTGGAAAAGCCCTTGGGGCCGTACCATTTTTCCAGATGGGCGGGGTCGGTCCAGCATGCGAAAACCATATCCCGAGGCGCGTCAAACGCACGTTCGATGACGATCCGATTTCCTTCGCTCGGACCCATTCCCTCCGACTTTTCCATCACCTTGCCTTTCTTCGGCGGACCGGCCGCCGGCGATCGTCCCTAGGACTTCGCGTGGGCGAGAACCCGAAGCTGGTCGAGGCCCTTTTCGAAATCGGGTCCGACCATCTTGTCCATATTCAGGAACAGGCCCATCGCTTTCATGAAGAAATTTCGGTCGCCGGTCATGGCCCAGGTCACGTTCGTTTCGTCGCCTTGGGGCTCGAACGTGAACTTCGCCTCGTTGGTCGCCTTGAAGGGCTTGAGGAATTCGAGCTTGATGCGCACCAACTCGGTCGGGCGGCTCTCCAAGATGGTCATGCGCCCTTCGCCCACGTCCTTGTTGCCCCACCATTCGTACACGGCCCCTTCGCCGGCGTCGGACCCGCTGTACTTTGTCTTCATCTGCGGATCCTTCTTGGCCCAGGGCGACCACCCTTCCCAGGAATGAAAGTCGTTGATCAGTGAATAGACCGTGTCGGGCGAGGCCGCGATCTTTTTCGACCTGGCGACGACAAACTCCTTGGGCTGCATCGCGACCAGGACGACGAAGGCGACGATGAAGACGATCACCGCAATGAAAATCGTCGAAGCCATGGCTTTTATCTCCTCATGAATGTTGCATCGGAATGGGCCGATTCTATGCGAGTTGCGGCGGTGACGCTCGCGGCAATTTCACGGCCCGTCGGATTTCTCGTCCGCTCGCGACGGCCCTTACCCCGTCTTGTCGTCGGCCAGGTGCCCGTCCAGGGTGACGTAGCTTTGCGCCCATCCTTCGAGCATGCCGGTCTCGGTGGCCCGGTCGCGCGCCTCCTTGGAGGGATACACGACCGTGCTGATGGTCCGGGTCCGACCGTTGTCGTCGTGGAGTTCGAGAATCTGGAGCGTCTCGGGCCAGTCGGCGCCCCAGTTTTCCGTGTTCACCAAACGCTCGTAGGGCTGGATTTCCTTGTAGACGCCCGTCATTTCCATATCCGTGCCCTCGGTGTTGCGCCAAACAAATCGCCACGTGCCGCCCACGCGCAGATCGACCTCGCATACCGGCATCGTCCACCCGCCGGGGCCGAGCATCCACCGCGTAATATGCTCGGGCTTGGTCCAGCAATCCCAGATCAGCTCCCTCGGCGCGTCGAAAGTCCGCTCGGCGATCAGGTGCGTGTCCGAGGGAGTCGAGAACTTCGTTCCCTTGGCCTCCAGCAAGATCGCGCCGCCCACGAGTCGCGCCAGCAGGTCGGCGAGGTTGTCCAAGCCGGAAGCGGTGCCGTCCACGAAGCCCAGTTCAGCGTATTCCTTGGCCATTTCTTCCGACTCAAAGAGCGTGTGGAAAGTCAGTTTGGTCCGGGAGCCGTCTTCGTCGAGAATGACGGTCATGACCATCCGGGGAGCCCCGGGTTCCTCGAAGCCGTTGTCGAAGACGATTTTTTTGTTGGGAATGATTTCCCGATACTCGCCTCCGAAGGGTGTTTGCTGAACGCCTTCCGGCCCTGTCATCGCCATGCGCCATTTGCCGCCGACGCGAAAGTCGATCTCGCACATCGTCACCGGATAGCCCTCCGGCCCGAACCACTTCATCAGATGCTCGCGCGTGCTGTACGCCTCAAACACCAGATGAGCCGGAGCGTCGAAGGTCCGCGTCATCGTGATCTCCCGACCGGACTTCGCCACCGCCGTATGCGACGCGGCCGCCTCCCCCGACTCACTCATCCGTCTTGCCTTTCCCCTGCAACTCACGCAGGTAAACGTCCAGCCGATCGAAGCTCTCGTCCCAGAAGCGACGGTATTCGTCCAGCCACTTGTCCACGTCCTTCAGCGGCGCCGCCTTGAGCCGACGGGGCCTCCATTGGGCGTTGTGCCCCGCCTCGATGAGCCCAGCTTTTTCCAGCACTTTCAGATGCTTGGAGACCGCCGGCATGCTCATCTCAAACGGCCGGGCCAATTCCGTCACCGACGCCTCGCCCGACGCCAGACGCTCCAGGATCGCCCGACGGGTCGGGTCGGCCAGGGCGTGGAAGGTGGTGCTGAGGGCGTCGTGTGTCATGCTATCGATAACCATAAAGTTAAATAACCTTATGGTTTAATACATGATGAGCGCCGAGTCCGTCAAGCGGTTTTTTCGTCAAAGAGCCTGATGTCCAAGGCCTTTGGAAAAAAATACCCCACACCCTACCGCCAACACCGTCGCTTTGACTCGAACTCCCAGCGCTGATAATTTTTGCCGCCGATGAAGAAGTGGTGGGTCAACGCGCTCGGGCTGCTGGTCCTTGGCGGGATCGCGGCGTTTCTGCGCCATCCGGTGGTGGACGAAATCTTCTGCGACCCGGACGTGGCGGGCGTGGCCTACAGCTCCCAGGAGTTGCTCGATGGCGGCAGCCTCTACGGTGACACCGTCGAGACGAAATTCCCCGGCGCCTACTTCCTCTTCGCGGGCCTGACGTGGCTGTTCGGCCGGTCGATGATCGTCTACTACGTCGCGTCCATCGCGATGCATCTGTTGACGATGCTCGCGTTGTTCTACCTCAACCGCAAAAAACCCGGCGCCGGATTAGCGACCGCGTTTCTCTACGCCTTCTACTCCACCAGCGCGTCGACGAACGGCCTGTGCCCGAATTTCGAAACCTGGACCGTCCTGCCCATCGCCCTGGGATTCGTGAGTCTGGATCGATTCTCCATCCGACAACACTTGCTCCCCGTCGCCTTCGCGGGATGCAGCCTGGGCATCGCGATTCTTTTCAAACAGACCGCCGCCGTCTTCGGCCTGGTGATGGTCGCGGGGCTATGGCTGCTGGGCGATCGCACGCGGGAGGCGGCGGAACGGGTCGGCGCCTTCCTTCGCGACGCGGCGGTGTTTTGCGTCGGGGCGGCGGTGCCGCTGATCGCGATGTTTTCCTTTTTCGCCTATCGGGACGAGTTGGAAGACCTGGGCCGGGTATTCGGTCCGAACGCCATCGCGGGCTATGTCTCCACCGAGCCGCTGGCGACCGTCATCGGGCGGTTCACCCTTTCCGGCGGTCGTTTCCTGTTTCAACACAAGGTCCTGCTGCTGCTGTTCCTCGTTTTTCTTGCCTTGTCGCCCCTCAACCGACGCCAACGCGGCAGCGGCCTGTGGGACAAATCGGCGGCCGTGATCGCCGCGCTGTGGCTGACCGGCGCGGCCATGGCCGTCTTTGCCGGGACCAAATTTTTCGGCCACTACTTCGTCCTGCTCACCGCGCCCCTGTGCCTGGCGGGCGGACAGGTGGTCGGGCTGTTGTTCGTGGTGCGCCGCATCCCGACAGTCGCCGCCGGGATCGGGGCGGCGCTGGTCGCGCTGGGAACCATGGCCGACATGCGCGTCGAAATCCGCACGGCGCAAAAAGGCATGATCGACCGTGTCGAGACCGGCAGCCTCTACTGGGTCTACACCGACAACTTCTGGCGCGACGTGGCGCTCAACCGCTACTCCCATTGGAGCCGCCAGATGCGCGACGTGGGGGAATGCATCGAGGCGAAAACGTCGGTCGAAGATCGGATCTATGTGTGGGACTACGAGCCGGGGGTGTATTGGTACGCCGACCGTCGGGCGCCGACGCGACATTTCATGTATTTCAACGTCGCGGTGGACCTGCCCAAGGGCTCGGGGCGGTGGCACAGCGAGGTCAACCCCCATGTGGTCGCGGCCCGCGCTCAGTTGATCGGCGATCTTCAGGCCCACCCGCCGACGCACATCGTGGTGGTCAATCCGCTGCCCGAGGGGGAGCCGGATTTCGGCTTCTATCAGGTGCCCGCGCCCGTGTTTCCAACACTTCGGGATTTCGTCAACGCGAACTACGTCGTCGACACCGAATGCACCAACAGTTACCTGACCGCCTTTATCCGCCGCCCCGAGGTGCCTGTCCCCCGTCCGCGCACGGAATAGATCACGCTTGGGAGACCGCGGTGGAGGACGCCCTGTCGTCGTCGCTCTTCTCCAATCGCAACGGCGCCAGCAGGCGATGGCCGAGCATGCCATTGCGCCACCAGCCGAAATACATCACGCCCAGGCCCGTCGGCAGGCCGAGGAAGTAGGCCGCCACGTGGCCGCCGGTGTGGGGCGCCGCTTCGCCCAGGCCGCGCAGGACATGGTCGGGCACGCCGAACAGATAAGCCGCGCCCCGCGTCATCAACGCACATACCGCCGCCGCCGCGAATCCCACGCCGAAGACGCCGAACAGGTAGCTGCGCAGGATCGCGCCGTAGCCCGGCTCCGCGACGCCTTGGTCGCGGGCGTTTTCCCGCAGCCATTTGGAGAAGAGGTAGAAAAACGGCGGCAGCAGCCAGACGCCGTCGATGTACAGCGTGATCGCGACGCTGCTGGTCAAAAAATGTCCAATCGCGGGGAGCACGCCGGCGGCGGTGCCCACGCCGGGGGTCCATGCCGGAGAGCCGGGCAGCATGTCCCGGTCATAGAGGAAGCGGTCGTATCCCAGGCCGTCCCAGCCGTAAAGCAGGATGAAAAACATCCCGAAGTACCCGAAGATCCAGTTCAGATGCGCCCAGTCGATCTTCTCCTTCCCGATCAACCATCGCCCGACCCAAAACCCCAGCAGGCCCTGCGTGACGTTGGTGATGCCGAACAGGAGCGTCAGCCACGCGGGGATGTGGGCGAAGTCCCGCGCGGCCTGCATCGTTTCCCAACTGGGGTGTTGGATCAAAAGCAGCAGCCCCGTCGGCGCCCACGACAGCGCGAGGAACAGGATCGTGTCGACGTGATACTTCGACTCCCACGGCGTCTTGTGACGCGCCAGACGCCGCCCCGCCGCCACCGCCATGCTCGCGCCCCAGCCGTATCCCCAGAACACATCGACCTGAACCATCTTCGTGTCCTCCTTGCGAACTCTCTATTCCAGCGGCATCGGCGAAAACGCCCGTGTGATCGAAACGGCGAAACCGATGAAGAAATCGGTCATACGATACGACCACGGGTAGACCACGCGCCGTCCCCCGCCCTGGCAAGCGCGCACGATTTTCCGCGCCAGGGCGTCCGGCTTGCCGGTGGGGAGAAGATTTTTCATAAGGCTGTCACCGGCTTGGGCCATGGCCCGCGCTTCCAACGCGGACGTCACCGGACCGGGGTAGACCGTCACCACCCGCACGCCCTTCGGTTCCAACTCCAGCCCGGCGATCTCCGAGGCGAACGCCAGCCCCGCCTTGGACGCGCCGTAGTAGGCGCATCCGCGCAAGGGCACGCGCCCGGCCATGCTGCTCACATTCACCACGCACCCGCCCCCAGCCTCGACCATCGCCCCAACCGCCAGATGCATCAGCCGCATGGGAGCCAACAGATCCACATTCATCAGGCACTCACCCAATTCCCACGACATCCCCGCGAACGTGCGCACCTCCATGAACCCGGCGCAGTTGATCAGCACCGTCGCCGGACCGGCCTCGGCGACCATCGTCGCCCAATTGCCTTCGAGTGCGTCCACGTCCGCCAGGTCCCAGACCTCCGTACGGATGTCGCCGCCGATCTCATTTTTGCGGCGCAACAATCCCTCGCCGTCCCGGTCGATCAGCGTGATGCGCGCCGACGGCCAAAGACGGCGAAATTCCGCGGCGGTCGCTCCCCCGATGGCGCCGGCCGCGCCGGTGACAACGACATGTCCCGTCATGCCTGGCTCCCGATGCTCGTTGTGAATGGGGAATGATCGTCCGGCAAAATCGCGGCGATGTCCACTCCCGGCGTCAGGCGGCTATTGCAGGTAGCCCAACGCCTTGAGTTGGCGCCGCATGGCCGAGTTGGGTTCCGGTCCTTGGGGATTGATCGGTTGGCCGTCCGGGCCGCGCGGCATTTCGGAATTGTTCTCCGACCAGGCCAGGATGATTTCGTCGAGCTTCTCCTGCTCGTAGTGTTGCAGTTCCCGCACCCGATTCTGCATCCGGTCGACGATCTCCGGGTTGGGAGCGGACAAGTCGTGCAACTCATCCTTGTCGCGGGAAATATCGTAGAGGTGGAATTCGTTCTCAAAGCGCACCATTTTCCACCGCCCTTGAATCAAGCCGTATTGATCGTAGCCGTCCTCGGCGAAGACCTCGTCGCTGGTTTTCGCCGTCACGTATTCGCGCAATTTGTCGTCGGGCAATTCGCCGTGCACGGTGTCGGCGATGATCGGGATCGTCTTCAGATTGGAAATCGTTCGGTCGACCACCGTGCCGGCCAGGCGGTTTTGGGGAAACTTCACGATCAGCGGGACGTGCATCAATTCCCGATAGAGCGCCGCGTCCAAATGCACCGCAATGCCGTGCTCCTTGAACGCCTCGCCGTGGTCGGCCGTCAGGATGATGAGTGTTTTGTCGTACACGCCCTGCTTTTTCATCTCGTCGAAGATGCGCCCGAGTTGGTCATCAACGTGATGCACTTCCGCCGTATACAGGCGCTTGGCGCGGACCATTTCCGGCGACTCCGGCCCTCCTTGCCGACTGTGCTTGATGAGGAAATTTCGCCACATCGCCCAGCGGCTGATGTCCTTCGGGCGATACTCGTCCCGTGGGTAGTACATCTCGTGGGCGTCGATGAAATGCAGATACAGCAGGTCGGGACGCGGCTTGGGCCCCCGGTAATAGCGAAGAACATCGCCTTCCAGCAGGTACGAATGCACGGGATTGACCTTGTGCACCAGTCGCTGGAAGTAGCGGTCCAGATTTTCGGCGGCGACGAACGCGCTGCCGGTGATGGCCGTCGTTTCGTACCCCGCTTCAAACGCGGTTTGAACGAAGGTGCGCAAATGGGGCCAGGTGGCGACTTCTTCCCGCTCCTGAAACGCCGAGGGCATCAAACCGGTGAACATGCTCGTCAGGGAATCGCCCGTCCAATAAGACGGCGAGGCGGCCTCGGTGAAAAACACGCCGTCGCGAGCCAGGGCCCGCATGTGGCCGGTGGCTTCGGCGTTTTCGGGGGCGGTGAGCAGATCGCCGCGCATGGCGTCGACGAGGATGTACAAAATCGGCGGCGTCGACGCAGCCGCGTAGGGGTGCTTCGGATTCCACTGGGCGCGCATCACGCCGAGGATGGATCCGACGACAATGACCGCAACGATCCCCAAGGCGCTGTAATAACGCAGGCCGCGCGTCCCCAGATAAACCGCGATTCGCGACACCGTCCCGACACGTGAAATCGCCCGCGCCGCGAGGATGAACATCGACGTCCACAGCGTGTGCAGCGCCACCAGGAGCAACGGCTGGGCGGGGAAGACCTGCACCACGCTGACCAGAAAATACAACGACGCCGGATAGGCGATGAACCAACCCACGCGCGTCTTGCGGTTCCAAATCGTGAGAACGGCCAGCAGAATCGCGACGCACGGAACGCCGATGAGGAAAAAACGCGCCAGGTCGTCCCGCACCGCCGGATAGAGAAAATGGCGGAACAACGTCGGATACGGGTAGCCGTTGTCGGCCACGCGATCGTACGTCAGCCAGATCTGCCCCCCGGCGGCCAGCGCCAGGGTCGTGATCGCGGGCACGACGGCTTTATAGACGGGGACTTTTCCGAAAACCGACACTGGCATTCCAACGGCATTTGGGTCTCGCGCATCCTGACACAAACTTGAGATCGTGGACAAGCGATCTTTCTGAAATCACTGACGATTTCAAAGGGATTTCCCGACAGAACCCATGCATCGCCCCCCGGGCCGATCCGGGAGAAAAATCGGCGTGCAAGCGGCTCCCAAAAGATACGGCCCCATTGACGGACCGCGGCTGGTCGGCTAGGACGCACCACGTATGTTTGCGTTGCCCTCCAGAAAGAAACTCTCCTCCCGGCACGAAACGGGAGAGGCGTCCACGACCGACGCGCTTCCCGTCGCCCCGTCCATGGGGCCCGCGATTGCCGCGGAGGAATTTCATTCCCGCACCTCCCGGGTCGACGGCCGCGTCGTCACCATCAGCGGTCTGGCGATTTTGGTGGGGCTGGTCGCGGGGATCGTGGCCCAAGTGCTCACCCGCCTGATCGGCTTCCTGACCAATCTTTCTTTCTACGGACGCATCTCGACGGACTGGGCGTCGCCGGCGTATCACCATCTCGGACCGTGGGTCATCGTCGTGCCCGTCGTCGGCGGCCTGATCGTCGGTCTCATGGCGCGCTACGGTTCCACGGCCATCCGAGGCCACGGCATCCCCGAGGCCATGGAACAGGTGCTGGTCAACGAAAGCCGCATCCCGGCGCGGGTGACGTTCCTCAAGCCCCTCTCGGCGGCCATCGCCATCGGCACCGGCTGCCCCTTCGGCGCCGAAGGCCCGATCATCGCCACCGGCGGCGCGTTGGGCTCCCTGGTCGGACAGTTCGTGAAAATCACCGCCACCGAACGCAAGACCCTGCTGGCGGCCGGGGCGGCGGCGGGCATGGCGGCCACCTTCGGCAGTCCGATCTCGGCGGTGCTGTTGGCGATCGAGCTGCTGTTGTTCGAATATCGCCCCCGCTCGCTGGTCCCCGTGGCCCTGGCGGCGTGCGTGGCGACCGAATTGCGCACGGACATCGTCGGCGCGGCGCCCATCTTCGCCATGCCCAACGTGATGCAGCCGACGGACGCGGCCCTGCTGGCCTACATCGTCATCGGCGCGTTCCTGGGCATCGCGTCGGTCGGGGTGACGCGCGCCGTCTACAAGGTCGAGGATCTGTTCGCCCGCCTGCCGATCCATTGGATGTGGTGGCCGGCGATCGGCGGTCTGGCGGTCGGCGTGGTCGGCTATGTGTCACCCCACACCCTGGGTGTGGGCTACGAAAACATCGAACAGATCATCTCCGGCCACGCGGTCGCCGGGGCGTTCCTGATGATGTGCGCATTGAAGTTCGTCTCCTGGGCGATTGCGTTGGGCAGCGGCACGTCGGGCGGCACGCTCGCGCCGTTGTTCACCATCGGCGGCGGGCTGGGCGCGGCGCTGGGGTCGGCGGCGATCTGGTTGTTTCCGGGAATCGGCCTGGATATCCGCATCGCGGCGCTGGTGGGCATGGCCGCCATCTTCGCCGGGGCGGCCCGGGCGTTGCTGGCTTCGGTCGTATTCGCCTTCGAAACCACCGCCCAGCCCCATACGCTGCTGCCGCTGCTGGCCGGGTGCGCCTCGGCCTATCTGGTTTCGTGCCTGATGATGCGCACTTCGATCATGACCGAAAAAATCGTGCGTCGCGGCGTGCGGGTCGTGGATGAATACGCCGCCGATTTCCTGGATCAGCTCCATGTTCACGACTGCGCCACCCGGCCCGCCGTGACCGTCGCCGCCGACGCCACCGTGGCCCACGTGCGCCAATGGCTCGAAAGCGACGCCCGAGGCACTCGCCATCAGGCCTTCCCCGTCCTCGACCGCCAGGAGCGTCTGGTCGGCGTCGTAACCGGACGGGAGATCCGCGAGGCCCCGTCCACCGCTCGTCGCATCTTGGATCTGGTGCGTCGCGAGGCGATTGTGATCGGCGAGGACAACTCGCTGCGCGAGGCGGCCGACGTGATGGCTCGCGAAGACATCGGCCGCTTGCCCGTGGTCGCGAAAGGCAAGCCCGGAATCCTAGTCGGTATCATCACCCGCAGCGATCTGGTCGGCGCTCACACCCGGCGTCTGGCGGAATATCGCCGCACGCGCCTCCGACCGCGCCGGTAGCGCCTTCACTCCGCGCTCGAATCCTCCCGTCCGATTTTCGCTCCCGGTTACTTCAAGAAATCTGCCGTCCTGATGCCGGAAATTCCCATGGTAAGTGCGGTGAACCTATCGTTTTTGCGGCGCATGCGACTCGTTGCGCAGCAATTTTTCCTTGCGTGCGGGACCATAAAGATAACCACCGACGCCACCGGCCTTGGGCACGATGCGATGGCAAGGGATCGCCAGGGCCACCGGGTTATCGGCGCAGGCCCGGGCCACCGCGCGGGCCCCTCGGGGAGTCCCCAGCGCCTCGGCCAACGCCCCGTAGGTCAACGTCTCCCCCGGCGGAATGCGTCGCAAGGCTTCCCAAACTCTCGCCTGAAAAGCCGTCGCGCGAACGTCCACCGGCAACTCCGGCCACGGCGCCCGCCCGTCCACAAACTCCACCAAAGCCTGCGCGGCACCGTCGACCAACTCGCCGCCTTCGGCGATCGTCGCGCGCACGTACGCCTCCTGAAAATTCGCCACCAACTCCCGGCGGCGATCGCCGAAGCGCACCGCGCAAAGGCCTCGCGCCGTCGCCGCCACCAGCAAATGTCCCAGCGCCGTTTCGCGCACGCGATAGCGGATTTCCTCGCCCCGCCCCCGCGCGGCGACGCTTTTCGGCGCCATGCCCAGATAGCGCCCCGCGTCGGTATAAAAACGGCTCGCCGCGCCGAAACCGGCGTCGTACATCGCCCCCGTCACATCGCCGTCGGGAGCCTCTCGACGGAATCGCTCGTAGCGCATCGCCCGTTCATATTGCTTGGGACTCACACCCAGGGCGCGCTTGAAGACGCGTTGCAGATGGGTCGGACTCAGGCCGATCTCGCCGGCCAAGGCGTCGAGCGTCGGAGGCTTGTCGTCGGCCGATTCAATCAAGCGACAAACTCGCAACGCGGTCGCGTGGTCGCCGGATTCGGACTCGGCTTGCGTGGGGCGGCATCGGGCGCACGGCCGAAAACCGGCGGCTTGCGCCTCGCTCACCGTCGCGAACAGGCGCACATTTTCGCGACGAGGCCGGCGGCTGGGGCAGCTCGGACGACAGAACACGCCGGTCGTGGAGACCGCGTAAAAAACCACGCCGTCCCACCGGGCGTCACGCGCCAGCACCGCGTTCCAGGCCGCGTCACGGGATCCATCAGATTTCGCTTTCATCGCCGCTTGAATCATCGGAGCGCCTCGCCGAGGTGGTGACGGCACTCAAGTTAGACGGCATGTCGACGCCGCGCTATCCGAATATTGCGATGCAATTTTTTCTCTACCCTTCTTTCGTCACGCTGCTTTCGTCACGCTGCTTTCGTCACGCTGCTTTCGTCACTCTTCCGGCGACCCGCCCCGCCCGGTGGGAAGAATCCGAAAATCCTCCGTGCGCACCAGGGCGTCCATTGCCGATTTCAACCCGTCCGGCGGCGGGACGATTTTTCGCTCCACGACGCTGAACCACGCCGCTTGCGAGATGACTTCCGCGCACAAGACGCCGTCCGGGCGATGCATGCGGTTGTGCAGCGCGAAGCGGGATCCGTCCTCGCTGGACGCTCCCAGGCGCATGTCCACGGTGAATTCGCCCAGGAAGTACAGCTCCTTGTAATAGCGAATCACGTCCTCGAAAACCGCCGGACCGATCCGATGCATCTGGAAGTCCGCCGGGCCGAATCCGGCCTGACTCAAATAGGAAAACCGTGTTTGCGTCGCGTATTCCAGATACGCGGAATTTTCCATGTGAACGTTCGGGTCCAAATCGTTCCAACGCACCTCATAGCGTTTTTGATACACCTGGTCGCCCACGACGTCCGCCTTTCGAAATCTATCGTCCGAACATCGGACGGGTCCGCATTCTATCCGGTATGGCGGACGCGGCCTACGGGGTCATTTCGGGCGCCCTGGCTCATGACGGACGAACGGACGGGTAGATCGTCCGCCGGATTAGTGCAAATAACTCAGCTTCGATTTGTTTTTTGCTTCCGATGCGCGGGGCATTATCCGCGTCCGCCGGGGATCTAGGTGACAAACAACGAAACCGTAGCCGCGCCGCTTTTGGCCGCGATCCGCACGGACCGCCTGCTCCTTCGTCAATGGCGGGCCGAAGACCTGGACGCCTTCGCGGCCATGAACGCGGACGAGCGTGTGATGCGCCATTTCGTCGCGCCGTTGACGCGCGAGCAGTCGCTGGAAAGCCTGGAGCGGCTGCGGCGCCATTTTGCCGATCACGGTTATGGGCTCTGGGTTTTGGAGATCCCGGGCGAGGCGCCGTTCATCGGATGCGTCGGCTTGCTGCAGCCGAATTTTAAGGCGCACTTCACACCGTGCGTCGAAATCGGATGGCGATTGGCGGCGGACTATTGGGGCCAAGGCTATGCCCGCGAGGCGGCGACGGCGGTGCGCGACCTGGCCTTGGGCGAGTTGCATTTGCCGGAAATCGTCTCCATGACGACACCGGCCAACGAACGCTCCGTTCACCTGATGGAAAGCCTCGGGATGCGTCGCGACCCGGCGGACGATTTCGATCATCCCAAGGTTCCCGACGGCCATCCGATCAAGCGCCACGTTCTCTACCGCCTGACCCGCGACGAATGGCGAAAGCTGGTTTCCTACGCCGACGCGACTTGACAACGCCCCGGCGGCGGACGCACTGTTTTTTCCCATGAACATGTCGGGGGATGCCATGAAATTGCGTCGCAATATTGTCGAGTCGCGCCGCACCGCGCGCTTTGCCGTCCATGCTCGAATCGCCGTCGTGCTCGCGGCGATCCTGGTCGCCAGTGCGTTACTGATCGCTCCCGCCGCAGCCGAGGAACCCGCACCCGCGCCCGGCGATACCGCGACGACGTCCGATGACGCGCCCGCCGCGACCCCCGAAGCTCCCCCCGCCGTCGCGACGCAGGTCAAGGTTCGCGACGTTCTGCTCGATCTGGAGAACAACCTGGTCCACGTGAAGATCCAGGGCATGGACACGCCCAATCCCTTCACCACCTATCAACTCACCGGTCGTTGGGTGAACACCGAGGGACAAAAAGTCGCCTCGACGCGGCCCGGCACCCTGGAAACGCATCGCGGCGCTGTCGGCACGGTCAAGCTCTACGTCCCGGACACGAGTTTTGCCGAGAGCCCCGGTGTCTATAACTTCGAGATTCAATTTCAGGTGCTCAGCAACTTCACCGGCGAAGCGCAGGACGTGAATCCCGACGCCGTGGAAGGCCACACCTGGAGCTTCGATTTCGCTCCCGCGGACGACGCGGCTCCGGCCGATAGCGGCCAATAGGACCCTTTTCCCTTCTTCGATTTTACCGCCGAGAAAAAACGCGGAGCCGAAGCTCCGCGTCTTGCTTTCATTCCACGACGTGATTCGCCGCGATCGCTTCGCTAGCCGTTGACCAGCGCCATTCCCTGCTCGGGGTAGCGCGTCCCCGCCGCGAATCCCTTGGGCGCAATCTCGTCGATCGCCGCCAGATCCGCGTCCGTCAGGGAGACCTCGGTCGCCCCGATGTTCTCCTCCAGACGCGAGAGCTTGCGCGTGCCCGGAATCGGCACAATGTGCTCGCCCCGGGCCAACACCCATGCCAGCGCCAGTTGAGCGGGGGTGCATCCCTTTTCTTCGGCCAACGCGTGGACCTTGTCGACGACAGCCAGATTCTTCGCGAAGTTCTCCCCGGCGAATCGGGGCGCGCTACGGCGATAGTCGTTCTCGTCCAGATCATCGACCGAGCGAATCGCGCCGGTCAGGAAGCCGCGTCCAAGCGGGCTGTACGCCACGAACGTGACGCCCAGTTCCGCGCAGGTGGCCAGCAGTTCGTCCTCCGGCTCGCGAGACCACAGGCTGAACTCGGTCTGCAACGCCGAGATGGGATGCACCGCGCACGCGCGACGGATCGTCGCCGAGGCCGCCTCGCTCAAGCCCAGATATTTCACCTTGCCCGCCTGCACCAGCTCGGCCATGGCGCCCACCGTATCCTCGATCGGCACCGTCGGGTCGACGCGATGCTGGTAATACAGATCGATGTGGTCGACGCCCAGGCGTTTCAGGCTCGCGTCGCAGGCCTGCTTGACGTACTCCGGCTTGCCCGAAAGACCGACGAACGACCCGCCCTCGCCGCGCTGGATGGCGAACTTCGTGGCGAGGACGGCCTGGTCGCGCTTACCGGCCAGCGCCTTGCCGACGAGCGTCTCGTTGTGGCCGCTGCCGTACATATCCGCCGTGTCGAAGAAGTTCACGCCCCGATCGAGCGCCTTGTGGATCAGGTCGATGTTCGCCGCCTCGTCGGTCGCGCCGTAGAACTCCGACATTCCCATGCATCCCAAGCCGACCGCCGAAATCGCCGGCCCGTCTTTTCCCAGTTTTCGCATCTGCATCGCTCGCTCTCCTCTCGATGTCTTCGGGTTTCGAATCGTGACCTTCTTTGTTTCGCCGATTCTCGCATGAAAATATTGCATCAATGTGACAATGCGCTTGGATTTTCGCGCCACTGGCGCCCCAGTCAGTTTTTCCCTAACCCCTCCTCGACGCAACGTGCTACGTTTTACCTTGCAAACAAATGAAGGATTCCGTCATGACGCAATCATCCCCCGCGTCGGAAAACGAGCGCGAGCCCTGGAGTCGGGATTCGATGGGCCTAGGCGTGCTGGTAAGCCTTCAACTAGGGCTTTTCTTTTTCTTCAATATTCGGGTCGTTCCCGGCCTTATTCCAACCTTTGATGATATGGGCGGCGTGCTGCCGGATCTCCTTGAGAGCGATCTGTCAATATGGAAATTTAATAACTTTTTCACAGTATTTCACATTCCCATCGGATGGATGGCATGGGCCTACCTCTTGCTTCGGCCCTCATTTCGATATCTTCATGAAAAGCGAAAGGATTCGTCGAGAATCATATCCCTGTTTGTCGTAGCTATCGCCTTGTCGTTGTTATTCGCCTACGTATTGTTCGCATATAGATCACCATTTTACTACGCGTGCACTATCCTCACCGCTGAAGTTTACTTGCCAAGTGTGATCAACAACCTCTTCGCGAAAATATCAACAATAATTTTCCTGATTGTGTTGCTGAGCTACATGAGATCCCAGAGTCTCAAAGGAATCGTTGTCGGTCGAGTTCTCCTTGCATCCATACTAGGGTTCCATTTCCTTGTAACTTCACTGTTATACTATCCGAAAGTCAACGGTACGCCTCTGATTGCGGGAACGTCGGGTTGTCAGCCGATTGTCTATTGGGCTTCCCTATGGCCGGCGGGTGTCGACCATTTAGTCGGCAATAGCCTGGAGCTCTTTAGTCACTCGTACTCATACCGTTTCGTCGCAAATTGCCATCAAGCACCACGCTGCGCGGAATACCTTGAACACACAAAGTCTCTGCTCTGGATTCGACATACTCAATAGTCCAGCCCCAACTGCGCAGGCACGCCCTGGTCGAAGGAGTGCTTGACCTTGCGCATCTCGGTGACGATGTCCGCGGCGTCGATGAGCTTGGGATCGGCGTCGCGGCCGGTGACGATGACATGCAGGCGCTCGGGGCGGTGCGTGAGGGTGCCGAGGATCGTGTCGATATCCAAAAAGTTGTAGTGCACGCAGTAGGTCAGTTCGTCGAGAACGATCAGTTCATAACGATCCGAACGCACCATCTCGTCGACCTTGTCCCACGCCTTGCGCGCGGCGGCTTTATCGACTTCCAGATTGTCCGACTCCCAGGTGAAACCCTCGCCCATCGCGGCAAAATCCAGATTCTCCTGCTTCTCGGCGAACTTCGCCTCGCCGGTCTTCCATTTGCCTTTGATGAACTGCACGACGCCGACCTTATACCCTCGCCCCAGCGCGCGAAAAACAGCGCCGAGCGCCGCCGTCGTCTTGCCCTTGCCTTCGCCGGTGTAGACGACCAGAAGGCCGCGACGCTTGGCGTTTTCCAGTCGTTTTTCCGTGGATCGTTCGGACATCTTTTTCCTCCAAGCCCCTTGGCCTAGCACGCGGGCGGCCGACCTGTCGAGGCCCCGGGCGGGATGTAACAAGTTGATGGCAGACGGTTTTTTCATTGCCTTGGGAGTGTGGCTCCACGTAGTGTGGCCGCATTCATTAAGTTTTCATCCGTATCGGCCGGGACCTCTATTCCCCCCCGGCGCGAAACAACATTTATTTCGAAACGCGAAAGGATCATGGCCATGACAAGTTACTACGTGGCGTGGTGGAACGTCGAAAACCTCTTCGACAAAAAGAACTCGGGACATCGAACCGACAAGCTCGAACGTACGTTGGAAAACGAACTCAAGGGCTGGACGGCGGCGATTCGCGACAAAAAGCTCAAACAGCTCGCGTCGATCATCGTCCGGATGAACGGCGGGCAGGGCCCGGATCTGCTGGGCGTGTGCGAGGTGGAAAACCGGGAGATCATAACGATGCTCGTCGACCGCCTTTCGATCCTGGGCCGGCCCTACGACATCGTCCATACGGAGTCGAAGGACAACCGCGGCATTGACGTGGCCTTCATCTACGACACCACGGCCTTTACCGTCGAATCGGACGCCGACGGGGACAAGATCTTCGACCATTGGATCGTCAAGCGAAACGCCACCCGCGACATCCTCCAGGTCAACTTCATGACCCGTCACAAGCGCCGCCTGGTGGCGATCGCCAACCACTGGCCGTCCAGGAGCGGCGGACAATTCGAAAGCGAGCCCTATCGCATCATCGCCGGGGAAACCCTGGCCTATTTCCACGAACGCATCCGGGAGATCCACGGGGACGATGTCGCGGTCGTCGCGATGGGCGACTTTAACGACGAGCCTTTCGACCGGTCGCTGATGCACTACGCCTTAAGCTACCGCCACAAGGAACGCGCGACCCGGGCGACCAATCCGACGTTTTTGAACCTGATGTGGCCGCTGATGGGCGACGGGCGCGGCTCCCATTACTTCGACGGTTTCGGCATGCTCGACCAGTTTCTGGTCTCCGAGGGTGTGGTAAAAAGCGGCTTGCCGTTTTCGGTCAAGGACAAATCGGTGGAAGTCCTCAACTTTCCCGAAATGCTCAAAGGCCGATACAAGCAGCCCAAGCGCTTCGGCCGTCCCAGCAGCGCCAGCACGTTCGACGAGACCGGATTTTCCGATCACTTTCCCATCGCCATGGTGATCGAAGAGAAGGACTGACGCTTACGCGCGCTCGGCCGTTGGGGGCGTGGATCATCCCGACGGCCGCAGGATGTCCTGAATCGTCTGATGCAATTTGCTCGTAAATTGGGAGCGCGTTTTGCCGCCCATCGGCGCCGGTCCGCCGGAAACGACGCCCATCATCCGCAGGTTGTCCATGAGTTCGCGGGAGGCCAGCGCCGAGCCGATGGAGTCCGGCGTCCACTCCCCGCCCCGCACATCCAACACCCGCGCTCCCCTCTCGATGCACCGCGAGGCCAACGGCACGTCCGCCGTGACGACGATGTCGCTTTCCCCCGCCCGCTCGGCGATCCAGTCGTCGGCCACGTCCGGCCCCGCGTCCACCACGATCATCTCGATGCGCGGGCTCATGGGCACGCTCATGTATTGATTGGCGACGACGCGCACGGGCAGTTGGTACTTCGCCGCCGCCTTGTAAATCTCGTCCTTGACCGGGCATCCGTCGGCGTCGATGTAGATCGTCGTCACATGAGGCTCCTTGCCGCATTTTGTCCGAGGCGGCCCAACGACAAAAAAAGTCGGCGACAAAAATGCCGCCGATAAATGCCAATTACAAGGGAGGGACAACGCCCGTTGGACGCGGGCGCCGTAGGGCCGGTGTTACGCGGGCGGGCCGTTGTTGATGCCCGACTCGGACGGGTTGCCGTAGTAATTCATGCCGATGATGTAGGGGTAGACCGGCGTTTCGTCCTTCATGGTCATGATGTACGCCCAGGTGCCGTCGGGATATTCGGGCGTGACCTGCCAGCGCATGTTGTAGGCGTTCAGGTCGCAGGCGCCGGCGTCGTAGGCGTCCTGCTCATAGGCATAGTCTTCGACGAATGCGCCCATCACCAACCGTGTGCCTTCGAAGTAGGCGTTCGTTCCGCAGCTCGAGTTATCCGTGCAGCAGGTGCGCTCACTTTGCAGCTCGTAGCACGATTCCAACAAAACGATCGGGCTCGACGAATCCTCCGGGTCGGAGTAGCCGTAGGGGCCGTAAATCGGATAGCCGTCGAAGGAATAACCCAGGATCGGCGAGTGCCAATCCGTGCTGTTGTGGATACCCAGTTCGTCGGCGTAGTTCAGGAAGGTTCCCACGTGGTAGTGGTACATGCCTGTCTGCTGGGGATGGCCGCCGAAGCGATCGAAGCTGCGCGCGCGAATATAATAGGCATTGTTGTTGCAGCCGTTGTTTTCGACCGCGTCCCAGGGATTGAAGAGGGCCACGCCGTTATAGGCCACGGCCATCGGCCCCAGCGGCGTCACCGAGCCGGGATTCGAGGTGGGCTCCAGCGGAATGTAGAAAGTCAGATCCTGGGCCACCACCTCGCCGGGACCGATGTCGAAGGGTCCCATCTCGTGCTCGGCCAGACTGTTGGTCGAGACGATCGCGTATTCTTCGGTATCGTCGATGACGACCTCCAGTTCGCCGCCCTGGCTGCCGTCGTTGTAAAAGGCATCGCAAATCGGATCGACATCGCAGTTCGGATTGGTCGCATCGTCGTCATCGTCGCCGACGTTGTCGTCATCGTCGTCCCCGCCGATCTCGCATGCGGCGGTGGTCCATCCGCACATCGCGACCACCGCGAAGATCATGAGCATCAGGAAAAGGCTTTTGGGCAAGTGTCTCATTGTCTCCTCCGTCGAATGTGCGGCGCCGGGCGCCTCGTGCCTTCGTGATGGCCGCACAGTAGGGGACGTTTGTCAGGAGATGACGTGGACGACGTAAAGAGTTTGTAAAAGTCCCGAGGGACCGCTCGGGATGGCGCGCGAAAACGAAAAAGGCCGGGAGCGACCCCGGCCTTTCCATGGTTCGTGCTCGGAGGTTTATCGGGCCGGCGGTCCCCCTTCGCCGGATTCGGAGGGCTCCCCGTAGTACGTCATGCCGATGATATAGGGATAGACCGGCGTGCCGTCCTTGATCGTCATGATGTAGGCCCAGGTGCCTTCGGGGTACTCAGGCGTAACCTGGAAACGCATATTGTACTCGTTGAGATCGCAGTCGCCGTCCTCCAACGCTCCCGCGTCGAACTCGTAGTCCTCGATCCACGCGCCCAGCACCGCCTCCAATCCCAGGTATTCGGCGTCGGTTCCGCAGGTCGAATCGTTCGTGCAGCAGGTGCGTTCGTCGACGATCGCGTAGCACGACTCCAACAACTGGATGGGGCTGTCGGCATTCTCCGGATCCGAATAGCCGTAGGGGCCGTAGATCGGATAGCCGTCGAACGAGTAGCCCAGGATCGGCGAGTGTCCGCTCAAGCTGTTTTCGAGCCCCAGGTCGTCGGCGTGGTTGAGAAACGCGCCCACGTGGTAGTGATATTGCCCGCTGTCCTGCGGGTGGCCGCCGTAGTCGTCAAAGGACACGGCGCGAAAATAGAAGGCGTTGGCGCTGCATCCGTCCACCTCGGTCGCGTCCCAGGGGTTGTAGAGCGCCACGCCGTTGTAGGCCACGGCCATCGGACCCAACGGAGTCTCCGTTCCCGGGTCGCCGGCCGGCTCCAGCGGGATGTAAAAGGTCAGATCCTGCGCCGAGTACTCCAGCCCCCCGGCGAAGGGACCCATCGGGTGTTCGGCCAAACTGTTGGTTTCGACGATGGCGTACTCGCCTTCCGAATCTATGGCCACGTTCAGCTCGCCGCCTTCACCGCCGTCGTTGAAAAACGCCGAGCAGATCGGCTCCACATCGCAATCGCCGCTCGAGGAAATGTCGTCGTCATCGTCGTCGCCGCCGGCGGACGAATCGTCGTCGTCATCGTCGTCGCCGCACCCGCAGGCTGTGCTCATCGACACCATCATCATCAACACCGCGACAATGACCGCTGCCGACCAAAGGGAGAGAAGTTTTTGCATCATAGGTGTCTCCTTATCGCGGACCGGCTTTGCGCCGATCCGCCATGGAATTGTGCGGCACATGCTAGGCTCGGCACTGCCCGAATTTACGATGGCCATGTCAAGATCTTGTAAAGATACCGCAAATCCTCGAATGATGAACGCCGAAAATCGGTCAATAAAGTTGGAGCACCGCCTGTGCCTCGCTATCAATTCTTCACGCTCGATGTGTTTACGGATTGCGTTTTCGCGGGCAATCCCCTCGCCGTCTTTCCCGACGCCCATGGCTTGACCGCCGAGCAGATGCAAGCCATCGCCGCGGAGTTCAACCTGTCGGAAACGACGTTCGTTCTGCCTCCCGAGGATCCCTCTTGCACCGCACGGGTGCGCATTTTCACGCCGCGAGCCGAAATGCCATTCGCCGGGCACCCGACAATCGGCACGGCGATGTGCCTGGCGTTCATCGACCGTGTCGCGACGCACGGACCGGTGACGACGATTGTCTTCGAGGAGGGCGTCGGGCCGGTGCCGGTCGAAATCGGCGTCGAGAACGGCCGCGCGTCGTTTGCCACGCTGACCGTCGCGATTCCGCCGCGCTTGGTGGAGGGTGAACTGTCGGTCGAGCAGGCGGCGGAATTGCTGTCGCTTTCGCCGGACGACCTGGGTGACGTGGATTGGCGCCCGGCCGGGGCGACGGCGGGGGTGCCGTTTTTGTATGTGCCGGTGCGTTCGCTTGATGCGTTGGCGCGGGCGCGCGTCGACTCGGCGGCGCTCCACCGGATGCGCGACAAGTTGCCTTCGCCGCATATCTATGTTTTCACCACGGCAACGGTAGATTCGGACGTGGACATCCGCTCGCGTATGTTCGCGCCGACGATGGGCATTGAGGAAGATCCGGCCACGGGCGCCGCCGCCGCGGCCCTGCCCGCCTATCTTGTCCCCCGCGAGCCTGCGTCCGACGGCATGAAAACGTGGCGCGTTCGGCAGGGCGTGGAAATGGGCCGCCCCAGTGATCTGACGGTCGACGCCGAATGGACCGCCGGAGCGATCACGCGGGTGCGAGTCGGCGGCTCGGCCGTGACGGTCAGCGAGGGGTGGATCACGGTCCCCTAGCGCGACCGCGCCTTGACCGCGCGCATTGTCAGCGCATTGACCGCGCATTGACCGTCGCAACGCCGGTCGGGATACGACATCGCCAACCAAGGAGACGCCATGCGCGCCGTTGCCGTCATTTTCGCCCTGCTCGCCGTGCTATCCGCCGTCGCCTGCGGTGGCGGAGACGATGACGACAGCGATGTCGCAACGGACGACGATACATCTTCCGATGACACGTCCGACGATGACACGTCCGATGATGACACGGCGGATGATGACACGGCGGATGACGACACCTCGGACGATGACGATACGTCCGACGACGACATCGTCGACGATGACGACACCGATCTCGGCATCCTCACCGCGATGCAGTTCAACGTCGGGACCACGAAGGGCCTCGACCACGACGCCGGCGACGACGGCTACACGCAGGAAATGGCCGATATCGCCGACGAGTTGTACGAAAACTCCCTGTCGTGGAACGTCGCCGAAGCCGCACTGACCGACTACTTCGCCGCCGTGCGTCCCGCCTTCGTCACGATGCAGGAGATGTACTACGACCCCTGGTGCGAGGACATCGAGGTCGACCCCGAGCTGGACTTCGTCTGCAAAACCTACACGTCCGAACGCCCGCTGCAGGTCCAGCGCCTTCTGGGCGACGACTATCAGGTCGCGTGCGGCACCAAGCAGGTCGACAACTGCGTCGGCGTGCGTAAGGACGTGGGGCGCATCCTGGGGTGTCCGTTGGACGAGCCGTGCATCGGCGGCCTGGAGGGCATGGGCCCGCCCTCGGGATGCACCACGAGCGACCGCGTCGCGCGGGTGAAAATCGAACTGGTCGACGGACGGGAAATGACGCTGGTCAACGTCCACGGCACGTCGGGCTTCAAGAAGAAGGACCGGGAATGCCGAGCCGACGAATTCGCGCAGATTTTTGAGGATCGGGGCGACGGCGAACCGGCGGCTAGCGGGCCGATGAACCTGGTCATGGGCGACATCAACACCGATCCGTTTCTCGCCTCCTCGGTCGACGAATCGGCGGCGTATTGGAACGATTGGGTCGGCGAAGGCAAGCCGTTCGACTACATCTCGTCCGACGAATCCGGCGGGCCGGGCACGACGGCGGGCTTTTTGCGCATCGACCATGTGGTCAGCGACAAACTCACCGGGTCATGCGTGGTGCCGGGCGGGACCGAGGGCGTCGATCCGGTGCTGGACGCAATTTATTGGGACCACCGGCCGGTGGTGTGCGACGTGGATTTCGCCGTCGCGCGCTAGCGTGAAAACGGCTTGACGCCGTTGGCTTTCGCGGCGGCGCGCAGTTCGTCCAGGGTGAAATCCTCGCGATGCGTCAGCTTGCGAATGAACTCGATGAACCAACCCATCCGAAATTTCTCCAAGTCGGCGGCGGCCCACGGTTGGTCCAGAAAATATCGCGGAATCGCGGCCATCATCCCGTCGTAGTCGCCGCCGTAGAGGATCGGCCGGTCGATGTTGCCCGGATCGAACCCCAGGCCGAAGGCTTTTTCGTAGCGAAAGAAAATCGGCGGCTCGCCGGGCTGATACCAACTCGGCCCTTTCGGCTTGGCGTTGAGCATCAGCAGGTACGTCTCGTGGTGCGTCTTGCGGGCCCGGTCCAACGCGCCCAAGCCTTCCTTGTCGGCCAATGTCGTGCTCGCCCCGGCGTCCATCAGGATCTTGATGACGGCGTGGTCCCGTTTTTCCACCGCCCGATGCAGCGCGGTGCGACCGGCTTCATCCTGACGATTCAGTTCAACGCCGGTTTCAATCAGGCGCTCGACAATCGCCGGCGAGCCGTTTTCCACCGCGGCCATGAGGGGCGTGACCTTGTGCTCGTCGTGGTTGTTGACGTGGGCCCCGGCTTCGATCGCGTATTCGATCACGCGTTTGTGACCCGCGCGAATCGCGTGCATCAGCGGCCGAAAGAGCATCGCCTTCGAGTTGTTGCCCGCCTCGTACACGGCCCGCAGAACATCCGGATCGTCATGTTTGTTGAGCGCGGCCATTTCGACCGCGTGCCGATTATTGTTGTCCGTGCTTGTCGGCGACGCGCCGAATTGCAGGAAGTCGCGGACCAACGCCCCTTCGCCGTGACGCAGCGCCTCGTGCCAAGCGCAACTCATCCCGCCGGTGAAGGCCATCGCTCCGGCGCCGTATTCGAGCAGTAGGCGAGCCGTCTCTTGGTCGTTACGTTTGGCCGCATAGCCGATCGGGCACCACCGGCTCTCATCCCCAGCGTCGATGCACACCCCGCCGCTAAGGCACAAACGCACGTCGTCCGAATTGCCGTCCCTCGCCGCGCGACATAGGGCGTCGACGAGCGGCCACTGTTCCTCCGGCCCGCGACCGACGAAGGCCTTTGCGAAAAAATCCCGATCCGCGTCGTCCAGGTCGGCGCGGACTAACAAGTAAAATCGCGCGTTCAGCCCCGGAATGATCTCGCCGGACAACCATTTCGCGACCACCTCCGGCGCGTACTCGCAGCGCGGCCGTTCGCGGAGAATCCCCAACGCCCGATCCACCGTGATCCCGCTGTCGGCCAGCGCCTTCGCGAAACGTCCCGCCGCCGTCATGGCCTCCCCTTTCGTCGCGTTCCATCATGCCCGAACGCTCGCGGGACGCCACCATAATCTCCGACCGAAATTTTCGAGCAAGGCGCGAATTTTCTGGCGTCGCCGTATCGCCGGTCGATAGAATTTCGATCATGAGACGCAAACTCAAGGCGCTGGCGTTTGGATTTTTCGCCGCGATTCTTTTGGTGCTGGGCGGCTCCGCGCTCACGATTGTCGCGGAAAGCCGGTATTTGGCCCAAGAGGCCCGGCAAAGCCGCGCGGGGCGTTTCATCAACCCGGACAGCGTGCATCTGGTTTTTGTCGGCGATTCGTATACCGCCGGAGAGCTGGCCGAATCGGGGGTGGGCTACTGGTCGTATCTCCCTCGGGCGCTTGCCCGCCAAGGATACCCGCGTCCGGTCGAAACCGTCAGCCTCGCCCAGGCGGGATCCACCACGGCGTTTCAGCGGCGACAACTTCAGGCGTTCGTCGACGAATCCCGACAGCGGATCGATTTGATCTATCTGATCACCGGGCGAAACAACGACTTGTCCTGGGAGTATCAACACGCGTACGCCATGTCGCCGGAAGCCGAAACGCAGATTCCCCGCCGGGCGCGGATCTGGCATCGAGCGCCTCGGCCGTTGGTCGCCCTGACGGGCGTCTGGTCGCGCTACATTGCGTCGTACGACGGCAAGTCGTTTTCCTCGAAATACGACGCCGACGCCCTGCCCTCCGGGCCGCTGGCCCTGTCTCAATACGCCGGATATCGCGGCTTCCTTATCGACGCGACGCTCGGCGACCTCCGAGGCATTCAGGACATCGCAAGCCGAAACCGCGCCGTCCCGGCCTTCGGCCTCTACCACGACGTCGACGACATGCAGGACATCATCGCCTTCTTCGCCGAAGTGAACGGGATCCGGGTCTTTTCCATCGCCAAGGCCGAACCGGGACGCTTCACCCGCGGCGCGCCGTTCGTCTTCAGCCCCGACGGTTGGCATTTCAGCGACTTCGGCCACCGCCTCTACGCCCAGTCCCTGGCGGTCTGGCTCTTGGAAAACCGCCTCCTGCCCGAAGCTTGATCCCGCCGCCAAAAGAAAACCCCGGCCCTTTCGGACCGGGGTTTGTCGATCTTGCCTCGCGGCGGCACGGGGCCGACGCGCGTCTTGCTTACTCGTGGACGATGAACTCCACGCGGCGGTTTTGGGCCATGCCCTCTTCGGTCTCATTGGACGCAATGGGCTGCGTCTCGCCGTAACCCCGAGCCTGCAGCTTGGAACCGTCGACGCCCTTGCCGACCAGGTACGCCCGGACCGACGCCGCGCGGCGCTCGGAGAGCTTCATGTTCATCTCGTCGGAACCACGCGCATCGGTGTGGCCCTGGACCTCGATGTAGTCGTACTCGCAGGTCGCCGCGATCTGCTCCACCACGTTGTCCAGCGTCGGGTACGAACGGGGCAGGATCTGATCCGAGCCGGTGGCGAAGTAGACCGTATCGGTCAGCGTGATGCTCTTGATGGCGCGCACGACGATGGCGGTCGTGGTGGCCGGCGAGACGAGAACCTCGCTGGAGTACGTCTGATAACCCGGAACCTCGACGACCACGTCGTAGGTGCCCGGCGCCAGCTCGGTGCTCAGGGAGCCGCCGCTGGTGTTGTAGGCCATGGTGCCGACGCGCACCGAGGCGTCCAGAACCTCGCCCGTGCACTTGTCGCTGACCGAGACGCTGAGCATGGTCTTCAGCTCGACCTTCTTGGTCAGACGCATTTCCACGCCCGTGTCGGCGTTCTTGGGCGCGAAGACGGTCTTGGTGTCCGTCTCGTAGCCCGGCGCTTCGGCTTGGATCTGATAGGTGTCTTTTTCCACCTCGCCGCTCCAGGCGCCGCCGGCGGCGACATGGGACGTGGTGGTGCCGGCCGTGTTGGAAATGGTCAGGTCGGCGTTGGGGATCATTTCGCCGGTTTCGATGTCCACCACGCGGATCGACAGCGTCGTCGGGCGATCGTCACGATGGTAGTAGTAGCTCACCCCGCCGATCAGGCGATACTGGGGAGCGCCCGCGCCCTGGGAAACACCCGGGCCGGCGCCGGCCAGCAGCTTGGGACCGTGCTTGGGAAATTGGTAGCTGATGGTGGCGGTCACTTCGACCGGCGTGCCGTCCAAGGTGCCCGAGTCTTCCACGTCATAGGCGCGGCCCCAGCCTTCCAGCGACCATCCCAGGCCGTTGTCGTACTGATCGCCGACCGCCAGGCCGAAGGTGAAGGCGTCGCCGATCTCGGTGCCGAGCATGTCGTTGCGACCGCGGGCATGGTAGCCGCCGTTGGCGCCCAGGGTGACGGGGCCGAAGTCGTAGTCCAGGATCAACGAACCGCCGCCGGTGGTGCGATTCTCGCCCAGGAAGTGATTCTCGATCTCCGTGGCGATCAGCACATACGGCGCGATCGCCAGGCCGATGCCGTGGTCTTCCTGGTTGAGAACCCGGGCCTTGGCCTCGACGCGGATGTCGCCGACCTCATCCCAGGTTTCGAGCTGAGCGCCGTTGACGGTCACGTCCTCGATGGGGAAGCGGATGTCGTCCAGGTCACGCTTGCGGGAACGATGAAACGGCACGTCCACACCGACGCTGAGCCAGTCCCACAGACCCAACGCGGCCATGGCGTGAATCGTCCACACCTGGCTGATGTAGTCGAAATCCGGCTCGTCGTTGTCACCCAGGTCGGTCAGGATCGAGTTCGCGTAGTCCGCGATCACCGCGATTCCCGGGCTCCAGCGCGTCAGAGTCGACGAATCCTGGATGGCGAGAAATTTGCCGCCGAAGATCGACGGTTGGAAGAGTTCCATGTTGATGCCGTCCTGGTCCGCGGCGTCCTCGTTGACGTCCGTCGCGTCCTGCGCCAAGGCGCCGGTCGCCGACACCAGGCACAGCGCGAGCACCAGAACGATGCCCAGCCCCAGTTTACCGGTCACGCCGAAACCCACATTTCGCATATTCGACCCTCCAGTCGGATAAATCAAAAGCGTCGGAGCAAAGTTTCTCTCGACGCCTATCCGGGCAATATCTCCACGATCCGAATCCAAGTCAGATCACGCGCTTTTAACCGCATTCCCATAGGTTTTGTCAAGGAGATTGAGCTTAATATTTATCATGACATCTTCGACGGCCTTCGTCACGTCAAAATTACCGAAAAAATAACGGGACCATTTTCTTCTAATGATCCCGAAAGGTTACAATTTTTCACCGCGAAAAGGAGGATCTAAACTTATCCACAGGCTCCTATTCCGATACTTGAAAATAATCCCCGGTCCATATCCGAGGTTCAGGATTTGTCGGTTTTTTCCCCGAGGCGGCTAGACCACCGCCTCGGTATCCTCTTCGTTTTCCGGTTCGTACCGAACCACGACATCGGGAAAGGGATTGGCGTGGTCGGCCCAATCGGGCATCGGCACGTGCGTGACCGGACCGTCGACGAGGCACGCGTCCAGGGCGGCGACGAGCGCGTCCTTGTCCATATTTTGCCCGATGAACACCAGTTCCTGCCGTCGGTCGCCGTAGAGGGGATGCCACTCGGGGCTTTGGTCGGGCTGCGTCTCGTCGGCGGGCGGCCAGAACTCGCGAGGCGTGGCCGCCCACCAGGTTCCGATCGCGCGCATGTCACAGCTTCCCCCGGCCTGGGACCACTCGTAGGCCAACTCCGGCCGTTTCGAGATCCAGAAGAAGCCCTTGGACCGGATCACCGTCGCCAGACGCTCCTCGTCGCGAAAGAACCGGTGAATTTTTTCGGGCACGAAGGGCTCAAAGGCCCGGTAGACGAAGCTGGAGATGCCGTATTCCTCCGTCTCCGGCATGTGCTCGCCCTGCAATTCCAGCATCCACGCCGCGGACGACGACGCCTCGTCATAGTCGAACAGGCCCGTATTCAGGATCCGGTCCAGGTCCACCCGCCCCTTCTCGGCGCGAACCACCTTGGCCCGGGGATTGAGCGAACGCACCACGGCTTCGACAATCCCGGTCTGCTCCTCTCCGGCCAGATCCACCTTGCCGACGACGATCACGTCGGCGAATTCCACCTGATCGATCAGCAGATCGCTCACCGTCCGTTCGTCGTCCTCCCCCAGTGACTCGCCCCGCTCCGTCAAATCGTCGGCGGTTCGGTAATCGTTGAGGAAATTCACCGCGTCGACGACCGTCACCATCGTGTCCAGTCGCGTAATTTCCTCCAGACTGCGCCCCTCTTCGTCCTCGAAGGTAAATGTCTGGGCCACCGGCACCGGCTCGGAGATGCCGGTCGATTCGATGACCAGATAGTCGAACCGCCCCTCGCGGGCTATGCGCGCCACCTCAATCAGCAGGTCCTCGCGCAACGTGCAGCAGATGCATCCGTTGGTCATCTCGACGAGCTTTTCCTCGGTTCGGGAAAAGCTCGGCGCCGCCTTTTTCACCAACGCGGCGTCGATGTTCACCTCGCTCATATCGTTGACAATGACCGCCACGCGGCGCCCGCCCCGGTTATGGAGAATATGGTTGAGCAGCGTCGTTTTTCCCGCGCCGAGAAACCCGGAGAGGACCGTCACCGGCAACCGCCGGTCTTCGGAATTTGCATCATTGGATGTCGGACGTCCTTCAGGCATGACCCTTTCCTTTCGTGAAAAAGAAAGAGCCCTATATCGCAATCGAGATGCTATTGCAACTTAATTGCATTTACTGCGCGAAGGATTCGCCCAAAAAGAAATCCCCCGCCGATCCGGCGGGGGAAAGTAAGGAGGATCGTCGGCGAACCGATGCGGAAGTTCGTCGGCGTGGTGTCGCTATTCCAGTCCGGTCTCGCCCCAGCGGTCCGGGTCCAGGACCACGTCGCAGTTGACCGGCGAGACGCCGTTGTTGCTGCGGTAGGGGGACGCGCAGTATTCGAACAGGTACGGCAGTTCGGGCACCCGGATCGCCACCCCGCCGCCTTCCATGTCGCGGGAAGGCTCGAAGCGCTTGGTGCCGTCGCCGACCGCCGGATCCCACCAGTCCCAGTCGACCTTGTCCACGTAATGCAGCGCCGAGGCCGTGTATTGCTCCTGGATCAGGCGGGCTTCCTCGCTGGTCAAGGGCATGCCGGTGGCCGCGGAGGCGAGAATGAACGCCGCGGAGTCCGCCCACCATTCGGGATACTTGGCGGCTTCCTCTTCGTCGGCGAGCATGGCGTCGGCCCGCTCGACGGCGCCGTAGAGCATCTCCTCGGCCATGTCGTTTTCCCCGGCCACCAGCGCGTTGGCGATCGCGGCCAGATGGAAATTGCGAACGATGGCGTAGTTGAAATAGTGCTGGAGCGTCGCCACGTACTCATAGAGCGTGCCGACGCCGCCGTTCTCGCAGTCGTTGTAGAGCGGATCGCCGTAAGCGATCAGGCCGGTGCCCAGTTTGTTGGTGCATTCGGACTTTTCGGAGAACTTGTCGTAGGCCTCGAAGCTGGCCAGATCGACCACGTAGCCGTTTTCCGACAACGGAATCAAAGCGTTGCCGTACTTGTCCTTGGTGCGGATGTAGTAGCCGGTCTCCATGATGTCCCTGGCGAAGCCTTCCATGTACTCCACCGCCGTGGCCGCCGCGTCCCGCACGTTCTGGTCGGCGCCGGATTCGGCCACGCGACGCAGCCAGGGCACCACGCGATACATATGAGGCACATCGTCCTTGGAGCGCATCGTGCGCATCCAGATCGGTCCCCAGTAGGGGTTGTGATCGTTGGGAATCGTGTGGGCGTTCCAGCTATACACCTCGTGATCCTTGACCCGATCGTAGTCGACGATCGCGTGGCGGCCGTCCTCGGTGTACTCGTGGTTGACGGTGAAGGCGGCGCGCATTTGCAGGTAGTGCTCCGGATCGTCCTCGGTAAACTCGCCGGCCATGGCCATGGCCACGAGCCCCTTCGAGTATTGCTCCACCAGATAGCCCACGTCCGAGTCGCCGGTTTCCAAATAGAGGGCCGACGCGTTGAGCAGAATCTTCATCGAACGCAGCACCAGATTGTCGGCGCCGCCGTAGTGCTCGAAGCGGATGTCGTCACCGACCTTGATGACGTCCGTGTCCTGCCAATAGACCTTGTAATCGGGCATTCCCAGGCCGGCGGCCATGCCGTGGCTCTGGCGAATCGCCCAACTGAAGTACTCCGTCTCCTTGTAGAAGCCGGTAATCAGCGCGGTGAAATCGCCGATCTCCTGCTGGGTCAAGGGCGTGCCGACGTCGTCCCGATCGATGGTGAACGGCAACACGTCGGGCAGCACCGGGGTCCATTTGTTCGCCGCCTGCTTGGCGACGGGACGGGCCGGCAGGGGCAGGCTCGCCACGTCCGCCGAACCGCCCAGGGTGCGGGCCAGGCGGAAGCCGAGTTGGGCGACCTGATGGTTCTGGGAGAAAGCGCCTCGGAAGGCCAGACGGCTGCGCGTCGGGCCGTAGTACCGATAAGCACCGCCCCGCGCCGAGTGGAACAGGCCCTCGGCCGCACCGACCGGATCGACCGACTGGGAGGTGATGTCGTCGGCGTACAGGTCGTTGGTCCATTCGATCACGTTGCCGTGCACGTCATACAGACCCCAAAGGTTGGCTTCCTTCTCGCCGCCGGGGTGCGTCTCGTAACCGGAGTTGAAGCAGTACCACCCCACGGCGTTCATTTCCGGATCGTCGACCTTGCAGGTCAGCTCGCTGATCTGACGGTCGTTGATCAGGGGCCCGGTGGTGCCGGCGCGGGCGGCGAACTCCCACTCCGCCTCGGTGGGCAGGCGGAAGCCCTCGCAGTCATAGATCGTCGCGGCGTTGACCGACACGTCGGCGAAAGACAGGCCGCCCTTGTCGGCGCAGTCGGCCGGGTCGGCGGCCGGCGTTTCGTCGTCGCAGACAATGTTGGAAATCGTGTAGCAAGGATCGTAGCCCGCATCGGCGGACTTGGCGTTGGCGTAGGCGACCGCGTCCAGCCAACTCACCGAGTCGACCGGCAGGTTGCCGCCGATGGTCGCCGTGAACTTGCTGGGGTTGAAGCCCATCAAGCCTTCGAATTCCTTTTGATTGACCTCTTCGGCCATGATCTCGTACGGGCGGGTGATGCTCACCGGATGCAGCGTCTCGTTGGGACGGTGGCCCAGTTCACCCTCCGGGCTGCCCATGAAATACGAGCTGGCCTTGATTTCCACAAACCCGTCCGTCACCTGCGGACCGCATTGGGTGGCCCCCAAGGACATCAGCGCCAAAAGCGCACTCAAACACAAGGCGATAGCGATTCGAGACATATCCCTCTTCCTTAGGCAAAGCAGATTGTAAACGTACGGCCCGAGAGACGCGTGGAAAACGGCCCTCGAATGGACATTCAACTGTCGTGAGGGCCAACTCGCCGATCTTAGTGCATGGGACCGTGCCGGATCAAGCAATATTTGCACTCAGTGCCAGTTCGAACGCGCGCTCAAACATCGTCACGGCAAATCCACGGCGAGGTTCTTTCGATGACGCGCGCCTCGTCTCCGTGATAAAATGGTGTCCTCTTGAATACCATTCGGCGCACGAACGGTCCGCGCCTCCTGGAGAAGGGGGCGCGGACCGGGCCGGATCACGGGGATTGCCCGACACTGTGACAAACGTGCGTCGCCCGGTGTTGACCTGGACACGCGGCAATTCGTGTGTGTAGGCTGCGTCGGAAACCTGAGACCGCACTTATTTGGAGACGTCTATGAACGCGCGGAAGTGGTGGCGGCGAGCGGCGCTGGCGGCGGCGTTCCTGGCTGTCGCCGTCGTGCTGCCCGGCTGCGGTTGCGGCGACGACGATGACGATGATGACGACGACACCGTCGACGTGGACGACGACGACGATGATACGGTCAGTGTGGACGACGACGATGACGACACCGGCGATGACGACACGACCGATGACGACACGACGGACGACGACACCGGCGACGACGACCTCACCGCCGAGGAATGGGTCGACGAAGGTCGCCGCCTGCTGATCGCCGGAGAGCCCGCGGGAGCGCGCCTGGCCTTCGACGAGGCGCTGGCCCTCGAACCCGGCTACGGCGAGGCCCACTACGGTCGCACCCTGGCCGGGGGACTGCATACGTGGGAGTTGATCTCCCTGGTGTCCACATATCTGGCCGGCGATAACGTCGCCCCGCCCGAAGGCCTGACCGCCGAAGTCGACCCCAATCGGGAACTGCTGCGGGGCATCATTCAGATCCTCGAAGACCAATACTTCGGCCCGGTCGCCGGCACGACCCGCGCCTCGAACGATTGGCTGGCCGACAACGACGACGCGCCGTTCCTTATCGACGGCGTCCCCGTTTTCCTGGGCCTGGAACCGGCGGCGTACCTGGGCAGCGAGTTCGACGCGGCCGAACGCGTGGCGGCCACGGGCGTGACCAACATCTTCGACGGCAGCGGCGGCATCCTCCTATCGATGCACCTGGACTTCAGCTTCACGTACCTGACGAACCTGGGCTACTACCTGGACCAGGGCGACTCGACGATCGAAACGATCTCCATCATCGTCGAGTTGCTGGACCGCCTTCTGAACGATCCGTCCTATCCCAATTTTCTGGGCATCGATCCCGACTATTTCGAGCGCATCGACCAGTCGCGCACGTACCTGGGTCTGGGCATGCTGCAACTCCAGCAGGCGCTGGACCTGGTGCGCGCCGAAACCGACGACCAGAGCGATGACGTCATCGGCTACGCGGACCTGAACGAGAACGAGCAATGGGACAGCGGCGAGCCGTTCACCCTGCCGACCTACGGCCAGTTCTCCGAAGCCGACATGGCGCTGGTGGCGGGCCTGGAAGCCATGGCTCAGGGTTGGGGCGCGGCGTTCCTGGAAGGCACGGAATTGGACCCGGATCCGGAGAACTACAACGAGATGGCGCTCGCCCTGGCCAACCCGGTTCTCGAGGCGCTGGGCATCTCGGGCTTCATCCCCGAAGGCAATCTGTTCACGATCGACGTGGCTTCGTTCTTCACCGATATCCAGGAAGACTCCATTCGCGGCTTCCTGGAGACCTTCGTCAATCTGTTGCAGATCTTTCTACCCGATCCGCCCGACGGCGTGTTCGATTGAGGCGGAGGCACGACATGGAGACCCCCACGATGACGGCAAATCGCCGACGGCACCTTTGGATGATCTTGCTCTCCTCGCTGGCCTTGGCGCTGGTTCTGTCGATCGCGGTCGCTTGCGGCGGCGGGGACGACGACGATGATGACGACGACAACGACAATGCCGCGACATCGGACGACGACAGCGCCGGGGACGATGATGACGACAGCGAAAACGACGACATCAAAAAGGACCCGACGGTCTCGGACGAGGCGACCATGCGCCCCGGCCCCACCGAGGACGGCCGTTATATCCTGAACAACGGCCGTGCCCTGTCGCCCGTCGGCGAGCGGGTGACGGTGGAGCGCTATCCCATCTCCATCGCCAAGCACCCGACCCTGGACTACATCTACACCGCCACCGCGCGCACTCCCAACCTCATCACCATCGATTCCCAGACGATGCATATCGTCAATTCGCGCAGCCTCCCCGGCATTTCGGCGGCCTGGTGGTCAACTCCGCCGGCGACAAGCTGTGGGTCGCGTTGGGCTCCAACGAAAAGATCCTGGAATACATGCTCGTCGCGGGCATTCCCCAGGGCTCGCCCACGGAGATTTCCGCCTTCGGCTACCCGACGAATCTGGCCTTGTCGGCCGACGAGACGAAGCTGTACGTCACCCTCGCCTTCGGCAAGCGCGTGAAGATCATCGATCTGGACTCGGGGTTGGAAGTCGGCGAGATGAGCACGGGCATCTATCCCTACGACATCGCCCTCTCCCCCGAGACGAATCGCGCCATCACCGCCAACTGGGGCACCTGGTCGGCGTCGGTGTTCAACCTGAAGACCGGCAAGCTCATCGACGACGTGCCCGTGGGCAAGAACCCGGAATCGGTGGTGCTCTCGCCGGACGGTAAAAGCGCGTACGTGGTCTGCGGCGACACGGACGACGTGCATGAAGTGGATTTGAAAACCGCCGAGGTCACGCGGGTGATCCCCCTCTACGACGACCTGGAAACCGACGGCCTGGGCGCCATGCCCACCGGCGCGACGCTCTCGGCCGACGAGAAGTATCTGCTGGTGGCGTCCGCGGGATATAACTGCATCTTCGTCGTGGACCTGGCGGCCGGTGAAGTGGTCGGCAAGATCCCCACCGAATGGTACCCGGAGGATCTGGTGGTGGACGGCGACGATATTTACGTCATCACCGCCAAGGGCATCGGCGCGGGCGCCAGCGGCAAGAACGCCCAGCTTGACGAAGCCTTCCCCAAGGAGGGCGGCGCCCTGCGCGGGTCGGTGGAATCCATCGTCTTTCCCAACGCCCAGACCCTGGCCGACTACACCGAGATGGTCGACGAAAACAACCTGCGGCCGTCGACGTTTTACGATCTGGAAGAAGACTTCGACTCCCCCATTCCCAAGGAGCGGGGCAAGCCCTCCGAGCAGATCAAGCACGTGGTCGTGATCCTCAAGGAAAACAAAACCTACGATCAGGTCATGGGTGATTACGAAGGCGCCGAGGGCGACGAGAGCCTGACCGTCTTCGGCGAGCCGTACACGCCCAACCTCCACGCCTTGTCCGCCGAGTTTTCCTTCTGCGACAACTACTACGTCGAGGCCCGCGAATCGGATATGGGCCACGCCTGGGCGACCAGCGTGATGGCCAACAACTACATCGAGAAAAACTGGGTCGCCGAGGGCTGGACGCTGCTGACGGGCGTGGAGCCCGGCGCCATCCCCGCCTCGGGCACCGTTTTCGGCAAGATGCTCGAAAACGACATCTCCTTCCGGGTCTACGGCGAGGTGGTGGGCACGATCTCGGACATCGGCCGTCTGGCCCCGTACATGGACCTGAACTACGGCTTCTACAACCAGGCCGTCTCCGACCGCCTCAAGGCCATGGAGGTCATCCGCGAGTGGGAGGCGGGGATCTTCCCGCAGTTCATGTACATCAGCATTCCCAACGACCACACGTTCGGCTCGGACCCGGGCAAGCCGACGCCCCAATACATGGTCGCCGACAACGACGCGGGCATGGGCATGCTCGTGGACTGGATTATCAACAGCGAATACTGGCCCGAGACGGCGATCTTTATCTTGGAGGATGATCCCCAGTCCGGCGTCGACCACATCGACGTGTTCCGCTCGCCCTTCAACGTGGTCAGCCCCTACGCCAAGCGCGGCCATATTTCCAACGTGCAGTATTCCATGGCCGGTATGTGGATGACGATCGAGTTGATCCTGGGCATGCCGCCGATGACCAACTACGACCGCTACACCGCGCCGATGTACGACCTATTCCAGACGCAGCAGATTCTGGATACGGATTACGAGGCGATCCCGTCGAACGTGCCCTACGCCATCAACGGCGCCGACCTGCCCTTCGCCGAATATTCCGCGAAACAGGACTGGTCCACGCCCGATCAGGTCGAACGCATCAGCGAGGTGATCTGGGCGATCATGAAGCCCGGCGTGCCTTTCCCGTACGAGTACGCGGCGGCGCCGTCATGGGTGGAAGAAGAGGAAGCCGAGGAAGAGGACGAGGCGGTCGAATACAAGGAACTGATGGAGGCCTACACCGAATTCGCCTTGGAAAGCGGCCGCCTGGACCCCGATTTCAGCCTGCTGGCCAAGAAGGACCTGCATTGGACGGACGAGGTCGCCAAACAGGCCGAGCGGAAATACGGGTATAAGGTCAAGGGGCGGAAGAAGTAGCGGGATCCCGCCACGCCGGCTTGTCATCCCGAACGAAGTGAGGGACCTCTCGTCCTTTGTGCCTGACGCTCTCGAAGATCGAACGAGAGATTCCTCGCGATGCTCGGAATGACATTGCGATTGTCCACGGCTCTTCGCGATGGGTCGTATCACACGTTGCCGTTGTCCCCAATCAGTCCTTGACGACCCGCCCCTTGACCGCCGCGATGCTCACCGGCGGCATGTCGAGGGTGACGCCGCCGATCTCGCCGGTCGTCTCCACGTCCTGCACGCGGACGCGGTCGGGATGCTCGAAGTCGTTGCGGGCCTCGGGCGACGGACCGGAGAGGATGCGCACCGACTCGACACGCACTCGCGGCGCCTCCAACTCGATCACCATGCCGTGCTCGTAGCAACGCTGCACGACGATCATGCCCACCTCGTCGCCGTCGAGCGAGGCGTAGACCGGCGTCATCGGCGCATCGGTCACGGCAGGAATGCCCCCGAGCTTGGACGTGGAATACTTCGGCCCCTCCTCGCGCGTCTCCAAGCGGAAACCCGAAAGCGTCGAGGCGAACATCTCCAACACATGGTAGAGCGGCGTGGCGACCACCGCCGTGGGCGAAGTGCGGATCACGCCGAGGACGTTGATCAGTTGAGCGATGTTGGCCATGGCCACATGCTGGCAGTTCTCCACCAGCGCCCCCAACATGCCGCCCACCGCCACCGCGTCGCGCATCGTCCACCACACCTTGTAAGCCTGGAGCCACCACCACCACAGATTCCACTCGTCCACCGCCAGGCGCACATGTGTCTCCCGCCCGTACTCCGCCGTGATCTGGTCGGCCGCCGCGTGAATCTGCCGGGACATCTCGTACCCCGCCGCCGAGAGCGCGTAGTGCGTTTTGGCGTTGTTGGGCAGGCGCATCAGCAGGTAGGGAACATTCGTGCCGGGCAGGTAGACGTGCATCGATAGGTATCGCAGCTTTTCCTGCAGGATATGCAGCACCGTCGGGTTCCAATTGGGCCACATCTCGGTCGCGCCGACCGCCACCGGCGTAATCCCCGGGTCCGCCTCGGACATGGCGTGGTGGAACTCCAAATATCGCCGGGCGTAGCGCTCGGCCGTCGTGTGCCCGAACGCCCAGAATCCGTACTGTTCGTTGCCGATGCCCCAGACGCGCACATTGTAGGCCGCGTCGTGGCCGTTGGCCGCGCGCAATCGCCCGCTGATGCCCGAGGGACGGTCGTTGCAATACGCAACCCAATCGGCCGCCTCCTGGGGCGTGCCGTTGGCGAAATTGATGTTGACGTAAGGCTCGGCGCCCAAGTGCTCGCAAAGCTGCAAGAATTCATCGGTTCCGAATTGGTTCAGGTCGGTGGGCCCCAACCAGGAGCCGAACTGCCCCCAGTAGAGATTGCGTTTTTTGGGCCGGTGCTCGCCGATGCCGTTCGTCCAATGGTAGCCGTCGGCGAACAATCCGCCCGGCCACCGCAGCGACGGGACATGCAGCGCCTTGATCTTGTCGATGATTTCCGCGCGGGGCCGGCCGTTTTTATCGAGCAATCCGCCCGCGTAAATCGACCGCCCCATATTTTCCAGGAAATGCCCGAAAATACGCCGATCGATGGACGGGCCCAGACTTCGCGCCGAAACCGTGACCTTACTCAACACTTTCGCCTCGATCGTCGATATACTAGGAACCGCGTTGTCTTGAATTCCGGGTACTATAGCGTGGATTGGCGACAAAACGAAGACACTCATAAGAAGGCCGCGACAAATGCGGCCCGCATCGAGGACGACTCCGACGCCGGATGGGTGGACGGAGACGTGCGCTTGGAGGGGCAGCCACGATACGAACTCGTGGCGTTGAGGCCCGACGAGCTGGATCACAAAACGATCACCCGTTGGCGCACCTTCGAAACCAAACCCGAGCGATGCAATCCCTACCACACCTACGGCTGGTTCGACGCCCATCGCCAACCCACGAACCGCCGCCGCGTCTACCCCTGCGCCCTGCGGGACGACATGGGCTTCGTGGGCTTTTTCAACGTCGTCGTCGCCACGCACCGCCTGGCGTTCACCGTCGCCGAAATGCCGATCTTCGGCCGAAAAGTGCGCATGGGCATGATCGCCTATCCCGGTCTGCCGATCCCGCCGAATCCGGACGCCTACCGGGCCCTCGTCGACGGGCTGTTCGACGCCCTCCCGGAGATCGACGGGCTCTCATTCCAAGCCGTTCCCTTGACCGGCTCGCTCTACGACTTCTTCCACGACGAAAAGACGGCCGCCGCCGCCCGTTGGTTCGTGGATCGTAAAAACGTCGAGACGCAGGTGCGCCACCTGATCAACGACCCGGATCTGATCGGCCGGTACGAGGAGCACTTTTCGAAAAAGTGGATCAAGCGCTGGCGACGAGACGAGCGGCAATTGGGCAAGCTGGGAGAGGTACGACTGCAATTTTTTGAGCGCCCCGAGGACGTGGAGGAATTTCACCACGCTGCTCGGACGGTCGCGGCCCAAAGCTTGGCAAAGCGACGTACTCGGTCCTCGCCTTCGGGACGAAGACCATCGCTGGATGGCCAACCTGGCGCGCAACCGCCTCTTTTTGGGGACGATTCTCTGGTGCGGCTCGACGCCGATCGCCTTCGACTACGGCTATCGCCATCGGGACCTCTACAACACCATGGAGACGGGTTACGACCGCACCTACTCGCCCTATTCGCCCGGACTGCTGCTGTTGTTCAAGCTGGTGCGGCATCTGTACACGGACGAAATGGGCGTGCATGTCATCGATTTGGAATACGGCGACGCCGAGTACAAACGTCGCTTCGGCACCAGCAGCTACGAAGAGACGATCGTCAACGTCTATCGCCACCGCCCGTCGATTCGAATGTGGTTGGAATTGATCGCGGAGTTGAATCGCGTCTATCGCTGGGCCGTCGCGATTCTCTGGCAACTGGGCATCAAGGGCCGACTGCGCCGATTGCTCCAACGCAAGCGCGTGGTCGAAACCGTCGCGCCGCCCGACACGATGCCCGAGGCCCAACCGGGCCCGACCGACAAGCCCGAGGCCCGCTAGCCGGTGGTGCGCAGACCGCTGGCAATGGCGTTGATCGACAACAGCACCTTGGGCATGATCTTCTCCGCCTCGCCGGTCTTGTTGCCGTCAATCAGTTCCCGCCAGGTGCGCAGCAGCCGGATCTGGCGCTCGTGGAGCATCTCCATCGCCCCGTCGCGACGTTGCAACGTGCGCCACAGGCGGGGCCGCCGCGCCTCGATGCCGGCGCCGAAAATCTGATCCACCGTCCGGTGCGTCTTACGGTATTCCTCGTTGACCAAATCCAAGAACGATTCGCGCACGCGCCCGTCATTCACCAGTTCGGCGTAGGCGCGCATGATGTCCGGATTGGCCGACAGCAGACTCGTCTCCACATTCGTGATGACGTAGCGCCAGAAGGGGTCCTGGTCCATCTGCTGGGCAACAAACCGGATGCTGTCCGGGTCGTCGTCGAATAGTTCGGTCAGCGCCGTGCCGATGCCGTACCAACCGGGCAGATAGAACCGGGACTGCGTCCAGGCGAAGACCCAGGGGATGGCGCGCAGATCCTTGAGCGATTGCGCCCCCGTCCGACGGGACGGCCGCGATCCGATGCGCGAATGCTCGATCGCGTCGATCGGCGTCGCCTCGCGATAAAACTGGATGAATCCGTCGGCGTTGAGGAATTCCCGATAGCGGTCCTGACTGCGTTGGGCCAATCGCTCGAAGACGACGTCGTTGCGGTCTTCCAGGCTTTCCAACTCCCGCTTCGGACCGTGCACCGCCGTCACCCCGGCCAACAGCAGTTCCAGATTGTACGTCGCCGCGTTGAGGTTGGCGTATTTTTGCGCGATGGTTTCGCCCTGCTCGGTGACGCGCATCTCGCCGTCGAAACTGCCTCGGGGCAGAGCCTCCAGGAAACGACCCGTCGGCCCCGCGCCGCGACTGATGGTGCCGCCTCGGCCGTGGAAAAATCGCAGGCGCACGCCCGACTCCCGTCCCACCCGCGACAGCCGCACCTGCGCCCGGTGGAGTTCCACCAGCGACGCCATCACGCCCGCGCCCTTGCTCGAGTCCGAGTAGCCGACCATGATCTCCTGCACCGCGTGCTCGCCCCGGTCGCGCAACGACGCCTTGGTGACGGGATGGTCGAGAAAGACGCGCATGGTCTCCGGCGCCGCCTCCAGGTCCGCCACCGTCTCGAACAACGGCACCACCATCAGCGGGCACATCGGTCCGGCGGGGGTGTTGCGCAACAGGCCGACTTCCCGCGCGAAAATATAAACGGCCAGCATGTCCGAAGGCCGCCGCGTCATGCTCACGATGAGCGAGCCGATGCCCTCCGGTCCGCACGCGACGACGTGCTCGGCCAGCACCTGATAGCAAGAGAGAACCGTCTTCGCCTCCCCCTCCAGGCCGTCCAGGTCCTTGCAAAACGGGCGCGTCGAGGCCAGTTCCCGGACGAGCAATTCCATGCGCCGCTCCTCGGGCCAGTCGGCGTAGGACTCCCCTTCCGGGATGCCGCCGAAGGCCAGAAGCTGGGCCAGGGCCTTGTCGTGGAGCCCGCTGTTTTGGCGGATGTCGAGGAGGCCAGATGGAATCCGAAGACCTCCACCGCGCGCATCACCGGCATCAGATCGATGGCCACCAGCCGGTGGGCGTTGACCGCCAGCAGCGATCGCCGTAGCAGCTTGAGGTCTTCGTGCAACTCCCGAGGACGCCGATAGGACGTCGGCGGCGGCAGGCCCGGATCGTGGCGACCCGGCAGCTTCACGCGCATCAGGTTGACGAACTGGCGCCAGGGCTCGTCCGTATTTCGCGCCATCGCCTTGGCGCCGGCCCGGCCCAGTTCCTCGGACAGGCGCTTCACGCTCTCGGTCAATTCGTCCGGCGGATTCTGGCGAAAATCGGAGAGGGAAAGGTGCTGGGCCAGCACGCGCAAATTCTCCCAATGCAGGTCCAGGGCCGAGGCCCGAAGCTGCTGAAGGGTCTCGCGCGTCACGTCGGCCGTGACCATGGCGTGGCCGTCCCGGTCGCCGCCCACCCAGGTGCCGAAGCTCAGGCGCGGCATCGCCCCCGGTTCGTCAAGCAGGCTGCTGTCGAATCCCACCGCCTCCCAACTATGCTTGAGGCGCCGGTCCAGACGCGGCAGAACCTGGGGAAAGATCTCCCGCAGGTAATACATCATATTGCGTCGCTCGCCGGACAGATCAGGCTTTTCCAGCAAAATCTCGCCGGTCCGCCACAGGCGTTCGAGCACCGCCTTCATCTCGTCACGCAGGGATTTTTGCTCGGACTTGGTCCACAGGTTGTTTTCCCGCTCGACGAACAACAGGTACAGCGCCCGATGTTGCTCCAACACCGACGCCCGCTTGGCCTCGGACGGGTGGGCCGTCAGCACCGGCTCCACATGCACCCGCGAGAAGATCTCCAAGATCTCCGGCGCGCCCAGGCCCGAACGGCGAAGCTGCGCCAGCCGATGACCCCACAGGCCGTACTCGTCCAGCAGCCCCAGTTGGTTTTCGACCATGCGTCGCGTCTGGGCGGCGGTATTTTCCTCCACCATGTTCAGCAGTTGGAATGCCAGGGCGTAGGCCTGGAGTTCCACATCCAACGAGTCGATCGGCTCCCGGCCGCCCGCCCCGCGCGTGACCCAGGGCAGGCGGTCGGCCAGGTCGATTTCGCCCAGTTCCCGCAACACCTCCTGGAAGCAGGCCATGATGAAATTCAAATCCAGATAGAATTTTTCCAGGGACAGGGCGGTGATCTGATCTTTATTCATATGCGCCTGGCCTTTTTCAGGACAAAATCCGACAAATGCGGTTGACCCGGACGGGGATTGCATCAAGATTAGCGCGATCGGCGGCTGGGCAAAGTGAGCGACTTGACGATAGTCGGCCCGTCGGGCCTCTGTCAACGCGCGACGCCGCCCCGCCGACAGACTTCATCGACTGAGATTATCCTGGGGAGAGTGGACAATGCGTGCGTTGCGTTGGATTTCTGTATTGATGGTATTGCTGAGTCTGGTTGTGGGGGTCACAGCCTGCGGCGGCGACGACGATGACGACGACGATCAGGCCGCGGACGACGACGACACCGATGACGACGACGCGGATGACGACACCTCCGACGACGACCTGGGCGACGACGATACCGGTGATGACGATACGGAACCTTCGCCGTTCAAACACACCGTCTTCACCTACACCATCGACGATGAGATCGACGATGCCGCCACCGGCAAGTTCGACGAGCCCTCCTATGCCTACCCGCCCGTCGACTTCGACGCGGACAAATACAAGTACATGATGACCTTTTTCATCGACCCGATGATGCCGCCCTTCTATGAGCCGATCCCCTCCCAGGGGCCGCTGGTGCTCTGGTCCGACGACCTGGACGTGATCGTCTTCTCCCCCATGGACCATTTCTTCGACACGGTCATTATGCGCGGCGACGGCGAGATCGAGCACGGCCTGCAAGGCGAATTGGAGACCATCCCCGCCGGCACGACGCACCGTTTCCTGATGGTCGAGGGCCCGGGCATCAACGCGACCATCGAGGAATGGGGCCGCCTGATGCGCGAGGACCACGGCAAGACCGTCCCCGACCGCTACGCCGACATGGGCCTGTCCTACCTGGGCTATTGGACGGACAACGGCGGCTACTACTACTACAACACCGAGCCGGGCATGAACGAGGAAGACACCATGTTCGCGGTCAAGGACGACGCGGACGACCGGGACATCCCCATCCGGTACATGCAGCTCGACTCGTGGTGGTATTACAAGGAGGAAGGCGGGCCGCTGACCGGCGCGTCGGGCCTGTTGCTGTGGGAACCCAAGCCCGAGATGTTCCCCGACGGCCTGACCGACTTCCAGGAGGAAATCGACCTGCCGCTGATTCTGCACAATCGCTGGTTTTCGCCGAACAACTGGTATCTGGACGACTACGATTTTTATGCGAACGAGGACGACAAGATGGTCCTCCCGATGGGGCAGGATCTATTCGACCACTTCATGGCCGACGCGAAAAGCTGGGGCGTGATCACGTACGAACAGGACTGGCTCGTCACGCAGTTCTGGGGCGTGACCTGGATGCGCAACGGCCTGGGTCACGCGCGGCAGTACATGGACTGGCTCACCGGCGCCGTCGATGACGCCGGCCTGACGATGCAAAACTGCATGTCCTCGCCCGCTCATATGATGGACGTCCTCGACCGGGGAGAGATCATCACCACCCTGCGGACCTCCATCGACTACCACATCAACTGGTCCAAGGAATCCTTCTGGCCCCAGTTCCACACGGTGAACATGATCGCCAAGGCGGTGGGCGTCTGGCCGTTCAAGGACAACTTCCAGTCCAACGAGGACGAAGGCGAGGCCGAGGCCCTGATCAGCTCATTGTCGGCGGGCATGGTCGGCCCTTCGGACGAAGTCGGCGAGATGCGCCGCGAGATCCTGATGCACACCTGCATGGAGGACGGGCTGCTGCTCAAGCCCGATGTGCCCGCCACGCCGGTCGACCCGATGTTCCTGCCCAACGCGCGGCCCTACACGGTCAGCACTTATTCGGACCGGGGCGATCTGGGCCGTTGGAACTACATCGCCGCCTTCCACATCGCCTCCGAGCACCCGGACCGCAGCATCTTCGACCGGGGATACGCCGCCATCGGCTACGGGTTCAGCGACGTGGGCAAGATGTTCAACTTTTCCGGCGGAGGTGACGGACTGGAGCCTGGATCTGTCGCGCGACCTGGGCATCGACGAGGCGATGGTGCTCTACAACTGGCGCACCGGCGAGGCGACGCAGGTCTCCGGTCCGTACGAGATGGCGCCGTTTGAAGACCTCTACGATCACGGGTACTTTGTCGCCGCTCCGATCTTCGAGAACGGGCTGTCGCTCATCGGCGAGACGGGCAAGTTCGTCACCGTCGCCGACAAGCGTTTCCTGGCCATCGAGCCCAAGGCCGACGCCATCGACCTGACGCTGGCCGGTGTCCCCGGCGAGAAGATCACCGTCGCCGCCTACGACACCACGACCGACGAGATGATCGAAAAATCGATCACCTTCGACGCCTCCGGCCAGGCGGAGGTGACGCTGGCGCGTTAAACACCAGCTCCAAGAAATGCGAAAGCCCGACGTCAAACGGCGCCGGGCTTTTTTTGTTGTTCAATTTCGCTTTATTCGTAAACGCTGTAATAGGTTCCGCCGAATGACGACGTGATGGTGTGCATCCGGCCGTCGGGGGTGATCCAAAACTCTTGGACTTGGCCGTCAGCCACCTCCAAGATCCGATCCTGCCACTCGCCGTCGATTCGCGAACTCAGGACCACCCCTTTGCGCGGTTCCAGCACCGATTCCACGCCGTAAACGACATGCACCTCGTCATCTTGCATCGCGATCCTAGCGCTATGCGCCTCGACGAACTTCGACGAAGCCCACTCCACCACCCAATCGCCGGAAGCATTCGTCGCGTAGACAAGCCGCCCGGACTCCCGATCCTCGGTCACGCCGTGAATCGCGCCGTCGGCTGACACGACGTAATCGTCCAACGTCACATCGTCCGTCTTCGTGCTCGGGATAAGTTGCGTCGTCCATTCGCCGGTCGTGTTCGTCGCGTATTTTAACCCGCCCGCGAAATACAGGAGGTGAGCGAACCCGTCTTGGTCGAACGGCAACCGTCTCACCGGCCAGGAGGCTCCCGGCAGGTTGCTGGACTCGCCCGACCAACCATCGCCACCGTTGGGCGTGAAAAACTGGATATTGGAATACTCCGACTTCCAAACATCGGCCAAAAACGCGATCCGCTCGTCGGGCAGGACGCCCAGCGCAACGCTGTACAGCGAATGCTCGCCGGTCGACAACTCGTCAAACGCCCACTCGCCGTTCACGCGCCGCAGGTGGTACGTTTCGTCGGCGTCATGGTCGGGCTTGTAGACCAGATGCAGATCCCCGCTTGGCGTGACGATAAAGTCTCGCGCCCCGTTCCCGGGCGGCGTATCGAGCGACACGGTTTGGTGGGTAAATTCCCGGCCGTCGAACTCCACATGCCGCCACGCGCCGTCCTTCCAATGCATAAAATGGGCGTGGCCCTCGCCGTCCATCGACCGCAGATCGGAGCCGAACTCCTCGGTCGGTCGCGGCAGATCCTCCGCTGTCCAGGTCGACCCTGACGCCAAGTGCGTTAGATGGACATCTTGGGCACTGTCGGCGATCGTCGCGACGGCTTGCAGATTCCCTGATTCGGCCTCGATGAATTCGAATGCGTCGGCAGATTTGACGTGGACGTCGCCGAAGTCCATTTCCCGGCGCATCCAGTTTTCGCCGTCCTGCTCGAAATAGCAGGAGACGGCCGAGCCGGGGCACGCACGAGGAAAGACCAACGCGCGATTGCCGGCATCGAAGATCAGATCGTAGGTATCGCTGATTTTCTTCTCGCTAACCATTTGCAAGGCCCACGTCTTGCCGTCGTACACGGCGAAGTACATCAAGTCGTCGTCGGTCGTGAACGTTACGGCGGGCCGACCGGTCCCGTCGATCGCAAGATGGGGGAAATTGACGTCCGTGATGCTCGCGTCGGACGATTTGTCGTCAAACACAGTCGGCAACCGCTGTAGTTCCCAATTGCCCGACACGTTCGCGGCATAGGTCGTCTCGCGCCCTTCGCCGCTGAAGCTGCGGCCGAAGTGTGTCTTGTAAATGACGTGCGCGGCACCGGCGCTGTCGACAGCCAATTCCAGCCACTTCCCCGGATACTCCCAAACCGGCTCCGAGCCGTCCCAGCGCGTCTCGCCGGTTTCGAGAACCTGCGTCGTCCACACGCCGTCCTTTCTGACCGCATACAAAACCTCCTGATCGGCCGGTCGCACATACGCCACATGCACCCCGCCGTCGTTGTCCACGGCGATTTTCGTCCTCAACCAAGGGTGCGATTTGGGGTTAATTTTCCAATCCCAGCCGATCGCGTCCACGGTCTCGAAAACCCAAGCGCCGGACGCGTTCGTGACGTAGGCGAGCGAGTCTGTCCGCAAGTCCTGGAACGCCAGATGAACGTTTCCAGCGCCATCGACGGCCATGGACGGCGTTATCGCGAAGCTCGCAACAGTCTCGACATCCCAAGCGGCGGACGGCTCGTCGAGGGGGCGGGAGAAAAGCGTCAGATCACGGCCGACAGTGGAGGCGATCAGCAACGTCCTATCCATGGCGCGATACCCGATGGACGCACCGTATTTGCCCGTCTCCCAAGCGCGCAGGCGATAAACGCACTCGCCGTCCGCGGCGTAGACGGCGGTCGCCCCGCACGGCCCCTCGGGTTCTACGTCATCGTCGGCGCTGTCGTCGTCGAGGTCGTCGTCCGGCGCTGCGGAGTCGTCGTCATCGTCTACGTCGTCGTCGGTGTCGGTGTCGGTGTCGGCTAGGTGCGATTCTTCGTCGTCATCGTCGCCCCCGCCGGCGCAACCGGACAGCGCGATGAATAGCGAAAACGCGGTCAGGAATACGGTCAATTGTTTCATCGTCGGACCTTCTTGGTATTGCCTCAGGCTAGCGCGCCCCTTGTGTTCGGGGCAATATTTTTTTCAACCACCATTTGCGCGCTGGCGCTCGTCCGTGCGACGATGCGCGCGTTGGGCGCTTTGTCGGCGCCCGGATGCAAGGGGGCTGATGACCATGGATATTGCGATGATCGGGTTGGGGCGCATGGGCGGCAATATGGTGCGTCGCCTACTGCCGGACGGCCATCGGGTCGTCGTTTGGGATCCGAACCAAGACGCCGTCAACGAGCTGGCCCAGGCCGGCGCCGTGGGCGCGACCTCCCTTGAGGACGTTGTCGGCAAGCTGGCCCCGCCGCGCGCCGTGTGGATCATGGTCCCGGCCGGCGACCCGGTCGAACAGACCCTAAACAAACTGCTGCCCCTGCTCTCCGAAGGCGACGTCATCGTCGACGGCGGCAACTCCAACTTTCACGACACCATCCGCCGTCACGCGAAAGCCAAGGAGTCCGGCGTCCATTACGTCGACGTGGGCGTGTCCGGCGGCGTGTGGGGATTGAAGGTCGGCTACTGCTGCATGGCGGGCGGCGAGAAGGCGGCGTTCGAGATCGTCGAACCGGCGATCAAGACCCTCGCCCCGCCCGACGGCTACCATTACTGCGGCCCCGCCGGGTCCGGGCACTACGTCAAAATGGTCCACAACGGCATCGAGTACGGCATGTTGCAGGCCTACGCCGAGGGCTTCGAAATTCTCGAAGCGTCGCGATACGACCTGGACCTGCACGCGATTTCCCACCTGTGGAACCAGGGATCGGTGGTGCGCTCCTGGCTTTTGGAGCTGTGCGAAAATGTCTTCGCCGACGATCCCCATCTGGACAAACTGGGTGACGCCGTGGCCGACTCCGGGGAAGGCCGCTGGACGATCCAGGAGGCCATGGATCTGGACGTGCCGGCGCCGGTCATCACCCTCTCGCTGCTGGCCCGATTCCGCTCCCGCCAGGAATCGTCCTTCGCCGGAAAGGTCATCGCCGGTCTGCGAAATCAGTTCGGAGGTCACGCGGTCGAAAAGATCCTCGACGTCACCCCCGAGTCCAAGGACACCGGACACTAATTCTCAATAGCGCAAGGAGGAACCGGTGCAATCGGGCATCTACAGCATCCCGGGGATCAACAACGAACCGGTGTGCGCCGAGTCGTGCGTGTTCGTCATCCTGGGCGGCACGGGCGATCTGTCGCGACGCAAGCTCCTGCCCGCCCTCTTTCAGATCTACAAAGCGGGGCTGATCCCCCGGCCGGTGCATATCGTCGGCGCGGCCGGATCGGAATTGTCCCACGAGGAATATCGCGACATGGCCGCCCGGGCGCTCGACGAATTCGGCGAACTGGAGGACGGCGACACGGAGGACAAAGACGAATTCATCGCGTCCATTTTCTACTCCCACCTGGACTTCAACGACGCGGCCACCTTTCGCAATCTGGCCGCTCTCCTCGACCGGATGCAGACCACCGAGGGAGCGTCGGCCAAACGCATCCTCTACCTGGCCACGCCGCCGAGTTTCTACGCCAAGATCGTTCGCCATCTGCAATCGGCGGGGCTCTCCGAAAGCAAGGAAGAGCGCTGGCCGCGCATCGTGGTGGAAAAGCCCTTCGGCAATGACCTGGAATCGGCTCAGGAACTCAACAAACACATCCTGGACGTCTTCGACGAAAAGCAGGTCTTTCGCATCGACCACTACCTGGGCAAGGAGACGGTGCAGAACATCCTGGTCCTGCGTTTCGCCAACGGGCACTTCGAGCCCACGTGGAACCGGCGCTACATCGACCACGTGCAGATCACCGTGGCCGAGTCCATCGGCATCGGCGACCGGGGGCGGTACTACGAGGAAGCCGGGGTCCTGCGCGACATGCTGCAAAACCACATCCTTCAGGTGCTCTCCCTGGTCGCGATGGAGCCGCCCGATTCCTTCCACGCCGAGTCCATCCGCGACGAGAAGGTCAAAGTTCTGCGGTCCATTCGCCCGATCAAACCCGAGGACATCAAGACGCACATCGTCCGCGCCCAATACGGCCCGGGAACGCAGAACGACGAAGAGGTCAAAGGGTACTTGCAGGAAGAAAACGTCGCGAGCAATTCCATGACGGAAACCTACCTCGCCCTCAAGGTGCATATCGAAAATTGGCGTTGGTCCGGCGTGCCGTTTTACATCCGCAGCGGCAAACGCCTGCCCAAGCGCGTCAGCGAGGTGGCGATCCAATATCGCGAAGTGCCTCACATGCTTTTTCGCGACGTGGTCGTCGAACCGCCCTCGCCCAGCGCGCTGATCCTGCGCATCCAACCCGACGAAGGCGTGAGCATGATCTTCTCGACCAAGCATCCGGGCGTCGGCATGGACATCCGCAACCAGCAGATGACCTTCAAATATTACGAAGCCTACGGCGACACCGCGCCCGAGGCGTACGAGCGATTGCTGCTCGACGTGGTGGTCGGCGACGCGACCCTCTTTCCCCGCACCGACGGCGTGATCTCCTCGTGGAAATTCGTCGACCAGATCGCCGAGGGATGGAGCAAGCAACGCATCAAGTCCATCCCCCAATACGAACCCGGAAGCTGGGGCCCGGACGAGGCCATGGAGATGATGGCGGCCGACGGGCGCAAATGGAGGCGACCATGAGCGCGTCCCTGCCCGAACGGCGCGGCCACAAGGTCCTGATCGAACCGACCGCCGATCGCCTGGCCTTGGTCGCTGCGGAAAATTTCGTGACCACGGCCAACGCTTGCACGGCCGCGGACCACTCGCGCTTCACCGTCGCCCTCTCGGGAGGCAGTACACCCAAGGCGCTCTTTCGCCTGCTGGCGACCGGAGAGTTTCAAAGCCGCATCGACTGGACAAAGACGCATCTGTTTTGGAGCGACGAGCGGTGCGTGGCGCCGGGAAGTGTGGACTCGAATTTCCGCATGGCGTGCGAGACGTTGATCGACAACGTCAAACTGCCTCAAGGCAACGTCCACCCGCTCAACGGCCTTCTCCCCCCCGCCGAGGGCGCGCGGCAGTACGAGGCCCATCTGCGGGAATTTTTCGCGATGCCGACCGGCTTTCCCCGATTCGACCTGATCCTGCTGGGCATGGGCGACGACGGCCACACGGCGTCACTCTTTCCCGGCCAACCCGGCGTGCATGAGACATCGACGCTGGTGACGACAGGCGAGAAGGGCTACGCGCGGCTCTCGTTCACGCCGCCGATGATCAACGCCGCCGCGCGGGTGTGGCTGTTGGTGGCCGGAGCCGGTAAGGCGGAGATGATCCGCACCGTCTTCACCGGCGACGACCCGCCCGAGACCTACCCGGTCAAATGCGTCGATCCGACGGACGGCGAGGCGACGTGGTATCTGGACGAAGCGGCGGCGGCGCTATGGCGTAAGGCGGGGTGAGCAACGGTCCTGTGGGCCGCATCATTTCGGCCATACATCTACCGCCGTGGCGAAACAACCTGCCCCCTCATGGTCGCGGCTCTGAAGGGTTGACGCCGCCGCTTACAACGTCCCCGTCACCCGCTCGCTACGGCTCGCGGCTCTGAAAGGGCTGGAGCGAAGCGACTTCCACCAAGGCTCTGCCGACCCACGCGCCGGCGTGCAGGGCGCCGCAGCCTCCGCGGAGGCGCCCGTCAGTCCGCCGGGACTACCCGGCTACCCGACCGCCTTTTGCAGCATGCCGTTGATGTTGTCGTCGACGTTGAAGGTCTTGGCGTGGCGGCGGCCCATGTGCCACAGGGAGAAGGCGAGTACGACCAGCATGGCGGAGACGCCCGGCACGATGCCCAGGGCGCAGATGATCCCGCCGACGATGAACGCGCCGGTCGAGGCCAACACGCCCGTCAGCCCCCATCCGGCCACGACCACCAGCACGCCGGTCACGCGCCGCTCCGTCGCCTCCGCGGATGTCCCCCAGCAGCGATCCGCCAGGGACGCGCCCATGGCCACCATGAACGAAACGTAGGTTGTCGACAGGGGCAGCTTGTTGGCCGTGCCGATGGAGATAATGACACTGGCGGCGGTCAGGTTGACCGTGGCCCGTAGCAGGTCATAGGGCGGCTCGACGACTTCCTTGTTCGGGTCGGGGCGGCGCGTGCGCCCATCCATCAGACGCACCAACCCACGGGGCGTGAGCACCAGCAGAATCTTGAAGACCAGACGATTGGCCGTGATGATCGCCCGGGCCAGGGACGAACCCGAGAAGCGCTGAGACATGCCGTCGCCGTTGGAGGCCAGGCGGATTTCCGTGTCGGACACCGAGTGGGCCTTCTTTGATTTCCACAACGCCAGCGCCATCAGAATGCCCGCCGCCAACAGTCCCAACAGCGGCGTCTTCACCTTGCCGGCCATGTCCACGTTTTCGATGAAGACGGCCTGATACCCGGCGATCGTCGGGCCGATGAAGTTGACCAGATCATTGCCCGCGAAGGCCGCCGCCAAGCTGCCGGTGCCCGTCAGGATGATGACCTTGAAGACGCGCTCGGGCCTATGGGCCTGCGTCTGGGCGATGGCGGTCGCCACCAGGAAAACCCCGCCCATGATGAGCCACGAGTGGGCCGATAGCCATTGCTTCACATCGGCGGTCATGAACGACGCATGGCCGCCGGCCTTGAAAATCACGAAATAGAGCATCCCCGCGAAGCAGATGCCCGTCCAGACGCCGCCGTAATACTTGAACGTCCGCTTCACGTCGTGCGTGAAGAAGCTGCGCACCAGCAGCATGAACAGCGCTCCGCCCGTGAACGAAACGATGACCGACAGCAGGATGCCGACGTAGATGGTGATCGCGCTTCCGGCGTTGATCACCTCCCCCGCGGCGACGAGGCTGTGGTCCGTGTAGCGAAAAAACGCGACGGCGATCGACGCGCCCAATAGCTCGGAGACGATGCTCACCGTCGTGGAGGTGGGCAGGCCGAAGGTGTTGAAGAAGTCCAGCATGATGACGTCGGTGATCATCACGGCCAGATAAATAATGACGATCGCCCGGACGTCCAGGTGCCCGTCGGACATGGTGAAGAACGACGGATTGAAGATGCCCTTGCGCGCCACTTCCATCATGCCGTCGGACAAAAACGCGCCCAGCAGAATGCCGATCGTCGCGACAATGTAGATCGTGCGGCGCTTGGCGACGTACGAGCCCAGGGCCGAGTTGAGGAAGTTCACCGCGTCGTTGGTGACGCCGACCCAAAGGTCGAAGGTCGCCAGAAAGACCAACACAACGACCGCGAGTTCGAGAACCGTCATACCTTCTCCGCAACCGCCCGAGCCCGTGCCCGGCGCGACAATCGGTGGCGCAAACGCATGGATGTCTTAGATGCTCAAAAAAACGAAGCCCGGCCGCGATTCGGCCAAGCGGAATTGTTGGCGAAAACTTTGGCGCAAACTTGACGCTTATATGGCGCTGGCGTGACGACTGATCTGAATCAAGTCTCGGCGAGGGGCGGTATCGGCTTGATTTCGTAGGTGGTTCCGTCAGCGAAGGCCGCCATGTCGGGATGCCAGACCGCGATCAGCCCGTCCGCCTCGATGGCTTCGGCCATAAGCCGGTGGGCCTCCTGAATGGGGTCGTAGACAATGCCTCGGTCAAAGGACAGGGCGTCGCCGGGCCCCAGCTTACCTTCGTGCTTAAATCCGATTTCGAAGATCGTCTTGCCGCCCTGCTCGAAGGTCAGCTTCCCGGCCACGTGCGTGAGGGGCGCGGGTCCGCGATTGCGTAGTTGCAGGCTCAGGCGGATCGTCTCCGGGGTATCGGGCTTGGCCTTTTCGAACGACATCTTCACGACGCGCAGGTCGACGTACTGCTCGATCTTGTCCAGCGCGAACCGATTCGCGCAACGCACCCGCTCGGCCTCGGCGATGGCCTCCGCCTTGGCGATAGTCCGGTCCATCTCGTATTCGATCTGGGCATTGATCGCGTCGCGAATCGTGCGGGGCGGCAGCGACTTGGGCGGATCGGCCGACAGACGCGCGACAAAATCCGTCATACGGGTGCGTTCGGGCTCGGGGAGGTTTTCGATGGTCTTATGCAGGCGCTTGTGCGTCGCCCATTTGGAGACGTCGGGCGGCAGCGTATAGGAAAACGGATCAGAACACGCCGTGGCCATGGCCAGCAGGAAGGCGGCCGCCAGCACGGCGGCGATATGTGGCAGTTTGTGACGGGCCAAGGAGCCGCTCCACGCTGATTGTTCTCACGGGCAGCATAGAAACGGCGCCCAAGCCCGGTCAAGGCGAAAGAGGATTTCCCGCGATACGCCCCCCGGAAGATCAGGCCTTGAAGCGCGCCGCGTCGATGATGGAATAAAGATGCACGATCCAGCCCATGAAACAGCTTGCCCACAAAACTCCCGCCAGCGCGAATTGCACGAACGCCGCCAGCAGGCGCGCCTGGAGAAGCTGCCCCAAGCCGGGGATGAAGAAGCTGCACAGGGCGGCAATGACGTTGCCGGTCGATCCTTGTCCTTCACTCATGGGGATTTCCCCTCCCTCCCGAATAACCCCGCGAACCTTCGCGGTCGATGGTCATCCTAACCGTCAACGCACGACGCGGCCATGATAGAACCCGGGGAGATTTGTACCGCGCGGCCAAAGAAAAGTAGAAAAGAAAAGTGGCGAGACCCGACATCCCGCCACACTGCCTGCCGCCAGGAAGGCGGCTTTTTCGCGAGTCGGTCGTTGCTCAGTCGGCCGACTCTCTCAGGAGAGGAGAAGCTCATGAAGCACTCTTCGCAGTTCGTATTCAACAACATCCGGGCCTCGAAAGCTTTGACGCAGGTCAAGAACCGCATTGAGCCAATGCAGCTTTTGGCGCTAGAGTCGCCGAACGAAATTTTTTAGGACGCTTTTCATGCCCGGACAGTGGAAATGGCTGTGGATTCTGCTCGCCTTGACGGTTTCGACCGGCCTGTCGGCGGGGTGCGCCGGCGACGATGACGACGACTCGTCCGACGATGCCTTGGCGAACTCGGATGACGACACCGAATCCGACGACGACACAGACGACGACACCGGTGACGACGATGACGACGGTGCCTGCCTGAACGATGTCGCCCATGCCGACGCGGCCTTTGAAGATCCGGCGTTGTACACCGTCTGCGCATCCGAAATCGGCTCGGGAATCTTCGGCGAATGGATCGGCACATCGGACGACCCGGCGTACTTTTACGATCTGGATCACGTCCACGATCCACGGGCTGAATATTTCGTCAGCGCGGGAACCTCGACCGACCACTGGCACCTGCTGGGCAACGACGCGGTCGTGGCCACGGCCCACAACGGCGGCTACGTCCAGCTTTACGACTTCTCCCGAGGCCCGAAGATCGTCAATCGCTACCGCCCCGAATCCGGCGACTTCGCCGGAGGGATCGTCTACATTCCCGGCGAGGACGGGCCCGTCGCGACGTTGGCCGACCCCATCGCCGACGAAGGCGAAACGCAGGTCTACACACTGGGGATGGGACGTTTCGAGAAAGTCAGCGACGGGAAACTACGTGAGACGACGCGCATCTCTCCTCTGGGCGACGCCGCGATTCTGCACACCGTGTCGGCCGATGACGCCGCCGGCGAGGACCTCCCCTACGCCGTCTACTGGGGCGCGCAGATGCATCAGCTCTTGCCTGCCCTGATCACCACCGGCGAAGGCGAGAACTACGAGCAACGTCGCGCCGACTTCAACAAGGAATTCACCCTTTCCACCGGCGTCGGCGACGCGGGCGGCATAGCGTACCTCTATGCCGATTACACTCCCATCGGCGACGGCATCCCCCCCGCCGACGAGCCTGACGGCAAGGATTACCACCCCAAACGAACCTTCCTCGCGGCCCTGGACGGCGGTGAAATCGGCTGGAGCGCGGACAAGGCGGCGTTCCTCGGCGACGACTTCGACCATCCGGCGGGCTTCAACGGATCGGCGGACGGACGCACCGTCTCGAACGTCGCGGGGACACCGGCGCGGCGCTGGTCTTTCGCGGGCAACTCGATGCGAACGGCCACCAAGCGCGCCGTTACCTCTACGGCTACGCGGACGCGGACGACGTGGAAGGCATCATCGCCGCTCAGGCCCAATGGCTCGCCGACGAAAAGGCGTCCGAGACCCCCATGGCGCGCATGGAATTCGTCGCCGACGACATACCCTGGCTCTCGCGGGAAATGGCGTGGCACAGCTATTACCTGCAAGGGCTGTCGGTCTATCAGGACTACTACGACGCCCACGTTATCGACCAGAACAGCGCCTACTCCATGGACCAGGGCGCGATGGGCGCGCCGCGGGATTTTGCCATCTCCATCGTGCCGCTGATTTACCTCAGACCGGATCTGGCCAAGGACGCGCTGCGCTTCATGGCCCGCTCGCAAAACGCCGACAACGGCAAACTGCCTTACAGCTACTTCGGCCACGGCAAGCAGTCCGGCGCCGTCATCCATGCCCTGTCCAGCGACCTGGATCTCTTCTTCCTCTGGGCGCTGCAGGAATACCTCGCCGCGACGCGTGACTTCGCCTTCCTCGACGAGGTCAACGCCTACTATCCCAAATCGGCCGGCGAGTCGGGCACCATCGAAAACCACGCCCGGCGCGCGTTTACGCATCTGCGGGATGAGGTCGGCCTGGGCGAGCACGGTCTGATCAAATCCGGCACCGGCGATTGGAACGACGTGCTCGTCGCCTTTTCCGACAAACCGATCCAAACCATCGCCCACGGCGAGTCGGGCCTGAACGCCGGATTCGCCGCGATGATTCTGCCCAAGGTCGCGGATCTCCTGCGTGGCCGCGACGCGGACCTCGCCGACGAGATGGACGACTACGCCGCTGACCAGGTCGAAGCCCTCCAACAACTCTGGATGGGAGACCACGCCGCGCGCGGCTACCTTGGCTACGACGACACGCTGCTCGGCGACGACCGCCTCTTCGTCGACACGCAGGCCTGGGCCGTGCTCGGCGGCGCGTGGACCGACGAGCAAACGACCGCGTTGTTCGACAAGATCAAGACTGACACCGTCGATCCCGAGCCCACCGGCGCCCTGTCCCTATGGCCGCCCGAGGAGGGGCCCTGCTCGATCCCGGATCGGACACCAACGGCGGCACCTGGTCGGCCATCGACGCCTGGACGACGTGGGCCTGGGCGACGCACGACCCGGACGGCGCGTGGGAGTTGTTCGAAAAATCCACCCTCAAATCCCACGCCGAGGCCTATCCCGACATCTGGTACGGCATCTGGTCCGGGCCCGACTCGTTCAACGCTCACTACCACGAGCGTCCCGGCGAGACGTTCAACTTCACCCTCACCGCCATGACCGATTTTCCGATCATGAACTCGAACCGCCACGCCGGACCCCTGCTCTCGCTGATCAAAATGGCCGGGTTCGCCCCCACCGCCGAACGCGTCGTCATCGATCCCCTGCTGCCATTCGACGACTTCACGATTCGGCTGCCGCTGATCGGCGCGAGCTATTACAGCGCCGAGCACAAGGGCTACTATCGCCCCGTCGCCGACGGCGAAATCACCTTCGCGGTGCGTCCGCCGAACGGAGCCGACGACCCCAAGTTGGTCGTCGACGGCGCGAACACCAAGTTTGCGATGGACGACGGCTTGATAGTCTTCACACTCGACGCCCACGCGGGGTCGACGATTCGCTGGATAATCCGATGACGAAACTGACGGGCACCGCGCAAAAAATGTTGGACGCCTACGGCGGCGAGGACCTTTGGCGCAATTCGACAAAAATCGACGCCCTCGTGTCGGTGAACGGCTGGGCGTTTCGCCTCAAGCGCCAGCGACCGTTTCGCGAAGTTCAGGTCGTCTCCCAGATCGCCAATCCGGTAGTGGATTTCAAACCCATCGACCGTTCCCACAACTTCGGCGTGTTCACCGCCAACGAGACGCGCATCGTGCAGGGCGACGGTCAGATCCGCGTCCGACGCGCCGAACCTCGGGCACAGTTTTTCTATGGCGTCGCCGGACTGCGTCGCAAGCTGTGGTGGGATCGGCTGGACATGGTCTACTTCGCGGGCTACGCGTTTTGGAATTATTTCACGCTGCCGGCGCTGCTATTGCGCGAAGACATTTATTGGCGCGAGTTGTCGCCGAACGTGCTGGCCGCCACCTTCCCCGACAGTCTCCCGACGCACTGCCGGGAGCAGGTCTTTCACCTGGACCCGAACACCGGGCTGCTCCGGCAGCATGACTACGTCGCCGATGTGATCGGCCGTCGCGCGGTGGCGGCCCATGTCATCCAAGAGCACGGCGAATGGAAGGGCCTGCCCTACCCCGCGCCCGCGTCGTCACCCCGCGACGCAAGGACGGGTCCGCCGCGAAGGGCCCGGTGCTCATCGACATCACGGTGCATGAATGGCGCATTGGGTAGGGACGCGCGGCAAGCGTGGCCTAAGGCGTGATCGTCAGCGTCTGCGTCCCGCCGTAATCGGCGCCGCGCTCGCACACCCGGTCATAAATCCACACCTCGTTCGTTTCCGGATGGTACACGCCTTCGCCGAAGGACGCGCTGACACTCGGCGCGAAGGGATAACGGCGCGGCGGCAGCGCGATCACCGTGGGCGCGCCGTGCGTATCGGCGGTGGTGTAGGTGTACGCGATCTCGTGCGTCCCGGCGTCATAGTGAAAATCGATCGGCACGCCGGACGTCGCCTTGGGATAGGGCCGGGCGAACGCGTCGGTGTAGTCGGTGCGTTCGGTCCAGTCGGGATTGAGCAGCCCCGCGTTTTCCTTGTTCCAGCGCTCGACGGCGACCTCGTGCGTCCAGTAGGTGCCGCTCAGAAACAGATCGTCGAACACGTCGTATTCGTCCGTCAGATACGCCCCCGCCGTGCCGTCGTCGAGCAACGAGAGCGTGCCGAATTCGGTGACGATCACCGGCGTGCCGAACTCGTCGCCCACCGCCTCCCACGCCGTCAGCCCCTTGGTCGTGCGTTCGGGTTTGCCGTTGTAGGTGCCGAAGGCGGTGACGATCGGATCGTAATAGTGGGGCGCGAAGGCCATGTTTTCGATGTCCGGTTTGGTCAGGTCCGCCTCTTCCGGGTCCAGCGCCTCCTGCCAGGTCGGCCCGGCGAACATGACATATCGCGACGCCTCGCCGCGAATCGCGTCGGTCATTTCCTCGTAGAGCGGCTGCAGATAGTCCTCGTACCACGCACCCAGATCTTCGCCCGTCTCGCCCCCGGCGGACGGTTCGTTCATCAGATCGAAGGCGAAGACGTGCGTCCGGTCGGCGAAGCGTTCGGCGTAGACCTTCGCCATGGCCACGTACGCGTCACGCACCCCGTCCTCGTTGGTCCAGAAGTGGTCGAACGCGTCGAGCACCAGCGGATCGGTGTTGTAACGAAAGACCCACAGGAACTGGTCCGCCGGGATCGGCTCCATCTCGGGATTCGGCAGGGCCCAGGCCGGGGCGCCGCTGCCGCCGAGGATGCGGCTATAGATGTCCTGGTGAAAATCGATGAAGACGTAGATCCCCCGCGAGGCCGCCTCGTCCACCTGCGCCTCGATCTTGGCCAGGTACGACTCGTCGTAGGTTCCTCGCGTCGGTTCGATCGCCTCCCAGAAGACGCACAGGCGAATCACGTTGACGCCCCAGTCTTCCAGGAAGTCGTAGTACGCCGTCAGGTCGTCGTCGAAACCGTCCCGTTCATCCCAAGGCACAAACGGCGGCACCTTGGCGCGCCCGCCCGTGTTGATACCGCGCAACAGGACCACACGGTCGTAGGCGTCCTTGAAATATCGGCCGTCGGTGCGCAGTTCGCTGAGCGGTTCGAATTCGCCGTCGGGGCAGACGTCGTCGTCACCGGTGTCGTCATCATCGGACGTGTCGTCGTCGTCATCCGTCGCGGAAGTATCGTCATCCGACTCCGTCGAGGTTTCGTCGGACGAATCGTCGTCATCGTCGCCGCCGCACGCGGGAGCCAAGGCCAGCAGGCCCGCGAGCATCAACAGCCGGATTATGCGAAGCGCGCGAAGGAATTTGGGGAACGACATCAGGCCTCGCTCAACTCGTCGACGCGGAAGAACGAGACGAGGACCTGTTCGAGGCTGCGCTTGAATTCGTCGGGCACGGTCCAGCGATAGAAAATCTCCTGACGGCTCCCGTCTTTTTTCTTGATGGTCGAGCGCCCTTCCACCCGCGTCCGGCCGTCGGCCACGGCGCAGAGCACCTCGATGAACTTCGCCGACGACGCCTTGGTGAACACGTCGGCAATGCCCCCCGGCAATTCCTCGATCGCCCGCACCCCGAAAAGGCGCAGGGCCGCGTCGTTGATGTCGATGAGGCGAATAAGCTTGCCGGCATGGGCGATCTGATCCAGGTTCTTTTTGAAATGGCCGGCGAAGTCGTCGACATTCAGCTCCCGCAAGCCGTCCACGAATTCCTTGACCTTCGAGTAGTCCTCGATCCACAGCGCGTACGGCGCCGATTTGAAGACCATGCGATAGAGCGACTCGCTGCGCCGCACCGACTCTTCCATTTCGCGACGGGCGGTCACGTCGGACGAGATGCCCAGCAGGTACGAAGGATGTCCGTCTTCGTCGAGGATCGGCACCTTCTTGGTCGACAGCCAACGCCGCCCTTTGTCCCGCGTGTCGATGGGCTCCTCGGGCTGCGTGACGGGGACGCGATTGCGCAGGACTTTCCAGTCGTCCTCATTGAACGCCTTGGCTTGATCGGGGGGAAAGAAGTCGTAGTCGTTTTTGCCGATCATCTCCGTGCGGGGAATGCCCAGCAGATCCTCGCCCGCCTTGTTGAAACGCACGAAACGCAGTTCCTCGGCTTCTTTGATGAAGATCATGTCCGGGATGTTTTCGATAATCGAATCCAGGAACGCCGCCGTGTTTTGCAGGGCCGTCTGGGAGCGTTGGATCTCGGTGATGTCGGTGGCCACGCCGATCCAGTGGCTGATCTGTCCCACCGCGTCGCGCACCGGACGGAAGATGTATTCCAGGTGCCGCTCGGCGCCCTTGCCCAGCACGCGCATGCGCCCCTTTTGCACCATCGCGGTGCTGATCTCCCCGGCGAACAGCTCGCTGACGCGCTCCTTGTCCTCGGGATGGATCGCCTGCAACCAGCCCGCCCCCAGCGATTCGGCCTGGGCCTGGCCGGTGAGCACGCGCCACGCTTCGTTCAGGAAGATCACCTCGCCGTTGGCCTCGGCCAGCCAGACGGGATGGGGCAATGTCTCAACCATGCGCCGGTAAAGCTGTTCGCGCTGCTCGAGGGTGGCGGCGATCAGGCGCTCTTGCGTGATGTCCTTGAAGACGCACGCCACGATGCGCTCCCCCAAGGGCACCACCGCCGCGTTGTAACGCGGTCGGGGGAACAGATGGGCGCCGAACGTGAATTCCTCGATAACCGCCGGTTCCTGCTTGAGCGCCGCCTCCAGCCAGACGTCGACGAACCGGCGTCCGGTCTCGGGCTTGCGCAGGGCTTGGGGAAACGCCTCGGCGATCGTCTTGCCGATATCCACGGCCAAATCCCGATCCAGGCCCACGCTCGCCTCCCGATTGGCGTACACCAATCGCAGGTCCGACGAGTTGTCGGACAAGGCGTGCCAAACCATCACCCCGTACGGCAGGTCCTCGACGATGGGTTGGTAGGCTTGAAACGGTTCTAAGTCGGCCATGGCTTTTACCCGAACGCGCTAAGGCGAACACGATCTCAATTATCTTTATCAATACTATCGGGTTTTCGCGGCGAGGGTAAAGCCTGAACAACCGGCGTCCTGCGCCGCCCACAAACCCGTCGTGAAAAATCCGCCGAAAGGCCTCGGCATGAAAAAACCCCGGCGCGAAGGCCGGGGCGGATCATCCGGAAAATCACCGGGGAGGGGGCTTTACGCCTGCAACAACCCCAGATCCAGAGCGTAGCGGACCAGATCGGCGCGGTGCTTGAGCCCCAGCTTCTCGGTCACGCGGGAGCGATAGGTCTCCACCGTCTTGAGGCTGATGGAGAGCTTTTCGGCGATCTGCTTGTTGGTGAACCCGTGGGCCACCAGACGCAGCACGTCCCGCTCCCGACGCGACAACCGGGGGCTGCTGCCGTTGCGGCCGCCGTTGGCCCGAGCCGCCTGGATGTCCGTCACTTCCTTGAGACCGTCGGTGGGCAGGGTCAGTCCGATATACGAGCGACCCTCGTGGACCGTCTTGATGGCGGTCAGCAATTCATTATGGGCGGATTTTTTCACCACATACCCCGCCCCACCGGCGGCCAGGACGCTCTTCAGATAGACCGGATCGTCGTGCATCGTGAGGATGAGGCACCGCGACTTGGGCGACACCTTGTGAATCTCCGAAATCGCCTGCACACCGCTTCGCCCCGGCATGGTCAGGTCCAGCAGCACGATATCCGGCGTGGTGGCCTCGGCCTGGCGGATCGCCTCACTGGTGTCCGAGGCCTCGCCGACCACTTCCATGTCGGCCCGCGCGTCGAACAGGGCGCGCAGCCCGTAGCGCAGGATGGCGTGGTCATCGACAATCAGGATCCTAATCATGGTTCACCTCCCCGGCGGTTGGAATTTGAATGAATAAGGTCGTGCCTTGACCGGGCGCGGTCTCGATCTCGAAACTCCCCCCCAAAAGCGCGACCCGCTCCTTCATGAATTCGATGCCGTAGCCGGTTTCACCGTTTTGATCACCGACCTTGTCGGCCTTGAAGCCTTCGCCGTCGTCCTCGATCACCATGTGGACACCGTCCTCGTTCATGTTCACCACGATGCTCACGAAGGAGGCCCCGGCGTGTTTGACGATGTTGGTCAAGGCCTCCTGCAGCACACGGAACATGGTGATCTCGATCGCCGCGTTCAAGCGTTCCCCGGCCATGGTCCCCAGGATTTCCACCCGGGACTGGATGTCATGGGGCCGGAGGAACTCGGCCACGTGATAACGGGCCGCCGCGGCGAATCCATATTCGGACAGCATCGTCGGATGCAGGCCCTTGACCAGACCGCCGACGCTTTCCATCAAATTCTGGGCCTGGGACACCAGGTCTTCGGCATGACGCCGGGAACGGGCATCGTCCAGACGGCCGGCCAACGAACGCAGCCCCAGGAGGATCGACGTGATCCATTGGCCGGTTTCGTCGTGCAACTCGCGGGCGATGCGGCGGCGTTCGGCGTCCTGGGCTCGCACGATGCGATCGAGCATCTCGTCGTTGAAACGCACGCCTTGAGCCGTCGAGGAGGAGTCCATCGACTCGCCGTTGCCGCCGTGGTCATTGCCGTAGCCGCCGCCGGCGCCGTTCCCGTTGCCGTGTCCGTTGCCGCGGGTGATGCCGGGCGACACGGCAACCGGTCGGCGACCGTTGTCCCGGCCATGGCCGTTGCCGCCGTCCGGACTCGGACGACCGCCGTTCGACTTGCCCGCGTGGCCGTTCCCGTTGGTGCGACCGTTGTGGCCGTTGTGGCCGTTGTGGCCGTTGGTTTTCCCGGAGGCCGCCACGATTTGCACATCAAAACGCTGGGCGGGACTGCCCACGGCGACGTGAATGAACTCGTCGCTCCCGTCGTTGGCGCGAGTCACCCAATGGCGAAACTCCCAACGCCCGTCTTTGTGCGTGATCACCTCCGGCCACGAGCCGTCGGTTCGTTCCGCCGCGTCGTCCAACGCACCTTTGAGATAAGGAAACCAGTGGTAGTACGGCGTGCCCGCCATACGCTCCGAGTCATACCCCAGGCAGCGTAAACCCGCCCCCCGACTGCGCGCGATGTTTTCATCTCTATCGATCCGGATGACGAACATCGGTAAGGTACCCAGGGCCCGCCCCAGGTCATCGGTGAGCTTTTGCGGCCCGGCTCTTTGACGGAGGTCTGTCAGCATTTGGAACCTCCTTTCGGCCCTCTCAATGCACTTGCATCGTATGAAATTTGAAGGGAAAAACCCTTGACGTACGTCAAAGACCGAATTGATCCAAAGTGCTAACAAGGGAATATAATGCGACATTATTTTGTTTGTTTTCAGAGCGTTGGAAATCCATGCCCCGAAAGGGGAAGTGCCTCGCGTCGCCCATGGCCGATGCTCGGTATTTTCCTGATGATTTTCTTCTTCGTCGGCTGCGGCGCCATCGGCGATTTCCTCAGTTCCCGCGTCTTGAAGGACGATCTGCGCGGTCTGGCCGCAAGGCACGACGTCGCCCTTTCGCTGTCCGAATGCCGCATGATCCCCGAAACCCGGACGGGCATTTGCCGGACGCGGATCGATGATCTTCAAATCCATCGCCTGCGCCGGGGATGGAAGTTGTCGGGACCAAACGAGGGCGAGGGCAATACCCGTGCGTCTTTGCATCCTGACGGCTGCTTAGCGCTGGAAGGGTTCGACGAAGCGGCCGGCCTGGAAATCGACGTCTCCCCTCCCCGCTCACCGGACCTTCCCGGCTTTGAACACATCGCCGTCTTGCGCGATCCGACCAGCGGGCGCACATGCGTCGAGGCCGTTTATGCCGGCGGATGACCGGTCGATGACGCCTTGCCGTCGGACGGCGAATCCGCTCTAATCGCCCCGTATGCCGATCGACAAACTCACTTCCATCCGACCGTTCGGTTCGTGGCGGCGGGGCTTTCTCGCCCTTGTCATCGTGTCGGCCTCGGTGATCTTCGGCGTCGCCAATTGCGGCGACGATGATGACGACGACACCGGCGGCGCGACGGACTTTGACGAGAGCGCGACCGCGCTCCTGGACCTGGACGACGCCTTCACCCGCGTCGATCCGCGATTCCTGTCGGTCGCCGTCGATTCGTCCCAGGTGGTGGGCGGCAACTGGTGGTCCGAGTCGGGCGAGGTGGAGGTCGGCGTGGGCGGCACGCGCGTCGCACCCTTCGACTTCGGTCGGGAGCGCTTGCGCAACATGGCCCGCGCCCTTGCCCCGGCGTATCTGCGTATCGGCGGCTCGGAGGCGGACAAACTCTACTACGACATGTCCGACGACCCGGTCGCCGAGCCGCCCAACGAAAAATACGAGTTCGTCTTCACCGACAATTTCATGGCCGGCATCGACCACTTCGCCAAGGCGGTCGGCTTCGACGTCTTCTTTACCGTCAACGCCGGCGCCGGACCGCGCGATGAGAACAAGGCCTGGACCACCGACAACGCCCGCAAGCTGCTCTCCCACGTCCGACGCAAAGGCTACGACGTGGCCGTGTGGGAGTTGGGCAACGAGGTCAACGGCTACTGGCTCATCCACGGATTCCGCTATCTCATCTCGGGCGCCCAATTCGCCGACGACATCCGAAAGCTGCGGCGGCTCGTGGACGAGTTGGATCCGGGCAAGCCGGTCGCCGGGCCGTCCAGCGCGTTCTGGCCGGTTCTGGGCGAGGCACCCAAGTACGTGATGGAGGACTTCATCCGCGAGGCGGCCGGCGACGTGGATATCCTCACTTGGCATTACTACCCCACGCAGTCCCGCCGCTGCCCCATCGGCACGCGCCGCACGGACAAAAACTCGAACATCGATCCCGGCGTGCTCGACGAAGTGGGGGTGCATGGGCGGCGAATGAACTCGTGGAGGGCGACGCTGGCGCCGGGGACACCGGTCTGGCTCGGCGAGACCGGCAACGCCCAGTGCGGCGGGGAGCCGGGCATCTCGGACCGCTTCGTCTCCACGTTCTGGTGGATGGACCAGCTTGGGTCCCTCGCACGCCTGGCTCAGCCGGTCATGATCCGCCAGACCCTCTCCGGCTCCAACTACGGCCTGATCCGTGACGACGACCTGACGCCCAACCCGGATTTCTGGCTGGCCGTTCTGTGGAAGCGCCTGATGGGCCCGAGCGTCCTTGATGCCCGATTCGACGGCGCAAGCCCGGGAGTGCGTCTTTATGCCCACTGCACGCCGGGAATTGACGGCGGCGTGACCGTCCTGGCGATGAACCTCAACCGCACGCGGACGGCGACCGTCGCCCTGCCCGATCTGACCGGACAAGCCGCGACGACGTATCGCGTCACCTCCTCGGACCTCTACGCCCGGGACGTCATCGTCAACGGACAAAGCATGGAACTTCCCGACGACGGCCGGGTCCCGGATTTTCCGGCAAAAACGACCGCCGACGCCGGGACGCTGCGCCTGCCGCCCCTCTCCCATACTTTCGCCGTCTACGAGGACGCGGGAGCAGCGGCGTGCGCCCTGGGCGATGGGAAATAGACGCCGGACGGTTGGCGAGCCTGACATCAGGCCTTACAACAGACCTAACAACAACGGGGATTGCGTGGGCTGTCACCTTGCACCGGAGCCCGACGGGCCTAAACTGGAACGCGCGATCCGCACGCACCGGCCTTGATAAAGGCCGAAATTTCGAATTTTCGCGAAAGGCAGGATAAGACATGGTCATGGTCACTTCGCAGATGATGGACCTGGGCACGAAAGCTCCGGACTTCGAACTCCCCGATTTCAATGGCAAAACGCACTCGCGGGCCGACTTTGAAGGCAACAAGGGCCTGCTGGTGGTTTTCATGTGCAACCACTGTCCGTACGTGATCCACATCGAAGACAAACTGGCCGAAATCGCTAAGGAATATCAGGACAAAGGCGTCGCCGTGGTCGGCATCAATTCCAACGATATCGGCAATTACCCCGCCGACAGCCCGGAGAAGATGAAGGAACGCGCCGAGAAGGTCGGATTCACCTTTCCCTACCTGCTCGACGAGTCTCAGGAGGTCGCCAAGGCCTATCGCGCCTCCTGCACGCCGGACCTGTTCCTCTTCGACGCCGATCACAAGCTCGTCTATCGCGGGCAGTTCGATTCCACCCGCCCCGACCAAGGCCGACCGGCCACCGGCGAGGACATCAAGGCCGCCCTCGAAGCCCTGGTCCAAAGCCGGGAAATCCCACAAAATCAACGACCTTCCGCCGGATGCAACATCAAGTGGAAGTCCGGAAACGCCCCCGCCTACTTCGGATAGCCACTCTGACCGATTAGGTCATTTCCATTATTTCTTTTCGGCCCGACACCTCCATGGGGATCGGGCCGATTTGATTTTATGCAATTGAATTCAAGGTCTTCGGCAAATTTCTCGATTGACTTTTAATATCCACGTCGTACGATACGCCCCGTTTGAAGGACAGCGGGCCAGACGAAGGGCATGTGTGACGAGATTCGCGCCCGCGTAACTCTTCTCCCAACCGCCGGTCTTGCATTATCGGCCGAGTAAGTGAGGGATCAGGAATATGATGACGAAGAAGTGGACGGTTCTCCTGTCGGTGCTCGTCATGGCGATCGCCATGATGCAAATCAATTGCGACGAAGCCGACGACGCGATCGAGGAAGCGGTCAACGCCCTGGGTGGCGAAGACGGCCGCATCTGCCTGGACGTTCTGCTGGACACCTTGGGCCTGGATCGGGACGAACTGGATGACGAGTCCCTGGCCGACGCCCTGGAAGCGCAGGAAGACGTTCTGGGCGAAAGCTATGTGATCGACTGCGAGGCCACCGAGACGGCCGAGGAAGCGGTCACGCCGGACACCACAACCGAGCCCGAGGGCGACGACACGCCGGAAGCCGGTGAGGGCGAAGTGATCGAGTCCGACGGCGCCGAGCAGGTGCCGGGCGACATCGAAGAGGTGATCGAAAATCAGCAGGGTGAAGGCTCGGAAGACATCGTGATCCTGATGGACGCCACCGGCTCCATGGGTGACGACCTGGCCGAGATCAACGACAGCATCGACAGCATCCTGGCCAAGGCCGAAGAAGCCGAAGCCAAGGTCGGCGCCGCCTTCTACAAGGACGGCTTTGTGGACAGCCCGTGGTTCGGCCTGGCCAACGGCGGCGATCTGGAAGACGCCTCCAGCGCCTCGGCGACCACCAGCTTCCTGAACAGCGTGGCCATCGGCGGCGGCGGCGACCTGCCCGAGTCGTTCTACGACGGCGTGGTCGAGACGGCCAACGGCATCAACTGGGAGAGCCACACCAAGCGCATGATCATCGTGATCACCGACGCCGACGCGCTCAGCCCGGACGCCGAGGGCAACACCGAGGCCAGCATGAAAGAGGTTCTGGCCAAGAAGGGCGTGACCCTCAACACGATCATCGTGGGTATCGCCTACTAAACCCGACCCGATTCGGAAACGACGACCCCGCGGCTGCGCGCCGCGGGGTTTTTCTTTGCGGGAAAAGCCATCGTCATCCTGAGCGAAGCGAAGGATCTGGTCTCGACCACGCAATGCGGCGTTCGAAGAGTCGTACAACGATGGATTGTCACCGGATCGCGCTCAACCGCTCACTACGGTTCGCGGCTCTGTGAGGGCGTCACCGCCTCCGACTTCGGGCGCGTCACCCATTAGCCGCTAGCGACGAGCGAGCAAGCCCTCAGAGCGTCAGCACCATCCAGCGATGGGGGATCCCCGCCTCCATGTAGATCTCGCCGGTGCCGACGAACCCCAACGACTCGTAAAACGGCCCCGAGTCCATCTGCCCGCTGAGCACGACCTTGGTCAGGCCCATTGCCCTCGCCTGCTCGATCGCCCAATGCATCATCGCCGCACCGACGCCTTTCCGGCGGTGCGTTCGGGCTACGGCGACGCGCCCGATTTTGCCCTTTGCCGCCACGCGCACGAGACGTAACGTCCCCACCACGCGCCCGTCGTCCAACGCCGCCAAGTGCGACGCGCCCGGATCGTGCTCGTCGATCTCAATGGCCCGATCCACGCCCTGCTCGTCGCAAAACACCGCGAACCGCAGCGCCCTCGCCTCCTCGGCGATCGCGTCGCCCCAGGCAAAAGGGCGCAGTTCAATTTCCATGTCGATCACTTCCCCTCCCATGTCCCCTGTCGGCCCTTGGCCGCAATTGACAGCCCTCGACGCAACGTTTGGACTAAGTGCATGCACCTTTCGCGATCACGCATTGCAATCGTCGTCCTGATCGTCGCCGTCGCCGTGACGATTTCGTCCTGCACGTTCGGACGTCTGCTCAAATACAACTATTCCGGCGTCGACGACTACAAGATCTTCCCGGAGCGGCCCCTACGCGCGTCCACCGAGCCTTGGCGATTCCCCGAAGACTTCGACACCGGCCTGGTCCCGGAGCGAATCACCTTCGACGGCCGCGTCGACGTCTCCCTGGACAACCTGCTCGCCGAAAACGACACCCTCGCCTTCCTGGTCATCAAAAACGACGTGCTCGTCGCCGAGCGATATTACAACGGCCACGACCGCGCCGCCCGTTCCCTGTCGTTTTCCATGGCCAAGTCCTTCACGTCCATCCTCATCGGATGCGCCATCCGGGACGGGCTGATCGGCGACGTCCGAGATCCGGTGTCGCGCTACGTCCCCGAGCTGGCCGACGCCGGTTTCGACCGCGTCACCATCGAGCATCTGATGCAAATGACGGCGGGGGTCCGCTACAAGGAAAGCGACTCCCTGCTTCGCAAACACCCCTACTGGTATTACGCCGACAATTTGGAGGAACGCCTGCTTCGCCTCAAACTCAAGCGGGAGCCGGGAACGAAGTGGGAATACAGCAGCGGCGAGAATATGTTGCTGGCCCTGATTCTCAAGCGGGTGCTCGCCCCGCGCACCATTACCGATTACACGCAGGATAAACTCTGGTCGCCGCTCGGCGCCGAATACGACGCGGCCTGGAGCGTCGACCGCCTGCCCGACGGAATCGAGAAAACCTATTGCTGCCTGTCGGCCCGCGCTCGGGACTTCGCGAAAATCGGCCGCCTCTATATGCACAGCGGCGATTGGAACGGCCGACAACTCGTGCCCGCGGACTGGGTGCGCCGCTCCACCGAAGTGGATACGTCCAACGGCAGCGCGGATTTTTACCAATACCAATGGTGGATCATGAATCCCGGCAGCGGCGCGTTCTGGGCCGGCGGCCACTTGGGACAATACATCTACGTGGACCCGAGGCGCGACCTGATCATCGTGCGCCTGGGCACAAGCCGGGGCGACATTTCGTTGATGAAATGGCGGGAGTTTTTTCCGGTACTGGCTCAGGAAATCCAGGCACGAAGTCGATTCCAACAACGCCCGAGAGATCCTTCCCCATCGTCGGAATGACGCCTATTGACGCTATTCGTCCTTCGGTAATTTCGACACCAGCGGCTTGATCGCCTCGGCCTTGGAGCGCGTGGTGATGAGCGTGGCGTCGGGCGTGTGAATGACGGCCAGATCGTCGACACCGAGGATCGCAACCCGGTGGCCGGGCTGGTTGTTGAAGACCAGGTTGCCGTTGGCGTCCATGGTGAAGACCTCGCCGATATGCACCGGATCGTCATCGGACACGGGACGGCGGGGCTGCCACAACTCCTCCCAGGTTTCGTCTTCCCAGTCACGGGAATGGCCGTAGACCTTGTTGTTGTGTGCGTCGGTCTCGAGTTTTTCGGCGAAGGCCTCCCAGCCGCCCAGGTCGCTCCAGCGAAAATCCCCCTCCACGCAACGCACCCGCCCGGCTTCGCCCTCGGCCTGCATGATGCCGTAATCGACCGAGATTTTTTCCAGCCGGGAAAACGCCAAGCGCAAGGTCTCGTCAAAATCCGCCGTGCCGTACGCCGACGCCGCCTCGCCCAGGCTTTTCGCATGGCCGGGCAACTGCCGCTCGAACGCCTCGCGCACCGCGTCGCCGCGCCAGATGAACATGCCCGCGTTCCAGTAATATTCCCCCGATTCCACATAGCTGCGCGCCCGCGCCCGGTCGGGCTTTTCGACGAATGCCTCCACGTCCGAGCGCTTGAACCCGCGCGGCGCGTCCAATGCCAGACCGCGACGCAGATAGCCGTAGGCCGACGTGGGCCGCGAGGGCTTGATCCCGATGGTGTAGAGCAGGCCGTCTTCCTCGGCGCATTGGGCGGTGTAGCGCAGAATATCGCGAAATCGCTCGTCCGGGGCGATCTCGTGATCGGCGGGCAACACGGCCTGCATCGCGCCGGGCCAGCGTTTCGAGGCGACGAACGAGCCTAAGCCCACCGCCGCCGCCGTGTCCTTGAGCATCGGTTCGGCCAGCACATTGTCCGCCGGCAGATCGGGGATCTGAGCCTTGACCAAGTCGACATACTCGCCGTTGGTCAGCACCATCACCCGCTCGATCCCGCACAGCGGCGCGACACGTTCGACCGTCTGGCGCAACAGCGACTTGTCCGGATGGGCCAGCGGAAGGAATTGCTTGGGCAGGGACTCGCTGCTCCAGGGCCAGAACCGGGTGCCGTGGCCCCCGGCCATAATCAAAACGCAGATCTCCACGTGGTCTCCCATTTCCAGTTTTTCGGGTCGGTGCGTTGGAAGGGGGCATTATGGGGCGTCGGCGTCCGCGGGGGAAGGCGACGCCTCCGGGGTGTCGAGATTCGCCGGACACGAACCGCGCGCGTCGTCGGGTCCGTCGTAGGCCGCCCCGTCGCGGTAGTCGTTGCCTGTCGAATCCTCGCACCACACGCCGCCCGCTCCTTGGTCATGCACCGAGCCGCCGACGAAATCGTTACCGACGACCGCGTAGTCCGCGCACCCTTCGTCCAAATGCAGCGCCCGGTTGCCCTTGGGAACGGTGACGCGATTGTCGACGAAACGCAGCGCACGCGAGTTGACGACGTGGGATCCGTCCCCCGACCCGGCCATCTCCACCTCGCTGTCGCGCACGGTCACGCCTTCCGAATCGACAATCCACACGCCGTTGCATCCCTTGCCGCCGTGGGAATTGATCTTTGCCCGCTCGATCCAGATATCCCGGCCGTGGTCGACGTGAATCGGCGACTCGATGGTCGGTTCATCGTTGAAATACCGCAAATCGCGCAGCACGACGTCCTTCGCTCGCGCCAGATGGACCCCGCCGGCCTTGCTGTCGCGAAATTCGGAGTCGACGATCTGCACGCCCTTAAGGTTGCGTTCGGCGTTGCCTTGGATGTCGGCAAACGCCTCGCTCACGCCTTCAACCTTGACGTGCGAGATGGTCAGCGCGGCGCCGTAATCCCGGGCGAAGAAACCGGTCTTGAAGTTGCTCATCTCGCAGCCGTCAATCGTCACCCCGTCGGCCAGGACACGAAAGGCATGCTGCGTGCCGTCGCCGATCAGCTTCGTCCCCTCGCAACGCACCCGCACATTGGGAGACGAGACCGTGATCGCAAACGGCGTCTCGCCGCTCAGGTGGAATTCCCCGGCGCAAAGCGTCGTGTCGACGGTCAGATCGAGACTCCCCGTCGGTTCGACGCACGGATCGGGCGGCGCGGCAGGGTCGCTCGGCTGGGAACGACAATCGACGGCATCGCGCTGAGGACCGTGATAATCCGCGCCGTTGCGCCACAGATTGATCAGTTTCCCGCCGCACCAATCCGCGTCGGCGCTGCGATCGTAAACCTGGCCGAAGAAGAGGCGGTTGGCGCTGAAAGACAGCTTTTCGCTGCGCGGGTCGATATCCAACGCGGTATGCCCCGGAGGGACTAGAATGCGATTTCCCGTGAATTTCATCCCGGACACATGCACCAGACGCAGGCCGTGGCCCTTGCCCGACAGTTCGATGTTGTTGTCGCGAATCTCCACATCGCGCGCGTCGGCAATCAGCATCCCGCGCCCGCCGGTCTCCTTCCACGAATGCAGCAGCGAGTCGGCCAGCGTCACCTTTCGGCCGCCGACGACTTGCAGCAGCACACCTTCGGACGCGCGGTCGTTGGTGATTTTCAGGTCGCGCAACTCGACCGTGTCCGCCCCGACAATCGACACGCCGCCGCCGTCGCTGCCGTGAAATCGCGACTCGCGGACGGACACACTCATCGGCGGGCCATCTCCCCCCGCGCGCACGTCGACGAACGCCCGAACCATCGACGTCATCCGCACCTTGTCCAGACGCAACGCCCCGCCCGCACCCTCGACGGCGATCCCCCGGCCGTATTGGGCCAGCGAGCAGCCGTCGATCGTCACCCCGTCGGCCCGCACGCCAATGCCGTCACCGATTTTGTCGCCGATCAGATTCGTCAGCGGGCAACGCAGCGTCACATTCGGCGCGGTGACGACAATCGCCGCCCCCTCGCCCGCCGGGAGTTGGAAATCGCCCGCGCACAGGGTCGTGTCCTCGGCGATCTCCATGCCGGCCGTCGGCGTGACGCACGGCCCCAGGTCGGGTGTGGAGGAGTCGCGAGTGCATCCCGCGAGGGTGAGCAGCGCGAGCGTCGCGATCAAAAATGTCTGTCGATTCCAAAGCATGGCTGCATTTTACCGAACCCGGCGCGATGGGTGAATGCGTCGCGTTCGCGGCGGATTTGCTTGACGGCTTCGCGACGGCACGGGTACAAGGGGCCATGCAGAACGCCACCACCAACACCGACCTCGTCGCCCCGCAAGCCGCCGGGGATTCGTTCGCCAAACGCAAGGCCGCCCAGTCCCTCTACGGCTCGCCGATGCGCTATCTCATCGACCAGATGGTGCCCGTCGCCATCGCCCGCGAGTGCCCGAAAGAGGCGAAGATGCTGGACATCGGCTGCGGCGCCGGGCGGTACGCGCTGTATTTCATCGACGCGGGGGTGCGCGGCGAGTACGTGGGAATGGACATCGACACGCAGAAATGGACCGACGAGAACCTGCCCGAGGGCTTCTCGCGCCGTTTCGTGCAGTTTGACGCCCACAAGCTCGGCGACTGGCCGGAGCAGGTGGATTTCGCCGTTTCCCTAACGGCCTACGAGCATTTCGAGGACGACCTGGCCGTCTCCAAGGGGCTGGCGAAGGTGCTCAAGCCGGGCGGCAAGGCGATCATCGTGGTGCCGTCCCACTGGTCTTATGCGCTGTATGGGGAGCACGGCTTCCGGCGGTATTCCGCGGGGTCGATTCGGCGGCAGATGGCCGAGGCGGGGTTGGAGGTCGTGCGCATCGAGAAGATCGGCGGCGCGTTTTCGTGGCTGTTCCACTTCCTGTGGTTTTTCCCGGCCCACGCGACGCGCATGGTCGGCAAGGCGCTGCTCTTCGGGGTGCATGGGATGAATAAGGACAAGGCCCGCGCCAACTTCCCGCGCCTGCTGTCCTTCCTGGACAACCTCGGCTCCTACCACCTACGCACCGCCTTCGGCCGTGCCTTGCACAAGATGGGCATCCTCACCACCACCGCCCTGGACAAGGCCCTGCCGATCATGGAGGTGGGGTATATTGCGGTGGTGCGACGACCCTAGAACCTGCTTCGAACTCCGTGTCATTCTGAACACCGTGAAGAATCTGGGTACAACAATCACGTCGCATGCGTTGTGACGATCAACGAGCGCGGATCTGTGCGCGGACCTAGATCCTTCGCCATGGCTCAGGATGACAAGGGACGGCGCAGAATGGCGCACGAAAGTTCTTTCCAGGTTCCAATTGCCCCCTCGTCGAAATCCCCCAAATCCGCTAATATTTTGAATCGACATTCAGCGATCATTTTGGGAGGACGCCGATGGGCGCGCGGTTTTGGCTGCACTTGGTTTTGACGGTTTTGATGGTTTCCACGTTGGCCTGCGGCGGAGACGACGACGACGATTCCGCGTCGGATGACGACGTCGCGGTCGATGACGACACGGATGACGATGACACGTCGGACGACGACACCGACGACGATTTGTGCGGCGGGGAGGCGCTGCGTTGCGGCGCAGGGGATGTGCCGGAGGAGTGCGTCGAGGGGGTGTGGACGCCGCTAGAGCCGTGCCCGCGCCTGCAATACTGCAACTTCGGCGAGTGCGTGAACACGCTCATCGAGTTCCCCGCCGACGAGGCGCCCCACCGCAATCTGATCGAGTGGTGGTACTGGACCGGCAACCTGTCTGACGCCGACGGCAACGTCTACGGCTTCGAACTGACGTTCTTCTACGGCGCGCGCCTGCTGGGTATCCCGGCGTGGATGATCCACGTGGGCATCGTCGACGAACAGACCGGCGAGCACGACTCCCTCGTCGAATTCTCCGTCCACTTCCCCGACGAAACGCCGACCGAACTGCATTTGGCCACGCCTTCCGCGTCCGTCGACCGGGGCGCGGACTACGTCTACGAACTGTCCGGCGTCGCCGACACGCACGCCTACGACCTGACCCTCACCGACACGCAGGGCCCGACCTACCACGGCGGCAACGGGTCCATCCGCATGAGTTCGCGCACGGTGGATTCGTTCTACTACTCGCGCATGCGCATCGACGTCGAAGGCACGTTGTACAAGGACGGCGCGCCCATCGACGTGACCGGCGAGGCGTGGATGGACCACCAGTGGGGCGGGTTCAACCCGTTCGTCCTTATCGGGTGGGATTGGTTCTCGATGCAGTTCGAGGACGGCAGCGAGATCATGTATTTCATCTTTCGCGGCGACGAGGACGACCCGTCGGTGGTCGACATGGCGCTGGGATCGTACGTCGACCCGAACGGCGACCAGACGATCCTGTCGATGCACGATGTGGAGGTCACGCCGCTGGATAGCTGGTCGAGCGAGGTGACGGGCGGCGTCTATCCGCTCAACTGGAACTTCGTCGTGGAGGACTTGGGCATCGACGTGGACATCACGACGAGCGTGCCCGACCAGGAATTCCCGAATCCCATGTGGAACTACTGGGAGGGGATGGTGCGTTTCGACGGTGTGAAGGAAGGCGGCCCCACGGGCGGCATGGGCTTTGTCGAACTGTCCGGCTACGCGGGCCGCCCGGCGCTTTGGAAGCTGTTCGAGGACGTTTGGGAGAGCGGGAAGATCGGGACGTTGCCGTAGACCCTAGGCGCTCGCGCCCGGTCGCGGCAATCAATGCGCATATGTGGTGACGATCGACGAACGCGGATCCGGGCACGAACCCGGATCCTTCGCGTCGCTCAGGATGACACCAAGACCAGCCCTACTCCGAAACCCCGTGCTCCACATCGTACGCCGTGCATTCGTTGGGCGCGTGGATGGGGTTGCATCGGCTGGGGGTGCCGCCGGGGATGGAGAAGGTGTAGTCGTAGTCGTCGGTCAGCTCCGGGAAATCGGTGCTGATGAAATGGGCGCCGGAGGCCAGCGCTTTTTCGGCGCGGGTGTGGTCGTTGGCAATCGCCTCGTCGCAGCACGAATCGGCGCGGGTGCGCACGAGGAATCCGTCGGCGACGGCGTCCTGGATTTCGTCGAACTGGCCGATGGCGTCGTTCATGATGCGGATTGCGCCCCACTCGTCGTTGGCGCCCGAGTCGGTGAACATGGCCGCGCCTTTCAGGCCGGGATACATTTGCAGATACGCCGCCCGATCCGTTCCGCCGTCATGCAGGTGGAAGATCGCCTTGCCCCGCACATCGCCCAGGGCCGGCCAGCCGTCATTGAGCACCGCCTCGCGCAGCGTCGCCCGATCGCCGCGCACGTCGTCCGGCGTCAGCAGCCGATCCCGGGGCCACACGGCCAATAGCTCGTCCTCCAACTCGTCCAGATGCTCGGCGATGGGGTTGTTGTCGTTGCCCTTCGTCTCGACGAGCACGAGGAAGGGGTGGTGCGTCGGGTGGGCGTCGGACCAGGTCTTCAGGACGGAGATGCATTCGGTGAACGTGTCGCAGGTGCTGACCATGTCCACCAGGTAGATGTGGTAGACCTGGAATCCCTTGGATTCAGACCAGTGGGTGTCCAACTCGAATTTGCGCACACCGATGTCGAGTTGCTCGTTGAGGGGCTTATGACTGTAACGATGCTCCGGATGGCTGATGCCGTCGCGCTCGACGTGGTAGCTGTTATGCGTGCCGAGGGCTTGGATGTCATTCAGGCGCAGCGTCTCGTCCAGGGGATAGTCGCTGATGGTATCGTCGTCGCCGGTATCATCGTCGGCCGTGTCGTCGTCATCGACGGTGTCGTCATCGGCCGTGTCATCGTCGGCCGTGTCATCGTCGACCGTGTCGTCATCCACGGTATCGTCATCGCCGCTGTCGTCGTCATCGTCGCCGCCTCCGCCGCAGGAAGGGGTCCAGGCAGCCATGACCGCGATGAGCAACGCGAGGAACACGGCCATGGCGAGGTGTTTTCCGAGGAATAATCCGAAGGGGCGGCGGGGCGCCGTGGTCGACGTCTTCTTCATCATCAATGCATCCTTATTCCGGCGCGAAATCGGCCCGAACCGCGCGCGGCGGGGTCAAGAAATCCGCAATGTCGAACGATCTTCTGTCACACAAATGACACACAAAATCAACTGAATTGACACAAATATTCGTGAATTCGTGGGGAAGCCGCCGGTTAGCGGTTGGCGTTGTCGCCGCCCGCCGAAACTGCTAAAAACGTCCTACAATCAAGAAGATGTCGTGACGGTGCTCCCGAGGGATCCCCTGGGAGTCGGCGCGGCGACGCAAAGGATTTCCTCATGACCAGGCCGGCAATCACCCCTTTTCTTTTCGCGATGTTGGTTCTGGCGGGAGTAGCGGCGTTCGGCGGCCTCACCGCCTGCGGGGACGACGATGACGACAACGAAGCCTCGACGGCGGCGGATGACGACGACGATACGTCGGATGACGACACATCGGACGACGATACCGATGACGACGATACAGCCGGGGATGACGACGACACGGGTGATGACGATACGGTCGATGACGACGACACCGCTGACGACGACACCGGCGACGACGACACGATCGACGAATACTTCGACCCGAAGGAGTGGGGGCCGTATCCGGTCGGCAATCGGCGCTATGTGTTCATTGACGAGGATCGTCCCGACGACCGGCCCTCGGACGGCCCGCGCACGCTGCTGACCGACGTGTGGTATCCGGCGACGGACGAGTCGACCGACCTACCACGCACACGGGTGGGGGATTTTCTGACGCCTTGGGAAAACAAGGTGTCCTTACTATTCGGCCTGGCCGGCGCCCCGGACGACGAGCTGGCGAACTTCGATAACCTCACGCACTCCGCTTTCGAGGCCCCGATCCGCGCCGACGCCGGGCCCTTCCCCATCGTCTTCGTCTCTCACGGGAATATGTCGTTGCGTTTCGCCCATTGGACGCTGTGCGAATACCTGGCCAGCCACGGCTACGTCGTCGTGTCCGTGGATCACATCGGCAACGCGATCTTCGTGACGCTGCCCGACCGCTTGGTGCTCTTCAATTTTCTCCACTACCCGGTCGCGCTCATCAACCGCAAGGCGGATATGCGTTTTCTGGTCGATACGTTCACCGCGTTGAACGACGATGACCCGGACGGCGTTTTCACCGGCATGATCGACACGGACGCGGTCGGCGCGCTCGGCCACTCGTTCGGCGGACGCACGTTGATCGACTGGGTGCCGGAGGACGAGCGCGTCGTCGCGGCGGTGGACATGGCGGCGATGGCGGATCCGGCGGAGGTGGCGAAGACGGACGCGTCATGGATGCTCATGGCTGCCGGGGAGGACAATACGATCGGCGAATGGCACCCGGTTTCGGCAACGGCGGAGAATCCGGCGAAAGTCGTCGCCATGGAGATCCTCGACGCCGGGCACTACACTTTTTCCGAAGCCTGCTACCTGATGCCCACGCTTTTCGGCGACGGCGACGGCTGCGGAACCGGCCACCGGCACGACGGCGGGGCGGAATTCGAATATCTGGATCCGGCCGTGGGATTCGACATCATGAACAGCTATGTCACGGCCTTTTTCGGCTACCACCTCAAAAACCAAGACGAGATGCTTCCCGACCTGACGACGAATCGCTACCCGGAAGAGATGTTGTTTGAGGTGACGTCCGTCGAGGACTAGTGCCCCACTCGCGGGCGTTCCGCCGGGGAAGTGAGCCGTCCGTGAATTCCCTGGAAAGCGGTCATACGGCGAATTGACCTTGAAATAATCCGTCAACAAAATTAATTGTACAGCAACGTCCCTGTTGTTGCATGATGAATCATCTTGCGACGCACGCCGGGGAGAGCGGAGGAAAAAAATGACGTCCAAGAACCCCTCGAATGAGCTTCAGACCGACGCGACTGCGAACAACCTTCCCCACAACGCGATGGACTATCTGCAGGAAGGTTGCGTCATCATCGGTCGGAATCGACGATATCTCTATGTGAACGACGCCGCTGCCCGCCACGGGCGGACCACCAAGGAATCGCTCGTAGGCCGACCGGTGCTGGAAGCCTATCCCGGCCTTGAACGCACGCAGTGGCAGGACCTGCTCGAAGAGTGCATGGAATCCCGAGTCACGCAGCGCTTCGAGTATGAATTCGAGTATTCCGACGGCGAGAAAAAGTGGTTCGAGTTTCGGTTCGAGCCCGTTCCCCACGGTGTCTTCGTTCTGTCCGTGGATATCACTCAGCGGCGGCAGGACCAGGAACAACTGCGCGTTTCGCGTAAGCTGGAAGCTCTGGGTCGGCTGACCGGCGGCATTGCCCACGACTTCAACAATATCCTCACCGTCATCCTGAACTGCACGGACTTCGCCCTCAAGGATCTGGACGAAAGCGAGCGCCGGCACAAAGACATCACCGAAATCGGAAAGGCCGCCGGGCGGGCCGCGTCGTTGACGCGTCAACTTCTGGCCTTCAGCCGCCGTCAGGTCATGAAACCCGAGATCGTGGACCTCAACGAAGTCCTGACCAATATGCGCCATATGCTGCAACGGCTGATCGGCGAGGATATCACGATCAAGTCCCAACTCGCGGAGGATCTCGGCAAGTCCTCGTTGGATCCCAGCCAGATCGAACAGGTCATCATGAACCTGGTGATCAACGCTCGGGACGCCCTGCCCGGCGGCGGCTGGATCCGACTGGAAACGGCGAACGTCGAATTGGACCGGGACTACGCGAACCGCCACTTGTCCGTCGAGCCGGGGCCGTATGTCATGCTCGGCGTGGCCGACAACGGGATGGGCATGGACGCGAGTATCCGCGCGCGCATTTTCGATCCCTTCTTCACGACCAAGGGCATGGACAAGGGGACCGGCCTGGGGCTTTCGACGGTGTTCGGCATCGTCAAGCAAAGCAGGGGGAGCATCTGGGTCTACAGCGAACCGGGAGAAGGGACCGTATTCAAGATCTACTTTCCCCGCGAGATGTCCGTGGAGCAAGGGGAAACCCGGTCCGCTCCGACCCGGGTCCAAGCGAAAAGCAACGAGCATATTCTCCTGGTCGAGGACGACGAAGCGGTTCGCATGACCACCCAACGCATCCTGCAAGAGGCCGGGTACTGCGTTCGCATTGCGACCAACGGCCGCGAGGCCGTCGAAATCTACCGGGAAAACGCGGACAAAATCCACTTGGTCATCAGTGACGTGGTCATGCCGAAAATGAAGGGGCAGGAACTGGCCCAGATTCTGCACTCGATCAATCCCGATGTCCGCCTGCTTTTCATGTCCGGCTATACGGACGAATCCGCCGGCCTGACCGGGATCACGGCATCGGGCATTCCATTGATCGGCAAGCCGTTCAGCGCCGCCGACCTGACCTCGGCGGTACGCGACGCCTTGAAAAGCTAAGCCATCGAAGAGTTCGTTCCCGAATTCAGCATCCGGGCGCTACTCACATCCCCACTTCGCCGCGCCCCCCATCAGGCGGGCATGAATATCGGCCTTGCCGGGCATACCGGGCTCCAACCACGCCAAGGCGATCGCGCCGTCAGTGCGGGCCGCGGCCGCCGGGTAGGCGTGGTTGGTCGTCAGAAGCTTGGCGACACGTTCGGCCTTCCCCGCCGGGCGTCCCAGCGCATCGAACCGACGCACAAACACCTCGACAACGCGCTTGCCTTCGTCGGCCTTCTCCCACGTCACGATCACGCCGCCCTCGCCGTCCGGGCTGATTCGCGGATGGCGAAGATCCCCGCCGACGCGTTCCACGGGGAAGCCGTCCACCTGTTCCCCCGTCGCGTCCAAAATGGCGACCCAAATCGCCGCGCCGTCCTCGGAGCGCACCTCGGCGGTCTGTCCCTCGAATCCGATCGGCACGGAAACTCCCCCGTCGGCCACTCCGGCGCCGTCGGCCGACCCGCCGTCCCACAACACCGTCGAGCGCGTCTCGTCGCCCTCCCGTACGCCGACCTCGAACACCCCGGCCTGCGTTACATGGACAAAGGGAGCGGTGTCGGTCGAGACGTTCTCCAGCACGCGGGAGTTGCAAACGTTGGGATCCTCGGCGACTTGGAAATCATCTCCGCCGCGACGCCGCTTGGCCGGGGGATCGCCCGACACGGCCTTGGTGCGGTCGCCCTCTTTTTCCGTGTCCCCCAGGTGCTCGAGCAACGTCTCTTCCAAGTCGTCGGTGTTATGCTGTTCCTCGGGCAGCATCTCCTTGACGCCGCCCCCGCCGCCTTCGGTTTGGTTCTTGTCGGACACCTTGAGCGTGGAGCCCTCCATGCCGCCCACATCCGGCAAGGCGCCGTTGAGGTTGCCTCCCTTGGGTTTGTCCTCCTTGGAGCCGACGCTCACATCCTCCATGACCTGCTTGCTTTGATCGGCCTTGCCCGTGTTTTCGAAATTGATTTCGGCCTGGCCGCCCTCGCTGACCTGCAGGACGCCGCCGCCTCCGCCGCCCCCGCTGCTCATCATGTCCGGCCCGCCGCTCGCGACGGCCCGCCCCGTGGCGTCGTCCTTGATGGTCATGGAGACGTTGCCGCCTTTTTTCTTCTCGACCGAAGGCATCCCGCCGGAGCCGCCTCCCCCGCCGCCGCCCTTGCCGCCGGAGGGAGATCCACCGCCCCCGCCACCGCCGCCGAAGGCCTTGTCAAAGACGAACTCCCGAACCTTGGTCGGATCCATACCCAAACTCTTGAGAATCTTGTCCGGGTCGCCGTCGGCCTTGAAGTCCTTGTATTTGTCCGGATTGCGTTCCATGTCGTCCATGATGGCGCCGACCAGCTCCTTCCACTCGGCGGAGCGCTGGGCCATCTCCTCGGGCGAGGTCGGCTTGGCGTCGGGTAGCAAGGTGATGACCAAATACATCAGACCGAAAATCGTCACGACGATGAGCCCGAACCAGAGCGGCGTGGAGTTGTACCAGACCGTCTTCTCGCTGTCGGCCTCCTTTTTGTGATGCTCATACTCGCTCATCACATCCATGATGCTCGAACTCATCATGGAGGACGGATCCCGTTTCGCCGGGGCGGCTGTTTGCGCGGGATCGGCGCTCGGAATCGGCGGCGAGCCTTCGTGAAACGTGTAAGTCCGCGTGCCCAGCACGATCCGGCCGCCGTCCGTCAAACGCATCACCGCAGCATCGGACGCGGCCCGAATGTCGGAAGTGTGGATCTTCAGATGATAGCGGCCGTCGCTTCCACGCCAAATGACGGCATGACGAGGCTCGATCTTCTCGCCGGGAACCTGGACGGTCGCTTGGGGTCCACGCCCGAGGACGGATCGCTCTTCATCCAGGGGAATCACGAGACTGTTGTCGTTGATGTCTTTGATATAAGGCATACGCGCCTCGTTGCCGTTTCTATGAACAACGACCCCACGCGCTCGATGCCCATCGAGCGCGCCGGCCCCTGCAAGAGCTTCTTATTCAGGCAGATAAGATAACAGATTCGTCCATAGCATGCCGGGAAAGTTCGAATCAAGCATGGACAAATCAAAGACAACCCGCCGTGAGAAATCACCGCCAGAAATACATGACGGCCGGTCATTTTTCTTGACAACAATCCTCTATCGCCCTAATTCTATTGGCACATTTCACGATTCGCCAACATTCTTCTTTCGTCGGGGAGGGCTCGATGCGTCCACGTATCGTCGGGGTTTTATTGGTAATTCTTTTGTCGGCCACCGGGGTTTCGGCGTCGGCGGAAGATGACATCACGGGCACGTACAAGGGATCGTGCACCATGAATGTGAAGATCCCGTCCATGAATCAGGACACGACCAAAAGCGGTCCGGCGACCATCGAAGTCTCCAAAATCGACGGTATGAACTACCAACTTCACATCAAGACCGAACTGGCCGACCTGCCCAACAGCGACGAGACCAGCACGTACACCAAGTCGGGATCTTCGCTGCGTCGCAATGAAACGCAGACCGTGGGCACCATGTCGATGGTCTCGTCCGCGGATCTATCCGTCTCCGGGTCGTCCTTGACCGGCACGGTCGAAACCAAGGCCACCTCCGAGGACGGTGAGTTGCAATCCCAGGCCCGCACCACGTTTCAGCTTTCGAAACAGACGGCGGCCGAATAGCCGCCGGGCATTGCCTCGTTTCAAAGCACGGATATTCGCCGTGAGCCGGAGCACCTCGCCAAGCCGGAACGTCTAGGCGATTCCCCGCGAATCGGATACACTTCCGTTTGTTAATCATCTGTGTATTTCTCGCGGCGGTGGCGTGGGCGACCGGCCGCGAATTCGCCATGGCGTGCATGGGAGGCAACGATGACCCGTGGGACGACGCAGCACGGTCCGTCGCGGCGGTCCGCCGTATGGATGCTCCTTCTCTTCGCCGGCCTGTGCGCCGGTCTTTTCACGGCGTGCGCCGACGAGGATGACGACGGCAAGACGAACGTGACCGTCATCGGCGCCGTCAACGACGACGAAGTCAGCGGCGACGACGACACCGACGGCGACTGCCCCAACGCCAAATACGACGAACGCACCGGCAAATACCGCTGCGGCCCGAACGACGACGCGGACGACGATGACTCCAGCGGCGACGTGCTCGACGACGACACGTCCGACGACGACACAGTCGACGATGACACGACGGATGACGACACCGGTGACGACGACGGCCCGGACCCGCGTCTGCTGGAGCTCTACGACATTCTCGATTTCGAGCAGTACCTGGACATCGAACCGGTGGACTCGGAAGACGCCTTCGACAACTTCACGCGCTACTTCTTCCCCACCGATCGGGTGCGTTGCTTTGACGGCAGCCAAGCGTCGGTGAGCATCTCCCCCGGCGACAATCCGGACAACGTGATGATCTTCCTGGAAGGCGGCGGCGCGCGCTGGCCCGGCGGCGGCGTGGCGCTGACGGTGGACGTGCCCATCGGGGTGGGCTTCCGTTCGCGCTCGGACAACAACCCGCTGCGCGACTGGACGATCGTCTATGTCCCCTATTGCGACGCCAGCATCCACAGCGGCGACAACGAGTTGGAATACGAAGGCGAAGGCGTGCGTTATCATCATGGCTTGCGGCACAGCACCGCGTCCATCGCCTTGGCCAAGCAGCTTTATCCCGACGCGAAGAAGGTGCTGGTGGCCGGTTCGAGCGCCGGGGGTTTCGGGACGTTCTTTAGCTGGGTGATCGCGCGTTCCCAATTCCCCGACGCGCAGACGTACATCCTGGACGACTCGGGGCAGGGCTTCTGGAATCCGGACGATCTGGAAACGTTCGAGACCATCAAGCAGGCGTGGGACCTGCGCCTTCCCGAGGACATCTGCACCAAATGCGGGATCACGGAATGGACGTACGCCTTCGATCTTTACATGCAGTACGACCCGCGGGTGCGCATCGGGCTGGTGTCCTGGTATCAGGACTCGGTGATCGGCGGCGTGTTTTTACAGATGGACCCGCTGGTCTTCGAGCAGACGCTGGTACGCATCACCGACGATATCCGGGCTTTGCATCCCGACCGCTTCGCGCGCTTTTTCATGGAGGGGTCGCTGCATACGGTCTATATGCTCGTGCTGACCGGCAAGGGCCTGAACTACGAAATCGACGACGTCTCTCTCGCCGCTTGGATCGACGGCTTGGTCAGCGACGATCCGTCCTGGCCGGATCTGACGGAATAGCTATTCCCGCACCGGCACCCAAAGGCGGACGACGGCCGGTTCGCCCCGTTCGTTGAAGCGTTCGACGCGCACGAGGTAGTCGCCGGGCTCGCTGTAGGCGTGCGTGACGGCGGCGAAGTCGCCGGCGAAGGGCCAGTTGCCGGACTGCGTCGTCTCGTGGGGCGAGCCGTCGCCGAAATCCCAATCCTCTTTGCCGCCGCCGATGCCGAACACTCGCGCCTTGAACACCACATCCTCACCGACGCGCACGTCTTTCGACGGCGAGTGGGCGACGTGCATGTAGGTGTACATGGGCAGCGCGTCGCCCGCGTGGACGATCTGCACCGTCGCGAAATCGTACGCCGTACGCCCCTCCGCGTCGGTCACTTTGAGCAATTCGGTGTAAAAGCCCGGCTGGTCGTAGGTGCGCTCGACGGTCGCTCCGCTCGCGGTTTCTCCGTCGGTGAACTCCCATTCGTACGAGGCGATCTCGTCGAGAAACGCCACCGACTTGGACCCGTCCAGCATCACCGTCTCCCCCGTCTCGGCGTAGCGATGGGGCCGCGCGACGGCGATGACCGCCGGACCTTCCGCGTCGGCGTACGCTTCCCACAAATAGACGTACGCCTCTTCCGCGCCCCACAGGCCCGAGGGCTGCATCGCTTCGATCTCGAAATGCAGATGGGGCCAGCCGCCGCTGGCGCCGCCGTTGCCGAGGAATCCGATCAGTTCCCCCGCCTCGACGCGCCGTCCCAGCGTCGTCTCCTCGACGGTGCGATCCAGGTGGCTGTAGCGATAGAGTCGGCCTCGGTCATCTTCGATGAACACCACATCCGTGCGCGTCGAACCGGCCCACTGTTGCAGGACGGCGGGGGTGCCTTCGTAGCCGGGCAACACCTGGCCGTTCGCCAACACGATGCGTCCCGCCACCGCCGCCACGACGCGGTCCAAGGCGTCCACGCCGCCGATGTCCGTACCCGAGTGGTAGTAAATCGCCGTCCAGAACGGCAGGTAGTCGTCCGTCGGTTCGTTGCCGGACTGGGAGCGGTTGGCCAGCCAGCGCTGGTCGAGCACGGGATAGACGAATTCCTCGGCATCGAACAGCCGCCCCTCCATCGGCCACAGACGCACCCGCGCGTTCTTGCGCAGGCCCCAACGGTCCTCGTCCGAATTGATGTAGAGCGCGTCGGACACCGGGCAGTCCGCGCGGACGCCGCCGATCGGCTCGGGCAATGTGTAGTTGCCGCATTCGATCCATTTCGCCTCGCCGTTGACTTCAACCTGAATCGTCGACTCCCGCACCGCGCCGCGAATATCGTCAGCCCGCGACGCCGTATCCAGCAATTTCACGACGGCCTCATGCCCGTCCGACAACGTCACCGTCGCCACTTCCCCCAGGCTCAAATCCACCACCTGCCGGACCCCGCCGTCGTTCGCGTCGTCGTCATCGTCGTCCGAGTCGTCGTCATCCGCGTTGAAGGCGCCATCGTCAGCCGCGTCGTCGTCGTCCCGGCCCCAACAGCCGAGCGTCGGCCAAGCCCCGATTGCCGCCGACAAGACGAGCAAAGGCAGCACACGCACCGGAGACCATGTGGCGTAAGACCAGGGCCGAGGCATGGAAAAGCCCTCCAAACGGGATGTCGTTGTCGGCGGAGTCCGAGACGCGATCTTAGCGGATGGCGATCACGCGCGCGACGAAAATCGACGTCTCGCGCCATCCGCGATTATTCAAACTCGACGGGATATTGCTCGACCAACTCGGCGGGAATGCCCCCCGCCCGGGCGATGGACGCGTACTCGGCGACGATGGGTTTGGCCGTGCGCGGTTTATCCGGGTCGAAGATATCGACCGAATACAGGCCGTAGTCCCGCGGGCCCTGGTTCCATTCGTAGTTGTCGATCAGCGCCCAATAGAAATACCCGCGCACGTCGCCGCCGTCCTCAATGGCCTTCCACAGCCAGGACAGATGCTCGACCAGATAGCGCTGCTCGGACGCGTTGTCGTCATCCGGCGCGGATCGGCCGTTGTTTTCGCTGACGATGACGGGCACGCCGAGTTGATCGTTGATGATCTGCGTCATCTCGTAGATGCCGCGCGGATAGACCTCGTCGAACGCCAGCGTGACGGGGTTGAACGTGAGTAGCGGCGACAGGCCCGGCAGCGCGGATTTGGAAAACCCCTCGACGGTCACGCGGGCGTAAAAATTGAGCCCGACGAAATCCAATCGCCCCGCCAGATCGTCGCGATATGTCGCCACGCCGTCCAGGTCTTCGTCGAATTCTCCCAAGGCGACCGCGTTGAGAAACGCCATATTCCAAAGATAGAACAGATTTTCCGCCGCCTTCTGATCGTCCGGATTATCCGGATCCGCCGCGACCGCCGGGGCCATGGCGTAGACGATGCCCACCTGCTCGGCCACGTCGTCGCCGTCCGCATCCTGATCGTCGGCCGAACGCACCGCGTCGACCATACGCGCGTGCCCCTCGATCATCGCGGCCATGACCTGCTTGAACGCGTCGAACCGCATCAGCACGGCGGGGGGATTGCTGCGCTCGTCGGTGGGCAACAGATACCCGGGCAGCAGCACGGCGAGCGGTTCGTTGAGCGTCGCCCACAGGTCCACCTCGCCGCCGAATTCCTTCGCGACAAATCCGGCATACTTCGCGATCTCATGCACGGCCTTGTCCTTGTCCAACCAGCCGCGCTCGGTGCATCCCTTGAAGTCGATGTGGCAACCGACGCCGTCGTGCATCCAGACGGGCATGGTGTAGTGATCCAACGTGACAAACGGCGTCAAACCGCGCTCGCGTAGCGCGGCAAAGACCTGGTGGTAGTGCTCGACCGCGTTCGCGTCGGCGATCTTGGACAGCTCGTCGTAGCCTTCCACACCGACGGTTGATTCGGGGAAGATACGGCTCCATTCGATGCTCATGCGAAACGCATTGTGATGCAGTTCATTGGCGGCCAGATCGAAGTCGTTTTCGAAAAGCTCCCAGTGTCCCGCTCCGTAAATCGCCGGATCTTCGCCCGAGACATGGGCCAGGGAATCGCCGATCACTTCCGGCGACGTGACGAATTGATACCAGTCCGATTGCGTATCCACGCATTGGGCATCGGGGAGCGTCGGGCAGCCCATGTCCACCTGAAAACCGGCGGTCGCCGATCCGAAAAGAAAGCCTTCGGGAAACGGCATCGCCACGTCGATATCGTCGTCCGACGTGTCGTCATCGCTCGATGTATCGTCGTCGTCATTACCGGCATCGTCGTCGGTCGTGTCGTCGTCCGACGCGACGTCGCTGTCGTCGTCATCGTTGTCGCCGCAGCCGACGGCAAGAAACAGCAGGGATGACGCGAGCGTGAAAAGCAAGGCGACCCACAATCGAATGGGCGGCGAATCAAGACGTCGGGTGGGAAGCATCGAAATGTCCTTGCGCGAAAGGTGGCGAAGTTGCTTTTTGCGTAGAACGGATTGGCCCGCAACGCAAGCGCACCATGAACGCAGGTCGCCGTCGCCTCCATCTAGCCTCCCAGTTGACCGCCGCGTAGAATCGGCAAGGAAAAACGTATCCGATCCCCACAAACCGCGCCCGAGGGAAACGCCGAACCGTGTCCGACTACCAAATTGAAATGCTGTGGGACTGCCGGGCCTGCGGTCGCCAGGGGATCCTGGGCCGCTACAAGGAGTGCCCGAGCTGCGGACATCCCCTGGACCACAAGGACTGGTACATGCCGGGCGACAAATCGCGCCGGTCCGCCGTTCAAGATGAAAATCTGTTGCGACACGCCCGCGCCGGGGCGGACTGGCGTTGCGAGTATTGCGGCAGCAATATGCGCGCCCTGGACGGGAGCTGCGAGAACTGCGGCGCCAAGCCGCCCGCAAACGACAACACGCGAAACCGTCGTCCGGCTCTAGGTCGTTCGACCATCGCGGGCGACGGTCTTAGGGCTCTGCAATCGCTCGGGCGATGGCTGACAAGGCGAACCTGGAAGTTCTACATTTTCGCACCGATCTGCCTTTACATGGCCTTTCTAGGCTATCGCCTCCTCTTTCCCGCGACCGGGGAAGTCACGGTTTCGGGCGTGCATTGGGAGCAAAAGGTCATTGTCGACCTATGGCAGCAGCTTTCCGGCGGCGGTTTCGAGGAGCAGAAACCCAAGACCGCCTTCCATGTTAAAACAGCGGGGAAGAAGCACCATCACTACAAGCAGGTTCTCGATCACTACGAGACGGTCCATTACACCGTGAAGGTTACTTGCGGAACGCGCACGGAGACCTATCACGAGAGCGTTCCATGCGGCGAGGACTGCTACACGACCCCCGAGCATTGCTCGTCCAACGACAACGGCTTCGCCACCTGCACCGGCGGCGACAAGATTTGCTCGACGCGCTACTGCAGCGAAGCTCGCACACGGGAAGTCACCAAGTATTGCGACGAGGCGCGATCCAAACAGGAGCCGCGCTATCGCGATGTCTCGGTACCGGCGATGAGCTACACCTGGGACTATTGGGATTGGAAGCCGAACCGGGTTTTGGTCAAGCGCGGCACGACGACCGACACCGTCTGGCCGACCGACGAGGAAATCGCACTGAACAAAAATCTGGGCAAGGGCGAGAAGGAACGGGAGCGTCGCGAGGCGGCTTACGAAGTCGTCTTCGCCGACGAGCGCAACCTGCGCCATAAGCTGCCGATTTCCGACCCCGCCGTTTTTGCCCACTACGCCGTCGGGAATGCATACGAGGTCGAACTCACGATGAGCGGGGCTCCCAAACTGCCGAAGCTCAACGCGGCCGGAGAGGTGATCCCCGCCAAATAGCGGTGCGCTACCGCGTTTCCCAACCGCAGCCTTGGGCGAAGGATTCGGGATTGCCGAAGTATTCGCCGGTCCAGTAGAACCACGGCCGGTGCGCGCGTTTCACGAAGTCCGCCACGTCCGCGTCCTCGGCCGCCACCTGCGCCATGCACGCCCCGTCCACGTCAATGCGTCCGCTGGATTTGCCCAAGCCCGGAATGCGCGTGGATAAGCGGTTCACGTCCTCCCCTTCCGCCCACGCATCCTCGGGATCGTCGTACGGCAGCAGCCCTGGAATATCCGACCACGCCTCGACGAACGTGACCTCGCCCTGGTTGTTGAACGTGAATTCCTCGTAGATCGGACACGGCTCGCCGTCGTAATAAAACACCACGTGGCAGCGGCCGAAGGGCTGCTCGGCGAAGAATCGGCAGTCCCGCTCGGGGATCGTCGACGGCGACAGAATGCGCAACAGGCGGTCGGTGACTTCGATCGCGTCGCGGGTGTAGGCGGTCAGCTTCCACCACGGCGGCCACTCCCAACGGGCCACCAGTTCCGCATACTCGGGACGCAGGTCCAGCGGCGAATCGATGTCGATGGTGTCGAAGTAAAGGCTGCTCTGCTCGGCGTAATATTCCGCATCGAACAGCGGCTCCAACGCGCGGGACACGGGCTCGGTTCCCTCGAAATCGTCGCAGGCCACGGCGGCGTCGGTGTCGTCGTCTGTCGCCGCCGCGTCGTCATTGCCATCGTCGTCGCCCAGCTCGCCGTAGTCGCCGGCCGCGACGGGGTCCTTGGCCGATTCGTTATCCGCGTCGTCCGTGGCGCACGCCCACCCCGCGACGACCAACAACGACGCCGATCCGATCAGCCACCAACTTCGCAGCCCCATCGCTCCATCCTTTGCGTTCATTCTCCGACCTCCGTACTCGACGCTCCCTGGACCAGATCCGCCAATCCCGACACCAACCGACGCACCGCCCCTAACCGATCCAGCAGCGCCTGGGGCATGGGCTCGCCGCCGAAAAGCGACTCCGCGTCCAGGCCCAGGCCCGCGAGTATTTCGTCCACCGGCGTCGGCATCACGAGTCCGGGAATTTTGAACTCCCCGGTCAGCGCCAGCAAGTTCGCGGGGATCAGATCGTCCGACTGGTCATCCGTCTCGGCGTCGATGGCGCGAATGCCGTGCATCAATTTGTCCAGTGCCCGCGCGATTTCGCGCAGTCCGGATGCGAGCGCCGCCGGGTTCAGCGTTTTCTCCATGGCGATGTGTTCGAACGGCCGTCGCCCCGTGGCGTAATCCGTCGCGGCCTTCGCGCCGATGGCGTCGGCGATATCGACCACGCCGACCAGCAGGCGGCCCAGCGCGTCGAACAGGTAGGCCTCGCCCAGGTCCACCTCGACCGCGCCGATCGCCATGCTGCCGCCCATCTCGGTGATGACGAAGCGCTCCATCCGTCGCGAAAAGTCGTCGTCGCTTTCGATCACGCCCATGCGTTCGCGCATGGTCTCACCGAGTGAGCGCGCCCGGGGAAGCAGACTTGCCAGGATCGCCGCCGGGTCTTCGTCCCGCTCCAGGCCGCCGACGACCTCGAAGATCAGTCGTGACGCGTCGATCAATGTCGCGCCCCAAAGCGCGCCCGCGTCCGCGCCGTTTTGCGACAACGCGTCTTCAAACGACGCCGACGCCTCGCGGAAATTGCCTCGCGCCAGATGGAAATATCCCCACTCGGTCGGGTCGTCGCCGGTCGGCGGCGCAATATACGTCTCGTCCGTATCGGCGTAGTCCCGCGCAACTGCCTCGGGATCGTACTTCGCCTGGGCGACGACGGCTTGCAGCAACAGCCCCACGCCGTAGGAGACCTGCTCGCCATTGAGGATGTAGTTGTACGCCTGCCAGGACGCCGCCGGACCCGTGCCGAAGCTGGTGCCCAACAGCAACGTCTCGCCCCGCTGGTCGGTCACGACCTGGGCCAAGGCCCCCGCCAGCGCCGCCCGCGCCGTCGCCAGATCGTCCTCGGTCGCCAAGCCGACGCGATGAGCCTGGTAGATCCCCAACGCCATCAAAGGCCCGACACTGGTCTCCAAATAACTTTGCGAGCGGTTGACAATCGTCGGCCACCGACCGCTCGGATGCATCAAGTCTCGCAGGCGGCCGAGCTGCGCTTCGTAGCGTTCGCGGATGCCGGCGTACCCGTCGTCCGTGTCGGACATCGTCGCCAGCGCGAGGCCCGACGCGGCCACGATCCATCCGTTCGCCCGCCCCCAATAGCTGTTGTCCGCGGGCAGGACTTTGCCGGTGTCGTCCCGATAGAGGTGGTGGTAGAGACCCGTCTCCGGGTCGCGCAGGTGTTCGGCGAATTTTTCGAATTGGAAGACGGCCTCGCGCGCCGCTTCCTCATCGCCATTGGTCTCAGCAAGTTCGAGCAGGAAGGTGTTCGTGAATAATTTGTCGGCGAGCATCTCCCGGTTGTCGGCCGACTCGGTGCGTGCCAGCGACCCGTCGGGAAGACGCGGCGCTTGGGTGAAAATATACGCCCGTCCCTCGTCGACGACGGCCCGATGTCGCGCGGCCCCCGTCTCCCGCCAGACACGCAACGCCACCCGCGCCGCGTCGTTGGAGGCGACGGCGTAGCCCGCGTCGATGTGGTGATCGAGCCACGCGGCGACGTAATCCCGATAAGCCTCGCGCCCCGTCAAATCATAAAGATCCCAAATGCCAAGCATCAAAATCGCCTGGTCCCAACTCCATCCGACCGCCTCCGGGTCGTAGTCGTGCATCCAGGTGGCGGCCAGATCCTCGGCGAGCTTCAACGCGGGAGCGGCTTGCTCGACGGGCACGGAGGCATCGCTTTCGTCGTCGTCATCCGACGCGCAGGACACCACGGCGCACGTCAGCACGACGATCAGAATCGCCCTCAACGCGATGTGCAACGCGTTTTTCATCGGGACTCGCTCCGCTTGAAGACGGGCGTCAGCTTCCTACGTCAACGCCGTCGACGCAAGGGCCGAACGCACTCCGGCAGCCGTTTACATGGGGGTCGGACTTGCCCATAATCGCGTCTTATTCAATTGGATGAATTCTTGACTTCGGCGGAAGTATCGGCCCAGGGAGTCGGCGTGCGTCGGCCGGCGGGAATCGCGATCGCCTTGGCGGTGGCGCTGGTTTTTTGTTGCGTCCGCTTGGCGTCGGCTGACGCACTGTTCACCTTCGGCCTCGACCCCAAATCCCAAGCCGCCGGTAACGCCTCGGTCGCCTCGGCCCCGGACCTGGGCGCGCCGTACGTCAATCCGGCGACGATGTCCTTGCTGCGTCGCCCGTTGGCGGGATTCGGCTATTTCTATTCCGGCGACCGCCTGACCACGACGAACGCGCCCGACGCGGCGCTGGACGACACTCGCGGCCTGGCCCTGGGCGCGCTCATTCCGATTCCCTTTCGCCACGCGCTGGCTGATCGCGTCGCCTTCGGCGTCTCGTTCTTTTTCCCCAACGGCGCCGTGCTCAACCTCAAGGTCCCCTACCCGGACCAGCCTCAATACCTGCTTTTTCAAAACGCCGGACGCAGTCTGGCCGTCGTCGCCGGGTTGTCCATCAGGCCCCTGGACGGCGTGGCGATCGGCGGCGGCGCGCAGTATTACGACAACACCAACGGACGCATCGACGCGACCGTGGACCCCAACGGCCAGGTCGACGCGGTGGTCGGCGAGGAACTGACGACGACGTTTTCGCCCATCGGCGGCCTGCTGCTCTCCCCCGCGGAGTGGTTCGACGGCGCGCCGGATCTGCGCCTGGCGCTCGTATTTCGCGACGAGTTTTCCACGACCTACGAGATCCCGGTGAGTTCGTACATCGGCGACATTCCGCTCAACGTCAGCATCAAGGCGACGAGCCTCTACACCCCGCGCCACTGGACCGGCGGGCTGTCCTATCACCGTCCGCGATGGCACGCCGAGGTGGACGCGCTGTACCTGGAGTGGTCCGAGTACCCGGACCCGAATCTGCAACTCCACGCCGATTTCACGATCCCCGTGCTGCCCGTGACTTTTCAGGATTCGCGGACCTACGACCCGGATTTTCATGACACGATCAGCCTGCGCGCGGGCGGCGAGTGGATCGCGACGGGTGACGACCGATGGGATCTGCGGGTGCGTGGGGGGTATGGATTCGAGCCTTCGCCGATCCCCGCGCAGACGGGCGCGACGAACTATCTGGATTCCGACCGCCACGTCGGGGCGCTGGGCGGCGGCATCGGCTGGCGGGACACGGACGGCCGGGCATCGTCCCTGGACCTGGCGTTTCAATATCACCACGTCGTCCCGCGCACCTTCCACAAAGGCACCAACGTGGACGCGGCCAATCCGGGATACCCGGAGATCGGCGTGAAAGGCGGGATCTGGGCGTCGGGGGTGGCGTATTCCACGTCGTTCGACTTCGAGGGGCTGGGCCGATGAGAACGCGCGCGGCGGCCATCCTCGCGATCTTGTTGCTCACCAGCGGGCGGGCCCACGCCAACCCGTTCGATTTTTTCGGCGCGGGCGTTCGGGCGAACGGCATGGGCGGGGCGTACACGGCGTTGGGCGACGACATCGCGGGGCTTTACTACAACCCCGGAGCGCTACCCCAGGTCGGCGGCCTGAACATCGACATCGCGTACATCAGCGCCACGATGCACCTCGACTTCGACGGCCGCGAGGTGCCCGTCGACGACAACAGCGGCGTGCAGTTCGGCCTCCTGCTGGCCCAGAACCTTCTCGGCCGCCGCCTGACATTCGGCGCCAACGTCTTCCTACCCGACGATCACGTCATCCGCTTCCAGATGCTGCCTCGCAAGCAACCCCAGTACATCATGGTCACGAACGACAACCACGTGCTGGTCGCCGACGTGGGCGGCGGGTACGACGTTATCCACGATCGTCTGGGTCTGGGAGCGGCGCTGTCCCTGATGGGGGATAACACCGGCGGCGTGGACCTGACCCTTCGAGAAGACGAATCGTCGTCCGGTTCGCTGGACACGCACCTGGGCATCATCGCCCGGCCGATCCTCGGTGCGTGGGGACGGCCCGTCGACGAATTGCGTCTGGGGCTGTGTTATCGGGAAAAAACGGATGTGAAGCTCGATCTGCCCAACCGCATCCGCATCCCGCATCTGCATGTGTTCGAAGGCAGCGAGCCGGACGTGCTGTCCGCGTCCGAGATCACCCTGGTCGCCCAGAGCTACTCCCATTTCTCGCCGCGCACGGTGCAGTTCGGCGCCGCGTACGAACCGCTCCCGTCGCTGACGACATCCGCGGACTTGTCGTGGCAGCAGTGGTCCGAGTACCACGACCCGACGGTGCGTCTGAAGATCAACATCGACGGCGGGCTCGGCGAGGTGGTGTCCATCCAGCCCCAACCGGCGCTCGCCGACACACGCTTTCACGACATCGTCGCCCTGGCCTTGGGCGGCGAGTATCGCCCCATCGACGAAGGCAAGACGCGCTTGGCCCTGCGCGGCGGGTACGGCTATCGACCCAGTCCCGCCCCGCAAAATCACGACGCGCTCAATCTGCTCGATTCGGACAAGCACGACTTCTCCGCCGGGCTGGGCATCGCGGCGGACGATCCGCTGGGCGAATTGTGGCGTTGGTCGCTGGACGCCTACGCGCGCTACACCTTGCTCCAGGAACGCACCGTCAAAAACCAGGATCCGACGGACCCGGTCGGCGACTACAAGATGGGCGGCGATGTGCGAGCGTTCGGCGTTTCGCTGAAGATGGAGTTCTAGGCGGCGGTCGGACCACCATCGCGCGCCTTGTGATAACGCCCTATGGACAAGACCTTTTTGAGGAGGCCTTGCCCACAGGGCGTCCGCCGCAATCGCCACGATTCATCGACCGACAAGCGACTGTGGAGGACCCCTCACCAAAAGGGGTTATCCATAGGCGCGCCAAATTCGCCTGGACGGCATGGGCGGGATTTAGAAATCCTGCGGGATCGTCGGCGGCGCGGCCTTGTCGGCGCCCTCGGGTTTGTCGCCGTCGCCCTTGAAGTTTTCGCCCTCTTCCACGCGCCGCTTCATGCTGACGACCACCTTCTTCAGGCCCCAGGTGGTCAGACCCAGGGAATCGGCGAAGTTCTCGGCCCATTTGGGGACGCCTCGGCCGGTCTCGATGACGACCGAATAGCACACCAGCGAGCCGTCGCCGTCGGGCCAGACCTGCCAGAAGCCGACGGTTTCCTTGAAGTCGTTTTTCTTCGTCTGGTCCATCTTCCAGGTCATGCGGTCCTGGTCGGGGAGGTACTCGTGGTTGATGTTGTAACGCAGTTTCAGCAAGCCGATGACGCTCAGGACGAAGTAGACGTCGTAGTGATTTTCCTCGTGGGCGGTGAGCTTGGATTCCTTGAGATTGGGGTAGAACTCGGCGTAGCGGTTGAAATCGAGGATGACGTCCCAGATTTTCTTCGGCGCGGCGTTGATGTGGATGTAGCCCACGCCCTGCCCGGCCCGCTGGCCCTTGGCGTCGTCATACCGCTCTTCGCGCAACAGCGGCTTGCCTTCGTTAAGGCGTTCCCGTTCCTCGGTGGTGAAATTCGGACGGGGCGGCGGATCGGCGTGCGTCATGGGGGCTCCGAACAAAATGACGATCAGAAATACCGCGACGGCCGCGGCCGGCATTCTTGTCGTATAAACCATAAGCATTCTCTACAATCGATGAACAACTTTGTCACCATCGCGCCCGCCGTAACGCCAACGTCCGATCCCCGGCCAAACCATCGAGGATTTCTTGTGCATTCGATTTGCAGGTGTGCTAAGGGTAATGCCTTGGGATGGGCGGGGTCTTTCCCCGTGGGCAAGTCCTCTAATTCTAACATTTGGACCACGGAGATCGACGCTATGCGCCACTATGTCCTTGCGGCCGCGCTGCTCTTGGTGCTGGCCGCCCTCGCCGGCTGGACGCCCCTCCAACTGGCCTGCAATCCCGGTGACGACGATGACGACGACGATGATGACGGCTACGACTTCACCGTCATCTCCCTACCCGACACGCAGATCTACGCCCAGAAATATCCCGAGATTTTTACCGACCAGATCGAATGGATCGTCGAGAACGCCGAGGCGGAAAATATCGTCTTCGTGACGCACCTGGGCGACGTCATCAACAATGTGGATCAGCCCTACCAATGGGCGAACGCCCGCGCGGCGATGGACCTGCTCGATGAAGCCGAAATCCCCTACGGCGTTTGCGTCGGCAATCACGACATCCAGGACTTCGGCACGGGCAAAACCGCCCAAGGCTGCTCCATCGACCCCGTCGAGCCGTGCACCGGCCTCGAGTTTCTCAAATACTTCAGTCCGACGCGCTGGTCCGACAAGGAATGGTTCGGCGGCCATTCCCCGACGGCGCTCAGCAGCTACCAAATTTTCGAATACGCCGGGATGCAGTTCATTTTCCTGCATCTGATGGTGGACGCCGGACCGGACGAGATCGAATGGGCCGATTCGGTGCTGGACAGCTACCCGGACGCCGCCGTCGCGGTCTCCACCCATCGCTACCTTTTCGATTTTCGCATGGACCGGAAGATGGGCTATCCCTTCAGCCTGTTGAATTCGCGGCGGGTGGACTGGATGATTTCCACGCTGATCCAGCCCCTCTACTACAACGAAGGCCAGCACGCGGAAAACATCTTCCAAAACTTCATCATGCAGCACCCGCAGATCTACATGGTGCAAAGCGGGCACTTCGACGCCGAGTACTACCAGGTCAGCAAGAATATCTTCGGTTATCCGGTGCATGAGATGCTCGTCGACTTCCAGGGTCTGCCGCCCAACGGCGGCAACGGCTACCTTCGGATCATGCGCTACGACCTGGACAAGGGGCGCATCGATATCCGGACCTATTCGCCGACCCTCGATCACACCCTGGAAAACGGCGAGAACTGCGATTTCAGCATGGAGCTGCTCAAGGAGCATTTTGAGCAGAATCGAGAGATCATCGAACTGATCGCCAACATCGAGGAGGTCGAGGCGCAGATCGAGTATTGGACCATGGACGAGGAAGGCATGACCGAATTCTGTTCCATCCTCCACGACGGCGGTCAGCGCGACAGCCAATTCGGGTTCAACATCGACTTCGCGGACTATCAGGTGAACTGACCCCGAAGGCGTCATCTCCGGACAAAATGAGAAAACCGGTTCAGCGGCGGGACTTCCCGATGGCTGAACCGGTTTTTTCGTGATCTCGAGGCGCGGCCCCGGCGGGCAGGCCGCGCCTTCGTTTTTCGAAAACTAGGCCAGGTCGAAGCGATCCAAGGTCATGACCTTGTCCCACGCGGCGACGAAGTCGCTCAGGAATTTCTCCTGGGAATCCGAGCAGCCGTAGACCTCCGCCAGCGCGCGCAGTTGGGAGTTGGCCCCGAAAACCAGGTCGACCCGTGTCGCCGTCCACTTGAGTTCACCCGTTTGGCGGTCGCGTCCCTCGAACAACTCCTTGGTGTCGTCGGTCGGCTTCCACTTCGTGCGCATGTCGAGCAGGTTGACGAAGTAGTCGTTGGTCAACGCGCCGGGGCGATCGGTGAAGACGCCGTGCTTCGAGCCGCCGACATTGGTGTTGATGGCGCGCAGGCCGCCGACGAGCACCGTCATCTCCGGCGCGGTCAGCGTCATGAGCTGGGCCTTGTCCACCAGCAACTCCTCGGCCGTCATGGAATAGCGGGCTTTCTGATAGTTGCGGAATCCGTCGGCGATCGGCTCGAGCGCCTCGAAGGCCTCCGCGTCGGTCTGCTCGGCGGACGCGTCCATGCGACCGGGCGCGAAGGGAACCGTGATGTCGTGGCCGCCGTCCTTGGCCGCCTTCTCCACGCCGACGCCGCCGGCCAGGACAATCAGGTCGGCCAGCGACACCTTCTTGCCGCCGGACTGGGCGCCGTTGAACTCGCTTTGGATGCCTTCCAGGGCCTTGAGCACCTTGGCCAGCTTGGCCGGTTCGTTGACCTCCCAGTCCTTCTGGGGAGCCAGACGAATGCGCGCGCCGTTGGCGCCGCCGCGGAAATCGGAACCGCGGAAGGTGCTCGCCGAACCCCAGGCGGTGGAGACCAGTTCGGACGCGGACAGGCCGGTTGCCAGGATCTTCTCCTTGAGCGAGGCGATGTCCTTGTCGTCGATCAGCTCGTGGTTGACGGTGGGGATGGGATCCTGCCAGATCAATTCCTCTTTAGGCACCTCGGGTCCCAGGTAACGCACGGTCGGGCCCATGTCACGGTGCGTGAGCTTGTACCACGCCCGGGCGAACGCGTCGGCGAATTGGTCCGGATTCTCCATGAAGCGCCGGGAGATCTTCTCGTACTCCGGATCGAAGCGCAGGGACAGATCCGTGGTGAGCATATTCGGCTGATGCTTCTTGCTCGGGTCGTGGGCGTCGGGCACGGTGCCGGCGCCGGCGTCGCCCTTGGGCTTCCACTGCTGTACGCCCGCCGGGCTCTTGGTCAGCTCCCACTCGTAGCCGAACAGGTTCTCGAAGAAGTTCATGCTCCACTGCGTCGGCGTGGTGGTCCAGGTGACTTCCGGGCCGCCGGAGATCGTGTCGCCGCCCATGCCCGTGCCGTGCTTGCTGATCCAGCCCAGGCCCTGCTCTTCGAGATCCGCGCCCTCGGGCTCGGGTCCGACCAAAGCCGCGTCACCCGCGCCGTGGCACTTGCCGAAGGTATGGCCGCCGGCGATCAGCGCCACCGTCTCTTCGTCGTTCATGGCCATGCGGGCGAAGGTCTCGCGGATGTCCCGCGCCGCCAGCAGCGGGTCCGGGTTGCCGTTGGGCCCTTCCGGGTTGACGTAGATAAGACCCATCTGCACCGCGGCCAAGGGGTTTTCCAGATCCCGCTCGCCGGAATAGCGCTCGTCTTCGAGCCACACCTTCTCGGCGCCCCAGTAGATATCCAGTTCCGGCTCCCAGATGTCCGGGCGACCGCCGCCGAAGCCGAAGGTCTTGAAGCCCATCGACTCCAGCGCGACGTTGCCGGCCAGGATCATCAGGTCGGCCCAGGAGATCTTTTGGCCGTACTTCTGCTTGATGGGCCAGAGCAGGCGGCGCGCCTTGTCCAGGTTGGCGTTATCCGGCCAGCTATTGACGGGCGCGAAGCGCTGGTTGCCCGTGCCGCCGCCGCCGCGACCGTCGCCGGTGCGGTAGGTTCCCGCGCTGTGCCAGGCCATGCGGATGAAGAACGGGCCGTAATGGCCGAAGTCCGCCGGCCACCAGTCCTGGGAATCGGTCATCAGGTCGTTGAGGTCTTGCTTAAGCGCGTCATAGTCCAGGCTCTTGAACGCGGCGGCGTAGTCGAAATCCGGGTCCATCGGGTTGGACTTGGACGAGTGCTGATGCAGAACCTCGAGTTTCAACCGGTTGGGCCACCAGTCGTCGAGGGTGGTGCCGCCGCCGGCGACCATCTTGTGTGCGCCGTGGTGGACCGGACATTTGCTTTCTTCTGCTGCCATGACGTTGACTCCTATGCATTGTGACTAGGCAATGAGACCCTGCAATGTGACTCTGCAATGTGACTCTGCTATGTGAACTTATCGAGCCGAGCGACTTTGGAAAAACGGATCGGCGCCGCCTTGCCGACGCAATCCCGAGTTAACAATTCGATCCTGCAGCGTTCTTTAGAGCGACTCTTAAAAAGCGCCGAAAGACTTGGCCCCAAGCCGGCGCAAAATGATTCGCGAACTAAAGCCCCTTCTTCTCCTTTTGAGCGCACTCGTTGCACACGCCGTGGACTTCCACAAGCGTCGAGACGACCTGCCCCACGTCCCGCGTCGCGGCGCGGACGTCGAGTTCGTCCAACTCGTCGCTGTAAAAATCCCGCGTCAATCCACACCGGACGCACACGAAATGGTGGTGCCGCTTCAGATTGGCGTCGAAGCGGGTGCGTTCGTGGGCTTGGCCGAGGGTTTTGACGAGTCCCAGGTCGTTGAGCATCCACAGCGTGCGGTAGACGGTGTCCATGGACACGGTCGGCACGCGCTCGCGGACGCTGTTGTAGACGGATTCGGCGTCGGGATGGTCGACGGTCTGTGCCATTTCGCGGAAGATTTCGAGGCGCTGGTGCGTGAGCTTCACGCCCGCCTTCCGGCAGGCTTCCTTGAAGCCGCTGACGCGCTGCTCGACTTCCTGCGTGCTGATTTCCATCGACCAATCCCAAATAGGAATGAAATCCTAATTAGGAATAAAGACCGATTTGGCTCGGATGTCAAGAAGGGGTTTGGCCCGGACGTCGCGCCCCATGTAACGGGCGCCTAAAAGAAAAACGGGACGCCCATAGGGTGCCCCGCTTCGCGTTGAAGATCTCGGGATTTGTCGTTTAGCGCTGCGCGACCATCTTCGCATTCAGAAACGCTTGCGCGTTTTCGACGGCCGTTTTGGCTTGATCGAGCAGGAGAGGATTGACGGCTTCCACGTACGCAAGAAACTCGGGCTGCGTCGCGATCTTCGCGGCCGTCTCTTGATCCAACTCGATTTGGCCCGTGCTGCCGTCGGCGCAGCGGATGGTCACTTTGCTCGGCCGATAGATGGTGAACGTCAACAACCCGACCAGGCCGGTGAGGAAGTCGGTCTCGTCGTGAATTGTCGCGTTGCCCGAGGCGCAGACATCCTTGAGGTCGATCTGCGTCTCGCCCACGAGGCCGAAGATCCATTTATTTTCCCAACCGTCATACACCAACTCGCCCCGCGGCGCGCCGGCCCCCACGTCATACGTATGCCGCATGCACCCCGCCGCCACTGACACCGCAAACACGCACACGAGCACCAAGGCAACCTTCTTCATTCCATCCTCCAATTCGTGGATTTGCATGAACTTGCCCTACCTTGATATCCAAGCCTTGAGTCGGTCGCAAGAGCGACGGCGCAATTGTCGCAACTGCCGACGAGACAACCAAGTTTCTCATGCGCGAGAATCCACGGCAGGGCCGTTCGAAAAAAATAGGTCAATTTGGAATTGATAATTGATAATAAGGATTAGAAGTGCCGCTTCGCGAACGCGCGGCCGGAACCGGTCTTGAGATAGCGCTCGAAGGCGGCGGCTTTTACTTTGTCATCGATCCAAAAGTAAAAGTCGAATTTCCAAGGCACAAACTTAGAAGTATGGGGTGATTTTCCGGCGTTGTGTTCGGCAAGGCGTTGATGAACGTCTCTTGAGGAGCCGATGTAAGTTTGCGTTGGATAAGAAACGCTGCGGATGCGATAGACAAACATCGATTGATTTTCTTTCGTCGGGCCCGCCGCCGCTAAAGCTATGGCGGGCTCCAGCCTTCGCCTCATACGAAAGCTGAACATTGACCCACTTATTTTTGCGCAATGGGGCTGGCTTGCCAGCCGTAGCCTCATTCGATGAGGCGAAGGCTGGAGGTGGCGGGAGTCGAACCCGCGTCCGAAGATGGTCCAAACGCCCTTCTACGAGCGTAGTCGCCTGTTTTGTTTGTCGGAGATCAGGCGCCCAGGGACAGGCTCCGTCACTCCCTATTCGGACTGAATTTCGCTCAACCTCGAACCGAACGTCTTGGTATCGCTAGTCTGCTAAGTGACGTTCACTCCGATCCCGCAGACTTAGACCGGGTGAACGTGACCACTTTAAGCGGCCAGAGCGTAGCTGTCGTTGGCAGCTATAAGCTTGCGGTTTTTGACGAGGCCAACCGCACCTCGGCTCGCCGGAACGTTCTTCATCATCCCCGTCGAAACCGTGTCACCCCCATTTGTCAAAGATCGCTTCGGCCTAAGGCCTCGACCGCTATTGCGTGCGGCCTATTCCGCCCGGGTTTTCGCCTGATCCCGGCAGCGGACCCGGGAACCTACGCCCCTTTATCGGACGCGTCAAGGAAATTCTCCACCCCTCGCCGCGCCATCGGGCGCCGGATCCCGTCATTTCACAACATAACCACGATGCGCCGTTTGTCGCCGCCTATCGCTGAAAATAGAGATACAGCACCACAAGCAGCAGCAACAACGCGGTCAGCCAGATGCCCATCGCCACCTTGCGTGCATGGGCGGCTTTCTTCGCCTCCCAGTAGGACTGAGGCCGAATGCCCTGCATTGCCAGCGTCACCACGCCGGCCAGATTCACGCACACCACATTCGCGAAAAACAACAGCGCCGCGCTCGCCGCCGGTGCAAAATGTCCCGACCCAAGCAGCATCCCCGACGTCACCAACGGCGGCAGCAACGCCACCGCCACCATGACGCCGATCAACGCGCTGGGAGCCCCCGTGGAAAACGACAGCGCCGCCGCCGCCCCCGCCGCCAACGCCAGCAACAGGTCGAGATCGCCGATGACGGTTCGCGCATGAATCTCCGGCAACGAGGGGTCCACGTCCACAAAGATTCCCCCCGCCACGGCAAACGCGAACGCCAACGCCGACCCGGCCGCCAGGCTGCGCAGCGATTTGACGGCCAGCGATACCTCGCCGAGCGTCGTCGCCAACGAAAGAGCCACGTTCGGCCCCAGCAGCGGCGCGATCACCATGGCGCCGATAATCGCCGCGGCGTTGTCGCGAATCAGGCCGATCCCCGCCACAATCGCCGACAGCACGATCAACGTCAAAAACTGGCGCGTGATGCGATAGTTCGCCTCGATATCGGCGTAAAGCTCCTCCCGGCTGGCGCGCTGGGTATTCTCCTTTTCCTTCTGCCGGCTTTCATCGCCGGGCTCCGATTCCTCCTTGGCCTTCGCCTCCTGCTCCGGCGTCGGCAGGCGCGGCAGCGTCGCCTCGACCGGCAGCAACATCAGGCGATAGTCCTTGAGGTAGGAAAAACGCTGGTCCAGCGCGTCGAGCACGGCTTCGCTATGGCCGATGTCGACGAACACACGGATCAGGTCCAACTCGTCGTTAATGGCGCTTTTCCAATAGTCGACGTAGGCCAGATCCTTGAGGATGGCCTCGACCTCCTCTTCGGTGCGTTGGGGCACGATGGCCTCAATGAGACGCAGGGACATGACGCAACCCAAAATGGTGGTTTGAAACCGCCATAGTTCCGCACCCGACCGGGCAACGCAAGCCAAGCCGTATCGTAGTCGCCCTCGCCGAAACGCCGGGGTGTCAGGCGGCCCACGAACCGGTGCACAACCGTTCGTTTTTGCTCACGTTTTTGAATGCCCGACCGAATCGGGCAGGACAAAAAGGTAATCAAAATCATAGGTTATGGACCACTTGGTCGGCTTCCGCTTGACAATCGACGCACTCGCTCTTAGGTTGAATCTCGGTAACGGAAACACTCTCTCGGGAGGAGCATCCAATGAAACGCTATACGTTGCGTCCTTGTGCTCACTGCAGCGAGGGCTGCAGAGCCTAGTCCTGGGTAGGACGAAAAAAGGCCCAAGGACGAAGGCCTCGCGCGACGGCGCGGGGCTTTTCTTATTTTGCCTTCTTATTTTCCCGGGACACCCCTTCCAACCCGCCCGGCATGCTTGGCGCATGCACGATTCGCCGATATGCTCCCTCGGGTCTTCGCCGAAATTGGGCGGCCAAGGAGGATTGAATGCGTTCCGAGAAGTGGCGGCATCTGCTGTCGGTGGTGCATCGCGAGTCGTTTCGCCGAGGCGAGTTCACGCTGGCCTCCGGGCTCAAGAGCGACTTTTACATCGACATCCGCCAGACCAGCACGCACCCGGAGGGCGCGGCGTTGATCGGCGATCTGATCCTGGAACGCGTCGAGCAGCTCGCCGAGCGTCCCAAATCAGTCGGCGGCCTGGCCCTGGGCGCGGTCCCGGTGGCGATCGCCGTGACGTCCCGCAGTGTGGACTTCGGCGTGCCGCTCGCCTCCTTCATGGTCCGCAAGGAAGTCAAGGACCACGGAGCCGGACGGCGCATCGACGGACACATCGTCGACGGGGACGCCATCGTCGTGGTGGAAGACACGATCACGACCGGCGGCAGCACGCTCAAGGCCGTCGAGGCGATCCGCGAGGACTACCCCAACTGCCGCATCGTGCAGGTGATCGCGGTGGTGGATCGGGAAGACGGAGGACGCGCGGCCATCGAGGCGGCGGGACTGCCGTTCGACGCGCTGATCACGCGCTCGGATTTATTCGCCTACGACGACGAACTCCAGAACACGCCGAACTAGTCATCCAACCCGCCTCGGCAGCGGCTCGCCCCCCGAACCTGCATCTTTTCAGTGTCCGGCCCCCACAAAGAACAACCCCGATGGCCTTGGCCACCGGGGTCGATTTTCGCTTTGTTTAGCGGGTCGGCGTTAGCAGCCGCATCCGCCGCCGGAATCGTCGTCGTCGTCATCGTCGATGCCGGTATCGTCATCGTCGTCGTCATCGACCGTATCGTCGTCATCGTCGTCGCCGGTGGTGCCCACGAAGGCGATGCCCGTGTACTCGGCCTTGCCCGGGCCGTCGGTCAGGGCCAGCCAGGGGAAGCCGTCGGTGCCGATGATGTCCGAAGTGGCGTTGAAGCTGAAGTTTCCGGCCTCGCCCGGGAGGATGTCACCCACGTTGGAGGACGCCCAGCCGCTGTACTCCCAATAGATCGTGTAAGGATTGGCCTCACCGTTCTGGGAAATCGTCGGCAGGTTCCAGTCGGTCGGAGCCGAGGTGTTGTCCAGGTTCATTTCCGGCGTGTAACCGGCGTTGGGCAGCGTGACCTCGAAGCCGTACACAGCGCCCTGACCGGTCGGGGCCGTCGTGTCGTCATCGTCGTCATCCGCCTTGGCATCGTCGTCATCGTCGCCGACCGTGTTGGTGTTCTGCACGGTAAAGACGAACTGGTACTTGGTGCTCGGCAGGATTTCGCCGCTGCCGTTCACCACCGAAACATTGATCGGGCCGGAATCATCATCGTCGTCGGCGGCATCGTCGTCGGCGTCGTCATCCGCGGCATCATCATCGTCGGCCGAATCATCGTCAGCCGTATCATCATCGTCGTCGTCGTCATCTCCCGAGGCATAAGCCACGGCCCCCAACGACAACGTCATGGCCAAGGCCACGAGCAGAATGTAGAACAAATTCGATTTCAACTTCCTGTCCTCCTGTGAAATGGCAAAGAATCCATAGAACCGGGTTATATCGCTTGCCCCGTATGCGTCATCGCAAAATATGATGGGATATCACCAAATCAACCGCGTCGGGAATATATCAGAGGCCCAAAAACCTGGCAAGGATTTTTTTGACCCACGTCAAAATCAAGAATCCCATATAATTCCATGCCCTTGGACAAAAAAGCTGAGATCTCGCTTCATCCGAGGGACATTCCCAGGTCACTCTGACTGTTGTTCAATTTTCTCCAGGTAGCTTTTCGCCGCCTCGTTGTCCGTGTCACGTTCCAAAACGCGGTGAAACCATATCGCGGCTTGGTCCGGTTTTCCCTTGCGGTCGAACATCACCCCCATCGATAACATCGCCTGCACGTCATCCGGATGCGTTTGCAGGACCGTGGCGAAGGCCTGCTCGGCCGCTCGCCAGTGCTCCTCGCCGGCCGGCCGCTGGTCCATGGCCAGTTGCCCGATCGCGATGAGCGCACGACGATGTTTCGGCGACTTTTCCAAGACCTTTTGCAATTCTTCGTAGGCGCCGACGTTGTTGCCCGCCATGGCCAGGGCGTTGGCCAGCCCCACACGGGCGTCCAGGAAGTTCGGATTCACGGCGAGGGCCTGACGGTAAATCGCCATGGCCTCCTGGGGTTTTTCGTCGGCCAGATAGACCGTCCCCAGGACGTCGTAGGCCGGTAAGTAGCCGGAATCAATGGAAATCGCCCGACGCAGATGCCGCTCCGCTTCCCCGGACTGACGCAGGTAATAGAAATTGCGGCCGATTTTCGTTTCGTTGCCGGCGTTGGCGGGGAGAAACTCGTTGAGGCGCGCCAGCCACTGGTTGGACTCGCGATACTCGCCGAGTTGCGTGAGAACGGCGGAAAGCTGCTCGAGGGCGTTGAGATTGGCGCTGTCCAGGGCGAGGGATTGGCGATATTGCTCGGCGGCCGACTCCAGATCGCCCATGCTCCGGTAGATTTCCCCCATGTTGAACTTCACGGCGGCGTTGTTCATGCGCCCCCGGTTGGCCAGCTTGATGTACCGCATGGCCTTTTCGTACTGCCCCTGCCGGGCGTAAATGCCCGCCAGATCCGAGTACGCCCACGTGGGCTCTTCCCGGTCGCGAGAGGACATGAAACGGATGGCTTCGAGCAGATAATGCTCCGCCTCGTCATACCGCCCCTGCAGGCTGTAAACATTGCCGAGCACCAGGTAGAGCAGCGGCGCGCCGGGGGCCTTGGCGATGGAGTCCTGGAAAAAGCTCTCGTTGGTCTTCCAGACGGCGGTGCGTCGCAGGGTCAGGCCCGTGAAGAGACCCACCAGCGCCAGAAAAATCAGGAACGCCCCGACCCGATGGGCCAGCCGTCCCCATTTCTCGTCCGCTTCCATCGACGCCCAACGGCTCATCAGCCGCGCGATCACGGCCCCCACCAGGAAGGCGAACGCGGCGGAGGGGATGTAGGCGAATCGCTCGGCGGTCACGAAGCCCATGTCCCGCGGGCCGGAGATGCGCACGAAATTGGAGATCGGCAAAAACGAGATCAGCAGGAAGCTCGCGGCGAAGGCGATGGGCCGGTCCTTGCGGATGGTCGTCCAGATCAGCCACACCATCCCGCCGACGAAAAGCAGCCCGGCGACCGCCTTGCCGTCGAAGACCGTATCGATCAGCGGATTGCGGATGTACCCCCGTTGATACATCGGCCAAGCCATTTTCATGGTGTAGTAGACCATGGACCAAAGGAAGGTGATGAGCGTCGGCGCCGCGCCCCAGGGCTCCTTCGCCTGGTCCGAAACCTGCACCACCTCCACGCGCACGTACGCGTAAATCACCGCCACCGCCGTGAACAGCACGAACGGCAACGCAAACGCCTTGAGGCGCCGCCAATCGAATCCGGTGTGGAAAATCAGCACATAGATCGCCGCCACGGCCGGCACGGTGATCGCCATTTCCTTGGCCAGCATCGCCAGCCCGAAGGAGACGACCGACAGCGCCAGATAGGCCCGCGTGGCGTTTTTTCCCGACGTCGACGCGTCGTCCTGGGAAGCCGCGCGACGATCCGCCCACGCCATGAACGCCCACAAGCTCATAAAATAGAACACGGCGCACAGCGCGTCCGTTCGTCCGGAGACCCAGCTCACCGTCTCCACATGCAACGGATGCACCGCAAACAGCACCGCCGGGACGAACGCGGTCAGGTGCCGACCCCGCGCCAAACGCAGAAACACCGCGAACAAGGCCAGTGTCGCCAGGACATGAAAGAGGATATTCGTGGCGTGAAATCCCCGAGCGTCCGGCCCCCAGAGGGCGTAGTCGACCATATATGAGATGGTCACCAGGGGGCGGTAGTAGCCGTATTTACGGGTGTTTTCCTGAAATCCGAAGAAATCGCGGGTGAAGACCTCTCCCAGGAACCGGAAATCCCGGATCTGGTGGTCCATCTCGATCAGGTTGATGTCGTCCCAGACAAACCCGCCGGACGGCGCGTTCGCATACACCCCCACGCACACCGCCGCCAGGACCAACATGGCAATCAGCGTCCGTTTGCGGCTGGTCGGCCGAGGGGATTGGGGGGTGAGCGGCGCTTCCACGTACGTCGATCCTATGAGGCAACCCTGAAGGCAATAAGGTAATGACGGAATTTTCCGTCGAAATTTCCCATGGGGCACGCTACATTAGGAGCGCCGCCCGCCCCGGTCAAGGCGGCGCGATAAGGCCCGTCCGGCGAACAAAATCGACCGAATTCCGACCTGGTTCGTGGGCCGAAAGCACCCCAAGATGTGAGGAATCCCGGTCGGCGGTTAAAACATCGCCTTTCGACCTTGACGTTGGGCCGTCGGCGACACTACCCTATGGCGTCGGTCATCGGCCACCAATGCGGACAAACGTCCGATTATTGGCTGTGATTGACTGCGAAACTCGAAGCAACCCACCCATCGATTTGAAAATCGAGGAGGCGATTGATGGCAGCCCACGATATTACGGAAATCTCCCTGACCGAGACCGCCGCCGTCCAGGTGCGCGAGCTGCTCAAGCAGGAAGGCCTGGAAGGCGAAAACGCGTTCCTTCGCATCGGCGCCAAAGAAGGCGGATGCTCGGGTCTGTCCTACATCATGCAGTTCGAAACCGAAAAGGCCGACGACGATCAAGTCTTCGAAAGCCACGGCATCAAGATCCTGTGCGACACCGCCAGCTACTTCAACCTGGCCGGCGTCACGCTGGACTTCCAGGGCGGCCTGGGCGGTCAGGGCTTCATGTTCGAGAATCCCAACGCCCGCACCACCTGCGGCTGCGGCAAATCCTTCGGCTAGTGCCGCGTAGTCGCGGCGGACTAGGGACGCTGGCGCGCTGGTCGGATGCCCCTTGGCGGGCGTCGCTTCGCTCCAGCCGGGGATAAGTTCGAGGGTGCCATAACTTTCGCGATACCGAAGGTGGCCGGAAGGTGTGATGAGTCCGAGCCGCGGCCGACCTTGCAAAGCCCCAAGCGCCGGCGTGGGACTACAAATGCGAAGAGATCCGTCATCGTGCCCGCCTTTTCGAAGGCGGGCGTTGTTATTTCTCCTTTGAGGCCATAAAATAATGCTTTGCGTCGCCGATGGGCGATGCCGCCGATTTGGCATGCATAGGGAACACCGAACATTTGGTTTTCACTCCGGATAGGAGGTTCCTCATGCGTCGCGCCGTTCTTCCGTTTCTGGCCGTCGTTATTGCGATCGCACTCGTTTCTCCCTCTCTCGCGCAAGCTCAAAACCGCCCCTTCGGCCTGGGTATCGTCGTCGGCGCCCCGACCGGCCTGACCGCCAAGTATTTCGTCTCGCCTCAAGGGGCGTTGGACATGGACCTGGCCTATGATTTCGTCGACGATCGGCTCTGGTTTTCCACGGATTACCTGTTCCATTTCAATGACGTCATCACCGACTCATCGACCGTCGAATTGCATCCCTACCTGGGCGGCGGCGGCGTGATGGCCATCGACCAGGGCGACGACGATGACGACGACCATGGGCGCCATGACCACGACGATGACGATGACGACGACTTCAACGTCGGCGTCCGTTTCACCGGCGGCCTGGCGTTCTACTTCCCTCAACCGCACCTGGAACTGTTCGCCGACGTGTCGCCGGGGATGTGGCTCATTCCCGAGACCGACTTCCACATCGGCGCCGTCCTGGGCCTGAGGTACTTCTTCTAACCACCCGATTTTCCCGTCGACGATTTTTCTCGATTGCGTTTCGCGAACGGGCGCTCTATGGATGGAGCGCTCGTTGTGATTTTGCATCGCGACGTGGATGTCGCGGGGGATGGGACGATGAAGAAACGAACGGCTCCGGCCCTGGGCTTGGTGTTGGCGCCGGTGTTGGTATTGGTGCTGCTGTCGGCATTGGCCGCGGACGCGACGGCGTTCGATATTAGGGACACGGCGCGGGACCTGGTCGGGCTTGACGACCCCGTTACCAAAAAGGTGACGCTGCATCACCTGAATTCCAAACTCAAGAAATACGAAGGCGGCAAGTTCGACCCGGGCTCGGTCAAGTACAAGACCTACGGCGACAAGGACTTTGACCGAATTTCCAAGCGAGCGGCCAAGATCCGCCTGGCGGTGGATTTCGCGGAGAAGGTCTCCAAGAGCAACTCCGCCAAACGCAGCGATTACGACGCCGCCATCGACGCCCTCGAGGATATGAGCAAGCAATCCTCCAAGCTCACCTCGAACGTCTCCAGCTTCGGCAAAAAGGCGACGAAGGACGCCAAGAAGGCCGTCCTGGTCACGGAGTCCAAATCCATTCTCAAAAACGTCAACTCAGCGACAAAGAAGGCGCCCAAAATTCTCAAGACGCTGCGGAAAAAGGCGAAAGCCAAGGCCAAACGTTGATCGGCGGCGCCGTGCGGCGACCGTATTTCTCTATTTCACGCCCTGCCGGAAAGGAAAAACGAGATGAAGCTCGGAATGAATTTTCTGAAAATGGCCGGTGTGTCCTTGGTGTTTACGGCGATGGTCTCGGCGATGGCGGCGACGTCCGCGTGGGCGGGCTTCAGCCTCAAGGACGCGGCCAAGAATGTGGGCGGCATGCCCGAGGCCAAGGAGCAGAAGCTGACGCTCGGCGAAGTGTCGCCCGAACTGAAGATGTATGAAGACGGCGCGTTCGATCCGGGCGCGGCGACCTACAAAACCTTCGACGACGCCGAGTGGGACGCCATCGCCAAGCGGGCGGCGAAGCTCAAGCTCACCGTGGATTTCGGCGAGAAGGTGGCGGCCAATCCGTCGGCGACCAAGAACGAAAACATGGCGGCGATCACGGCCCTGGAAGCCGAGGCGTCGGACGCGGCCCAACTGCCTTCGGACGTGACGGCGTTCATCGGCAAGGCGAAGTCCGACCCGAAGAAAGCGGTCGTGCTCAGCGAGGCGAAATCCGTCACCGACACGGTCAAGGCCGCCGGAGCGAAGATCCCCGCGATCCTGCGCACCCTTAAGGCCAACGCGACCAGCGACCTTTAACGACAGCCCACGCCTTCCAAGAATACTCAAAGAAAACGTCGCCACCGATGTCGATTCGGTGGCGGCGTCGTTTTTTGGTTAGTCCGTCGTTTTCGACGAGGGCGTTAGGCGCTCTTGATGGACGCCAGGCGTGTGGTCTCCGGATCGTGGTTCTTGATGTTGTTGTGCTCGTCGCAGAAGACCAGCGTGGGCTTGAACGACTTGGACTCGGCGTAGTCGATCTCGATCCACGAACCGATGATGATGCGGTCCCCCGGCGCGACCAGACGGGCGGCGGCGCCGTTGACGCAGATGCTCTTGGAACCGGCTTTTTCGGGAATGGCGTAGGTTTCGAAGCGCGAGCCGTTGGTGATGTCCCAGACCGCGACCTTCTCGTAGGGGATAATGTCCGCGGCTTCGAGCAGATCCGTGTCGATGGCGATCGAACCTTCGTAGTTCAGATCAGCCATGGTCACGCAAGCCTGATGCAGCTTGCTTTTGAGCATGATGCGTTTCATCTCAGGCGTTCTCCTTTCGCTGGAGCCGGCGTGCCGTGCCCCGCGTGTGCCTGGGTTAAACGTTCGCGTTCGGCTGCTCGCGCAACAGAACCGTATTATCCAAAAGCCTTGCCTTGCCGAATTTCACGGCCATGGCCAGCAAGACCGGTTTCTCGATGCGTCCCTCGACCGTCGCGAGGCCCGGAATCGACCGGATCTCCACGTAGTCGATGTCGGCCGCCGGAGCCGTCGCGATATGACCGCGCACCAGATCGAGCAATCGGGCGGCGTCCCGCTCACCCTCGGCTACAGCCTTTTCGGCTAATTTGATCGATTGATTGAGCACGACGGCCTGTTCGCGCTCCGCGGGTGTCATATACACGTTTCGGCTGCTCATGGCCAGTCCGTCTTTTTCCCTAACAATGGGAATCCCCACGACTTTCAGGTCCATGTCCAGGTCTTTCACCATCTGCGTGACGACCAGATACTGCTGAAAATCCTTGAGGCCGAAGACCGCAAAATGGGGTTTGACGGCGTTGAAGAGCTTGGCGCACACCTGGGCGACGCCGGGGAAGTGATGGGGTCGGCTCACGCCGCACAGCACGTTGGTCATGCCGGGCAGGTTGACCTGCGTCTGGAAACCTTCGGGATACATGGATTCGGGCGACGGGTTGTAGATGATCTGCGTCCCTTCCGCCTCCGCCAGGGCCTTGTCCCGTTCGAAATCCCGGGGATAGGCGCCCAGGTCCTCGTTGGCGGAGAACTGCGTCGGGTTGACGAAGATGGAGAGGATCACCACGTCGGCCAGCTCGCGGGCCTTGCGCAGGAGTTGGAGATGGCCGTCGTGCAGGTAGCCCATGGTGGGCACGAAGCCGATGGTCAGGCCGGCCGCGCGGATCTCGTCGGCGACGCGATGCATCTCGGCCGGGGTCGTCACCACGCGCGCCGACGCCGACGTAACTGCCGAGGATTCCATGGATTTTGCGCTCGCGTTGCTCATCTTGCAGGCCGCATCCATTGCATTGGTCAAATGCATCAACGAAAAATCGCCTTCCGGCAAAAGACCGGAAGGCGACGTCATCAACCCGTTTGTTGATTACTGGGGCCCGCACGCATCGGTCGGATGCTCCCGCATCCTCCCCTTCGGCCCAGGTTCGTCGTCTCGGTCCGTTAACCGGATCCAAGCGGAATAAAGTGCTTGGTGCCTCGAGTGTGGGTGTCGATCTCGGTCAACAACGCGTCGAAGTGCTCGGGATTGTTGACGAAATCGATCTCCGAGGTGTTCACGACCAGCAGCGGCGATTCGTCGTACGCAAAAAAGAACTTGCTGTACGCTTCCGTGAGCTGGTCGAGATACTCGATGCCCAAGCGGCGTTCGTAGGCGTGATTTCGAACCCGGATCCTCTTGAGCAGCACCTTGGGATGGGCCACCAGGAAGACGACCAGATCCGGCTTCACGATCTCGAACTCGAACATGCGATAGATGCGCTCATAAAGCGCCAACTCATGCTCTGAGAGGTTTAAATACGCGAAAATCTTGTCTTTAGCAAATAAATAATCGCTGACCGTATTCTGGGCGAACAAATCCTGCTGGGCCAGTTCGCGCTGCTGTTGGAAGCGGGAGAGAAGGAAGAATAACTGCGTTTGAAACGCGTACTTACGCGAGTCTTTGTAAAACCCTTCCAGGAAAGGGTTCTCGTCGACCTGCTCGAAGATCATTCGCGCGTCCAGACGCTCGCCCAGCTTGCGTACAAGACTGGACTTGCCGACGCCGATGGGACCCTCGACGACGATATAACGAGGTTTCCGCGTCAAAGCCGCGTCCTTTGTCACGTCGAGCATTCGCGGGATTCCGAGGTTGCGAAAGGCAGTCTATCCAAGTTGCCCCGGCGAAACAACCCGGTCGCCACGCCATGCCGTCCACAAAAATTTTCCCTGCCCGTCCAAACCCGATTGACGGCCGCCGCGTTTTTCCCAGACTTCGCGTCCGGTCGCGCCACGGACAGGCACGACCATGAGTAACGTCCCGAAATAACAACAACTTTCGGAGTGAAGCAATGTTTGCTCTTGCGACGAATCGCTGGTTTCCGGTGACGCTGGCCATGCTCCTTTCCGCGATGTTCGCCCTGACGACCGCCTGCGGCGGCGATGACGACGACGATGACGAAACGCAGGGCGACGACGATGACGACAACGGCGACGATGACGACGACGATTCGGATATCTCCGGCTGCGCGGTCAATCCGGACGAAGCCGGAAATATTGTCTCCAATTCGTCCTTCGAAGAGCCGGTCGTTACCACCCCCGAACACTACCTGCCCCTCAACGCCGGGGACACCATCGGCGAATGGGACGTGATCGGCAAAGGCGTGGATTTGGTGGGCGACCGCCTTCAGGCCGGCCACGGAGTGCAGTCGGTGGATCTGAACAACTACACCGACCACGGCGGCGTCGAGCAGGCCCTGCCCACCACACCGGGCCAAAGCTACAACCTGAGCTTCTGCTACGCCGGCAACACCGAAGGCGGCGAGGGAATCAAGGAATTCGAAATTTTCTGGGGCGAAACGTCCCTGGGCTCCTGGACCTTCGACACCACCGGTTATACCCCGACGAATATGGGTTGGATCACGACCATCATCGAGGTGCCGGGGGATTTCACGGCCTCGGACACGACGACGCTGAAATTCGTCAGCCTGCAGCCGGTTGCGTCGGTTCACGGCCCGGAGATCGACGCGGTGGTTGTTGTTCCCGCCGAATAACCTCTCCACGCTTGGGCATTCCATGAACGAACGCCGCCTTTTTGGCGGCGTTTTCTTTTCCCGAGAAAAACCCCCGAAAAATCGCCTCTTTCCCCCTCTCCTCCTTTCAACGCCTTGATATCCTATAACTTTCCGATCAAGCCGACACCTGTCTCGTCCGATGGAATGGGTTCGGGGATATTCCCGCGACGTTCGAAGAGGACCTCCTATGACAATGCTTCCGCGATTTTTCGTGATTCTGACAATTTTGAGCGCGCTGGCTTTCACCTTCGGCCTGGCATGCGGCGGCGATGACGATGATGACGACGACGTCTCCAATGACGACGACGCGGATGACGATACCTCCGACGACGACACGGCGGACGATGACACCGCGGACGATGATGACGATGACGATTCGTCAACGAAAGACGGATGCGCGCTGACCATGCCGGAGACCGGCAATCTGGTGGCCGACCCGAGCTTCGAGAATCCCGACGCGGGCGCCAACTGGGTGACGTACACCGCCGGCAAAATGCTGGGCGCATGGGAGTCGACCGGCGACGGCGTGGATCATATGGGCACCGTGATGCAGGCCGGCGAGGGCGATCAGTGCGTGGATCTGAATAACTTGAACCAAGGCGGCCTGAAGCAGACCCTCACGACAGAAGCCGGACAGGCCTACGCGCTGGAGTTCTGCTACGCCGGCAATCCCAGCTACGGCACCAGCCAGGGCGTCAAGGAAACCGAAATCTTCTGGGGCGAAACCTCCCTGGGCGTGTTCAAGTACGACACCACCGGTGATGCCCCCGACGACGTCGCCTGGGTCACGATTTCCGTGGATATCCCCGCGTCGGCCACCACCGGCGCCTCGACGACCTTGAGCTTCGTCAGTAAGACCGGCACCCCCTACGGCCCGGCCATCGACGCCGTGGTTGTCACCGCCAAATAGGCGAATCGCCGATCTCCAACCAACCACGATGGCGCCGTCTTCGGGCGGCGCTATTTTATTCGTGTGGCAATTGGCTACGGCAATTTTCGTTGACGAGCGCCGGAAATTACCCAGACTGTCGGTCAGCCGGGTTCGCGCACGTCGGCCGACCCGAACTGCATGCATGAATTTCACCACGGGAGACGGACAATGACGAATTTCGCGGAAACGCGGGGATTTTTCTTCGGCCTGGGCGTGATGCTCGTCGGCCTACTGGCCGCGGCAATCGCTTGCGAGAGCGGCGACGATGACGACGACGAAACGCAGGGCGGCACGCAGCAAGCCGCCACATGCACGGTGGATTTGAACGAGGACGGCAATCTCGTTTCCAACTCCAGCTTCGAAACGCCCCAACTGGATCGGCCTTTCCTGGCCCTTGCCGCCGACGCCACTATCGACGAGTGGACCGTCACCGACAAAGGGGTCGACCTGGTCGGCACGCTTTTGCAGGCCGGGCACGGGACGCAGTCCGTGGATCTGAACAACCTGGATCTGGGCGGCGTGTCGCAGACCCTGGCCACCGAGGCCGGAGAAGCCTACGTCCTGAAATTCTGCTACGCCGGCAACGCCGACGGCGGACTGGGCGTGAAGGAATTCGAAATCTTCTGGGGCGACGAATCCCTGGGGACGTGGGAATTCGACACCACGGGCAAGACGCAGGAAGATATGGGCTGGCTCACCGAGGAAGTTGAGATCGACGGCGATCTGACCGTCGGCGACGAAACGGACCTGCGTTTCGTGAGTTTGGCGCCGGACGATTCCTACTACGGCCCGGAGATCGACGCGGTGGTTGTCGTTCCCGCCGAATAATCACCCCAGGGCCCTTTTTGCACGACGACAGCGCCGCCCTCGGGCGGCGTTTTCATTTTCCGTCGATGAGCACGCCATCCCGGCCTCACATGACCGCCGCTCAATTTTTTCTTGAGTTTTTATTCAAACCATGGCAAAGATCGCTCGCTCGATTTTCGACAATATGTAGTTCCACGTTCCGATGGGGTTGAAGGCGAATGCCTCGCGTCGGGACGGTTTGTTGCGTTGGGCGATGAGTCTCGCCCTTGGGTTTATGGGATGAGGGGAATTTTGGCGAATGGCGACCCTGGGCCGTCGCTCCCCCGCACCGCGTGACTTATTGATTCGATATGAACTCTTTGCCGACGTTTTCGCCGGATAAGGCGGAGGCGACGGCTGTGAAGATGTGTTTTGGAGGGCGGACCCTTGGGGTGCGTCCGCGTCAACGTTTCTAAGGAGAAACACGGATGTCGTCGTTGAAAATTCAGCCCATTATCCTTTTTCTGATTATCATCATCTGGCTGTTCGGCGGTTTTAACCCCGGCGACGACGACGATGACAGCACGACGACGACCACGACCATGGCGTCGACGACCACCACCACGACGCAGCCCACGACCACGACCACCACCGTGGCTCCGACGACGACAACCACGACGGCGCCGCCGACTACGACAACGACGACGCAGCCGACCACGACGACCACCACGTCCACGTCGACGACAACCACGACGATGCCGACGACCACAACGACGACGACCACCACGTCCACCACGACGACGGCGCCCCCGACCACGACCACTACTACGACGACGACGTCCACGACGACGACGACGACGACGACGTCCACGACCACTACGACAACGACGTCGACCACCACTACGACAACGACGTCGACGACCACCACGACAACGACGTCCACGACCACCACAACGACGACGTCGACGACCACCACGACGACGACGTCGACGACCACTACGACGACGACGTCCACGACCACCACGACGACAACGTCGACGACCACCACGACGACGACGTCCACGACCACGACGACAACAACGACAACAACCACCACGTCGACCACGACGACGTCCACGACCACGACGGTGACGACCACGACGTCCACGACCACGACCACGTTCGGTCCGACTACGGCGCTGGTCTGCGGCTTGCCCGATCCCGCGGGTCTGGGCGGCGGTAACATGACCGGCGGCGGCGCCATCGTGAACCAGGTCGAGGTCTATGTGTTCGACGACGACACCTGCCAGCCCCTGGCCGGCGCCTCGGTGATCACGTCCGGCGGAACGCAGACCACCGGCGCCGACGGCTTGGCCATCGTTTCCACTGACGGCCCGACCAGCATCACCGCCGGGGCCGACGGCTACATCGCCTGGACCTACAACTCGGTTGACGCCTCGGTGCAATACATGCGCCTGATCACGGCCCCGGTCGAAGAAGCGCCGGCCGAAATCGTCGACCGCACCGGCGGCCGCTTCCTGAGCGGCGGCAGCGCGCTCAACCTCAAGCAGCCCGGTCTGCTGCAGCTCACGCTGGGCAAGCCGATCTTCCTGGGTGTGGCCCTGCCCGGCTTCGGTCGCGCGCAGTTCTTCCAGACCAAGATGGACGAGATGTTCTCGACGACCACCTTCGATTTCCTGATCGACGCCATCGGCGACGAACCCACGCCGCTGCCGGCCAACATCTACATGCCCGAGATGGACTACGGCCTGAACATCGGCGACCTGTCCTTCAACGTCTACGGCAAGAACGAGACCTTCACGGTGCCCATCGACGACGAAGACGCGGCCAACCCGATCGAAGGCGTGACCATGAGCCTGGGCAAGCTGCTGTCCATCCTCGGACCGGCACTGGGTGACGAGCCCGACATCCCGGCGATCGTCGCCTCGGTGTTCGACAATCTGAAGATCGACTACGCCGGCGCCAAGACCGACTGGAACGGCATCGGCGCCCCGGACATCGACGTCCTGGCGGTCAACGACGGCAATTCGGCGATCTCGCTGACCAACACGATCGACGGCGTGGATTACCTGGGCGTCTCCGTCGCCGAGGTGCCCAACCGCGCCTTCTACCCGATCGGCATCGACTTCGCTCCGTCGTCGTCCACGCCGTCCAAGAGCCTGTCCCTGCCCTACGAAAACATGGGCAGCCTGTCCGACTACATGGTCATGGTCATGGCCACCGAGTCGCTGCAAAACGGCGGCGAGTCCCTGGCCTTCTCCATCGCGGCTCGCTTCGCCGACACGACCAGCCAACTGGCCGGCGGCTACACCGTCGACACCACGACCATGCTCAGCCAGTTCGACCCGCTCTCCACGGGCTACGACGACCTGGCCTGCGAGGTCTACTGGGCCGAGGACGGCAGCGGCTCGGCCGACGCCGACGTGTACGTGGTCCTGCTCGACCCGGTTGACGGCCCGGCGGTCTACGCGGTGGTCGATCCTTCCCAGGATTCGGTGGCCTTCCCCTGCAACGAGCTGGGCATCATCCCGAGCCTGGACGACGTGGCCATCGTCATCGGCGCCGACCTGCCGACCGGTGTGAGCGTGGACGAGTTCAATCCCTTCAACCTGCTGGGATACAACAACGCCAACGTGAACATCTGGACCAACCTCAACGTGGACACCCTCTTCGGAGGCATCCTCGAAGAGCCCGGCATGCTGCTGATGATCGACTCGCTCATGGAGTACGCCGAATAGGCCCTCCCCTTTGATCGCGACAAACGACGACCCCCGGTTTAAAAGCCGGGGGTTTGTTTTTGTGTTTGCCGGATGAGGGCAAATTTGCGATTTGTGAGGGGCGACCGGCGATTTTTCCTTGCCCGGCGTCGCGCAATATGCGATGCATATCGCTATTGAAATTGCGTCTGAATTTTTCGGGGACAATTCGTCGCGACACGGATGACGGCGGGCGTCTTTCGCGCTCGCCATGAATATTTGACTCGCTCCTGGAGGGATGAGATGCGCATGAATCGTAGGTTTCCCCTGTATTTGTTGATCATTCTGATGATCGGCGTCATGTCGATGGCCGCGGCGTGCGGCGGCGACGACGATGACGACGACTCCCGCGTGCCCGTCGATGACGATGACGACACGACGTTGCCCAGCGACGACGATGACGACGACACGACTGACGACGACACGACTGACGACGACACAGCGGATGATGATACGTCCGACGACGACACAGCTGATGACGACACCGCGGACGATGACACCGGCGATGACGATACCGGCACGACGACAACCACCACCGTCGGCTCGACGACCACGACGACGGTCGACACCTCGACAACGACGACCACCGAGGCGTCCACGACGACAACGACCGCGCCGTCCACAACCACGACGACGGCTCCGTCGACCACCACCACCACAGCCGCGTCGACCACCACAACGACCGCACCGTCCACGACGACAACGACGGCGGCGTCGACCACCACCACGACCGCGCCGTCCACAACCACGACCACAGCCGCGTCGACCACAACGACGACGGCCCCGTCGACAACCACCACCACGGCGGCGTCGACGACAACCACGACCACTCCGGTCACGACGACAACCACCACCACACCGCCGACGACCACCACGACGACGGTGACGACCACCACGACGACGACCACGACGACCTTCGGGCCGACGACGCCCCTGACCTGCCCGACACCGGATCCGATGGGGATCGGCAACGGCAACCTGATCGGCGGTGGATCGATCTCGTCGAATGTGACGGTCTATGTTTTCGACGACGTAACGTGCCTGCCGATCGAGGGTGCGACGGTCTACAATGACAGCCCCACCAAGGCGACGCAGTCCACCGACTCGGATGGCAAGGCCGTGATTTCCACGGGCGCTCCGCTGGGAATCTTCGCCGTGGACGACGGCTACACCGCCTGGGGTTATGTGGATGTGGACGCCGCGGTGCAGTATTTCCGACTGCGTCCGGATGATGCGGGCGGAACGTACGTCGACCACAGCGGCGGCGACTTCCTGAGCAACAGCAGCCCGCTGGGCCTTAAGCAGCCGAGCCTGATCCAACTCGGCCTCGGCAAGCCGATCTTCCTGGGTCTGGCGCTGCCGGGTATCTCGCGTCAGGGTCTGATTCAGACGGATCTCAACGGCCTGCTGTCCTCGACCACCTTCGGTTTGCTGATTGATGTGCTCGGCGACGATCCGCTCCCGCTGCCGACGAACATCTATCTGCCGGAGATGGACTACGGCATCAGCATCGGCGAACTCTCCTTCCAGGTGGAAGGCGAAAACGAGCAGTACACCGTGCCCGTCAACACGGCCAACGTTGTGCAGCCCATCGAAGGCGTCACCCTCTCGCTCAGCAAGTTGCTGGCGATCCTCGGACCCGCGCTGGGCGACGATCCGGATATCCCGGCGATCGTGGCCGCCGCGTTCGACAACCTGAAGATCGACTATGCCGGCGCCGAAACCGACTGGAACGGCAGCGGCGAGCCGGACATCGACGTCCTGGCGGTCAACGACGGTAACTCGGCGATCTCGCTGACCAACACAACCGACGGCGTGGATTACCTGGGCGTCTCCGTCGCCGAGGTGCCCAACCGCGCCTTCTATCCCCTGGGTCTGGACTTCGCTCCGTCGTCGTCCACGCCGTCCAAGAGCCTGTCCCTGCCCTACGAAAACATGGGCACTCTGTCCGACTACATGGTCATGGTCATGGCCACCGAGTCGCTGCAAAACGGCGGCGAGTCCCTGGCCTTCTCCATCGCGGCCCGCTTCGCCGACACCACCGGCGACCTGGCCGGCGGCTATTCCATCAACACGGCGACCATGCTCAGCCAGTTCGACCCGCTCTCGTCGGGCTATGACGACGCCGACGCCACGGTCTTCTGGGCCGAGGACGGCAGCGGCTCCGCCACGGCCGACGCCTACGTGGTGCTGCTCATTCCCACCAACGGCCCGGTCGCCGTGGCCCTGGTGGACGGCAGCGCCGACGAGGTGGACTTCCCCGAGGACGACCTGGGCATCACGCCCGACCCGACGGACCTGGCCGTGGTCATCGGCGTGGACCTGCCCGGCGGCGTGTCCATCGACGAGTTCAACCCGATCAATCTGCTCGGTTACAACAACATGAACGTGAACATCTGGACCAACCTGAACCTGGAGGATCTGCTGGGCGGCATCCTGAGCGAGCCGGAAGTCCAGCTCTTCCTGGAAAGCCTCTATCTCAAGGCCCTCGGCGAAGAGTAGCCGCGGCCCCAAGCGGTAACGCCAAACCCCCGGCCCATGGGCCGGGGGTTTTCTTTGGCGAAAAATCGGCCGATGCCCCGCCGGTCGTCGCGCCAAATTGCTTGAAAGGCGCACCCGGGCCGTTTATAGTTTTGAAAAATCTCGGACACGAAGCGACAGCATCAGGCGCGGGGCCATATTGAGCGCCGTCGGGGGCCAACTTATGCAGTCCGGAGAAACTCGCGGCAGCGTCATCATCGGGGGCGAAGCCCGCGCGTTGTCCGCCCAGGAAGAATCCAAGTTCGTCGAAATCGTCAAGGGCTTGATGAACGCCCTGGGCAAGTTCGCCCAATACCCCACCATCAACCAAGTGGTCCTCGACGCGATCGGCGACGCTTACAAGCCCCTTTTCGACTGGGTGCGCACGCATAAGCAATTGGAAATCGTCCTGGTCCAGGGCAACATCCAAGTCAACAAGGCCATTATCCCCATGGGATCGGCCAAGCAGGATTTCCTCCAGGCGTTCACCGTCTACCTCACCGAACGCAACGTCCGCACGATGGAATTCCGCGCCGGCGTGACCAAGGACGAATTTCAAAACTTCCTGGAATACTTCCGCAAGCCCGCCAAGGAAATCGTCACACAAAAGAATCTGGCCCGCGCCCTCAAGCGCATGGGGGTGCGTCGCATCACCATCTCCAGCCAGTTGGTTCTCGACGACGTTATTATCAAAACCGAGATGAGCGACGATCTGCGCCGCCAGCTCGAGCAGCTCAACGTGGACGAGTTGCTCCAGAAGGCGAACATCATCTCCCAGCTCGACGTGGACGCCCTGCAGAAGGTCGGCGACCTGGCCACCATGGTGACGAACCTGGCCTACACCAAGCAGGGAAATATGACCGAGCAGATCCTGCACAAACTGGGCGAGACGCTGTTTTCCGACAACGCCGCGGACCGCCTGCGTTCGGCCAAGACGTTTTCCCAGATCGCCAACAACGCGGTGGACTATACCCTCTACGGCCTGCACGACGAGGTCGGCGACAAGATGGTCGACCAACTCACCCGGGAGGACGACCCCCAGGTCTTCGCCGCCCTGGCCGGAGGTCTGGAGCAGGCCGCCCAGGTGCATATCGCGCGCGGCGAATACGACAAGGCCATGGAGATCATCCAAGGCTTCGACACGCACACCAAGGGCGGCGCCACCAACCCGGCGGTGCGTAAGCGGGCCGAAACGGCCATCGGCAATATCGCCAGTCCGGGCGCGGTCAAGTCGCTGGTCAAGGAACTCGAAGCCGCGGACGTCCACAGCGAACAGGGGCCGATGACCGCCCTGTCGCGCATGGGGGACAAGCCCGTCGCCGAGTTGGTGGACCTGATTTACACCTCCGAGGATCCGGCGGTGCTGCGTCGCGTGGTCAAGGTCCTCAAGCAGATCGGCGCCCCGGCCCTCAACGAGATCTACACCGAGTTGGCCGAGGACATGGATGAGACCTTCCGCATCCCGTTTTTGCAGGTGGCCGGTGAAATCGGCAACGCCAAGACGGTCATCAAGCTGCTGCCGTTCCTGTCCCACTACAACGAGGACGTGAAGGAAGAGGCGTTCCGCGCCCTGCTGCGCATCGGCGGTCCGGCGGCGGAAAACAAGGTCATCGAAGAGTTCTCCAACCCCAAGGCGGAATTTTCCAAGGAATTTTTCCGCAGCCGCGTCATCGACATCGGCGCCAACGAAAACAAGCTGATGGCCGCGCCGCTGCTGGAGATGCTGCACGGCAAGGGCATCTTCGCCAAATACGCCGACCCGGAGATCGAAGTCGCCGTGGTCTCGGCCCTGGGCAAGATCGGCGGCAAGGAAGTCGTCGAGGGACTGTGCGACGTTCTCACGGCCAAGCGCGGTTTCCTGGGCATGGGCAAGGGCAAGGAAAAACTCGAGGCGGCCATTTGCAACACGCTGGCGCGCATCGGTGATGCGTCGTGCATCAAGCCGCTCAAGAAGGCGAGCAAGTCCAAGTATAAGTCGGTGCAGATGGCGGCGGACAACGCGCTCAAGGTGCTTTCCGGCAAGGTGGGCGCCGAACAGACGATGGCCGCCGAGGGCGAGGACACCTTGGACCAGGGGGCGACGATGGTCGCCGGGGAAAACACCGTCCCGGCGGGAACCATCGGCGGGGCGACGCAAGTTCAAGGCGAGCCGATCGTCTCGAACGAGCACCGAACCGCGGTTGAGGACCGTGCCGAGGAGTTCACCTTCACGGCCGAATCCGGCGCGACCGTGGTCCAGGAGAACGAACCCGAACCCTCCCAGGACGACTGGACCTTCTCCGGCGCCGAGGAAGCCGAAGAAGAGGCCAAGCAAGCCGAGCAAGCCCCCAGCGCCCCGGCCCCGGCTCCCGAGGACCTGCCCGACGAGGTGAAGGACGCCATCGCCGCGCTGGACGCCCTCAACGAATCCGGCGACGACGAGGACGAAGACGAGGAGCCCGAGGCCACGTCCATGACCGTGGCGATGGACGACAGCGCCATGGAAGCGGCCCCGGCCGCGCCCACCGAATCATGGCTCTCGCGCAATGAAGCGCCCGCCGCCGACGCCCCCGAACGCCCCGTGCGCGTGGTGCCCACCATCGGCCCGATGATCGTCGACAACGTCAAGATCGGTCTGGGCGCCCTGGGCGTGAAAACCGCCGCCGATCAAAAAGGCGTCGAATTCGAGCTGACGCCCGGCACGTACGAAGTGCAGATCGACGACGCCGCGTTCTCGGTAACGAAGACGATCACCGTGGGCCCCAACGATTCGGAAATCCGCGTCGATCTCCAGGACATCTTCAACTTCTAAAACCGCCGTCGGCGTGTCGGCGTCCGTGGCCGTCGCGCCGCGCGGACCCGGGCCCCCGCCGGGTTGTCCGCCTTGCCGACCGGGCACTGTTGCATTGACAACCGGCCCATCGATTCCCATGCTTCCCACCCGGAGTAATCAAGATTTCTTGGTATGAGTGATTCGTCCAAACCGACGCTCAAGGGAATTCCGGTCGTCGACACGGAACTTCGCCAGAGCAAATACGACCCGCCCGACTCGCCCTCGTCGGTCGGCTACACGTCGCCCCAGCGGATGCAGGTCGCCGACGAGAACGATCCCTTGCGCCTCGAATGCGGGATCGACTTCTTTCCGATCAACGTGGAATACGAAACCTACGGCGCCCTGTCCGCCAACAAGGACAACGCCATTCTGATCACCCATGCCCTGTCCGGCGACGCCCACGCCGCCGGCTGGTCCGACGAAGCCGACCGGACCAAGCGGCCCTGGCGCTCGGATCGTCCCGGGTGGTGGGACTCCATGATCGGACCGGGCAAGCCCTTCGACACCGACCGTTACTTCATCATCTGCTCCAACGTCATGGGCAGTTGCTACGGCACCACCGGCCCGGCGTCCACCGACCCCAAGACCGGCAAGCCCTACGGCCTGTCCTTTCCCGTGGTGACGGTCAACGATTGGGTGCGTGTGCAGGAGCGACTGGTCACGCGCCTGGGCATCGAAAAGCTGGTCACGGTCTGCGGCGGATCCCTGGGCGGCCAGCAGGCGATCGAATGGGCGATCCTTTATCCCGAACGCGTGCAGTCGGTGATCGTGCTGGCGGCGACGCCTCACCTGATGGCCCAGGGCGTGGCGTTCAACTACGCCGGGCGCCATGCCATCACGTCCGACCCCAACTTCAACAACGGCGATTACTACGGCCAAAACGAGCCGGACAAGGGCCTGTCGGTGGCGCGCATGATCGGCCACATCACCTATCTGTCCGACGTGTCCATGACCAGCAAGTTCGGCCGGCGGTTCCAGACCTCCGATTCGCGCGGCTTCAACCTGGACACCGAATACCAGGTCGAAAGCTATCTGCGCCACCAGGGCGAGTCGTTCGCCAAGCGCTTCGACTCCAACGCCTACCTGTACATCACGCGGGCGATGGACTATTACGACGCGTCCGAGCACGGCGACGGCGACCTCATCAAGGCCCTGGCGCCCACGCTGTGCGACTGGATGGTGGTGAGTTTTTCGTCGGACTGGCTCTACCCGCCCTCGGGCTCCGAGCAGCTCGTGCGCGCCCTGACACGCACGCACAAGGCGGTGACGTACGTGGCCCTCGAATCGCCCTACGGACACGATGGATTTTTGCTGGAAACCGAGCGGCTGATGGACATCATCCCCAGTTTCCTTTCGACGCTGGAATTGCGCGGTAAGACCAAACGCAGTGCTTGATACCAAGGAAAATCCCGAGCCGCCCATCCGGTCCAAACCCCGGCCGGTCGCCGAGCTTGAGCAGGTGGGCCTGGAGGCCGACGCGTCGGACATCGCCGGCGGCGGCTCTCCCGCGCCGATCGTGCGTTGGGACCATGAGCTCATCCAAAAAATCGTCACGCCCGGCGCGACGGTCCTGGACCTGGGTTGCGGTCGCGGCTCGCTGCTGGCGGCCCTGCGCGACAACAAACGCGTGATCCCCCAGGGCGTCGAGGTGGACACGGACAAGGTCGCCAAATGCATGCAGAAGGGCGTGCCGGTCCTCCAGCTCAACCTGGACGACGGCATCCTGGATTTCTTTCCCGACCGCAGCTTCGATTTCGTGATCCTGGAAAAGACCCTGCAGACGGTCACGCGGCCCGAGCAGGTTTTGCGGGAGATGCTGCGGGTCGGGCGCGTGGGCGTCGTGTCCTTCCCCAACTTCGGCCACTGGCGCATCCGCGAACACATTCGCACCAAGGGCACCATGCCGGTCACGCCCAGCCTGCCCCACGAGTGGTACAACACGCCGAACATCCGCATGTTGACCGTCCTCGATTTTGAGCTTTTCTGCGAGCGCAACAAGGTGGAGATTGTCGAGCGCTATTCCTTCGCCGACGGCGAGTACGGCCCGATGGAGGAAGACGACAACTTCAACGCCGAGGAAGCCCTCTACGTCCTACGCCGCCCCGCCGCGTCCAACGGTCGGTAGATTCTCGTTCGGGTGCCACACTTTCACGACGCGAAACGCGTCGGGAAGGTGTCCATGGCTACGGCCCGGCAAGCGGCTCGCGGCTCGGATCTTATCGACGTCGAATGACTTGCCTGATTTTTACCGCACCGTCGCGACGCGCGCGTTCTCGTCGGAGATGACGACGGACAGATTGTCCGAGCCGGGGCTGGCCACGTAAATGATGTCGTACTGGGGATTGAGGAAGAAGGGCGTCACCGCCACGCCGTCGGGCACCAGGCCCACGCGGATCGGCGCCGTGCCCACGTCGGTCTCGAAGTAGAAGCGGTCCTCGTCCGACGCCCGGCGGTCCACGTCGCGAATGTAGAATCCCACCTCGCCGTCGTCCGTGCGATAGAACTGGTTGCTCTGGGCGCGGGTGGCCTGAAGGCCGGAAACGCTGCCGCGCACGATCCAGTTATCGTTGAGGATATCGTAGCGGATCTCCCACCGCTCCGTCGTCGCCACGCAGTCCTCGACGTCAATGCGCTCGAGCGTCGGGTTGGACGGCGGCCATTCGTCCCGGAAGAAAATCCGCTTGCCGTACGAATTGCAGATGCGCTGCGTGTCCGTGTCCAGAACGTAGACGTAGCCGTTCACCGCGGACACATAAACCTCGTCGCGCACGAAAATCTGCGCCATGTTCACCGGCCGCGCCGGCATGTCGACCGCGGGCTCGTACAGCGTCGGAGGGTTGTTCAGGTCGATGATCTGAATCTGCGGCGGATCGCCGTTGAGCACGTAGAGTTCGTCGCCGTCCCGATTGGTCGTAAGCTGCGTCGGATCGCCGTCGAGAAAAATCGCGTCGTCCAGCGCCACCGCCCCCGTCGCCACATCCACGAAATGCACCATCGCGTCGTCCGTCGTCACGAACAGACGTCGCCCGAACGGCGAGACGGCGACGTGCGTCGGCGATCCGGGCAGCGCGATCTGATCGACCTCGTCGCCCGTCTCCGAGTCCAACACGAGAATACGATTGTTGTCCCGGTCGGTGATGAACACCGGCACGCTCGTCTGCCCGTCCTGCAGGTAGGGCTGAATCGCGATTTCCCCGGCGCGGGTGATCGACGGCAATTCCTCGACCAGGATGTCGTATTTGAGCAGGCGCGTGCCGTCCGGGTCGAAGACGACCTTCACGTTGAACACATCCGGCTGCCGCCCCGCCCAACCGGACACGACGCGCACCGAGTCCGTCGACGCGTCGGTGACGAACAGGCGGTCGCCTTGGGGTGTGAGGGCGATGTCGTGGGGCGCGCGGCCGACGCGGATGACGTCGGTGTCGTTCAGGTCGTTCGTGTTGGCCGAGAGCATGCCGTAGTCCTGGGCGTCCACCACCGCGACGGTGCCGCCCTCGCTGTTGGCGATGAACAGGTAGTGGCCGTAGGGGTCCAGGAAGTTGTTGCTCATGGCCAGGCGCGACGGCCCTCCCAGGCGCGAAGGGGCGCGACCGAAGCCGCCGCCGCCGGGCGCGCAGGAGCCCAAAAAGGTCGCCGCGATGAGCGCCGCGACACCGATCGCCATGAGCCGGCCCTTTAGGGAATGGCCCATATGTACTCCTTGGCGCGGGCGTCCAGCAGGCTCACATTGTGGGACAGGAAATTCGTGACCAGGATGAAGTAGTGTTCCGGGTCCTGTTCCACCGGCGCGGCCATCGCCAGCGCGTTGGGGCCCAGGCCGGCGGAAACGACCTCGAGCACCTCGCGCGTTTCGGCGTCGTAGGCGAAGACGTTGTTCGAGCTGTAGTTGGTGATCCACACCTCGGCGCCGTCCGGGGTGACGCTCACGCCCGAGGGACCGTTGCCGGTGGCGACAAGGTCGATGACGGACTGGTCGACGTTCTCGGGAATCTTCGTCGTGTCGATGACCAGCAGCGAATCGGGATTGCGCGAGGCGATGAAGCCGGTCGTGCCGTCGGGAGAGAAGGCGATACCCCGCGTGTCGGTGCCGACACCGGTGAGGAAACTGCCGAAGGGCAGCGCGGTCACGAGGCGGTTGCTTTCGATGTCGAAGACCGTGACCGAGATGCGCCCCTTGTTGGTGATGTAGGCGTAATCGCTGCCGGGCTGGATCTCCACTTCGGAAATCCCCGAGGCCAACAATTCGTTTTTCACCAGTTCTTCGGTGTCCAAGTCCACGACCGACAGATCGCCCGAGCCCACGTTCGTGACATAAAGCGTCGTCTCGTCCGGCGAAAGGGACAGGCCGAAGGGCTCCACGCCCACCTTGATGCCCTGGTCGCCGTCCTTGTCCGGGTCCAGGTCCACGATCTCGGGCGTCCACGGGTCCGAAAGGTCGACCAGCAGCACCGTGTCGCCGCGACGATTGGCCAGGTAGCCGGCCGTGCCGTCCTGGTTGATGACCATCTCGCCGATGAACGCCGGCGTTTCGACGCGCCGGACGATGCATTCCTTGCGGTTGATCAGGCACGCGGGGATGTCCACGACGGTAATCGCCCCGTCCTTTTCGTCGGACAGGTCGAAGTTGGCGTTCATGATGTACGCCGCGTCGCCGTTGACGACCACGTCCACCGGCGAATCGAAGATGCCGCCCTCGCCCGCGAATTCGTTCGGCGCCGAACCGCACCCCGCCGCGAGCACCGCAAGCGCTCCGGCGAAAAGCCCGGCCGAGGCATATCTCAATGATTTTTCGAGGATTCGCCGCAAGATCCCGCCCTCAAAAACCGCAAATCGGCCCCGGAGTATAGGTAGGGGTCCGGGGAAGGTCAATGAATGGCATGAACGCAAACCTTGTCACACGGTTCCATGCGGCGCATGCTCACACAGCCTTTTTATCGTGGGGATGTTGACGATGCATGGCGCGCGTCGGATCAAAATCAGCGGAATTCTTGTTTTAACGCTCTTCGCCGTCTTTTTTGTCCTCCCAGCGGCATGTGACGGCGGCTCGGATGATTCGTCGGATACGGTCGCCGCGTCCGACGATGACGACCTCAGCACCGACGACGATACGGCCGACGACGATGCGCCGGACGATGACACATCGGACGACGACACGTCGGATGACGATACATCGGACGACGATACATCGGACGACGATACGGCCGACGACGACACGGCCGACGACGACACGGCCGACGACGATACCTGCTCGCCGCTCTACGGCGATGTGCTCATTTACGCCCATCGCGGAGCGCGTACCGAAGCACCGGAGAACACCATTCCCGCCATTGACGCCGCCTTCGATTTGGGCGCGGACGTGGTGGAAATGGACGTTCGCGACACGTCGGACGGCGCCTTTGTCCTGATGCACGACGATACGGTCGATCGCACCACCGACGGGACGGGGCTCGTCTCCGATTTGACCCTCGCCCAGATCAAGAGTCTGGAGGTCAACGACGGCGGTTATGACGACGGGTTTCCCGGCCTGCGCGTGCCCACCCTCAACGAAGCGCTCGCCCAGGTCAAAACCCGCGGCGGCCGAGCTTATCTGGACATGAAAACAGATAAAGCGGCGGAGGCGATGCAGATCGCGATCGACATGGGTCTGGCCGATCGGGTCTTCGTCTACTCCGGAGACTGGAGCAAGTTGGACGCCGTGCGAGCGCTGTGGCCGTCCGCGGCGATCCTGCCGCCCACCTCGTCAGTCGAGCAGACCAACGCGATCCTCGACCACTTCGACCCGGACCCGACGCACTTCGAGGTCACGGAAGACGGCTTCACGCCGGAAAATCTGGCGGCGATCGACGCCCTCGGCGCCTTCATGACCATGGACGCCCTGGGCATACGCGACATCAAGGGTCGCGCAGGCAACACGCAGGCGTGGCTGGAAATGATGGAAGCCGGAATGGACATGATCGGCACCGACTTCTGCGAAATCCTCGTGGACTTTCGCGACAGCCTGTGCGAGGAAACGACGACGCGCTAGGCCGATCCCGTCAATCCGCCGCCGCGCGCCGCTCGTGCTTTTGCGGGCCGAGTTTGCGCGTGAGGCAGAAGTAGTTTTCGACGGTCAGGCGCTCGGCGCGCAGCGTCGGATCGATGTCGCATTCGGTCATGGCGCGACGGGCGTTTTCCGCGCCGTAGAGATTGCCCAGCGTGTTCGAGAGCATTTTGCGCCGGGCCGCGAACGCCGCCTTCACGCATTTAGCGAACGCTTTCTCGTCCAAATCCTCGGGCACGCGACCGAGCGAATAGTCCAGACGCACCGCTTGGCTATCGACGCGCGGCTGAGGAAAGAACACCGACGAAGGCAGCATGAACAGCGCCCTCACGTCGGCGACGGCCTGCATCCGTACGGCGAGGATACCGTAGTCCTTCACCCCCGGCGACGCGCTCATGCGCTCCACCAGTTCCTTTTGCAGCGTCAGCACCGCCATCGACAACATCCCGCGCCACTCGGCTAGGCGAAAGAGAATCTGGGAGGCGTTGTAATACGGCAGATTCGCGACAACCTTGACCTTGTCCCCGTCGGCGAAGCGCTCCAGCGTTTCGCGAGGCATACGCAGGATGTCGCCGTGCACCACTTGCAGGCGCGGATCGGCGGCGAAATTCGCGTTGAGCAGCGGGATGAGACGCCGGTCGAGTTCCACCGCCAGGACCCGCGCCCCGGCGGCCAGCAGCTTGTCGGTCAACGCGCCCGAGCCGGGGCCGATTTCCAACACCTTCTGGCCCGGCTGCACATCGGCGGCGCGCACGATCTTTTGCGCCAGATTGGGATCGTCGAGGAAATTCTGGCCCAGGGATTTTTTGAGCATCACATCGTGGAGCCGAAGCTGCGTTCGCATGGAGGCGGGACGGGGGGCCGCCGGCTCTTCGTGACGGGAATCGTGACGGGGATCGTGAGGGCGCTCGTGGGAGAAGTCGTCTCGTCCGGCGGCGGCATGACGGGATTTGCGGCTCATACGACCATCTCCATATTCGGCGGCGGGCGCCGGTCGCGGAATCGGACGATCGTCCATTTGGCCGCCGGGTAGATGAGGATCGCCAGGAGGGCGCCGAACACCGGCCAGCCGACAAACAGCGGCAGAACGAAATCCCGGCCCAACGCCGCCAGCGCCTTGGCGCTCAACTCGTCGGGCATCGTCACCGGATCCTTGAACAGGAGGATCCGACCGAGCTGGTATTGCCCCAGCATCACCGGGATAATCGTCAACGGGTTGCTGCCTACCCACGACCCTAACACAAGGGATGGTAGATTCAAACGAAAAAGTAGAGCCGCGCCGACGCAAAGCCAGGTGTGCGTTCCCAGGATGGGGAAACAGGAGATGAACGTCCCGACCGCCAGGGCTGTCGCGATCTTTCTCGGATCGCCCCGCATCGAAAGGAAGGTGTCGGCGAAGCGTCGCCACGTGCGACGCAGTCTCATGGCGCGATTCCTTTGACCAGGCTGGCGAAGGCGTTGACCGACAAGGGCGACGGACCTTGGCGATCGAGCAGGGCTTGGCCGGCGGCGCCGATCATCGCCGCGTTGTCGGTGCAAAAGGTAATGGCGGGGATGAACAATTCCATGCCTCGGCGCTCGGCCTCTTGCGTGACGCGGGCGCGCAGCATGCTGTTGGCGGCTACTCCGCCGCAAACGACCACCTGCGAGACCCTCTCTCGCTCGGCCGCCGCGAAGAGCTTGGCGCAAAGCACGTCGACGATCGCCGCGCTCAAGGACGCCGCCAGATCGTTAAGCGCCTTTCCCTCCGGTTCGCCGTGCGTTTCGACGTGAGTCTTGACGGCGGTCTTCAGGCCCGAAAACGAAAAGGCGTCATCCCCCGAATGGAGCATCGGCCGAGGCAGTTCCACCCCGTTCGGATCGCCGTCGCGGGAGAGCTTGTCGATGACCACCCCGCCGGGGAATCCGAGCCCCAGCATCTTGGCCACCTTGTCGAAGCACTCGCCGGCGGCGTCGTCGCGGGTGCGTCCCAACAGTCGCGGACGGTAATCGACCTCGACGCGATAAAGGTCCGTATGACCGCCGCTGACCACCAGGCCGACAAACGGCGGCGCGGGCGCCTTGTCTCCCAGGCGCGCGGCGAACAGATGCCCCTCGATGTGATTGACCGCCGCGAACGGCAGACCCCGGGCAAACGCCAGACTCTTGGCGAAATTCAGACCGACCAACAGCGATCCGATCAAGCCCGGCCCGTTGGTCGCCGCCACCGCGTCGATTTCGTTCAGGGAGGTGTCGGCCCTTTGCAGCGCCTCGTCGACGACGGGCCCGATCATCTCCAGATGACGCCGGGAGGCCAGTTCGGGAACGACGCCGCCGTATTTGGCGTGGAAGGCGTCTTGGCTGGAAACCACGCACGAGAGCACCACGCGCCCGTCGTCGACCACGGCGGCGCTGGTGTCGTCACAACTGGATTCGATCGCCAAGATTCGCATGGCTTGCATCCGCATTTTCTCGCGGAACAGGCGTCGGGCCAAAACCGCGCGTTGCCCGATCGCCCGACGTAAAAAGGGCCCTCGCTAAGAGGGCCCCGAACGACTTCATTTGTCAACCGGACCAGCGCCGGACAAGATGTCGCGCCTTAACGGCCGTAACCGGGTCCGCTGCTCTTGTACTGATAGGTGTTGTAATCCCGGAAGGTCTCGCCGTAGCCCCAGGCGCCGGCCTTGTCCGGGTCCACGTCGTCGAATTTCAGGTCGGCGACCGGAACCCAGGGATGGAGCGTCACGCGCACCTTGCGGAACTTGTCGTCGGCGCCTTTTACGCCGGCCTCGTCGGCGGCGAATTCACCCAGCGCGCGAATGATGACCCGGTCCGGATCCACGCCCCGGTCGATCAGGCTGTAGCGCGCCACCACGCCGCGGCGGCGGGTCAGGTCGAAGTTGGTCATGTTGCTGCCCGGCGGGTCCGCGTAGGCGGTCAGCACGACCCAGAACTTCGTCGTGTCCTGGTACGACTTGATGAACTCGGCGATCTCGTCCAGGCGTCCGACCATGCCCGGCCGGATGGCGTTGTCGTTAAAGTCGAAATAGATGGACTTGGAATAACTCTTGAGCGGCTCGCCCAACTCCCCGGCGCGGCCCGTCGAGGCGGCGGCCGTCTTCTTGGCCAGAGCGCAGTGCGCGGCGGCGTCCGACAGGGAGATCGTCGAAGCGGCGGCCGTCTCCATCTCCTCGCTCTCGCCCTCTTCCCACAGGGCTTCGGCCTTGATCAGCATCTCCTCGGCCGAGGTATATTCGTCCGGGCAGTACTCGTCCGCACCCTCCGACTTGGAGTCGGCCAAGGCCGATTTGGCCCTCAGCAATTCCTCGGGATATTCCTTGGACCCGCACGCGCTCAGCGCTCCGAGCAAAGCCAAACCGAGTCCCAGGCGGATCAACCACGTATAGGTGCGCATCGAGCCCTCCGCAAAACGAGCTATTGGCGTTCCGTCTCTTTGGAAACCAGGGTTATCATAGGGGAATCGGATAAAAGAGCAAGTCCAAACCGGCTTGGCCGCTCGTCGCGGAGGCGACCCGAGCCGTTCACACGGCGGCCCGCGCGAATTTACCGGCCTGCCTCAGGAAATGATTGTTTCCACGGGCGAATCATGGCAAATTTAACTCACTGTTCATCAAGTATCATCGTGGATGAACGGATCGCTTTCTTCGGGCAAATAAGACAACTTTGCCGGTTCGCGGTCCCGAAGCCGATTCGCTTCGGGCGGCGGTGCGTGGCCGATGTTCCGAAGGCGGCGATTCTCGGGGGCAATGACCATGGCCGAAAAAATGCTGCGTTGTCCGCGCTGCGGAACGTTGAGTCCGATCAGTGCCGGGGCTTGCACCGGGTGCGGCCTGAAAATGGTTCGCAAGAAAAAGGATGTCGCCGCCGCGGCTCCGAAAAAACCCCAGCGCGCCAAACCGGCCGATGAAACATCGATGCCGAAGATTTCCCTGGACCCCCACGGCGAGCCGGCCCCGGACTCGAAATTCGCGGCCATGCAAAAAGCCGACGCCGCCGGGTCGGAGGACTTGCGCGCCCTGCTGCAGGATCCGTCCGAATTCCTGATGGAACAGGACGCGGCCTCCGGCGACACCTCGACCTATCACCCCGACGAAAGCGAGACGTCGGACATCAGCTCCATGCTCATGGATACCGCCGACTTCCACGTCCAGGATACCGACGTCGAAGCGCCCAAGGGCGAAAGCCTGGCCGATAAGATCGGTTTCAAGGACAACACCTACAAGGCGCCCGAGCAAAAGGTCAACGGCAAGGACCACACGGACATGCCCGCCCTCAAACCCTTGGGCGGTCCTATCAGCAAGCAAGGCAAGAAACTCGGCGAGGGCTTGCCCGATCGCATGCCCGACGAGACCTCGCAGATGGCGGATTTGATTCCGGAGGCGAGCGGACCGGGAGACGCGCCGCTGGAAGTGGGCATTCGCGGCGTGAAAAGCGCCGAGGGCCGGGACGAGGACGAGGGGCCGATCTCCAAGGCCATGATGCGCGAGTACGTCTACGCCTATCGCCATCATCGCGGCCGGCGACGCATCTTCACGCACATCATCCCCGGCACGGTCCTGTTGGCCGTTATTGGGATCGGCGGGTGGTATTGGCTGCTGCCCTACCTGCTCGTCCAAGGGCAATGGGAAGGCAAGATCGTCGACCTGGACAACCACGCGGTGCCCATCTCCTTTAACCTGGACCGCCACGGCCGTCAGGTGAACGGGACGGTGCATTTCACGTGGCCGCGCCTGGAGAACAACGAAATCGACATGGCCGAGGTACCGGCGGTGCTCTCCAGCGTGATCGACATGAAACAGACCTACGCCGAGGTGCACGGCGAGTTTGACGTCAACACGGTGCATCTGAAGATTACCAGCGGCAGCCCGGATCAATACGCCTATCTGCACGGCGACCTGAGCCGCGACGAAGACCGCCAGATGAACGTGCTGGGCGACGCCGAGACCAGCGACGGCAAGAACACCGGCAACTTTGTCCTCTTCCGGACGTCGCTCGAATAGGCGTCCCGACCGGCAATCTCCAACGCGTCCCAGCGTGCCAAACAACGAAGCCCGCGACCATGCGTCGCGGGCGTTGTCGTCTCTCGGCAAATGTCGGCGTCGATCCGCGTCCGGCTAGGCGGCTTTGTCGTCCTTGGCCGGCGCGTCTTTTTTGTTGACGTCCGGATTGTAGCAGACACCCGGCAGGCCCAGCATCTGAGGCACGATGCACGCGTTGCTGCTCTCGCACTTGGGTTCGCGATCGGCCGGAGTCGACGGATCGAGGAACCATGCCGGCAGGTCGGGCTCGGCGTAAAACGGCCGCCCCACGCCGATCACGTCCGCGTCGCCGGATGACAGGATTTGGGCCGCCTCGCCGGGCGTGCGGATACCGCCCACGGCGAAAACGGGGATGCGTACCGCCTGCTTGACGGCGCGGAAGATCTCCCGATTCCACACGGGCTGAAACGGATATTTACGGGCCGCCATCCACATGGACACCGACATCATCCGATCCCACCATCCGTTGCCCTTCGCCTTGCGCAAAAGGCCCTTGATATTGTCGTTGGTGAAGGTGGCCGTGGGATAGGAACCTCGGCAAATCGCCGTGTTGGGCAGCACGTCCGCGGCGGTCGGCGTGATGGCGGCGAAGCCGCCGTCCTCCATGATACGCGCCAGTTCCACCCCTTCGGACAGCGTGAAACCCTGGCCGACCAGGTTGTTTTCCACGGCGGGCATCTTGAGCAAAACCGGGTAGTCGTCCCCCGCCCGCTCGGCGATCGCCTTGCGAATCTCCAGGTACAAGCGGGCGCGCTTGGCCGCCGAGCCGCCGAATTCGTCGTCCCGCCGATTGTAGACCGGACTCAGGAACTGGTGCAGCAGCTTGGCGTTGCCTCCGGCCAGTTGCACGGCGTCGTAACCCGCCTCGCGGGTCCAGGCCGCCACTTCGCCGAATCGCGCGATCAACTTCCACACCTCGTCGGTGGACAGGGCATGGACGCCGGTATGCATGGGACGCAGCCACCACGGCGGGGGGCTGGGGGCGTAAGGGTGGTGCGTTCGCCGGGCCCGTGCTTCTTGGTGCCAGCTTTCGATGGCGTAGACGCCGCCGTGGCCGAGTTGGATGACGATCTTCGCCCCCGCCTCATGCACGGCGCGGACCATGGGCGCCAGCTCCATGATCGTCTCCTTGCCCTCGACCGCCGTCATCCCCAGGGACGTACGTCCCTCGGGCAGCACGATGGTGTTGCCCTGGATGATCAGGCCGACACCGGCCTGGGCGTTGGGCACGAAGTACTTGGCGTACTGGGCCGCGTGGTCTTTCTTCTGCCCCGCCCCTTCCAAGACCGGCGCGCGATAGAGCCGGTTCTTGAGATGGAGGGCACCAATGGAGATCGGTTCGAGAATGTTCGTCGACATAAACTTATTCTAGCGATGAAAATTATTTTTGCCTACCGGGCGGTCGGCCGATGGGACGATTATTCGATCCCCATGCGTGTCAGGGCGCCTTGCAGCAAGCCGTCCAGATGATCGCGACGTTGCCGCGCGATCGCCTCGCGCTGGAAGGCCTCGCCGAAGACCTCTTCGAGAATGGGGGCATAGAGCGACGGAGTGATGGCCGCGCCGAACACCGACAGAGCCAAATCGTGCATCTCGCTCCATTGCGCCGGGCCTTGTCCCACCACCTCGACCATGGGCCGAAGCTCCTGCCCGGCCAGGTTGCCGGCGGTCGGCTCGTTGTCCAACACGGCGCGCATCATCAGGCGGGGAAATTCCGGATCGGTCTCGACGTAGTCCATATAGGTCCGAAGCGCCCGCTGGGCTCGGTCGTTGAGCGAGTCGCCCTCCTGAAACGCCAGGATCATGCGCTCGCGAAGGTCGCCGAGGGTGCGTTTGATGATGTCGTTATAAAGGCCCTGCTTGGAGCCGAAATGATAGCGGATCAGCGCCGAATTGACGCCCGCCCGACCGGCGATCTCCCGCACGGACGCTCCGGCGAACCCCCGCTCGGCAAAGACCGATTTGGCCGCGGAAAACAACGCTTGAGCGCTTCGGTCGCCGCGAACCTCCCGACCGTCGATTCGATCTTGCGATTTGTCTTCGCTCGGTGCCATTGGGCCTACTTTCTGGGGCGGAATGCCCCGGTCAAAAACCTCCAATATCGACCAGGCGACTAAGGGTCAGTGTAGTCCCTTATAAGCGCCGCCGTCGATTAAGATGCTTACACCGGTGATGAAAGACGCCTTGTCCGAGGCCAGAAACGCCGCCAACGCGCCGACTTCCTCCGGTTTGCCCATGCGTTTCATGGGGATCGAGCCGACCAGCTCGGCGGTCAGGCCGCCGCCCTCGGGCGGTTTCATGTCGATGGTCGCATTCTCGCCCAGCAGGTCATACATGCGGTCGGTGAGAATCAGCCCCGGGCAGATGTTGTTGACGGTCACGCCGTCGGCGGCCACCTCGGTCGCCACGGTCTTCATATAGCCGACCAAGCCGGTCCGGGCCGTGTTGCTCATGATCAAACCGACGATCGGCTGCTTGACCGCGATGGACGTGATGTTGATGACGCGCCCGAAACCCCGCTCACGCATTCCGGGCAGGACGCGAGCCGTCATATCGATGGACGAAATCATCGATAATTCCACGGCATTTCGGAAATCTTGGATCGTATGGTCGGTATGGGAACCGGGCGCGGGACCGCCCGCGTTGTTGATCAAAACATCCACCCGGCCGAACTCGGATTCGGCCGTTTGCACCAGGCGGGCCCGATCTTCCTCCGAGGTCATGTCCGCGACCACGGGCACCGCCCGCACCCCCGCCTCGCGCACGGCGTCGGAGGCGTCCTTAAGGGCGTCCTTGTGCCGGGCGCACAGGACGACATGCGCCCCTTCTCCGGCCAAGGCCTCGGCGCACGCCCGACCCATGCCCTTGCTGGAGGCGCAAACGATCGCGACCTTATCTTTCAGCCCCAATTCCATCTCATCACACCCTCAATCCAACCATCATCGGATCGTGATCCGAATTTCAGATTATACCCAATAATTTCTATCGGTTTTCCTCCCCGATGGAAAGAAGTCGGTACGGACCAATTGGTCCGTTTGGCCCCCTCGGCTTGACAGCGCTTCGACCGGGCCGAAATAATCGCGATCAATCCAACCCTTGCGCGCGCCGGCCTGGAAAGGACGCTTCATGTTGCGCCGATCGGTTCGTCAAATCCAAGTGGTCGCCCTCACGATCGCGTTCGCGTTCGCACTTTCGGCCGCGCCGGTCTGGGCCCAAAACATCGAGTCGGTCACGGTGGGCTACGGCACACTGCAGCTTTCCGGGCTGTTTCAGGCCGGGGTGAACTACAACCTGGGCGACGATGAATTGGCCCGGGAGGACGTGGACCTGGACGGCGACGGAGAGATCGCCGAGGACGGGTCCGAATCCGACATTCGCGTGCTCAACGACCGGCCGGTGGAATCCGAATTCGTGATGCGCCGGGTGCGCGTGGCGCTAAAAGGCGACGTGATGGACGAGAAGGTCGGCTATCTCTTCCAGGCCGAGTTCAGCGAACCGGAGGACGGAGTGCGTCTGTTGGATGCGCGCATGGATTTTGCCTTCATCCCCTACACCACCGTCAATTTCGGCCGTTTCCTGCCCAACTTCACCTACTGGCAACCCATGAACAAGGCGCTGACGTACACCATTCTGCTGCCGCAGATGAACGAGTTTCTCGGCGTGCAACGCCAGACAGGCGTGAACGTCAACGTCTACCATCGCTTCTTCGAGTTGGATTTCGGCGCCTTCAACGGACGCCAGGAGATCAACGCGCCCTTCACCCCCGAGGGCGGCATGACCGTCGGCGAGAACGACGCCGACACCTGGGACGACGAGAACTCGGCGAAGGATCTGTACGTTTCCGGCGCGATCAAGCCGGTGCCGGGGCTCAAGCTCTTCGGCGGTTACTGGTACGGCCGCCCGCTGGATTACTACGACGAAGACGGCGACGGCGAGCTGACGGCCCACGACGTGGACGTGGGCATCGTGGACGCGGGGCTGGCGTACTTGAGCGATTTCGGCCTGTCCATCTGGGGCGAATTCATGCGCCAGACGGTGACGTTCGACGGCGAATCCCCCGCCGGCAGCAAGCGCGCCGACGACTTTACCGAATACGTCGCCCTGTCGTGGTACGCCATGCTGGCCTTCAATCTCAACGAGGCGGCTGGGGTGCCGCTGGAGGTGGTCGGCCGATACGACTACCTGGACCCGGACTCGGAAAACGACCGGGACACGCACGGCTATCACGACGAAACGCAGCACGTCACCGCCGGGCTGAACTATTACATCCAGTCCAACCACGCCATGATGTCCGCCAACATCATCCTCAAGGACGACGACATCGAAGCCCTCAACAAGGCCCGCGACGACTCCGTCAAAGGCGTCGACGACGACGTGTTCTTGTTCCAGGTGCAGGTGTGGTTCTAGCCGGGATGGCACGCGCCGAATTTTCGGGTGCCACACTTTCGCGAGACCGAAGGTTGAGAGAAGGTGTGACGTGCTCACGGCATGAGATTCACACCTTTCCAACGACTTCGTCGTTGTAAAAGTGTGGCACCCTGCTACGCCCTTTGACCAAACCCCGCCCGACACGGTATAGAACCACCCGCCGCGAAGGGGTGTCCCATCCCGCGGGGCATGGGAGGCGCGTTTGCATCCGGTTTTATTCGAGATCTTCGGCAAGGAAATCCACTTCTACCAGGTGGCGCTGCCCAGCGCGATTTTGCTGGGGATTTTCCTGTGTTCGCGGCGGGTGCGCGTCGAGGGATTGTCCGAAGAGGCGTTCCTGGGCGCGGCGCTGGCGGCCATCTTCGGCGTGCTGATCGGCGGACGTCTGCTCGACGTGATCGTCCGCTGGGATTACTACTCCGTTGATTTAGCAAGGATCTTCACCAACCGGGCCGGCGCCGTCTTTTACGGCGGGTACATCGGCGCGCTGCTGGGCGCGTTCGGCTATTTGAAAATCAAAAAGCAACCCTACCTGGCCCATCAGGACGTGGCCTGCACTTACTTCGGCCTGGGCCTCGCGGTGCATCGCACCTTTGGGTGCTTCATGGCCGGGTGCTGCTTCGGCGGTCCGACGAACCTGCCCTGGGGCGTCACCTTCCCGGAAGGTTCGCGAGCATGGAAGGCTTTCGACGGCCACGCGGTGCATCCGTCTCAGTTGTACGAGGCGCTGCTGGGCCTGTTGATCTTCGCCACGGTCATCACCTATCGCAACAAGCGGGGCAATAGCCGCGTCTACGGCGAGCTGTTCGCCGTGCAACTCTACATGTACGGCATCGGCCGGTTTTTGCTGGAGTTTCTGCGCGGAGACGGCTCTCGCGGGCAGTTCGGCGTGTTCTCCACGAGCCAGTGGATCAGCATTGTAATGGTCCTTATGGCCGGGGCCATAAACGTGTACACGTACCGGATGAAACAATTAGTATCCCAGGGCAAATTGAGCCCTGTCGGCGTCATGGAACCGCCGCCCCTCACCGGCGCTTCGAGCAGCAAATCCGGCTCGGGCAGATCCGGTTCGGGGAAAGCCGCCAAGAAGTCCGGCGGCAAGAAATCGTCCAAAGGTAAGTCGAAGTAGGACACCGGGCGACGAACAGCGACGAATCTGGAGAGAGTTGATGGAATTCATTCTGGCGGAAACGGCCGGATTCTGTTGGGGCGTACGTCGCGCCCTGAATAAGACGTTGGAAGTCGACGTCGCCGCCCACGGCAAGGTGACGACCCTCGGACCGCTGGTCCACAATCCCCAGGTCATCGACCTGCTCCAACACCGCCATGTGGCGACGGCCAACGACGTGGCCGAAGTCGACGGCGGGCTGGCCATCATCCGGACGCACGGCGTGACACCGGCGGTCAAGGCCGATCTGGAAGCCCGGGCCGACAAAGTCCTCGACAACACCTGCCCGGTCGTCGTTCGTGTGCAGAAGCTGGTGGAGAAATACTCGGAGCGCGGTTACTACGTTGTCATCTACGGCGAGCCCCACCATCCGGAGGTCATCGGCCTGATCGGCCACGTCAAGGACGGCAACGTCATGGTCATCGACGGCGCCGACCAGCTCGACCGGGTGCCTCGGGACAAGGGGCAGGTGCTGCTGGTCACGCAGACCACCACCAACGTCGGCGAGTGGCAGCGCACCATGGCGCGGGCCAAGGAGATGTTCGACGAGGTCGTCGTCAAGGACACCATGTGTTCGGCGACCACCGAGCGCCAGACCGACATCCTGGACCTGTGCGGCCGGGTTAACGCCATGGTCGTCATCGGCGGCAAGAACTCGGGCAACACCACGCGTCTGGCGATGATCGCCCGGGACGAATTCAACCTGCCCACCTGGCATGTGGAATCGGAAGACGAACTGATCGGCGTGGACTTCACGCCCTATGACAAAATCGGCGTCACCGCCGGGGCCAGCACGCCCCAGTGGAGCATCGACCGTGTCATGGCCTACCTCAAGGCGCTGGAAGCCGACGCCAAGATGCCCATGCGCGCGCGGGTGCGTCGCGTGATGGAGATGCTGGTCAACACCAACATCTATACCGGTCTGGCCGCCGGGGCCCTGTGCTACGTCGGCAGCCAGTTGCAGGGCGTGCATTTCACGGCGGCGGCCTTCGGGCTTGTCTTCTGCTACGTCCTGTCGATGCACGTCGTCAATCGCTTCACCGAACGCAACATTGAGCAATTCCGCGACGACCCGGCGCGGGTGCGCTTCTTCGAAAAGTACGGCACGGCGATGAAAATCCTGGGCGCGGCCAGCGGCGCGGCGGCGTTGGGCATCAGCATCTGGATGGGCGTCCTGCCTTTCCTGCTTGTACTCTCGGCCAGTGTACTGGGCGCGTTGTATTCGGTGAAGATCGTGCCCAAGGGCTTCAAGAAATTCACCGGATTCCAACGCCTCAAGGACATCGCCGCCGGCAAGAACTTCTTCGTCGCCTCGGCGTGGGCGATCGTCTCGGTCTTCCCGCTGTTCTTCCTGGAATCGGACGCGGCCGTGCTGCCGACGATCTTCACCTTCGCGTTCCTGTTCGCGGTGACGATGGGCCGGTCGGTGATGATGGACCTGCTGGACATGAGCTCCGATCGCCTGGTCGGACGCGAGACGATCCCGTTGGTTCTGGGCGAGAAGAAGACCAAGCTCTACCTGCGTAACCTGGCCGCGGGCGTCGCGGCGGGCCTGCTGGTCCTGGGCGCAACGGGTATCTTCCCCACGGTGGCGATCGTGCTGGCCGTGTGGATCGGCGCCCAATTGGCCGTCTTCAAATACCGCCAACCGCGCACCGAGAAGATCAGCGTGGTGCGTCGGGACGTGATGGTCGAAACGCACCTGATCGCCGCCGGCGCGTTGGCGATGGTGTGGTCGCTGATTTTCTAAAGACCCCGATCCATCATCCGAAAAACGCGAAACGGCTCCCCATCCGGGAGCCGTTTTTTTTGTCGGCGGCTTATCGATAAATCGCGAACCAAGCGGCCTTTGCCCTAAACCTCCACATCCAACATATGCAGTCGATCCAGGGCGTAGAGCACCGCGACCGCCCGCTCGCGGGGAATCGCGGCATGCTCGATCAGTTGCGCTCCCTTACGCGCGCCGTTGATCGTGCCGATAAACTGGGCTTCCTTGGAGTCGGGCATATTGCGCCGCAAGAGCGCCTGCATGCCGGGCTTGAGAAGCGGACGCTGGTCCAGCAGCGGCGCGATCTCCTCTTCCATCTCCTCGATGTCCTCGTACTGCAGCAACGCGTTGAGAAGCATCTTGACCAGATTCAACTCCAGCGGGAAATCGCCGGAAGAGCGCTCGTCCACCGAGTCGAAACGCACCCGCCGCCCCTCGCGCCGGATGAGCAGATCGCGAAGGCGTGCCTCGGCCTGGGCGGTCAGCACCTCGAATAACTCGTGGGGACCGATCAATCCCTCGGCCAGCAAGGTCTCGCCCAGCGGCGTCCCGCGTCCTTCGGAGTTGGCCAACGCCGCGTCCCGTTGCTCGGGGGAGATGCGCCCGCTGTCGACCAGGAAATTGCCCAGGTTAAAGCGGCTCACCCGATCCGAAACAATGCGCACCGGCTGCCCGCCCGCCAGGAGGATGCGGTGCGTGTCGTCCCGACCCTGCACGGTCACGACGCCCGTCGCCGAGGCCTGGTGCAGGCGGTAGAGCGTGCCGATCAAGTCGTTGTTGTTGGCCGGGGTGTCGAGCATTTCCGGCTTGGGCGGCGCCGGCGCCACGGCCATTCCCCGGGCCTCGGCCAGCGCGCGGCTCATCACCGGCTCGTCCAATTGGAAGAATCCGCCGCCCCCGTCCTTGAAACGCACCAACCCGAAAAGGAAGAACAGGTAAAGCGTCTGGAACGTCTCGATGAAATTGAGCGGCGCGTTGGCGATGATCTCGGCCAGGGTGCGCTCGCCGTTGATCAGTTCGAGCAGGCCCCATTCCTTGCGCGAGAGTTGCAGATCCTCCCGCCGAATCTGGCGCGTATCCGTGCGTTCGACGACACGGCGCTTGTTGCCGTAGATGCGGTCTTCCAGCAACGCCAGCGAGTAGAACTCCCGGATGCCCGCCAGCAGCAGATGCAAAATTCCGTCGGAGAGCTTGAACGTCGTGGCCGGGCCGCCGTTGGCCTTGATGAATTGGTACGTACCTTCCTGATAACGAAACGCGCTGACCATCTTTTCCCGCGCCTGATAGGCCAGCGTGACGTTCAACTCGTTTTCGTCGATGAGATTGCGTTCGATGAGCACCTGACCGAGCATGCGCCCCTGTTCCTCGGCCTGCTTACGCGCCAGATTCAATTCGGCGGGCGTCATGCGCTCCTGCTCGATGAGAATCGACCCCAGGGCCAGGTCGGCAATGTAGTTGGTCTCGATGCCGATCGGCACCCCGTCGTGCATGGCGACGCGGCGCTCTTCGTCAAAGGTTTGCAGCGTCAGTGTCCCGTGGGCCCGCTGCCGATACAGGGAGAGCAACAGTTCGGGGAACAGAACGTCCGACAAGCGCCCTTCGCTGGGAAATTCGACGGCGTCAAACGACGGACGAGACATCCGGCGGCGACCCGGCTCGGCGAAAGGATCGGCCGAGGATCCGGTGCCCACGTGCTCGTCGATCGGGTCGGGTTCCGGCTCCGGCGACGGTTGGCGTGGAACGGCGGCCCGATCGCCGTTGACCCGGCGATCCGGTCGGCGGCGGCGGCGGGGCTTTTCGGACTCCCGCCGTTCGATCGGCTCCCCCGTCTCCGGGCGCCGCATGCGATGCGTCGTATCCAGATCGCCGATGCGCGTCACCTCCTCGTCCTCGACCTTAATTTCCCGAGAGAATTCTTCGTCACGGGCCTGGATGGGCGCGTCGAAACCCCGGCGCGGCGGCGCGGCGGGTTTTTCCTTGGGAGCGGCCTTCGCCGGCTTGGGCTGCGGCGCGACGGTTTGTTCCTCGTCGGGGACGATCGTCTCCTCGGGCTTGGGCTTTTTCTTAACGCCCTTGGGCAAGGTGAGGCTCGGGTCGTCGACCAGTTCGAAGGCCTTGAGTTGCAGATCCGTCAGGTCGAAGGGGTGCTCCATGTAGGCGTCGGCATGGAAGCGCGAGGAAGCGTCGGCGGCGAATTTCCCGCCCCGGTGGATGTTGCTGACCACCAGCACATGCACCGTGTTGTAAAACCGATGCTCCTTGATCTTCTTGCACAGTTCCAGGCCGTTGCGGTCGGGCAGCAGCGCGGAGACCACGATCAGCTTGGGCAGATGCCCCGCCTCCAGGCGCGCCTCCAATTCGTCGAGCAGCTCGGCGCCCTTGGTCAACACGTCCGCGTCCATGCCCAACGCCCGCAGGCGGACGGCCGTCTCCAGGCCGAACTCCCGATCGTGGTCCACCACCAGCGCCGCCGGCTTGATCGTCTCACTCATTTCTTAAACCCAAACAAAGATCGGCCCTTCTCCGCCTCGCGCTTTTTTTCCACGGCCATGTTCGTATAACGCGCTTGTCGGACGGCTTCCTCGTTGCGGGGGTCCAGCTCCTGCACTTTCAGGTATTGCTTGAGCGCCCCCTCGTCGTCGCCCAGATCCTTGAGCACCTGAGCGAGCCACATGCGATACTCCACGTTGTCTTCGGCCATCAGAATCGCCCGGGACAGCTTGGACTTGGCCTCTTCCAGGCTCGGCCGCGCCTCCGTCACCAGCTTGTAGATCGCCCAGCCCAAGCGGGCTTGGTATTCGGCGGATTTCGGATTCGCCTCGATGGCCCGGGTGAACGAATCGACCGCGTACGCGTACCGTCCGCGCTTCATGGCCATTTCGCCCTTCTGACCGGCGGACTCCGCGGACATGACCTTTTTGCGGGCCTTGCGCGCGTCTTCGTCGTCGGCCGCGGCCACCACCCGTCCCGCGTTGCGACGCAGGCTCTTGATGTATTCCCGCCGGGAGGGCCCGTCGGCCAGCACCTCGTGGGCGGTCGCCAAGCGCCGGACGACGTTCTTGGCCCGGCGAACCACTCCGGGGCGGGCGTCGAAACCCAGGCGCTCGGGCGCGAACCGCTTGAGCTGCCGCCGGTAGGCCTCGTTGATCTCCTGCTCCGAGGCGCTCTCGTCCACGCCGAGCATTTCGAAATGAGACAGCGTGTCCATGCGCACGGCCATTTCGTCGACCAGCGCCACCTGGTTGATCTCGTCCACGTCCCGCGCCGGTGTCGGACGCTGGGCGAAGGCGCCCGCGGGCTCGGCGGCCGAGGCCTTCGCCTTGGACGGCTCGCTGACCAGACCCAGCAAGCCCATCTCCAAATAACCGTAGATCAGCCGGATGCCTTCCATGGTGCCCGTCGAAGAACCGGCGATCACATCGGCGAAGGTCAGCGCGCCGTTGATGGCGTAGAGCAGTTTCTGCTCCTCGGCGGTGACGTATTCCCCGGCGTCCCGATACGCCTCGTTGGGCGTGGAGACGAGCACCAGGTTTTTGTCCTTCTGAAATCGGGCATCCAGACTTCCGGCCGGATAAAACCGCCGATAAGCCGTCAGCAGCACCTTGGCCGGCGGGGCGTCAAACGTGGCCGCCTCGGCCGGATAGGCCACTTCGGGCGCCAGGCGATAACGGCCCTTATCCCAGGCGTACAACTCGGCCACCTTCACCGCCGTCTGTTCGGCCAGGTACGACGCCAGATCCTCCGAACTCATCAGCCGCCGCCGCACCAACAACGAACCCAGCCGATCGCCGGTCTCGGCGCTCTCGGCCAAAATCTTGCCGTAGTCCTCCTCGGACAGCAGGCCGTCGGCCACCAGCAACCGCCCCAGGGATTCGGAGCGGATATTGGACTGCACGTAGATCGGCGTGCCGTCCGAAAAGAAGATCTGCTTGGTGCCCGCCTCGCCGTCCACCCGCAACGCGCCGGTAAATCGGGAGGCGAACAGCCCGCCCAGGATCTCGCCGAGTCGCCGCAGGTCGAATTCGCCCTCGGGAGCGATGTTCGCCTTGGCGCTCTTGGCCGGAGGGGCCGCCGCCGGGGGTCGCTCCGACGGACTCGCCACGGGAGGCACTTCGTTCCGGGGCGGCGCGGGGACGTCCTCGAAGTCTCCCAGGTCGTCGTCGTCGACCACGTCGTCCGGCTCGTCGTCCTCGGCGTCGTCATTCTCGACGCCGGTATCGATTGCCGCCGGAGCCCGGTCCGAGTCCCCCAGCAGGTCCAGCGCCTTCTCAATCAGCGTGCCCATCTCGAAGGGCTTCTGCAAAAAGACGTCGGCCAGCGAGCGCTCCATGGCGCTTTTCTGCATGCCCGGACTCTGTTGCAGCTTGGAGGTCACGATGACCTTCACGTCATACGTGGCCATCTGCTTGATCTGCTTGCAGACCGACAGGCCGCCCACGCCGGGGATGATGATCTCCACGACGATCAGATCGTGATTGCGGGCGCGAAACAGCCGCAGCGCCTCGTCGCTCTGGGCCGCCTCGTCCACGTCGTAGCCGAGTCCGGAGAACAGCTCGACGAGGGCGGTGCGGTCGTCAACGGCGTTTTCCACGACAAGAATGGTCTTCTTGCCGGCCAAATTAACCCTTCTCCAGTTCGGCCAACGCCCGGTCGGCACGAGGATTATCGGGGTTGAGCTGCACCGCTTTCCGCAGATGCACCCGCGCCTGCTCCTTGTCGCCCAGCATGTGGGCCATCACGCCTAGGAAATAGTACCCGGTGTCCAGCGACGGATTGATCTTCACGGCCTTTTCGATCAGCTCCCGCGCGCCCCGTACCGAATCCGCGTTTTCCGGCTCGGCCCGGTAGCGGGCCCAACCCAGATAGGCGTGGTACTCGGCTTCGTTGGGCGCCATCGCCAAGGCCCGGGCAAAGGCCTCGGCCGCGTCGGCGAAGTCCTTGTCCCGCAGGGCGTCCTCGCCGTCCTGAAACGCCAATTCGGCTCGGACCACGTTGGCCATGCCGGTGGCGACCTCGGTGCCTTCGTGGGTGTCGATGGAGTCGAAGGGCAACTCGAAATCCGAGTCCTCGTCGTTGCTCGACGCCAGGCCCGCCCCCGCGTCCCACAGGCTCTCCAGGTCGTCCAGGGAGCTTTCCTCCGAGTCGCCGCCGCCCAGGCTCGCCGAATCACCGTCCGTCGCGTTGATCTCGTCCATGAACGCCGAGACCTCCTCGGCGCTGGCGGTGTGCGTCGCGTCGCCGTTGGAACCGGCGGGCGGCGAAGTGTCGATTCCCAGATCGTCGAACATCCCGGCGGCCGATTCGGCTTCGGCGGCCAAGTCCCCTTCGTCAAAACTGAAAAATCCGCCCGAATCGGCCTCGGCGGCCGCACGCGGCTCTTCCTCTTCCGGCGGGGCCCAATCGGCCCTCGGCGCCGACGCGGCTTCCGGTTCGGAGGCGAAGGCCTCGTCGGCCGCCGCCATATCCGGTTCAAAGGCGCCCTGCACTTCCGTCGGTTCCTCGGCCGCCCGATGGGCCGGAGCGAGCAGTTGGGCGTCGTACTCGCGACGGGCCTGATCGTTGATGAGGGTGGAATACGCCTCCGTCACCCACTGGAAGATGCGGTCGGCGGCTTCCTGCACCTTGGCGCCGGCCTGATTGTAGAACTGATGGTCGTGGTAGCGATGGGAGGCGCGGAAATACGCATCCTTGATCTGCTCCAGGCGGGCGCTGCGGTCGAGCTTGAGGCGCTCGTAGAAATCCATCTCGCCCATGACCCGCACGGCCTTGGCGATGCGCCGATTGTACAGGCGCAGCGGATCGTCGGTGGCCCGCGGGGGGGCGGTCTTGCCTCGGCCGGCGCGCTCGGCGGCCCGCTCCCGGGCCCGGCCCATGTCCACATCGCCCCGGAAACGCAGGTAGTCGACGATCAGAAGCATGTAGAGCGTCTGAAAGGTCTGCGTCAGGTTGAGGTTGGACCGGGCGACGACCTGGCCGATGGTGCGCCGGTCGTTGATGAGCGTAATGAACTTGAGTTCCTGAGGCCCCAGGCCCAATTTGTCCTTGGCCTCGGTCGCCTCGGGGCGTCGTTTGAGGCGGCGGTTTTTGAACTCGTTGAAAAACGATTCCAGGCGCGCCAAGTGATAAAAACGACGCACTCCCTCGTGGATCAGATCCATCGGCTCGATGGTGATCGCCACGTTCTCGGCCAGATCGAATTTGCCCGGACGGAAGCGATAGGTTCCCCGATCCCAGGAAAAGATGCTCAGCACTTTTTCCTTCACATGCTCGCGCAGCCCCTTGAACAAATCGTGGGGCGAAATCGCCTCCATCTCCAGCAGCACGTCCCCGTGGTTGCCTCCCGAGGCCAACAGGCGTTCGAGGGACATGTTGTATTGCTCCACGGAGATGAAGTTGCGCGAGACCAGATAGCGCCCCAGGCTTTCGGTGCTCTGGTTGCTCGTCACAAAAACCGGGCGGCCCTGGCGGAAGTAGATGACTTTGCTGATCTGATCCAACTCAACGCGCAGCGCGCCGGTGCGGTGGAACTTGTAGAGGTAGTAGAGCAAGCGCGGGAAAGGCGTTTCGCTCAGGTCGCCGTCGGCCTCGACAGTCGTTCGGCCCGGCGACGGGGCCGCCCCCGCCGCGGCGGTCTCGGCCGGTTCGTCAATGATCGTCGCGTCCTCGGCCCCGGCCGCGTCGGGCGAAGGCAGTTCCAACACCTCGTAGACCAGCCGCTCCAGTTCAGAAACATTGACCGGTTTTTGCGTGTAGGCATCAACGCCGACCTTGGCGCGGCTCTCGTACTGGCTCTTGAATTGCTTGTAGACGCTGGACATCAGGATCACCTTGACGTCCTCGCCGGTGGGCTGGGCCTTGATCTTTTGCGTGACCTTCAGGCCGGTCATCCCCGGCAGCAAGGCATCGAGCACCATCAGGTCCGGCTTGATCTCGTCAAACTGACGCACCACGTCCCGACCGTTGCGCAGCCACGTCACGGCGAAGCCCTTGGCCGTCAACAGATCGTTGAGGACCTCGAACTCCGCGTAGTTGGCGTCGCCGATCAGGACGCGTTTGCTCATGGGGCGCCTGCTCCGTCCATCCGCTCGATGACCGCCGCCGCCAGCAGGGGCAGCATGATCTCGTGATGGCCCGTGATGGCGTACCCGGCCCCGCCGTTGGCGGTCGGGCGCGTCACCACGTTGGTCAAAGGTCGATAGTGGCGAATCATATCAAAATTCACCGTCGTAATCTGCGATAGCGCCGAACCCAGGTTGCGCGCCGCCGAAACCGCCTTGAGGAAGATCTCGGGCATGATGACCGCGCTTCCCAGGTTGATGTAGACGCCGCCTTCCAAATCGTCCACCAGCGTGATCAGGCGCTTGAAATCCCGCCCGGCCAGCTCGCCCACCTTGGCGAAATCCAGCTCGGGCGCCAGATGAATCACGTCCGTGCCCAGCGCCACGTGGGCCGTGGCCGGCAGATCCAACTCGTGACACGCGGCCAACAGGCTGAATTGGGCGTAGGGCGCGTCCAACGAGCGGATGCCTCGCCCCACCGCCTCGGCCAGACCCAGGCCGTCCGCGTGGCCTTCCTCGACGAATCGGGCGAAATCCCGGCCCGTCTCCAGGGTCACGCCGAAGCTGCCGTCCTTGAGCGCCGCGGCGACGTCCTCGCTGGTCTGCCCGGCGACGGCCACCTCGTAGTCATGCACCAGCACCGCGCCGTTGAACGACAACGACGTTACGATGCTCCGGCGCATCAGGTCGATGATGATCGGCGAAAGCCCCACCTTGATCGGGTGGGCGCCCATGCCCAGCATCACCGGCCGCCCCGCCTCGCGCGCCTTAACGACCGCGTCGACGACCTTCTTAAGGTCCCGAGCCGCCAACTGGTCCGGCAGCGCGTCCAAAAACTGCGCGAAACTCGCGCCTTTCTCGTGCGTTTTGCCCAGTTGTTCGAGCTGCACCAGGCTCTCGCGCCCGTGCAGGGACTGCCGGGTCAGTCCGGACAGATCGAACTCTTTGGGCGCGCGCGTCATGTCCCGCTCTCGTTGGGGAACATGCCGTCTTCCACCATCCCGCAGATCAGGTGCCCCATGGTCATATGCACCTGCTGAATGATCGGCGTGGACGGCGTGGGCACGATGAACACCCGGTCGCAATGGTCGGGCATCCTGCCTCCGTCCTTGCCGGTCCAGCCCACGGTCAACGCGCCGATCCTGCGCGCCGCGTCGAAGGCCAAGAGGACGTTGGGGCTGTTTCCGCTGGTGGACATGCCCACCACCACGTCCTCTTTTTTGACCAGCGCCTCCACCTGGCGAGCGAAGACCTGGTCAAAGCCGAAATCGTTGCCCGACGCGGTCAATGATGACGTATCGGTCGTTAAGGCGACGGACGCCAGCGCCGGGCGATTTTTCAGGTAGCGGCCGGTAATCTCGGTGGCCAGGTGCTGGGAGTCGGCCGCGCTGCCTCCGTTGCCGAAAAAGACAATCTTTCCGCCGGCTTTCAGGCTTTCCACCATGGCGTCGGCCAAGGCGATGACATCGTCGGCGTACCGGTCGAAAAAGGCCGAGATGCCGTCCCGGCTGCTGCGCGCGTACTCCCGCACCATCGGCAAACGTGCGTCGCTCACGGTTTGAATACCCCGAAATCGTCCAATAATCGGAGGCTGATCGTATCGGGCATCACGCCCTCTCGTCAAGTTGGACGCGCCGGAGCCCCATGCTAGGATCGCGCCGTGAAAATCGGCGAAAAAACGCGGCTCTTTACCGCCCTGGCCTGCCTGCTTTTGATCGCCGCGTCAACGGCCTCGACGAGGTTATTTGAAGATCGTTACGCCCGCCGCGACTTCTCCGATCGGGAAGAATGGGCGTTTTGGAAAGCCGTGAACGGTGCCGGTCCCTGGCGTGACCTGGACGGCGATGGCGTCCACCTCCCGTTCGACGACATCACCCCGGCATGGCTCGAAGCAGGCGAACAAATCGCGAAAATCCGCGCCTGGACCGGCGATCCGTCCGAAGCGGACTTGCTTCGCTGGGTGGGCGGAGCCTTGGCGTGGCTGGCGATCCTGGGCGTCGCCGTCGCGGCGACCGGATTCTGGCGGGATTTCCGCGCCGGGGCTTTGTCGGCTCTGTTCCTGCTAACCCTCCTCCCAACGCACGAGCTATTCTGGCGCGCGACACCGGAAACGACGACCGCCGCGTTCATTGCATTGGCGCTGGCGCTCGTCGCGATTGTTCCTTTGCGATGGCGGCCATTGGCGGCAATCCCCCTCGCTTACGCGGCGGCCCAATTCGAATTTGTGGGACCGCTGGTCTATCTCCTGGCCCCGACGCTGATCGTCACCGCCGTGCTGTCGGTGAATCTTTCGGTTGAGGAGGACGCCTCCCCACGGCGGCGCGCCGCCATTCGCGCTTCGGGGATCGCCGCTCTGATCCTCGCCTTGGTCGCGGTCGTGTTTATTCTGAAAAATTCCAGCGCGGTTCGGAATTTCTCGACGACGCCCCAGGTCTTTGACCCGCGCATCGTTCGCGCCACCCCCGGCACCCCGGTGCCGCTCCTCATCGGCCGGGCGATCACGGAAAACTACATCGTGATGATCTTCGCCGCGGTCGGCTTGGTCGGCGCGCTGCGCAAACGCCACCGCAAGGCCCTGCTACCGGTCGTCGGCGCGCTAGGAGCTGTTGTTGTTGCGGGAATTTTGCGGCCGGATTTGACGGCGACGTTCCGCGTGGCGCTCGGCGTTGTCTCGGTCGTACCGGCCGGCGGAATTTTTCGCGTCGTTGACGGAAATACGCGGCCCGAGGACTGGCCGAGCGGGCTGTCCAAGGTCGGCGCCGTCGTGCTCGCGGTCGCGCTGGCGTTTTCCGTCTTCCCCGCCAAGCGCATCGTGAAGATGGACAAACCGACCTACGAACCGGCCATGTCCGACGTGCGTTTCGCTCAAGAGAAAATCCCCGCCGACTGGACGATCCTGGAAGGCGCGCGATCCTTGAGTCTCCTGCGTAAAACCTGCGCCCTTCCCTACCGCCTCCGGCCCCGCGCAAGCGACGGCACGGTGTTGCGGGACTCGATCATCATGCGGGACACGCTGCGCCTCCTGGAGTCGAACCACCTCTACCAATGCGATCTGATCGTCCTTGACGAGGTCTTCGAAAAGGCCCTGCCGGAGAGCGTGCTGCTGCGCATCAAGGCGGACTACGTGCATCAGGGGTATGGGTACTACGTCTGGCCGCCGGGCAAGGAAAAACCGAAGCCGGAACCGTTGGGCAGGCCGTGCACGTCGCTCACCGCCGCCGAAGCCACCGCCACGCCCGCAGCCGCCGGCAGTCGTAAACAAAATACGCGCACGTGAAATACGAAAAGAAAAATTGCCAGAGCAGCGTCCGGCTGTGGAGGATGAGGCTCTGGGCGATGAGGCCGACAAAGGACACCAGGAACGCCAACGCCGCCCGATCCCCGCGACGCGCCCGCCGGGCCATGAGCACCCAGATCACCGCTGTCGCCGCCATCATCGCCAGCGTCACCTTCACGCCGAAAAGCGGCGAGGTGTGCATGTCGAACGAATAGTTGTCCGTCGCCGCCATCCACCACGACGGCGTGGGGAAATAGAAAATCGCCTGTCCCCACTGGGAATCCTCGCCGAACCAGATGAAGAAAAAGATCGCCAGGAACGTCCGCCACGCCCGTTCCTCGCCGACCCGATACGCCCGCACCAGAAGCACCAGGCACGCCAGCAGATTGAGGCCTTGGAAGTAGAGGGAGACCGTCTCGGGCATGGACGATTCGGGATTGACCCAAAAGCGAAAACGCAGGAAGTCGTCGATGGGCGCGACGATCGCGATCAGAACCACCAGCCCGACGTATCCCGCGACAGCCGCCGCCAAATACAGCAGGGCCGCCCGCCGAGAGGGCGCCTCACCGAAGTCACGTTGCTCGTTCGCCATAAAATCGCATTAGCATCTTTTGGGCGCCCGCGCATCGATGCCGCGTCGCCGCCGCGGGTGGGACGTCACGAAAAGACGAACATGGCTTTGATGGGACGGGTTCGAGGTTTACACTGTGAGGCGGCCCGGATATCTCGGGTGGAGCCGCCTACCTATTCAATGCGAGGAGATTCCAAATGATCCTAGTCATCGGCGCGACGGGCACCGTGGGCCGCGAGGTCGTCAAACAATTGCAGGAGCGCGGCGCCGAGTTCAAGGCGATGGTGCGGGATCTGGACAAGGGCCACGCGGCCCTGCCGGGCGTGAAGATGGTGCCGGGCGATTGCGCGGACCCGACGTCCCTGATTCCCGCGATGGCCGACGTCAACAAGGTCTTCCTGCTCACCGCCGCCGACCCCAACATGGTCGCGTGGCACAAAAACGTCATCGACGCCGCCAAGGCCGACGGCGTGGCGCACATTGTCCGCCTCTCGGCCCTGGGCGCGGACGCGAGCGCCGAGTTGAACCTGGCCAAATGGCACGGCGAAGCCGACGAGTATCTGGAAAATTCCAAGGTACCTTACACCATCCTCCTGCCCCATTACTTCATGGACAACTTCGCCAATTTCTCCGGCGAGACGATTCGCACGCAAAAGACCGTCTACGCCCCCATGCGCGACGGCGCGATCAGCATGGTCGCCGTCAAAGATATCGCGGCGGTCGCCGTCACCGCGCTGGTGCAGGACGGCCATTCGAATCAGCGCTACGCCCTGACCGGGCCCGAGGCGCTCGATTTCGACCAAGCGGCGCAAATCCTCAGCGAAGAGATCGGCGAAGAAATCACCTACCAGGACGTCCCGGGCGAAGCGGCGTACCAGGCCATGGTCGACGGCGGCGTGCCCGATTGGCTGGCCGACGGCCTGGTCAAGCTCTACGCCTATTTCGCCACCGGACAGGCCGCCAAGGTCAGCCCCGTGGTCGAAAAAATCACCGGCCGTCCCGGCACCGCGTTCCGCCAATACGTTCAGGACCACCTCAACGCCTTCAAGGCCTAAAGATCAGAAACTTCAAAAGGATTCGAGGAGCATATGCGATACAAACTGTTGGGCAAAAGCGGGCTGCGCGTCTCCGAGATGTGCCTGGGGACCATGTCCATCGGCGAGGACTGGGGCTGGGGCGCCGACCTGGCCGAGAGCCGAAAAATCTTCGAGACCTTCGCCACCGCCGGCGGTAACTTCGTGGACACGGCCAACAAATACACCAACGGCACCAGCGAAAAATACACCGGCGAGATCGTCAATCTGGAGCGGGAATGGTGGGTCGTCGCGACGAAATACACGCTGAGCATGCGTGACGACGACCCCAACGCGTCGGGCAACCACCGCAAGAACATGGTGCAGGCCGTGGACGCGAGCCTGAAGCGCCTGAACCTGGATTACATCGACCTGCTGTGGGTGCATGCCTGGGATCGGCACACGCCGGTCGAGGAAACCATGCGCGCCCTGGACGACTTGGTGCGCAGCGGCAAGGTGCTCTACATCGGCGTTTCCGACACGCCCGCGTGGGTCGTTTCCCGGGCCAACACCCTCGCCGAGTTGCGGGGCTGGACCTCTTTCGTCGGTCTGCAAATCGAGTACAGCCTCATCCAACGCACCGTCGAACGCGCGCTGACGCCGATGGCCGAGGCGTTGGATCTGGCCGTGCTGGCCTGGGCGCCGCTGGGCGGCGGACTGCTGACCGGCAAGTATCGCAAGGACAATCCCAAGGCCGAGGGCACCGACTCCAAGCGCGCCGGCAACAATGCCTTTCGCGCCGCCAACAAGAAGAATATGGAGATCGTCGAAAAGCTGTGCAAAATCGCCGACAAGATCGGATGCACCCCCGCCCAACTGGCGATGCGCTGGGTGGCGGATCGGCCGGGCGTGACCATCCCCCTGGTCGGCGCGCGCACCGAAGCGCAGATCAAGGACAGCCTCGGTTATTTGGATGTGACGCTCGACCCGAAATTCGCCAAGCAACTCGACGACGTCAGCGCGGTCGAGCTGGGCTTCCCCCACGATTTCCTGCGCAATCCGGAAATCATGAAGGTGGTCTACGGCGCCAATTTCGATAAGATCGACGATCACCGCGACCGGTAAGCCGGTCAGCGCTTGTGGAGAACCCCGCCCCAATTCGGGTTATCCATGGGCGCGTTGAAAGCGCATCGGCAACAAGGAGCGCCCGTGGCGCGCATCAAAAGGCGACTGGCCGCCAACGTGGACGGCGATTTTTACGTGGACTCGAACTGCATCGATTGCGGGACGTGCTATTGGATGGCCCCCGCGACGTTCAAACGCCGCGGCGAGCGCTCCCACGTTTACCACCAGCCCGAGGCGGCGCCCGAGGTCTTCGCCGCGCTCAAGGCATTGACCGCCTGCCCCACCGCCTCCATCGGCACCTTGGAGAAACACGATATGGACCCGGTCATCGACTCGTTCCCCGACCCCATCGAAGGCAACGTTTACCACTGCGGCTTTCATTCGCGTCACAGCTTCGGCGGCGCGAGTTATTTGATCGTTCGCGAGGGCGGCAATGTGCTGGTCGATTCGCCGAGTTTCAACATGCCGCTGGTGCGTCGCATCGAGGCGATGGGCGGCGTGAAACACATGTTCCTCACGCACAAGGACGACATCGCCGAACACCAGCGCTACGCCGATCACTTCGGCTGCGAGCGCATCATGCACGCCGAGGACATCACGATTTCCACCGAAGGCGTCGAGCGAAAAATCGAAAACTTCCTGCCCGTCAAACTCGCCGACGACCTGATCGCCATTCCCACGCCGGGGCACACCGAAGGCTCCATGTGCCTGCTGTACGACGAGCGCTTTTTGTTTTCCGGCGACCATGCTGCGTGGGACGAGGAGAACGAGATGATCGTCGCCTTCGACGATGCGTGCTGGTACGACTGGGCCCGCCAGACCGAATCCATGCGCATTCTCTGCAACTTTAAATTCGAATGGATTCTGCCCGGCCACGGTCGGCGTGTGCATCTGGACGCGGAAAAGATCACCGAGGCCATGCGCCTGTGCGTGCTCTGGATGCGCCGCCGAAACGGGCCGCGAGCCGCACTGTAGCGCCTTGGAACACCGCACTGGAATGCCGACCGTTCATCAACGAGGGAGCGACGTTTGAAACGCGTGGTCATCGCCGACGCCGATCGAGGCCTGGGGCTGGAACTGGTGCGTCAGTATTTGGAGCGGGGCGATTTCGTCGTCGCCGGGGCACCGGATCCGGACGCGTCCACGGGCTTGGTCGCCCTCTACGAACGTTTCCCGGACATGCTGCTGGCGCATCCGCTGGACCCGGCGGACGCCTCGTCGATCGAAGAATTCTGGGACGCGATGCGCGACCGGGAAAACGGCTGCGAGGTGCTCATCGCCGATGCGGCGCCGGACGCGCTGGCCCGACAATTCCTCGACCTGCTGTCGCTCGGGGATTCGCCGGTGGCGGCGCATTTGACGTTGGGCGGCGCGTCAACGCCGGACCCAGCGTTGGTCGAAGAGTTGCGGGCAAAGGACGTCGCGTGCGTCGTAGTGGACGGGGGCGACTTGCCCGCCGAATCTCACGAGGGCAACGCCTTTGAGGCGCCCGGCGCGGTGATTATTCGCTTGCTGGACGGCGTAACATTGGAGCAAACGGGATCGTTGCTCCCGCTCGGTGACACGGGCACGTCGTCCTAGAAAATCGCCGCCACCACCTTGATGATCGTCGAAATCTGCTTGATGGACTTGATCAGATCGTCGGGCCAGTTCATCGCGGCGGCCTCTTCCTCGGTCAGTCCGAACAGGTCGATCACCGGCCCCTCGACGAGAACGCCGGGAATGCCGAAGGTGCCTTCCAGGCGGAAGAGATTGGCCGGTAGGAAGTCGTCGGACTGATCGTCGGTCTCCGCGTCGATGTATTCCAACGCGGCGACGACGCCGTCGAGCCCCTGGGCGATGCGCTGCAGGCCCGACTTGAGCGCCTTCTCCTCGCCGGTCACTTCCGCTTTTTCCAGCGCGGCATCCAGCGTCGCCTTGAGTTCGCCGGTCGACCGGGGCAGCGGCGCGTCCGCGTCCACGGCGGTCAGGTCCACGATGTCGAAGACGCCCAAAACCACGTCGCCGACCGCGCCCAGCAACAGCGCCTCGCCGTTGTCGAATTCCGCGCCGCCGACGGCCGTGTGCCCGCCGCTTTCGATGAGCAGAAGCCGGTCCAGATACGACGCGAATTCGGCGCCGTTGGCCGCGCTCATCTTCTGCGTCATTTTCTCGAAACCGCCCGCCGCGTCATCGCCCAGCCACGCCACGATATCGTCCATCGTGATGTCGCCGACCGTCAGCTTGTCGATCTCGAAAACGAGGTTGACGACCACGCGGACCACGTCGATCAAGCCGCTGAAAAACAACGCCTCCGAGTCGTTCGGGGAGGCTACCAACACGTCGTCGAACTCGGATTGGGCCTTGTAGAAATTCCCGCGCGCGACGTAGAACTTGCCGCACTCCACGCCCTCGCAAGGCACCGGCGGATCGACCCACGTCTCGTCCGTTTCGCCCGACGGCGCCGAAATCGCCGACTTGGGCCCGATCGTCTCCCGCCGCGCGGCCGCCAACAGATAGAGCCCCAGGCCGTAGGAAACGTTCTCGCCCTTGAGCACGTTCTGGTACGCCGCCACGTCCCCCGGGCCGGTGCCGTAGGACGTGCCCAGCAGCAGCGTATCACCCGCGGCGTCCACGACGATCTGATCGGTCGCGCCCTGCAGCCAGCGCTCGATATCGTCAATGTGCGTGTCCTCGAAAACCACGCCCCAATCGATCGCCAGGCCCACGCCGTAAGCCAGCAGCAGCCCCGTGCTCGTCTCCAAGTACGTGTCGTCGCGGTTGACGATGGTGTGGAAGCGCCCGCTCTCGTCCTCCATCGGCAGGAGCGTGTCGAGCATGTCGTGCAGCGTGCCGTCCAGGTCGTAGCTCAGGCCCGCCTTGGTCGCCTCGGGCAGCATGGCCGACGCGTAAACCTGCGCCACGAAGGCCCAGCCGTTGCCCCGGCCCCAATAGTTGGGCTGCGCGGGCAGCACCTCGCCGGTGGTGTCGCTGTATTTGTGCTTGAACAGATGGGCCTGCGTGTTGAACAGATGGTCGTGGAAGACGTCGAGCTGATGGGCGTATTCCGCGTCGGGCAAGCCCGAGCCGATGGTGTCGGCGTAGGTGAGCATGTAAGGCCCGAGCATGAACAGCGAGTCGACCCACAACTCCACGCCCGACAGCCAGCCCAGGTGGTTCAGCCCGCCGTCGCTGGTGCGTACCGCGATATTGCGGATGTAGTTCCACGCCTCGTCGGCCGGTTCCTTGTATTTCTCGTCGCCGGTCAACTCATACAGACGCAGCGCCGGGAACGACGGCACTGTCGTGTCCGACGTGGCGATGTGGTAGCGATGGTCCTCGATCCAATAGTCGAGCCAGTCCCGGCAATACTGGGTGTATTTTTCCTCGCCGGTCACTTCGGCCAGGTCGAGCATGCCGACCATCAGCACCGCCGAATCCCAACTCCAGGCGTTTTGCCACGGCTCAAAAAATCCGATCCACGTATCGGCCAGGTCCTTGGCGAGATCCACCGGCAACGGGTCCTCGATCACCGTGTAACTCGGCCCGTCGTCATCGTCGGCCGTGTCGTCATCATCATCATCGTCGTCGTCCGCGGACGCGGTGTCGTCATCATCGTCGTCGTCATCGCCTCCGCAGCCGACCAAGGGCGCGACCGACAGAGTGACAAATAAAGCGACAAGCAGAGCGACAAGAAGCGTCGGCGGCAAATTCCAGCGGGGCATTCTCGCCCTCCCTCAAATGCATTCGATCGGGAACATTAGCACGACGGGCGAAACCCGGACAATGTCACCGACCGTTGACCGCCAAGGATGTGAGAAAGGCGTCAAACATAGCCGTGTCGATCCGAAAGGCCCGCAGCACCGCCGCGTCGAGGGCGCCCTGTTGGGCATCGTCGAAGGCCCCGCCGCCCGCCACCGCCTCGGTCGTCGATCGGGCCAGCGCCACCACGGCGTCAAAGCCGTCATCCGGCGCCGTGGGATTGCCTCGGAAATAGGTGTCGCAGCCACGAGGCATGGGCAGGGATTCGAGCAGGTCGATGTCAATCTGCGCCAACGGTCGGCCGGTTTCCATGGCGTGCATTCGATATAGGGCGCGGCCGACGCGGCTGTTGAGCACCCCGGCGACAAAATTCAACGCGGCCTTTTCCACCCCCTCGGCCACATTGCCCACATGCAGGCTATTGAACGCAAAATAACCTTCGCGATCGACGGCGGCCCGGGGCTCTTCGCCGGTCTGGTTGACCAGCACCTTGGCCGCCGCGTACATCTCCGGCCGGTAGCCCGACTTGTAGACCGACGCCTCGCGACGCACATACCGACCCGTCCACTCGACGCGAAACGGCGCAAGTTGCCGCCCCGACTCGATCACCGGCGCGTAGGAATCGTCGGCCGCCGCTTCATGCAAAATCGACGAACGCCCTTGCCGTCCGATCAACCCTGACGAGAACCGCACCAACGACGAAAGCGGCGGGGAGCCGTCGGTGACAATGTCAAAGAATTTTCGCTCCGCGTCGGACAGCAGGAAAACGAATCGCCCCCGCGCCACACGTCGCCATTCGTCGCACGGAAGCGTGTATTCCCGTCGATCCGACGGCGCGTCGCCGACCTTCTCCTGCCATACGAGCGAGACTCGTTCGCCCGGCGTGGCCTCGCGCCCGAAGGTCAACACCGTCGCCGTTCCCGCGTGGACCGACGGCCACAGCGTCCGACGAATCTGACGCACCCCGCGCACCCGCCGCCCGCCGTCCAGGGCCGCCGTGCGCAGCCGTTCGAAGTAGCGACCGGTCAGGTACGAGTCGGGGAGCAACAGCCCGGCCGCGCCGCCCTCGCGCAACAGCGCCCGCGTCCGGTCGACGAAGAGCGCGTAGACGCTGAGTTTGTATTGCGCCGAATCGGGAAAGCGACGGCGATATTCGTCAGCCAGCGTGCGATCCAAATTGCGCAGGTCACGAAGGCCGAAGCTCAGGTACGGCGGATTGCCGACGACGACGTCGAACCCGGCGTCGGCTTCGTCAAATACCTCGGGAAACGCCGCCGCCCAATCGAACGGCCGCCACTCGGGCCGCGCGCCGTCCGCCTGTCCCGAACGCGTGGGACCGATGAGCGCGTTGCCGACGCGCAGACGCCGGGTCCATTTTTCGGCGTCGAAATCTTCCCACGCCAACGCCAATGCCAGACGCGCCACGCCGATTGCCGTCCCATCCAGGTCGACGCCATGCACCCGATCGCGCAACCCCTCCGGCACATGCAGCAGGAAATGCCCCGTGCCAACAGCCGGGTCACAGAGGCGCGCGGCGTCCGCCGACTGGCCGGTCTCGCTCGCCCAAGTCGCGAGCGTGTCGTGGGCGATCTCCTGGGCGAGGCCATCAGGCGTGAAGACCGTGCCGCTCGCCCGCGCCCGCGAATCGCCCGCCGAAAACCGCCAACGCCTGCCCTCTCGACACGCACCCATCGCGAAGGTTCGTGGGTAGAAATGCCCCATCGCCGAGGCGACAGCGACGCGCCGATCCGCGACATCCAACGTCTCGGCGTGCGTTGCGATGATTTGCGCCAGCGTGTCGAACGCGACGTCGTCATTTTTCGCGAAGGGACTGCCGACCGTCGGCAACTCCGCGACAGCTTCGGCGAACGCGGCGTGGAGAAATTCGTCCGGGATAGACGTCGCGAGATTTCGCGCAAGACGCCGCGCCAGATTTGCGAACAGCGCGATGGTCGCGAAGGCGTGGGCGTCGGCTTCACCCTTCACGGCATCGGGAATCGCCAGGGCGTTGTAGGCGTCGAGAAGGGCTTGTCGGACAGCACGGGCGTTGGGCGGACGGATCACGACGGGCGGGCTCACACGACAAAACGGGCGCGGCTGCCGCGCTCGCCGCCGGTCACTTCCAGACGCACGTCGATGCGCTCTTTCAGTTCGTCCACGTGGGAGATGATGCCGACCAGGCGCCCGCCTTTTTGCAGGTCCTGCAGCACGCGCATTGCCGCGTCCAACGCCTCCGGGTCCAACGAGCCGAAGCCCTCGTCGACGAAAATCGTCTCCAGATGCACTCCGCCGGAGTACGCCTGCACCACGTCGGCCAAGCCCAACGCAAGGGCGAGCGCCGCCATGAAACTCTCGCCGCCGGAGAGGGTGCTGATGTCCCGCGAACCGCCGGTCCAGTTGTCGACCACTTCCAGATCCAGACCCGACGCGCGCCGCAAGTCGCCCGCCGTCATCTGACGCTGAATGCGGTAACGGTGCTGAGACATGACGAGCATGCGCTGGGACGCGGCGATGAGCACGTCGTCCAGATACGCGCCGAGGACGAATCGCGAAAACGACAGGCGCTGAGGGTTGTCGCCGGCGACGACGCGCGCAACATGGCCGACCGTGGCGAACCGTGCCTCCAAGGCATTTTCGTCCTTGGTGACGGCGGCCAGATCGGTCATCCACTTTTCGAGTTGCTCCACCCGACGACGGCGGCGCGACGCGTCCTCCCGCGCGGTTTCGAGTTTTTGACCTGCGTCGTTTTCCGTCGCCGTCAACGCGTCCGGATCCGGCTCCGATTTGTCTTCGACCTTCGCCTTCGCACGGACGGCGTGCTCCTTGGCGGCGTGTATTTTTTCGCGATACGCCGTCAGTTCACCGGCCATGGCGTCGATCTCGGCTTCGGATCGGGCGGCGGCGCGATAAGCCTCCTTGTCAGCAAAGCCCTTTTGACCCAGGCGCTGTTCGAAGGCTTCGACGGCCGCGTCGTACCGCTCCTGAGCTTGATTTTGGGCGTGCGTCGCGGCTTGGTGGGCGGCGACGGCGGCGGTGCGCTTGTCGTTGGCGTCGCGCTCGTTCATCAACGCTTTCGCTCGGGCGTTGCGCAACACATCCATCTGGGCGACCAACTCGGCGCGCCGCTGCGTCAGGCCGTCTTTGTCCCGCTGATCGGTCGGCACCGACGCCTCCCGCTCGGCGACGATCGCCTCCGTCTTGCCGGCCTTGGTCGCGGCGTCGTTCACGGCTTGCGTTTGCGCGGAAAATACCTCGTCACTCTGCGTCTGCTCTTGTCGGGCCGCCTCGATTTGTCGTTCCAGATCGGCCAACGTCTCCGCCGCCCGGCCCGCCTTTTCGGCCTGCGCCAGGGCGTCGTTCGCCCGCGCGGTCAGTTCTTCCAACGGCGCCTCCGCCGCGTCTTTGAGGCGTTCGACAAGGTTGTCGCGATCGGCCCGCAGGCGCGTCGTTGCGGACGTTAGTTCGGTCAAGGCATCGTTCCTTGTCGCGAGCGTGCGCCCCAGGTCGTCCAACCGCGCGCGAGCGTCGTCCACCGCCTCGGCCGCCACATCGTCGTCGGAGGGTGTCGCGGGAATGGGGTGATGGATTGATCCGCAGACGGGGCACGGCTCGCCGTCCGACAGTCCCGCCGCCAGCACCGCCGCCTGTTGCTTCATGTACACCTGTTCCAGCGACCGCAACGCGTCCCGCGCCGCCGTTTCGTCTTCGCGCAGCTTTTCGATGGCCTCCCGCGAGCGCCGCTCGTCCAACTCCGCGGAGACGAGTTGCTTTGACGTCGCCAACAACTTGGTCCGCCACTGCACCCGCTCGGAAGCCTCGTCCGCCGCCCGACGCAATTCCTTCGCCTGTGTGCCTTCGACGGCGATCGCCTCTTTGCGTTCGGTGAGTTCGCGTAGCTTTTGCGCCGCCGCGTCGCGCGCCAACTTCGCCTCGGCTTCTTCATTTCGCGCGTCCGTCAACGCTTTCGTCGCCGTCGCGTGGTCGGCCCGCGCCTTCGTCAACGACTCCAGGCGTTCGAGCCAGTCGCCGACACGCCGCTCCTCTTCCCGCATCGCCTCGACGCGCGCGTCGTGCTCCGAGGTCTGCTCGACCATTTCCCGCGCGCCCGCCAGACGTTCCTCGGCGGACTCCCACGCCTGCGCCGCCGCCTTCAACGCTGTCTGGCCTTGCGACAAATCCTTCGCCGTCGCCTCGACGGCTTGGTCCAGATCGCGAAGCTCCGCCGCCTTGCGCGCCTTTTCCAGCGCCCGCTCGAGCGCCGTCATCTCCTCGGCCTTCGCGGTCAGCGCCGCCAACGCCGCCTCCGCGTCCCGAGCCGCCGCGAACGCCTCGGCCAACGACTTGCCGTGCGTCAGCGCCGCGCGGGCCGCCTCGTGGACTTGCTGCATTTCAAGGACATGCGCCTCCGCGTCTTTTCGCGCCGTCCGCGCGCCATCCAACGCCTCGTGCAGCGCCGCGTCGCTGTCCACTTCCGCTTGTTCCCAAATGAACGCCCGCCGCTTGCGCACATCCTCGATGCGCTCCTGGACGTCCCGCGATCGGTCACGCAGTGCGTTTTCGATCTCGGCGAAGCGCTGCGTGGGGAACAGGGCGCGCAGAATCTGCTCCCGGTCCTTGGACCCACCCTTGATGAATCCCAAAAACTCGCCCTGAGGCAGCACCACGACCTGGCGAAACTGGTCGGCGTCGAAGCCCAGAATATCGACGATCATCTGGTCCACGTTTCGCGGTCCGGTCGCCATCACCTTGCCCTCGTCGGCGTCGTCCGTCGTGTTCGTGCGTCGCCAGAGGGTCGCCTTGGGCGCCACCTTGGTCGTCCCCTCCCCGCGTTTTTTCGCGCGGACCTGCTCGGGCTTGCGTTCGACACGGTAATGCTCGCTTCCCAGTGAAAAATCCAGACGCACCGACGTTTCCGCGTCGTCATCGGCCATCTCGCTGCGTGCGTTGGCGGCTTGGCGGGCCGAGCCGGAGAGGGTGCCGTAGAGGGCGAAGCAGATGGCGTCGAGGATGGTCGTCTTGCCCGAGCCGGTGGCGCCGTGGATAAGGAAAAAGCGGCGGTCGCCCAGGATGTCGAAGTCCAGGTCCTGCCTCCCCGGATAGGCGCCGAAGGCCTCCATGCGCAGTCGGCGCGGTCTCATCGGCCGGCCTCCCGCCGCGCGCGCTCCATGGCCTCGACGGCGTCGGCAAACGCCGCGCGCTCGGCTTTCTCCACATCCCGCCCGATGACCTGGGCAAAGAAATCCTCGAACAACTCCACGTCGCCCGTGCGTTTGCGGTCCAGTTGCGGCGCGTCCGGATCGCTGAGGCGTTCCAGATACGGACGGCTGATCGACATCACGTTCGGATACACCAGACGCAGTTGCCCCATGGGGTCGAGCAGCGCGCCCTCGTCCATCAATTCCACTTCCAGATAGTCGTCGCGGGCGGGGTCCGACGCGGCGCGAGCGCGGATTTCGTCCAACGTCCCTTTGAGGCGGCGCAGGTCACGGCGAGGCGTCAAGGCAATTTCTTCGATAGACCGCTCGCCCCCCGCGCCCAGTTCGAGAAGCGTCACCGACTTTCGATGGGCCGCCTCGGAAAACGAATACTTCATCGGCGAACCCGAATAACGCACCCGCCCCTCGTCGAATTGCTGCGGCCCATGCAGATGCCCCAGCGCCACGTAGTCCCACCCGGCGAAGGCGTCGAGCCCCACCGTCTCCAGTGTCCCGACCGACAGCGGCCGCTCGGAGTCGCTGCCCGCCCCGCCGGTCACGAACGCATGGGCCACCATCACCAGCCGCGCCCCCCGGGGCACATCGCCGCTCAACGAGCCGATCAGCGCGCGCATGGCTTCGTCCGGCGTGCGCACGTCGTCGCGGCCCAGTGCCTGGCGGACGACCGGCGGCTCGGCGTAGGGAATCGGCACAAAGGCGACGGGACCGTGGGCGTCGTCGAGCACCAGCGGCGAGACCGGGCCGTCCAGCCGCCCGTAAACATGCAGTCCCGGCTGGGCGAGCAGGCGGGAACCGAATTCCAAGCGAGAGGGAGAGTCGTGATTTCCGGCGATCATCAACACCCGGCAACGCAGGTCGCGCACCAGGCGCGTGAGGACGTCGTCCAGCAGTTCCACCGCCTCCACCGGCGGGTTGGTCCGATCGAAGATGTCGCCGGCCACGATGAACAGGTCCGGCCGCGCGTCCTTGGCCAGGGCCGTGATCTGGTCGAGCACATGGGCCTGATCATCCGTCAGGTGCGTCTTGTAAAAAAGACGGCCCAGGTGCCAATCGGCGGTGTGGAGAATGCGCATGTCGCGTCCGGCGCGCGTGGCGGCATGGGTTGTTCGTTGTCGGGAACGATCTTAGACGCCGCGGGGAGGCGGATCAATGCGGTCGCGAACACCGCGCCCGGCCATCCCGGAAACAAATAAAAAAAGGCGCGCCTTAAAGGCGCGCCGATCGAATTGCCATCTCACAAAAACGACGTGCGTCGTGTTTGTGCGTACGAACGGTTTAGAGGAATCCGTAAATGCCGACCCGCAGGCCGAAGCGGGACTCGGTCGTGTCGAAGTCGGCTTCGGCGGTGCCGGTGTCCGTGGTGCCCGACAGGCTGGAGTTGCGATAGAAGATTTCCGGCGACACGCTCACGACGCTGTTGACGTTGATGTGCGCACCGGCGGCCAGATCGAAGGCGAAGCCGGACGAATCGGTCGTGGTCGAATCACCGCCGTCCGGCGAGAACTCGGTCGAATTGGACTGATAACCGATCAGGCCCCGCAGGAACGGATCCACGCGGCCTTCGATATCGAACACGTAGGTGACGAAGGGTCCGATGAGGATGGACGAAGAGGTCGTCTCGTCGTCGTTGTCCAGGGTCGTCTTGTTGTAGTCATAACCGAGCTCACCACCGATGGCCAGTTGATCGATCACGAAATAGCCCAGCTCGCCGAACAGGCCGAAGGTCGTCACGCTGTCTTCGGTCTCGCTACCGCCGTCCGGCTTGTTGGTGTCGGTGCCGGTGGCAAAATCCAGGTTCGAGCCGCCGCCCAGCATCCAGGTTCCCTTCTCGTACACGTCCTTGGGCCCCTTGGCGAAAGCCGTCGTCGCCAGAAGACTGGACACCGCCACGATCAGCAGGACTTTCCACGCCTTAGTCATAATTCCACCTCATTGAGCAAAATGTGTAACAAACGCCGACGATGGACAAATCGCACACCGTCGATCCCAAATGCATCTCGAGCCTTAAGGCTCAAGAGCATAGTCAAAGTCCCATGAATGTCAAGAAATTTATCAGAGGATAAGCCCCAAGTTCCCGTAAAATAGTCAATAATGTCAATCCATCATTCGCGCCGAGCTTGCCGGGGAGGCCGACTCGGCTCACGGGAATTAGATAATCACCCATCCGGGCGCGTCAAGACCGGTTTCGGTGTTATTGTGGGATCGGGAAGTACAAATTTGTCACTAACGGTTTCAATCAAGGTTTATGCCAATAAATCAAAACTCCTGAAAATACGCGCAAAAACCCCCGGAGCGGCAGGCTCCGGGGGCTGTGGATGAAATCTTCGTTTTTTTTCAGGGTTTGTTTACAGGCCCACCGTCGCGGTGATTTCCACGCGGAAGTCGTCGATGTCCGATTCGAGCACGTCGTCCGAGGTCATCACGATGGTCCCGGTGATGTTCGTACCGTCGGCCATCCGCTGGATGTAGCTTTTCAGCGTCTTCAGCCCGCCGGGCAGCACCGCGTCCTCGGCCCGGATCGTCTCGCCCGGGGCCAGGTAAGCTTCGAGAATCAGGTTGTCTTCGACACTCACGTCCTCGCCGGTCGGCCCGACGACCCACATCAGATGGGCGTCGGCCACGCCTTCGTTCGTAAAGGTGCCGCCCAGCGAAACCGTCGAGATTTCCTGCACATTGTTCGTGTACCCGGTCAACAGGGCCGCCGGCACCAGCTTGGGCTTGCTCAGCGTCGGGGAGACGTGCACCCGCAGCCGCTCGGCCACGATGGACTCGTCACCCACGCCCTCGGTGTACAGAAAGACGTGGTAGTCCTCGTTGTACGCGTTGGCCATGAAATACGCCCGGATGTTGTCCTCGACTTCCAACTCACTCTGGTCAAAGCCGGCCGAGTCCTCGAATTCCAGCTCGGTTTTGCCTTGAAGGACAACCGACCCGATGAGGACCGCCTCGTCGTTGGTCGGCGTTTCATTGGGGGCGAAGAACACATAAAGGCGTCCCGGCTGGGCCGCGTTGTTCACCAGGCGGCCGGACAGGGTAAGGCTCGTTTCTTCCACGCCCAGGTCCACCGCCAACGCGCCGTCGAAGATGTCCTTCGTCAGCTTGCGATTGACCGCGACCGGGCCCAGGGCCGACGCCGGGGCGTCCTTGGCCAGCGTGATCTGCACGTTGTTGCGCAGCGACTCACCGCTGTAAATATTTTGAGATAAATCAACTTCTTGCGTCGTCAGCTCGTCCAGAGCTTTCTCGAATTCGCCGCAGCCGGACAGGGCGAACAGGAAAATCACCAGGATGGTCAGTCTCGTCAGCGCGGGTCCCCAGTTTTTCTTTTTCGTGGTCCGCATGGCTTCACTCCTTTTGATGCATTTCAAGTCGACTCCATGTCGACCGCAGGCCGTCCGGTTCCAATGATTTGCGAGGAGTGTGCCAAGATTTTGCCGTAAATATTCATCAATGATATCAATAACATTACAGCCATAGCCCCGAATGCCGCCCTCAAACGCCAAAAAGCGAATTACCTTTTGTAATTTCTGATTCACATTCCGTTATGACCGTTTCGGGTCGCCAATGCATGTGCTTGAGGAACCGTTCAGTTTGTCAAAAACGTGGAGAGTGCCTCGCGAAGGCTTTTGGCCAAATGCCAGGCCAAAACCGGCGGGACGGCGTTGCCGATGGCGGGCGTTCGTGGCGGGACAATGAAGTCATCGGGAAAGGACTGGGCACGCAGCAGTTCGGGCATCAGGAGGGCGCGGTCGAACCAGGGGTGATAGAGGCGCGCTGACCCGGTGTCCGCCGCTTTGATGGTCGGGAAAGGCCGATCCGCCGCCAGGCGACGGGCCGAGGCGCCGAAATTCGGGAACCGCCGCTCCCCCTCGGCGAGCTGCGCGAGACCGGCTCGGCGTAACTCCTTGTCATGATACGGAAAATGCAGATCGCCGATCGCCTCGCGGACAGTCACGTGGGGACGCCGGCCGTCGGGGCCGTGCGTTGGTTTGGGGAAGTCGAAGGTGTCGGAGGGGATGCCATCGCGCAGGCCGACGAAGAAAACGCGACGGCGGTGTTGAGGGGCCCCGAAGTCCGCGGCGTCGAGGACGGCGCTTTTGATATGGTAGCCTTCGGCCTCCACATCTCGCACAAACGCCGCCAAGCCGTCGGCGAAGGCCGCGCGTTCGACAAATCCCGGAACATTTTCCATGACAAACGCGCGCGGAAGCACCCGACGCACCACGTCGACGAACGAGGGCACGCCATCGCGTTCGTCCGCCCCGCCCTGCTTCTTTCCGGCGGCCGAATACGGTTGGCAAGGCGGGCCGCCGATGACCAAGTCCGCCGAGGGCCAATTTCGGACCTCGCTCACGTCGGAACATTCGACGGGGCCGAGATTTTGGCGATAGATTGCGCAGGCTTCCCGGTCGGCGTCGACGGCGAGGACGATGTTGTAGCCTAAGCAGGCGTATCGCCGTCGCCGATAGACGAAGTCGCCGCGGAAGCCGAGATCCATTCCGCCCGCGCCGCTGAAGACGCTGACGACGGTGATCGGCGGGGCTGTTGTGGAGGGCCGTGGCATGGTCGTCCGTCCCAATTCGAATGCATCCCACGCATTCCGAACGGGACTAGGGCGACGGGGCCGGTCGGCTGTGGACGAATCCGGACGCGCGTCGGCGAACGACGCCCGGCTTGCGCCGCCGAACCGCACAAGCGCCTTGATCTGCCGCGATTTTTCCAGTAAACGGGGGGCCGCTTTTTGGGGCGTTAGCTCAGTTGGCAGAGCACCGGACTTTTAATCCGTAGGTCCCGGGTTCGAATCCCGGACGCCCTATTATTCCATTTTATTCCTAAAATCTTCGAAAACCCCATGCTTAAGGGTGCCGACGTCGCCTAGGACCGCGAAGTCCTACCGCCCCGCGAGCCCAAGCCGCTCGACCATCGCGCGGGCGATGCGCTGGTTGCCGGTCTCGGTGATGTGCATGAAGTCGATGTAGATCGTCCCCGGCTCGCCGTCGAAAATATCCGAGAAGTCATAAAAATTCGGCAGATCGTTCGGCAGTTCCGACGCCGCCAAGGCGTAGACCGCCTCCGTCATCTTCTGTGCAAATTTGGCGCTTTTCTTCCGCGCGTATTCCTGTTCGACGGCGCTGAGCGGGTCCTTGGTGAAGATCACCGGCTGCCATACAAAACGCGCCTCGAACCCGTACTCCCGTGCCAGGGCCGACGCCATGCGGTGATTGGCGCGATAGATGTCGACGACGTGCCTCGCGAGGGTGTCGACGTCCTCGATGCGCTCGGCGTGTTGCGTTGGTTGGAGGGCGTGGCCTCGGCTGACGCGGTTGAATTCGGCGACGCGGTTGAACTCGTTTTGCGGCAGGCCCGCGACGCCTTGCTGAGCCGCCGAGTAGGCGTCGTTCACGCCGTCGTAAAAGATCACGACATCCGGCCGCTCATCCGCCGCCAGACGGCGCTGCAAGGCGATCAACTCCTGCGTACTGACCCAGCCGGACTCACCCAGGTTTTCCACGTGGGCCGCGACGCCCTTCCCGTCCAGGATTTTCGAAATCCAACTCGCGATGGTGAAGTCGTCCCGCGCGCCCGTCCCCCACATCGCCGAGCCGCCCAGGCACCAGATCGTCCGCGCGTCGCCCGGCGGCGGCGTCGGGTTCCAAGTCCTGCGATAGCCGCGTTCGTCGATGTTGATATAACTTCCGGCGAACGCCTCGCGCCGCCAATAGGCATACGGCTCCCACCGTTGCTTGAGGCCCAGGAACTCGGCCCAATATTTCTCGGCCGAAACCGCCTCGCCGTCCCGCGTCACCGCGCCGAACAGCGGCCCGAAGTTGAGGGCCTCGGACTCGTCGTCCTCTGCCGCGACCGCCTTTGCGGGCGTAGATTCCGGCGTCGGGCGCTCCCCACCCCGCGCGGCAATCTCACCGCTGGCATACCACGCCACCGGCGCCAACACGACGAGCACCGGCACGAGCGCGAAGGCGAGTTTCTTTCGCGTCATACGTAGTGCCTATTTGGTGACAAGTAGGTAAATCGCCCGTTCGGATTCATATAAAAGATAGATTTGTTCTGTCTCGGGGTCGATGGCCGCACCAAGGTGCGAAGCCGGACGGCCCAAGTCGTCCAGCGCTTTCATTTCCCATTCTCCTGAACGATTGCTAACCGCCCGAAGCACTGACGAGTCGCGCAACCGCGAAAAATACGTGAGAATCATCGCGAACCCTTCGTCATCCACAAGGATTTGCACGAGCGGAGAATTTGAAGGGCAATTCCAGTCAAGCGGCACCGGGATTAAAGTGGTTTCCCACTCCCCATTTTTCCGAACGTGATAGTAAAGCTCTCCTCGCTCGCAGGCGGCCACATGAATGACGTCGTTCCCGTCAATCGCGGCATCGAAGGGAGAATCGAAATCGTCTACGTCCTCCCCCGGTTTGATCGTTTCCTCGACCGCACTGCTCCAAGGCCCTGCCGCGTTGGAAATGTACAGCAGGGCATCATCCTCACTGCTTCTATAGACGACATGTCCCTTATCGTTCGAATCGCCCAACAGCACCAGGTTTTGAACGATTGAGAAATAGGCCGGGGACAATGCCTCGAAATGCCACTGCGTTCCGTCGTACTCCCCCGCGATTAGATGCATTCCGTCCAGCAGGCGTTCCATGCCGCCGACTCCGACAATCTGAGGAAAGTCGTCCGCTTTGATACGCAATCCAAAGTAGTCTCGCATGCCGGTCGCGCCGGGAATCTCGACAAACTCGGTGCTCCAATTTTCGCCGTCGTACATACTGTAACTGAAGCCAGGGGCAAACGACTGTGCGTACGCGGAATGCATTTGCCCTGTTGAATCAACGGCGATTCGCTCGCCGCTCCGGCCAATCAATGTGCTCGAAAGATTCTGCCGATCAATGATCCGACCGTTCCAGGTCACCATGTTGGCGGTGGTGGAATCGTGACTCGAACCACCCGTGTAAAAGAGGAATGCATTTCCTTCGCCGTCCCGAACCACGGCGCCGGCTCGGCTGACGGCAAGGAACTCGATTTCCGCCTGTTCCCAATCCGCAGCGTGTGGCGTGCTCGTATAACTGACAAGGCCGTACTCCGTCCCGTAAGAAGCGATGATTTGCACACGGCCTCCCGGCAGCAAGACCATAGCTTTTTCCCCGGGGCTGTACTCGCCGGTTTCCAGATCTTGGCTGAACCAATAGCCGTCCTCTGCGTAAACGTATTTAAGATGCATCGGCTGCGTGTAGTGCGAACGGGAATCGACGATGCGCGGCTCGTCGTTTTCGTCGAACGCAAAGTCGATCTCGTCAAAACTCAACGCGCTGTTCAGCGCCGCCAGTCCTTCGATCCAATCTTTCCCATCGTATTTTGCAACATAAATATTCCCGGCGTGGTGGTAGGCCGCGTAGATCTGATCTTCCGAATTCAAGGCGAGAACCGCCGCCTTGCTTTCCGAATCGTCAAAAAGAAAATGCCCCGGTCCCCAACTCGTTGCCCACGTTCCCTGTTTTCGAACCGCGTAGCGGAATCCTTCGGACACGCACCAGTTGTGGTTGCATTCGTCGATATCCTTCATCCAATTGAAGCGATAGTAGGTTGCGTGGACATCTCCGTCCGACGACACTTGGATATCCGGCAGCATGCCGAACAAATACGTGCCGTCGTCATTCCCGGCTGAAGGCTTGCTCTTTTCAATCGTCTCGATTGTCCAGTTCTTCCCGGATTTCACGGCGTATCGAGCTTCCTCCACGACATCGTTGTAGTAGACGACGTGGGGATTGCCCGCCTTGTCCACCGTCAAGGCCGAATGGGAAAGACGCGCGGACGAGGCATACTTAAACTCCCCAACCGTGTCGACGATGTCCTTCGTCCACGTCCCGCCCTTGTTCGTCGCGTAGGCGATCGCCTGGTGGCCGAAGTCGCCGTAGAGGATGTGGAGGTTGCCGTCGCCGTCGATGGCCAGATCCGGGTCCGTCCCCATGCAGTCGACGACCAGTCGGTCCCAGGGATCGTCGTTGGCCGAGGACGCCGGCCGGGAGTAGAGAACGATGTCGCGCCCCGAGTCAGCGACGACGTAGACCTTGCCGTCCGCCTTGTTGTACGCCGCCGCGACGCCGTCCTTGCCGATTTGTCCGCCGCGCGAGACCATGTAGATCAGCGCGTCCCCCGCGTCGTAGGCCCCGTTTTCGTCACAGGAAAACGGAATCGTATCCGCGTCGTCGTCGCCAGTGTCGTCGTCGGTGTCGTCGTCGTCACCTGAATCGTCATCAGTAGTATCATCGTCCGACGTATCGTCATCCGAGCTGTCGTCGTCGCCGGTGTCATCGTCGTAGGCCGTGTCGTCATCGGAAACGTCGTCGTCATCGTCGTCGCCCCCGCCGCACGAGTCGGCGCCGAGCAGCGCAGCCAGCAAAATCAGGCAAGCAAGAGCAACGAGATAGTTCATTCGAGGCAAGCGCACATGGCCCTCCACGGATTTCGGGATTTCACGCGGGTCTCCCTTTAATTCGAAGATCCAGTCTGCCTGCCGTGCCGGGCCGATACAAGCAAAATCGCACCCGCGACATGCCGTCCGGCGCACTCGGAAATCCCCCTTGGAAAAAAATTCGCCCTTGGGGTATAGTCCCGGGGTTTACGGATCAAAGCTAGGGTCGCTTCGATGTTTCGCGCCGGGTCGGGCGCGCGGGGCGGTCCTTGACGAAGACCCAAGCATCGCTCATGAGACCCTCCCGGCTCACGGCCAAAAGCGGCCGCGACGGGGAGTTTGCGTGACGACACGCCTGATGAACGCGTGAAGGAGTGGCAAATGGCTCTCGCCGCCGAAGAACTCAAAATGCTCCAGGACAAGGCCTATCAGATCCGCCGACGCATCGTGCAAGTCACCGAACGCAGCGGCGGCGGCCATCTGGGCGGCTCCCTATCCCAAACGGACATCCTGGTCGCCCTCTATTACAAATACATGAACATCAACAAGGACGACCCCCGCTGGCCGGAGCGCGACCGCTTCGTGCTCTCCAAGGGGCACGGCGGCCTGGGCCACGGCGTCATCCTGGGCGACCTGGGCTATGTGGCCGACGAAGATCTGGACAAGTTCGGCAAGACCGGGTCCATCTTCGGGATGCATCTGGATCGTCATAAAGTGCCCGGCGTGGACGCCTCCACCGGCTCGCTGGCCCACGGGTTCGGCATCGGCCTGGGCTTCGCCTTGGGCGCGCGGCTCAAGGGCCTGCCCTGGCACACCTACATCGTCCTGTCCGACGGCGAACTGCACGAAGGCACCATCTGGGAAGCGGCCATGGCCGGCGCCCAGTTCAACCTCACCAACCAGACTACCTTCATCGACCGCAACCGCCTGATGATCGACGGTTTCACCGAAGACATCATGAAACTCGAGCCCCTGCAGGACAAATGGGCCGCCTTCGGTTGGAACGTGATGCGCATCGACGGCCACGACTTCAATCAGATCTGCCAGGCCACCGAAGACGCCAAGAAAGTCACCGACAAGCCCACGGTCATTATCTGCGACACGGTCAAGGGCAAGGGCGTGGAGTTCATGGAAGACGAGCGCAAGTGGCACTACGGCGGCCTGGACGACGCCATGGCCAAGGACGCGCTGGCTTCCCTGGACGAAGGCAAGAAGAAGCGCGACGCCGCCGAGAAGAAAGCGAGCTAACCCGGATTTGACGTCCCCCGCCGCCGATTTGCGCGGCGTTCCCTTATGGGTCCTTATTTAGGAGCACGAGCGACATGGCCATCGGATTGACTTGGACGATCGACGACGCCGACACGATGACGCAGGGCGAGATCTACGGCGAGGTTCTCACCCGCCTGGGCGATGAAAACCCGAACATCGTGGCGCTGACCGCCGACTTGGCCGGTTCGACGAAGATCGGCAAATTCCAGACGAAGCACGCCGACCGGTTCTTCAACTTCGGCATCATGGAAACGAATATGGTCGGCTTCGCGTCGGGCATGGCCGAATCGGGCCTGATCCCCGTCGTCTCGACCTTCGCGGCCTTCGCGGCGCTGCGTTGCGCGGAGCATGTGCGCACCGACGTCTGCTACAACCGCCGCAACGTTAAAATCATCGCGACGCACTCCGGCACCAGCTTCGGCCCCGCCGGTCCCACGCACCACTGCATCGAGGATCTGGCCGTCATGCGCGCCATGGTGGGCATGACCGTCATCGCCCCCGCCGACGCCTACGAGACCGCCAAGGCCACCGCCGCCGCCATCGAACACGACGGCCCGGTGTACATCCGCATCGGCCGCTCCTTCGAGCCGCCCCTGTGGAAAGACCTGGACTTCGACTGGGAGATCGGCAAGGCCATCACCATCAACGAAGGCACCGACATCACCGTCATCGCCTGCGGCCCGGCCGTCCTCCACGCTAAGGAAGCCGCCGAGCGGGCCAAGCAAAACGGCCTGTCGGTCCGCGTGCTGGACATGCACACCATCAAGCCCCTGGACAACGAGGCGGTCATGAAGGCGCTGATCGACACGCGGCGCATCATCACCGCGGAGGACCACAGCGTCATGGGCGGCCTGGGCACGGCGGTCGCGGACGTGATCGCCCAGTCGGGCAAGGGCTGCGTGCTCAAAAAGCTGGGCCTGCAGGATGTCTTCGCCGCCGCCGGTTATCCCGAAGACTTGCAGCATCAGCACAAGATCGACGCGGACGGCATCGAGGAGGCCATCGCCGAGGTGATGAAGATGGACTTCGAAGCCGACGAGGACTGGGAGGACGAGATCTAAATGGCCGCCGTCGAAAAAGCCGTCGAGAAAAAGGAATCGTCGCCCAAGGCCGCTGCCGCCGTGCCGCCCCTGGACGAAGAGACGACCAAGTCCCGCCTGTACCTGCGTTGCGCGCTGCCGCTGGCGAAGGTCGTGCGCGAGGACAACGCGGCGTTTTACGACAAGCTGCTATTCATGTTCAAAGGCGTGGTGCAGCTCGGCGTCAAGGGCGACGACAGCCTCTACACGCAGTTCATCTTCAACAACGGCGAGATGGGCATCGCCTTCGGACGCAATCCGGACGCGGCGCTGACGCTGGAGTTCCCGACCAAGGCCGCCTTCAACGGATTCATGGCCGGGAAGATGGGCCCGCAGTATCTGTTCGTGCCCAAGCCGTTCTATCGCCTCGACGCGCTGATCCGCGTGCTGCCGATGTTGCTCGCCCTCAAGATCCTGGACCCGAACAACATCCCCACCGACCCGAAGAAGCAGGCGGTGAAGGTCAAGCTGACGCTGTATATGATCACCAGCGCCCTCTCCCAGCTCAACCGCTGCCGCAATCCGAAGATGGTCGACTGGACTAAGAACCAGCCCGACCGCATCTATCAATGGACCGTCCAGGAAGGCGGCCCGGCCGCGTACCTGCGCATCAAGGCCGGCAAGACCAAGTCCGGACGCGGCGTCTACAAACGCAAGTCCCCCTTCGTCCACATGCTCTTCCCCGACATCAAGAGCGCCTTCATGGTCCTCACCAACCAGGCGCCGCTCGTCGAGGCCGTCGCCAAGGGCTTCGTCGTCACCGAAGGCGCCATGGAATACTCCAAGGACATCGGCGGCTTCATGCAGACGATTGAGGCGATGTTGAAGTAATTAACTCATGGTAAAAAAAATTAACCATGAGTTAATTATTCATCAATCAGGAAATTCTTGCTTCCTTATATGTTATGCCTCGATACTACAATTCTCCAAATAACTTCACCAAACAACCACATCGACGTCGGCACCAGCATGAGATGCGCGCCAAGCTACGACCCATATGCGCCCAACAATCCCTTAGAAATTTCCTCCCAAAAAATAGTAACTTAGAGGACTGCAATACCAAGGCGGCTGGCACACGGGCACACGGGCACACG
>JACKCT010000019.1 GCA_020633895.1 Deltaproteobacteria bacterium | reverse complement strand
AACCCGCCTTCGCCAAGGCTACGGCGCGGCAAGCAGGTCGGGGCTCTGACGGAATTGGCGCAAAGAAAAAACGGGTTGCCGGTTTGCGGCAACCCGCTCCCTGGCGGTCGCGGCTCTGAACGGACGCGCGCCCTACACAGGCGACACGCCGTGCTTCTTGTACGGCCGTTCGACCTTCTTGTGCTCGGCGAGTTTGAGGGCGCGGATGATGCGCCCGCGCGTCTCGCGCGGGTCGATGACGTCGTCGATGAAGCTCCAGCCGGAGGCCACGTACACGTCGATCATCTTCTTGAACTGGGCGATGAGCATGGCGCGGGTGCCTTCCGGGTCGTCGGACTGCTCGATCATGCGTCGGCCCATGATGTTCACCGCGCCCTCCGGGCCCATCACCGAAATCTCCGCCGACGGCCAGGCGAAGATCATATCCGCGCCGAACTCGCGACCGGCCAGGGCGAAGTAGCCCGCGCCGTAGGCCTTGCGCAGCACGACGGTGATCTTCGGGACCGTGGCGTCGGACATGGCGTGGATGAGCTTGGCGCCGTGGCGGATGATGCCCTCGTGCTCCACCTTTTTGCCGACCATGAAACCGGGGATGTCCTGCAAAAAGACCAGCGGGATGTGGAACGCGTCGCACAGGCTGATGAACCGCGCCGCCTTGTCCGCCGAGTTGTTGTCCAGCACGCCGCCCATGCCCTTGGGGTTGGAGGCGACGATGCCCACGCTTTGGCCGTCCATGCGGGCGAATCCGGTGACGATGGCCTTGGCGAACTTGGGCTTGATCTCGAAGAACTTGCCGTGATCGACAATCAGCTCGATGACCTTTTTGATGTCGAAGGGCTTGCGCGGATTGGTCGGCACGACGGACAGCAGTTCTTCCTCGGCGCGCTCCGGGTCGTCGGTGGGCGTCAGGCGCGGGGGCTTTTCGTTGACGGACGAAGGGAAGAACGACAGGTATTCCTTAATCGTCTCGATGCATTCCTCGTCGGATTTGACTTCCAGGTCGGCGACGCCGGAAATCTGCGTGTGGACTTTCGAGCCGCCGAGTTCTTCCTCGGTGATGTCCTCGCCCGTCGCCGCCTTCACCAGATGCACCCCCGCCAGGGCCATGGACGAATTGCCCTTGACCATCGGCACGAAGTCGGACAGGCCGGGGATATATGCCGTGCCCGCGGAGCAGGGGCCCATCATGCCGGCCACCAGCGGGATCACGCCGCTCATCTGCACCTCGTCCCAAAACAGCCCGCCGGACCCGGCGAACATGGACCCGGTCGCCTCCTGCACGCGGGCTCCGGCCGAATCCAGCAGCCACACGAAAGGCACCCGCTTTTCCAGCGCCCATTTGCGCAGGCGCGTCATCTTCAGCTCGCTGATCATGCCCATGGATCCGGCCATGACCGTGAAGTCGTACGCGCCGCAGCAGACCATGCGCCCGTCGACCAGGCCGAAGCCGGTGATGACGCCGTCCGCGGGCGTTTCCTTGCCCTGCATCAGGGGGCTTTGGCTCTGGTGGCGGGCGTGCATCATCACCTCGGTGAAGGTGCCTTCGTCGAACAGCAGATCGACGCGCTCCCGCGCGGTGAGCTTGTTGCGATCGTGCTGCTTTTTGACCTGCTCCTCGCCGCCCATCGCACGCACCTTCGCGCGCTTCTTCTCCAGGCGTTCGATCATCTCGTCCATGCTGGGGTATTCGAGCTCGCTCATCTCTTGGGTCTCCTCGCTTAGGTAGAAGCCGGAAAGGGCCTACCGGTCCTTCCATTCGGGATCGCGTTTTTCCATGAAGGCGATGACGCCTTCCATGGCGTCTTCGGCCATGGAGTTGATGGTAATCATGCTGTGCAGGTAGTTGAGGGCCTGTTCGAGGGGCATGTCCTCCATGGCGTAGAAGGCCTGCTTGCCGAGCTTGAGGACGGCGGAGGATTTGGAGGCCAGGGCGTCGACGATCTCGCCGACCTTCTCGTCCAGGCCCACGGGCGGCACGACGTAGTTCGCCAGGCCGAGCTTGACGACCTCGTCGCCGGACAGGCGCTGGCCGGTGAGCATCATCTCCAGCAGCTTCTTGCGAGGCACGTGCCGCACCAGCAGCGTCATAATCATCATGGGGAACAGGCCCAATTTGATCTCCGGCGTGCCGAAGGTGGCCTCGTCGGTGGCGACCACGATGTCGCATGCGCACGCCAGGCCCAGCCCGCCGCCCAGCGCGTGGCCGTTGACACGGGCGACGACGGGCTTGCCGCATTTCTGCACCTTTTGCAGCAACGCCGCGTAGGCCCCGCGGCCCTCGTGCAGCGCCAGGAATCCGGCCGAGGGGTTCAGGCCCAGGTCCGCCCCGGCGCAAAAGGCCTTGTCTCCCGCGCCGGTCAGCACGATCACGCGCACCGCGTCGTCGGCGTCCAGCACGTCGAAGGCCTTGGACAGACCGAGCACCACTTCGCCGTTCAGGGCGTTGCGGTGGGCCGGGCGGTTGATCGTCACGCGGGCGACGGGGCCGTCTTTCTCGATGAGGAGTTCTTCGCTCATGACGTCTCCAAAAGTTGGTCCAGATGGTTGTCGACGAAGTGCGTCGAGTAGTCGCCCTGCACGAAGTTGGGATGGCGCAGGCACCGGATCAGGAAGTCCCGGTTGGTGACGACGCCCTCGATCTCGATCTGTTGCAGGGCGGCGGCCAGGCGGTCGCAGGATTGCTCGCGGTTGTTGCCGTGGACGATGATCTTGGCGATGAGCGGATCGTAAAACGGCGAGACCACGTCGCCCTCGTGGTAGCCCGTGTCCACGCGCAGGCCGTCCATCTCGGGGAAGCGCAGCTTGGACAGCGTGCCCGGTTGGGGCATGAACTTGCGGGCCGGGTCCTCGGCGTAGAGGCGGGCCTGGATGGCGTGGCCGTGGGTTTCGGCGCCGGTCAGGTCGTCGCGCAGTTTTTCGCCGGCGGCGATGCGGATTTGATGTTCGACCAGATCCAGGCCCGTGACCATTTCCGTGACCGGGTGCTCGACCTGCAGGCGCTTGTTGACCTCCAGAAAGTACCAATGCTCCCCCGATCCGTCCACGAGGCACTCCCACGTGCCGGCGTTGACGTAGCCCACCTTTTTGGCGGCTTCGGCGATGCGCCGGGCCATGTCGGCGCGCAGCTCGGGCGAGAGGAAGGGGGAGGGGGATTCCTCGATGATCTTCTGCTGGCGCCGCTGGATGGAGCACTCGCGTTCGAAGACGGTGGCCACGTTGCCGTGGTGATCGGCCATGACCTGATACTCGATGTGGTGGGGCCGCTCGATGAGCTTTTCGATGTAGACCTCGGGGCGGCCGAAGGCCCGCTCGGCGCGCTGGGAGGCTTTCTTGAAGGCCTTGGCCAGCTTTTCTTCCTCGAAGACCGGCTCCATGCCGATGCCGCCGCCGCCGAAGGAGGCTTTGATCATGACCGGGAAGCCGATCTCGTGAGCGATCTTGACGGCTTCCTCGGGCGTGTCCACATGGTCGTGACTGCCGGGGGTGACGGGCAGGCCGCAGTCGTGCATGGCGGCCCGGGCGCTGCCCTTGTCGCGCAGCGTGACCATGGACTCGGCGTGGGGGCCGATGAAGGTGAGCCCCGCGGCTTCCACCGCTTTGACGAAATCGGCGTTTTCGGACAGGAAGCCGTAGCCCGGATGAATGGCCTGGGCGCCGGTCTTCTTGGCCGCGTCGATGATTTTTTCCATGACCAGATAGCTTTCCAGCGCCTGGGCCGGGCCGATGTGCACGGCTTCGTCGGCGTGCGTGGCGAAGGGAAGGGCCCCGTCGGCCTCCGAATGAACGGCCACGGTCTTGATGCCCAGCCGCTGGCAGGTGCGGATCACGCGCATGGCGATCTCGCCCCGATTGGCGATCAGAACTTTTTCGAACATGGGTGTTGAGTCCCGTTGGTGTTGGTATGAAAATTCCCGACGAGCGTCAACGCGGCCCGCGCCGACGCGTCATCCCAAATATCGCGTCTCAGTCCTCGGCCGCGTACATGGAATCGAGCAGATCCGCGTAGTGCTGCGTGATGACCTTGCGCTTGAGCTTCAACGTCGGCGTCAGCTCGCCCGTGTCCACGGAAAAATCGTGGTCGAGGATTTTGTATTGCTTAAGCTGCTCGTAGCGCGGCAGCTCGGCGTTCACGTGCTTGATGCCCTTTTCGACCAACTCGCGCACCCGCGCGTCCTCGTGCGGCGGTCCGGTGATGTCGCCGAACTGTTCGCGCACGGCTTCCTCGTCCACGGTGATCAGCACCGTCAGGTACTTGCGCTTATCCCCATGCACCATCGCGTTGCTGACGCCCGGCTCGTTCTTGAGCATGCCTTCGATGTTTTGCGGCGCGATGTTCTTGCCGCCGGCGGTGATGATCAGGTCTTTCTTGCGGTCGGTGATGTAGAGGAAGCCGGCGTCGTCGATGTGGCCGATGTCGCCGGTGTGCATCCAGCCGTCGACCAGCGCTTCGGCGGTGGCCTCGTCGTTTTTCCAGTAACCCCGGAAGAGGTTCGGCGATTTGACCAGGATCTCGCCGTCCTCGGCGATCTTCACCAGCACGCCCGGCGCGGGACGGCCCACCGAACCCAGACGCACGTGGTCGAAGGTATTCAAGCTGGCGGCGGCGGAGGTTTCCGTCATGCCCCAGCCTTCGAGCACCCAGATGTCCATCGCCATGAAAAACTCGGCGATTTCCTTGGCCAGGGGCGCGCCGCCGGAGATGATAAACCGCATGCGCCCGCCGAAGCGTTCCTTGACCTTGCCCAGCACCAGCGCCTGGGCCAGGGAGAATTTCAGTTTGGAAAGACCCGAGAGCGGCTTGCGGGCCAGGCGCGTGGGCATGGTCTCCCGGCCGACCGACAGGGCCCAATTGAACATCGCGCGCTTGACGGGGCTTGCCTTCTCCAGGTTGCTGTGGATCTTGCCGTAGGCTTTTTCCAACATGCGCGGCACCGATAAAAACACGGTGGGCCGCACCTCCCCCATATTGTCCATCAGCTTGTCGATGCTCTCGGCGAAGTTGATGATGCCGCCGACGTAAAACGCCGCCCAAAGTCCGCCCACGCGCTCGAAAACATGGCACAGCGGCAGGAAACTGAGCGTCTCGTCCACGCCGGACATATCGATGACCTTGGTTCCCGATTCGAGAATCCAAAGCACCGAGCCGTGCGTGAGGATGGCGCCCTTGGGCGGGCCGGTCGTGCCCGAGGTGTAGACGAGGGTGACGATGTCGTCGTGCGTCGTCGAGCCCCAGATGTCGAACAGCTCGGACGGATCCTTGTCGTCGCCCAGGGCCAGCAGTTCATCGAAGGTGATGACGTTGTCGTTACCGGCGGGCTTTTCGCCCTCGATCAGGACGATCTTCTTGAGGTTGGGCAATTGGTCGAAGACCGCGAGCACCTTGTCGAGCTGCTCCTGGTTTTCGACGATCATCACCTTCGCCTCGGAGTTTTCCAGGATGTATTTGACGTCGTGAGACGGCAGCGTGACGTACACGCCCACCAGGAACGCCCCGGCCGTCAGGGTGCCGTAGTCGGCGATGACCCACTGGGAGCGGTTGTTGCTGATGATGGCGACCACGTCCTTGGGCTCGACGCCCAATTCCCGAAGACCGAAGGCGAAGCGATTGACGTCGTCGCCGAGCTTGTTCCACGAAATCTCGGTCCAACGGCCGTCGACTTTTTCCCGCAAGACCACCCGATCGCCGAACTTCCCCACCTGCTGGAAGAACATGTCGGCGATGTTTTTGTACGGGGTTTGGATGTCCTCGGCGCGCAGGGCATAGGGGTCCGACATCGACGGTCAGCCTCCCAACTTGGCGATGGCGTCCTTGGCGAGCAGGACGCGGTGGATTTCATTGGTGCCGTAGAGCAGTTCGCCCAGGCGGGCGTCCCGATACAGGCGTTCGGCGGCGGTTCCCGCCACGTAGCCCTCGCCGCCGAAGACCTGCACACACAGGGAGGCAATCTTGGTGGCCGCCTCCGAGTTGTGGATCTTGGTGACGGAGACGTTCGGACCCGCGTCCGCGTCGCCCGTATCCACCGTGTGGGCGGCGAAGAGCAGATTGAGCCGTCCGGTGTCGGTGAGCATCTTCATTTGGGCCAGCTTGAAGGACACTTCCTGGTATTTGATGATCTTCTGACCGCCGGCAATGCGCGTGCGGGCCCGTTGCAGGGAGATATCCAGGCACGCCTCGCCGATGCCCAGGGATCCGGCGGCCACCGAGATGCGGGCGAATTGCAGGGCGTGCATGGCGTAGCCGAATCCCGCGCCCGCGCCGCCCACCAGCGCCGATTTCGCCACCTTGCAACCCACCAGACGCACATCGCCGATGGCGACGCCCCGATGGCCCATGGTCGAAAGACGCGGGCCGTATTCCACGCCCGACGCCGTCTTGTCCACGATGAAAATCGACAGGCCGTCCACGCCGGCTTCCGGGTTGGTCTTGGCGGCGATGAGCAGGTAGTCGGCGATGGGGCCGTTGGTGACGAACGACTTGGTGCCTTCCAGGACGTAGCCGTCGCCGCTCGGGCGGGCGACGCATTCGATCTGCGTGTAATCGGCGCCGGCGTTGGGTTCGGACAGGGCCAGCGCGCCGATCTTCTCCCCGGCCAGGGTGGGCGCCAGATACGCCGCCTTTTGCTCGTCGCCGCCGAATCGATCCAGCACCACCGCCGCGGCCTGCGTCGCGCTGACGGACAGGTAGACCGACGGGCAGGCCTTGGCCACCCGCTCGGCGTGGCCCACCCACTCGGTCATGGGCATTCCCGCGCCGCCCGAAGCGGTGGCGATGGGGCCGCCGATGTAACCGGCCCGGGCCAGGTCGGCGTGGGCTTGGCGCATCGTCTTGTCCCGGGCCGACTCGTCGGACGCCTCCAGGGACTCGGCCGTGGGTTGGATCTTCTCGGCCGCCAATTGGGCGGTCGCCAAAAGGCGCTCGTTCGCCTCCGCGGAATATTCGAAATTCATCGGGCCTCCGCCGTGAGCATGCGGGAAATGATCATGTGTTGAATCTCGGAGGTGCCGCCGCCGATCTGTCCCAGCTTGGCGTCGCGGAACCCGCGCTCCACCGGATATTCATGGATGTAGCCGTAGCCGCCGTGAAGCTGCACCGCCTCGGAGGAGATGCGCATGCCCTCGTCGGCGCCGTAAAGCTTGGCGATGGCCGCCTCCAGGTGATTGAGGGGCCGACCCTGGTCCTTGTTCCACGCCACCCGGTAGACCAGCATCCGCACCGTGTTCAGATAGATGCGCATATCGGCCAGCTTGTGCTGCACCGCCTGAAAATCAGCGATCGGCCGACCGAACTGCTTGCGGTCCAGCGCGTATTTCACGCACGTCTCCAGGCCGACCTGGGCCGCGCCGACAAAGGGCGCCAGCAGGGCCGAGCGGTCCCACTCCAGCGTTTGCAGGGTCATGATGAAGCCCATGCCCTCGGTGCCCAGCAGGTTTTCGGCGGGGATTTCGGCGTTATCGAAGATCAGTTCGGAGGTCTGCGAGGAACGCACCCCCATCTTGCGCAGGGGCTTGCCGGTGGAAAAGCCCGGTGTGTCTTTTTCCACGATGAAGGCGCTGATGCCGCCGTGCCCGGCGTTTTTATCGGTGACGGCGTAGACGACCAACACGTCGGCGATGGGGCCGTTGGTGATGAACATCTTGTTGCCGTTGAGGATCCATTTGTCGCCCTTTTTCTCGGCGCGGGTCTTGATGGACGCCGCGTCCGACCCGGCGCCCGGTTCGGTCAGGCCCATGGCGCCGATCCATTCGCCCGAGGCGAGTTTGGGGACGTATTTCTTGCGTTGTTCTTCGTTGCCGTGAACGTAGAGCGTGTCGGCGCATAAATAGGTGTGCGCGCCCCAGGCCAGCAGCAGGCCGCCGTCGGCTCCGCCCGCGCCCATCGCCTCGCCGGCCATCACCGATGTCAGGACGTCCGCCCCTTGGCCGCCGTATTCCTCGGGCAGATGCAGTCCCAGCAGGCCGAATTCCCCCATCTTCTTCCAGGCTTCATAGGGAAATTCGCCCGTATAGTCGGCGTGTTCGGCGTAGGGCGCGATCTGCTCCTGGCAAAATCGGCGCACTTGATCGCGAAAGGCGATCTGTTCGGGTGTGAGATCGAAGTTCATTGGGTCCAACCCCGCTGGCGCGATGATATAAGGATAACGGGCGCCACCATGACCCCGCGCGTAGGGCGTGTCAAGCGGCGCACGGAGGGTTATCTACCTAAGGGTTGATAATATCGACGAAAAATTACGCCACGCCGTGAGCCCGCCACACTCCGAGCCCCCATCCCCGGCGACCGTGTCCCTTTTCCTGTTATTCAAATAACAATCGGGCCCGCACGCGCCGGGCCTGAATGAATGAAAAAGTCACCTCGTTAAACCTTTGATTTCGGGAGTGATATCGTCGCAATTTTTTCGCCGATGGCCGGATGAGCCGAAGGAGTCGATAATTTTCGTTGACGGACTCGCGGTCGCCCCCGAGGCTGAGAATTCGCTGGGCGGAATGAGCCGCCGTTGAAAGGAGATTTGCTCCATGGGACATCGATATTCCTGGATCGGCATCGTCTTGATGCTGATATTCACCCTGACGATCGCGGCCGTGGCCTGCGGCGGCGACGATGACGACGATAATGACGACGACGACTCGTCCTCCGCGGCGACCGCGCCGTTTCAACTCCTGATGGTCGACGCCCCGCCGGACGATGTGCAGGAAGTGAACATCACCGTGCTTGAAGTGCATATGCGCGGTGACTTTGAAGATATTGAATGCGTCGACGAAGACGATGAAGACCTGGACGACGAATGCGCTTGCGAGGACGGCGTTTGGGTCGGCGAAGGCTGCGACGACGTGTCGTATGACGACAACGACGGCGAAGATGACGACGACGTGGACGGCCACGGCTGGTTCCGGCTCGATGTGACGCCCACGCGCTACAATCTGCTCGACCTGCAAAACAACGTCTCGGCTGTCCTGGCCGACGAGGACGTGCCCGTCGGCGAGTACACGGAACTGCGTCTGGTGTTGGCCTGCGAGGGCGAGGACGCGCCGGAGATCGTGATCGACAATATGTCCGAGGAACTCAAAGTTCCCAGCGGATGCACCTCCGGCCTCAAGCTCAAGGGTGATTTCACCGTCGACCCGGACGTCAACAACGTGCTCTACCTGGATTTCGACGTCCGCAAGTCGATCCATGAAAACGGCAACGGCCGGTACATGCTCAAGCCGGTGATCCGCCTGATCGAAGGCGAGGCGGCCGGGTCCATTCGCGGCGAAGTGGAGTTGGAGACCGGAGAGAAGGCCGTGGTCTATGCCTTCGCCGACGACACCTATGACGGCGCGAATTTCGACGACGCGACCAACTCGACGATCACCATGGACGACGGCGCGTTCGTGATCGGCGCTCTGCCGGACGGCGTGTACGACCTGGTTGTCGTCGCCGGGGGCTATGTCACCGACGAATACGTTTCGGACGTGCCGGTCGCGGGCGGCGAGGAAACGGTGCTGGCCGATCCGATCGTCCCGGACGACGCCGGGTAGCCGCCGAATTTTCGGAACCGGGACGAGCCGCCGGAGGTCCAACCTTTTTATCCCGTGAAGACGCGCGACGTCGCTCGGCGGCGTCGCAAAAACGGCCCCTTCGCGGTTCGGGCCTATTCGCTAAGGAGAACGGCAATGCACCCTCCCTCACGTTTCACAACGTTGCTGCTGGCGGCCCTTTTGATGTCGGTGTCCGCGCCGGGGATTTCCAAGGCGGCGCAAGCCGACGACGACGCGATGTCGCTGGCCGCGCTGGCGCCTTTGTCGTTGGCGAGCTTGTCGCTGGCGACGGCTCCTCGCGGGCGTTCGGCCTTGGACACCTTCGCCGAAATTTTCGCCGCGACGCATTTCGGCACGGAAGATCCGCTCGTCGTGCTCGACGAAGATCTCGCGTCGACGGAGGCGGCCGTGGGCGACGCGGTCATCAGCGGCGTGGTGGACGCCCGGGGTGAGGCGACCATGGTGACGGCGTTTGCCGCCGGATCGTATCGCGACGTGAATTTCGACGACGCCTTGGCCGTGGCCGCGACGGGAGCGGACGGCGTGTTCATGCTGCGCGGCCTGACGCCGGGCGTGTATGACCTGGTCGTTGTCGCCCACGGATACGTCACCGAGGTTTACGCCTCGGATGTCGCCGTGGGCGCGGGGGAAAACGTCACCCTCAACGATCCCCTCAAGCCGGTGGCGACCGCTTAGTCGCTTTCTTTCGCTTGATGAACTCATGACGAACCCGCCCTTGTCGGCGGGTTTGTTTTTTTGTCGGCGCCGACGTCGTCGTTTGGCGCAATCGGACGACGTGCTAGAATTACCCGTTACGCGCGGGGCTTCCGCGACATTTCTCCATAGCATTTGGGAGCGAGCGACAATGAACGGCTGGTGGATGCGTTTGGCGATGGTGCTGGTGGTGGCGGTGCCCTTGGCCTTGCCCGGCTCGGGCTGCGGCGGCGATGACGACGACGATGACGACGACACGGTCGACGACGATACCGTGGATGACGACACCGTGGACGATGACACGACCGATGACGACACGGTGGACGACGATACAGCCGACGATGACACCGGCGACGACGACACCGTCGAACCCGCGACCGCCGAGATCGAGCCGTTGGCCTGGGCGCGTTACCCTTGTCCGGCCGAAGGCGTCGACGGCGGCGCGACGGTGCGCGTGGGCAACTACAACCTCTACGGCGGCAACTACGCCACCAAGGAGGAAATCGCGGCGGGCGTGGTCGACGCGGCTCCCGACCTGGACCTGCTGATGTTGCAGGAAACGCCCGACGCCGCGTGGGCCCAGGCCATTGCCGACGCGCTGGGCGCCGATTACGTCTACTTCTCCGGAGGCAAAGCCATCGTCTCCAAGACGGCGCTGTCCAATACCAGCGAAATTTCCTTCGCGGCCGGGCGCAGCGTGCTGCATGCGAACACGACCATCGACGGCGCGGCGTTCTCCGTTTACAGCGTGCATATCGGATGGAACCAGCCGGGCGACGACCAGTGTCGCGAATTCATCGACGAGACCATCGCTGACGATCCCTCCTCGCGCATCATCGCCGCCGGCGACTGGAACGAAGAACTCGGTTCGACGCAGGTCGCCATCCTCAACGAAAGGCTCCACGAGGGCTGGGCGGCGTTGGGCGAAGTGACGTCCCATCGCACCTCCTGGCCGGCGACGGGCTTTTACGGCAGCGAAGGACGCCAGTTGATCGACAACTCCTACGTCAACAAAACCTCCGGCGCGTGCGCGGTGGACGGCGAGATCGTCAATTTCCACCCGGTGCTCGCCGACCACAAGCTGGAGTGGATCCGCTGGGTCTTTCCCGATACCCCCGCGCCCACGCCGCCGCGCGTGCTGGATGTCCTCGACGGCCTGGGCGACGACGCGTTCGGCCTGTTGTTCGACCGGCCGATGGCCTCCGCGAGCGTGGAGGTGGCCAGCGCCGACGGCCCGGTCGCGGTGGACGGGGTGGACACGGTGGGTGACGGCTCCATTGTGCGGGTGACGTTGACCGACGCGCCCGCGCGCCCGTTGGAACTGACGGCCACGGTGACGGCCGCGACGGATGTGGACGGCGTCGGGACCGGCGGCGAGATCGAACACGTTTTCACGCTGGTTCCGAATCTGATCGGCGATCCCGGCGCGGAGGAGGCGGGCCTCGCTTCGGCTGCCGGGACGTTCGCGTTGGACGGCATGCGCGCCACCGACGGCGCGGACATGGGCGCGCTCGTGGCGCCGGTGGCACCGTTCGCGGGCGACTATTTTTACAGCGGCGTGCCCGGCGAAAAACGGGGATGGGCCCGCCAGACCGTGTCATTGGCCGACAACATCGACGCCATCGACGACGGCCGGGCGTATCTGTTGTTCGGCGGGGCGTGCACTGCGGGGTATCGCGTCGAGGACGGCGACACGTCCAACGCCCTGCGGGCCCACGACGAATGTGAAGGTACGGCCGAGGTGCTTGACGCCGACGGCGCGGTGATGGACACGCTTTCCTCCGACCGATTCGACACGATGTATTGGCAGCCCTGGCGGGTGCGCGCGCCGCTGCCGCCGGGAGCGCGGTCGGTGCGGGTGACATTGCGCGCGGTGGCGGTGGAGATCCCGCAAGTGTTCAATACGGCGTCCTTCGACGCGATTTCGCTCGGCGTCTGGGAAGACGACGCCCCTCACGGCCGACTCGGCGGGAATCTATTGGTCAATGCGTCGTTCGAAGACGATCTTTCCGGCTGGGTAGGCTCGGCCGAGATGTCGACGATCCGCGATCACAATCTGCAATTGCCGCTGATCTACGACGCGACCAACAACACGGCGACAGGCGAATATTCGCTCAAGGCCAAGCTGGACGCGGGCGTGTCGGCGTGGATCGAACAGTCGGTGGATGTGAGCGCGTGGGCGACGATGATCGACGCGGGCGAGCTGGCGGTGCGTTGGGGCGGTGCGATGCGCAACTGGGCCGGAACGTCGCCGATGAGCTTGAGCGTGCGCTTCATGGAGACGGACATTGTGATCGACGAGGCGAGTCTGCCGGTGAATCGGGATCCCGAATGGTTCACGCACGAGGCGACGACGCTCGTTCCCGCCGGGACGCGGTCCATCGTGATGCGTTTCCAGGCCGACGGCGTGGAGGGCGATCCCTCGGCGTTCTTTGACGGCGCGTTTCTCGATCCGGTCGCCGTGGCGGATTTCTAAACAAACACGGAAAGAAATCTAAACAAAACGGTCCGGGCGAGCGCTCGGGCCGTTATTTTTTGTGAATTTCGAGGGTGTTTCGAAAAAAACGTCGCATTTCCCTTCGCGTTGTTTTAGAGTTTCGTCGGTTCTCCACGGGGTCAAATATCGCGGGTTACGGGCGTCCTCTTTTGCATTTTGATGTGAGAGGAGACGTCGACGTGCATGCGCCGTCAGCCGCCAAAGACGATCATCCGGTGCGTCCGCCGGTTCGCCGTCCGATCGAGGATCCGACGCGACGAGTGTTTCGCTACGCCCTGCTCATCCTGATCTGCGCCGCCCTGGCGCTGGCGGTCGTGGTGGGCGTGTCCTACGCGGACGAAGTGACCCTTCGCCGGGCCAAGAATCCCATTCAATTCGAAAAGATCAGCAACAACGACGTCCTGGCTTGGGAGTCGCCCGCTCGCGGCGAGTTGCCCGACCGGGACAACGACGAGGTTTTTGTCCGATTCCTGAAATTCGGAGAGCAAACAGAGCAATAGGGGTCCGTTCACGAAACGAGGACGAAGGGAGTGCGTCATGTCGGGGAATGAAGGACGTCCGTGGTGGATCAAGGCCGTTTTCGCGTTGGTTGCGATCCTGTCGCTGGGCCTTGCGGCGAGCGCGGCGTCGGCCGGGGAGGTTGAGCTTTACACGACGCCGAGCGCCGACGGGCATTGGCATTTTCCCGCTGTCGCGTGGGATCAAAACGGCAACTTTGTCGCCACGTGGGTCCTGCACGACCAGCAAGACGGCGTCTATTTCCGCCGATTCGACAACAACGGTGAACCTTTTGGCGACCCGACGCTGGTCCCCGATTCCCAGGATTCCGCCGTCAACAAAATCGCCATGCTCCCCGACGGCCGCTTTGCAGTCGGTTACAACGACGACACCAAGCCCGGTTACTTCGCTCGCGTCCAGCGTTACGCGGCCGACGGCTCGGCGATCGGCGAGCCGATCCAAATGCCCAAGCCCAACGACCTGCTCGCGACGCACATCGTCATCGCCTTCGACGACCAGGAAAATCTGATCATCCTGGGCCGGGACAAGGGCGAGCGCAAATGGGAGCTGTTCGGATACAAGATGAATTTCGCCACCGGCGCGCTGACCGAACGGGTGAAGATCGCCGGCGAGGACCCCTACGATTTCGCCTCGATGCCCGATCGTCTGGCGGTTGTCGGCCTCAACGGCGGCAAGTTCGCCGTCGCGTGGACGCCGTCTTATCCCATCGTCTACAAGTTCATCCGGGTGCGTCTGTTCGACGCGGACATGCAGCCGATCTCCGAGACGTACAACATCGAACACGGCGAAACCGACGTGAACGAGTTGCAGATTCAGCGCTATCTCCATGCCCGGGATGACGGCACGTTCGATCTGATCTGGACGCAGCAATACGAGCTGTTCAACCGGAACTTCGAGGCGCTCACCCGCCAGGCGTTTGACGAAGACGGCGCGCCCGACGGCGATCCCGCGACGCTGCTGGTGCGCGATACGAACGAGCGCTTGGACGTGGAGTTCTTCAACGTCATCACCGGCCACGACGACGAATTTCACGTCATCTGGCAACTGGCCAACCCCGGCGGGCCCAAAATCAACCAGATGCAGTCTTTCGCCGGCGACGGAACGCCGCTCAACGATCCCACGGTGGTGTGTGTCGGGGCGGAAAATTCCGTGCTGACACTGCGCGCCGACGGCACGCCGATCCCCGTGTGTTCCTTGAACAACCGTTCGCGCCTGATCGCCGAGTATCCCGAACCGTGCATCATTGACGCTCAATGCAACGATGAAAACGAATGCGCCGACGCCCAGTGCGTCGACGGCATGTGCCGACACGTGCCCCAAGGCGGCGTGTGCGAGGACGGCGTCTTCTGCACCGAGGGCGACGAGTGCGGCGCGGGCCTGTGCCTGGCCGGACTGGACACGCCGTGCAAGGGCGACGACCAGTGGTGCGACGGCGAGCTGGATATGTGCATCGACTTGGAAGAGATCCGCATCAGCCCCGCCAAGGGGCGACAGGTTCGCCAAGGCCACCCGCGCCCGGCCATCAACTCCCGGGGCCGAACCGTGATCGTGTGGCAGTCGCAAAATCCCAAATGGAAGGACGGCAAGGACCCGGACTACGACCTGATCCAAAGCGACGTCTACGCCCGCATCTTCGATCCGACGGGCGAGCCGCTCAGCAGCACGTTGAAGATCGCCACCAGTTGGGGTTCCCACCGCAGCCCGGTGGTGGGCGAGGACTGGTTCGGCAATTTCGCCGTGGCGTGGGTTCGTCATCAGCATTTCGACGAATCGACCGCGGAAGTGATGGTCCGTTTCTATGACCCGGACGGCTCGCCGATCAGCAACGCGGTGGTGGCCTCCATCAACAAGGCCGGGGTGCCTTCCGGCGCGGTGATCGACGTGAACCCGCTGGGCTTCGGCCTGGTGGCGTGGTGGGAAAACATCTCCTTCAACGAGGGCGACTATCGCATGCGCCTGCGGGCACGGGCGATCAACGTCTTCGACGGTTCATGGAAAGCGCCCGTGACGCTCTACGAACACGACGACCCGGAATACCTCGCCTCGGGCCTGGACGTGGCCATCGACGCGTCGGGCAACGCCCAGGTGATCTGGGGCGTCATTCGCGGTTCCCGCCAACTGCTCGACTCGATTCGCGTGGACGTGGACGGCAAGCCCCTCGGGCCGGTCACGCGGCTGCTGGAGGACGAGGAGGATCTGGACGGCATGGCGTCCATCGATCTGGCCTCGAGCGGGACGGGCGTCTTGACGTGGGTGTTCGGCACCAACGATGTCCGCGCCCAGCTTCTGGATGCGTCGGGCGCGCGCACGGGGTCGCCGATTTTCGTCGGCTACACCGACAGTGAATTCATCACGACGCCCCGCGTGTCCGTGGGCCCGGACGGCAAGTTCGTGATCGTGCGCAACGCGAGCGACCGGCGCTCCTACCTGGTCAATGAATATCTGACTGACGGCACGCCGGTCATCGAAGACCTGGTCGCGACCTCCTGGCGCGATCGGTTCAATCATCAGCCGGTCGTGGCCTTCAACGGAACGGACTTCGTCATGGCCTGGGAGTCCCCCGCTCGCGGCGAGCTGCCCAATCGGGACGACGACGAGGTCTTCGCCCGATTCTTCACCTTCGGGGAGTAGGACCGGGGCCGGAACCAAGAATTGCGGCGTCGCGAATCCGGCGTCGGGGAGAATTGAATGAACATGAATCGAAGGTCATCCTTGGCCGGACAATTCGGCCTTGGGCTCGCGATGGGAATGATTTTGGCTTTGCTGATGCCGTCCGCGGCTCAGGCGCGAATCGAGTCGATTTTCGAGAACACGGTGGATGCGCAGCTCGACGAATACTGGGCCACTTATAACGACGCCGACGGGGATTGGTGCTTCGTCTTCAAGGTCTTGCGAGGCGGGACCGGCGAGAAACAAATGGCGGTTCAGTGGACGAATACGGAGTCCGAAAAACTCCTGCCGCTGTTTTTTCTCGACGATCGGGATATCGAGCTGGGATATCTGGAGTCCATTGTCGTCATGCCCGACGGACGCATCGTGCTGTTCTGGCGGGAAAAGAATTTCGCCTATCAGTATTTCGCCCAGCGCTATGAACGCGACGGTACGCCGATCGGCGATCTGATCTCGATCCCCCGCGAAGTGGCGATCCACCCGTTCGTTCTGTACGGCAGCGTGGAAAACGACACAACAATCCGCCTGCATTCCCACGAACAGATCATCGTCGACGGCGAAAAGACCCTTCGCTACGTCACGAACTATTTCAACGTCAACACCGGTGCGGTCAGCCTGCCGGAGTACAGCGTCGCGACTCCCGCCTTTTATGAGGAACGAGGACAGCTTCTCGGATATGTTCCCGACGGCGGCGGCTGGGCCGTGTTGGAGGGCGAGGTCGTCGTCTTCTACAACGCGAATCAACAACCGATCGGCGAGCGGTCGGTGTACGATTTCATCGACATCCCCAATCGCTGGATCTTTAACGGCCGCCTGCTCTACAACGAATCGCTCGAACTGTACGAAATGTTCTGGCCGAAAAAAGGGACGAACCTGCAAGGCGAACCCGGCGCCTGGATCGAGGTGGCTCGGCTGGATCACGCCGGAAATCAGGTCGGCCTTCACCATCGCATGGGTGAGGCGTTCGGCCCCAGTCGCGACTTCACCTACAACCGGGGTTTCGATTTTCTACATCGATATGAAGACGACGGAACGTATGGCCTGCGTTGGTATCACGACGGCATCAACAAGACCGTTTCGCAAAGATTTGATTCGAATTTCGACGCCCTTGGCCCCTTCCATTGGGGCGGCGATACCTATGGCCCCCCGTATGGCAGCTCTTACAGCCTGCGTGGTCCGATCTCCGGCGCGAGCTACCGGGCCTTGGTCTACTACAACAAAATCGAGGTTCTTTACCCCGGCTACTGCGGCAACGAGATCCAGTGCGGGCCCCAACGCGAACCCTGTGAGGTTGCCTATTGCGACGGCGATGCCTGCACGGCGGTGTTGGCGAACGATTTTTCCTCCTGCGACGACGCGTATTTCTGCACGACCGGCGACTATTGCGAATTCCACCGATGCCGGCGCGGTTCCGTGGACACTTGCGGAGATCTGTACTGCGACGAGTCGAACAATATGTGCGTCGACGTGCGTGAGGTGCAGGTTAATCCGCTGGACGACGCCCAAACGCTAGAAGGCCACCCCCGCGTGGCGATGAACGGCGACGGGCAGACGGTGATCGTCTGGCAGTCGGAGGAACGGGACAATGACTATTGGGAACTGGACGTCAGCACGGTCTACGCCCGCATCTACGACACCGACGGCGCCGCATTGTCCGACCCCATCGTTGTGGCCGACAGCGCGGGAGCGGACCGCTCGCCGGTGGTCGGCGTCGACGGCTTGGGCCGCTTTGCCGTGGCATGGGTGCGTCACTGGGCGTTGGGCTGGTGGGATTCGTCGGACGTCTTCCTGCAATTTTACGACGCCAACGGTCGCCGCGACGGTCGCGCAAAGAAACTGACGAAGACCAAGGTCGGCGAGGCCCACGGCGCGGTGATCGACGTCAACCCCCTGGGCCTGGGCTACGTGGCCTGGTGGGAGATCGAATCCACCGCCACCGACAACTTCCGCGCCCGATTGCGCGGACGCACCGTCAACCTGTGGACGTCCTATTACGGTCCGGTGGCGACGATTCTGGACTACGCCGGCAACCGCTCGTTCGCCTCGGGACTGAATGTCGCTGTCGACGCCCTGGGCAACGCCCAAGTGGTGTGGGCCGAGCAGACGGGCCTGGATACGGCGGCGCGGCGGCGACTCATGACCCGGCGCATCGGCGCGGACGGATACGTGGATGGCCCGGCTTGGGTGCTGGTCGACGAGACGACCGACGATCTTTCCATGGCCGATCTGGACCTGGCCGCCGACGGCTCCGGCGTGGCGACGTGGGCCGTGCGCTTCGACGCCTACGTCCGACGCTTCGGCGCGGACGGGAACTTCATCGGCGATCGGGTCTACGTGGGTCGCACCGACCACAACGAAGGTTATTTGACGACCATCCCTCGCGTTTCGGTGGCGCCGGACGGAAAGTTCGTCATCACGCGAAACGAGTCCAGTTCCAAAACGCATCTGGTCAACGAATACGCCGCGGACGGCACGCCGATCGCCGTGGACATCCAGGCCACCTCGTGGCTCGGAGATTTTTTTCCCCAGGCATCCATCGCCTTTAACGGCGAGGACTACGCCTTGGTCTGGGAATCCGAACCCCACGAAACGCGCCCCGGAGACGAGAACGAAATCCTGGCTCGGTTCTTCACCTTCGGAACGCAAGGGCAGTGACAATCCGGGCCGGCCGTGTTGCCGCCGACCTCACCTTGACAGCCCCATGAGCCCCGATTATCGTTCGCGCGGCTTGGCCGGTCTTTCGGGCCGGCCATTGCTGCGTGGGCGGTGGGTTCTCGTCACGCGTCGCCCGCCCGCCCCTCAAATGCGCCCAAAAATCCGCACCGACGGAAGGTCATATGTATAAGATCCTGGTCAGCGACAAATTCAGCGAACTCGGTCTCGAAGTTTTCGAAAAAGCCGAGGGCGTTCAGGTGGATTACAAGCCCGGCCTCTCCGCCGAGGAACTGGCCGGCATCATCGGCCAATACCACGGCCTGGCCATCCGATCGGGCACCACCGTCACCGCCGAACTGCTGGAAAAGGCGACCAACCTGCGCGTCGTCGGCCGGGCCGGCACCGGCGTGGACAACGTCGACCTCAAGGCCGCGACCAAGAAGGGCGTGTGCGTCATGAATACGCCCGGCGGCAACACCGTCACCACCGCCGAGCACGCCATCGCCATGATGCTTTCCATGGCCCGCAAAATCCCCGCCGCCTGCGCCAGCCTCAAGGGCGGCAAGTGGGAAAAATCCAAGTTCCAGGGCACCGAGATCTTCCGCAAGACGCTGGGCGTGCTGGGTCTGGGGCAGATCGGCCGGGTGGTCGCCGACCGGGGCCTGGGCCTCAAAATGCGCGTGATCGCCTACGATCCCTTCGTCTCCGACGATCAGGCCAAGAAGCTGGGCGTGGAGAAGGTCGAGCTCGACGAGCTTTTCGAGCGCTCGGATTTCATCACCATCCACGTGCCCAAGATGCCCGAGACCGAGAACCTGATTAACAAGGACACCATCGCCAAGATGAAGAAGGGCGTGCGCATCATCAATTGCGCGCGGGGCGGCATCGTCGACGAGGCGGCGCTGCTCGATGGGCTCAAATCCGGACAGGTGGCCGGGGCGGCGTTGGACGTGTTCGCGACCGAGCCGGTGACGGAGCATCCCCTCTTTGCCGTCGAGGATGTCGTCGTCACGCCTCACCTGGGCGCCAGCACCGCCGAGGCCCAGGACAACGTGGCCGTCGCCGTGGCCGAGCAGATGGTCGACTATCTGGTCAACGACGTGGTCGCCAACGCGGTCAACGTGCCCTCGGTTTCCAAGGAAGTGCTGGCCCAGATCGGACCGTACATCGTCCTGGGCGAGCGTCTGGGCGCGATGCAGGCCCAGCTTTCCCACGAGTTGCCCAAGAAGCTGTCGATCATCTACGGCGGCGACCTGAACGATCAGTCCACCGACGCCATCGGCGTGGCGGTGCTCAAGGGCTTCGGCAAGCATTTCTCCGGCGACGACGTGAACTTCGTCAACGCCCGGCACATCGCCGAGGAACACGGCCTTTCGGTGCAGGAAATCTCCCAGAAGCACGCCTACGACTTCACCAGCTCGCTGACCGTCAAAGTGACGTACCCCTCCGGTGACGAACGCAGCTTGTCCGGCGTGAACTTCGGCCCCTCGGGCATCAGCCTGACGCGCTACAACGACAAGATCCTGTCCATCGAACCCGAAGGCCACGTGCTCATCATCCGTAATAAGGACGAACCGGGTGTCGTGGGTCTGGTGGGCACCCTGCTGGGCGAAGCCGGCGTGAATATCGGCAACCTGCGCCTGGCGCGCGATCAGCAGGGCGAGCGGGCCATGACCTTCGTGACAACCGACCAGGCCGTCCCCGACGAGCTCATCGCCAAGCTCGAATCCGATCCGAAAATCGAATCCGCGAAGCGGGTGGAGTTGTAGGCGCGCCCGGACGTGCGGTTTTTCTGACGACAGGCGCACCTTCTCTCGAACATTCGTTCACGCGAGAGCGCGGCCCCCTCAGGTCCACATCCTGCGCTCGCCGGTTTGTGGGGATGCCGCCGCACTAGACCTGTGGATGGTTTTTTGCCAATATCGCGCGTCGGGCCTCGATTCAATCTTCTGGCTCATTAACGGAAACGAGTTCAATTTCTCCGGTCTACGGAAAAGCGGGGACGTATGTCGACGGTGGTGATCGTCGGAACGCAGTGGGGCGACGAAGGCAAGGGCATGGTCGTGGACCTGATCGCCCAGCAGGCCGATATGGTGGTGCGTTACCAGGGCGGCGACAACGCCGGCCACACGGTCGTCGTGGACGGCCAGGCCACCAAGCTGCACAACATTCCTTCCGGCGTGCTGCATGAAGGCACGGACTGCGTGATCGGCGACGGCGTGGTCATCAACCCCCGCGTGCTGCTCGAAGAAATCGCGGAGCTCAAAAATCGCGGCCTGTTGGGCGGCGAGACGAGTCTGCGCATCTCCCGCCGCGCCCATGTGATTCTGCCTTGGCACATGGACCTGGACCGGGCCGCCGACGCCGCCAAGGGCGACCGACGCATCGGCACCACCGGCCGGGGCATCGGCCCCGCCTATCAATCCAAGATGGGCCGCACGGGCTTGCGTTTCGGGGAGTTCGTCGAGGCGGACACCCTGGCGGATTTCATCCACTGCGCCATCGGCGAATACAACGCGCTGCTCGATTTTTACAACGCCTCGCCGCTGGATCCGGTGTCGATCATCGCCGAATACCGGGAGTACGCCGAAAAGCTGCGCCCCTACGCTTGCAACACTTATCGGCTCATCGGCGAGGCCGTACGCGCCGGCCGCAAGGTCCTCTTTGAAGGCGCCCACGGCACGCTGCTGGACATCGACCACGGCACCTATCCCTACGTCACCAGCTCGAACTGCGTTTCGGGCGCGGTATGCACGGGGGCGGGCGTCGGGCCGCGATCCATCCACAAGATCTACGGCGTCGTCAAAGCCTACACCACGCGCGTGGGCGAGGGGCCGTTTCCCACCGAGTTGACGGACGAATTGGGCGCCAAACTCGGCCAGGTGGGCAACGAGTTCGGCACCACCACCGGCCGCAAGCGCCGCTGCGGCTGGCTGGACCTTGTCATCACCAAATACGCCGCCCAGCTTTCGGATTTGACCGACTTGGTGATTACCAAACTCGACGTGCTTGACGATTTCGACGAGATCAAGATCTGCACCGGATACGAGGTCGACGGCGTCGTCTCCGACGAAATGCCCGCCGAGGCCAAGAATCTGGCGAAGGTCACACCCGTCTACGAAACGCTTCCCGGTTGGAAAGCCGGCACCTGCGAACTAACCAGCTACGACGACCTGCCCGAGAACGCCAAAAAATACCTGGCGCGCATCGAGGACTTCCTCGGCATCCCGGTCACGATCATCTCCGTCGGCCCGGGACGCAATCAGACGATCGCGCTGAAAGAGTATTTCGACTAGGTCGCAAAGGCTCCTGCAAAGTTTCGACTTTTCCTTTAGAGCCCCGACCGGTAGGGAGGGGTCAGGTCCGATAAAGTTCGTCACGTTGACGACGCCATCGACGTACCGGGCTGGACCCAACCGCTGATGACCCGCCTTCGCCAAGGCTTCGGCGAGGCAAGCCGTGCGCGGCTCTGATCGGTCCACCGTCTTGGCCGCCCCAAACTGTTCGCCCCCTCACCGTTGCGCCTCCCCATCGCAATCTGCCCCACACACTTGACCTGGATTAATCGCGCAAATTCCCAATTGTGCTAGCATTCGACGTCTTGAATCGACTCGCGAGGCCCGATGTGCGTCTGAAGATCGCGCTCATATCGCTCTACGTGTTCGAGAACAACGGCACGCGCCTGATCGCGTCCGTGTTGCGCAACGCGGGTTACGAGGTCCACGAGATCTACTTCAAGGACTACCTCCACCACCATTTCGAAGAGCCCACCGACCTGGAAATCTCCCGGATGATGGGTGTTCTGCGCGAGCAGGGGATCGGCCTGGTCGGCATGTCCATCCGCGCCGGGGCGTACCTGCGCGTCGGACGGCAGTTCACGCGGATGATCCAGCAGGAGTTGGGTCTGCCGGTCATCTGGGGCGGGGCGCACATCTCCTTCGACCGGGAGGTGTGCATCCATGATTGCGATTATCTGGCCGTCGGTGAGGCGGAGGACACGATCGTCGAACTCTGCCGCCGGCTCGAAGCGGGCGAGGACACGACGGACATCCCCGGCCTTTGGGTCAACAAGGGCGGCACGATTCACCGCAACCCCATCGGTGAGCTGGTCGACAATCTGGACCGTGTGCCGTTTCGCGACTATCACAGCACCGACGACAAATGGGTCATCGACGGCAAGCGTTTTTCCAAGGGCGACCCGTGCCTGAACGAGAGCGTTTACCTGATGCTCTCCTCCCGGGGCTGCGCCTTCGACTGCAAATTCTGCGACGTGAACATCTACCGGCAGATCTACAAGGACAAGGGGCAATACTTCCGCGTCCGGTCGGTGGACAACGTCATTGCCGAGCTCAAATATGCCCGCGAGCATTTCAAGAACCTGGTGCGCGTGCGTTTCGACGATGAGTTGTTCCCGGTGAAGAGCGCGTGGGTCGCCGAATTCGCCGAGGCCTACAAGCGGGAGATCGGCCTGCCGTTCGAGATCCTCTCCGACCCGCGCGTCATCAAGGACGAGGACATCGCGCGCCTGAAGGACGCGGGCCTGGACCACGTACTCATGGGCATCCAGGCGTCGGAAGACGTCAACCGCCGCCTCTTCGGCCGCTACCACACGCACGAGCGCCTGGTGGAAGTTTCGCGCATTTTGACGAAGCACAAGGTGCGCGCGGGGTATCAGATTATCTTGGACATCCCGGAGACGACGCAAAAAGACAGCGAGGATCTGCTCGACCTTCTCCTCGCGATGCACCGCCCGTTCGACCTCTATTCGTTCTCGCTCAATCTCTGGCCGGGGACGGAATTGACGAATTACTACCTGTCCAAGGGCCTTGTGACCGAAAACGACGTGGCCGGGGTCTGCGACAAGACCCTCACGCAGTTTCGTGTCGACCAGACGATGGACCGCCCGGCCTTCGACCGGCTGTTCATCGCTCTCTACCACCTGACCAGCAAATCGTTTGTGCCCAAATCGCTGATCCGCTGGATGGGCACGCAGCCCTACCTGCGCGAGCACCCCTGGCCCGCCATCGTCCTGTCCGAAACCGCCAACTTCTTCAAACTCGGCATGCTCGGCCTGTCCATGCTCCGCCGCGGCGAACTGTCGTGGAATATGTTCCGACGGTTCTTCAACCTCAAGGCGCCTGTTTCGATTTAGAGCCGCGGGCAAGGGTTCATAGACGCGTTCGATGTTCGTGCCCGACAGAGCCGCGCGCGTCGGGGAGCGGGTTGGTGCACCCTGGCGACAAAGCCACGGCGTCCTGCAATGTCAGAGCCGCGCATGGTAGTAAGCGGTCTGGTCCGCGCCGGTACGTTACGTGCGGGTTTCTGCAATAAGCTACGAGACGTTCGAGGGCAAACCAGACCTCTCCCTACAGGTCGGGGCTCTGACGGGCAAGGGGCCTTACGGGCCGTACAACGACGCGCCGGCGTGCAGAATGCCTTCAGGCAGCCGTCAGTCGGCCGGGACTACCCGGCTAAGCGAAGTCGGCGTGGGGTTTGTCGTCGAGCATGAGGTACTCGAACATCTTGTTGTAGTGGTCGTAGCGCATGAAGGACGTGTGCCCGGGGCAGATGTGGGCGCACTTGCGATCGTCGATGTCTTGCAGGATTCGGCGGCGTTTGTCGCCGTACCAGATTTCTTCCAACGTATTTTCGTAGACCGAGCCGAAGCAGTGGGACTCGCGCCCGCGCGTTGAGCAGCAGGCGTACATCTTGCCGTTCGCGCAGAGGATCGCGACCAGATGGTGCGCCTTGCAGACTTTGTAGGCTTTCTTTGTGGGGCCTTCGATGAAGTTGTACATATCCAGGCCCATGACCTGAAACACGCCGTTGGAATATTGCTTGCGCGCGGCGTGATAGGACGCTTCGATCTCGTCGTAGGCTTCGTGCGTGAACACCTCGCCCGGCGCGACGACCCGTTTGAAGGCGATGTACTTGCATCCGGCTTCCCGGGCCCGACGCGCGCCTTCGTGCATCTCGTGGTAGGTGTCCGGGTGGATGATGTAAATCATCCCGCAAAAGACCTTGTCCGAGACCTGCTTGATGCCTTCCCACACGCGCTCGTACGCCCCGTCGCGCACGGGTTTGTGGACCAGCTTGTGCGTCGCTTCGCTGCCGGCGTCCACCGACAGGCGCAGCCAGGTGCAGCACTCGGTGATGGCCTGAACGTGGTCGCGCACCAGTTCGCCGTTGGTGATCATTCCGACGGCCAGCCCGGCGCCGTGGGCCGCGTAGAGCAACTCGTCGATCCAGGGGTAGACCAGCGGCTCGCCGCCGCCCTTGAGCACGATGGATTTGACGCCCAACGCCGCGGCCTGCTCGATCACCGACAGGGCGACCTCGCGCTTGAGGAATCCGGCGTTGGCGCTGCGATGCTCGCGGTCAATACACCAGACGCAGTCGTGATTGCACGCATTGGTCGGGTCCATCTCCAACGTCACCGGCGGCGGCAGCTCGCCCTTGAGCACCCGGCCGACCCGGTCCCAGTAGTTGAGGACCTTAAACTCCGAAAATTCGTGCATATCCCGCCTCGCGATCTGATTCGCTGGCCCATGAATCGGCGTCGTCGTCGAAGTTCGCAAGAAAAAGTTTTGACGGTTGGGGCATTTAGGTGGTTTTCGGCAATAGAGCCGTTCATGTCAAACGTGGCATTTTCCCCCGGAATGGGTTGATATAGAAATGACGGTGAACCCGAAAAAACGGAGGCTCCCATGACCTTGGCGCAGCGAGTGACGGCGGTGTTGCTGGCGGTGGCGATCGCGCTGCTGGCGGCGAATTTGATTGTGGCCCTGTCGGGACACGACGCGACGACTCCGGCGATGGCCGACATCGTCTCGGGCAAAAACTATTTCTCCACCCATTCCCCCGACGGCCGGACGATCTATTTGTGGTACTACGAGTACCAGGGCGCGCCCGATTCGCGGAACGTGACGGCCGAATACCTGGGCAGCGTCGAGGTGGGCGGCACGTTGCAGAAGCGATAGGCTCGGCCTATCGAAAGGGGTTAGGGCATGAAACGACGGATGACGGCGCGGCTGGTCGGCGTGTGCGGGCGCATCCATGTCTCGCGGGAGGCGTCGCCCGAATGAGCGCCATTCCCGATCCGGATTTCGACGCTAAATCCACGCACGTCGCCTTCGTGGCCGGGGCCACCGGCTACACGGGCCGGGAGGTGGTCCGCCAGCTCGCCGAGGCGGGGGTGACGGTCGTCGCCCATGTCCGTCCCGATTCCGAGCGCCGGCACGACTGGCGCCGCCGGTTCGAGAAAATAGGCGCCCAGGTGGACGAGACGGCGTGGGAAGCCGAGGCGATGACCAAGACAATGAACCGGATCCAGCCCACGCTGATCTTCGCGCTCTTGGGCACCACCCGGGCCCGGAAAGCGGCCGTGGCCAAGGCCGGCGGCGATCCCGAGGCCCAGACCTACGAGGCGGTGGACTACGGTCTGACCTCCCTGCTGCTCCAGGCGTGCCTCGCCGCTCACGTGACGCCGAAGTTCGTCTACCTGTCCGCCGTGGGCGTCAGCGAAAAATCCCGCGACGCCTACTCCAAGGTCCGATGGCGATTCGAAACCGAGTTGCGCCATTCAGGCCTGCCGTTTGTCGTCGCCCGCCCGTCGTTCATCGTCGGCGAAGGGCGCGACACCCCGCGACCCATGGAGCACCTGGGCGCCACGCTGATCGACGGCGCGACGGTGGTCATCGGCCTGCTCGGGGCCAAGACGTGGTCGCGGCGACTGCGTTCGATGGATAATGTGGAATTGGCCGAGGGTCTGGTGCGCTATGCCTTGGATCAGTCCGCGGTCAATGTGGTGATCGAATCGGAGGGCCTGCGACGTGACGCAAACCGCGGATAAACCCCTGCTTCGCGCCGACGGACGCCTGGTGCAGTCGTCGGATTATCTGGTGCTTTTCGACGTGCCGGCCTCGGACGTCGCGTCCATGCTCACCGACAAGGGCCTGGCCCGGTCCGCCGACGCAAGCGGAACGGTGACGCTGTTTGTCTGGCCGCTGGAGATCGTCGCTCTGCTGGACGATCAACTCGAATTGCGGGCCTTGCGCATGGCGCGATTCGGGCAAAAACGTCTGCTCAAGGAAGTGGGCGCCCGCGAGTTTCTCCTGCGCGCGACCTTGGGCCGAGGGGAAATCGACGGCGCGCGCCTTTGGGGCGATCCCACGTCCGGGCGGCTGATCTGGCGAAAACTGGATCGCTACGAAGTGCGCCGGATGACGACGCCCTCCGGGCTTTGGTTTCGCCACAAGCCCGACGCCGACTGGCGCTATCTGGCGCTGCCCGACGAAATCCTGGAGGTGCTGGAGGAATTTCTCAAAGCCCACGAAGTGCCCATGACGCAGCAGCGGGGCGGGTTGCGGGCCGATGTGGACGGGGCGGAGAGTTACCTGGCGCCGGGCAACGCGATGTTCTTTCTGTTCGCGGCGGTTTCAGCGGTCATCGGTGCGATGACGTTGCACGACCGGGGTTTGGCGATGTTGGCGCTGCCGCTGGTGTTTCTCGCCCCGCCGTTGGCCATGCAGGCCCTGTGGCGCGCGCTCTACAACAAGCCCATCGATCCGCTCACGCAGCGGCCGCCGTCCTGGTGGTCGCGGGGCCTGACGTTGATCACATTGTTCGGGTGCGTGATCGGCGCCGGTTGGGTCGTCGGGTTGTCGATGATCGGACTGGCGTAGGGGCTTCGCGCGCTACCGCGTCACCAACCGCATCGCGATATCCGGGCCCAGGCCCTTCACGTACGCCAGATGAATCCACAGCATCGCCAGCGGTTCCAGATACCGCGCCGCCGCCAGCACGCCCGCGTCCACCGGTTCGAATCCCGTATCCGCGATGAGCTGCCGTGCCGTCTCTTTCGCCTCGCCGTCGTCGCCGCAATAGAACATCGTCAGCGAGGCGCCGTCGTAGACCGGGTTGTCCATATTGCCGCTGCCGGTGGAGTTGAAGGCCTTGACCACCTTCGCGCCCGACGCCCATTCGGCGATCTGCTCGGCGCCGGAGGTGGAATGCCCCAGGGCCAGGCCGCGCATGCCGTCGGCCAGGGGATTCGTGCAGTCGATGAGCACCTTGCCCGACAGATCGCCGGCCGCCTGCAACGCCTCCCGCGTCGCGTCCCAGGGCGTGGCGAGCAAGATCACGTCGGCGAGCGTCGTCGCCTTGGGGATGGTCAGCGCCCGCACCTTGTCGGGGAAGTCGGCGAGCAGGGTCTTGGTTTTTTCGCTGTCGGGCAGGCGGACGGCGAAGGTGACGTTGTGCCCCTTGGCCGCGAACTTGCGTCCCAGGGTGCCGCCCACGTTCCCGGCGCCGATGATGGCGATGTCCATGGTTTCGTCTCCTCTCGGCAAAATTCGGCGCTTGGGAATCAGCCCGAGCCGTAGGTCTCCGCGCCGCCGGGTCCGAGCGTGGGTGCTTGGGGCGCGGTGCCGGTCTTGGCGGCGTCGGCGCGCTGTTTCCAAGCGGTCACGGCGGCCTTGAGTTCGTCGTAGTTCGGTTCCTGCGTGATATCCGGAACGATCTGGCTGTAGAGAATCCGGCCGCCCGCGTCCACGAACCACAAGCTGCGCGCCAGCAGGCCGTTCTCCTTGAGGTAGAGACCCCAATCCTTGCCCAAGCTGCCGTCCTTGAAATCGGAGACGGTCGTCATCGCCAGGTCGTTGTCCTGCACGAACCGCTGCTGGGCGAACGGCAGATCGCGACTGATCGTGACGACCTGCACGCCCGCGGGCAGTTCTTCGGCCAGCGCGGCCATGTGCCCGGTCTGCGTCGCGCAGACTGTCGTATCCAGCGAAGGCACCACCGAGACCACCGTCGGTTGGCCGAACAGCGCGGCGCTGGTGATCGTCTGCACGGTTTGATCCTTGCCCACGCCCAACAGTTCGAAGGTCGGCGCCGTCTCGCCCACCTTGAGCGCGTGGCCGACCAGCGTCATCGGCGCTTCGCCGCGATGGACCACGTTGCGTCGCTCGGGCAGCACCGGCTGGGCGTTCTGACCCACGTAGCGGCTGACCATATTGGCCCGCGCCGCCGGGTCCAGATTCGCCAGATATTCGGCCACCGCTTGATCGGTCATCACCGGCTCGTCCGCTTCCGGTTTGGGGGACGAGCATCCGACCAACGCCATCGCCAGGACCGCGAGCGGCGCGATCCATCGTTTTGCGTTGTTCCACGGCATGAAAAGGGCCTCCCTTTTCGGTTCTATTCGAAGGCTACATCGTTTCGTCGACATAGCCGAAGTATCGGGCCATCCAGTAGGGCAGCAGATAGTCGGCCGGTTGGCGCAGCATCCGCGCGTTGGCCGCGCACGTTTGATGCTCGTACGGATTGGACCACCAGGTAAAGGTGCCGATGCATCGGTCGTAGACCGGCACCGGGTCGAAAGTCAGATACTCGCCGTCAAAGCGGCTTTCGCATTCGAAGTCGGTGGGATAGTCGTCCTCGCCCACGTCCCGGGCCTGCTGAGCCTTGGACTCGGGGAACTGACGCAGTCCGCAAATCGCGTCATTGATCGCCGCGTAGTCCTGGCCGGTCGCGTTGGTGACGTCCTTCATCGACGCGTAAACCAGATCCCAGGCGGCGTTGTGCTGCTTGGGCATCTCCCGATAGTTGTCGTCGTGAAAGAACATCTCGTTTTCCAGAACGTCCTGGGCGATTTGTCGCACGTCCAGGTTGTCGTGCTCGTAGAAGATCAGGTCGAACACGGCCAGGAAGAGCATGGCGAAGTTGTTCCAGTTGGACATGCAGGCGTCGTGGCCGAAGTACAGCCCTGTGATCGGCAGGTATTCGGCAAAGGACGTCGTGGGCGCCACCGGGCGATCGATGCAGTCGTTCGGTCCGCTTTTTTGCAGCAGGCAGTCCTGGTAGTAGGTCTCCAAGTCCTCGTCGCCGGACGCTTCGACGGCCATCTTCATGAAACCCAGGGCGTGAGCCGCGTTAAAGCCCGGCCAGTCGGCGAAAGAGAACGGCCAGAAGCGGCCGTGCTCGGTCAGGCGGTCGTCCCAGTCGTAGAGACCCATATTGTGTTCCATCAAGTGTCGGCCGACTTTTTCCAGCAGCGCCGCCGCCCGTCCCTTGACGTCCGGATCGTCCACCAGCTTGTAGATCGCCCCCAGCGCCAGCATGTGTCCGGCGTATTCGTCCTGGGAGACATTGTCCAGCCAGCAATATCCGGCGAATTTCGCGCCCACATTGTGCGTCGTGGTGATCCATTCGTCGCCGTCGTAGATGACCACGTATCCGTCGTCGTCCACCTTCACCCATTTGTTGTCGTCTTTTTCCACGTCGGGGGTGTAGCTGGCGGGGTTGGTGGGGCAGGTCTGGCCGGGGACTCCGGGGGTTTTGTATTCGCGGGTGAAGATGCCCGGCACGCCGGTGATGTCCATGCCGATCTCCATGCCCTCGATCATGATCTTCAGATTGTCCAGCGCGGCCTGGGAGGGCTCGGCGGCGTAGCGGAAGGCCTGGGACGCGATGTAGAGCCCCGTCCAGAGGCCCGAGTTCTCGCCGGTGTAGAAGATCTCTACGTCTTCCCACGTCGCCGTCGCCTCGGTTTTGCCTTCCTTGAGCAGCACGTGCTCCATGCGCTTGTGGTCGGGATGGATGTGGATGCGCGCGGCCACGTCGTCGAAATGGGCCGCCTTCTCGGCCAGCGACATGGACGTGGCGTGGGGGTCGTCGGCGCAGTCGTCGATTTCGTTGAGGTCGAAGTTGTATCGCCAGGGATCCACGCACGCCCCGGCTTCGCACAATTTGCCCGACGCGAGCAGGCATTCCTCGTGGGTGGTGCATTCGACGGTGTCGTCGTCGCCGGTATCGTCGTCGGTCGTGTCATCGTCCGATGTGTCGTCATCGGACGTATCGTCGTCATCGGTGTCGTCATCCGCCGTGTCATCGTCGGTGACGTCGTCGTCATTATCGTCATCGTCGTCGCCGCAGGCGACCGAGAACATCAACACAAGGCACAGCGCCGACGTCAGTGCCAGCGCCGGGAGGAGCGTCCAGCGAAGGAAATTCGGAAATTCACGCATGATGGGTCGGACCTCGAGCAGGGGTGATATCGGTCCGAGTGTAGCAGAACACGAGCCTTTGCCTAGGTTCTCGTCGGGTGCGATGCGTCGAGGCCGCTGCCCCCTAGGCGCCGTTCGAGCC
>JACKCT010000018.1 GCA_020633895.1 Deltaproteobacteria bacterium | reverse complement strand
TTGAGTACGAAGTGCATAACAAAGGGAAGCGGACACTTCATGGCTTGGAACTGACCGTATTCTTACTCAACGACGAAGGTCAGCGAGTGTTTGAGAAATCGGTTACGCCTGTCGATGTCGAGGAACATTTTGCACAACGAGAAGAAGGTCCATTAAAACCCGGATATTCGCGTAAAGTGAATACGTTCTTTAGTGACGCCCCCTCGACCTGGAATAAGAAGGATTTCGAAATCGAGATCGGAAAAATCGTTTTTGACGAACATGAATCAGCATCAGTCGATACCGAGAAATAGACGAATAAATTCGATTTCGCGATGCTCGTACGCACCACCACCCTTAGGTTCGTGATACACTCCTGCCGATTTTAATAACATTTGAATAGGACAGGAGCGCGCCCATGACCGACGCCCAATTGGCCAAGGCTTTTCTCGATTACTGCATCGAGCAGGAGGTGATCCCCTCGTCCAAGGCGAATCAGGCGCGGCTGATCGCCGAGAGGTCCGAGCGGGACATCTATGACGTGCTGTTGGATCTGCATCTGGTGTCGTTGCGGGATCTGTCGCGCATCCTGGAGCAGGTCAGCGGCCATCCGTTCATCGACCCGCTCTACGAGTCCCTCAAGCGCCCGTTCTCCAAGGACGTGCTGGTCAAGCTCTCCCACAAAGTCGCCTTTCAGCACATGGCCTTCCCGCTGAAAATCGAGGACGGCGAACTGCATATGGTCATGGCCAATCCGACGCGCGACGACATCGTCGCGACCATCGAACGCATGGCCGGATACCCGATCAAGCGCTACGTGGGCTACGCCAAGAACGTGCTGCGCGCGGTGGTGCGTTTCTATTCGGATCTGGCCTCGCGCAGCTACGAGACGCTGGTCAACGCGGCGCTGGACGAGGTGGCGGGCGTGAAAAACGTCGAGACGCCGCCCAACATCTGGACCGAGCCCATCGGCGACGCCCTCAAGCGCGAAATCCGCCTGTTCCCCCAACTTTCCCAACAGCCGCCGGAAGACGAGATCGCCGTCTCGCTGCTCGTGCAGAAGATCATCGACAACGGCATTTTCCTGGGCGTGTCGGATATCCACATCGAGCCCTTCGCCGACGTCATCAAGGTGCGCTTTCGCAAGGACGGCCAGCTCTTCGCTCAGTGGTATCTGCCCAAGGCCCTTCAGACGCATTTCTTCAATCGCCTCAAAGTCCTCGCCGGTGTGAACCCGACCATGAGCAACAAGCCGCAGGGCGGGAATATCTCCTACGAGACGGTGGCGATCGTCGGCGTGGACATCCGCGCGTCGTTCGTGCCGACCATGTACGGCGATCGCATCGTGCTGCGTCTGCTGGACAAAAGCCGCACGCTGCTCGACCCGATGGACCTGGGCATGCACGACGAGCACCTGGACATCTTCCATCGCCACATCCGCGCGACGCAGGGCCTCGTCCTCATGACCGGGCCCACCGGCAGCGGCAAGACCACGTCCATCTACGCCGCCCTCGACCAACTCAACGAGGTGCATCGCTCGATCATCACCATCGAGGATCCCATCGAATATCGCATGGTCGGCGTGTCGCAGATCCAGGTCTCGGAAGTGCGTCAGATGGGTTTCGCCGAGATCTTTCGCGAGGTGCTGCGCCAGGATCCGAACGTCGTCCTGCTCGGTGAGGTGCGCGACGCCGACTCGGCCCAGGTGGCGGTCACGGCCGCGTCCACCGGCCATCTGGTCTTCACCACGCTGCATACCAATAACGCGGCGGCGGCGATCCCGCGCCTTTTGATGATGGGCGCGGACCCGGTGGTGCTCTCGGACGCGGTGCATCTGATTATTGCCCAGCGCCTGGTGCGCCGCCTGTGCCCCGAATGCAAACAACCGGACCCGCTGCCCGACGAACGCCTGACAAAACTTGGGCTGAAGCGGGACGATCTGGGCGACCATCAATTCTACGTCGCCGGTCCGGGATGCGAGCGATGCAACGAGACGCGGCACGCCGGGCGCATCGGGGTCTTTGAGTTTCTCGTGCCCGACGACGAGATTCGGCAGATGATCATCGAACGCACCCCGGCCTTGTCCATCGAGCGCCACGCCCGCGAACTCGGTATGCGCCTGATGGCCGACGACGCCCTGCAAAAAGCCCGCGACGGCGTCATCAGCCTGGACGAATACGTCCACGTCCCCGGCGCGATTTAACGACTTTTTTCGTTGCACCATCGCCTCGCGGCCCTCATACTGACGCAGGAAATATCGTTGTCGGGGGACGGCGCGTCTTGGGGATTTGATGATCCTTCGAAACAAGCTTGCGTCCACCGTGCTGGTCGGCCTTCTCGCCTCCACGATTTTTATCTCTTCGGCCCAGGCTCGGACGACCTACTATTGGGACGGAGACGGTCCCGGTTCGATTGAGGGTTGGGAAGTGATCGATGCGGTCCTGCCCGAGGGGCACCGATATGACACGGGCTGGTTCTATTATTACTATCTGGATGCCATGGTCGCGAAATTTCGCGGCACCCAGGGGGATGGTCGGGCGATCGACACCACGCTGATTTCCAACGGGATCGACGTCTCGGCCATGGACAACGGCACCGCCTACCTCACCGCCGGATTCTACGACTATCCGGGAACGATCGTTCAGAACGGTGTGTTCGAATTTGCCGCCGGGCCACCGGACGGGCCGATGACCACGTTGGAGCCGAATATCTTCGAGGCCGTCCCGGAATACTTTATTTCCGAGCCCTTTCCGATCGACACCTTGATGGCTGAAAACGACGAGTTGCGTTTTTCCTGGCGGTTCGCCGCCGACACCGAGGCGAATGATGTCAATGTCCTGACCTATGTGACGCGTCTGTGCGTCAGCAGCGATTGCCCCGTGACTTCGGAGCTTAGGTCTCACGACAATATCAAAGACGGCGAGCTGACCGTGGATCTTTACGGCATGAGGTATTTTTCGTGCGTGCGGGCTCCGGATAATTCGCAATACCTTAAAGGCGCCCGCGTCCGCGTTGTCGGAAGCCAAGCCGGAATTTCCAGTGGGGTCACGATTTATACCTTCACCGGTACGCCCGGGCCCCACGACGGCGAGCAATTTCCCTTTTTGAGCAAGGGATTCGGGGAATGGCCGACGGACGATTCGGTCAGCGAAGGCAAATTCGGGTGCAACAGCAGGTTATCGGAGCCGATGAATCCGGACCTTTTGTACTGCGTTGGAGTCCAGTTCTTCGACTGGGCCGGCCCGCCGATCAAAATCGCTTATCAGGATGTTCCGGAAGGCACGTCGATGTCTTACACCAAATACCTCGACCGGGATTGGGAGTACGTGCCCGACAAGGAGTTCCTTTTTTCGTTAATCACCGAAACCGATTGCGATGTGCCGCCGACCACCACGACAACGTCGTCCACCACGACCAGTACGACCAGTACGACCAGTACGACCAGTACGACCAGTACGACAACAACAATCACGACCACGACGGCGGCGTCCACCACGACCAGCACAGTAACCACGACATCCTCCACCGGCGCACCGGCAACGACGACAACGACATCCCCCACGACGACCAGCACCACGGTGACTTCGACGAGTGTGACGACCACCTCAACAACAACGGATGCGACAACCACCTCGGTCCCCATCGGCACAACCACGACCACGACCACATCACCGATCGGCGATGACGATGACGACGACAACCCCTCCGGCTGCGGGAGTTAAATATGCGGAAATTTTTCACACCAATAACGCTGTTGATCGTTCTCCTCGTTCTGTCGGCCTCCTCGGCCCACGCTCGGACGCTCTACTATTGGAACCGTCCCGGAGGAAGCGGGTGGGTCCTGCCCGAGGGCTGGGAAGTCATCAACGAGGAACTGCCCGACGAAGACCACGGAATCCCTTGGACTCCCACGTACATCCTCGGCGCACCGGTGGTTGTCACGATATTCGGCGGGTTCGAGGGTGACGGGAGCGCCATCGACACCACGCTTGTCTCCGAGGTAATCGACGTTTCCGGTCTGGACAACGGCACGGCCGACGTCGGCATCGATTTTTATGATTTCACGGACAACCTGGCCGAAAACGGCGTGCTCGAATTCATGGCCGGCCCGCCGGGCGGACCCATGACGATCCTGGCGCCGAACATCTTCGAGTCCGGGTCCGAGTTGGATCCCTTCGACATCGACGATCTGATGGCCGACAACGACGAGTTGCGTTTTGCTCTGCGCTTCGCGGCCGATACGGACAACGATACGGTCTTTACCGATACCTACTTCGGTAAATTGTGCGTTTCCGGCGATTGCCCGACGCGCGGCGAGCTGAGCTCCCACGACAATATCAAGGACGGCGAGCTGACCGTGGATCTTTACGGCATGAGGTACTTTTCGTGCGTGCGGGCTCCGGATAATTCGCAATACCTTAAAGGCGCCCGCGTTCGCGTTGCCGGAAGCCAGGCCGGAATTTCCAGTGGGTTCACGATCTATACTTTCAAAGACACACCCGAACCCCACGACGGCGAGCAACTGCCTTTTTTGAGCAAGGACCTCGGGGAATGGCCGACGGTGGACGTCGTCAGCGAAGGCGAATTCGGATGCAACGGGAAGTTATCGGAACCGTTGGACCCGGACCTTTTGTACTGCGTTGGAGTCCAGTTTTTCGACTGGGCCGGTCCGCCGATCAAGATCGCCTATCAGGATGTCCCGGAAGGCACGTCCATGTCCTACACCAAATATCTCGACCGGGATTGGGAGTATGTTCCCGACAAAGAATTCCTGTTTTCGTTAATCACCGAAACTGATTGCGATGTGCCGCCGACCACGACGACAACCAGTACCTCCACAACAACTTCAACGACGACATCAACGACCACCACGACAACGACCACGTCGTCCACGACGACATCGACGAGCAGTACCACCACCACGACGTCTACGATCCCATCGACGACCAGCACCAGCACCACGACTTCGTCCACGACGTCCTCCACCGGTACGCCCGCAACCACAACGACAGCATCCGCGCCGACGACCAGCACCGCCGCAACGTCGACGACCGTGGCGACGACCTCCACCACGAACGCTTCAACCACGACGACAACTTCAATCCCCGTCGGCACGACAACGACCACCATGCCGTCGGGCAGTAGCGACGATGACGATGATTCCGTCGATGACGACACGACGGACGACGGCGGAGATGAGAACGGCGCGGACAACGATGACGACTCGTCCGGCTGCGGGAGCTAGGGATATTGCGACAAAATATGGCTAGCCCCACTGCATCGCGACGTTCATACTCGACGCGATCATCGTTGTCGGGGGACGACGCCAAGATCGGGCGAGAATGACGCCGATTAGGAAATGCGCGTCGAAGGTTTTATTCGGCCTTGCGCTGACGATGTTGTGTATCGCCCCGGCGGCGGCCCGCACATTGCTTTCCACCAGTTTTTCCGACGATCCCCAGTGGTCCGTGGAAGTCGACGACACCGTCGGCGACCGCGTCGGGTCCTGGCTTCACTTCGGTGACTTCGGCAACTCGGTGATGTCCACCTACCTCTACGACGACGTGGGCAATCACGAGAACGTTATCGACAACACCCTGGTGGCCGACTCGGTCGATCTGGCGGGCATGTCAAATGCCGTTCTGCGGATGGACCTCTATTATATTGCCAACGTCGACGGCGAGATCGACGACCACATCTATTCGTTCGGAGTGCGTTCGAATGGTGTCGGCGACGATGTGCCGATCCTCCAATACATGGACACGCTCCCCGACGGCGAAGTGGAAAAATCCGTGGAACTCGCCCTGGACGAGTACATCACGGATCCCTCGGACGTGCGGCTTTGGTGGCGGTTTGCGGCGGCGTCCGACCATGTTCCCGCGGTGATGTTCGCGGCGATCGACGACGTCTGCCTGACCGCCGAATGCGCGACGCACGGCGAGTTGGCCGCTCACGACGGAACACCGTCCGGCCTGACGGGCTTCACCGGCGAATTCCAGCGCATCGTCACCTGTCTGCCGGCACGGGAGGCGGGACATTATCTGCGCGGCCTGCGGTACACGCTCCAAGGATCGCAGGACAGCATCGAGTATTGGGAAATCGTCTATCGCGACGGCGGCCAACCGCCGGGATCGGTCCCGCCCGCCAACTGGAGCTGGGCGTCGGGCACAAAACACACGCCGACCTCCGTCACCACGATTGAATCGCTGTTCGATTGCGACGACGCGCTGATTCCCGAAATGGCGCCGGACGAGAACTGGTGCGTGGGGCTCTACCTTCGCTATCCCAAGGGCGGCACGATGTCCGTCGCCTATCAGGACGTGGGCGCGGGAAACTCCACGTCGTACACGCGCTTGAGCAGCGGCTCGTGGGAAAACCTGGACGGCAAGGAACTGCTCATCACCGCCCTGACCGACACGGATTGCGAACCGACGACAACAACAACGACGTCAACAACCACGACAACGACCACGACAACGACCACGACAACGACCACGACAACGACCACTACGACGACGAGCACTACGACGACAACCACGACAACGACCACGACGACGACGAGCACTACGACGACAACCACGACAACCGGTTCGACAACAACGACAGTCGTCCCGCCCGGCACGACCACCACCACCATCCCGATGAGTAACGACACGGACGACGACGATTCCGTGGATGACGATGACAACAATGATGACAACGACAACAAAGTTTCAGACGACGATGACGACTCGTCCGGCTGCGGGAGTTAAAAAATGCACAAACGATGGGGATTTTTACCGGCGGTTCTGATTGCGGCGTTCGCCGTGCCCGCGTGGGCGCGGACGATCTATTGGGACACGCTGGCGGACGACACGGGCTGGCAGATCGATATCGACGAAGCCGACGGGGAGAACGCGAACCCTTGGGCCTACATCGAGGATTCGGGTGACGACGGCGGCCGTTTCGCGACCGGCGTCTTCAAGCTCGGCGGCAGCGGGGTGCATTCGGTGGATAGCACGCTGATCTCCAACGCCATCGATATCTCCGGCATGTCGAACGTCTCGGTGTTTTTCGACGGCGTCTACCAGGACGTCAGCGACGATCCGGTGGACAACAAAATCTACGACTTCGGCGTGCGTCCGACGACAGGCGACGACGTGACGGTCGGCAGCTTCTTCGAAGAGGACGAGGACGGCACGACCTCGGGTCCGTTCGGCTTCGACCTGTCGGAGGTCGTCGACGGCTGGGACGAGGTGCGTTTCTGGTGGCGGTTCGCGGCGTCCACGACGAACAAAGGCACGACCTACATCGGCGCCGGCGTCGATGATGTCTGCCTGACCGCCGACTGCCCGACGCTCGTGGAATTGAAGAACCACACGGACGTCAAATCGGGCGAATTCGCGGTGCCCAAGGACCAGGTGGATTATCTGGTCACGTGCCTGCCGGCGCGGGAGGCGGGGCATTACCTGCGCGGCTTGCGCACCACGCTACGCAAGGAAGGCACGCAGCTTTTCTACTACGAAGTGCTCTTCCGCTCCGAAGGCACGCCCGGCACGACGCCCGGGACCAAGACCAAGGCCTGGATCAGCGAGCAGATCAAATCGTCCAGCGATGAAACGACGCGGAACTCGCCCATCCAATGCGAGCCGCTGGCCCTCGATCCGATCCCGACGAACGAGAATTGGTGCATCGGCATTCAGGTGCAGAACCACGAATTCAGCGCGCCGTACTACGTCGCCTATCAGGACGTGGGCAAGGGCAATTCCCGATCCTACATCCGGCAATACGACGGCGAGTGGGAGTCCATGGACGACAAGGAATTCCTGTTCACGGCGCTGGCCGACGCCGACTGCGATATGACGACGACCACAACGACCGTGCCGTCGACAACGACGACGACAACGATTCCCGGTGATGACGATGATGATGTCGCCCCGCTCACCGTTGAGATCGTCACCAGTTCGGGTGAAATCCTGCCGACCACGAAAGACCAATTCACGCTGACACTGACCTACAACCATCCGGTGTCCGCCGAAGCGAAAGCCGATGCGCCGTCTTTGGCGGTCTTCAGCGTCAAATTGCCGAGCGCCGGTTATGAATTCGATGAAAATCAATTGCCGACGTCGCCCGAAGGCTGGCAGGCGATCATAACGCCGACCGATAGCGAGACCGAGACGGCGGGAAACATCCGTTGGGAAGCCGAGACGTATTCCCAGGATCCGCCGGTCGGCGCCCTGGCCCCCGGAAAGTCGGCCGTGTTCAGCTTCACCGCGACGGCGGACATCCCCGGCACCGACGGATTCGAATGGTGGGCCGCCGATGACGCCGATCCGCCGAATGAATACACAAGCACCGCCTACGTCGATTCGGATCCCTATGAATGCGAGCCCGGCGAGGTTTGCAACGATTGCAAATCCTTCACACCCGACGGCAAGTGCGTCGAAGACACGGATGACGACGACGATTTCCCAGCGGCGTCTGACGACGACGATGACGATTCGTCCGGCTGCGGAATTTGAACTGACGGTCGCGTTGTTATTCAGGACATTTGTAGGCGGTGCCCTCGACGGCGCCATTTTGCATCACGGCTTCCATGCGGACGTAGTTGGCTCCCATTTCCGCCGCCTCATTGCGCATATCGATCTTCGCGCTTTCCATGGGCGTCGCCGGGCCCATGCCCGCGGGTTCGCCTCTGACCTGGCCGATCTCTTCACAACCGTCCGGCGGATCGGATTTCATCAATTTCACCTCTAAGGACGCACTCGTGGCCTTGTTGGGCGCGCACGCCCAAAAAGGAAAGGCCAGAAAAACCGCGCAAACCAACAACGCAAATTTTTTCATCGCGCACCTCAATTTCAAATGAAAGCCTTGGTAGAAGTCGCAAATAACTCCGAGGAAGGCAATATCGATTTTCCTTCCGAAAACTTATGTGCTTCGCGACAACGAAAAGAGGCGCCCCAACTGGCGGCACAATTACCTCCGTCCTTTACCCTGGGCCGGGCGGCCGAATCCCGGTAAAATGCGTTTCATGTCAAAGCGCGTAAATCGATGGGTAGGAATGTGCGTCGTCGCGGTGTTGGTCGCGGCGGCGAGTTTGATTTTCGGTCCTGATGCGGCGGCGGATGGCGCGGCCCTCCACATCACGCGTGATGTGGAACCCGTCGGCAAGGCGCTCGATCTTGTCGTCGCCCAAGAGGCGCGGCCCGAATACCTGGCGTCGCGCTATGTCGGTCTCGACGCCAAGGCGCTGCGTCATATGGCGGGGCGGGTGTCGGTCGACCTGCCCGACCGCGCGGCGATGACCTTCGACCGCGTCGCTTTCGAGCGACGGGACAATGGCGTCCTTTGGGGCGGCGAAGCGACCGGCGACGCCTGGGCCCAGGCTCAAATCACCCTCGTGGGTGATGATGCGGCCGGATTCGTGCAAACCCTCGACGCCTTCTACGTCATCCGACCCCTGGGCGGCGGAGTGCACGGGGTGCATCGGGTGGATGCGGACGCGCTCGGCGGATGCGGCGTGGACAGCCCGGCCGAAAACACCATCGCCGCGGACGATGACGACGACGACAGCGCCGACGATGATACGTCGGACGACGATACAGGTGATGACGACGATGACGACGACGACGAGGCCCCGGTGGTCGACGTCATGATGCTCTACGATGCCGCCGCCGAAGCCGAGTCGGGCAATATCGAATCCGAGATCCGCGCGGCGGTCGACGACACCAACCTGGTCTACGAAAACTCCGGGGTCGCGCACCGCATCCGTCTGGTGCATCTGCAGAAAGTCGACTACGAGGAACGCACCGACGTTTTGGCCGACAAGGAGGCGCTGCGCATCGACGGCGACGGCCTGGTGGATGAGGCCCACGAGCTGCGGGACGACTACGGCGCCGACCTGGTGGGCATGGTCGTCACCTCCCGCGTCGGCCTATGCGGCTACGCCGACCTGCCCCTGACCGTCAACCCGGCCAACCACGTCTACGCGTTCTCGGTCACGAGCCTGAACTGCCTGCTGTCCTGGCACCTGTTCGCCCACGAGTTGGGCCACAACTTCAGCGCCCGGCACGACCGTTTCGTCGACCCCACGGACAACCAGCCCTTCGCCTTCAACCACGGCTACGTTAACCTTGACGAAAAATTCCGCACCGTCATGGCCTACGACCAGCAATGCAACAGCAGCGGGTTCTCCTGCGAAGTGGCTCCCTATTTCTCCAATCCGGACCTTACCTATAACGGCCACGCGCTGGGCATCCCCGAAACCGAAGCCAAGCCCACCGACAACCGCAAGACGCTCAACCTCGCCGCCCCGACCCTGGCCGGGTATCGGGAGACGGTCGTCGACAGCACCACGTCGACCACCACCACCACGACCATCCCCGGCAGCGACGATGACGACTTCGACGACCACACCGACGATCCCACCCCACCGCCCAACACCGACGACGGCGGAGGCAGCAACGACAACTTCCGCGTCGAGGACGACGAATCCGGATGTTCCTGCGGCTGTTAGACGGCGTCCATCGAGGGGTCCGGTCAGAGCCCCGAACGGCTTGCCTCGCCGTTGCCCTGGCGAAGGCGGGTAGTGAGGGGTCAAATTCGAACGTTGTTTGAGAAGATTTCGCGCAATCAGAGCCCCGACCTGTAGGGAGGGGTCTGGTTCGACCCGGAAAGCCACTATCGTTGTTTGGCACATCCCATGAGGCGTGCTGAGTCGAACCGGACCGCTTACTACCGTGCGCGGCTCTGACGGGCAGCGAGGCGAAGTCGCATCGCCGGGTCGAACCCAACCGCTCACTACGGTTCGCGGCTCTGTTAGGACGTCATCGTTCCTGACATCGAACCCGTCACCCGCTCCCTACAGGTCGCGGCTCTGTGCTGTCGCGAGGCATTCAAAGCAACCGCCCATCCCCAAAATCCCCAAACGCCACACGTTCCACACCTGACCGCCGTTCTGACCTTGAGTCGGCGAATATCTTGGAATCTTTAGGGATTTTTCTGATGACCGTCGGTATTTTCCTTGACACGACCACGGGTCGCCTTTAGTCGTGATGGCTCTTGGACATCGGTCGGATCGGGGCTCCTGGAGGAGTTCCGAAAATGCGGAAATACTGCGTCATTTGCGCGGCACTGAGCCTGGTCTTGGCGTTGGGATGCGCCGGCGGCGATGGGTCGTCCGATTCGAAGGTCAGCTCGGGGGACGCGAGCAAAGCCGGCGACTCGGGCGAGATTCCCGAAGGTTATGAGTGCTACGAGTACCACCCGGTGCAAAACGCCGGGCTGACCTCGCAGTACCCCATGCTTTTGGCGAAGACCCACGAGTCCGGCGCGGTCGTCGGCGCGTACGGCTATATCGGCACGTGGCTTTCGTCCGTCGGCGGCTATGACGACGGCGAGACCACCTATCTGTTCGCCGACACCTACACGGCCATCGAATTCGAAACGCACCTCATTGAAGACGCAAGCGGCGAAGTGGAGACCAACTCCTACGACGCCGACGGGCAGCTCGTGCCCCACTTCGGGCAGGAGTTCACCCGCGTCAAGGTCGCGCCGGAGGACTGCGCCGGCATGGAGATCGACCCGGAGTACACCTGCGTGGGCGTCTTCTGCGAGGACAGCAACCTGCAGTGGCTCGTCTCGCTCCTGGATCGGCTGTTCGGCCGCGAGCCCGAGGGCGAGATCATGGGCGTGTGCCTGGAGGGCGATTTCTCGGTCGGCCACCGGATGGACTTCACCGTGGACCAACTGGGGCGCATCGAGGGCCTGGAACGGATGTACATCGACAAGGAACAGCCGATCGGCGGCTACTTCTTCGGCGATGAGTACGTGGTCTTCACCGACTACGCCGACGGCCGCGATCGCCACGAGCTGGGCGTCTATGTGATCGACGCCGACACCCTGACCGGCAAGCGCTTCCGCGCCACCGACCGGGGCCGCCTGGACCGGGAAAACGGCCTGGACGTGACCTTCACGCCCTGCGACTAGCGTTCACCAAGCTCCCGACAACAATCCGACCGACGCCCCGCCATGCGCGGGGCGTTTTTTGTTGCATCGTTGCCGACGGGTGGGGGATACTCGAACGACAAACAACGTTGTCGGGGGATGACGCGCGATTGAGTTTGGGGAGAATTATGCCTCGCCGGTGCGTGCGCTCGCTTATTTCCAGCTACGTCTCGTTCGCGATTTTGACATCACTAGTGTGGTTGACACCAACCGCAGTCCAAGCCCGCACGATCTATTGGGAAGATTTCGAAGATTGCCCGCCTTGGGACGTCGAGGTCATCCATGCGTCCGGCCTTACTTGGGCTTGGCAAAACGGGTTCTGGGAATGCGGTGAATATTTGTCGTTGTTGTTGAATGAGCCGGATTATGAAAGTGCGATCGACAATTATTTGATCTCTCCGTCAATGAATCTATCCGCAAAGCAAGGCATACGTTTGCACGCAAGGATCGGAGTGGAACACGAGGATATCAGCAACGGCGATATGCAATATTCCGTCGGCGTGCGCTCCGGCGGTCCCAATGACGACCAACCTTTGAGCATTTATTACTCTGTCAACGGACCGATCGACAAATTCTGGAAAGATCCCCTTGACCTGGATGACGCGCTCGTCGACGCAACGGACGTCCGCCTTTGGTGGCGCTTTGCCGCGCAAGCGAGTTATGAATACGGAGCCTTTGGAGCGACACTTCAAAGCGTCTGCCTAACCGACGAATGCTCCACGCAAGCCGAAATTAAAAACCACGCCGATACGTTTTCCGGCTATGAAACGTTTCACGAGAGCGACACATTGATTTCGTGTTTTCCTTCCGTGGAGGCAGGACAATATTTGCGCGGCATCCGTTATTCGATCTACGGATCTGAAAAGGCCATGACCTACCGAGAATTAATCTTTCGCTCAGACAACGATCCGTCGGCCCCTCCGCTTTCGGAATCGGCGATCATCGCGACGTCCAGCAAGAATATACCGACCACCCCAACGAGCATGGAAGTGGAATTGAACTGCGATCAGGATTTGATCGAGGAGATGGATCCGGGTGCCAATTGGTGCATCGGCCTGCAGATTATCAATACCAAGGGGGGAGAATACCACATCGATTATGAAAACGTCGGCGAAGGTAACTCAAATTCCTACCGCAAAGACGGACCCCATAACTGGACTTCGATGAACGATAAAGAGCTCCTTTTTACCGCGATCACCGACACCGACTGCGACATTGTGCCAACCACGACGACTTCAACGACGACGACGACCGGTGCTTCCACAAGCACAACGACGACGACCGCCACAACACCGTCGACGACCACAACGATCCCGGCCGACGATGACACAACCGACGATGATGATTCTTTGGATGACGACGACATCGTAGATTCCAACGACGACGACTCGTCCGGGTGCGGTTCCTAGAGACGATTTCGCTGACCCGTGTTCAAACTCCAGCCGACCGACGCCCCGCCATGCGCGGGGCGTTTTTTTCTTGATCCATCTCAAGTCGGCTCAACATTTCCGTCCGAATGCCGATAAGTAGGCACTGACCAAAAATGGAATTTGGTCAGAATCGATCAAAAGGAGTTGGAACCATGCGTCCCGTAATGATGATTCTGGCGGCATTCATGTTGGTCCTGGCCCTGGGTTGCGCCCAAGGCGGCGACCCGCCCGACGACGAGAAGAGCTATCCCGAGCCCGGATTCGATCAGCACGACGAAGACGAGGACAAGGCCGTGGAGACGGACCCCGAGTTCTTCGAAGACGACGACGATGACGACGGCTCGAACCCCTACGACGGCTGCGAAGAATTCGACGTCGCGCTGTGCGACTGAGTTCGCGCAACTAGGATCGCGCGACAGGTTCTAAGCAAAGAAGCCCGTTGACGAAGCAGCGATGCGCCCCCCCGGCGTGTCCCGAAACGACGCCTCGCGAAAAAGCGGGGCGTCGACGTCATTTTGCCCGTTCTCGGAACGCGGCCCTAAGGACGAATCACCGCGACGCACCGCCGGACGTCATCGCCGGGCAGGGTGTAGTCGAGAGTGCGTTCGATGGCGTGGGGAGGCAGGGCGGCGGCGTCCTCGGCGGACAGCCACGCAACCACGCGCCCCTCGGGCCGGGCCATGGGTCGGGCCAGTTCGAGAAACGCCGGAGGCTTGGCGACCGCGCGACCGGTGACGACATCGAACGACGAGGGCGGCAACGTCTCGACACGCCCGTTGACCACCTCCACGTTCTCCAAAGCCAGCGCCCGACGCGCCGAATGCAGAAAACTCGTCTTCTTGCCCACGCTCTCCACCAGCGTCACGCGCCACGCCGGGCGGGCGATTGCCAGCACCAGGCCGGGTAGCCCCGCGCCGCTGCCGATATCCAGCAGACGCACGTCCGCCGCCGCGACACCCATGCGCGCTAGTTCCTCGTCGATAACGCCCACCCCGGCCAGGCTGTCGAGCAGATGCCGCGCGATGAGGTGCGTGTCATCCGTGAATCGAATGAGGTTGATGCGCGAATTCCACTCGACCAGCAGATCCCGATAGGCGCCCAGCGACCCGGCGAGGGTAGGGTCGACATCGAAGGGGCACTCGGCGGCGAGGTGGCGGAACTGTGTGGGGAACGAAGACGTCATGGCGGTATCGTGCGTCAACTTGCGTGGTGTGTCATCCCGAGGCGACGACCAATCAGAGCCCCGACCGTAAGGGAGGGGTTGTCGAGCGTTTCGACAATCGACTCGCGGTTTGGATGTCGGAGGACGGGAAGGGCGGGATCGTTTCTGACAACATTCGAGTTTGACCCCTCACTACCGTTCGGGGCTCTGACGAACACGACCCCGCACTATTGTCGATAGAGTTTCGGATTGATGTTGTGGGCGACCACGCGGTAGCTGAGCTTGCGATAGGTCATGCCCAGGTCGCGGGCGGCGGCGGCGACGTTGCCTCGCTCCCGTTTGAGGGCTTCGACGATCAGCTCGCGTTCGTAGGTGCCCACGGACTGCTCGAGGGAGCCGGACATCTCCGTCGCGGTCGCCTCCGCGGTCTGCAACGACGGCGGCAAATGATGCCCATGCACCACGCCGTCGGTGGTCAGCAGCACGGCGCGCTCGATGACGTTCTGCAGTTCGCGCACGTTGCCGGGCCAGTGATAGCGCATGAGCATGTCGATGGCCGGCGTGGAAATGCGCTTGACGACCTTGTTCATCTGCCGGGCGTATTTCTCCACGAAATAATCGGCCAGCAGCACGATGTCCGTCCGGCGCTCCACCAACGGCGGCAGATGCACCGAAAAGACGTTGAAGCGATAAAACAGATCCTCGCGGAAGGTGCCGTCGTCGATCATCCGCTCCAGGTCTTTGTGCGTCGCGGCGACGATGCGGATGTCCAGTTCAATCGTCTTCGATCCGCCGACGCGCTCGAATTCCCGCTCCTGCAAAACCCGCAGCAGCTTGACCTGCACCTGGGGTGAAAAGTCGCCGATTTCGTCCAGGAAGATCGTACCGCCCTTGGCCTGTTCGAAGCGCCCGACGCGGTCGCGCACGGCGCCGGTGAACGCGCCCTTCACGTGGCCGAACAGTTCGGACTCCAACAGGCTCTCGGACAGGGCGCCGCAGTTGACGCGCACGAAGGGGCCGTTTCGGCGGTCGCTGTTGTAGTGGATGGCCTTGGCGACCAGCTCCTTGCCGGTGCCCGACTCGCCTCGCACCAGCACGGTCGTGCCCGTCGGCGCCACCTGCAACACCTGGGCGAAAACCTCTTTCATGGCGCCGGAAGTGCCCACCATGCCGACCTGGGCGAAGGATTCCTCGGCCTCGCGCTGCTTCTGGGCGTGTTCCTGCTCGGCGATGTCGCGACTTTCCGTGGCCCGCTGCCACAGGCGGACATGCTGAGCGATCATGAAACTCACCGCGCGCATGAGGGCCGAGTAGTCGGCCAACTCGTACACCTCGATGCGGTCCTTTTGGATGTAGAGCGTTCCGATGACCTCCAGGCCGTGGCGCACCGGCGTGCAGATGCACGATCCGCGCATCAGTGCGGCTTCGACGGCGGAGATTTCCTCGGGCGGGCGAGGGTCGACGGGGGTGTCGTCCCGGAGGCCGGTGGTGACGGCGTGGCCGTTGGTGGGCGAGGCGCCGCCGTTGGGCTTGGTCTCCACCTTGGCCTCGTCGATGCCCCGCTTGCGGGCCCGGCCCAGCACGGGGATGACGATCGTCTGCCCCTCCAGGGCCCGGTCCTGGATCTGGTCCTGCATCGCGGGGATGGGGTGGCCTTCGTCGGGCGGGTAGGTGGTTTCCACGCGAAGCCGCTCGCCCAGGCGGTCGTAGATGCTGATCGCCGCGCGGGTCAGATTCAGTTCGTGGGCAAGCTGGGTGAGGATCTGCTGAAGCGTGTCCTCATATTCCAGCCCCGATTCCAGGCGCTGGCCGATGGAATACAACAGACGCAATCGTAGATCGCTGGCGGAAGACATGGACTTCTCGTAACTGGGCAGAATGCAATAATAAAATGCCGCAAGGGCCGGCTCGGCCCTCACGGACCGGAAAGCGTGATTCTCTACAATTTTGTCAAAAATGCAAGGGGCGATTTTCGCGCCTCGACACGGACGTCGACGGGCGTTTTTGGTTGAACACGCCCCGCCGATGGCCCATACTTGTTTAGCCGAAAATATCGTTGTCGGGGGACAGCACGGAGTACGAGGGAAAATCATGTCCCACGGCCGACGAATTACGTTCGCCCTGACCTTGGTCAGCCTGCTCGCATTCGCCACATCCGCCCACGCCCGGACGATTTATTGGGACGGGATCGAAAATCCCGACGGCTGGGACGCGATGCGCAACCCGCCCTACAGCCCGTTCGACGCCGTGATATGGAGTTTCTTCGATGTCGACCGCGAGGTCTGGCCGAACCGCAACGGCTTCTGGGCTTATGCCGGAATCTATTGCTTGGAATTCGGCTGCGGAGGCCGATATTCGGAAGACACGACCTTGATCTCCGATACCGTGCCCCTGCCGGCGGAGTCGGATATTTCCGTCGGTCTCCAGATGTTATTCGTGGAGGAATACAATATCGAGATGCTTGAGGGATCTACCCTCTCCTTCGGACTTCAGGAGCCGGGGCAGGACAACCAAACGCTCATCGGCAATTTCTTTCCGCCTCTCGATGCATTCGAGAACGACTTCGAGTTCGTCGACATCTCCACCAAGGTACCGCTGCCCGACGACATCGACGAAGCGAAGTTCTGGTGGCGACTGCAATACTCCGATTTGGAATGGCCGGGCGGAGCGTTCCGTTTATACATCACCAACGTGTGTTTGTTAGGCGACTGCCCGACGCGGATCGAGGTGAGCAATCACGCCGATCAACAAGACGGTTTCTATCGGGTCGGCGAAAACTTCGCGCTCATCGACGGCTTCGAAGCCGTTTCCTGCATGCCGGCGCGGGAGGTTCCGGGATATCTGCGCGGCGTGAAGGCGTCCTGGTATCAAGACGTGCCGGAGAACATTCGCGATCTGAGCACGGGTGCGTTGGTGGTCTACCGATCCGACAACGAACCGGGCGAGCCGCCCGGCCCCGACGCCCGGGTTTGGAACAGCCCGCTTTTCGATATCGACCGGCAGCTCCAGACCGCGGAACGGGACTTCGTCTGCGGGGAAATCGCGCTGGACGAGATCGGCCCGGATGAGAACCTGTGCGTCGGTATTTATGGCGATTCGTTCATTCGTCAAACCTGGGCGCCGGTCTACATCCCCTACGAGGACGTGGGCTTCGGCAACTCCCAGTCCTACGTCCGCAATTTCGACCCGTCGGGCGACAATGAGATCGGCGAGTGGGTGTGGATGAAGGAAAAGGAATTCCTCTTCTCCGCAACCCTGGACGTCGGATGTACCGACCCGACGACGACGTCGACCACAACCACGGTCACGACGACAAGCTCGTCGTCCTCCACAACGACGACCGCGGTTGCGACGACTTCCACCACATCGACGACCGTCACTTCGGGGACAACCACGACATCCTCGACGACGACATCGACAATCGAATCCCCAACGACCACCACCACCGCGAACCCGACGACATCGACCACGACATCCACGACTGTTCCGGCGGACACGGCTGCCTCGGACGACGATGACGATGACAATGGATGCGGGAGTTAAATATGAAGATCTTGAGGCACGTGGGTCTTGGAATTGTTCTCTTGGCGACGATGGCCGATATCGGCTGGGCCAGGACGTTATATTGGGACGGGCTGACCAGCCGCCAGACTCTCTACTGGGATCAGGAAATCCATGACATCTCCGCGGGCAATGTCTGGGAATGGGATTGGAACGGCGGGTACGCGTCGGTCATCGGGATAGCCGTGAACCCGGGCTTCGTCAAAGATCCGGATGACCCGGATTCGGCGCTGCTCGGCTACATCGACTCCACGATCATCTCCAACGACATCGACATCCCCGAAGCCGACAACCTCCGTTTCGGTTTTGTCGGCGGAACCTACATCGACTATCAGCAGATGTCCGGCTACGAGTATTCCATTACCGACGATATTCTCACCTTCGGCATTCAGCTCGATGACGGCACCCGCGTGCAGCTTGGAACCGCACCGGAGGACTATCGCGGCCGGCCGGTGCTCGATTTCTACGGCGTCCACGCGGATATTACGGACAAGATCCCCGAGGACGGCACCGCCCGGTTCTGGTGGCGGGGCGATCTGCATACGTACAACGTCTACCTGAATAAATTCGTGACGGAGGTCTGCCTTCTGACCGACTGCCCGTCGAGTGAAATCTGGGGCAGCCAAGACGAGGCAATCGACGGATGGATCGACCTGAAGGATTTGTACCCCAAACGCGGGTACACCGAGGCGGTGACATGCCTGGAGCCCGAGCAAGCCGGGCGGTTTTTGCGCGGATTGAAGCTGCGGGCAAAATCGAGCGATCCGAATGTCGACTTCCGGGGGGTGGTGTACTTGCCGGACAACCTGCCCGACCAGGCGCCCAACGCCTTCGCGATGCACCACGTGGATCGTTCGGCTCAGATTCCCTGGGGCGACGAGGAAATCACCACGGACTTCGTCTGCGACGAGATCGCCCTGGATCCCGTCTCGGTGGATAAGTACCTCTGCGTTGGGGTTAATGTCGACGACGAACTCGCCTACGACCTGGGCGGCAACCGGGAAGCGCTCGTCGCCTACAAAGACGTGGGCGCCGGCAATTCCCGATCCTACACCCGCAACATCAACCCCTATTACCCGGGCGAAAACACCGGATGGACCTGGCTGGACGACAAGGAGTTCATCTTCTCGGCCGTCATGGACGTGGACTGCGACGGCGCGCCGACGACAACAACGACATCGACGACGACGGCAACCACGACAACAACCACCACTGCCGCCACCACGTCAACTTCGACCACAAACACGTCTTCGACGACGAGCACGACATCCACCGGCTCCACCTCAACCACGACATCGACCGTCACCACGACGACAACCACAACGACCATCCCCGACGCGGTCGACGACGATTCAATGGATGATGATTCGAGTGACGACGACACCGCCGCGGACGACGCAGCGACATCGGACGATAACGACGACACCTCCGGATGCGGGAGATAGAAGATGAGAACATTGTTGAAAACGATTTTGGTGCTAACGGCCCTCGCGGCGTTTGCCACGTCCGCCCATGCGCGGACGATCTACTGGGACGGCACCGAGAACCCGGACGAGTGGGAAGTCATCAATCATTTGGGAGGCGATCCGTCGATACAAGCCTACTGGTATCACAGCTCCGAGACGCCCTATAACTACACCCTTTGGTCCGTTTTCTTTAACGGCCTGGGCGGCAATTATTGTTACTATGGATGCGCCCCCAACCGAAAGGAGGGCGACACCAGCCTAATCTCGAACACCGTGCCCGTGCCGGAAGCCGAAGGTGTATCGCTGGCCTTTGAGGCTTTTCTCAACTCGAACCAGCCTGAAAACATCACCGACGCCACCCTTTCCTTCGGCATCCAACCGTCCGGCGGAACCAGCAGCGTCCTATCAACGAACCTCATTCCCCAACCGGCCCTGGAATACGAAGCGACCGACTCGGATATCTCCCGGTCCTATCCGTTGACGGACGAATTGCTCGACGGTGCGCCGACCTTCCAATTCTGGTGGCGCATCAAATACCCGTCCGTGCCGGGCAACGACGGCCGGTATATCCCCTATGTGTCCAGCGTTTGCCTGCTCGACGATTGCGCTTCCCAGCAGGAACTCCGCCGGCATTCCGGCCAAGTCGACGGTCTTTTCGATACCGACACCCTATTTAATCCTTACGATCGAATTGAAGCGATCTCGTGCCTGCCGGCTCGGGAAGTCTCCGGGTATTTGCGCAGTATCAAAGGGCTTCTCTATCACCTTGACGGGGGGCGTTTTCGCGGCCCGGGATCCTATACGATCTATCGATCGGATGCCGCCGCCGGACAGGCACCCGAAAACGATAGTGCCGTTTGGCGTGGTCCCGAATTCACGACGCCGGGTGAGTTGGTCGAAACCGGGCAGGAATTCATTTGCCACGAGATCGCCCTGGAGGCACTCGAACCCGATGAGAACGTGTGCGTGGGCATCAACGTCAGTCTCGGCTACGACGACTGGGCATTGATCGCCTACGAAAACGTAGGCGCCGGTAATTCCCATTCCTACGTCCGCAAATACCGCCGATCACCGGATAATCAAGAAACATGGATCTGGATGGACGACAAGGAGTTTCTGTTTTCGGCCACCATGGACGTGGATTGCGAGGATCCCTGGCCGACAACAACAACGACGACGACGACAACGGGCGGCTCCTCCACCACCACGTCCACAACCGTCTCGACTTCCACCACCACGACATCGACCATGCCCATGGACGACGACGATGACTCGGTTGACGACGACCTAACGGATGACGATTCGAGTGATGACGACACCGCCACCGAAGACGACGCGGCGACATCGGATGACGATGATGACGACAACGACGACGGCGGTGGAATCTGCGGGAGTTGAAAATGAAATTTGCATTGAAAACGATCTTGGCCTTGGTCTTCATCACGGCCTTCGCCGCTTCGGCAAATGCCCGGACGATCTATTGGGACGGCGTGGAAAACCGCTTCGACTGGGAAGTGGTGAATCAAACGGGCGACACCGGTAAGGTTTGGTATTTCCACGAACGATACCCCGATTTTCCTTTGACGACGAAAAATGCTTTTGTCGGATCGGCCGGGGTGTACTGCCTTGATGTCGGTTGCGGCGGAAAATTCCACGCGGACGCGACCCTCATTTCCGATCAGGTCCCCTTGCCGGATTCGGCGGAGGTGACGCTACGGACGCGGATGTATCTGGCGTATTACAAGGATCCGGAAGATCTGGTGGATTCGTCTTTGAGCTTTGGCCTTTCGACGATAACCGACGATAGCCTGATTCTGGCGCCCGACTTGCTCCCCGCGCCGGTGGAGACGCCCTATCGATATGATTACCTCGCCTACGACATTTCCCAGGCCATCAATTTTTCCGACGAATTTCTCCGTGAAAACGAAACGGCCCGATTTTGGTGGCGCCTGCGATACTCGGATGTGACCAGCGGCGATGTGGGCTACAAAGCCGTGGTCACCGACATCTGCCACACCGTCGACTGTCCCGAACAGATGGAGCTACGCGCCCACACCGGCCAGGTAGATGGCTACTTAGATGTCAACGCGATCTTCGGGCACGACGACATCGACGTGATTTCGTGCATGCAGGCCGGCGAAGTTCCCGGCTATCTGCGAGGATTAAAAGGCCTGTGGCATCAAGGCGGCGGTGCGCCCTCCTACGATTTGGAATACGGTCGGCTGCTCATTTTTCGCACCGATGACGCACCCGGTTCGGCGCCGGCCTCCGGTGACCGCCCCTCCTTCGGGGTTTATGCCCAGGCGCCCACCGAGGCGACCTGGTTTACCCAGGACGCCATTTGCGACGAGATGGCGTTGGCCCCCCTGCAACCCGGTGAGAATATCTGCGTGGGCCTGAACATCTGGGCGAGTTTTGACTACCCGGTGAACATCGCCTACCAGAATGTCGGAACGGGCAACTCCCATTCCTACATGCGCGTGTTTAATCGCATCAAAGAAAAGGAACCAAGCCCCTGGGTTGGGCTCGACGACAAGGAGTTTCTGTTTTCGGCCACCATGGACGTGGATTGCGAGGATCCCTGGCCGACAACAACAACGACGACGACGACAACGGGCGGCTCCTCCACCACCACGTCCACAACCGTCTCGACTTCCACCACCACGACATCGACCATGCCCATGGACGACGACGATGACTCGGTTGACGACGACCTAACGGATGACGATTCGAGTGATGACGACACCGCCACCGAAGACGACGCGGCGACATCGGATGACGATGATGACGACAACGACGACGGCGGGGTCTGCGGGAGCTAAAAGATGAAAGTCTTGCGAAAATGGATTCTTGTATTCGCGGCGCTCACGGTTTTCACCCCTTCGGCCAGCGCCCGCACTATCTATTGGGACGGCTTGGAAGATCCGAGCGGTTGGGAGATACGAAACGACGCCGAAGGATCATTGGACGAGGTCGCGGTTTGGGAACACGAAAAGAACGGGTTTGACCCGACGGACGCGTACACTTTCCAGGCGGGCACCGGCGCGGCATGCAATATTTATTTTTGCGACGAAGCGGACGATAGCGATACGACGCTGATATCCAATGAAATCCCTATTCCTGCAATGGGCAATCTCTCCGTGGCCTTCGATGCGTATTACGGATTCCTTTACGGACGTAGCAGAATCGCGGACGAGATTTTTTCCCTTGCATTTGACCCATCCGGCAACGGAAATCACGTCGAATTCGAAAATCTGTTTCCCGACACCTACGAATTGAAATCCCTTGCTATCAAGGATGTTTCGGCCTCCTTCGATATCACTGACCATCTCAAGGACATCTCGTCGCTACGGTTTCAATGGCGGTTCGCGTTTCATTGTAAGAACTGCAAGCCGACGTTCGCCGTCGGAGTGTCAATAGATGCTCTCTGCCTCACGACCAATTGTCCGACGCAAATCGAGATGCGTCGCCACGATCAAACGGTCGACGGCTGGTTTTCCGTCAATGAGGTGGCGGAAAATTCCAAAATTCAGGCGATTTCATGCCTTCCGGCTCGGGAAGCCGACGCCTACCTTCGAGCAATACGCGCTCAATGGTATTTGGACGGACGCGATCCCGGCGACTCCTCCGAATTGTTTCGTTACGTCGTATTCCGATCCGAAAACGAAGCCGGTTTGCCTCCGGTCAAGGAAAGCGATTTCTGGCAGAGCCCCATTCAGGACTCGCCGATCGAACCTTCCACGGTCGAGAAAGAATTTATTTGTTCCGACTTTGCGATGACGGCTTTGGACCCCGACGAGAATGTTTGCATCGGCCTTGAATTGCATCGCGAGAGAACAGCAACTTACGTTGCGTACGAGGATGTGGGCGAAGGCAATTCCCACTCATATGTCCGGGAACTCGATCGAAGCAAAGATCGCTGGACCCTGTGGAAGAATATGGGCGACAAGGAATTCCTGTTTACCGCGACGGCCGACGTTGATTGCGACGCAACGACAACAACCACAAGCACGATGACGACAACCACATCCTCCACCACCACGACCATGCCCATGGACGACGACGATGACTCGGTTGACGACGACCTAACGGATGACGATTCGAGTGATGACGACACCGCCACCGAAGACGACGCGGCGACATCGGATGACGATGATGACGACAACGACGACGGCGGTGGAATCTGCGGGAGTTGAATTGACTTGTTGTGTCGGAGCGCGCCGAAAGTTATTTTGACATGATCTCAGCGTGGATCGCTTCGAGATTCCCGATGTCCGCGCCGGTGATGGCCTCGATGTTCTCTTCGATCGTATCGACCGGCCAATCCCACCACTTCACGTCCAGCAGCGTTCGGATCGTCGCGTCGTCGAAGCGCTTTTTGACGGGCTTGGCCGGATTGCCTCCGACAATCGTGTACGGCTCAACATCGCCGACCACCACGGCGCGCGCGCTGACAATCACGCCGTCGCCGATCGTCACACCCGGCATGACCACCGCCTCGGCTCCGATCCACACGTCGTTGCCGATGATCGTGTCGCCCTTCTTCCCGGGAATGTCGAACATCGCCCGGATGTCATCCATCGTGGTTTGGGGAGTCATCGTGAAATTGTTGAACGGGAACGTCGAGAACCCGTTCATATTGTGGTTGGCCGAACTGGTAATGATGCGGACGCCATGGGCGATCTGGCAAAACTTCCCGATGACGAGTTTTTCCGGACTCAGCGGAAACAGATACGGCGCGAGAAAAGCGGCGTAGTCCTCCAACGCCTCCAGATGACCGAAGTAGCTGAAATCGCCGATCTCGATGCGCGGATGGTCGACCACCTGATTCAGATGCACCACGGTTTTGATCACCGTGCCGTCGGGCATGACCATCGGATATTTTTTCCCGGCATCGAGTAACGCCATACTTGAAGAACCTTTCGAACGCGCGTGGGTGTGCGCGTCTACTCCACCAGATCCAGCGGCGGTCGTCCCAACTCCAGGCACAGGGCGGGGATGAGTTCGGGGTAGAACCACTTGTAGCCCGCGTCCTGGGCCTTGGCGGGGATCAGGCGGGCGGAGGACAGCAGCAACTCCTCGCCCATCTCCCCCATCATCTTGCGCACCACCCCGGCCGGCAGCGTGGCAACCGTCGGGCGGCGCAGCACCTGCCCCAGCGCCTTGGTGAACTCGGCGTTCGACGCCGGGTTGGGGGACACGGCGTTGACCGGCCCTTCCACCTTGTCGTTGTAGATCAGGTAGTGCATCAAGCCGATGAGGTCGTCCAGGACGATCCAACTCATGAACTGATCGCCCGAGCTGACCTTGCCGCCCAGCCCCATGCTGAAGGGCTTGATCATCCGCGAGAGCGCCCCGCCCCGATGAGCCAGCACCACGCCGATGCGCAGATTCACCACCCGGATCCCCGCCGCCTTCGCCGGTTCGGCCGCCGCTTCCCACTCCTGGCACACTTCGGCCAGGAAGCCCTCGCCCGGCGGCGAGTCCTCGGTCAACTCCTCGTTGCCCCGATTGCCGTAGTAGCCCAGGGCCGAGGCGGAGATGAGCACCTTGGGCGGGTTCTTGAGCTTGGCGATCGCTTCGCTGATCAGATGCGTGCCCTTGACGCGGCTGGTGCGGATGCGTCGCTTCTTTTCGCCGTCCCACGTGCCCTCGCCCACGTTTTCACCCGCCAGATGCACCACCGCGTCGCAGCCCTCGAGCTTCTTGGCGTCGATATTGCCGACGGTGGGATCCCAGTAGGCCTCGGTGCGGGCGTTCTCCGCGGCCCGGCGCACCAGACGCACCACTTCGTGGCCCCCGGCGGTCAGGAAGTTGCAAAACTCGGCGCCCACCAGACCCGATGCGCCGGTGACGGCCACCTTGAGCTTGTCCTTGTGCTTGAACTTGCGATGGCGCGACAGATCGTGACGGGTGCGGTCGTGGCGAAAGCGGAAGGTGCGGTGGATGTCCTTGGCGATGGATCGCCCGGCCACCAGCTTGCCCAGAGCCCCCACGGGCAACTCGTAACGTACATGATCCTCGACCACGCAGAACTTCTTGGCCTCCAGCTTGAACAGGTGCTGGTGTTCCCACTTGGCGAAGGGGCCCTCGATCTGCCGGTCGCTGAACTGCTCGCCGGGAACCACGTCGTAGTGCTCGGCCACCCAGCGGAAGGTCTTGGGCCCTCGCTTCATTTCCAGGGTCACGCGGCTGCCTTCGGCCACCCCGTCGCCGGGATCCACGATGCGGACCGTCTCCCAGGGCGGCACAAGGCGCTCGAAGGCCCCGGGGCGCACATGCCAGTTGTAGACCTCTTGAGGCAGGACCTCGATCCCGCTGCGGTAGTCGTATTCGGACATCGAACGCTCCCTGGATTGGTCGGCGGACTTCGAGTCACCCTAGCAATTTCCCGACGGCGAATCGAGAGGATCCCCGATCCGGCCCCCGGTTTGCCGACAAGCAAAATTTGTCTTCAGAAACCCGGCGGGCGCGCCGATGAAAAAGATCGACGCTGTTTTTTTATTTCGACATCGAGTTTGGGATATGAAGTTTTTGGTCAAGGCTCAAATCGAGAAGTCGGCCAAGGCCGGCGATCTGGCCGGATTGGCCGGGTTCGCCGACCATAAGAACCCCGAAATGGCGGCGCTGGCCAAGTCCTACGCCTTGGGGATCTTGGCCAAGAAAGCGGTTTGGTCGGATGCCGAGCGCCGGGTGGCGCTCAAGTGGGCCAAGGATTCGAACGTCGATGTGCGCCGTCTGGCGACCAAGGCGTGCCTGGCCCGAGGCGATGCCCGGGACGCCGCGTTTGTTGACGCCCTGATCGCCTCGCCGGAGGCTCGGGACTACCGACGGGCGGTCATGGAATATTTCCACGTCTGCGCCCATTCGGGCGACCCGGCGGCGGCCGGCGTGCGCGAGCACATCACCCACCGGGACACGCTCGTCTCCTGGATCGACGAAGTGATCGACCGCAGCGATTTTCCGCTGATCGAGTTGTGCGTCTCGGCTCTGGATCTGAGCGGGGCCATCGATGATCCCCAATTCACGCAAAAAGCTGTCGAGATCATCAAAAAGGCTCACGAGGACCCCAAGGCGCGGCTGACGCGTTCGTGCCTGGCCTCGGTGGCGCGGGTGGACCCGGAGGCGGCGGTGCCGTTGATGCTCAACTACCTGACCGGCGCGCCCCGAGACACCCAGCGCGTCGAGGACGTCACCGCCGTGACGCACGACATCGGCGCCGACGCGGTGCCGGGACTGATCGCGTATTTCGACAACTATCGCCGCTCGATTCGCTCCCAGGACCAGAACGGCACCAACTTCGAGAGCCGGGAATACCTGGCCAGCCTGATCGTCCTGCAGCTTTTAATCGACGTGGCTCCGCCGGATAACGCGGCCGCCGAACGCCTGCTGGGCGACATCGTGGCCGACACCAAGTTCTCCAAGACCGGCCGCCACACCAAGCTCGCCCGCGAGGCCTGGAGCCGCCGCGCCCGCAAGGTGGGTTGATCGCCGCCCGATTGAGTGACGGCATCAGTGCCGCGATCAAGCCGAACCCCGATTTTCCTACGCCCGAGCCGCGACGTGTAAGGAGCGGTCTTGTGTGCGGCGTTGTCGAGCGTGTCGACCAGGAAAACATCGAACGATAATCACCGGGCCGCCGTCAACCGCTCCCTACGGTTCGCGGCTCTGTCATGTCGGAATCGTCCTCAACAAAGCACCCGCCAACCGCTCCCTAGAGGTCGCGGCTCGGACAAACATCCGCGATCCTTCATCCTCCCGTCGCGCAACGCTCGGCGGGGGCGGGATAGCCGTCCGGGACGGGGCGCATCTCGCCGTGTTGATAGGATTTGTCTTCAAGAATATCCCGCGCCAGCGCGTGGAGGCACCGCAAGGTCGGGACATCGCTGTCGTCGATGAGCGACGCGAACCAGGCCAGCTCCTCGGCCCGATCCGGTTGTTCTCCCATCAGCGCCACCATCCGCTGCACCGCGTCCGCCAGTTCCGGTGTCGCCCCGGCGCGCAGGGCCCGCGACATCGTCTGTCCGATTGCGTAGATCCCTCCGGCGGCGATGGTCGCCTTGGTCGAGACTGACCTCAGCGCGGCCGTCGCCTCGCCGGCCAACTCCTCGGGCAGTTCGAAGGGCGCGTCCGGATCCGCCGCCAACCGTGCCAGCGCCGACCATTCCCGCGAGGGCTCTCCCACGTCACCATCAGGGGTTCCCGTGGGGATTGGCGCAAGACTAAGAAGCATGGTCATTTCGATCCGCGTCCGGTTGATGCGAACCGCGTCGGCTTTCCCCGGCGCCTCGGCCAGACGCAACAGGCGCGGCAGGAGGTTGCGCACCCGCCTGTATCCCCCGGCCCGGGCATGAGCCTCGATCCACGCCGAGGTGATTTCCAACGCCCGAGGGGCGTCCGGGGCGATCAGCGGAGAATTGGACAAGAGAGCATCAATTTCGTCGAGGCGGTCGCGCCGTTCGAAGGCCGTCAGCGCCGGGGCGACCATGGACCGGGCCTCGTCGACGTGGTCGGTTTCCAACAGCCGACGAAAAACGTAGATCAGGTTCGTGTCCCGCCGTTCCACGTCGGGTTCGGCCAGCCAGCGTTCCGTCAATTCCGTGGCGTCGGCGAATTCGGGGGAGACGTTCCTTACCATCGCTCGGGCCGTGATCCCTCCGATCAACGCCGTGATCCCCAGGCCGAGAACCATCGCGAACGCACGCCGCAAACTCGGTGCCTTGACGCCGTTCATGGCCGCCCCCAGCCGGCCGGGTTTTTCATTTCAAAAAACTCGGCGATCAATCGGCCGACGCATTCATGCCCCTCGCGACGCAGATGAACGCTGTCCAGGAAGATTTTCTCGTTGCGCATCCCACAGCGAGGCAGTCGCGCGTTGGCGTCGAAAAACGGCACCTTGTTGGCGGCGGCCACGACGATCAGCGTGTTTACATAGCGGGTGATGTCGTCCGTGGTCGCCTCGCCGACAATCACCAGACGGATTCGCCGGGCGCGGCAGATGTCGATGAACTCGTCCAAGTTTTCGATGAAGTCCCCCAGCGGGACGTTTTGGGATGCCCGCCAAAGGTTCTCGTTGTCCAGGACATCGGCCTGTGCCGGGGCGTCGGGGCGCCGCTCCGTCAGGCGAGCGAACAATTCGCGCACCCGATCGGCGTCCGGGATCGGCCGGTAGGACTTGAGGACGGACACCTTGGGCGTCGCGGGCTCGGCGCCCTCGCCTCGTCGGGGGGGCTGCTCGCGGAAATTCTCGAAAACCCCCTGTTGGGCCAGGGCGAAAAGCTGCTTTTCGGGCAAGGGGACGTTGCCCATCGTGGCGTCCGAATGGGGCAGATAGAGCAGCAGCATGTCCGGGTCGTAGGCCAGGAGCGACAACTTGAGATTGAGCAGCATGCCGAAGGTGGTCGATCCGCCCAAGGCCGCGTTGATGACCTCCACGGGCGGGCGGCCGCGGCGTTGCTCGTTCAAGCGGCGTTCGAGCACGTCGGTCCAGGTGTACTTCTCGTCCACCACGCCGCCCGGTTCGGTGGACGACGAACCCTGCACGACAATGCGATAGGTTCCCGGCGCCTTTTTCCGGGACGGGCGGCCGTTGCCGAAGTAGTCCACCTCCACCCACCAGCCCAAGGGCAGCAGCGGGTCCGCGCCGGGAGGCACGGGTCGGCCCGCGAGTTTGGCGCCGGGTCGGCCGGGGAAATCGGGCACGTCGGTGGAGCCGGCCGTCCACCAGCCCGTCACATTCGGCTTCTCACCGGCGGTCGCAACCGCGTCCAACGCCAGGAAGGCGGATAGGCCGATGACCACCGCCGCCGCCGCTCCGGTCACGACATTCCGGGCGAATCGCGTCGCCGCGACCAGATTCGCGATAGCGAAAACGACCGGAAAGGCGATGATCCAGTTCGTGGCGTGTTCAACATCCCAACCGACCAAGGCGAGCCACACAACGACGCCCACGCCCGTCGCGGACAGTCCCACCGCCCACACGGTCACGCCCCGCCGAGGGCCGACGCCCAAAAGCGCCGTGCATGCCGCGCCTGACGCGTAGATCGGCACGAGGGTCCACGGGTCCGCCGCGCCGATCGCGAAAGGCAAGGCCAGGGCCGTGATCGCCAGGGAGATGAGAATCGGCGTTGGAGGCGTCGGAGCGCCGGGGGTGCGTTCGACCCACCACCAGTCCCGGACGCGCTCCACCACCACCACGCCCGTAAGCGCCCCCATGGCGATCGGCCAAATCCCGTCGGGAGCCGCCACCGTCGCCGCCAACGCCGCCGCCGCCACGGGCCACAGCCGCCACCAGCGCCGCCGTCCCAAAAGTACCTGGTCGAGCGCCTCGAACGCGACACCGGCGATCAACATCGCCTTCGCCAGCCATACCACTCGCTCCGCCGGCAGCAAGGCGACGATGGACTCACGGATGAACTCGGCGTCCGGTCCGGTCACGCCCGCCAGCGCCCCGTCCACCCCTCGTCGAAACGCCGCGACAAACGCCCCCACCAGCGCCGCCCAGTACGCCGCGACGATCAACGTCGTCCACGCACGACGGGATCGGGAAATGGGTGGCGAGGCAAGGTTCATCGGGCGCTCACTCCAACATCGACGCCGACGCCACACGCGGCGGCCGGTGACGCTCCAGGAAGCGTTGGAACTCCTCGGCCTCGTCGGCGCGACCGGCTTGGGCGGCGATGTCGTCTTTCAACGCTTGCAGATCCGGCTCAGCGTTCGTGTCGCGCAAAAAGGCCGCATGGACAAACGCCTCCCCCGCCCAAGGCACGGACCCCGGAATCGTCCGCAAGGCCGCCTTCAGATCCCGGAAAAAATCCGACCCGGACGCCGTGCCCAGGGGCGAATGCCAAGAAAGCGCTTCGTCGTCCGCCGACGCGAGTTGTTCCAAGGCCCGGTCCACGAGCACCCGACGGGGATCGTCCGGATCGGGCAGGATCGGTCGCTCGGACGCGACCAGATCGCGCAGGGCATCGAGCGCCCGGCGGAACGCTTCGAACAGATCCGCCCGCTGCCGCTCGATGCGCACCATCGGACCCCAAACCGGGTCGTCGGCCATTTCGTCCAGGTTCGCCATCACCCCCTCCAACGGGAGCGCCGCCTCGTTCGACCAATGTTGGCGTAGATAATCCGCCCGGGTCGACAGGAAAAGCCAACGGGTCTTCGCGTCTTTTTCGAGCACTCCGGACACTCCGGGAATCTTCAGCAGCGTCGCCGGGTCCGTCGATTCGTCCAATTTCGAGACAATCTCTTCCACCATCAGCGCCGCCAGATCGCCGTCACCGGTCGCCAGCGAGCGCCGGAGCAGCAGATCGCGCCAAATCGCCGCCGTCTCGTCGTCCGGCGCCGTCAGCCAACGTTCCGCCAACTCCATTGGAGGCATGCGATCCACCGAGGCGTGCGTCGCGGCCAAACGACCCGCACCGGCACCCAACAAGGCCGCCAACGCCACCCAAGCCGCCAAACCGCCGACCAGACGCATCATGGCGTCTCCCCTTCGGCCGAACGGGGCGGCAACAGACCCGAGCGGTCCAGATATTGCGCTATCAGCGACCCGACGCATTCCATGCCCGCCGGTGTCAGGTGCACTGTATCCTCCAGCAAAGCCGTCAACGGAACGGAGCATTCACCGGAGTTTTCCATCGGGTCGAAGAATGACGCGTCGGTTTGCGTCGCGACCAGACGCATCAAGTTGACATGGCGATGCAGATCTTCGGTGGAGATTTCCGCGACCAGAAGCAACTTGACGCCTCGACGTTTTGCCTCGTCGGCGAAGGTGATCAGGTTGGCGTAGAAGTTCCAGGGATCGACGTTCATGGACGTCGGGCGTCGATTTCGCCGTTCATCGGCCGCCAGTTCGCGCCGCCCCGTGACGGTCGGGTTCCACCCCTGGAACGCCCCCCGATTCGCCAGGGCGTGCAGCAGGCGTTCGCGCACGGGCACATTGCCGGACAAGACATCGGAGTGAGGCAGATAAAGAACCACCAGATCCGGCGAGAGTCCTGCAACCGACCGGCGGAAATTGACGAGCATGCCGTAGGTGGTCGAGGCGCCGATACCGGCGTTGACGACTTCCACGGCATAGGGACGGTTTAAGGAGTCGACGGCGCGCTGCAGATTCTGCGTGTAGGCGATGGGATGGCCGTCCACATCGCGCGGTTCGGTGGCCGAGGCGCCTTGCACGACGATTCGGAAGGCGCCCTGGGGCTTGGTCCGGTCGGGGCGGCCCAGGCCGTAGTAGTCCGTCTCCACCCACCATCCGTCGAGCAGGGTGTCGAACACGCCGGGAGGGATGGCGTGACCGGCGACGTGGACCTTGTCCACCATGCGCACCCGGCAAAGGGAACGCACCGCCGCGTCCGTTCCGGTTTCCCAGGGCCGGGCTGCCTGCCCGACGAAATCGGCCTCGGAATCGACCGAAGTGCCGGGCACGGCGACCGAGGTGTACAGCACCGCCCCCGCCGTGGCGATCGCCGCCGCGATGACCAGCCGCCGCGACCGTCCGTCGCCGACGCGCATCGCCACGTGGGCAAAGGCCGCCACGCCCATGCCGATCAACATATAGCGCCGCCCCGGAATATCGAACCGGGGTGGGCGGGTGCCCGCGTACCAGACGGCGGTGCCCGCCACTGCCGCCGCCATCGCCACCGCGGACTGGAGCGCCACCTTGCGCCAGTTGGTCCGTCCAGCCCCGACCAACAAAGCCGCGAAAATCGCCAGGGCCGCCGCCGGCCAGATGTCCCCCGGATCCGCGAGCAGCGCCAGGGTCGCCAATGTCGCCGCCAGGGGCGCGGCCATCGCCGGGGGAAGGTCGACCTGGTCGATCCCCGCCGAACCGCCGATCCAATCCGCGAGTTTTCCACCGACAAGCCACGTCACCGCCGTCGCCGCCACCGCTGACCGCGCCGCGCCTTGCGTGAGGAGGATGCCGACCGCCGCCAAGGCAAACACCGCCGCCGAACGGGGCCAGCGACGAGCGCCCACTCGCCGGGAGTCGAGAACGTGTCCGGGGACCAGCATCGCCGTGAAGATGACGGTCAGAACCAGCAGGGGCGACGTCGGCAGCCGTTGGGCGACCACCTGTTGAAGAAATTCCGCGCGCGGGCCGTTCACGGCGTGCAGGGTCGTTTCGACGAAGCGACGATAGGTCTGAAAGAACGTCCCGAAGATCAACGCCGGAGCCGCCGCCTCAATTGCCAAGGCAGCCCACGAACGCAGCTTCGTCCCATCGGCGGTCAATCCGAGCCCCCGCAATTCGATCTATAACGCCGGTCAAGATTCTCCTTAGTTTACAGCGGATTCGACCATCTGGCGACGGGCACTTGCATGTTTTGCGAGCGACGGGGAGGCAACCGAGGAATCGAATTATATTTTCTGAACGATTAAATTCATTGCCATCCGTCTCGTGATGCCCTTTAATGGGCGCCTTAATGGCCGCCGTTCATTTTTATATCCGGTTCATGTCCGCTGCATGTCCGCTTTGGGGGAAAAGATGCGATCCGCGTTGATGACCATTGGTCTGGCCGCGCTGGCGTGCGTTTTGGCGTGGCCGGCGACGGCGAAGGCCTACGGCCCTTCCATTCACATCCGAGAGGCCGACGCTTACCTCGACCTGCTCAAGGATGTGGATCTGCCCGGTCCCGAGCATGACCGCCGACTGCTCAAACGTAACAAGTGGGAGTTACGCCTAGGCGCGATCTGGCCGGATCTGGCGCGAATTCTCGTGGATTCGGGCGCCATCGGCACGGGCGTGGACGAGGGCATGGTCGATCCCCACAACCGCCATCTGAACTATTTCATGCTCCAGGACGCCATCGACTCGGGCGAAGAATGGAAGATCGCCTTCGCCGTCGGATGCCTGATGCACAATGTGGGCGACTCCATCAGCCAGGGAATGCTTGTGGAGCACATGAACGTCCGCGGGCATCTGGGTGAGATGGACCTTCTGCCCGGCACCTACGACGACCACCCCGGCGGCGAAACCGAGGGCCTGATCGAAGGCGGCATGGAGGTGGTGCACCTCGACCTGGGAGCGTACCTGGGGATGGCGTTCCACTTCCTGATCGGCAGCGGCGGTTCCGCGCGGTTGACGGAGGTGTTGGACTACTACAACGAGATCTGGTCGTCGTTCTTCGGCCAGGCTTCGGCGGTGCGTCCGGGGAGCGTCAAGGATCTGCGCTACATGCTCGGCGACCTGGCCCATCGAACCCCGCCTTGCAACCGCCACGCGGCCATGCGCTACCTTGCCGATCCGACACCCGATCCGCTGCTGTCACCCGACGCCGTCGCGGCCATTAATCAGGCCGAACTCGACCGTGTCTTCGGCGGCCCGGCCGGCACCGCCGAGTGGTGGAATATCTACTACGACGAGGGCTATCATGACCTGGCGCCGTTTGCCCTGCTGACCTACGCGCCGGGGCAGGGCTACTACGACAACCTGCCCAACTGGTCGTCCAAGATGATGAAATCAGGCTCGATGCAGGGTCTGAACGAGTATCTGCCCGGCGAGATGGCGGTGGAGGACGGCTGGTTCGTCTCGGACCTCTATTGGGTCGACGACACCACCGGCCACCGGATCACCAGCTATGACGCCGACGCCAACTCCTCGTCGGTCACGGCCTACGTCTCCGTCTATGCCGCTCCCGGCCGCACCAAGACCACCGACCGCATCACCTTCACGGCCGACATCGTGCAACTCGGCGGCAACACGGTGCCTTATGGGCATTTCCCGGTGAATTTCGTCGTGGATCCTATGGATGTGGACGGCTTTGCGCCCCAAACGATTACGATCACCGTGGATGCAACCGCTCTCAACAGCGCGCAGGCGGTGCATCTGTCGCTCTCCGACGGCGGAGTGAATGACGGCAACCTGCCCTTCTTCACCACCGATTGGAGCGGATACGACGGCATCGACGAGGTCGACATGTCGAGCGCGGCCTACGATCAGTACGCCACCTTCGACCTATGGCCGCAATCGTTGCGCGTTACGCACAACTAATCGTAATCGGACTCGACAAACCAACCGCAAAACGAAAGCCCCACCGGGTCTCGGTGGGGCTTTCGCGCATCGCAATTTCTTGAGATGCTTCTATCGGGAAATCGTGGCAGCAAGCGCATTCGTGAGGTCGTTGGGTCGGCAGGCGTTTCTGTAGAAAGCGACGTCGGTCGTACCACCTGTTGGCTCGCCGCCTTATCAAAAAGGTTGGAATGCAATGGTAGATTCGTCTGGGCCCTTGCTGCCAATCTTGCGATTTCGAGATTTGAAAGAACGGGGCGGATGGCTGTCTCTAAGATCCTCTTCTCCGCCGTCGGTGAGCCTTTTTAACGCGCTGCGTTTGACGCGTCAAGTCAAAAAAGCCGACCAAGGAGTCCAAATCGACTTTTCCCGCGTGAATACCCGGACGATATGTCGGAAAAGTCCATGAAAAATCGATGGTATTTGTTGAACGGTGATTCGAGAAATTTCATTCGGCGTCCTGTCATCGTCGCTACAAGCGGTTTGGAACCTCGCGGATAAACACGTGATTTTCCATTCAAATCTTCACAAAAGAGAAAAGGATTGTCGCCGTCGTCTCAAAATTGATCATGGATTTACATTTTTGTTAAATACACTCTTCAAGGCGCCAACGAAGTAGTGGTCCCGCCCGTTTTTCCGTTGGCGAAGGCCGGTGTCGATTGTCGGTCGATGTCGGGGACAAAGCTGTGGTCAAAGTGTGGAGAATCTTGTATAGAAGGTGTGGGCGAAATTTCTCCCACATTGGACCGCAAGTTGGCCAAGGACTGCCCCCAGGGTGATCCACAGGGAGAATGCTACGGGAAAATCGGTGGTTAGGCGCGTTATCCCGAGATTCCCCAGCCCCTACTATGACGATGATATATTTAATGGTTCTTATAGAATCAGCCCTATAGAAGAGGAGCCAAGGTACCGCCATGGAGTTGGTCATCGCCAAGGATGAGTTTGTCGCCGGCCTGTCCCGCGTCCAATCGGTCATCGAGCGGCGCACCACCCTGCCGATTCTGAGCAACGTCCTGCTCGACGCTCAAAAAGGCGGGCTCATGATTGTCGGAACCGACCTGGAAGTCGGCCTCAAGGGTCTTTACGAAGCCCAGGTCAAAAAGACCGGCTCGATCACCGTCGCTTCCAAGAAGCTCTTCGAGATCGTCCGTGAACTGCCGCCCGGGGAAGTGCGTCTGAAGCTGGAGGACGGCGACCGGGTCAACATCCAGGCCGGCAAAGCCGATTTCCACATCCTGGGTCTGGCGACCGACGAGTATCCCATCCTTCCCGACTACAAGGACGAGGAATTCGCCAAGTTCCCCGCCGCGGATCTGTCCGAGATGCTCGAGAAGGTTTCCGGGTCCATCGGCCAGGACGAAACGCGGGTCTACCTGAACGGCGTGTACCTGGAGACGTCCGACAACGGCGGCAAGCCGGTCCTACGGGCCGTGGCCACTGACGGACACCGTCTGTCCCTATGCGAGCGCCCGCTGCCCGACGGGTCCAAACTGAAGGTCTCCCCCGGCGTGATCGTGCCCAAAAAGGGCGTGGGCGAGCTGCGCAAGGCCTTGGACGGCCTGGACGGCGACATCGAGATCGCCTTCCCCGAACGCAATCTGGTCGTGCGCGCCGGGGGTGTGCTGTACATCATCCGCCTGATCGACGGCCAGTTCCCCGAATACGGCGCCGTCATCCCCGCGGGCAATAATCGTGTCCTCACCGCCAGCCGGGACGAGCTGGTCTCCGTGCTGCGTCGCGTGGCGTTGCTGTCCGAGGAATTGGGCCGGGGCGTCAAATTCAGCCTGGACAAAAAAATCCTGGAGCTGTCCTGCGAGAACCCGAACCTGGGCAAGGCCAGCGAGGAAATGGCCGTCACCTACGACGGCGAGGCCTTCGAGATCGGCTTCAACGCCCGCTACTTCCAGGACGCCCTGGGCGTTGTTCGGGACGAAGACGTCAACCTGGCCTTCAACGACGCCTTCTCCCCCGTCCTCATCAAATCCCCCTCCGACCCGGGATTCAAAGCCGTCATCATGCCCATGCGCCTCTAGCCGGGTAGTCCCGGCGGACTGACGGATTGCAGGGCAATCCTGCACGCTGGCGCGTTGTTGGGAATGCCTTGGGGGACGTCGCTTCGCTCCGATAGACTTGAGAATTGACGGGTGCCACACTTTCGCGAGAACTTTAGTTCGAGAGAAGGTGTGAATTTTCCGTTTCTCATCCAATCGTTCAGGACAGGGTTGCACCAACCCGCTCCCTTACGGTCGCGGCTCTGAAGGTGTGTGAGGGGTATCGTTACATCGGCGCGACACCACCAACGCAACATGGCACCCCTAAGACAGGAATATGTCGTTTCCCGTAACTTTCCGTTGACGCTTAATTTTCTTCTTGTGTACCCTATCGAATGTGGAGTCCGACCCATGGTCGGTTTGATTTGAATTGGCGGCCGATGGCCGTGCGTCCGAGAGAGATGATAGGGGGCGGTGGCAATGCCGCATTGGATGACCAAAATCGACCGGTCCACCGGTTTTTTTATCAGCAAATACGGCCAGCCCTATCGCTGGCTGTGCCTGCGCCTGGCGTTGAACCTGACGATCGCCCTATTCGTCTTGACCGCCGTCGACATGATTTATCCTCGCGAATTCATGATCTGGCCGATGTATTGGATGGAGTTTATCATCGGCTTTTCGTTGACGTATTTTGACTACCTGCGATGCCGGGATCGCCTGGGCCCGATGAATCGCCGTCCCACCCGGTCGCAACGACGCAGGGCTTCACAATCGTCGGCCTATTCGCCGTTTGGTCGCTGGGCTATTTCGCCGTTCAATCGGTCGTCAATCCGGCCACGGCCCACACCCTCCGATGCCCTTCGACAACAGCATTCCGTTCATCGGTATTTCACGTTGCCTTACGTGGCGCTCTATCCGATGTTCTTCGTGCCCCTGCTGCTCATTCGCGAACCCAAGGCCTCGATCGCCTGGTGACGGCCTACGTGGCGTGCTTCGTGACCTGCTGGTTCGTCTTCTTGACCTATCCTGTCCATATCGAGCGGCCGTCGTTCGAGGTTACGAATTTCTCATTCTGGGTGATGTCGGTCATCTACTCGGCCGACAACGCGGTAATGCTTCCGTCCATCCATGCCAGCATGACGCTGCTGGCCGGTCTGATCCTCTGGCATTACCACCGTGTCTACGGGGCGATCGGCATCGCGCTGGCGGCGCTGATTTCCGTCTCCACGCTGTTCATCAAGCAGCACTACGTCATGGATATCGTTTTTCGACCGTTTTGGGTTATGCCGTCTACCATGCCTTTACGTCTACGAGATCGACAACCGCATGGCCGGATGGTGGAGACGGCCAAGGAGCGCGGCAACGATTGGATCGGGCGGCTCACGAGCGATTAGCGATAATCACGTAGAATTCGGGCCGCGTGCGTGAGCTGAAGGATCGATTCGTTTTCAAGGACGATTTACGACAGCGGCAGGCCTCTTGCTCGCTCTGATGCTCATTCCATCGCCATCCTTCGCCCAGGACGTGGGCGACATTCCCGACTCCTACCCTACGCCTACGCCGATTCCCATGACCGACCAGGACTTTCCCCTGTTGCCGGTGGATGCCGACGGCATCGAGGGTGACGGGCTATCGAGCCGCGAATTGATGGCCGCCATTGCCGACGCCCAGGCCGAGCGCATCGACTTGCCCACCCTGCCGCCGATTCCCGAGACGACGCACCCGTCGGTCGATGAATTTCTTGCCGAATACCGCCTCAAGGTCACACACGACCGGACGCAGTCCGCGCTCGATCGCTATGGCCAATGGCGGGAACGGCTGGCGGGGCACCTGCGTCGGGCGAATGTGCCCGAGGACTTGCTGGCGCTGGCGTTTGTCGAATCGCTCTACAACCCGCGGGCGGTGAGCAAATCGGACGCGTGGGGTTTCTGGCAGATCCTGCCGGCCACGGCCCGGCTGCACAAATTGCGTCGGGATGCGTTTGTCGACGCCCGCTTCGACCCGGACGACGCCACGCAGTTCGCCGCCGCCTATCTGCGCGAACTTTATGACCAATTCGGCGACTGGTATCTGGCCATGGCGGCTTACAATCTGGGCAAGGGCGATCTGGCGCGGCTCATCGAATCGGGCGCGCCCAAGGATTTCTTCGCCCTGCGCGACCGGGGTCTGTTGCGCAAGGAAACGGCGGACTACGTGCCCAAGATCCTCGCGGCGCGGCGATTGCTGAGCGATGCGGCCAAATACGGCTACACGCTGCCGAAGATCGCCACGGCTTCCACGGCGGGGCTGACGCTGCGTCCGCTCACGGATCTGATGCGCTTGGAGACGTTGGCGGGAGTGCCGGGCGGGACAGTGCGGGACGCGAATCCCGAGCTGCGCACCGGCTATGCGCCCGCCGATCCTGGAGGATACGCGGTCGTCGTTCCGGCCGAGTACGCCGACGCGTTGGAGCGGGTGAATCTGGCCGAGACGGCGACGGCGCCCTGGCAGGATCTGCGGGGAGTGCGTCGGATGGAGGTCAAGGTCAAGGCGAAGATGACCCTCTATTCCCTGGGTCGCCTCTACGACACGAGCCTGCCCTCCCTGCGCGCCTGGAACGGCCTAACCGAGGGGGCGGAGCTTTCCCGAGGGCAGAAGCTTATCGTCTATGTGGCCGACGATTACCCCGAAATTTCCAAACCTTAGCGAAACCGGCGGTCACGGATTTTCGTTGCCGACCGTCGGTCAGTCATGTTAAGTGTGAAAAGCTGGCTGGTGGGATGCATCGCCCGTGCATCGCGAGGAGGAGATTTCGATGAAGATGTGGTCGCGTTTTGTTTTTGTGGCCGTGGTGATGACGTTGTCGGTCGCACCGGCCTATGCGGACAATGAGGATCCGGGTGCGTACATCGGCCTGCGCGCGGGCTACAACCTGCCGGAAGTGTGGCTGGACAGCTTTGCGGGCCTTGCCGAGCACACGGATGTGACCGCCTGGCACCTGGCGGCGTCGGGCGGGTACGATTTCGGCTTCGTGCGTGTGGGCGGCACGCTATGGCACTATTTCCTGACCATCGACGACGGCATCTGGCGCGGTGACGGAGAAGCGGCGCTGGATCAGCA